>NC_021089.1:0-1295804 GCF_000376605.1 Wolbachia endosymbiont of Drosophila simulans wHa
TGATCAATTTTAATGTTTTTATACCCTTTACAACCCATCAAAAAATCACCATAATTTTTAGTATGTATTAAGTAGTATTAGCTTTTCATTTTGCAGTAGGCTATTGATTATCTTATATTTTTCTAATTATTGCTTTTTTCTTGGTGTGGTATATGAACTTAACTAGCCCTAAGGTTTCTACTATGTTTTTTGATCAGATTATTACAGTAACGGATCACAATGTTACTTGGGAAAAAATCCAAAATTGTCTTTATAATCTTTATGGAGAAGCAACATATAATAGCTGGCTGAGTTCACTAAAATTTGTCAGTAGCAGAAATGGGGAAGTTCTTTTATCCGTGTCAACAAGGTTTATAAAAGAGTGGATTACAGTTCATTACATGAAAAAAATATTATCATTATGGCAAAGCGAAGATAAAAGTATACGTTCTATTGATATTCAAGTAATTGAGGAGAGGAATTCAAATTTTAATGTTATACTAAAAAACAGAGAGGAAAGTAATCATAATCTTGGTTCGCCGCTGGATCCAAGGTTCACCTTTGATAATTTTGTAGTGGGAAAGCCAAATGAATTAGCATTTACGGCGGCAAAGCGTGTGGCAGAATCTATAGATCCAATATTAGGCAGCAATCCTTTGTTTCTATATGGTGGAGTGGGACTTGGTAAAACACATCTAATGCATGCTATAGCTTGGCACATAGTCAATTCCCCATCAGGAAAAAGAAAAGTGGTGTATTTATCAGCAGAGAAATTCATGTACCAATATATTACAGCGCTGCGAAGCAAAGATATTATGTTATTTAAAGAGCAATTTAGATCAGTAGATGTATTGATGGTAGATGATGTGCAATTTATCAGTGGTAAAGATAGTACACAAGAAGAATTTTTTCACACTTTCAATGCATTGATAGACCAAAATAAACAATTGGTTATATCAGCTGATAGGTCTCCTAGTGATCTTGATGGAGTGGAAGAAAGAATAAAATCACGACTCGGTTGGGGGTTGGTGGCAGATATTAATGAAACAACTTTTGAATTAAGGCTTGGTATATTGCAGGCAAAAGTGGAGCAGATGAATATGTATGTTCCGAAAGATGTCCTAGAGTTTTTAGCAAGGAACATAAAATCTAATATAAGAGAATTAGAAGGAGCATTAAATAAGGTTACCCATACCTCATTAATTGGAAGAAGTATGACGGTAGAATCAGCTAGTGAAACCCTAATCGATCTTCTTAGGTCAAATCATAGGTCAGTCACAATAGAAGAAATACAAAAGAAAGTAGCTGAATTTTTCAATATAAAGGTTGCAGATATGCAATCCAATAGAAGGCTTCGCAGTCTTGCAAGGCCAAGACAAATAGCTATGTATTTTGCCAAAAAATTTACGCAAAAAAGCCTACCAGATATTGGGAGAAACTTTGGTGGCAGAGACCATGCTACTGTTATACATGCAGTAAAACAAGTAGAAAATTTTATAAAGACCGACTCAAAATTTGCTGATGAAATCAATCGATTAAAAAAAATGTTTAAGTAGCGTTTTTAAAATAGCTAATAACAAATCCTAAAATGAATCGACTATAGTTTTAATCCGTTTAAGTTTAAAATCTTCTGTTAGCTTCGCAGAATACATTTCCTTATTGTGTTGATTATAGAAGGTAAATTCGTGATCATCTAAATTTAGTATTGCAAAGCCAAAGCCAAAAAAGTTTCTAACCTCGTGTGCTAAGTAGTTTTTACCATTTAAATAGTCAAATTCTACATTTTGATAAACAGATTCTTGATCTTGAGCGTGTAATGATGCACCACCGTTTCCAACTATAATTTGGTCTGGAACATTATCCATTAATAAAATCTGGGCTATATGAATGTGGCCAGAAACTATGGTAGTAACATTGCTTGGAAATTTATCTCCAAAAGCTTCGATTTGTGTAAGATTACCATGGCTTTTTAATGTCAAAAATTCTTTTTTTGGAGATCTCCAAAGCGGTTTATGAGTTAAAAACCACATGGGCTTGTCAGAACTATTTTGTATCAATTTATCAAATTGCCTCTCAAAAGCATCAATTGTGCTTTGGGTTGTAAAAATATCCTCACCGGATGAAGAGTCGAAGATAAAAAATTTCATCGGTCCAGCATCTAAGGACCAACTAGAAACGAAGTTTCCACATTTTTCAGACGAAAAGGGGTATGAATCTAGATACCTGAACCATCCTTCATAAGCTCTATCACAACTCTCATGGTTTCCACGAACAAAAAGGAAAGGGGATTGTGATAAAATATCCTTTGCAGGCTCAAACCAATCAGCGTACCAAACTTCTTTATTGTATCCATAAATATCGCCACACTTTTTTGTATTTCTACATTTTGTTTGTCTATAATGATAATCACCAACATGGATAATTAAATCTGGTTTATGAAGGGCGATTGAATCTAAATTTTTTTTTAAAGGCCAGCTATCTACCGAATTACATTCCTGCTGAAATAACATATTTATTCTACAGCCCGTGTCACCAATGAAAGCAATTTTATTAACCTTTTTTGGTAATATAGGAACCCGTAGATTCTCAATACTAATGTTTTTGGCACTTGTTTGTACTGTCAGTTCACAAACTGTTTCGTTATGATCACCATTGTTAATTGAGCTGCGATTCAGCATTTCTGTTTCCTCGCCATCAACATAAACAATGGGACACATGTCATTGTCCGTAATTGCGCGTATGCTTAGTTTATTTTCTGGGATAACTTGAGACCATGTGTATAATATTTGTGCATGGACGAAATGAAAGCTAGTTATAAGAGAGAGAGCTAAAAAAATAAAGATATTAGCTATATTCATTTGTATAAAAACCTAAGTTAAAAATTAGTAGTAAGGTTATCTTAAATGATTAAAATTTATAATCACAAAATTCATAATCAAATTATACAAACAATTTCTAAATTATTCTAGTATCAGATTGACACTCTAGATGAAAAATTCTAAAATGATTAAGTAATTTAAAATAATTATATAAAAACTAGAATATAGTGCGGCCGTGGTGGAATTGGTAGACACGCAGCGTTGAGGTCGCTGTGGCTCATAAGGCCTTGGAAGTTCAAGTCTTCTCGGCCGCACCAGTTTTTATCGCTGTTTAATATGGGTAAAAATGTTTATAGGAAATCAGAGTAGCAATAAGGTAGAAAGAGCTATCAGCGAAATCAGGCGCGGTCGGCCAATTGTAATATATGATGAAAGTAATTACCTATTGTTTGCTGCTGCTGAGGCTTTAGAAAGAGATTTATTTAATCAATACAAGCTTACATCAAGTAATGTATATGTTACTTTAACTTCAAGTAAGGTAAAATACATATCTCAGAATAAAGAACATAACAGCAAACGTCTGTTGGTGAATAATTTTGATGAACTGCTCTATTTAATAAACTGTTCAAAGGAAGATTGCATAAAAGAGTTGCAATGCTCAAAGACAATAGATGAATGTGCTATTGCCTTGCTTAAGTTCTCAGAATTATTGCCATACGCGTTAGTGGCTGATATGACTTTTGAGAATAACCATGAAATGCGAAATTGGTGCGAGAAAAATGACGTTATTGCACTGGACACGTCATTCATAAATAATTTTCAAGAAAATCAGGATGTATATGAAGTGTGCAAAACATCATTATTTTTAAAACAGACTCAAGAAGTAAATATCATATCTTATAGAACCGAAAGTGGTGGAAGAGAACATCATGCAATTATCATTGGCAATCCAGATAAAGATGACGAACCATTAGTGAGAATTCATTCTTCGTGCTATACGGGTGACTTGTTAGATAGCTTATCATGCGATTGCAGAAGTCAGTTACATCAAGCAATTCAAATGATAGCTGACTTTGGAAGTGGTATTATATTGTATTTGATGCAGGATGGAAGAGGTATTGGTTTAACTAATAAGTTAAGAGCATACAGTATGCAAAGAGAACATAACCTTGATACTGTTGATGCAAATAGAATATTGGGTTTTGAAGATGATGAAAGGAGTTTTGTTGTTGCAGCTAAAATGCTTAAGAAATTGAACATTAACAAAATCCAATTACTTACAAACAATGATAGGAAATTGTCAGAATTGGAAAGTAGTGGTATAGAGGTTACAAAGTGTCTACCACTTATTGTGGAACGTAATAAATATAACGATTCATATATGGAGACAAAGTTTGGTAAGCTAGGCCATAAGTTAAGAGTTTTTTAGCTTTTTTGTTGTAACTACTTTGTTAATTTGCTATGTTTATTAACACAAGTTAAGATTTTTAAGAATATTAAAATGCTAAGATTTTTTAAGCGAGAGAAAAGTACTGAATCGTTAGATAAGGATATAAATTGGAATTCAAACCGCTACAGCACAGTTATTGCTCAAAGGAATATTCTACTTTTATTTGCGTTAATATTATTAGCAACGATCTCTATCAGCATATTAGTCATATTTAAAATTAGCACAAGTAGCACTATTGAGCCATTTGTTATAGAAATTGACAAGAAATCTGGAATAGTGCAATTGGTTGATCCTGTCACAGTAAAGCAGTATTCTGCAGATGAAGCGCTGAACGATTATTTTATTTCAGAGTATATAAAAGCAAGGGAGGTTTTTGATCCATATCATTATAATTATAACTATTATACAAAGGTGAGGTTGTTTTCCTCATCTAATGTGTATAATGAATTTAGAAATTATATAGGATCGCAGAATATGGATGATCTTTTTAATTTATATTCAGATACCAAAAATGAATTTAAAATTCGCTCGATTCAAAAATTGGGTAACGATGCTCTTCAGGTGAGGTTTTTTGTGGAATTTATACGGAAAGATGGAAGTTCCACAAGAAAAAATAAGATAGTTATTATGTCATATAGATATGCATCGCTTGAAATGAATGATCAGCAAAGATATATTAACCCATTAGGGTTTCAAGTTATTTCATATAGAGTAGATGATGAATATGTATAGGATATTATTAGTTTTAGTTTTACTTGTAAGTAGCAATTTAAACGCATCCATTAATTATAATGAACCTATTTCTGTAGATAGTAGAATAAAGACTTTTGTGTATAGCCCTAATGAAGTATTTACGGTGGTTTTTAGTCAGGGTTACTATTCTTATATTGAATTTGCGGAAGGAGAAAAAGTTAAAAATATCGCTGTTGGTGATGCATCAAGTTGGAAAATTAATCCTTATGACAATAAATTGCTTATCATGCCATTTGAAGTTAGTAGCCGCACTAACATGATTATTACGACAACTAAAAAAAGAAATTACATTTTTGATTTAATCTCAAGGCCAAACTACGATAAATACCTGGACACTAATGCTAAGAAAGTGGATCACGATTATTCTGCTGAAAAGGATATATCTTACGTAGTACGTTTTTATTATCCTCAAGAAGAAGGTGAATTTGATGTTGATTTAGATGAGGTTTCTTTACCTACTCAAATGCAGTATACTACAGACAAGCTAGAAAAAATAATACAAGAAAATGATACGAAGTATAATTATACATATATTGATGAAGGTGGTAATGCGGATATAGTTCCGATTGAGTTATTTGATGATGGTTATTTAACCTATTTAAAATTTAGAAATAATAATAAAATACCTCAGATTTTTGTAGAAGGGGAGGATAAACCTTGTAAAAGGCTGTTATTTGATGATTATGTTATAATAAAAGGGGTACATAAAAAGCTATTTATGCGTTATGAAGATGATGAAGTTGAAATTATAAATAGGTCACTTTAGCTGTGGTACATGCAATATGAATAAAGAAAGGCGTAACAATTCAGAAGATGAGTCAGAAATAGAGAACAAGGTAGTAACAGTTGGCTCTAATCAAGGTCATAGGGCATTGATGGTTATGATTTTAGTGCTTCTGGTTGGTGTAGTGTATTATTTCTATTTTAGTCCTTCTCATAAAGAGGATTCAGAAGTTATTAAAAAAGAGGAAACAAAGCAAAACGTTCAAGAATTTAAAGGAAAGTTGGAACAAGTTCCAGATAATGTAATAGTTCCAGAAAGAATAATAACCGATTCCTTACCACCCTTACCTCCTCTTCCTACACCACAAATCGTACCAGAAATAAAACAAATTAAAAAAGAAGAAGAGAAACCAAAAGAAACCCCTGTGTCAAATATACCTATTTTGCCAAAGCCAAATTTTCCTTCTAGTAATGTTATTAGCAATTTACCTACCTCGTTTCCTACAATAGGGGGCGGAGGTTATCCTAGAGACAGACGTAGTGCACAAATGTTAACAATTTCAGGTAGTAGTGGAGAGAACAAGGCTGCTGATGCTATTTTATCCGACACTTCAGCACAGTCGAGCAAAGCTACCAGAGTAGGAAAGCTTGGTTTAATGATTACTCAAGGTAAAATTATTGATGCTGTTCTTGAAACTGCAATAAATTCTGATCTGCAAGGAATGCTGCGTGCTATGGTGAGTAGAGATGTTTATGCAGAAACTGGTGATACAGTTTTAATACCTAAAGGCTCAAGATTGATAGGTAGTTATTCATTTGACTCGAATGTTGCTAAATCTCGTGTAAATATAAACTGGAATAGAGTGATTCTGCCACATGGAATAGATGTTGCCATCTCATCACTTAGTACTGACGAGCTTGGTAGAGCAGGGATAGCGGGAATAGTTGATAATAAAATAGTAAGTGCGTTATTCTCTTCAGTGGCACTTGCTGGTGTTTCAATTAGTTCGGCTGTTATAGGGCAAAAGGCTTCTAATCTTATCGATGCGCTAACTGCCATGGATGCAGTGAAGTCTATTACTGCAACTGAAATAGATATTTCTTCTCTCAAAGGGGCTATTGTTGAGAGATTGGAGGATGCTATAAAAACTGAAGTTGGGAAGGTAGGAGACGAAAAATGGAAATTGGGTCTTAGGGCTATTGAAAAAATTCGGAATGCTAAAAGTGATCAGGATTTACTGAGAATAATAAAGGAAGAAATAGTAAGTGTGATAAAAAGTTCTGGAGCTAGTGGAGTTGATGCAATTACTAGTGACAATATCGGTATAACTTTAGACGATGTACGTCAACTGTTGAGGCAAACTCAGAAAAGAAGCAAATCTGTTTATGATGAAGCAATCGGGAAATCAATCAATGATTTTTCTAAAGACATGCGAGATATAGTGGGCAGATATACAGATAAAAAACCAACTATTTATGTTGATCAAGGCACTGCATTGAAAGTATTTGTTAACCAAGATATAGTATTTCCTCCACAGGCAATATTAAATCAATGAAATGAACTATGCTGCACTTGATACATATTTGGAGCCATTACAGGGCATATTTCAAGAAGAAGGCGTAAATGAAATATCAATAAATAAGCCAAAGGAAGTATGGATTGAAAATCGTGGTGAAGTAAGGTGTGAAAAATTAGAAATATTCGATCTTAGCCATTTGAAATCTCTTGGCAGACTGATTGCTCAAGCTACAGAACAAAAGCTTAGCGAAGAAGCGCCGTTACTTTCGGCAACATTACCAAATGGTTATCGTATACAGATAGTATTTCCGCCAGCATGTGAGCCTGATAAAGTAGTCATGTCGATTCGTAAGCCTTCTAGCATGCAATTAGCACTCGATGATTACGAAAAAATGGGGGCTTTTTCTGAAACTGTTACAGAAGCAACTGATAATCCAGTTGACCGTCATTTGGATTTACTGTTAAGGCAAAAAAAAATAAAAGAGTTTTTAGAATACGCTGTAATAAGTAAGAAAAATATTATAATTAGTGGTGGAACTTCCACTGGTAAGACTACTTTTACTAATGCTACTTTGCGTGCTATTCCAGATGAGGAAAGAATTATTACTGTTGAGGATGCAAGGGAAATCGTTTTGAACGATCATCCCAATAAAGTCCATCTAATTGCCTCTAAAGGAGGGCAGGGCAGAGCAAAAGTAACCACTCAAGATTTGATAGAAGCGTGCTTACGTTTAAGGCCAGACAGAATAATAGTTGGTGAGCTCCGTGGAGCGGAAGCTTTTAGTTTTCTTAGGGCGATAAATACTGGTCACCCTGGATCAATATCAACCCTTCATGCGGATAGTCCAACAATGGCCCTTGAACAAATAAAACTGATGGTTATGCAAGCAAACCTTGGCATTCCTCCAGACCAAATTATACCATACATTAGAAATGTGATTGATATTGTTATTCAGCTAAAAAGAACCGGTGGGGGCAAAAGAAGCATTTCTGAGATATTATTTACTAGATCTGCGAGCGAAAATGCTTAAATTTATACATAAGTTAAGGAAGAGTAGTTTATGAGTAATGGAAATCACCTACGTAATATTCTCATAGGAGGTGTAGTAGCTTTTAGCGTACTTGAGTTTTGCTTCTATCTATCTGGTATATTGTTTGTTCTGTTTGCTGATGGTCCGGATGCTGTGGATTTTAAGGCAATTAATCCTAGTTTGACGCCTTTCCCTCAAGCTCTTTGGCCAACGATTTTTGATCATATACAATATTGTTGGCATCATCCAGAGTTATATAGCCTTGAGCTCAAAATCACATTAATTATATCTTCTGCACTGCCTATCATTGTTTTAATGATTATCTTATGGAATTTAAGAGAAAGGATAATTGAGTGGCGACCATTTAAAAAGAAGGAATCACTTCATGGAGATTCGCAGTGGGCATCAGAGAAAGACATACGAAAAGCAGGATTAAGAAGCAAAAAGGGATTATTGCTTGGTAAAGATAAAAGAGGATACTTCATTTCTGATGGGTTTCAGCATGCATTGTTATTTGCACCTACAGGTTCTGGTAAGGGTGTTGGCTTTGTAATTCCTAATTTATTATTTTGGACTGACTCGGTAATTGTACACGACATAAAATTAGAAAACTATGAAATAACAAGTGGTTGGCGAGAACGACAAGGACAAAAAGTATACGTATGGAATCCAGCGCAGCCAGATGGAATAAGTCACTGTTACAATCCATTACAATGGATTAGTGAAAAACCTGGGCAGATGGTTGACGATGTGCAGAAAATAGCTAACCTAATCATGCCTGAACAAGACTTTTGGCAGAATGAAGCAAGAAGCTTATTTGTTGGAGTGGTATTATACTTACTTGCTGCACCAGAGAAAGTTAAATCTTTTGGTGAAGTTGTGCGTACGATGCGTAGTGATGACGTGGTTTATAATCTTGCTGTTGCTCTTGATACAATGGGTAAAATACTACACCCTGTAGCATATATGAATATTGCAGCTTTTTTACAAAAAGCTGATAAAGAAAGGTCAGGTGTTGTATCAACCATGAACTCATCACTTGAATTGTGGGCAAACCCATTGATTGATACTGCAACTGCGTCAAGTGATTTTAATATTCTAGATTTTAAAAAGAAGAAAATTACAGTTTATGTTGGTTTAACTCCTGACAACTTGACTAGGCTCAGGCCTTTAATGCAGGTTTTTTACCAACAGGCAACTGAGTTTTTATGTAGAAAATTGCCATCGGATGACGAGCCTTATGGCGTATTGTTTTTAATGGATGAGTTTCCTACACTTGGAAAAATGGAGCAATTTCAAACAGGTATTGCATATTTTCGTGGTTATCGAGTTAGGTTATTCTTAATTGTTCAAGATACTGAGCAGCTCAAAGGAATATACGAAGAAGCAGGGATGAACTCCTTTTTGTCAAACTCGACTTACAGAATAACTTTTGCAGCCAATAATATTGAAACAGCTAATTTAATATCGCAACTTATAGGAAACAAAACTGTACAACAAGAATCGTTGAATAAGCCTAAATTTTTAGATTTAAATCCTGCTTCAAGGTCATTACATATCTCTGAAATACAGAGAGCATTGCTATTGCCTCAAGAAGTTATTATGTTGCCACGTGACGATCAGATAATTTTAATAGAGTCGACTTACCCAATTAAATCAAAGAAAATTTTGTACTACAGTGATACCACCTTCACAAGAAGGCTGCTCAAACAAACTCGTGTGCCTACACAAGAACCATATGACCCAAACAAAGTTCTTTCTGCCGCTGCGAGCAAAGATAAGGTTAATAACGAGGGGAATAATGTTCTTGAGGGACCTAATTCAGTTGATTATCCTGCTGAAACTAAAACCGAAGATGCAGTATATGATGAATCAGATGAATTTGCAGACGAAGATATCGACGATAAGTTTGAAGATGATGACGAGGAAGATGAGGATAGGAGCGATGATGGGTTTGATGACGAAGAAGAGGAGGATGAATTTGAAGATGAGGATAAATTAAAAAATGACGAGAAGTAAGGTTAACTTTGCCTATTTTTAGCTCAGAAAAGTGCAAGTTATGCAAATAATTAGCTTTTTCATATTAAGCCATTTTTAATTAATTAGTATTAGATTAGCTATTTTAACTAGGGGAGTAGTAATGATTAGTAAAAAAACATTAGCGGTTACAGCATTTGCTTTATTGTTGTCACAACAATCTTTTGCAAGTGAAACAGAAGGGTTTTACTTTGGTAGTAGGTATTACGGTCAATATTTAAATAACACAAGCGTACTAAAAACAAGCACTACAGGTATCAAAAATTTGTCTATAAATGACAGGGGTGCTCAGAACACAGAAGGTCAGTCACTAAGTGAGTATAAAGGAGATTATAATCCACCTTTGCTGCAAATGTGGCATTTGGTTACACAGGAGAATTGGGTAACAACAGCTATAGGGCTGAATTGGAAGGGATGTATTCTTCTGTAAAAGTGGATAATATTGGTTTAACAAGTAGCCAAATAACTGTTTCATACCTAAAGGAGACTGGTGAGGATCCTAATAAAGAAACTTATCTCTATAGTGCTGCAGTTAGTCATGACCAAATTGAGAACATATCTGTAATGGCAAATGTTTATCATCATTGGAAAAGTGACCGTTTCTCTTTTTCTCCTTACGTTGGTATTGGGATCGGTGCAACAAGAATGACGATGTTTGAAAAACCGTCAATAAGACCCGCAGGTCAATTAAAAGCTGGCTTTGACTATCGCATAAACGAAGATGTAAATATGCATATCGGATATAGAGGTTTTGGTGCTATTGGTAGCGATATTAAGCTTACAGCAAAAAGGTTAGGACAAGTGGTAGACGACCCTAATAATGATAAAAAAAAGAAGCTTAATCCTAGCTCAGGTAGCAAAGTAACTGAGGAAATAAATATAGGTAATCAACTATTTCATACACACGGTATAGAGGCTGGTCTTACTTTCCATTTTGCCAGCAAAGCTTAAACATGTTGCCCTTTAAAAAATGCATAAAACCGTTCCTGTCGTCCTATGGCTTGACCATAGGATCTAGTTAAATATAGATCCAAGTAGTCACGCTACTTGGATGACTAGGTAGAGGGTACTGGGATGATATAGGATAATATGGGATGAAGGCAAAAAAACATTAGCTATGTTCTTTTCACAACAATGCATCTCTTCATTCCCGCTAAGTCATATACATATTCCTGAAAAGCTAATTCGTATGAGGGGATTATTTTGTCAATATTGCTTTGATCTTCACCTATCTCCAATATCGCAAACCCATTTTTTTTAAGGCACTTTCTCAATATTGGAAAAATGCTCAAATAACAGCTCAAACCATCAATACCACCATCAAGGGCAATTCTTGGTTCCTTTTGCACTTCAGCTTGCAAGTCTTTCAATTTGCTTCTTTTAATATATGGAGGATTACTGATTATAAGATCGAATGAACCTCTGCACTCTGTCCACGAACTTGGAAATATTTTGGCTCTGCTGAGAAGATCATGTTTTTTTGTGTTCTGATAGGCAACTTTATATGCTTCCAAGCTTTTTTCAAAACCGACGCCAACAGCATATTCATACTCACTAAGTACGGATATCAATAAACAACCTGTGCCTGTACCAAAATCTGCAATTTTTAGTTTCTGTTTTTTGTTTGGGTAATATTTTAACACTGCTAGGATTATTGTTTCACTATCTGGCCTTGGATCTAAAACATGCTGGTTAACTATAAAATTTTTACTCCAGAATTCACGATTACCTATTATTTGCGATATTGGATATCTTTCCGCTCTTTTTTTTGTTAATTTCCAAAATAAAAGTTCTTTCTCCATCGGCACTTGATCAGCATGGTTCACAATTATAAATGATCTTTCCACTCCAAGTACGTGCTGCATGATGATTTCACAATCTAAATGTGGTGATTCAACTTTATGTGACGATAATAACTCCGATCCTTCTTGAATTAAAGTGCTGATTGTTTTCATTATTCTAAAAATATGTTTCTTTCAGCCAAAAATAGCAAGATGAGCTTCCAGTTTAGGGTAGCTGCGCTAAATCCCAGTGTCAAGCACGCAGCTGTACGAACATTGCAATTTGCAGATCCAAGTAGCTTGACTACTTGGATCCAGCTAAGTTGGTGAGCATAAAAGTATAGCTAATGCGAGCTTTACGTCATACCGTCACGGTATCTCTAGATTCCGCTAACACGTAGCGGGACGACGAGGTCAGGGTGTCATCCTAGTACCTTCTCCTGTCATCCCAGTGCCCTGACTACTTGGATCCAGGAAAAAGAATGGTGTCATCCAAGTAGCCTCCCTCCCCTGTCATCCCAGTGCCCAGACACTGAGATCCAGAAAAGTTTGCTTGTAAGCAAGCAAACTAGCACAGAAAGTGGTTACAACATTTTCGATGAGATTATATGGAAAACTGGATTCCAGTGTCAAGCACTGGAATGACACCTTCCTGCTCAGTTCATGTTGCCATAAATATTAAGAAATTTACCAAGCAAAAAAAAAAGGCAAAAGAAGCCCTAGTCATTGTCTATTTTCAGTATTGGCGTTTTTTAAGTCTTAAACACTGCAATTTAGCTGCTTTTAAATGCAACTCACCTTAGTTTAAATGTTTAAGAAATTTACTAAGCAGAAAAAAAGGCAAAAGATATCCCGTATTAGCTAGTTGTCACTCTCTAATCCTGCAAATTGGCGTACTATACTGTCTTAAACGCTTTATAAGCGCGTTTCAGCTTATATAGGTAAAAACCCAGAAATGTTGTGAAGACGTAAAGTGTGCATAGTGCAAAAAATTAAAAATAAGACGCCAATTACGTAATACTGTTGTCATTTAATCTGCACAGATTGAAGATAAATGAATACCTTCAGTACCATGATAATGGGGCTGGCGAAGGGTGTCAAGTAAGTTTTTTCGTTTCTACTGAATGACAGTTGTGGCTTGGGAGGTAGTGCAAGAAGTCTACTGATGGCTTTCAAGGCAGTTGAGCTTAATTATTAGAGTAGTAATGTTTATTTTTATATTGACTATTGAGGTTTATTATTTTATAACTAAAAACTTAGTTATTTTAATGAGCTTGAGTTTATAACATATGCCTACGATAAATCAATTAATACGTAAGGGTAGATTAGGATTGACCCATAAGAAAAAGGTACCAGCTTTGGGAGAAAGCAACCCTCAAAGGAGAGGTGTTTGCACTAAGGTGTATACTACAACTCCTAGAAAGCCTAACTCAGCACTCCGTAAAGTAGCCAGAGTAAAAATTAGTGGGTATGGTGAAGTGACGGCTTATATACCTGGTGAAGGTCATAATTTACAAGAACACTCTGTTGTTTTGATACGTGGTGGGCGGGTTAAAGATTTGCCAGGTGTGCGTTATCACATAATAAGAGGTGCCCTTGATCTGCGTGGTGTGCAAAATCGAAAGAAAGCTCGTTCAAAATATGGTGTAAAGAAATCTGGTTAAAGTTTATGGCTCGTCGGAATAAAGCAAAAAAAAGAGAAATAAGTCCTGATTCGCGTTACGGCAGTGTTTTGCTGATGCGTTTCATTAATACAATCATGAAATGTGGTAAAAAATCTACTGCAGAAAAGATTATCTATGACGCTTTGTCTTTAGCTGAAAAGAAAATAGGCGAAGGTGGGTTATCAATTTTTGAGACAGCAGTAGGAAATGTTACTCCTTCTATAGAAGTGCGTTCTCGACGCATTGGTGGTGCAACTTATCAAGTACCTGTTGAAGTTCGACAAGATAGAGCGGTTTCTTTAGCGTTAAGGTGGATTGCTAAAGCAACTTCTGCTGCTCGAAAAAAGAGTGGAAAAACCACTGTTGATTGTTTGCAATCTGAAATACTGGATGCTTATAATAAACGCGGTGGTGCGTTTAAGATGTGCGAAGAAAAATATAAAATGGCTGAAGCTAATAAGGCATTTTCTCATCTTCGTTTTTAATGTTAGCTAATTAATTGTGATATGGAAATTGGAATATCTAAATACAGAAATATAGGGATAATGGCTCACATAGATGCTGGTAAGACTACTACAACAGAGCGTATTTTATTTTATACTGGTAAGCAAAATAGAATTGGTGAAGTGCACGATGGTGCAGCTTCTATGGATTGGATGGAGCAGGAAAAAGAGCGTGGTATTACAATCACATCTGCTGCAACAACATGTTTTTGGAATGATCATAGGGTCAATATAATAGACACTCCTGGTCACGTTGATTTCACTATTGAAGTTGAGAGATCTTTAAGGGTTTTGGATGGTGCAGTTGCTGTATTTGATGGAGTTGCTGGAGTTGAACCTCAATCTGAGACAGTGTGGCGTCAAGCTGATAAATATAGCGTTCCTCGTATCTGCTTTGTTAATAAGATGGATAGAATAGGGGCAAATTTTTATCGATGTGTTGATATGATAAAGACGAAGCTTGGTGCAGCACCTTTAGTTATTCATTTACCAATAGGGAGTGAGAAAGATTTCAAAGGTATAATTGACCTTATTTCTATGAAAGCCATTATATGGCAAGAAGAAACGTTGGGCGCTAAATTTTCTTATGAAGATATTCCTTCTGGTTTGCTTGATAAGGCTCAAGAATATCGAAATCTTTTATTAGATGCTGCAGCTGAGATGGATGATGAAGCGATGAATACTTACTTTGAGTCTAATGATCTGCCAGTGGATTTACTGAAAAAATGCGTGAGAAATGGGACCATTAAAGGAAAATTTGTTCCTGTGTTATGTGGATCAGCTTTTAAAAATAAAGGCGTACAACCACTTTTAGATGGTGTAGTTGACTTTTTACCTTCTCCTATTGATGTTGATGTAATTGTTGGAATTGATCCTAAAGATTCAGAAAAGAAAATTGAGGTCAAACCTTCAGAAAAAGAGAAATTTGTTGCTCTTGCATTTAAAGTGATGACGGATAAATTTGTAGGCAGCTTGACGTTTATCCGTATTTATTCTGGTAAATTAAAGTCTAAATCTACCGTTTCAAATGCGTTAAAAAACGAAACTGAAGGGATTGGCAGAATGTTACTTATGCATGCAAATAACCGAGAAGATATAACTGAGGCTAGGGCTGGAGATATAGTTGCTTTAGTTGGGCTAAAGAAAACAACCACCGGAGATACTTTATGTTCTGTTGATTTTCCTATATTATTGGAGCGTATGGAATTTCCTGAGCCTGTTATTGAAATTGCTGTGGAACCTAAAACCACTTCAGATCAGGAAAAATTAGGTATTGCTCTAAATAGGTTGGTTGCAGAAGATCCTTCTTTGAGAATGTCAGTAAATGCGGAAAGTGGCCAGACTATATTGAAAGGCATGGGTGAGCTCCATCTTGAGATTATTGTTGATAGAATGAAGCGCGAATTTAACGTTGAGGCTAACGTCGGTGCTCCTCAGGTTGCATATCGTGAAACTATCACTAAATCTGTTGAAATTGATTACATTCATAAAAAACAATCTGGTGGAGCTGGTCAGTTTGCTAAGGTTAAAATAAAATTTGAACCTCTTGAGCCTGGTTCTGGGTTTCAATTTGAAAGTAAAATTGTAGGTGGTGCTATTCCAAAAGAGTATATTCCTGGGGTAGAAAATGGCTTGGAGTTGATAAAAGAAGGTGGTGTAATTTCGGGATTTCCGTTGATTGATTTTAAGGCTACCCTTCTTGATGGTGCTTTTCATGAGGTTGATTCTAGTCCTTTAGCTTTTGAACTTGCTGCTAAAGGTGCTTTTAAAGAGATGGCAAATAAAGCTGGTCCAAAAATGCTGGAGCCTATAATGAAAGTTGAAATCATTACTCCTGAAGAATATATGGGTGATGTTATGGGTGATATAAATAGTAGAAGAGGAAATGTTGCTGATATGCTCGATTTAGGTAATAATAGTAAAATAATTACTGCTTCGGTACCTCTTGCAAATATGTTTGGTTATATCAACGTTTTGCGTTCTATGTCTCAGGGAAGGGCGCAGTATAGTATGCATTTTTCTTGTTATGAGCAAGTGCCACAATATGTGGTTGATGAGTTAAAGTTAGAGTATAATTAAGGGTAATAATTATGACAGCAGTAGTGGAAGCATTTGGAAAGCCGCATGTAAATGTGGGAACAATAGGACATGTGGATCATGGGAAGACGACGTTAACAGCGGCGATAACGAAGCATTATGGAAATTTTGTAGCGTACGATCAGATAGATAAAGCGCCAGAAGAAAGGAAGAGGGGGATAACGATAGCAACAGCGCATGTTGAGTATCAGACGGAAAAAAGGCATTATGCACACGTTGATTGTCCTGGACACGCTGACTATGTAAAGAACATGATAGTAGGTGCAGCACAGATGGATGCGGCGATATTGGTAGTGTCGGGGGTTGATGGGCCAATGCCACAAACGAGAGAGCATATATTGCTGGCGAAGCAGGTAGGTGTTGGATATATCGTGGTGTATATAAATAAAGCTGATGTTGCTGATGCTGATATGATAGATTTAGTAGAAATGGAAGTGAGGGAATTACTGAGTAAATACGGATTTCCAGGGGATGAAGTGCCTGTGGTGGTTGGTTCAGCGCTCAAGGCGCTGGAGGATGACAGCAGCGAATATGGAAAGAAATCAATAGACAAATTGATGGAAAAGTTAGATGAATATGTAGCGGTTCCACCAAGGCCTGTGGATTTACCATTTTTATTACCAATCGAAGATGTATTTTCGATATCGGGGCGAGGAACAGTGGTAACAGGAAGAATAGAGAAGGGAGAGATAAAGACGGGAGAAGAGATAGAGATAATAGGTCTGAAAGCGACGCAAAAGACGATATGCACAGGTGTTGAGATGTTTAAGAAGTTGCTGGATAAGGGAAGTGCAGGACTCAATGTAGGAATATTGTTAAGAGGAACAAAAAGAGAAGAAGTGGAGAGAGGGCAAGTATTAGCGAAACCGGGGACGATAACACCGCATAGAAAGTTTAAGGCGGAGGTTTATATATTAAAGAAAGAGGAAGGAGGAAGGCATACACCATTTTTTGCGAATTACCAGCCACAGTTTTATTTAAGGACAACGGATGTAACTGGGAGCATAAAATTGCTAGATGGGAAGGAGATGGTAATGCCAGGAGATAATGTGAGTGTAGAAGTAGAATTGCAAGTACCGATAGCAATGGATAAGGGATTGCGTTTTGCGATAAGAGAAGGCGGTAGAACTGTTGGTTCTGGTGTTGTTTCTGAAATTTTGGAGTGAGAGTTTGAGTTATAGGAGTGTAGCTCAATTGGTAGAGCGCTGGTCTCCAAAACCAGAGGTTGTAGGTTCAATTCCTATCGCTCCTGCATTAATGTTGTGGTGGAAATGTTAAAAAGTTTGTATGGTTTTTTCTGTGATATAAAGCAAGAAATACGAAGAATTGCTTGGGTAAAGAAACAGGAGGTGTTGTCATCTCTATTTGTTGTAATGATTGTTATATTATGCTTTTCGATTTTCTTCTGTTTTGTGGATTTTATGTCTCTTTACGTAATTAAGGCTTTATTTGGAATTATTTATGGAATGTGAATATAAATGGTATATCATTAAAGTTGATTATGGATATGAGCAAAACATACGCGAATTGGTAAGTAATGCTGTTTATTTTAAGGAAGTGTTTATTCCTTATCAAACGGTATGTAATTCAAAGTCTGATATAAAAGAGTTATGTGAAGTGTATGTATATATGCATCTGTGTGATGAAAGCAAAAATATTTTGAATCAAACGCCTGGATTCTGTAGTGGCGAATCTGGTGATTTTGAGATGATTTCAGATGATGAGATAAGTTTAAAGTGTAAAGAATTTAATAGATATAAATGGTATATCTTGAGAGTTGCTTCCAATTGTGAAGAGAAAGTGCGCCAACATATATTGGAAAATTCTATGAGATTGGGTGTTAATGATTACTTTAAGGAAGTTTTTATTCCATATGAAGAGCTAAGTGAAATAGAGTTAAAATCTAAGAAAATTGCTACACGAAGGAAATGCTTTCCTGGTTATGTCTTTTTATACGTGAATTTATGCGATGAAGTATTGAATTTTATCAATAATATACCAAAATCTCTTAAGGTTTATGGATTTTTGAAAAATGGTAATATTCCAAAGGTAATTTTGGATGATGAGATTCACTCAATGTGTAATGCACTTTATAATGCTCAAGAGACAAAGAAGTTAGGTTATGGTTATGAAAAAGGTGAAAAAGTGAAAATTAATGATGGTCTTTTTCAAAATTTTACTGGTAAGGTAAATATGGTAAACGATGAGAAAAAAATTATTAATGTGGAAGTATCGATTTTAGGTAAGCCGACAATAATAGAGCTTGATCTGGCTCAAGTAGAGAAAATAGAGGATTAATTATGAGTGTTGTAGTTGCTAAGATTAACTTACTTATGGAAGCTGGAAAAGCAGTTCCAGGACCAAAAATTGCTTCAGTACTTGGTCCGCGTGGTATACCTGTTCCTAAGTTTTGTGAAGCTTTTAATAAAGTTACTAGCGCTGCTAACGCTAATTATAAAGTAGGTGATTTAGTAACAGTGCGAATTTCCATAAAGGATGATCGCTCTCATGATTTTACTGTCAGCGGTCCTCCTGTGGCTTATTTACTTAAGCAGGAAGCTAAATTAAGTAAAGGTTCTGGTAATCCTGGTAAAGAATTAGTGGCTAAATTACCTATGTCTGCTATAATTAAAGTGGCAAAGTGCAAGATGGTTGATATGAAAGTGGATAATGAAGATTCAGCAGTGAAAATGGTTGTAGGCACTGCAAAATCTATGGGTATAGAAGTTGTGGAAGGTTAGGTAAATGAATACATATAATGGTAATCCTAAGCAGTGTTTGGAGAAGATTGTTGAGTCTGCTTCAGCAAAATTTAATGAATCAGTTGATGTTGCGGTCAATCTAGGCGTAGATTCATGTAAATCTGAAGAGCAGGTGCGTGGTACAGTAGTTTTGCCTAAGGGTATCGGGAAGAATATTAAAGTAGCTGTTTTCGCTCAAGATAAACATTTATTAGAAGCTGAAAAAGCTGGTGCTGATATTGCAGGAGGAGAGGATTTAGTTGAAGAAATAAAAAAAGGTAGAAAATTAGATGTTGATTGGTGCATTACTACTCCTGATTTTATGGCAAAAATCACTCCTATTGCAAAAGTATTGGGTGCTAAAGGGCTGATGCCTAACCCTAAATTTGGTACTGTGACTTCTAACATTGCAGAAGCTATTAAAACCATTAAGTCTGGTCAGATAAAATTTAGAACAGATAAAAATGGTGTTATTCATGGTAAATTAGGAAATATTAAATTTGATATTGATGACTTGCTAGAAAATTTAAAAGCCTTTCTTAAAGTAATTAAAGATAATAAACCTATTTCTGTGAAAGGAGTTTACTTTAAGGGTGTTTTTTTAAATTCAACTATGGGTAAAGCTTATAAGATAAGCAAAGTGGAAGATATAATTTAAGGGAGCGATACCGTGAAGCGTAAAAATAAGGATGAATTTATACAGAACACAATAAACGTATTTGTAAATAATGATTTCTTAATATTAGTAAATTTTAAATCTATAAATGCTAATGATTCATTAATCCTGAGGAATAACCTGAAGTCTATAACAGGTGGGGTATTAGTAGTTAAAAATACTCTGGCTCGCTTGGCTTTGGAAAGGACTGGCAAATTTTCTTATTTATCAGGCAAATTTTCTGGTCCTGTTGCTATTATATACTCTAGTGGCATAGTAGAAGCTGCAAAGTTAATAGTTGATTTTGCTAATGCTAACAAAGAAAAAATGTCTGTGATTTGCGCGGCTCATTTAAATGAATTGTTAACAGTGGAAGATGTTAATAAACTGGCTAAGTTGCCTTCTCTGGATGAATTGCGTGTTAAAATTATGCGTTTAATATCTTATGATATTCCTGCTCGATTGGCGTTGTCTATTAATTCATCTTCTATGAGGCTTATGAGAGTTTTGGATTATTATAGTTCTAAAAAATAAATTTATTGTTAAGTAAGGTGGTAATTATGAGTAATGTAACAAGTGATTTGGTTGATAAAATATTATCTTTAAATCTATTAGAGGCTTCTGAACTTGTAAAAGTTCTAGAAGAGAAAATAGGGTTGCCTGCTGGTTCTTTTCTTGGTGGAGCTGTTGGTGCTGGGGCGCCTGTTGGCGATAATGCTGCTGCTCCTGCTGCTCAAGAGAAAGTTGAATATAAAGTTGTGATTAAAGAAATTGATGCGAGTAAAAAAATAGGAGTTATTAAAGCTGTGAGAGAGGTTAATTCTACATTGGGTTTAAAAGAAGCAAAAGAGTTGGTTGAATCTTTACCTAAAGATTTGACTGCTAATGTTCCTAAAGACGAAGCAGAAAAAATCAAGCAAAAACTTATTGAAGCAGGAGCAACTAAAGTGGAGCTTGAATAATATTTAATGTATTAATTTTATATTGATATAGCTCTTTTAATTAGTTTGGGGTATTTTAATGGTTGATTCTTCTTATATGTACGCTTCTGGTGCTTTTGTTCCTAGAGTTTCTTATTCTAGGTCGATTGATTTAAAAGATTCTTTATTGGATTTGGTTAAGGTTCAAAAAGAATCGTATGATTCATTTACTCCTCAGAATAAGGGTAATGAAAGACTTGAAGTTATCTTTCATACAATCTTTCCAATAAATGATCCTTTGCGTAGGGCTACTATTGAGTTTATAAGTTGTAGGGTGGATGATCCTAAGTATGATGAATCTGAGTGTATAAAGCGTGGTGTAACTTTTTCTGCTCAGGTTATTGCTTCTATACGTCTTGTTGTTATGCAGGATGGTATTTCTCTTGATGAATATAAATCGATTAAAGAGAGTGGAGATCATTCTAAACTTGCAACCGTTGTAAAATCTATAGAAGAGCAGAAAGTCCACTTTTGTGGGTTGCCTATGATGACTGATAAGGGCACTTTCATCATTAATGGTGTGGAAAAAGTTATCGTCTCACAAATGCATAGGTCTCCTGGTGTATTCTTTGATAGCGATAAGGGAAAAACTTACAATTCTGGTAAATTGATCTATTCTGCTAGAATTATTCCTTATAGGGGTTCTTGGCTTGATATTGAATTTGATGTTAAAGACCATTTGTATTTTCGTGTTGATAGAAAAAGAAAATTGCCAATCTCAGTTTTATTAAAGGCGTTGGGTTTATCAAATAATGATATACTCGATAGATTTTATGAGAAAATAAAGTATGTAAAACATAAAGATGGTTGGAAAGTGCCTTTTGTTCCTGATAAATTTAAAGGAGTGAGGCTGCCTTTCGACTTAATGGATATTGAAGGTAATGTGCTGCTTAAAGCTAACGTTCGTATTACCTCAAGACTAGCTAAAAAGCTATATGATAATGAATTGAAAGAGTATCTGGTTCCTTTTAATTCTATATGTGGTTTATTCCTCGCAGAAGATTTAATGGATAGTGCTAGCTCTACGAAAATTTTATCTGCTGGTGAATCTATAAAGCTGGAAGACATAAAGAAGCTTGAGTTATTATCTGTAGATGAAATATCAGTGTTGAACATAGATAATTTGTTTGTTGGACCTTATATATTAAATACGCTTTTCTTAGATGAAAACATGTCTTATCAGGATGCAC
This sequence comes from Wolbachia endosymbiont of Drosophila simulans wHa, assembly GCF_000376605.1. Taxonomy (NCBI): domain Bacteria; kingdom Pseudomonadati; phylum Pseudomonadota; class Alphaproteobacteria; order Rickettsiales; family Anaplasmataceae; genus Wolbachia; species Wolbachia endosymbiont of Drosophila simulans. The sequence goes on from NC_021089.1 coordinate 21,923, forward strand.
TATATGAAATATATAGAGTTTTGCGTCCTGGTGAAGTTCCTGTTTTAGAGATAGTAGAAGAGTTTTTCCGTAATCTTTTCTTCAGTCCGGAATATTATGATTTGTCTAACATTGGTAGGTTGAAGCTTAACTCTTACCTTGGATTAAATTATGATGAGGATTTAACTGTTTTAACGCATGAAGATATTATTGAAATTGTGAAAAAAATAGTATTGTTACGTGACGGTCAAGGATCTGTAGATGATATTGATCATTTAGGAAACAGAAGAGTAAGATCAGTTGGAGAGTTTATAGAAAATCAATTTAGAACTGGGTTGTTGAAATTGGAACGCGCAATAGTTGATTCTATGTCCACTTCTAGTTTAGATAAAGTTTCTCCATCTGATTTTATTAATCCAAAAGTGTTAACTAATGTCTTAAGAGATTTCTTCAATTCTTCTCAATTATCTCAATTTATGGATCAGACTAATCCGTTATCTGAAATAACACATAAAAGAAGGTTATCCGCGTTAGGTCCTGGCGGTTTAACAAGAGAACGGGCAGGATTTGAGGTGCGTGATGTTCATCCAACTCATTATGGAAGAATTTGCCCTATTGAGACTCCTGAAGGGCAAAATATAGGGTTAATCAACAGCTTAGCTATATACGCGCGTATTAATAAATATGGTTTCATTGAAAGCCCTTATAGAAAAGTAGTCAATAGGGTTGTTACTGATCAAATTGAGTATCTTTCTGCTATAGACGAAGGCTCACATCATATAGCTGACACTAGCGTAAAGCTTGATGAAAATAATTGCTTTGTTGATGACATGCTATACTGTAGATATGCTGGTAGCTTCGTCATGGTAAGTAGCGACCAAGTTAGTTACATTGACGTATCTCCTAAGCAGGTAATATCAGTTGCAGCTTCCTTGATTCCATTTTTAGAAAATGATGATGCTAATAGAGCATTAATGGGCTCAAATATGCAACGTCAGGCCGTACCTTTATTGAAGCCTACCGCTCCTCTGGTTGCTACTGGTATGGAGTCTTTTGTAGCTTCTGGCTCTGGTGCTGTAGTTTTAGCAAAACGCGATGGCATAGTTGATAGTTCTGATAGTAACTCTATAGTTATACGTGCTTTTGATAAAGAAAGGGTTAACTACTTGGACGTAGATATTTATCATCTAAGGAAGTTTCAGCGTTCTAACCATAATACTTGTATTAATCAAAGACCGCTAGTGTGCGTAGGTGATTATGTTAAAAAGGGTGATGTAATAGCTGATGGTCCTGCAATTAACAGTGGTGAGTTGGCGCTTGGTAAAAATTTGCTAGTCGCTTTTATGTCTTGGCAAGGTTATAATTTTGAAGACTCTATTATTATTTCTAGTGAAGTTGTTAAAAAAGATCTCTTTACTTCTATTCATATAGAAGAATTTGACTGTGTTGTACATGATACCCCTTTAGGATCAGAAAAAATAACTCGTGCTATACCTGGTGTTAATGAAGAAAATCTATATCACTTGGATGATAGTGGTATAGTGAAAATTGGTACAAGAGTTGGTCCAGGCTATATTCTGGTAGGTAAAGTTACACCTAAACCTTCTCTTTCATTGCCTCCTGAAACGAAGTTATTAATGACAATTTTTGGTGAAAAGTCATTCGATTGTGCGGATTCCTCTTTATATACATCTCCAGATGTTGAAGGGACAGTAATTGATGTACAAGTCTTTACACGCAGGGGGGTTGAAGAAAATGAAAGGGCATTACTCATCAAACAAAAAGAGATAAATGACTTTGAGGAAGAGCGAGATTATATAATCAATGTTACTAGTGAATATTTCTATGATGAATTGAAGAAACTTCTTATTAATTCTGGTTCTCAAGATCGAGAAAAATTTGACTCTATTGAACGTGAGCAATGGTGGGGTATAGGATTAAAAAACCAATCCATTTCTGAGCAAGTTAAGAGCTTAAAAAAAGATTTTGATGAAAAAGTATCGCATGCAATAGCACAGTTTAAGCGAAAAGTAGAAAAATTACATGAAGGTTATGACCTGCCTCAAGGTGTGTCGATGTCAGTAAAAGTTTTCATTGCTGTGAAACATAGTCTGCAACCAGGGGATAAAATGGCTGGTAGACATGGAAATAAAGGTGTGATTTCTCGAGTTGTGCCAGTGGAAGATATGCCTTATTTGGAAGATGGTACTCCTGTTGATATTATTCTTAACCCTCTTGGTGTTCCTTCACGAATGAATGTAGGGCAAATACTGGAAACGCATGTAGGTTGGGCTTGTAGAAAATTAGGGGAAAAGGTAAGTAATATTCTCGATGAGATCAATAAGATCAAAAGTGCTTTTTGCAAGGGAATTAGGTCCCTTAACGATGATAATTTTACACAATTTGCAGTAGCATACCTTGATAATAAAAAAATTGAAAATATTGATGATGATGAAATAACGGCTTCTGTTTTAAATACACCTAATAAGAATGCACTAAATGACGAGTTGAATGAGTTAGTAGAGAACTATTTGAACTCTTGTAAAAGTTCATACAGCAATTTACGTAACTTCCTGATTGAGGTTTATAGCTATGGCAGTAACGTATCTATCTGTAATGATATTCGTAATATTAGTGATAATAATCTCATTGAATTTGCACGCAAATTACGTGATGGCGTTCCTGTTGCTGCACCTGTATTTGAGGGTCCAAAAGATGAACAAATAGCAAAATTATTTGAACTTGCTGGTTTAGATAACTCTGGACAAGCTGTATTATATGACGGTTGCAGTGGTGAAAAATTCGACCGCAAGGTTACAGTTGGTTACATGTACATGCTTAAGTTGCACCACTTGGTTGATGGTAAAATTCATGCGCGTTCAGTAGGGCCTTATAGTTTGGTTACTCAACAACCTCTTGGAGGAAAATCTCATTTTGGTGGTCAGCGTTTTGGTGAAATGGAATGTTGGGCATTACAAGCCTATGGTGCTGCTTATACTTTGCAGGAAATGTTAACTGTGAAGTCTGATGATATTAATGGTAGAGTTAAGATTTATGAATCGATAATAAAAGGTGACAGTAATTTTGAATGTGGAATTCCTGAATCCTTTAATGTGATGATAAAAGAACTACGTTCTTTATGTTTAAATGTAGATTTAAAGCAAAATGATGTAGTGATTGAAGATATATCTCACACTCACATTGCACAACCTTTTAATGAGGTTAGCATATCGATTGCTAGCCCTGAAAGTATTAAGCGTATATCTTGTGGTGAGATAGAAGATGTTTCAACTGCAAATTATCGTACGTTCAAAGTTGAGAAAGGTGGATTATTTTGCCCTAAGGTTTTTGGCCCTGTCAATGACGATGAATGTTTATGTGGAAAATACAAAAAAAGAAGACACAGAGGTCGCATATGCGAAAAATGCGGAGTAGAAGTTACATCTTCTAAAGTAAGAAGAGAAAGGATGGGTCATATAGAGCTTGCATCTCCTGTTGCTCATATATGGTTTTTGAAATCGCTTCCTTCAAGAATTGGAGCATTATTAGATATGTCTCTCAGAGATATTGAGAATATTTTATATAGCGATAATTATATCGTAATAGATCCTCTTGTTTCGCCTTTTGAAAAAGGTGAGATTATTAGTGAAAAAGCTTATAATGAAGCTAAAGATAGCTATGGGATCGATAGTTTTGTAGCTATGCAAGGTGTTGAAGCTATAAGAGAGTTGCTAACGCGCCTTGATTTACATGAAATTAGGAAGGATTTAAGACTAGAATTAGAATCTGTTGCTTCTGAGATAAGAAGAAAGAAAATTATAAAGAGATTGCGTATTGTTGAAAACTTCATTAAATCTGGAAATAGGCCTGAGTGGATGATACTTACAACTATACCTATTTTACCACCTGATTTGCGTCCTTTGGTATCGCTTGAGAGTGGTCGTCCTGCAGTTTCTGATCTGAATCATCATTATAGGACTATTATTAATAGAAATAACAGGTTGAGGAAATTGTTGAGCTTAAATCCTCCTGAGATTATGATTCGTAATGAAAAAAGGATGTTACAAGAAGCAGTTGATTCTCTTTTTGATAATAGTCGTCGTAATACTTTGGTAAATAAAGCTGGTGCTGTTGGATATAAAAAGTCCATTAGTGATATGTTAAAAGGAAAACAGGGTCGTTTTCGCCAGAACCTCTTAGGAAAAAGGGTAGACTACTCTGGACGTTCTGTAATAGTTGTTGGTCCAACTTTGAAACTAAATCAGTGTGGATTACCAAAAAGAATGGCTCTTGAACTATTCAAACCTTTTGTTTACTCAAAGCTTAAGATGTATGGTATGGCTCCAACTATTAAGTTTGCTAGTAAGTTGATAAGAGCAGAAAAACCAGAAGTTTGGGATATGCTTGAAGAGGTAATAAAAGAGCATCCTGTTTTGTTGAATAGAGCGCCTACGCTACATAGACTTGGTATTCAGGCTTTTGAGCCAATCCTTATTGAAGGCAAAGCAATACAGCTTCATCCGCTTGTCTGTACGGCGTTTAATGCTGATTTTGATGGTGATCAAATGGCAGTGCATGTGCCAATTTCATTGGAAGCTCAGCTTGAAGCTAGGGTGTTGATGATGTCCACTAATAACGTTTTAAGTCCTTCTAATGGCAGACCGATTATAGTTCCTAGTAAAGATATAGTACTTGGTATATATTATCTGACTTTACAAGAACCTAAGGAAGATAATTTACCATCTTTTGGTGCTTTTTGTGAAGTTGAGCATTCCTTGAGTGATGGTACTTTACATATTCATTCTAGTATAAAGTATAGGATGGAGTATATTAATAGCAGCGGTGAAACTCACTATAAAACTGTTTGTACAACTCCTGGCCGTTTAATATTATGGCAAATTTTTCCTAAGCATGAGAATCTAGGCTTCGATCTAATAAATCAGATATTAACAGTCAAGGAAATAACTGGTATAGTTGATTTGGTATATCGTAACTGTGGTCAAAGTGCTACAGTGGCATTTTCTGATAAATTAATGGTACTTGGCTTTGAGTATGCCACATTTTCTGGTGTCTCTTTTGGTCGTTGTGATATGGTTATACCTGAAACTAAAGCTACACATGTTGATCACGCGAGGGGTGAAATTAAGAAATTCTCTATGCAATATCAAGATGGGCTAATAACTAGAAGTGAGAGGTATAACAAGGTTATAGATGAATGGTCTAAGTGTACGGATATGATAGCTAATGATATGTTAAAAGCAATATCTATATATGATGGAAATAGTAAGTACAACTCAGTGTATATGATGGTTAACTCTGGTGCAAGGGGTTCTACTTCACAGATGAAACAGCTAGCAGGAATGCGAGGGCTCATGACCAAACCTTCTGGTGAGATTATAGAAACACCTATAATTTCTAATTTCCGTGAAGGATTGAACGTATTTGAATACTTTAATTCTACTCACGGTGCGCGTAAAGGTTTAGCTGACACTGCACTTAAAACTGCAAACTCTGGATACTTAACTCGTCGTTTAGTTGATGTATCTCAAAATTGCATAGTTACAAAGCATGACTGTAAAACAAAAAATGGTCTTGTTGTGAGAGCTACAGTTGAAGGAAGTACTATAGTTGCATCTCTAGAGAGTGTTGTGCTGGGTAGAACAGCTGCAAATGATATATATAACCCAGTGACAAAAGAATTATTAGTAAAAGCAGGGGAATTAATTGATGAGGATAAAGTAAAGCAAATCAGCATTGCAGGTCTTGATGTTGTAAAAATTAGATCGCCTTTAACTTGTGAAATAAGTCCTGGTGTATGTTCTTTATGTTATGGAAGAGACCTTGCAACTGGTAAAATTGTTTCAATAGGTGAAGCAGTTGGTGTTATAGCTGCTCAATCTGTTGGAGAGCCAGGTACTCAGTTAACGATGCGTACTTTTCATATAGGTGGAGTAATGACTAGAGGCGTTGAATCCTCGAATATTATAGCTTCTATTAATGCTAAAATAAAGTTAAACAATAGTAATATAATTATAGATAGAAACGGAAATAAAATTGTGATAAGCCGTTCCTGTGAAGTCGTGTTGATTGATAGCCTTGGTAGTGAGAAGTTGAAGCACAGTGTACCTTACGGCGCTAAGCTTTATGTAGATGAGAGTGGGTCAGTAAAAATTGGCGATAAAGTTGCGGAATGGGATCCTTATACATTGCCTATTATCACGGAGAAGACTGGTACAGTGTCTTATCAGGACTTAAAAGATGGAATTTCGATCACTGAAGTGATGGATGAATCTACAGGAATATCAAGCAAAGTAGTAAAAGACTGGAAATTGCATTCTGGTGGAGCTAATTTACGTCCTCGTATTGTGCTGCTTGACGATAATGGTAAAGTAATGACACTCGCAAGTGGCGTTGAAGCATGTTATTTTATACCAATCGGTGCAGTGCTCAATGTACAAGATGGCCAGGAGGTTCATGCAGGTGATGTTATTACAAGAACACCAAGAGAGTCAGTTAAAACTCGTGATATTACTGGTGGTTTACCGAGGGTTATAGAGTTATTTGAAGCACGTCGTCCTAAAGAGCATGCTATTGTTAGTGAGATAGATGGCTATGTAGCGTTTTCTGAAAAAGACCGTAGAGGAAAATGCAGTATATTAATTAAACCTGTAGATGAACAAATTTCTCCAGTTGAATATTTGGTATCAAGAAGTAAGCATGTAATAGTCAATGAAGGTGATTTTGTACGTAAAGGTGATCTATTGATGGATGGTGACCCTGATCTCCATGATATTTTACGTGTGCTTGGGTTAGAAGCTTTAGCGCACTATATGATTTCTGAAATACAGCAAGTTTATAGATTGCAGGGTGTTCGTATAGACAATAAGCATTTAGAGGTGATCTTAAAACAAATGCTACAAAAAGTGGAAATTACTGATCCTGGTGATACTATGTACTTGGTTGGCGAAAGCATTGACAAGCTGGAAGTTGATAGGGAAAATGATGCTATGAGTAACTCTGGCAAACGGTCTACTCATTATCTTCCTATTCTGCAGGGGATTACTAGGGCAAGTCTTGAAACTAGCTCCTTTATTTCTGCTGCCTCTTTCCAAGAGACAACAAAAGTACTTACAGAAGCAGCATTCTGCGGGAAGAGTGATCCTTTAAGTGGATTAAAAGAAAATGTTATAGTAGGAAGATTAATTCCTGCTGGTACAGGTTTGATTATGAATAAGATCAGAGCACTTTCACTTTGTGATAATGTGGATAAATATGAAAAATATTTTGATATTGAAACTTATGACGAGGAATGGTTGATGGATAATGGTTGTCATTTACACTCTGGTGAGGAAGAGAGCGTAGTGGCATACGATCAGTCGAATTGAGTACAGCTAGTGTGTCTCTTGACCAAAAAAGCCAATAATATTTTCTTTCACTTCTGTGCTATCTGTCATGTTATTTACTCTCACACGAAATTCAGATGAGCCTTGAAGCCCGCTACTGTACCAACCTATGTGTTTGCGGGCCATCTTTATTCCTGTGTCATTTCCATAGTACTCAAGAATATTGTCGTAATGCTCGAGTATGATGCTTAATCTCTCTGAAGCTGTTGGCTCAGAAGTTTCACTTCCACTGAGAAAGTTCATTGCTTGATTAATCAGCCAAGGTTTACCGTAGGCACCACGACCTATCATCACTCCGTCTGCTCCAGATTCTTTGAGAGCATTCTGAATATCATTTAAATTTTTAATATCGCCATTTACTATAACTGGAATTTTCACTTGCTCTTTAACATTTCTAACGAATTTCCAATCTGCTTGACCATTATAAAGCTGCGCTCTTGTTCTTCCATGCACAGTGATCATTTTTGCTCCTAAGTCTTCGGCAATTTTCGCAAGTCTCGGGGCATTGCGATTTTCATCGTTCCATCCAGTGCGCATTTTCACCGTAACTGGCATATTCACTGCTTTGACCACAGCTTCAATTATCTCAGCGGCTTTTTTCTCATCACGCATTAGCGCTGATCCTGCATAACCGTTTACAACTTTTTTAACAGGGCAACCAAAGTTTATGTCTATAATTTTTGCTCCCATGTCCTCGTTTAATTTTGCAGCCTCCGCCATAACATCTGGCTCACACCCAGCAAGCTGCACAGCAGTTAATGCATCGACTTTTGCTTTTTGCAAACTCTGGCGAGTTTGCATAATCATAGCTCTGCTTGCGATCATCTCTGAAACTAACAAACTTGCACCAAGTTTCTTCACAATACTTCTAAACGGATAATCAGTCACTCCAGACATTGGAGCTAAAATAACTGGAGAATCAATTGTCAAATTTCCTACTTGTAGGGACATATATTCTATGTGTTCAAACCTAGCGCATTTACACATACTGTTACAATACTTTGTATAGCCGAACTTACTTTTTCCATAAGAGAAGGCTCTACCTCTACTATCTCAGCTCTCTCATAATGACCAGGTGCCAAGTATACCGTTTCTTGTTCTTTATTTCCCCATAGCTCGTTGTTCTGCTGATAACCTTCATTTATCATTCCCGCATTTGGCAGAAACAATGTATTTACATCATTACCATTATTTTTATAGTAGACGTCAATTTCAATATTAGCCAGCGAAGCTAAGATAGAAATTTCTTCTATGAAAACATGGTAACTTTGGCTGCTGATTGCCTCTAGATAAGATCTATAAATGGATTTGCCATTGAGAAAAGAATTTGCTGCAGTATCACTATTATAATTTCTATCATATTTTCTTTCACTAATATTGAGATTACTAGCACTAATGCTTCTTAAATCACCTATAACTTCATTTTCTTTTAATGTTGTAAGACAACATAACTTTTTTATTAATTTATTAGTCTTTTTTTTGATCTTCTCTACCCGTCTGTTTGTATGCTGAACCAAATCTTTTATTGAGTCCGACATACCAATCAAATGATTTGGATTTTCTAAGAATGCACCAAAAACTTTCTGCATCTGTCCCTTCAATAACTCAGGCATCCTTGGATCATTCAAAGAGTTAAATTGACTTAAAAATTTGTGCCATTCCATTCTCATATCTTGTGCTTTTTCAGTTTTATATTGACCAGAGCTATTATCACCAAATACCGCATGGAAAAAGCAGTTGCCATCACCTGTAGTATTATATTGAACAATTTTTGTTTGCTTACTTTCTACTGAATCTAAACTTACTCCGCTATCTTTACGACTTATATTTCCTGGACCACCTAATACAGGGCTTGGCGTGCCAGCCCTGCTTTGTTCATCCTTTTTCAACGCTTTTGCAAATTCTTTTCTCTTCTCTATTAATTGCTCTGAACTAAGTTCATATTTTAGCTGATCATCAATTTCATCAAACGATTTGCCTGCTTTCAGCATATCTGTAATTTTCTTAGCATTCTCTAAGGCAAATATTCCACAATTATACTTATCATCTTGTTGTTTAGCTTTTGAGTTTCTAATACTACTATTGTCTATTCCTAGAGTTTTCTGTAGCGCACTTGATACCTCTTCTGGTAATGGTTCACCAAATGAATCGCAATAATATGCTCTAAACTTTTTACTCTTTTCATCATGAGAAATAACCAATGTTACCCAATGATTGTTATTTAAGTTAAGAATTGAAGATAATACTAAATTGTTATCCCCTTTTACTTTATCTTTATATTCTTGCAATCGGTTCCCCAGAAAAGATGTAAGATTATCGAGGCAAGAAAAGAACACTCCTTTGGAAAATTCCCTGTGACCTTTTTTACGATATGGCATCCATCCATAGTAACTTTTTGCAATCTCTGCAATATCAAAATTACTTAACCAAAATTTATAATCTTCTTTTTTATTTGTCTTATATACAAAAGAATCCTTATTTTCTTTGCAGTCAAAAATACCACTATCCCTATCAGGAGTTTTCGGTCTTGCTTGCTTTTCTGGAGTCTTGCCTTGCAAATCTTGTAGTTCTGTATCTTTTTCTTCACTCTTTTCCCCCTTTGAAGCTCTTTTTCCATTAATATAGTTCTTCGCTAAGTAAAATAAAGGTTCAACAACCATTTTGTATGCTACTGTAAGAATTATTCCCATTAAAACCCAAACTACGGGGTTAGAGATGAGCATAGCAAGTGGAAAGGTCAATAGAGGGGATCCTATTACCGCCCCTAAACAGCCAGCAGCGAATGTGGCTGCTAGGCATACACAAGTAGCGTAGATAACGAATTCCTCACCAGCAAAGTCAGTGCTCTCTTTCTGATTATTTTTTGTAATACCCAACATACTACACCCTATGAACGCTAAGTTAATTAAATTTTAACAAATTCTAACAAAAAAATCAACCATAATAATTTTAGTAGTATGAGAATATATTGAATATTAAGAGCTTTTGGAGTACAGTAACAATGTTAGTAATAGCACAATATATGCACGATATAGAATATATACGCAAAAACCCTGAAGGATTTGAAAAGGCAATGAAAAGCAGGGGAATTAGAGAATCTACTGCGGAAGAGATATTAGAAATCGATCACGAGAAAAGATCATTAACCACTAAACTGCAGGATTTGAATAGGCAGCGCAATGAAATCACAGAGGAAATAAAAAAGCTTAAAATGAGCAAGAGCCCCTGTGAAGAGCAAATAGAGTTGTCAAAAAGCATCACAAATGAGATAGAGGCAATCAGCTTAAAAGAACAAGCAGAAAAGGATAAGTTAGTGAATGTTTTATCTAACTTGCCGAATATTCCTGCGCAAGATGTGCCAATAGGCGCAGATGAGAACTCTAATTTAGAGGTGAGAAGATATGGAGGAAAAAGACAGTTTGATTTTACAGCAAAATCTCATTATGAGCTCGGGGAAAAGTTAGGTTTAATGGACTTCGAACAAGCGGCGAGAATTTCCGGATCAAGATTTACGATATTAAAAGGACAGTTAGCTAAGCTTGGACGAGCGCTAATAAATTGTATGCTTGAAATGCATGTTAATGAATTTGGCTATACTGAGGTGTACCACCCGGCTTTGGTGAAAAACGAAGCTATGTATAATGTTGGTCAGCTACCGAAATTTTCTGACGATTCGTATTTAACTACCGACGAATTGAGGTTGATTCCCACAAGTGAAGTGTTTTTAACAAATTTAGTTGCTGACAAAATAATGGAAGAAAAAGAACTGCCTATTCGCTTTACTGCATATTCGGAGTGCTTTCGTAAAGAAGCAGGTAGTGCAGGTCGCGATACCAGGGGCATGATAAGGCAACACCAATTTGGTAAAGTGGAGTTGGTAAGCATCACAACTGAAGACCAATCAAATGATGAGCTTGAGCGTATGACGAGTGTTGCTGAAGAGATATTAAAAAAATTAGAATTGCCATACAGAGTAATGCTGCTTTGCAGTGGCGATATGGGTTTTGCTGCACAAAGGACTTATGACATAGAGGTATGGTTACTTGGGCAAAATAAATATAGAGAAATATCAAGCTGCTCAAATTGTGGTGCATTTCAAGCAAGAAGGATGAACGCTAAATACTCTTCAGAAACTGATAAAAAGATGAAAAAATATATTCACACTTTAAACGGCTCAGCTTTAGCTATAGGAAGAACGATTATTGCCATAATGGAGAATTATCAAAATTCTGACGGGTCGATTGCAATACCAAACGTGTTGCAAAAATACATGAGTAATGATACTGTTATAAGCAAATAATAATTTTGACATATAGAAAAGCGAGGAAATAAAGATGAAGGTTCTGGTTATAGGTTCTGGTGGGCGTGAGCACGCTCTACTTTGGGCTCTAAAAAAATCTCCTATCTTGACTGAGTTATATGTAACTCCTGGTCGCCAAGCTATGAAAGATCTTGGGGCTCTTGTGGATGTAAATATTCAAAATTCAGTAGATGTTACACAATTTTGCAAGAGAGAAAATATAGAGTTGGTTGTTATTGGTCCAGAACAACCAATAATTGATGGGCTTGCTGATGATTTAGTTGCAGAGGGAATAAATGTTTTTGCTCCAAGTCAAGCAACTGCAAAACTTGAGGGATCGAAGTCTTTCACCAAGGGACTATGTAAACGATATGGTATACCAACTGCCAAGTACGAGTGTTTTGTTGATGAAGGGTTAGCTAAAGATTTTGTACGTAGCAATAAAATAAAGTTTCCACTTGTAGTGAAAGCAAATGGAATTGCAGCAGGAAAAGGGGTGGTTATATGTAATACAGAAAGCGAAGCTTTTTCAGCAATAAATTCAATGCTAGTGGAGAAAAAATTTGGTGAATCAGGTGAAGAAATAATCATAGAAGAGTTTTTAGTTGGAGAAGAAGTAAGTTTTTTTGCTCTTATTGATGGGTTGAAAGTAGTAACTCTTGGGTGTGCAAAAGATTATAAGAGAGTTGATGAAAGTAATGAAAGCCAAAATACTGGAGGTATGGGGTCGTACTCATCACCTTCAATTATAAGTAAGGACATGGAGCAAAAAATTATCCAAAAAATAATATACCCTACAGCTCAAGCATTGGTTAACATGGGTACGTCTTATAAAGGAGTACTCTTTGCTGGTTTAATGATTTGCAAAGATAGCCCAAAACTTCTCGAGTATAACGTTAGATTCGGTGATCCAGAAACGCAATCTATATTACCTAGATTTGATTCAAATTGCGATTTGTTAAAATTGATGTTGTCAGTTGCAGAAGGAAAGTTAAATGTCAAAATGGTGGAACTTAACAACAAATCTACAGTTTGTGTAGTTGTTGCAAGTAAAGGCTATCCGGGTGATTATCAAAAGGGAGAAGTAATTAAAGGATTAGATAAGATTGAAAGCATTCCTGGTGTGTTGGTGTTTCATGCTGGTACTAAATTCGATGAAAGTGGTAACTTAGTTTCCGATGGCGGAAGAGTGCTAAATATAGTAGCAGAAGGGAGCACTATAGAGGAAGCCAAAAGTAAGCTGTACTCAGCATTAAATTTTTTAGAATGGCCAGGGGGCTTCTTCAGATACGATATCGGTAGTTAATGTTAGCTGTCGGTTAGCAGGTGGTTCACAGAAACGAAAAACTTCCTTGACAAACTCCGCCAGCCCACTTATCATGATAGTGAAGCTATTGTATTTGCTTTCGCCAATCTGCAGATTAAAAGGTAAGGATTACTTAATGTATCGGCGTCTTATGTTCAATTTTTTGCAGTATATAGATACTGTATGTCTTTACAAAACTTCATCTACATCTAGATTTTTATCTAAATAAGCTGAACGCGCTTATAAAGCGTTACAAGACATCAAAAAATGCTAATACTCGACAGAGATAGTAAAAGACTAGCTAACTCGGGGATTCTTTGTCTTTTTTTCTGCTTAGTAAACTTCTTAAACATTTGCAGCGTAAGTTAGTTGCAATTAAAAGCAGCTGAATTTCGCTTGTCAAGCGTTTAAAACATAAAAAACGCCAATATTTTAAAGCGGATAATAACCCCAGGGCTTCTTTTGCCTTTTTTTTCGCTTGGTAAATTTCTTAATGTTTATGGCTAAACGACAATCGTCATCCCGCTGCTTGTTAGCGGGATCTAGAGATACCGCGGCGGTATGACGTAGGGAAACCTTTCTTGGGTTAGCTATAAAACTAATCAGCATCTTGTTTAGCACATATAAATTAAGTTTCACAAATATAGTGCTAAACCTTGAAAATATGTTATAGCTACTTCTTCCAATTTAGTGGTGGGTTTTGACAGTACACATGTTATTTTACTAGCTACCAACTCAAGTGTCACAGAAGTTGCAATCACTGCATTTATATTCTGTACTTTAACATTTACTCTACTTTCTATTAGAGGCTTTACCCCCCCTACATCATTACGTACAGCAGTATGATTTATTTCATTTTTAGTTCCACTACTATGCTGCAACAAGATATCCCCATTAACTTTTATTTCAACATTTTTGTCACTACTACCATTGTTAAAATTTAATCCCTCATCTCTTCTACTTTGTCTTTTTTCTTTTAATTTTAATTCAGTTTCTCTTTCATCAAGTACGGAAACGGTAGGAAATGGGATGTGAGTTTTTTCCTGACCATCTTGATTTATAGCTCTTGTTGTATTAAAAGCTTCGTTGCTTTTACATGATATTGTATAAGTAAGTGGTGTGTAGATTTTTTCTTCACTATCTGGATATTTTATAGTTATTGTTGCATTAAGAATGTCTTTCAGAATATCGTTTTCTCTAGCTATGTCTAAAATTTCTTGAATAACTTTGCGATCATGTAATGCGGCAAGTAACTTATCAGTTACTTTTTGATTATTTTTATGTTTTATGGTTATTGTTGTGTTAAGAATGTCTTTCAGAATACCGTTTTCTTTAGCTACTCTTAACATTTTCTCAACAGCTATACTATCTTTACGTAGTATAGCATAAGCAAGTGGTGTGCAAGTTTCTTCCTGACCATCTGGATATTTTATAGTTGTTGTTGCGTCAAGAATGTCTTTCAGAATATCGTTTTCTTTAGCTACTCTTAACATTTTCTCAACAGCTATACTATCTTTACGTAGTATAGCATAAGCAAGTAGTGTAACAGTTACTCTCCGACCATCTAGACATTTTATAGTTATTGTTGCGTTAAGAATATCTTTCAGAATACTGTTCTCCTTAGAGATTTTTAAAATTTCTTCAATAGCTATACTATCCTTCCAGAACATAGCATAAGCAAGTGGCGCGTAAGTCACTTCCTTGTTATCTGGATATCTTATAGTTGCTGTTGTGTTAAGAATATCTTTCAGAATACCGTTCTCCTTAGAGACTTTTAAAATTTCTTCAATAGCTATACTATCTTCACATAGTATAGCATAAGCAAGTGGTGTAACAGTTGCTCTCCGACCATCCGGATATTTTATAGTTGTTGTTGCGTTAAGAATATCTTTCAGAATACCGTTTTCTTTAGAGACTTTTAAAGTTTCTTCAATAGTTTTGCTATTTTTACATAATATGGCATAAGTAAGTGGTGTGCAAGTTTCTTCCTGACCACCTGGATATTTTATAGTTGTTGTTGCGTCAAGAATGTCTTTCAGAATACCGTTTTCTTTAGCTACTCTTAACATTTTCTCAACAGCTATACTATCTTTACGTAGTATAGCATAAGCAAGTGATATAATAGTTGGTTCTTTACCCCGATGTTTGCTTACTTCCGTAGTAAGAATCCTTTGTTTTTCCTTTTTAGATATTTTTTCTAGTTCTTCAGCAATGCTACTTTTTTTGCCTTTTATTTTTGATGCTAATTTTAAAATATTTTTTTCATCTTTCTCTTTCAATTTCGAATCGTTTACCTGATGAGTCATTTTTTTTCTCAAGGTCTTTCTTATTAAACTAAGTATAACATTTCCTCTCTTCGTGGTTATAATATTTGCTTTTATGAATCAGTTGTGTTGATAATGTATTAATTGCATAGTTCAGACATTGTTTTATAAAGCAAAATTTTAGTAGACCACCTTACAAGAACGTTTCTTGCTAATTCTGAATCCGAAAAAAGGACGCAGTAAAGTTATTTGTAAGGGAAGAATGAAACTTGTAGCTATAGCTAAACTGACTTACGATAATTTGAAAAACCGTCATCCCGCTGCTTGTTAGCGGGATCTAGAGATACCGCGGCGGTATGACGGTTCGCAGTGGTATGACGGTTCGCGGCGGGATGACGATAAGCTCGTCATCCCGCTACATTAATATTGTATTAATAAAAACTTAATAATAATCCTTAATAATATATGAACTAACATGTTCGCAATTTCGTATGACAGAGGAAACAAAAGATGGATATGCTTCCTTATATGTTGCAATTCAGGAAGGTAATATTGAAGCTGCAGAACTACTAATAAAGTGTGGCACAAACGTCAATGATCATTATGAACGCAATCGTACGCCACTGCATATTGCCATCGGACGCAAACAATTAGAAATAGCAAAATTGCTAATAAAAAATGGAGCAAACGTTAATGCAAAAACTCAAAATCATGGTAAAGATGATCTAACACCAATGCACTTTGCAGTTTTTGCAAATACGCCAGAATTTATAGAATTACTAGCTAGCCATGGTGCATTGATTAATGAAAGAGAAAGCACCGAAGGGTATACTCCTCTTCACTTTGCTGCTTTGTATGGGAACAAAAATATAATACAAGCCTTAATTGATAAGGGACAAGATATTGAAGATGTGGACAATAATGGGCGAACAGCTCTGTTTTTAGCTGCTAGGCAGTGCACTGAAGCAGAAGATGATAGCAGAATAGAAATTATCAAGTATTTGATAGACAAGCTCAAAGCAGATGTAACAAAGAAAGACAATAATAACAATGCAGTACTCTTTCCTGCCGCTAATAATTGCCCTGGAAAAGTGGTAGAATTCATCATTGAGCAATATATAAAAATCTTTGAGTTAGAGAATTTTATCAACCACAAAAATAATGATGGAATGGATGCTTTGGATATTGCGCTGAATAGTGGAAACGAAAAAGCTATTGAAGTATTAAGATCATATGGAGCAGATATCAAGAATAAGGTAGATGGTAGCATTCAAAAAATTACTGCAGAAAAACCAAGTAGTACCCTAGACAGAGCAGAAGGTGCAGAGGTAGCACCTCCAATTAAGCAAAGAGTATAAAACTTTTTATAAAGCGATTATAAATTTCAGTAAGTTGCAGAGGCTCTACAATGGGAAGTGTAGTATGTTAGCAGATACAAATGACTAGATAAATTATATTTCATTAAAGTCATTTATCTTGAAACATAAGCAGGATTTTGTATAGTTGTTTCAATTTGGGTCTGTATATTGAAACAATGCGTGAAAATGACAGGTCATTGTACAAGAGATACCTAATTCGCCGACAAGAATACTAGATAAAGAAACTTACATTTCAATTATTTTACAATTTCTGTATAATCTTAAAAACTCAATTAGTGCGTTATGAAGATAATAATAGGTAATGCTAGTAAGGAATTAGGGGAATCAGTAGTTAACCGGCTAGATGTTCAACCATCCTCTGCTTGGATATCAAAGTTTACCGATGGCGAGGTAAATGTAGAAGTAGCAAATGATCTGTATAATCAAGAAGTATACATAGTACAATCTCTTTCTCCCCCTGTGAATGATAACCTTATGGAGCTTCTGCTTATAATTGATGCAGTAAATAGATTAGGAGCCAAAAGGATAGTAGTAATTATTCCTTATTATGGATATAGCAGACAAGATAGAATTATCAAAAACAATAATATGCAATCTGCTTTAAGTGCTAAATTAGTTGCAAATCTTATTCAAACTGCAGGTGCAAGTAGTGTTGCAGTTATTGATTTGCACTCAAGTCAAATTGAAGGATTCTTTGATGTACCGGTAACTAATTTGAACTGCTTTGAAGCATTTGTTGACTCTATAAACACGGAAAATTTGGCAATTGTTGCACCTGATGTTGGGGCAATTGGCAGAGCACGTGCTTTTGCGAGGGCTTTAGAGGAAAAGTACAAGATAGGGTTAAGTGATAAGATTATTGTAGTAGATAAATATAGGGAGAAAGCAGGCACATCTCAAGTAATGAACATAATAGGAGAAGTTGCAAACAAAAATTGTGTCATTGTTGATGATATAGTTGACTCTGGTGGAACGTTGTGTAATGCAGCTCTTGCTTTAAAAAGTTACGGAGCAAAGTCCGTAACTTCATGCATCACACACGGTGTGCTTTCAGGAAGTGCAGTTGAGAAAATCTCTTCCTCTTCTTTAGATAAATTAGTGATTACGGATACCATACTTCACAAACTTGAAAAAACTGGTAAAATAGAAGTTGTTTCGGTTGTAAATATTTTAACTCACTTCATCCAAGGAGGTAGAAATGCCAGCTAAGTCAACAGAAGACGTTATTACTTCACTAATAGAATTTGCAAATAAGAGAAAAATAACAATTACCAAGGAAGAAATGCTTAAAATTGCACAGCTTGTAAGGATTAAGTTATCAAATGACGAGATTGATCACTACTCCAAAGAACTGACAATGCTGGATTGGATACACGATACTTTATTGCAAGTTAATACTGAAGGTGTTTCTCCTATGCGTTATGGCAGCATAGACAAGGACATTCATGTACGCGATGATGTTATAAATTCTCAAAACATTAAAAAAGAGATATTGTCCAATACAAAACCTGAGCATGGGTATTTTGTAGTGCCAAAGGTTATAAGCGATTAAAGTAAAATAAGGCTCATATCAAACCTATAATAGATCTACTTTCAAAAATAAGACCAATCCGGTAAAGAAGCATTTGTGGGAGTGGAAACCATTTTTTGATTTTTCTTTACTAAGTCTACTAAATATAGTTTAGAGTTGCTTGGTGATTCTGTTCTTGTAAAAATGATTTCTCTACCATTTGGTAGCCATGCCGGGGATTCAATTTTATGCCCCTCTGAAAGCAGACGTTCTTCTTTGCCATCTGGCTTCATAACTCCTATGTAAAATTTTCCTGACTGAATCTTTGTAAAAGCTATCAGATCTCCTTTTGGCGACCAAACAGGCGTAGCATATCTTCCACTTCCAAAACTAATTCTTTTAGGTTTTTTACTTTTGTTAGTAAAATCGATAACGTACAGTTGCTGACTCCCACTTATATCAGAACTAAAAGCCATATACTTTTGATCTGGAGAAAAAGAGGGAGAAGTGCTTATAGCTGAACCTTTAGTAATTTTTTTTGTTCGTTTACTACTTAAATCCAAAGATAATATATTCGTTTCACCACCCAATGAGTGGGAAATTAAAAGAGATTTACCATCGGGAGAAAATCTTGGTGCAGAAACAACTCCTTCAAATGCGCTGATTATTGATTCAGTGTTATCTTTTAAATTTTTTAATATTATATAACTTTTACCATTTGCGTACGAGATATAAACAATACCCTTTCCATTTGGTGAGAATCTCGGTGTTGACACAAATCTATCGCCATTTGTTAAGTATTTTATATTACTTCCATCTTGATTCATCACAGCAATTTTACGCACAGATTTGTAGTTGCTATCTTTTTCTTCAGCGATATACGTGATTTTTGTGTTGAAGTGCCCTTTCTCACCAATTAATCTATCATGTATCACATCCGAAACGAGGTGACCAATTTTTCTCCAGTCTTTTGCTGGAAAAACAACTGACTGAGTAAGTAATTCTCTTTTTGTAAAAGTGTCAAATAAACGAAATGATAGCTCTAATGCACTACCAGATATTTCGCTTAAACTTACTGTGACTACAGTATCGCTTTTCCAAGATTTAGATTCAGCTTCCGCGCCACGTTTTACATTAAATAAGCCACAATTAGATAAATTTGTTCCTATTACCTTTGCAATATTTTCGCTTAATTCGCTTTCCAACGCTGTTTTACATGTACATTTAGATACAACAAGACCAATGTTACCAACACTGCTTTTTTTTATATCAACATATAAAGCAGCTTTTGTAAAATAAGGAATAAATAACGAAATAAATAACACCAGATGAACGAATAGCTTCATTCATTTCATACCTGTTCTATCTGAACCTCAATTATAGGCCTTTTTAGTAAATATTCCTTTAAGATACTCAATATTGAACTTTCAATCTTATTTTTAATTTTTTTTGTTGGCTGCAAACTAAACAACGACTCAACTTTCTTGACAATTTTCTGTATGGTAGCTGCATCTTCTAGCACTTCAAAAACACCAGGTACAAATACTTTTGGTTTAGCAAGCAATTTATTTTTCTTGTTTACAACTGCTGTTACCACAATAACTCCGGCATCTCTCATCCTTTTACGCATTTTTATAACACTGCTCTCCGGATGACGTAGCAGCATACCATCAATACCAAAGTAGTCAACATCAATTGAATCAACTTTTTCTCCGTTCTCCAAATTAACAATATCACCTGGTGCAATCATTATTGCTTTTGCCACACCGCACTCTTTAGCAAATTTTACATGTGCATGCGTGTGAATATATTCGCCGTGAACTGGAATAGACATCTTCGGTTTTATTAAAGAATACATTTCCTTTAGCTCTTCTCTTGTTGGATGCCCAGAAGCATGAACATGCTCTGTTTTTTCAGTAATAACTTCTACCCCCATCTCAATAAAGGCATTGAGCATGTTGTGCGCACGAGTTTCATTTCCAGGAATGATTTTTGACGAAAAGATCATGGTATCACCTTGCTGCATTTTAAATGCTTGATGACTCTTAGCAGCAAGTCTTGCGGTAGCTGCCAGTGGCTCACCTTGACAACCTGTGCAAAGTAGCACCAGTTCTTCCCTTGGAAAATTTACTGCTTCCTTTGCTTCAAGAAACTGAGGAGAATCAGTTAAATAACCACTATCTTGCGCAACTTTCACTATTCTCCATAAAGATCTACCAAGTAAAACTACTTTTCTATTTAGTGCTTTTGCAGCTTGGCTTATCGTTTCAATTCGTGCCACATTTGAAGCGAATAGCGAAACAGCAACTAATTTTTTAGACCGCTTTATTATGTTATAAATATTATTATAAATTTCACCTTCTGACTCAGGGTGATGCTTGCTTAATATATTGGTTGAATCGCAAATTGCTGCAAGCAGGTCACCTTTATCGCCAATTTCTTTTAGACGCTCCATATTAGAAGTTAATCCAACAACAGGTTTTGGATCAAATTTCCAGTCTCCGGTATGGAGTGCACTACCCATTTCAGTGCTAATTAATATTGAATTTGCCTCAGGAATTGAATGAGTTACATTTATAAACTCGACGGTAAAAGGACCCAAATTTATGCTGCCATTTATGTCTACCTCTTTTACAGGCACTATACCTTCCAATCGAAATTCTTTTAGTTTTTCTTTAAGAAAATTAACCGTAAACTTTGTTGTATATATGGAGCACTGCAACTCTTCCCACAAGTGGGGCACTGCACCGCAGTGGTCCTCATGTGCATGTGTAATTATTATTCCAAGTAAATCTTTTTTTCTTTGAGCAATAAAATCTATATCAGCAATGAGCAGCTCAACACCTGGCATAGTTTCATCTGCAAAACCAACACCAAGGTCGATCATAATCCACTTACCTTGGTAATGATATAGGCTAACATTCATCCCGATTCTTCCTACTCCCCCAAGCGGAAGAAATAAAAACTCATTTTTGTTTATATTCATTAAATTTAAATTATTAAAACCTGAGAATAGCAAAACTTCGACCTTAAATAAAGAAATTTATTGCTTTTACATAGTTTTATAGCTAACCCAAGAAAGGTTTCCCAACGTCATACCGCGATTTATTCGCGGTATAGATTCCGCTAACGAGTAGCGGAATGACGAATTTGTTGTTTTTCAAATTGTAGGTAAACCTAAGCCACTTTGGCTATAAGGAGCTAAGAAGTTTCTATTGGCTAATTATTGTTAAGTTTTCCATGAGTGAGATCAAAAAATTGCAGGATTAAATGAAAACCCGTAAACAGTTACCCCTTTATGTCATTTAGCAGATTTCTTATTTTTTTTTTACTTTACTAAAAAACCCTTCAGATTGCTGTTGTACACTTGCATTTTCCTCTTCTTCAAGCGCTTTTAATAGTTCAATTTGCTTTTTAGTTAAATTTTTTGGATTTAAAGTCTCAACTATTACCTGTACGTATAAATCACCACGAGCATGTGAGTTCATATATGGCATACCCTTTTCCCTACAACGTAGTTTGGTACCAGTTTGAGTGCCTTCAGGGACCTTTACTTTTATTTTAGCTCCATCAATTGATTGAATATCGATTTCACCACCAAGCACTGCTAGTGTCATTCTTATAGGCACTTTACAGTGTAAATCTGCTTTATTTCTAGCAAAGATTTTATGGAAAATTATTTTCACGTATACGTATAAATCTCCACTTTTTCCACCTTTTGTTCCAGCTTCTCCTTTACCACTTATCCTTACCTTAGCTCCTTCTTCTATGCCTTTTGGAATTGAAACGGATATATTTACTTCATCTCTTCTACGTCCACTTCCACCACATTTCTTACATTTGTTTTGTATTATTTCTCCTTCCCCATAGCATGTAGTACATGTTCTTTCGATGGTAAAAAAGCCTTGTTGAGTTCTAATCCTACCGCTTCCCTGGCATGTGTGGCACTGAACTGGTTTAATTGCTCCTTCGCCACCTGTGCCTTGGCATGTATCACATTTTACATTTGTCACATAATGTATAGGCGCTTGTATTCCTTTAAATGCATCTTCTAAGGTAATTTCAAGATCATAACGTAGGTCTGCTCCAGATACTCCTGTTGTACTTCTTTTTGCTCTCGATCTACTTGCACCACCACCGAATCCTCCACCAAAGAAGTCATTGAATATGTCGCTAAAATCTCCTGCAGAGCTAAAGCCTTGAAATCCACCAGAAGCACCTTCGTGGCCATAACGGTCATAGCCTGCCCTTTTCTCAGAGTCAGACAGAACTTCATATGCAGCTGTTACTTCTTTAAATTTTTCCTCTGCTTCTTTATTGCCAGGATTTCTATCAGGATGATATTTTAACGCTAATTTTTTATATGCTTTTTTTATCTCATCAATATTGGCATTTCTGCCTACTTCCAGCAGATCATAGTAGTCTTTTTTGCTCATATATAATAGTTTAGTGTTTAACCTTTAAAGATAGGTATTACATATATTAATTTCAAGTGTGACTTCTGTTTCCTATAAAATGTGGTGCACCCTGAGCGACTTGAACGCCCGACCTTTTGATCCGTAGTCAAATGCTCTAATCCAACTGAGCTAAGGGTGCTTTCACAAAGTTAACTTTAGCAGGTTTTGTAGCTTGATTCAATTAATTTGGCTAAAAATAAAACTGTTAATTTTTATCACGCGTGAACCCCTTACAATTCCCAAACTTCTGTTGCAAATAAGGATTATCAAATGCATTTTGAGGAGGAGCAGTTGGAGTAGTATTAGGATCTTGAGAAAAGTAAGGAGGTGGTGCATCATAACGAGAAGAATCTCCATAACCATGCCCTTGTTTAAGATAGCTATCTACCGCTCTTTCAGCTTTCTCGATATTTTCTGATTCTTCCTCATGCTTCATATGAAAAGCTAAACCACCAGTAAAACACACAAGAGAATTAACGCCAAGGATAACTAAACCCCACACTGGTAAGACTGGGTAAACAGCACAAGCTACCAAAGCTGCCAAAGAAACAGCGCCAACCGCAAATTCTATATTTCTGAACGTTTTAAATTTACTATCCAGGTAATCTATTTTTTCTTCTTTTCTAGCCACTTTTCTGCTGCTGTTATACCAAAAACACATACCAGCATGGAAAGCAACACACACAACTGCAGCTACCATACCTAAAGCTAATAACTTTCTATTGTCTTCTGAGTCTTTTTTCTTATCTTCTCTGCTTTGATGGCTACCACTACTGAAACCAGGGTTATTTATAACTGTAGTATGACCACCAAACAGGCTGCGAAGTAGTAAATAATCCCAAAAATCTAAACCTCTATCATTGTATACATGTATATGTGTAGTCTGAGAGCCTGTAGGTTGTGCGTTATTCCCTGCGTTATATTGATCATTTCTGCTTCCTGTATCGTGCCTATTGCTTGAATTTGGATGTGTAAATTCTTCATACACATTTTTAAAATTCTCCTTGCTCCAAGTTAAATTCGGTGTATTATTACAATACTGTAGAAACCCTTCAATATTATTATTATTACCTAATTTCTTTATATAGGCTAACGCATACCTTTTTAAAACACTATCACTTGCTACCATAAATACCCTCTTAAGTTAAGATTAAATTAATAAATATTTATTATAACAAGATAACATCTACTTGTCAACTTGAGCCTGATTCAAGTATCCGTTCAGAGTGTGGCAGAAGAACTTATTCAAATAAAGTAGGTGGTAAAATATAAACATTTTATAAAGTGAAAAATGGACTTTTCAGACCACTGCCGAGCTAAAAAAGCCCTGAAAAACGTGATACTTAGGCTACTTCTTGCTTAAGCTGTACAATTTCAGCTTGAGAAAGGCCAGTGGATTCAGCTATTAAATTAACAGATACACCAGCTTTAAGTAAATTTTTTGCAACTTCGATTTTTCCTTTCTCTATACCTTCCTCAAGTTTGTATTCAAGAATGGCTTCTTCTTTCCGCAGATCCATTATTCTTTCTTCATATGCTACTAAATCTTTCTCATTCCAGCAAAACTTGTCTAACTCATCGTAGGCTAACTTTATTATTGGTGCTTTTTCTGCTATCAACTATGTTTTTTAAAAATTTTTTTATTTGTGTAATTTTGCAAATTATATGGGCAATAAAAACCCGTTTGTCATAGAAATAGAATTTTATATCAAACAGCTACCACAGCAATTTCTGCTTAAGCTAATGAATATGTGCTTTAAGTCTGTGTGGACGCACATATTCATTAGCCAATTTTAGTTACCGTTGTGAAGATTTTTAAGTATGCAAATTAATTGCTTCTTTAAGTCTTGTATTAGCAATTACTATAATTTTACGCATTAGGGCTGTTATAGCCACCATCTTCTTCTTACCACTTTCAACAAGCTTAGAATAAAAGGCGCCAAGTATAGATTTTGACCTTGTAGCAGCCATAGCGGCTGTAAAGAGCTTTGAACGAACGTTACTTCTACCACCTGTAATCCTTCGGTAACCAACAGCTTTACCACTTTCTTTTGGATGCGGTGCAACTCCGGCAAGACTTGCTACTTCTTTTCTGTTTAAGTAACCAAGCTCTGGCATTAAACACAAAAAATCTTGTGATAACTTTTTACCTATTCCAGGAACTGTTTTAAGAATTTTTTGGCGTTGTTGTAATTCGCGGCTTTCATCAATAATCTTTTGTATAGTATCATTGAGTTCGTTTATTTGACTATCGAAAAACTCAATGGTCTTTTGACAGCTTTCTTTTATATGATCATTTTCCGGTGCTTCAAGTCTGCATTTTTCTTGAGTTCTCATTTGCGTAATATCATCACGACGTTGACAAAGTGCAGCCAAAGTTGATTGTTCTGTAGAGGTAGGTACAAATAGAGAGATAGTTCTATGGCGTTCAAATCCATATTGAGCAAGAGCTCTTGCATCTGATCTATCAGACTTTGCTAAAGCTCCGTGAGATAAAATAAAGCTTTTTACTTTACGAGTATTAGCTCGATGCACGGCAATATTTTTGTCGGTAAGAAAATGTGATAAGCCAAGCTCATATTTCCCTGTATTTTCTAAAGTCACTAAAGCATTAGGTAGAATATCTGAAAACTCTTGAAATAATTGTTGCCAACCAGAAGCATTATTATCAAATTCGACAGCATTCTTCTGTTTGTGAATTGCAACGACATTTTTAAATTTTCCGATGTCAATGCCAATAAAATTTTGATAAGATGTAACCATAATAAACCTCGATAGTTTTAGTTAATTTAAGATTGTAAACGGGTGCATATATATGTCCCAAGCAACTATTCAAACGTATCGAG
This sequence comes from Wolbachia endosymbiont of Drosophila simulans wHa, assembly GCF_000376605.1. Lineage (NCBI taxonomy): Bacteria > Pseudomonadati > Pseudomonadota > Alphaproteobacteria > Rickettsiales > Anaplasmataceae > Wolbachia > Wolbachia endosymbiont of Drosophila simulans. Next base: position 47,367 of record NC_021089.1, read on the forward strand.
AGATAGGGCTAGCGTACCTTGATACCAACGGTTGTAATACCAATTTCCTTTCGGTCGCGCACGCCCGCTATTCCTAGTGAGCAGGGTTATCTTTCTCTCTTATCTCTTTTATATCACGTTTTTAACTTACAATTTCCTTAGATGGAAAATAGAGATATTACATAAAATTTTAAATCCGGTCTCAAAGTTGAGGAATGTAGACTTGGAACAGCAGAAAGATTAATGAGGTATTTAACAGTCATGAGCATTATTGCTTGGAGAATTTTCTTTATTACATCAATTGCAAGAACTAACCCAACATTACCATGTACTGCCTTATTAGCTGAGGAAGAATGGAAAGTTTTATATGTTAAAATACACAGGAAACCATGTCCAAATATAGCCCCTACTATAAAAGAAGCCGTTTCGTGAACTTGGAGGTCATTTAGCAAGAAAAAGCGACCCAAAACCAGGACCAATTACTCTTTGGAAAGGGTGGAGACGTCTCTTTGATCTAGCAGAAGGATGGCGACTTGCTCACGAACCTCATATTTGTGGGTAATAGTAAGATTTGATATGCTGCCAACACTTATGTTCAAATTAAAAATGTCATTTATGATACTAGCCACTTCATGCTTTGAGTTTTTGTAAAATCCGCTGAGTGCTGCAATTATAGACTTAACCCTTGGACCAAATGTATCTGGCGTAACACCTTCTGGTAACTTGCTACTTTTTCTTTTTCTGCATCTCCAACAACGACCATGTTCCAATTACTACATAAGGCCTAATTTCCGGAAGATCAACTTTTTGGTGAACATAAGGTTTTTCGCATATTACAAGCTCTCCTCCGCATTCGCAAATATTAGGCAACTCTATTTTTACTACTTTATCCGCTTCCATTGTAGCATGAAAATTTCCTTTATGCTCAACCTGATCGCCAACATTCCTTTCGCTTTTTGGCTTGTCCTTTTTTGTTTTGTACAATTCTTTAGAGCTCGGTAGAGATGAATTTTTCGAGTTTAAACCAAGCCTTTCCTTTAATTCAGCGTTCTCTATCTTTAAAGCTTTATTTTCTGCTTTTAAGTTTTCTATCTCTGCTTTCAGTTTTTCTATTTTTTGCTGTAAATTTTTGCAAAGTTCTAAAAGGTTTACCACATTACCTCACTTTTGCTCTATGATTATCTTTTTAGATCACTTTGTCTACCTTATTCTACCACTCCGCTGAACGGATACAATTTACTAAACAGAAAAAAAGGCAAAAGAAACCCCGTGTTAGCTAGTTGTCACTCTCTAATCCTGCAAATTGGCGTACTATACTGTCTTGAACGACTTATAAGCGCGTTTCAGCTTGTGTAGGTAAAAACCTAGAAATATTGTGAAGACATAAGGTGCACATAGTGCAAAAAATTAAAAATAAGACGCCAACTACGTTGTTTTCTTGCTGTTTAATCTGCACAGATGAAGATAACTGAATACCTTCAGTTTTATGATAAGAGGGCTGGCGGAGTTTGTAAAGTAATTTTTTCGTTTCTATTCCCAATAAAAGTTTGTTATATGGTTATGCAAGAAGTCTATTATAAATGAAATGAATGTGAAAAATATCTTATTAGCGTTTTTAGTACAAATGGTATTCAGTTTGCCGCTATTTGCAGCTGATCCTGTTTTGCTCAACTGCATTGAAACTCCAGAAATATATGACCTTGATGCAAGGCCAAAAAATTTTAACTCTTCAAACAATTTAAGAAGAAAACCTGGTTCTCCAAATAGTGCAATAGGGGAATTAATACACATAGTGGGTAGAATTACTGATATAAACTGCTTACCAATACAAAATGCTGTAGTTTCTATATGGCACGCGAATTCACGCGGCGTGAACCATTACGATAAGAATATAGAGGATGATCTGAATTTTGCTGGATCAGGAAGGTTTGTAGTGAATAATCTTGGCTATTATAATTTTATTACGATAGCACCTGGTAAAATTGGTGATAGAGCTCCACATATCAACTTTCTAGTTCAACATCCGGATTTTCCAGAATTCACAACGCAAATGTTTTTTGCTGACCATAATTGCGATAATTGCGCTGATCCTGTTCTTGAAGATTTTGTTAGTAATGGGCTTGCAAGCCTTCTCATAACACCATTTACTTACAGTGATCAGGTCATAAAAACCTATACGTTTAACATTACCTTGGGCGGATATAATAAGTTCTCTAATAAAAGATAAAAAACCTTGCATGTAAGGGAGTCCATAGTAAACTTAAGTGTTATTGTACTTAGGATGTATATGAAAAATATCTTACTGATGTTTTTGCTATGTTTTATGTACAGTTTACAATTATTTGCAACGGAGATACCAGCAATGAAAATAACAATTTCTAAAATTTCGCCCGATTTTAAAACAATAGTAATGGGTTTATTTGAAGACAACGAAACCGTAAATGATGGCGGAGTTTTGCAAGGAAAACAGGTCATAGATAATATAAAGCAATTTAGCGATTTCAATGGAAGTTTTGGTGAATTTTTCTCTACTGCTTTGCCAGAAGAAAAAAATGTTATAGTTGTTGGACTGGGTAAGAAGGATGAATGGAATGAAAATAAAGAATTAAATATTGGTGGTAAAATATATTGTGAGCTAAGCAGATTAAAAATTAAAAAAGCAGCGGTTTTAATCGAAGGTAGTGCAGCAAATGTTGCATATGGTGCGTTTCTGCGTAGTTTTAAGTTTGATAAGTATAAAACTAAAAAGGATGAGAAAATTACAGAGGTAGAGGAGATTACCGTATTAGTAAAAGATGAACAATTAAGTAATGCTGAAAGATCATTTGAGCACTTAAGGCAAGAAGGTGAGAGTATATTTCTTGCGCGCTCTTTTATAACAGAGCCTCCTAACATTCTATATCCAGAATCCTATGCTGATCATATAAAAAAAGAACTTACTAAGCTTGGCCTTGAAATCGAGGTGCTTGATAAAAAGCAGATGGAAGAGAAAAAAATGGGAGCCTTGCTTGGAGTTGCACAAGGAAGTAGTAAAGAACCAAAATTAGTAGTGATAAAATGGAATGGAGCTTCTAAAGAACAAAAGCCTATAGCTTTTGTTGGTAAAGGTATAACGTTTGACACTGGTGGAGTATCACTCAAACCTTCACGTGGTATGGAGTCGATGAAATATGACATGGCAGGCTCTGCTACTGTGGTTGGGGTGATGCATGCTTTAGCAGGACGAAAAGCAAAAGTAAATGCAATTGGCGTGGTCGCACTTGCAGAAAATGCAGTGGGTGGTAATGCTCAAAGACCAAGTGATGTAGTAACTTCAATGTCTGGACAAACAATAGAAGTGTTGAACACCGATGCAGAAGGAAGGCTCATACTTGCAGATGCTTTATGGTATACGCAAGATAGATTCTCACCAAAATTTATGATTGATCTTGCAACTTTAACTGGTGCTATAGTGGTTGCACTTGGAAATAACGAATATGCTGGTCTTTTTTCAAATAATGATGAATTAGCAAACCGTCTGATTGATGCAGGAAATGAAGTAAATGAGAAGTTATGGCGTTTTCCTATGAATGAAACTTATGACAAAATTATTGATTCACCGATTGCTGATGTTCAAAACATCGCTCCTGCAGGCTCTGGTGGAGATAGCATAATGGCTGCACAGTTTTTACAGCGTTTTGTGAATGAAACTTGCTGGGCACATTTAGATATCGCAGGCACTGCTTGGCACGAGAAAGGTACTGACATTTGTCCAAGAGGAGCAGTAGGTTTTGGTGTAAGGTTACTTAATAAGTTGGTTGAGAAGTACTACGAAGCCAATGATTAAAGGTCTTTATACTGGATTTATGGCTTAGCTACATGAACGTTTATTTTCGAGGCGCAGCAAATGAAAGTAGCTGATACATATTTCTTTTTTTCTGGATTCCAGTGTCAGCTACTTTCATGACACCCTGACAACCGTCATCCCGCTACTTGTTAGCGGCTGAGATACCGCGAATGAATCGCGGTATGACGGTTCGTGGCGGCGTGACGATAAGCTCGTCATCCCGCTGCTTGTTAGCGGGATCTAGAGATACCGCGGCGGCATGACGTAGGGAAACCGTTTTTTGGGTTAGCTATAACAGTAGTCAGGAAACAATAGCTTAAAAAGAGACTTAGTGTTAAATTTCTAATAGATTACTTATAAAAATAAATCTTATGGAAAGCAGAGCTAAGGCTTGGTTCATTTGGCTGATTAGTAACTTGGTTGTTATATTCAGCAACATGCAGATAATTTATACCTTTATAAGTGTAAATCTCGAAAAGGAACTTCGACTTACAATCGCGCAAGTTGCACTGGCTAATTCAGCATATACTTGGACTTTCGCCATCTTACAATTTTTTAGTGGAGCAACGTTTAATGTTTTTTCCAGTAAAAAAATTTATTTTTTCTCGTTATCAACTATGATCTTGGGGTTTTTTGTCCTTATTAATAGTGACAATTTCTCCCATTTGATTTTGTCTCAAGTGTTGATTGCAACTGGAGCATCATTTGGTTTTATTGGTGCTGCTCACACAAGTAGCATATGTTTTTCCGCTGCCCAATTTGGACTAATGTTTTCACTAGTGCAGACAATTTCAAGCCTTTCTGCTTTGGTAATTCAAATACTGTTCTCTAACTTGCTTGCCGAAGATGCATATTGGAAAAATCTGATTGTATGCATAATACTATTTGGTGTGTTGATATTTGTACTTACGCTTTTTTGTCCAAACACACTTCCAGAAAGCAGCTCAGAAAAGCGCACAATAAAAAGCTCTATGAAGACAGTAATGTGCTCTATATTAACAGTGCTAAAATTAAGAGATATCTGGATAACTTCAGTGGTGGGTGCTATTACTTTTGGAACATTTTTAGCACTTAATACCTTGTGGGCTCCAAGGTTACTGGGCAACTCAGAACTCAATGCAATGGAGTCAGGTATAGCAACTGCAATACTATGGCTTGGTCTTGCAGTTGGTGCTCCAATTGCAGATCGAATCTCAAACTTATTTAAAAATAGGAAACATGTAATTTCTGCTTTTGCTTTATTGCAAGGCGTCTCAATTATTATTTTACTATACAGCCATTTAACAGTCCACGTTGTGTACTTTTGTATGTTAATGTTCGGGTTTTTTGCGGGAGGACATATGCTTAATTTTACTGTCGGCAGCGAGATTGTGAAACGAAAATACATCAGCACATCATCATCCATTATCAATGGATTTATGTTTATTGGCAGTGGAGTTATAGTGTCAATGTTAGCACTTTTTACAGATCATAAAATGGCACTTTTTGCAATATTTGCGATATTGATAGTTGCCGGTATTTTAAATTATGCAACAAAAGAGACATACTCTAAAAAATAAAGTAGCTGAATCTCGAGTCGATTGCTATATTATATTTACGTATTGTAATATTTATCAATAATGGATCACGTTACAACAAAAGACACAACAGTAACTAAGGCAACGATAGCTGGAGATATAAACCAAGAAATAGGATTATCAAAGGAAGACTCTGTTTCGATAATAGATGATATATTGGACGAAATAAAGACAAGCTTGGTAAAGGATGGAATAGTAAAAATATCGTCATTTGGAACATTCTTGGTTAAGAAAAAGAAGGAAAGACCAGGAAATATACCAAATACATCGGAGAAAGTGATGATTCAGGCAAGAAATTCAGTTTCTTTTAGGCCTTCAAAAATTATAAAAAAATCAATCAATAATTAATGAACAAGGAAAAATTATTTTATACGATTGGGGAAGTAGCTGAAGAGCTACATTTGGAACAGCATGTTTTGAGATTTTGGGAAGGTCAATTTCATCAAATTAAGCCTACAAAGCGTAAAGGAAGAAGGCTATATGATCGCAAGTGTATAGAGGCCATAAAGAAAGTAAAATACATGCTATATGATAAAGGATATACAATAAAAGGAGTGCAAAAAGAATTTGGTAATGATATAAAAGTCACAAAGAATTTGTTGCAAGAACTCACCGATTTGAGGGACTATTTAACTAGTAAAATAAATAACGAGGAAAGTAACAAGCAGGCGTGAAACACTACGTCTCGCTAAAATTTTGGAGTTTTGTGAGAGTTTAAAATGTGGCATATAGCCTCATTTCTTATGTTATTAGCAATATTAATAGGCTGTGGCCTGCAAAAACCTGCACCTGTGCTGCTTAAAGGCGAAGAATTTTACGGAAAAAGAGATCTGGAATATACAAGAGAGTACCATTTAATTAGGGAGCCTTCAGTGCAAAAAGAAAGTAGAAAAGCCATCATAAATAGGATATACAAAGATAACAATAATACACAAAATGTGGGGGTAAATTGTAAATTTGTAATGCCAGTTAAAGGTTCAGCTACCTCTTCTGATGAAATGTGTAAGGATGGCATAAAAATTGCTGCTCAAAATGGAACGAACGTAGTTTCCTCTGCACCAGGCAAAGTGATATATGTAGGCAAAGGGCTGAGATGGTATGGGAATTTAATTATAGTGGAACACAAAGATAATTACATGACTGTGTACTCCTATTTAAAAAACATACATGTTGAAATTGGCGATAAAGTAAAGCAAGGTCAAGTAATTGGATCTGCAGGTAAATCAAGCACACAAGATAAAGATCCACAGATGTGTTTCACAATACGACATAATGGCCAAGCGGTTGATCCTTTGATGCATATGAACTGTAATTGAATTTGGATTTATATGAAATATGATTTTAAAAGTGTTGAAAAATTTTATCAAGATAAATGGGATTTTTCTGTAAGCAAGAGTGGTAAACAAGAAAAGTGTTACGTGTTGGAAATGTTTCCATATCCATCTGGTAAAATTCATATGGGACACTTACGTAACTATGCAATAGGGGATGTGATAGCGCGTTACAAGAGAGCTAATGGATTTGAGGTTTTGCATCCAATTGGCTGGGATGCGTTTGGATTACCAGCTGAGAATGCAGCAAGGGATAACAATATTAGCCCCGAAACATGGACAAAAGAGAATATAGATAATATGCGTACACAGTTGAAATCTATAGGTCTTTCTTATAATTGGGAGCGTGAACTCTCCACATGTGAGCCTGATTATTACAAACACGAACAAAAATTTTTCCTGGATTTTTTAAAGCATGGGCTTGCCTATCGAAAAGAATCATGGGTTAACTGGGATCCAGTGGACCAAACAGTGCTTGCAAATGAACAGGTGGTTGATGGAAAAGGATGGCGGTCAGGCGCCGTTGTTGAAAAACGTAAGTTATCCCAGTGGTTTTTAAAGATTACTGATTTCGCTGAAGATTTACTCAAGTGTCTGCAAAGTTTGAAAAATTGGCCAGAAAAAGTCAAAACAATGCAGGAGCGTTGGATAGGAAAATCTGAAGGGGTAACTATAGATTTTGAAATAGTTGGCTTAAATAAGAAATTAAAGATTTTTACAACTTCTCCTCATACTTGGTTTGGAGCTTCTTTTTTTGCGGTAGCAGCAGAACACCCTATTGTGCAGGATCTTAAGGACAAAGAAATACGAGACTTTATCGATGGCATGAAAGCAAAGGAGGAAAATGACGAAAAAATAGGAGTTTACACCGGATTAAACGTCAAGCATCCATTTCTTGATAAGGAATTGCCGCTTTACATAGCGAATTTTGTGTTGATGGAATATGGGGAAGGCGCGATTTTTGGGTGCCCTGCACATGATCAGCGTGATTTTGAATTTGCACAGAAATACGATTTGCCGGTTATTCCTGTTATTTGTGAAAAGGGTGCACAAGCCATAGTGACTCTAGAAGAAGCCTACACTGGCGGCGAAATAATGTGCAACTCTGAATTCTTAAATGGATTGACGGTTAGTGAAGCAAAGGAAGTAATCATTAAAAAGCTCAAAGAAAAAGGGATAGGTGAGAAAACAACAAACTATCGTTTACATGATTGGGGAATTTCGAGACAACGTTATTGGGGATGCCCTATACCTATCATATATTGCAGAGACTGCGGAACTGTTCCAGTACCAGAAAAAGACCTTCCTGTAGTTCTACCAACAGATGTGGAATTTACAAGTGGTGGTAATCCGCTTGATAAACACCCAACTTGGAAGTTCGTTGATTGCCCAAAATGTGGAAAGCAAGCAGAGCGTGAAACTGATACATTCGACACCTTTTTTGAGTCTTCCTGGTATTTTGCTGCATTCTGTAGTGAAGATAAATCAATAGACAAAGATGCATGTAATCGTTTTATGCCTGTTGATTATTATATAGGTGGGATAGAGCATGCAATTCTGCATTTGCTTTACTCACGATTTTTCTGCCGTGCTTTAACCAAATGTGGCTATTTTGATATTAAAGAGCCTTTCTCTACTTTAATCACTCAAGGAATGGTCTGCCATGCAACTTATAAAGACGAAAATGGTAAGTGGCTATTTCCCGCAGAAGCAAAAGAGTTGATTGCACAAGGAGCTAAGGTTCAAGTTGGAAAAGTCGAGAAAATGAGCAAATCGAAAAAGAACACAGTTGATCCAAATTTTATCATAGAAAAGTATGGTGCTGATACTGCCCGCTTGTTTGTGTTGTCTGACACTCCTCCAGAGAAAGATATGGAATGGTCCGATGATGGTGTGGAAGGTTGTTCTCGTTATGTAAATAAATTGTGGCGTATGGTCATGCAGCTTAAGCCTGTGAATATGCACTATGATAGCAAAAGTGTTACGGGTGGACTTCTAGAGTACAGAAAAAAAATTCATAAACTCTTACATGGACTTACAGATGACTTGGAAAACTGCAGATTAAACTGTGTAGTGGCAAAATTTCGTGAAATGACGAATTTAATAGCTGAAATAGACGTAGCAGCTGGAAAATCTCTTATTAATGAAGGTATATGCATACTAATCAGAGTAATCGAACCATTTATGCCGCATTTAGCTGAAAGCCTATGGCAAGAAATAGGAGGTCAACCTTGGCCAAAAGCTGATGAATCATTATTAGTTGACGATACGGTAACTATAGCAGTGCAGATCAATGGAAAGTTGCGTGCGACAATCGAAGTGGCAATTAACTTACCTCAAGAAGAATTGAAGAAAATAGCGATAGACTCTGTGTCCAGTAAGATCGATCAAAACAAAGTTCGCACTGTATATGCTGTACCAAATAAGATAGTAAATATAGTTATATAAAAAATCCGTAGCGCATCTTTGACTTCATGGTTATACTCTTTTTAGCATGCGATTATATCTTTTTTAATATAAAGGATATATACTTATGCATTATATATTTTTTTGTATGAGGAGTTATATGAAAATGAAAAGATTATGTGCTTTAGCTGTGTTGCTCACTTCATCTCTAGCAGGTACAGCTAATAATAGTGCAAGTAAGTCAGAAGATCAGTATTATGCAGGTTTAAACTTTGGTGCTGGATGGGGTGGTGGCTTAAAAATAAAACCTAGCGTTGTTTTTGGTTATCATCATGACAAAAACTCTAAGTTTGAACTTGAGGTTCTCACTGACATAAGTGATATGTTTGGTAAAGAAGAAAAGAAAATGGGGGCTAGCTTATTAGCAAATTACCGTTATTACCCTAACCTTGATATTGATCCCGTTAAGCTATATGTCAGCGGAGGTTTAGGAGGATACCTACAAGTAATACCTTTTGGCTTTGGTAACAGTGGTACAAGTGAACCTGCAAGCAAAGATATTGAAGCTGCTGGAGAGAAGGCATCTGTAGTAGATAAAATACTGGGTTCTATTTCCTATAAACTAAAGGTCGGTGTTGATTATGAAATTGCTCCACAGATAGTTGGTACAGTTGGTATTACCGCAGGCGGGCAACTAAGTGGCTTTAAACCACCAGTACAAATACCGGACGCGATTCTAGAAGTAGGAATACGTTATAATTTTTAATGCTGCTACTTAGTTCATAAAGGTAGAGGCAATGTTGAGGATGAAATAAACAGCATTAAAAAAATCTGGAAATATATGAGATACTTTTCGAATATGGTTTTGAATGCTGACTATAGATTAGAAAAATAACAAGAAAAAGGGTAAACATACTGTAATTGCTGTTGAATGATGGAGTCCATTATTTTAGCACGAAGTAACGAATTCAGTAGAATAAGTTCTTCAAAAATAATTTAAACTTTTATTAGTAGGAGCAGTCTCATGGAATATTATAGCGATCTCACTAAAAGAAACTTTTATAAGTATCGTTGATGAGAAAGGAAAAATTGTTAAGGAAGAAGTTGTTGCAAGAGAAAGTAAGGCAATAGCTGAATTTTTTCTTGGTCAAGGCAAAAAATATGAATCCATGGGAATAGAAAGTGGACAGTTGTCAATTGACCTTACCCAGAAAAAGTGGAGAGAAAGTGTGGAATGTTTTTTACAAAAAGAATGATGCATCAAATTGTTCTGGAATGCAATAGTTAATAGTGACGTTGTTTGTTATAAAAAATTTCTATGTATTCAAATATTGCAGTTCTAGTTTGTTGAGCAGAGTGTTGTGAAGTATCAATAAGTATTTCTCTTTTCAATGAGCTAAAGAAGCTTTCTGCAACAGAATTGTCGTAACAACAGCCTTTATTACTCATCTATATTCTTTACAGCTAAGAGATATTGATACCCTTGCGCAGTATATTGTGAACCTTGGTCACTGTGCAGCAGTAGATTTTTAACAGGTTTACGCCTATTAATGGCCATTAATAAAGAGTTCATAACCAATTGTTTATTTATTGCACTACTCATTAACTACCATACGTGAGAATTATTGCTGCCAAATATAGCCATCCCTCCTTGGTTTTGATGTAAGTAATCCCATACTTTATTTGGTTGATCAACAATAAAGTTTTGATCTAGTATATTGGGAGCTACAGCTCTATTATCTGTTTGTTGTTTTTTAATTTTAAACTTTCTTCTCAGTATAGCCCTGATGTCATTTTTCTGCATAATACTTTGCACCGTTTTCAAATTGCAACTTTTACCCAAAGCCTTCAATTCAGCATAAATTTTAGGAGCTCCATATCTACATTTAGAAACTTGATATATTTTTTGAATAGCTTCGAGTAGCTCTTTATTTGCTGATTCTCTACTGCTTATTTTTCTTGTAGTCCACTTATAGTAGCCACTAGCAGAAAATCCTACATAATTCCTGTACTTTATAGCAGTTACTATATAAAAAAATATTTTACTCTTTTTGACTGGCCAGGGCTTTTTTTTAAATGTCTCTTTCCCTTGTTACTCTTGCTTTGTAAATCAAACCTCTCTTTGTCGTAAGGAGCCATGTTACCTCTACCTGGAAATGCATCTGCTGCCGACTTTTTTTCGTTGTGTTTCTTTATCCATTTTCCTAATAAACCACCCTTTATTCCTAAATCTCTTGCTATTTTTGTAATTGTTTGACCTGCCTTTCTTTGTTCATTTGCCAGTTTAACAGCTTCCAATTTGAATTCTGCTGTATATTCTCTTACCATTTCTAATCCTCCAAAATTTTATTTTACCCGAAAAAACTCCTTTCTTTCTCTCCACTTTTTCTGGGTAAGGTCAAACAATGACTATGCAAAAAAACTAATAACATGTATAATCTATAAATAATTTCTGAGGTAGATTGTGAAACTAGGTGTTAATATCGATCACGTTGCAACCCTCCGCAACGCACGCGGAACTTCTTATCCAGATCCATTGAAAGCAGCAGAAATAGCCATTGACGCTGGAGCAGACTTTATTACTGTACACTTACGAGAAGATAAAAGGCATATTAGAGATGAAGACGTATTTAACCTAAAAAAAAGCATTAGCACTGAGTTAAATCTTGAAATTGCAGCCACGGAAGAAATGCTTGAAATAGCAAAAAAGGTAAAACCCTATTCGATTAGTATAGTACCAGAAAAAAGAGAAGAATTAACAACCGAAGGTGGCCTGGATATCGTGAATATGCACAGTAAACTTTCTAGTATAATAGAGGAAATGCATAGCTCTAGCATAAAAGTCTCACTGTTTATCGATCCAAATATTGATCAACTAACATATCTTGAAAAGCTAGGGACAAAACCTGACATAATAGAAATTCACACAGGGGATTACTGTGATAATCCATCAGAAAAAAAGTTACAGTTAATTACTAATGCTGCAGAGTACGTCAATAAATTAGGAATAGAATGCCACGCAGGACATGGCATAACTTATAAACACGCTAAGAAGATGACAAGAATACCTCACATCTCAGCTCTTAACATAGGCCACTATTTAATTAGCGAAGCTGTATTTTACGGCTTACACAGCGTAGTAAAAACAATGAAAATGACAATGTCTAACTAACTGCTGCTTTTTCCTTCTCATTTAAAATACTTAAAAGAGTTTGGCTTGCTTTAAATTTTACCCTTGTCTTTTTAGGAACAGTCATGATCTCACCACTTTGGGGGTTACGACATTGTTTTTCCTGACTGATAGCAGTAGAAAATGTTCCTATTCCATGCAAACGTATTTCACCTTTCCCATGCAGCTCATTCTTTATTATTTTAATAAACGCATCATGAATCTTGCTCAAATCAGATTTTGTTATATCTATATTCTGACTAGAACAATCTTCCTTTAATTGTTTTATTATATCTTCTTTACTCATAAATTACCTTAATATTGAAAAAATCACATAAATAGCATATTATGTTGACACCGATAGTCAACTAAATTCATCACAAAAATAGAGGATATCATACATTTTTGCAAATATTTGTATAATACTTACAAAAAAACACCACTATAAAATAACTATCTCTTAGAAAATTGACACTTTTTCCGAGCTTTATGTTGACCATATTTCTTACGTTCAACAACACGTGAATCTCTAGTTAAGAACTCACCATTACGTAATATAGAATGCAAATCTTGGCTTACGCTACTTAAAGCTCTGCTTATTCCATGAGCTAGAGCACCTGCTTGACCAGATAGCCCTCCACCTTTTACAGTTGCAAATACATCATATTTATCTAACATAGAGGTTGCAACAAATGGCATTTTTACTGTTTGGCACACTGACTCTCTTTTAAAATAAGAAATTAGATCGCCTTTTTTGTTAACACTAAATTTTCCACTCCCCGGCTTTATCCATACTCTTGCTACAGATTCTTTTCTTCGGCCTGTAGCATATAAACGACCAAGCGAATCAACTGCTGATTTAATTGTCTTTTCTGACCAATCATTGTTATTTATTGTAGAACTCTTCATTTTTACTCCATTACTTTTTATTTTTACGATTCAAAGAGGCAAAATCTATCTTTTCAGGTTGCTGTCCTTGATGCTTATGCTCTGAACCAGAATAAACATACAAATTTTCAAAGCGTCTACGTGCCATAGGCCCATCATCAAGCATCCTTTTCACTGCCATTTCTATTACACGCTCAGGAAATTTGCCATTTAAAATATTATCTGGAGTAGTTTTCTTCAAACCACCAGAATAACCTGTATGCTTATAGTAAATTTTATCTTTAAGCTTCTTTCCGGTGAAATGCACCTTTTCTGCGTTGATAATAATTACATTATCGCCACAATCCATATGAGGTGTATACTCAGGTTTATGCTTTCCACGTAATAGTGTCGCTACAAATGCTGCAAGCCTCCCTACCACTAATCCTTCTGCATCTATGACAAACCACTTTTTATTGATTTGTTTCTCCTTTAAGAAAAAAGTCTTCATTATTTGATCCAACAATAGTAAGCTATGATATACTTAATTTCTCAATAGTGTCAACAATATTAGTTATTGATTATTAAAGTAATTTATGTTAGTAATTGAGCTGCGCAACCAATATGCATAGGAATTAGAATGTTTCGATTGATTATCACACTTGCGATCATTTTTAATACTATAAGTTGCTATGCAACCGATGTGGGAGAAGTGATAAGCAAAGCCATCAAAAATAGCTCAAAAATAAAGTCTCAATTTTACCAATATAAAAGCGCAGAAAAACACTATAAATCTTCTGGGTTAGCTGGATTTTTACCTGACATTAATTTGCAATACAATTTCGATAGTAACTTTAATCTTGATACATCTGAAAAAAAACTTACATTGCGCCAGAAATTAATCGATGGCGGTGGTACCTTTGCCACATTCAGTCGATCAAGCCATCTTCTCAAAGCAGAAAAGATGCGATTTCAGCAATTAAAACAAGAGCTTGCACTTAATGCTGTGAAAGCATATGTTAATGTTTTACAAAAGACAGAAATATTAAAGCTCAGAGAACATAAAGAACGCGTTTCTTTGGAACATTTGTCAGCTATGAAAAAACGCTTTTCCCTTGGAGAGGTAACCAATGCTGAAGTTTTGTTAGCAAAAGCAAAATTTTCGTCTTCTATATCCGAAAGAGTTGATGCTGAAGGTAAATTAAAGTTGGTAAATATTGCTTATTATCATTTGATTGGCGAAGATGCTGATGACCTTTCTGAAGCTAATGATAAACTACCTTCTGTTCCAGAGCTAAATGAATGTTTACAGTTAGCAAAAACCAATAATTTATCTCTAAAAGCAGCAGTTTATCAAAAAAGAGCAGCCGGAATGGAAGTGATTGCTGAAAGCTCCAAGTGGCTTCCTTCTTTAAATCTAAGTGCAAGCAAAAATTTTGGGGAGGATGGTATGAAGGTAGACAAACTATTAGAAAATGTTCATGTAGTTTTTACTCTTGATGTTCCAATCTTTAAGAGAGGAGTTAATGCTTTTGGTGTCAGTAAAGCTAAAATGGATGCAAAAAAATCTACCTACGATTATTATGAAACGGTAAAAAATATAGAACAAGCAGTTGTAAATGCTTGGAATAATGTGTTGACAGCAAAGGCCATTATCAAAGCAAGTCAAGAAGCGGAAAAAGCAGCAGCTCTAGCATTGGAAGGAGTTGAGCAAGAAGTAAACTTAAATTTAAAGAGTACATCTGACCTTTTGGACACTGAAGATGCATTATTTAAAGCACGTTCAGACTTAGTTGAAGCAAAAAGCAATTATGTGATTAGTGTTTACAACTTGCTTTTTATGATAAATAGTATAGACCTCTAAATTTAATGGTATTAGCACTATGCATGATGAACAAGGCAATCAATCTGTAAAAGATATCCTAGAAGATATAAAAAAAGCTATATCGGGTAAAAACGCGAGTAACGATAAAGCAGAAATAAAGGATGAAAATGATGATGTGCTATACCTTGAGGAAGAGTATCCAGAAGAAATAGAAGAAGATGGCAAAAAAGAAAATAATGAAAAAGAGGACATTGATAATGATGACCAAAGTGAGGAAATGGCTTGCAACAATAACCAATTTAATGGCCATAGCTACAATTCAGAAGAAAAAAAAGATATTTATTTGTACGATAATATCCAAATGAGTAATAACAAAGCGAGTAATAGCGGCTTACAAGCGCAAAATAACGATCATCTAATTTTAAAAGAGAATATGGAAGAGATCAAAGCTTTGCTTGGAAAAATGCAAAACGAATTACAGCATAAACAACAAAAAAAAGCGAACCTTACTGTTGAAGAATTAGTTACATCTCTTTTAAAACCTCAGCTCTCAGAATGGCTGAATAAATATCTACATGCACTGGTAAAAGAAGTAGTTGAAAAAGAGCTTAAAGATATAATCAATAATAAGTAGGGTATTAGCAATAAAAACTAGAGTAAAGACGGCTAGAGGCAGAAAACTATCTTCAACAAGGTGGCTACATCGTCATTTGAATGATCAGTATGTGCAAAAAACTAGCAAGGATGGTTATAGGTCACGCTCAGCATATAAGCTGGTAGAAATGGATAACAAATTTAAATTATTCCAAGAAGGGCAAAAAATTATTGATCTTGGTGCTTCTCCTGGTGGATGGTCACAAGTTGCATCTCAGAAA
Source organism: Wolbachia endosymbiont of Drosophila simulans wHa (assembly GCF_000376605.1). Lineage (NCBI taxonomy): Bacteria > Pseudomonadati > Pseudomonadota > Alphaproteobacteria > Rickettsiales > Anaplasmataceae > Wolbachia > Wolbachia endosymbiont of Drosophila simulans. The sequence continues at coordinate 63,222 of NC_021089.1, forward strand.
GGTGCAAATGTGGTTGCTCTTGACATAAAACCAATGAACGCAATTAATGGAGTAGAGTTTATACAATGTGATATTATCAATGAGTTTGAAATTTTAAGAGAAAAATTCAAGGATCAAAAATTTGATGTAATTTTATCTGACATGGCGCCCGAATCTTGTGGTTTAAAATCGTTGGATCATATCAGAATTATGCTTTTATGTGAGGCAGCGCTCAATTTTGCAAAGCATTTCTTGAGCCATGGTGGCACGTTTGTAGTAAAAATTTTCCAAGGAGAATCTGATAAAGATTTTTGTAACGAGCTAAAAAAAATGTTTAAAACAGTAAAATACTTTAAACCAAAGTCAAGTAGATCTGAATCTACAGAAATGTATTTGGTAAGTTTAGGCTTTATTGGCAGCAGACTTTCTATATAATATTAATCCAGGTAGCCCACAGAAACGAAAAAACTTCCTTGACAAACTCCGCCAGCCCCCTTATCATAACAGTGAAGCTATTGTATTTGCTTTCGCCAATCTGCAGATTAAAAGGTAAGGATTACTTAATGTATCGGCGTCTTATATTCAATTTTTTGCAGTATATAGATACTGTATGTCTTTACAAAACTTCATCTACATCTAGATTTTTATCTAAATAAGCTGAACGCGCTTATAAAGCGTTACAAGACATCAAAAAATGCCAATACTCGACAGAGATAGTAAAAGACTAGCTAACTCGGGGATTCTTTGTCTTTTTTCTGCTTAGTAAATTTCTTAAACATTTGCAGCGTAGGTTAGTTGCAATTAAAAGCAGCTGAATTTCGCTTGTCAAGCGTTTAAAACATAAAAAACGCCAATATTTTAAAGCGGACAATAACCACGGGGCTTCTTTTGCCTTTTTTTTCGCTTGGTAAATTTCTTAATATTTATAGCAACATGAATTGGGCAGGAAGGTGTCATTCCAGTGCTCCTTTTTTTGTCACCCGAGCCCCTATGATGTCATTCCAGTGCCTCTATGATGTCATTCCAGTGCTTGACACTGGGATCCAGTTTTCCATATAATCTCATCGAAAATGTTGTAACCACTTTCTATGCTAGTTTGCTTGCTCACAAGCAAACTTTCCTGGATCCCAGTGTCTGGGCACTGGGATGACAGAAGAAGGAGGCGCTGCCGTCTTGGATGAAAAGGCTGGATTCCAGTGTCAGCTACTTTCATGACATCATCATAAGGTAAACCAGTGTCAGCTACTCGGATGACAGGAGAAGGGGCTACTTGAATGACGGTGTCGGTAAACTTAGAGCTATAATAACTATTTGCCTTTTTTCTGCTTAGGTTATGCAAGAAGTCTACTGTCTGAGAAAAAGTAGATAAAGGGTGAAGAAAGATAGAAGTGTTTAGATAGCTTAAAAAGAACGTTAAGTCATGCTTTTTATTTATATTGACAGCGTATATGACATCGTTTACGATTAAAGTTAATAACAATAATTTATATTTATCATGTTTGCAGTAATTGAGACTGGTGGAAAGCAATATTTAGTAAAAGAAGGTAGTATAATAAAGGTAGAGAAGTTAGAAGCTGAAGAAAAAAAAGAGGTGGAAATCAATAAGGTGATTTGTATTTCAAATAATGGCTTATCTTATTCATCTAATGCTACTGTTAAAGCTGAAGTGTTGCAGCAGTGCAGGGGGGAAAAAATTATAATCTTTAAGAAGAAAAGAAGAAAAAATTACCGTAGGAAAACTGGTCATAGGCAGTATATAACTGTTCTTCGTATAAATGAAATTAGTCTTCAAAAGTAAGAGGTAAGATATGGCAACTAAAAAATCAGGTGGTAGTTCCTGTAATGGTAGAGATTCAGCGGGTCGTAGGTTAGGAATAAAGAAGAATGGGAAGGTTATTCCTGGTAACATAATTGTGCGCCAAAGAGGCACAAAATTCCATCCTGGGAAGAATGTTGGTATAGGTAAAGATCATACGATTTTTGCTAAAATAGAAGGCTGGGTCAGCTTTAGAAGGTCAGCAAATAAAAAGACTTTTATTGATATCGTGCCTACAGATAATATGAAAGCTTCAGCTTGAATAAATCATGGGTCTGTAGCTCAGGTGGTTAGAGCGCACGCCTGATAAGCGTGAGGTCGGAGGTTCAACTCTTCCCAGACCCACCATTTAGTAGTTACTAACTGTGTTTTCTATAGCGGTTTTGATATTGTATAAGCAAAAACATGAGTTTATATAAAAATTTAGTAACCAGTGAATCAATGGCGGCTGGTCATCCAGATAAAGTAGCAGATCAAATTTCAGATGCAATACTTGATGAGTACCTTTTTACTGATCCTTTTGCGCGAGCTGCAATAGAGACTTTAGTCACCAAAGATAACGTTATTATAGCTGGGGAAGTGTTTGGGCCTAACATCAAAAATAGCAGGATTGAAAGTATTGTACGGAATACAATAAAAGATATTGGTTACAAGCACGATGGGTTCCACTGGAGAAAAGTGAAAGTAAATATATTGCTGCATGAGCAATCAAATGACATTGCAATAGGGGTGGATCAAGGTGCTGGAGATCAGGGCATAATGTATGGCTATGCAACAACAGAGACAGAAAACCTTATGCCGGCACCCATTTTTTATGCACACTCGATTCTGAAAAATATCATGAGCGCAGTTAAAGAAGCAAAACTTGGTCCAGATGCAAAGTCACAAATCACTTTGGCATATGAGAATAACCTCCCGGTACGTGCTGAAAGTATTATTGTCTCGATACAGCACCCTGAGAATTTGGATCAATCAAAAGTAAAAGAAATAATTTACCCTTACATAGTTTCATCTTTACCTGAAGGATGGATGTGTCCTGAGGAAAATCTCTTAGTCAATCCAACTGGTAGATTTGTTATTGGTGGGCCAGTTGGTGATTGTGGATTAACCGGACGAAAAATTATGGTTGATACTTATGGGGGTTATATTCCACACGGTGGAGGGGCATTTTCCGGAAAAGATGCAACTAAAGTTGATAGATCTGCAGCTTATATGGCAAGATACCTTGCTAAAAATATTGTCTTTGCAGGTTTGGCTGAACGTTGTCTTGTGCAGCTTTCTTATGCAATTGGTGTATCAAAACCTACTTCATTCTATATTGATACATTTGGTGCGAATAAGGTAGAGGAAAGAGTAATTAAAAAGTTTATCGAGAATAATATAGATTTATCAACAAAAGGCATAATCAAGCATTTATCGCTTAATTGCCCTATATATAAACGTACAGCCTGTTATGGACATTTTGGTAAACAGTCGGAAAGGGACGGTGGATTTTCTTGGGAAAACATGGACTTATCTGCTGATCTTTGTAGAGAATTCAATATAGAAGGTAATAGTAAAATTTCTTTAGATTGCTAAAATTTTTGATTTACAGCCTCATATTTATATACTAGCTTATTGTTAAAGCATAGCACGCTTTTTCATAATAATTATATCATATTAGTAATAATTTTTATATTCAATTTTTATTGTGAGGCTTATAAAGTGTATAACGAAATAGAAGGAGAACTGTACAACGTAATTGTAAAAGAGTTTTCTGATCTTATTGATAAAATAAAAGAACACCCTTTTAATGTTGAATTGATAAATAATACATTAGATTATGAAAAATTCAAATTCTACCTTCAGCAGGATTTTCTGTATTGTATAGATTGCGCTCGTGCTTTTTTAATTGTTGCAGCTAGAGTTGATGATATTGAAATGATGAGTAGTTTAATCAATTTGGCACAAGGAGCATTTTATGTTCGAGAACAGTATAAAAAATATTTTGAAGATTGTGATCTATCTGATGATCACAAAAAGTCAAGAGCTTGTTCTGCCTTTACTGACTTTTTCATGAGTGCCGCATATCACAATTCTGTTAATGAAGCTTTAGTAGCATCTTATTCTTGCTTTAACATATACCAAATCGTTATACGCCATATGGTAAATGAGATAACAACTAAAGGGGTTAAAAATAACAAATACAAAGAGTGGATCAACATTTATAGTGGCGAAACAGTAAATGCTGTAATTGATGAGGTTACTGATATTACAAATAAGCTATATAAAAAAGCTAGTGACTGTGAAAAAAAGAGGATGTATGAGTTTTTTAAGAAAGGGCTGGAATTAGAAATAATGTTTTGGGATGAGGCATATTACTCTAATATATCTAGCAAAGAATATTAGCAGCGGATTATTTACGTTAACTTGATCTTTTATCGATAACTACAGTGTTCAGTGGCATAATTAGGAGCTGTTACGGGTCAAATCTTTTAAAGGATATAATTGAGCATCCTTTTAATGTTGAGTTAGCGAATAACACCCTAAATATAGAGAACTTCAAATTCTATGCTCAACAAAAGACGTTGTTCTTAGGTGATTATATTCGTACCACCTTAATTACTGCATCCAAAATGGAAGATTATAGTAGTATTATCTCGCTTGCTGAAGTAGCCCAAAGAGTAGTGACTGTTAATAGAATGTTATATGACTACTACTTTACTATGTACGGTATAAGTCGCGAAAAGAAATCTCTTGAGTGTTTTAATTTCACTAATTTTCTTTTATCCATCTCGCATAGTAATACCTATGAGGCTATGACGGTTTTGTATTCTTGCATGTTTATATACGAGACTGTCGTTGATAGCATGAAAAATAGATTCAAGAAAAATAATAGATATAGGGATTGGTTTAATTTTTGTTACAGTGATTCAGTAAAGTCTGGATGCATTATTTTGGAAAATATTGTTGATGGATATTGCAGCAGAGCAAGAGAAAACGAAAAGAGCAGAATGCTTGAGTTGTTTAGAATAACTGCACAATTTGTGTTAGATTTTTTGAACGGTGCATATAATTTTTCAAGATTCAATCAATTTCCTAAGGAACATTGACAATTTTAAGCTAATTTGTATCCTTAATAAGTATTTTTTAAAATGCTATGAAAAGTAAAGAACATGATTTTCATTTAGTGGATCCAAGCCCTTGGCCAATTGCTGTATCAGCAGCAATTCTTATTCTTGCACTTGGATTAGTTGGCGCGCTTCATAAACAAATTGTCGGAATGTTTTGTTTAGTTTTGGGAATCTCCGCAGTATCAGGGGTGCTGTTTTATTGGTGGAGAGATGTAATAAGGGAGGCCATTTATGACAAATGTCACACTGCCATTGTAAAACATGGACTCAAATTTGCAATGTACTTGTTTATTCTCTCGGAGGTCGTATTTTTTATAGTGTTCTTTTGTTCATTCTTTAAAGCCTGGCTTGATCCAGTTTTTTTATTTGAGGCGTTTTCTCCTGCAAAAAAAGTTGAATGGCCCCCTGAGGGAATTTTGCCACCTGATCCGTGGTCACTACCATTCATGAATACATTAATATTATTGCTTTCTGGTACAACAATTACTTGGGCAAATCACTCTTTACTTAAAAATGATAAAAAGAGCATGATTAAAATGCTGTCCATAACTATATTGCTTGGAGTTTTTTTTATAATAGTGCAAGCAATAGAGTATCATGAAGCGAGTTTTTCTCTACAAGAAACAGGAGAAAAGCTTATTTATACATCCAATTTTTACATGATTACCGGTTTTCACTGCGCACACGTTATAATAGGAATAATATTTTTATCAGTGTGTTTATTTAGAGCACGGAAAGGCCAATTTACACTTCAGGACCATTTGTGCTTTGAGTTTGCCTCCTGGTATTGGCACTTTGTAGATGTAGTCTGGATATTTTTATTTTTGTTTGTCTATTGGTTAAGCGTTTATTAAGTGGTTAAAATAATAGGTCTAGATCCAGGAATAAGCAAGACTGGGTGGGCCATTATCAGCCTGAACGAAAAAAATAATATTGAATTTTTGGGCGGCGGTACCATATCAACTGATGGTAAATTGGGTACAGGTGAACGCCTACATACAATTTTTGAACAATTAAAGAAAGTAATTTCCCTATACTCTCCGAATGAAGCTGCGGTGGAGAAAATTTTTGTTAATAAAAATCCTAAATCTTCACTAACTTTAGGATATGCAAGAGGGGTTGTAATTTTAGCGTTAAAAATAACAAAGCTAACTATGAATGAATATGATGCAAACTATGTAAAAAAAAGCATTACCGGAAATGGCCATGCTGATAAGGATCAGATGATATTTATGGTGAAGCAAATAGTTAAAAATTTGAGTATAAAATGCCACCATGCTGCTGACGCTCTTGCTGTAGCAATTTGTCATGCTTATACGAAAGGTTCTTGTTTTGTTGAGTAACTTTTATATGGGATTCAGTTTGAAGATTTCCAGATCTGGAAAAACTATTTGATTGTATTTATCTTGTCTAACGTTCGTTGCAAAATAATACATGCGGAGATTTTATCATCTATTTTTTTCGATTTTGTGATTGATATTCCAGTAATTTTTAGTGTATGAGTTGCGATAGATGTTGAGAAGCTTTCGTCTTGTAAGTATATATTTACTTTATATTTTTTTATTATTTTATTTGCGAATTGGATTATAGTTTTACACCATTTAGTTTCTTGCTCGTCCATTTTTAATGGTAGTCCTATTACCATTGATCCAGATTCATTTTCTTTGAATATTCTATGCAGATAACCTAAATCTTTGCTCATATTTTTTCTGTGATATATGCTATGAGCTGTGGCTATGAGCTGTGTTTTATCGCTAAATGCTATGCCTATTTGCTTTTCTCCCATGTCAAGGCACATTATGCGCTTATCTTTTGGAATAGACTTTAGAAACTCATCTGGATTTCTATGTAGCATCTATTAGACTTCCTTTAAAGTGACCTTACCAAAAAAGTGGAGAGAAAGTTAAGAAAATTTTTTACAAAAAGAATAATGAATCAAATTGCTCAGGAATGCAATAGACTTCTTGCATAACCCAAACTAAGTAGAAAAAAGGTATCATCTAAGTAGCTGACACTGGTTTCCATCCAAAAGGGCAGTGCCCCCTATGATGTCATTCCAGTGCTTGACACTGGAATCCAGACTTTAATTGTTATACTTGTAAATAAGTCTGGTGAGAATAGACGTTCATCTCAAAATGCAGTATTTTTGTTGAAATAGCTCAACTGGATTCCAGCGTCACGCGCTGGAATGACACCTTTGTGTTTGCATAGCTGTACGAACATTGTGATTTGAGAGCAATCTCCACAAGGGAGGATGTCATTCCAGTGCCCAGACACTGGAATCCAGGAAAAAGAATGGTGTCATCCAAGTAGCTGACACTGGGATGGCTTTGTTGCATCGCTACTTATGAAAGGCTAACTATAATTAGGATTATAAGCAACCTATTGAAAATCTTGTTTTTTGCAATCAATCTGATCAAATTTAAGAATAGTAATTTATTATTTATATTAATAAATTTAATTCTATTGAAAATAGCTAAAGCATTGAAATTCTTGAATTTTAGCCGGATTAGTGAGTGGTAGTGAAATTTCTTTTACTCAAATTTAGGTATTCACTGACCGTTCTTGTTATAAATACCAGAATAATAAGCTACTGATATTCTCCACCTTTTTTATCTTTAATCCATCATAGCTAGCGATGCAACAAAGCCATCATAGTCAAGGCACTGGAATGACAGCAATCCTACGTCATACCGCAATTCATTCGCGGTATCTCGGCCGCTAACAAGTAGCGGGATGACGGTTATCGTTTAGCTACAAACATTAAGAAATTTACTAAACAGAAAAAAAGGCAAAAGAAACCCTAGGGTAGCTAGTTATTCACTATCCATTTTTTAAGTTGGCGTTTTTTTATGTTTTAAACGCTTTATAAGCGCGTTTCAGCTTATGTAGGTAGAAGTTTTATAAAGACATAAGGTGCACATAGTGCAAAAAATTAAACATGAGACGCCAGATACGTGAGTTTTTTTGTCATTTAATCTGTACAGAGAAGATAAATAAATAGCTTCAATTTTATGATAAGAGGGCTGGCGAAGCTTGTCAAGTAATCTTTTGCATTTAACCCGTTTCTATGGGTAAAACAATCTGCATACCACTTAGCTAACATGAGTTTTGTTTTGACTTTTTGTGCTAATTTTGCAGAATATTAAGATTATCATTTAAATAAAATACATGACGAAAGAGGATTGGGAAGCGGTAATTGGGCTTGAGGTACACGCTCAAGTTTCTTCTAATACGAAGCTATTTTCTAGCTCATCAACGGAATTTGGTGCTGAGCATAACACTCAAGTTTCTCTAGTTGATGCGGCAATGCCAGGTACGCTGCCAATACTAAATTATTACTGCATAGAGCAAGCAATACGCACTGGTCTTGCACTTTCTGCAGAAATTAATAAGTATTCTTACTTTGATCGGAAAAATTATTTTTATCCTGATTTACCACAAGGTTACCAGATAACTCAGTTTTTTGAGCCAATAGTTAAAAACGGTAGAGTATTTATCAACGACAATGAAAAAGAAATAAGAATTGCGAGAATTCATTTAGAGCAAGATGCAGGAAAGAGCGTTCATGAGGAAAGCAGAACTTATGTAGATTTAAATCGTGCAGGGGTTGCTTTAATGGAAATTGTTTCAGAACCAGATCTCCGTTCATCTGCAGAAGCTGCAGAATGCATGAAAAGATTGAGGCAGATTTTGCGTTACATTGGTTCGTGTGATGGTGATATGGAAAAGGGATCACTTCGTTGTGATGCAAATGTTTCTGTTCGCCTAAAAGGCAGTAGTACATTTGGCACTCGTTGTGAAATAAAAAATCTGAACTCGATACGTTATATTGTGCAAGCTATAGACTATGAAATACAAAGACAAATTGAAATTTTAGAAAGTGGAGAAGAAATAAGTCAAGATACCTTATTGTTTGATGTCGCTTTGGGAAAAACAAAAGTGATGCGAAACAAAGAAGATGCAAGCGACTATAGATACTTCCCTGAGCCTGATTTATTACCTGTTGAGGTAAGCCAGGATAAAATCGATTCTATTAAATCATCTTTACCTGAGTTGCCAGAGCAGAAAAAGCAGCGATACATTGAAAAATTAGGTATCAACGAATACGATGCAAACGTCATTACTTCCGATAAGGCGATTGCTGATTACTTTGAGGAATTGATAAAAAAACATGATTCAAAGCTCGCGGTCACCTGGTTAACTGTAGAGCTTTTCGGTCGTTTAAATAAAGCAAATATTGATATTGTGAGCTCCCCAATCAAAGCAAATGCTTTGTCCGAACTCTTAGATTTTATCGTTGATGGAACAATCTCTGCTAAACTTGGTAAACAAGTTTTTGATATTATGTTTGAAACTGGCAAACCTGCATCTCTCATCATAGAAGAGCAGGACCTAAAGCAAATAACCGATAGAGGTCAAATATCAGAAGTCATCGACACAATCATCAATAGCAACCAAGATAAAGTTCAAGAATACAAAAGCGGTAAAACAAAATTATATGGTTTCTTTGTTGGTGAAGTCATGAAATTCACCAAGGGAAAAGCCAGCCCTGATGTTGTGAATTCAATTTTGAGTGAGAGATTAGAGTGAGGTGCCTGTAAGATTATCCTGCTTGGCGGTTAAGCGCACCTTTCATGGTATTATGTATCAAGCGAGATGGCTAATGCTGTTTCCTAAACATGCAGTAGATAGAGAGTATTCTTTCCGCCTATTCACAGAGAAAAAATCAGCTAAGGATTTTGATGATATTGTTCTTCGGTATGAACAAGATGGGAAAATAGTACATAGATTCATACAAGTCAAGCACAGGCAGGGTAGGCACAAAAAGATCAGCATAGGTGACTTATTAACACCGGGAAAGGATGGTGCGTTTGGCTTAATAAAATATCTCATTGCTTATTTAAAGATCAAAAGTAGTGGAGAGTTTGAGGGTGAAATAGAGGATTTTGTCATTATTACAAATGATGATTTTGATTCCGCGGATTCGACATCGCATCCAGTAAGAAAGCTGAGAATGATGCCGAGTGGGAAGAATAAAGGAAAGGAAATTTCAGTCATAAGAATAGACACACAAGATGAGTTTCTGGATGTAGGTGATGGTGTAAGATATAAATTTGATAATAGTATTATCTCATATTTGCAGGAAAATAAGGATTTTGTAAAGCGTGAGGTAGGTAGAGAAGTCAGCAATAAAGAAATAGAAGACTTTTTAAATAAATTAGTATTTGCAGTCAATTTGCCAAGCGGAACTGAACTTAGTGAAATTATTAAGAGTGAATTGGGCAAGGAATTCAGCAATACTGATGCAAAGCACTTTTACAGCCGTTACCAGGAAGAAGTGCTGATTTTGCTGGAGAAAGAAGAAGAGGAGTTTCTATCATATGAGAAAGCAAAAGCTCTTCTTGAAGAAATAAGAGAGGAAATTTTAGGAGCGGTTTGGTTTGATGTAAGAGGTCCAGTCAGACTATTTACAGGAAGAGATGAGGATTTGGGAATGCTACATGATTCGCTACAACGCAATCCCAAAGGTGCTGTAATTTCATACATAACGTCTATTAGTGGTCCTGGGGGGATGGGAAAAAGCCAGTTAGCTAGAAAATATGCTTGTAAATATAGAAGATATTATGACGACAATGTTATATGGATAGACGCTGAAAACTTTGAAGCTATGAAAGATTCTTTCTTAAGGTTAGCTAGAAATAGATTAGGTATTTCTCCCAAAGATAAGTATGGAAACGACAAAACGATAGAAACTATTGTTAGAGAAGTATATGCTTTCTTCGCAAGAAGGAGGAGCCTGTTCATTTTCGATAACGTTCAAGAGTACAAAAAGATAAGTAAATTTTTGCCATTTTCTTTATCTCCTGATCTTAACAAGCCTCATATTTTGATTACCTCGCATGATCAGGAACTGGAAAAGGGAATAGACGTTATAAAGCTAGGAGAATTGGAACAAAGAGACGCTATAGAGTTTGTTAAAAAAGGATTTAATATACTAAAAAAAGATAAATCGCAAGATCGGGAGATAGAAAATTTGGTAAGAAGGTTGCAATGCTTTCCTTTAGCTATACAACAAGCAATATCATATATCGAAGATCAGAGAATAATAGAGAAGTTTAAAATTAGTGATTACCTAAAAGAGTATGAAAAGAAAGCTAAGAAGTTGCTTAAGTCTAAAATATTTCAAGGAATTGATAATAACTATACTAAAACAACTTTTACAGCTTGGGAAGTTACGATGGATAAAGTAAGAAGTGATGAACAATATGGACCATTAGCTTCAGAGATTTTAGATGTTTTGGCTTATTTTGCACCTGATAAAATCGCTAGAGAAATATTCTTAAATTCGGTAAGTGATTATAAGAAAAAGCAGTTAAAGCTAGCCATCCGTTTACTTGTGAGATATTCCATGGTGGGCGGTGAACAAAACCAAAGTGTATTAAATGTCCATAGGTTAGTACAGGAAGTAACAAGATTAAAATTACAAGAGAACCGACAAGAAGAGAAAACCCTCAGAAAGGCTCTAGAATTGATAAACAGTGGTGATTTAGCGAAAGATAGTAAAATTCATGTTGCATCTATTTGGGGATATGCAAGTAAACACGGTAGGTTGATTGATGACTTTTACAAAGATACTAATTTACATTTGCTTGTTGAAAATGATGATTATAAAGCGATTAAAAACTTATTAGCATATATAAAGAAAAAACATCAAGATAAGCTTAGTGAGATTGTTAATGCTAAAGATGGGTGTGATATTGCTCCATTGCATTTAGCTGCTGGAAATGGGAAATTGGACATAGTAAAATACCTGATCAATAAAGGTGCTAGTATTGATGTTAGGGACTGTTTTTACCAAACGCCATTATACTGGGCTGCTAAGAGTGGAGAGTTAGACATGGTAAAATATCTTGTAAATAAAGGCGCTAGTGTTGATATTGAAGATAGTTATGGCTGGACTGCGTTATACTGGGCTGTTGAGAATGAAAATTTTTATATAGCAGAATACCTTATAAAAGAAAAAGGTATTGATGTTAGTGCTAGGTACAGCAATGGCAAAACTATGTTACATGAGGCTATTAGGTTTGCGAAACTGGATGCGGTGAGGTACCTAATTGGTAAAGGAATTGATATTGATATCAAAGACGGATATGGCGGTACTCCATTGCATTGGGCTGCTATCAGAGGAAAGATTGATATGGTAAGATATTTTATAGAGCAAGGTGCTGACGTTAATGCTAAAGATAATGATGATCTAACGTCGTTACACTGGGCAGTTTTATACGCGAACTTGAAGGTAGTAAGATGTCTTGTTGAAGATGGTAGTGATGTTGATGCTAAAGACAAACGTGGCTGGACACCATTGCACTTGATTGCCAAGAATAACCGTCTATTATGGGGGGATGATTTGAATGAAATGTTGGGAACAACAGAATACTTCATTCAAAAAGGTGCTGATGTTAACGCTAAGGATAAAGACGGCAACACACCACTACACCTCGCTGCTATGAATGGAAAGATTGATGTAGCAAAAGTACTACTAAAACACAACGCCGATGTTAACGCTAAAAATAATGAAGGAAGAACAGCATTACATTATGCCACTGATTTCAATCATAGGGACCTTGTGGAGTTACTTTTAGCTCATGGTGCATCCATCCTATGACTTGGGCTTTAATGGCTGTAGTACTATAGCTGTTATACGCCAAAAGTAAGTATTAGATATAACAAATAGAGGAAATTAGATAGAATGATTAAAGGGGCAAGGATATAAAGGTTTAACTTAAAATAACCTGATAAAATTTGAATCACACTTCCAAGTGCCGGCACCCATGAAAGTAATGTAACTGCACAAATCAGTAGATTTTTTACGATTTTTGGTGTTTTATGCTCGTTCTCTAGTTTGCGGTATGATTTTCGTATAGAGATTGTTATTCTACCTAAATACCAGTTAACTATTCCACCAAGGCTTGATCCTAGTACTCCAAAAAATAACATAAGTAGTGGAGTGTAATACGACCTGAAATAAAGCATGGTATTGAACACAAAACCTTGATGTATGGGTAAAACTAACGACGATACTAGACTATCTGTGAATAACAGGAAGTAGTTTTCCATATGAGTTTACCAGGTTGTTGTACCATCTTCATTGTCAGAAATTGTAATCCCCATTTGTTTCAACTGGTCCCTTATTTTGTCTGCAGTATTATAATCTTTATTTTGTTTTGCTGCTCTTCTTAAATCTATCAATCTTTCTATTTCTTGATGACTCACACCAGCAGTAAACCACTCTTGATAACTTGACTCAAGAAGACCAATAAATCTGGCGCTCTTAACAAAACTCTCAGTTAATTTAAGCTTTTCACTTTCATTACTCATTTTGTTAATTTTTGCAGCCATTTCATGTAATATAGCTAGAGCTTCAGGAATGTTTAAGTCGTTTTTTAAAGCGTCTATAAAATCTTTAGAAATCTCTGCGTTACTTTCATCAATACTTATTGTATCTAAACCACGTAATAACCGATAAAATTTATTTAAGGTTTCCTGTGCATCAGAAATAACGTTTTCTGTCCAATCAAGTGGTTTTCTGCAGTGAGTTTTGAGCAGTGCATAGCGTATTACTTCACCCTTTATTCCACTATCTAGCAAATCTCTTACTTTGACTATATTAAATAAGGACTTGCTCATTTTCTCTTCATTTACTGTAAGAAAGCCGTTATGTATCCAGTATTTTGCAAACATTGATCCAGCAAATGCAGACTTACTCTGTGCAATTTCATTTTCATGGTGAGGAAATTGTAAATCTATGCCGCCACCATGAATATCAAAATCTTTGCCAAGGTAAGCATATGACATTGCTGAGCATTCTATATGCCATCCAGGTCTGCCCTCTCCCCATGGGCTATTCCAATAACTTGAAAGTTTGTAGTCAATATCATTTGCAGGCTTCCACAGCACAAAATCTCCAGGGTGCTTTTTATTTTCATTAACTTCAACTCTGCTACCTGGAACCAATTCATCAGTTTTTTTTCCTGATAAAGCACCATATTCATGGTAAGATTCTATATTAAAATACACATGTTTGTCAGATTCATAAGCGTGGCCTGATTGCAGCAAATGTTCAATTAATTTTATAATGTAATCTACGTTTTCCGTTGCTTTTGGTTCGTATGTTGGTTTTTTACAATTTATGCTTTCCATATCATCATGAAAAGCTTTAATGTAATATGTGGTTATACTTTCTATGTTGCTATTTTTTTCACTTGCTGCATTAATTATCTTATCATCAATGTCGGTTATGTTACGCACATAGGTAACTTTGCCATAACAAAACTTAAGTAGCTGAAATAACACATCATACACAACAACAGACCGTGCATTGCCTATATGTGCTGTGTCATATACTGTTGGTCCGCAAACATACATTTTCACATGATCTTTATCGATAGGTGTAAAAAGCTCCTTTTTTTTTGTTAAGGTGTTGTAAAGCCTAACCATATACGAAGCTTTTGAGAAAAGAAAATGCCCCAATGATAAGTTGTGGCCCTTTGACTACTACAACAAGAGTAAGCAATAACCCACACAATGATATTAGAACTCCCAATATGGATAGAAACCCATCTTTACTCATGATACCAAGCGAAATAAGAGTCGTACCAATTGCAGGAATGAAGTTAGTAAGAGGTAGTGGAAGAGCTATTGATAACGCACAAAGCAGCATTATAAAAGCTAAAATTTTTTCACCGGGCCCATAGAAAATAAAAGACATTCTTGGTCTCATGAACTTTTCTATTTTTTTTAATGCTGGAGAAGTTTTCTCTACCACAAAAGCTAGTGTTGAACGCTGAAAAGACCTTCTTTCCAACCAATGCGGCATCCAAGGAGAATCAAATCCAAATAGAAGCTGCAGTGAGAATAAGATTAAAGGTATAGAAAGAATAGTTGTATAACCAGGTGGAACCGGTATAGGCACCGATAGCGGCAAGGAGAAGATGATTATTAAAATACCAAAACCACGCTCATGCAAAGCTGTTTTAATGTCAAACAAAGTTACTTTATCGCTATCATTGTTATTGGTATCTGCAACTTCTTTTAGAATATCAGAAGCTAATTTATCACTTTTAGTCAACTTATCATTTTTTGACACGAAAAACCTTTGATAAAAATAATTCTTAACACAATTATTGTTTTATTTCAATATGCATTATTCATTTTGCGCTAGTAATTCGTTCTTTTGTTAAAGTGTTGTAAAGCTTTTAAGAAGAGAAAGTGCTCCGGTTATAAGTTGTGGTCCTTTGACTATTACAACAAGAGTAAGCAACAACGCGCACAACGATACTAAAACTCCCAATATGGATAGAAACCCGTCTTTACTCATAATGCTAAGTGAAATAAGAGTTGTGCCAATTGCAGGAAGGAAGTGAGTAAAAGGTAATGGAAGAGCTATTATTATTGCACAAAGCAACATCATAAAAGCCAGAATCTTCTCACCAGGCCCATAGAAAATGAAAGACAGTCTTGGCTTCATGAATTTTTCTATTTTTTCTAATACAGGGGAAGTTTTCTCTACCACAAGAGCTAGTGTTGAACGCTGAAAAGATCTTCTTTCTAGCCAACTGGGCATCCAAGGAGAATCAAATCCAAATAGAAGCTGCAGTGAGAATAAGATTAAAGGTATAGAAAGAATAGTTGTATAACCAGGTGGAACCGGTATAGGCACCGATAGCGGCAAGGAGAAGATGATTATTAAAATACCAAAACCGCGCTCATGCAAAGCTGTTTTAATGTCAAACAAAGTTACTTTATTGCTATCATTGTTATTGGTATCTGCAACCTCTTTTAGAATATCAGAAGCTAGTTTTTTATCTTTAGTTAGTTTCTCACTTTTTTGCACAATTATCTTTTAATAAAATATTCCTCCTAAGCTAACATAGTTGTTGCTGTATTTCAATATTTGTTATTTATTTCATACCAATACTTCATCTCTTTCATTCTTTAACCTGACTAAGTTTTTAAACAGATGACATGCACTAAGGTGCATGTCACGAAGTATGAGGACGCTAACGATCTGGTTCGTTAGACGATAATTTTTCTGAGTCCTTAAGCTCCTGTTTAAGGTTTTTGATGCCTTTTCCTAAATCACCCATAACTTGCGGTAATCTGCCTGCACCAAACAGAACTAAAATTATTATTAAGACTAGAAACAATTGCCATGGTCCTAAACTCATTTTCACCTCCATTTAAAATATTGACCTTTAAATATTAAAACTTGACTGAAGTCAAGTAACACATAGATTATATCACCTTTATTTAATTATAAATCAAGGTTTTTTAATTATTTTATAACAATTCCAGACTAGATTATTTTCTTGCAGCGAATAAGTGGAAACTTTTCGCTTAACTGTAGAGTAGAAGAGAGCTCACTAAAAAACTTTGCTAGCGTATCATCTTGAGGCCTATGGTATATATCGCTAGAAACTCCTGATTGAATAATTTTACCATTTTTCATTACGTAGATAAAATCTGCAACTTTCAATGCTTCTTGCGGGTCATGAGTTACCATTAGCACAGGGATATTTTTACTTCTAAAAAGGGACAATATATGTTGTCTTATTAGGCACTTGAGCAGTATATCTAAATTAGAAAATGGTTCATCTAACAACACAACATCAGGGTTTTGTGCCATCACTCTTGCTATTGCAACTAATTGTTGCTGTCCTCCAGATAAGGCGTTAGGGTACATATTTTCGTATTTTTCTATATTGAGTAACTTCAAAATTTCCAATGCAATTAGGTGCTTTTCTCTCTTGGAAGAGCTGCGGATAGCAAAGGTTATATTTTCTACTACTGTTTTGTGAGGAAATAATGCAGAATGCTGAAAAATCAATCCGATATTTCTATGCTCTATAGCGACTGATGCCTTATTACTTGCAACTAACCTATCATTTATAAAAATAGTTCCAGATTTTGGATTTTCTATCCCCGCAATTAATTTCAAAATTGTTGACTTGCCACAGCCAGAATGCCCCAATAAACATGCAACATTTCCTTTCTTTACTTTAATGTTTATATTGCTTAAAGCAAAGTCGTTTTGATTGTTATAGAAATAACCAATATTGTTAACTAGCATTAATCTTACTTAAACCATGTTATTAAATATAATAGCATTATACTCAAGAAGTACAGAAATGTTTTTTGTCGTCATAAATTGGTTATGCAAGAAATCTAGAAAAGAAAGGATTTTTTGCTATAACTTTACATGAATGGTAGGAAACACGGGACTATAGCTCAGCAGGATAGAGCGTTGGACTCCTAATCTGAAGGTCGTGCGTTCGAATCGCACTAGTCCCACCACATTAAATTTCATGGAGATTTTTTTTCACAAATACGCACACCTTTTTTTGCGGTTTTAAGATATAAATTCCCTAATAATAAAACGGGTTTTGTGTCATTCCAGTACTCCTCTCTTATAATTTACGTGTTTAAGAATGACTTCTGCTAAACCTTTACTAATTCCAGGTACGTTTTGAATTTCAGCCAGAGAAGCTTTGCTTATATTTTTCACTGAACCAAAATAAGACATCAACGCTTTTTTTCTTTTGTTGCCAATGCCGGGTATTTTGCTTAATTGTGAAACTATAAACTGTTTATCGCGTTTTTTTCTATGTGAAGTTATCGCAAAACGGTGGGCTTCATTACGCAGCGATTGTAAGTAAAGCATGACTTTGCTGTCATTTGCCAGAATGAATTCTTCCCTGCCCAGCATATAAAATCTTTCATTTCCTGCGTTACGATCAGGACCTTTTGCCATACAAGCAAAAGGAACGTTTATAT
Source organism: Wolbachia endosymbiont of Drosophila simulans wHa (assembly GCF_000376605.1). NCBI lineage: Bacteria > Pseudomonadati > Pseudomonadota > Alphaproteobacteria > Rickettsiales > Anaplasmataceae > Wolbachia > Wolbachia endosymbiont of Drosophila simulans. The sequence continues at coordinate 80,967 of NC_021089.1, forward strand.
TCAATACTTCCAGTACATTCTGTACTATGGAAACATGTCCTGGTCCACCATCAATCAGTAAAAAATCAGGTATTATGCCTTTTATATTGCCGGAGAAACGTCTGGTTAGCACTTCCCTCATCATTTTATAGTCATCGCCTGAAAATTTTTCCTTTATAGTAAATTTTCTGTACTCACTTTTTAAAAAACCCTCCTGCCCTGCAACAACCATTACACCAATTTGTTGGTTTCCAAATATATGGCTATTGTCATAAACCTCAATACGCTTTGGAATATTTGGTAACAAGAAGATTTTGCTAAGCTCCTCAAGCTTTTCTAGGTTATTTCTATAATCGATAAGCTTCTGCTCTAAGCTATGCTGAGAGTTATCATAAACAAATTTCAATAAATCACGCTCTTTTTTATTCTTTGCATGCAGAACTTTTACTGGCTTTTGAGCAACCTTATATAGTGCTTGTTCTATAATTTCCTTATCCACAATAGAATCTGGAACGTAAATTTGTATTGGAGGTATGTTAGCTGAATTATAAAAATTGACCAAAAAGGTGGATAAAATTTCATCATTTGAGTGATCACCACAGTTCTCGGCAAAGTAAGGAGTGCTGCCGTAGTTGTCTTTATTTCTGAACGATAACACACTAATACATGCTAGATCCTCTTCACGTACAATACTGAAGAAATCTGCATCTTTTTCAAAAGAAAAATCCGTGTGCTGTATTTGAATTTGCTCAAGAAACTTTACCCGATCTCTATATATAGCAGCAAGCTCATAGTTTTCTTCACTGCTGCACTTTCTCATTGTGAAAAGTAACTGTTCTTTCACTTCCTTATTTCTTCCAAGCAATGTATTTCGTGCCTGTTTTACTGATTGGCAGTAGTCGTCTTTTGTGATTTTGTTTATGCATGGTGCTGAGCAGCGCTTAATTTGATATTCAATACATGGTCTTTTTGTTGAGGAAAAGTATTGATCTGAACATACTCTTAGGAGAAAAGCTTTTTGCAATGACAATATAGTTTGCTTAACAGCAGCGGCAGATGTAAAGGGACCATAATAATGAAACTCATTTTTCTTAAATTTGCCTCTATATTTTGCTATTCTTGGATAATCGTGCTTGGAAATTGTTATATAAGGATAAAATTTTCCATCCTTGAGCACAATATTATAAAGTGGTTTCAATGATTTTATTAGCTGTGCTTCAAGAAGCAGTGCTTCGATTTCATTCTCAGTGATGAATATTTCAACCTTAATAACCTGTAAGAGCATAACTCTAATTCGTTCAGAAAGGTTTTCGAATTGAAGGTAGTCGGATAATCTCGACTTTAAGTTTTTTGCTTTTCCAACATATAAAACTTTATTCTTATCTCCAACCATCTTATACACGCCACAGGACTGTGGAGATGATTTGATTTGTTCTTTATATTGCCTGAGCATTTATCCATTGCTTAACCTGTATGAGGTTAAAATCTGCTACTAAATGAAAGATGGAAACTACATTTTCAAGCAAAGATAATCTGTTTCTCCTCAGTTTATCAGAATCACAGTTAATCTTTACACTGTCCATAAACTGATTGATAAACGGAGCAAAACCAGCAAGTTCATCAAGTGCTACATTAAAGTGGTTATTTTTTATCGCTTGTTTTATGTTTTTACAAGCAGTTATAGCACAATTTGATAGCGCAATTTCTTCACTTTCAATCAAAAACCTCTTACCGTAAGATGCACTATAAGTAGTGCCATCACTTTTTCTTACTTTGCTCATCATGTTACTGACTCTTTTGTAAGTGCTTAGAATCTGTTCACCTTCTGGCGTACTAAGATAACGATCCAATATAACAGTTTGCTTTTCTGCTGTCAGCAGATCATTAATATCGATTTTATATAGTATTGAATCTACGACATCTTGTCTTATATCTCTATTTTTTAAAATAACCTTGAATCTTTCTAAGCAGAATTTAAATACTAATTCTGAAATTTGTTTTCTATTTGGCTTATCAGCTGACGTTGTATTTTTATTAAATAGAAGTTTTGAATATAAAGATACTGACTTGTCTATCAATAGCCTAATTGGAACATGCAAATTATTTTCAAGTATTGTCCTAATTATACCAATTGTCATTCTCCGCAAACTAAATTGATCATACGAACCAGAGATTTTTTCACCTGCTGCAATTAAACCAACTAAGCTATCCACTTTGTCTGCAATTGACACAGCAATTGCTGAAGGGGATTTAGGGCATTCTTGCTCCGATCTGATTGGCTTATAGTGTTCAGTTATAGCTTCCACTATTTCTTTATCTTCTTGAAAATAAGAAGCATAATATCCACCCATTACTCCTTGTAATTCTGGAAACTCTCTTACTATCGATGTTGCCAAATCAGCTTTTGCCAAATATGCAGCGCGTTCAACTTTTATCAGCGAAGCATGTGGAATAAATATAGCTATATACTTTGACAGAGCCGTAATACGCTTTACCTTTTCTCCAACGCTGCCAAGAGAAGCATGAAATAATATCGAACCTAATTTTTTGACATAATAATCTAGATTTTCCTTTTTATCTTGAGATATTAAAAATTGGGCATCAGCAAGACGTGCTTCTAATATTCTTTCGTGCCCTTTAACAACTTCACCATTGTTGACGTTGACAACAGTGACAAAGTGTGAAATTCTCTTTCCATTACTTAAAGCAAGGTATTTTTGTTGTGTATTAACTATACTAAGTATTACTTCCTTCGGTAATCCAAATGACTTTTCTTGATTTACTTCACCAAACAGCACGATTGGCCACTCTATAAGCCCTGTCAATTCATTTAGTAAATAATCATTTTTCTCAAGTTGTAAATTCTGCTCTTTTGTGAATTTATTAATCTGATCTAGTATAAATTGCTTTCTTTTGTCCATTTGGAGAATTACACTGTTTTTTTCTAGCAATTCAAAATAGTCTTTAGGTGCTTTAACAGTTAACGCTGTACCACTTGAGAGAAATCGATGGCCATATGTTGTGTTAGATGCTGTGATCCCTGCAAAAGACACAGGTATTATTTCGTCATTTAAAATGCATAAAATGTTTTTAATTGGCCTAACCCACCTTTCTTTTCCTTTGCCCCATCTCATACTTTTTGGCCAAGAGAAATTTTTTAATATTTCTCCTAGTTGATTTTTAAGAAACTCTTGAATGTTAAATGAGCAGCTTTCTCTTTTAATGAAGTAAAAATCCTCATTATTTACTTTTCGAACGAGCAAATCTTCTTCATTTTTCTGATATTTTCTTAAAAAACCTTCGATAGCACTTTTTGGTGCGTTAATGTTTGGTCCCTTAACTTCGTTATTGGAATCCTTTAGCTCCAAAGCATTTATGTTGTCGACAAATAGGGTAATGCGACGTGCTGTTACAAAAACCTCCATTGATGTAAATTTTACATTATTTTTGTTAAAAACATTGGCAATACAGCTCTTAACTTGAGTTACAGCTACATTCTGCATTCTCGGTGGTATTTCTTCTGAAAGGCACTCAAATAACAACTGCAACGACATACGCTATTTACTCATGTACAATTCACAACATTTTTTTGTCAGCTCTCTAACTCTACCAATATAAGCTGTACGTTCATTCACACCAAGCACACCTCTTGCATCAAGCAGATTAAGTAGGTGACTAGTTTTAATACATTGGTCATAAGCTGCCATTGGTAGCTCCTTTTCAATAAGGAACTTGCACAATTTTTCCGTATCTTCGAATTGCTGCTGTACCACTTTAGTATCATAATAATCTAATGCTAGATAAGAAAATTCATATTCTCTTTGTTTAAAAATATTTCCGTAAGTTACACCGTTATCGTTCCAAATTATATCGTAAACATTATCTACACCTTGTATGCACATTGCTAAACGTTCCAACCCATATGCCACCTCACCAGGAATCATCTTGCAGTCAATCCCTCCAACTTGCTGTATATAAGTAAGCTGTGTTACTTCCATTCCATTGCATGTAACTTCCCATCCAAGTCCTGATGCACCAACACTTGGGTTTTCCCAATCATCTTCAACAAACTTAATATCATATTTTTCTGTAGATATGCCAAGAACTTTTAAGCTATCTAAATAGACGTCTTGTAAATTATTACCAGATGGCTTTATTATAACTTGATATTGGTAATGTTGATACAAACGATTAGGATTATCACTATAGCGCCCATCTGCTGGCCTAATTACTGGTTGTAGATATGCAATTTTTGCCGGTTTTGTATCAATTGCAGACATAATTGTTGCAGGATGTAATGTGCCAGCACCAACTTCAGATGTGTATGAGTGAAGTATAACACATCCTTCACTAGCCCAAAAATCTTGTAACTCTTTTATTATACTTTGTAAGTTCACACAAATTTCACACTTTTTATACTAAATATATAAATAAATAAGTACTATTCAATACCTATTTTTTTAACAGTATCATGTAAATAATCACCTAAAACTGCTGAACTTTCCCTCACATACTGAATTATGCTTTTATTTAGGACAATTGCATCATGCATAGTTAAATCGCAGAATATAAATGCTGTTAAATACAGTAAAATCACCGCATAAAATGTGTGAAAAATCCCCTCAAATGTAATTGACATTGCATTATTATAGCTGAGCTGTATTGAACTTATTGGCCATGGTTTTATCACTTCTACGACATTAAAAAATACGTAAGGTATCATAAGAAAAAAGAAAAAGTGCATAAAATCATTAAACCAAAATGGGCATTGAAACATCTGCTTACATGTATTCCCATAGAGTTTACTTACAGCATAATAAATCGACATCATTGCCGGCATTGAAAGTGCTACAGTCAGTACTTGCCCTGACGCTATTTGTATTACTATTTCTTCACCACTGTTTGCTGAAGGGTCTTGAGCATGAAAAATAAATATTCCAATTAATTGCATTACTAACATAACTATTGCCAATTTTGTAAAAACAGCAGCTACGACTATTCCTGAGTCTGGCATTTTATATAGTAAGTATTCGCCTCCATATGTAAGAATTAATATAACATCGACAATAAATAATATTAAAAAAGAAGACCAATAGTTCTGCCAACTTGGTAAATATCCTATTCCTAAAAGAGAGCTTACTGTTTTAGCAGGAAAAACCTTGCCTAGCATCTTCCCCAAAAATTTAAAAAAAATCCCCATGTTCTAAGTAACACTTGGTTTATATTATTTATAATACTGTATTGTAATAGACTTATCAATAGCTTAAAACATGTATTGGAAGATTTTAGGTAATATGCAGCAACAGTAGAAGAACGTGCGCCAAAAATTTAATAATTTTATAGGGCTTATGCACTTAAATTTTTTGCAATATCAAGTGCAGCGTAAGTGAATATTGCACTTGCACCCGCACGTTTGAAACCAATCAAAGATTCATAAATCACCTTGTCATAATCTAGCCAGCCATTATTTGCAGCAGCTTTTATCATTGCGTACTCACCGCTTACTTGGTAAGCAAAAATCGGAAAATTAAACTTATCACTTGCTGTTTTGATAATATCCAAATATGGCATACCTGGTTTAATCATAATAAAATCTGCACCTTCATTTATATCCATTTCAATTTCGCACATTGCTTCGCGCGCATTTTTATAATCCATTTGATAACCACTTTTGTCTATAGAATGTGATAGCCCACATGAACCAACGACTTGCCTGAATGGAGCATAGAAGCTAGAGCAGTATTTTACTGCATAAGATAATATTAATACGTCTTGAAAATTGTTATCATCTAATGATTTTCTGATTCTTCCTATTCTACCATCCATCATATCAGAAGGAGCAACTACATCACATCCTGATGCTGCTAAAGCAAGTGCTTGCTTACATAATATCGACACGGTTTCATCGTTTTCTACATCCATCTGATTATCTTTTAAAATGCCGTCATGGCCGTGAATAGTGTATGGATCCAATGCAATGTCTGCAATAATACCAATTTCAGGTACCTTTAATTTTACAGCACAAATTGCTCTGCAGATTAAGTTGTCAGAATTATATGCTTCCTCAGCGTTTTCAGATTTTAGTTTACTATCAACTACAGGAAAAATTGCAACAGCATTAATTCCTAAATCTTTAGCTTCCTTAACTATAGACACTAATCCATCTATTGAATAACACTTTACATCTGGTAAGCCAGAAATTGGTTCAGTTGTTTCTTCTCTGTCATGAACAAACAGAGGAAGAACCAGATCGTTTACTGATAAACTATTTTCACTTGTTAAATTGCGAACCCATTTGCTCGAGCGCCTGCGTCTTAATCTTGTATTTGGGAAATTAAACATTGGATCCAGGCAAATTCCCAGTAAAGAGCAACACCCCTGAAATGAGTATTACCCAAAGCACCGATATTGGTAGAAATACTTTCCAACCAAGGCGCATTAGCTGATCATATCGATAACGAGGTATTGTTGCTCTAATCCAAATAAATACGAATAAAAGTATAATTATCTTCAAAACGAACCAAATTAAACCTGGAATTTTATAAAGCAAACCAAGTTCTAACGGAGGATACCATCCTCCTAGAAAGAATATCGTCATCATAGCACTTGCTAGAATCATATTTGCATATTCTCCAAGAAAAAAGAGGGCAAAAGGCATGGATGAATATTCAACGTTATATCCAGAGACTAGCTCTGCTTCAGCTTCTGGTAAATCAAATGGGTGACGATTAGTTTCTGCAAGCAAAGAAATAAAAAATATTATTCCTATAGGCATTAGTAGTAAATCAACCCAAAATGGCATATTGTGTTTCGCTACCACCATCTCTCCAAGATTTAATGTTCCAGTGGTAATAACGACTGCAGCAACTATTAAGCCTATTGAAACTTCATATGAAATCATCTGAGCAGCCGACCGTATAGCACCAAGAAATGCATAATTAGAATTGCTTGACCAGCCTGCAATAATTACGCCGTATACTCCCAGCGACGATATAGCTAGCACGTAAAGCACTCCAACATTAATATTTGCTATAACCTTAGGAATAACTACTTGCTGGCCATTTTCTACAATTACTTCAGCACCAAACGGTATAACTGCCCAGGCAATTAATGCCAAGATAAAGGTAAGCATTGGAGCCATAATGAACAGTATGGTGCTCGCTCTAAATGGTATTATCGGCTCTTTAATCAGTAGCTTAATAGCATCTGCAAATGGCTGCAATAGCCCAAAAGGTCCAACTACACTCGGGCCGTGCCTCAGTTGAATTGCAGCAAGGACCTTACGCTCAAAGTATGTCAAATATGCAACTGAAAGTAGTAGCGGTACTAAAATAAATAAAATATTAACTAGCGTGTTCATAAAAAGCTTTAGTACAATCTGCCATTATTTTTGAAGCGCGACTTATTGAATCCGTCATATAAAAATTACACTCCTTTAAAGTAAAAGGTGTATTACTTAAATTTATTTTACCATTGCTGATTGGTACCCATGTGTTTTTTATCACTTGATCAGCATTTCTAAACTGTGGACCGATAGTATCTAATTTTTTTCTCACGTCAAATAAACTATCATATGGTAAGGAGAGATCCAAATATTGCGAGAGATTTTTAATAATTAACCAGTCCTCCTTTGCTTCACCTGGAGGAAATACAGCTAAATTTGTTCTTTGCACTCGACCTTCAGTGTTTACATAAGTTGCATATTTTTCTGTATATGCAGCACCAGGCAAGATAACATCTGCCACATGTGCACCCTTATCACCGTGATGACCTTGATAAATTACAAATGTGTTTTCTAACTTTGATGTGTCAATTTCATCTGCACCAAGAAGATAAACAACTTCTATTTCACCACTTTCTGCATGTTCCAATATTTGATTAATATCCCTTTCGCCTTTTTTAGGAACAAACCCAATATCTAGCCCACCAACTCTTGCTGCAGCTTTATGCAGCATATTAAAGCCATTCCAGTCATCTCTGACCATGTTAAATTTTTCTGCAATTTTGCCAGCTAGAACTAGAACTGATTCAGAATCGTCTCTTACTAATGCATCTTGACCGATAATCAGCATAGGGCTCTGAGCAGCACTCAGCAGCTTACAGAACTTATGATTTCCATTTGCTATTTCACTCAAAATATCAGGATTATCGCCCAATTTCTCAACATGATACAAATATTCAATGTTAGGACCAACACTTGCAACAGGAAAGTTGCCCTGTAAATATCTCTTTCTCAATCTTACGTTAATGATCGGTGCTTCTATCCTTGGGTTTGTATTTATAAGCAGACACAAATCCGCATTCTCTATACCTTCAATAGTGGTATTGAACACATACGATCCACGATTATTTGGTATAAGTTTTGCACCATCCTGCCTGCAATCTATATTTCCCGAGCCGAGCTTCTGCATCATTTCTTTAAGTAGAAGCATAGACTCACAATCTGCTAAATCACCTGCAATTGCAGCTATTTTATTTGATTTTGTATTCTTTAATTTCTTTGCAGCAACAGTTAATGCCTCATTCCAATCAACTGGGGCTAATTTACCATCTTTTTTTATATAAGGTCGATCAAGACGCTGAACTTTTAGTCCATCATAGGCAAAGCGGGTTTTATCTGATATCCATTCTTCATTTACCTCTTCGCTCAGCCTTGGTAATATCCTCATAACCTCCGGGCCACGATAACCAACTCTAATTGCGCTACCCACAGCATCTAGCACATCTATAGTCTCACAATGTGATAGCTCCCATGGACGCGCTGTAAAGGAGTAAGGCTTTGAAGTTAAAGCTCCTACCGGGCAGAGATCTATGATATTTCCAGATAATTCAGAACTAATATGCCTTTTTATGTAAGTGCTAATCTCTACATTTTCTCCCCTTCCGATTCCTCCAAGTTCATTTGTACCTGCAACATCAGACAAAAATCTAACACACCGAGTGCAATGAATGCATCGATTCATCGCAGTCTCAATCAGTGGTCCGAAGTGTTTTTTTGGCACAGCCCTCTTATGCTCATCAAGTCTGCTGGCTCCTTTCCCATAAGCCATCGTGATATCTTGCAAATCGCATTCACCACCCTGATCGCAAATTGGGCAATCAAGCGGGTGGTTAATTAGCAAAAACTCAAGCACACCTTCACGTGCTTTTTTAACCTTAGGGGTATCAGTGTGAATAACCATCCCTTCTGCAACTGGCATTGCACAAGAGGCTACTGGTTTTGGAGGTCCACCCTCCACTTCAACCAAACACATTCTGCAGTTACCAGCAATTGCTAAACGCTCATGATAACAAAAACGTGGAATTTCAACGCCCACGACTTCACAAGCTTGAATTATAGTGAGCCCATGCTCTACTTCACATTCCTTAGAATTAATAGTAACTTTAACCACAACTATTATACAGCTTCCCACTTTATAGGATTGCCGCTTACCTCATCTTCAACCAGATTGCCGTTGTCATATTGAGCAGACATATAATTCATGCGCGAATCACGATCTATATATCTAACAGGTTTTACCGGTTTATCTTTATACATTTTTTGCTCAGCTTTCTTACGCTGAGTAGGGTTATTTTTACTAGCTGTCTTTGCTTTCCCACCTGCTGCCATATAAACTCCTAAAAACTTTTCATTCTATTTTAACACTTAAGTATATAGCGTCAATATTTAATAACTTTAAAATTTCAATAGATCTCTTATTATAATCATTTTACAATCATTGTTTAAATAAGAAGCCCTGGGGTTATTATCCGCTTTAAAATATTGGCGTTTTTTATGTTTTAAACGCTTGACAAGCAAGATTAAGCTGCTTTTAATTGCAACTAACTTACGCTGCAAATGTTTAAGAAATTTACTAAGCAGAAAAAAAGACAAAGAATCCCCGAGTTAGCTAGTCTTTTACTATCTCTGTCGAGTATTGGCATTTTTTGATGTCTTGTAACGCTTTATAAGCGCGTTCAGCTTATTTAGATAAAAATCTAGATGTAGATGAAGTTTTGTAAAGACATACAGTATCTATATACTGCAAAAAATTGAACATAAGACGCCGATACATTAAGTAATCCTTACCTTTTAATCTGCAGATTGGCGAAAGCAAATACAATAGCTTCAGTTTCATGATAAGGGGGCTGGCGGAGTTTGTCAAGGAAGTTTTTTCGTTTCTAACGATTGTTAACATGCTGCAAAAAACTATGCAAGAGGTCTACCACTTTATTAGGTATTTGTGCAGTTATTGGTGTTATCAAGATACTCCCTAATCTTCTTCAAGTCCTCCCAGGCTAAACGTTTTTGTGCCGGTTGGCGAAGTAGGTAAGCTGGATGAAATATAGCGGCTGTGGTGATTGAATTGGACAAATATTGGTTAGTGTACGTATGAAATCTGCCACGCAAATTCGATATAGTTTTTGTGCTGTCAAGAAGGCTATAACATGCGATTCCCCCGACCAAAATTAAAATTTGTGGTGAAACTAGTGCAACGTGTTTTTCGACAAATGGTCTGCACATATCAAGCTCTAGGTCGGTTGGCTTTCTATTGCCAGGTGGGCGCCAAAATACGGTATTGCTTATATAAACTTTGGTGCGATCAAGATTGATTGCATTTAACATTTTATCGAGCAACATTCCACTTGCACCACAAAATGGTATGCCTTGAAGGTCTTCATTTGCTCCTGGAGCTTCACCAACGAGCATAATTTTTGCATTTGGATTACCATCGGAAAAGACAGTATTAGTTGCAGTTTTTTTTATCTCACAACCTTCAAATGACTTTACTGCACTTCTTAATTCATCCACACTACCACATTTACCTGCAAGTTTCCTTGCTTCAATTATCCAATCACTTGGAAACATGTCTTTTCCATCTTTAGTGTCACCCCAGCGCGTATCTGCATCTTTCTTCTGGGTCCCAGTTTGGATAACAGAGGGTTGCACACTCTCTTTGCTCTCCAATTTTTTTTCCTCTTCACCCTCCATTAGTGTGCAATCAACGCCCACTTCATGGTAAAATTTTAATAATTCTAGGTCTTTATTGCTCATATTGCTTTTTAATCTTTTGTGCTTTTGTCATCGCCATATCATACTTTAATTTAGATAAATGTCTAATATATAATATGCCGTTTAAGTGATCTAATTCATGCTGAATACACCTTGCAAGCCAACCACTAGCTTTTAGTGTTTGTTCTTCATTATCTAAGTCTTTATATTTCACAGTTAGATACTTTGGACGCTTAATTTCATGACTTTGCTCTGGAATTGAAAGGCATCCTTCCTTGAGAATTACTTGTTCATCGGATAATTCTGTAATCTCAGGATTAATCATGTAAAATTTGCCAGTTGAGCCATATCCTGCTGGCTCATTTTCAATTGTTTCTAGCTGAATATCCATAACAAAAATTCTCTTTAACACTCCAACTTGCACTGCAGCAAGGCCAAGACCTTCTGCATCATACATAGTTTCGAACATGTCGTTTACTAATTCTTTAATTTTATCGTTTATATCTGTTACTTCACTGGCACGTGTGATTAGTCTTTCATCAGGGGCAATTACAATTGGTAATATGGACATAAAAATCATCATTCTATGTTTTACTTTTCCTTTTGTCCAGAATTTAGTGTATATTAAAATGTTGCTATATCTATAATAGAAATATAAATTATTAAAGAAAGCTACAATTTAAATGAAATTGCGTAATAAGGTTAACTAATGTACTCTGCAGTAATAGCAAAACCAAAGAGAAATGTTTTTGCTGTTTTAGACATAGGTACAACAAAAATTATCTGTCTAATCGTTAAGATAAATGGCAACTTCAGCTATAAAGTAACAGGAACGGGTTATAAGATTGCAGAAGGTGTAAACGGTGGATCAATAACTAATGTAAAACACGCAAATTACTCCATCTCATCAACTATAGGTTTAGCTGAACAAGTATCAGAAGAAACCATAGATCAGATATATGTGAACATTGCTGGATGTGGCATCTCATCTTTCAATGTACATAATGAAATTATTGCAGCTAACCATGAGATTTCTGAGCGTGATATAAGACGTTTAGTTTTTCAAACATTTGAGAAATATATTGAAGACAATGTTATCATTCACAATATACCACTAAAATATCACTTAGATGACATGACTGACATAAAAGAAGTTGGTGGATTGTACGGAAAAAGACTATCTGCTGATGTTAATGTTGTCACTGCTTCGCGTCCAGCGCTTACCAATATTGAAAACTGTATTACCAATAATGGTGGATTAAATATGGCAGGTTGTATTGCTTCTGCATATTCTGCAGGTCTTGCGTGTCTCAGTGAAGATGAAAAAGAGCTCGGGACTGCTATTGTTGATATAGGCGGTGGGTGCACTGCAATTGGAATTTTCAAAAGAGGGAAACTTGTGTATGCAAGCAGCGTTCCAATTGGTGGCGTTCATATCACTCGAGATATTGCTTACGGGCTATGCACAAGCATAGAACGTGCAGAGTATATAAAAATACTGTATGGTAGCACTATCGTAACTTCAATAGATGAGAACGAATATATTACAGTCCAAAATAGTGAAAATGATGAACCTACTCAAGTATTCAAATCTGAGCTTATTAACATCATAAGACCAAGAGTTGAAGAAATACTTGAAATGGTAAGAGAGCAATTTCAAGAGCAGAAAGATCCAATTAATAAAGTAGTGATCACAGGTGGAACTAGTCAACTTACAAGCATGAAGGAAATTGCAGGCTATATATTCAATAAACAAGTTCGAATTGGGTCCCCTGAATCTCTCAGTGGCCTTGATGGCGAATATGATAAAAATCCTGTATTTTCTGCTGCTATAGGTTCTATAAAGCTAATAGTTGACACTTTTTATAAAAATAACTCTGGTATGTTAGGACAAGATGGTAAAATGAGTAAATTGTATAATTGGGTTAAATCAAAAGTTACAGTTTAATTTTACTGAATGAAATTCTTATATCTATCAAAGGAAACATTATGAATAAAAAACATTGTTTCAAAATTAATAAATTGGTTCGTGATCATACAACTGAAATTATACGTTCCCATGGAATTATTGTTTATGAGAGGGTGATGGAAAAAGATGAATACATTGAACGTCTCAAAGATAAACTTTTAGAAGAAGCAAAGGAAGTTATTGCCTCTAAAACTCCAGATGAAAATCTTGAAGAGTTAGCCGATTTACTTGAGGTCATACATGCATTAGGCAAAGAAAGTGGACTATCAATAGAACAAATTGAAGAAAAGCGTATCTCTAAAAAACAAGAGAGAGGTGGTTTTGAGAATCGTATCTATAATACTTACATTGAGGTGAATTCTAAGAGCATCGATTACTATCACAAAAAACCTTCAGATTATCCTGAGATAATAGTTGTATAGTTCAGATTATTAAATAGACTTCTTGCTTGACCACCTTTCATACAAATGACTTGACGCTAGGATCCATAGGGCTTATTTTCATAATACGCAAAGTTATTACATTTATGTACTGCAAGTAAGCGTACCAATTATAATAAGACATGGAAAATATGAACATAACTATACACTCACAAGAAGATTTTGAATTTATGCGCAAGGCTGGCAGGCTTGCTGCTGAAACTCTTGATTTCATTGCACCGTACGTAAAGGTAGGGGTGACAACTAATGAATTAAATGATCTATGCCATGACTTTATAATTAATGCAGGTGCAATTCCAGCACCACTAAACTATAGGGGGTATTCAAAATCAATTTGCACTTCAAAAAATGCAGTTGTGTGCCATGGTGTTCCCGATGATAAACCGCTTAAAGATGGAGATATTTTAAATATTGATGTCACGGTGATTTTAAATGGTTGGCATGGTGATACAAGTCGCATGTTTTGGGTTGGCAAACCATCAATCAAAGCAAAACGTTTATGTGATGCTACTTATAATGCGTTGATGGAAGCAATCAAACAAGTTAAGCCCGGCAATAAGTTAAATGAAATAGGGCTTGCTATAGAGAAATATATTAGAGATTTTGGATATTCTATCGTACGCAGCTACTGCGGACATGGTATAGGAAAAGTCTTTCATGCTCCACCAAATGTAGTGCATTTCTATGATCAAGATGAAGATCTTGTCTTAAAGGAAGGTATGTTTTTTACAATAGAGCCAATGATTAATGCTGGAAAACATGAGACTCTGCTCAGTAAACTCGATGACTGGACAGTAACAACACGCGATCTTTCACTTTCTGCTCAATTTGAGCATACACTTGGAGTGACAAAAGATGGTGCTGAAATATTCACATTATCACCTAAGAATTGGCATTTCCCACCTTATAATTAGATTTTTTTAAATTCTGCTATACTGCAACTATACTTGGTTTACTTTGGGTGATTTTGAAGAAAGCTCACCCTTAATTTGCGATATAGCAACTAGCCCAATTAATGCACAGAAAATCATGTAAAAACTAGCTGAAGTCTCTTGTCCTGTAACCTTGATAATTGTTGTGCATATAAATGGTGCAAGGCCGCCAAAAAATCCAGCAGCTATATTTCTTGATAAACCAAATCCACTGTACCGAACCTTTGTTGGAAATAATTCGCACATAAGTGCACTGACAGGACCAAGCGATGCAGCTATTGGAATTATAAAAAGAATGTGTGCCAGCAAGTAATTGCTACTACATAACATTGAAAAAACTGGATAACTCACTATTACAAAAGCTATAAATGCAAACTTCATAACTTTTTCTCTTCCTACCTTATCAGAAAGTATTGCAAACAATACTGTCAATCCTCCGAGCGCAATTTGACTCAGTATTTCCACTATATGATTAAAATGAGTATTTACTGTTAATATTTTATTCGTAAGCACATTGAAAAATACCAGATATATGTAAAGAGATGAGTTTTCAACTATATCAACCCCAACTGATATCAGAAAAGGTTTTTTATAGCTATTTAATAACTCTTTTAATGGCAATTTAGATGGATTTTTCTGTCTTTTATACTCTGGGCTTTCATCAAGTATATATCTCATATATATGCTAATTAATCCCATTGCTAAACTGAAAATGAAAGGTAATCTCCACCCCCAAGATTCAAAATCAGATACTTTTTTGCATATGAGTACCGCTATCAAGCTTAATACTGAACCAAAAATTGCGCTTAATACTTCAATGCTGCCAAAAAATCCTTTTTTGTTTTTAGGAGCATGTTCTATTAAAAATGGTGCATTTCCTGCTTCTCCTCCAAGAGATATACCCTGCAATAACCTTAAACAAACTACCAGCATTGATGCTAGTATTCCAATGCTTTGATAACCTGGAACAAAAGCAATTAATACGGTTGATAGAGTCATTAATATAATCGAGAGCAATAAGGCAACTCTTCTGCCATGCTTATCACCAATGTGACCAAATATAGCAGCACCGACTGGTCTCATTAAGAAACCCACTGCAAACACTCCAAAAGCTTTCAATACGCTGGTTAGTTGATCATCCGATGGAAAAAACACACTACCTATTATGTTTATTAAGTGGCCAAAAAGCATGTGGTCATACCACAATAAAGTGTTACAAATCAAACTTGAAAATATTACTTTTGTTATTTGCTGCATAATTTTCTATAGTTTGTTTAGTATTTAGTAATATACATTACTTTTTTTTATATAATAGAAAAATTTGAACATCATATTAATAATAGCATCTTATTAAATCTTAATATTTTTATATCATTGACTATATTCAAGTGTTTTTATATTATTGCCTATATACTTCCATATGTTTTAGTGGGAAGTTATTTTTATTTGTATGCACAGAGTCTCTTGATGGAGCACTATGACACACACTCCAGTTTTGTTAAAAGAGATGCTATCACTACTATCACCGCAGGATGATGGTATATATGTGGACGCCACATTTGGAGCTGGAGGGTATAGCAAAGCAATATTGGAGTCAGCTGATTGCAAAGTATATGCAATTGATAGAGATGAAACGGTAACTAAGTTTTATGATGATTTAAGCATTAGATATCCCGATAGAATAAAACTATTTATTGAGAAGTTTAGTAATGTTAAAAATTTATTAGATAGCAACAATATTGAAGGTATCGATGGAATAGTTTTTGACATCGGAGTTTCATCTATGCAGCTTGATAACGGAGATAGAGGGTTCTCATTTTTACATGATGGTCCACTCGATATGAGTATGGATAACTCTTCTTATATAAACGCTTCAACGTTTGTTAACGCTTTACGCGAAGAAGAAATCGCAAATACTATATATAACTACGGAGGCGAACGTCATTCTCGCAAAATCGCAAGAGCAATAGTAAATGCACGGAAGAAGAAAACTATCAAAACTACATTTGAGCTTGCGGATATTGTACGTTCTGTGGTGTTTCGTGGAAAAAGCAAAATTGATCCTGCAACCAGAACATTTCAGGCAATCAGAATATGGGTAAACGATGAGCTGGGAGAACTTGAAAAGGGCATTAAAGCTGCATCTGAGATTTTAAGTGAGAATGGCAAATTAATTGTCGTCACCTTTCATTCCTTAGAAGATCGTATAGTCAAAACTTTTTTTAAAGATTTATGTGCTACTGATTGCAAGACATTCTCTCTTCTAAATAAAAAAGTGATCGAAGCAAGTATAGAAGAAGTAAGTGCAAATCCGCGTTCACGCTCAGCAAAACTAAGAGCTATACAGAGGTTGTCATGAGAACTTTCTGCGTCATCTCAATAGTTATGTTTTTTCTTAGCATTGTAGGACTATTTAAGGTAAAATTACATGTTCAGTCATTAAATAGAGAGCTAATAAAAATAAAAAGTGAAATTAATTTAGTGCAAAGTGATATGAAAGTTTTACAAGCAGAATGGAGCTATTTGAATAATCCAAAAAGGCTTGCAAGTCTTGTAAAGAAATACCTGAAAAATAACTCTTTAATACTGGCTAGCCAGGTTAAAAATCTTGACTCTTTAAATGGCCGCAGTGTGCTAGCACAACTTAAAATCCATGATCAACAGTGAGATTAAGTCTTATTTTTTACAGATGAGCACATCACAATAAAACTTACTTTGTATCCGTTCAGGATAGCGGCAAGGTAGTATAACCATAGAGTAAAAGTGAGTTTACAACAAATGGTGTCATCCCAGTGCTTGACACTGGGATCCAGCCTTTCCATAATCATCAAAAACATTGTATTTTAACGTAAAACAGCTATTTTTATGCTTACCAACTTAATAAAATTCCTGGATCCCAGTGGGCTTTGTTGCATCGCTAGCTATGATGGATTAAAGATAAAAAAGATAGTGAATATCAGTAGCTTATTATTCTGGTATTTATAACAAGAACGGTCAGTGAATACCTAAATTTGAGTAAAAGAAATTTCACTACCACTCACTAATCTGGCTAAAATTCAAGAATTTCAATGCTTTAGCTATTTTCAATAGAATTAAATTTATTAATATAAATAACAAATTACTATTCTTAAATTTGATCAGATTGATTGCAAAAAAACAAGATTTTCAATAGGTTGCTTATAATCCTAACTATAGTTAGCCTTTCATAAGTAGCGATGCAACAAAGCCATCCCAGTGTCTGGGCACTGGGATGACAAAGGAGAGCAGTGTCAGCTACTTGCATAACACCATTTGTTGTGCAACTTACTTTAGTATGAAATTGCTTGCGTAAGATTTTGGCAGCCTCTTAACATTTTTTGGCATTTCAATTATGTATTTAACGTTGCGTTTTTTTGCGTAGAATACTGCTTTTTCAAGAGAATCAAACTTTAATACAATCTGTTTTTTTGGATCTTTTGAGCCAACCCACCCCATTAAAGGTTCAATGTAGTAAGAGCCAGATTCAATTTTCAGGTGCCAGAAATTTGTATTACCTAAACCAGATTGTGTTGCAGTTTTTGTTGGTTTATAAATCCTAAAAACTACTTTATCATCAATGCCCATAGTTCTTGTTAAATAAGCTTAAATATATATCTAAATAAATCCTTTCACAAACAATTAGTATGAAAGAATGAAGTTTGAAATAAATATTTTTATGTTATATTATTATTAAATTATATTAAAAGGATTAGCTGAATAGGAGTAACCGATGACGCAACAGGAAATAGTAACAATTAATGCAGAGTTACGTGATATAACAAAAACAAAAGCGATGCATTCTCTAAGGAAGAAAGGAAACATCCCTGGAATAATATATGGAAAGGGCCATGATAATGTAAATTTGACATTGTCTGCAAAGGAATTCACGAAGCAATATAAATCAGGTTCTCTTTCTGCACATTTGATAGAGCTGAATATTTCGGGCAAAAAGGAATATGCTCTTGTTCGCGATATCCAATTGCATGTAGTAAAGGATACTGTGCAACATGTTGATTTTCAATTTGTTGATAAAGGCAGTGAAATTAAAATAGACATACCTCTATCATTTGTGAATGAAAGTAAAGCCCCAGGGATCAAGTTAGGTGGAGTGCTTAATGTTTTATGTCGTTCTATTGCTGTTAAATGCTCTCCTGATAAAATACCTCAGGTTATTGAAGTTGATTTATCCGGTAAAATGATTGGCCAGTCTATACATATTAATGATGTAAAATTACCAGAAGGTGTTAAGTTTGTAGCCCATGAAGAAGAAAATTTTACCATTGTTACAATTTCTGCTGCCGATAGTGACGTTGAAGAACCTCAAGCAGAAACAGAGGAATAGTGCACCTGATAGTTGGGCTTGGTAACCCTGGTAGTCAATATGAGTTAACTCATCATAATATCGGCTTCATCGTAGTTGATACAATTTGCAAATATTGGAATTTCCAGTCGTTCTCTAAAAAAGCCGATTATCTAATAACCTCTGGCATAATTAATGATAATAAAATCATGTTAATAAAGCCTTATTCATTTATGAATAATTCAGGCATCCCTGTTGCAAAAATACGAAATTTTTACAAATTATCGCTAGATAATATTGTTGTCATACACGATGACGCTGATTTGGAACTTGGAAGAATAAAAATAAAGAAAGGTGGTAGCTCTGCTGGACATAATGGACTTAAATCCATAGATAGTTTTATTGGCAACGATTATTGGCGCTTGAGATTTGGAGTGGGTAGACCTGAAGATCAAAGAAGCTTAGCAGATTATGTGTTATCAAAATTTTCAAATTTTGATAATGTTACTTCCTTAGTGGAAAAAATAGCAAAAAATATACACTTAATGCTGCAAGGAGATAATACAGCTTTTATCAATTTGATTGTATAATATTACGAAACACAGGGAGTGTATGGTCCCAGAGTGTGATGGTGTGGATTTAGTATGAACAATTCAGGAGATTTTGTCCACTGTAAAGATATAAACTCAAAAGGTGTAAGACCCTTAAGAGTTTTGAGTCTTTTAGCATAATTGTAGGCCATAACAAAGTCATAAAGATGCTCTTTGAGTTGCTGGTGAGACTGATAGTAATACTTCTTAACAGTGGCATTCTTTAAAGTTTTGTTCATACGCTCAACTTGCCCATTTGTCCAAGGATGGCTAACTTTTGTTAGACGGTGTTCAATGTCATTTTCTTCACAAGCTCTATCAAATATATGTTGAAAAGCGTATTTATGGCGTTTTTGGTTGGTAAATTGTACACTGTTATCTGTCAAAATAGTGTGGATTTTATATGGTAAAATTTTAATCAAATTACGTAGAAACTCAGCAGCTATAGGTTTTGTAGCACTTTTATACAACTCAACATACGTAAATTTGGATGTTCTATCTATTGCAACAAACAAATATAACTTTCCTTCTTCTGTTCTGACTTCTGCAATATCAATATGGAAATAGCCTATAGGATATTGTTTGAATTTCTTTTTTGGTTTAACTTCGCCATCAACATCTGGTAGTCTGCTAATGCTGTGCCTCTGTAAGCAACGATGTAGACTAGAGCGAGTCAAGTGTGGGATTGAGGTTTGCAAAGCGTAGAGACAATCATCTAATGGCAATAGAGTATGCTTACGAAATGCAACAATTACAGCCTCCTCTTCTAAAGTTAAAACAGTTGATCTTGCATGCTTCGGACCCATATCAGCGTCTTTGGCAAAAGACCGTTTTCTCCATTTAATGATAGTTTTTGGATTAAGGTTATAGTACCTGGAGAGTTTTGCTATGCTCTCTTTACTATTTTGTATTGCTCTACGAATTGTCTCTGTTGTTTTGGCGCACCCATGTAATATTTGTCCCATAATTCCTCCTTTGATGGTATTGTTTTCTCATATTTTATCATACCATCACACTCTGGGACCATACATCCCCCCCTCCCCCCCCTAATTCCTATATCAAACCTTTCTTTACTAGATTATATAGTCAATATAAAAAGCCATATAAAATTGCTTCCACTGCTGCCATGAGGAAATTGCTTATTCTTGCTAACTCTTTAGTCAGAGATGACAGGGTTTTTACTGAGGAATATAACTCTCTGTCTGTTTCTATCTAAGAGCCAGCATAGCTGTGGATAAGTACTTTTATCTGTATAAACGTGCTTATCCACAGCTACATCAATTTTTCTATTGACTTTTAACACAACTGCTGAACAGATACATTCGTCATCCCGCTACGTGTTAGCGGCCAAGATACCGCGGCGGTATGCCGTGGGAAACCTGACTTGCATTAGCTATAAAATAGTGATTTATATAAATCCCATAGCATGCCGAATGAAGCGTTTTTTGAGGAAATTTGAATTTTCAACTGCAATCAAGCCAAGATTTCTTAGTGCTTTAGCGCAGAATATTCTGTTGGAAAACATCCTATTTAATCCATCAGTTGCAAGCGCCATTGTAAAATTATCAAAGTATCTGTTACGTGAAATTTTCTTTAATAAATAACTACTGCCAACATCAATACCAGATGCTTTTGCGGCAACTACGTGCTTTATAATACTTTCTACATCTCTAATTCCAAGATTAAGCCCTTGACCTGCAACTGGATGAATTGAATGTGCTGCATCGCCGATAAGCAAAACTCTACCCTTATATAACTTTTTTGCAAAAGCAAAACTTAAAGGATAAAGTTTTCTTTCACCCTCTAATTTTATCTCTCCTAAATAAGAACCAAATCTTTTTTTAAGCTCTATAATAAATTCTTCTTCAGACAGATCCATTAGCATTTTTGAAATTTCAGATTTTTCTGTCCAAACTATCGAAGAAGTATAGCCACCCTTCATCGGTAGAATTGCAAATGGACCGCCAGGAAAAAAACGCTCTACAGCTAAGTTTTGGTGATGCAGTTCATGCTTTACATTAAATACTATGCTACTTTGTTTATAGTCAAATTTCACTGTCGGTATAGAAAATAACTCTGGTAATTTAGAGTTTTTGCCTTCAGCGCAGATAAGTAGCGATGATATTAATTCCTGGTTATTATCAAGAATAACTTCCACATATCCTGAATCATAAGCAATTGTTTTATAGGAATGTGGAGAGTATATATTTAGTTTATTCAGAAAATTATTGTTGATTGCATTCCATATAGCAGCATTGTTAATAACATAACCCATTGGTTCTTCACCAACCATTTTATGATTGTAATGCACAGTAACCGCATCTAATATGCATATATCAAGTATTGGCTCAGCTTCGCTTTCTATAAACTGCCAAATCCCTAATTTTTCCAATATTTTTTTCGAGCCTTGAGAAATAGCAAATGCTCGGTTGTCATCTACTACACGTGGCAAACTATTTTTTTCAATTACAGCTACAGACACAGAGTTACAACTGAGGCCAATTGCAGTAATAAGACCAAGTAACCCACCACCTGAAATGATTACATCATAATTCATTTTATTTACGCTAATTGTAAAATTATATTTTATCTATTTTGAAAATAGTTTAAACAAACTTTATAGACAAAGACCTATAGCTAACCCAAGAAAGGTTGTAACCAGACTGCATTCTGTGATTTTTAGCAAAACACGATCTTTCATTTGATCTTTCTTCAATTTAAAGTAAATACAGAAAATTGCTGCCTATAGCTAAACTGACTTAGATTTACCGACAACCGTCATCCCGCTACTTGTTAGCGGCTAAGAGATACCGCGGCGGTATGACGGTTCGCGGCGGCATAGCTATCTTCAAAAATATGGTTGAATAATTGTTAATAATAGTGTATAATTATTAACGTTTTTCAGGCATTTTTGTTATGGGTGCGCCAAGTAAGCGTTTAGAATACAATTGGTGAAAATCCAACTGACCTTACCCAGAAAAAGTGGAGAGAAAGTGTGGAATGTTTTTTACAAAAAGAATGATGCATCAAATTGTTCTGGAATGCAATAGTTAATAGTGACGTTGTTTGTTATAAAAAATTTCTATGTATTCAAATATTGCAGTTCTAGTTTGTTGAGCAGAGTGTTGTGAAGTATCAATAAGTATTTCTCTTTTCAATGAGCTAAAGAAGCTTTCTGCAACAGAATTGTCGTAACAACAGCCTTTATTACTCATCTATATTCTTTACAGCTAAGAGATATTGATACCCTTGCGCAGTATATTGTGAACCTTGGTCACTGTGCAGCAGTAGATTTTTAACAGGTTTACGCCTATTAATGGCCATTAATAAAGAGTTCATAACCAATTGTTTATTTATTGCACTACTCATTAACTACCATACGTGAGAATTATTGCTGCCAAATATAGCCATCCCTCCTTGGTTTTGATGTAAGTAATCCCATACTTTATTTGGTTGATCAACAATAAAGTTTTGATCTAGTATATTGGGAGCTACAGCTCTATTATCTGTTTGTTGTTTTTTAATTTTAAACTTTCTTCTCAGTATAGCCCTGATGTCATTTTTCTGCATAATACTTTGCACCGTTTTCAAATTGCAACTTTTACCCAAAGCCTTCAATTCAGCATAAATTTTAGGAGCTCCATATCTACATTTAGAAACTTGATATATTTTTTGAATAGCTTCGAGTAGCTCTTTATTTGCTGATTCTCTACTGCTTATTTTTCTTGTGGTCCACTTATAGTAGCCACTAGCAGAAAATCCTACATAATTCCTGTACTTTATAGCAGTTACTATATAAAAAAATATTTTACTCTTTTTGACTGGCCAGGGCTTTTTTTTAAATGTCTCTTTCCCTTGTTACTCTTGCTTTGTAAATCAAACCTCTCTTTGTCGTAAGGAGCCATGTTACCTCTACCTGGAAATGCATCTGCTGCCGACTTTTTTTCGTTGTGTTTCTTTATCCATTTTCCTAATAAACCACCCTTTATTCCTAAATCTCTTGCTATTTTTGTAATTGTTTGACCTGCCTTTCTTTGTTCATTTGCCAGTTTAACAGCTTCCAATTTGAATTCTGCCGTATATTCTCTTACCATTTCTAATCCTCCAAAATTTTATTTTACCCAAAAAAACTCTTTTCTTTCTCTCCACTTTTTCTGGGTAAGGTCAGTCTTTAGGCACCCAAACAAAGGGAAATGCTGGATAAAAAGAAAGTACTTTAAGAAGTATAATAACGAAAACTGGCGCTTTATGACAAGTAACAAGGTACGTCTTACTATACACAGCGATCATGTTATTAAACAAAGTGCAAAAAACCAGATCCCCATATGATGGTGATTGGGTATATTGGGGTAAACGTCTGAGAAAAATACCAGATAAGCCACTAGGAGTAATAAAATTATTGAGGTTGCACCAAAGTAAATGCGATAATTGTAGACTATGGTTTAAAAGTGATGATACAATAAAAATACATCACAAAGACCAGAATAGACGAAACAATATGATCACAAACTTATCTTTGTTACATGGACATTGTCACGATGAATTACACAGGAGGTGTGCATGAAAAGCACCAAATTAGAGAGAAGCCGTATGAGGCTCAAAGTCTCACGTACGGTTTTGAAGTCGAGTGAGGAGGGGCGACCTTCTTCACTTAGACAACAATATGCAGATGAAACTACGGAAGAAGACTTAAGGAAAATAGCAGAAAAAGCACCAATAATAAAGTTAGCCTACGATGAATTAGACAGGTTTAGCTGGAATGAAAAAGATTTAGTAGCTTACGAAGAAAGAATAATGGATCTACGGAAAGAAGAAGCCATTCTTGAATACAGACTTGATCTTGCTACTGAAAAAGGCAAAAAAATTGGTAAAGAGGAAGGCAAAATTGAAGGGAAAATCGAAGTCGCAAAAGCAATGCTGGCTAATAATGTTGATGTTAACACTATTGTCAAGTTTACTGGCCTTTCTATTAGTGAGATTGAAGAATTAAGTGTGAACGGTTACCCCTACGTCATACCGCCGCGGCGCTAACTAGTAGCGGAATGACGGTTTTTCAAATTGTAGAGCCACTTTAGCTATAACATCTTTAGCAATACCTTCATAAATCCCTGCTAAATCTTCACTTAACATTAAAGGATTTCCACAATCAGAAGCATGGCATATTTGTGGATCTAGAGGAACTCTGCCTAGAAGTTTGATGCCCAGCTCCTCAGACATTTTTTTTGCACCGTCTTTTCCAAATATGTATATTTTTGAGCCGCTTTGAATGAAATAACTCATATTTTCTACAATGCCAATAACCGGTACGCTGAGCTTTGTAAACATATCATAAATTTTGCGAGCATCGATTAAAGAGAGCTCCTGTGGAGTTGAAACTATTATCGCCCCAGTTAAGTTAAAATTTTCCATAAGACTTAAATGCACATCGCCAGTTCCAGGTGGTGTATCAATTATCAAATACTCTATATCGGACCATTTTGTTCCCATTAGCAGACTATAAAGTGCTTTTGTAATCATAGGTCCGCGCCATATTGCTGCACGATCTTTATCGATAAAATAGCCAATTGAAATAGTATGCAGTCCATACTTTTCTATAGGCATTGCTTTACTATCCTGTATTTCTGGCTTTAATTTTTCAGCGCCAAGCATTTTAGGAATTGAAGGACCATATATATCTGCATCAACCAGCGCAACTTTGTGTTTTAACTTTGCTAATGAGAGAGCAAGATTTAGCGCAACTGTGGACTTGCCCACACCGCCTTTACCAGAGGCCACAACGATTATATTTTTCACTCCTTCGATATGTAATTTAGCTTTTTGTTGCCCAGTTTGTTTTTGACAAGTAGCAACCACGGTCACTTTTGTCACCCCCGGTATAGCTTTAACAGCTTGCTCACAATTTCTTCTTAATTCTTCATTTGCTTGCGTGTTACCGGCAACTTCAAGCACAAAACCAACATCTTGACCTTTAATAATAATTGAGGATATTATGCCAAGAGCGATCACATCTTTACCGCTTTTTTGCTCTATGACTTTTTTTAAGTTCTCTCTTACAATTTTTTCGTTGATCATTAGCCTTTTAGGTGATTTCTTCCTGAAGTCGTTTAATCTCAGCTTGAGGAAGGCCGGTTGTCTGAGAGATAATATCAATAGAGATGTCAGCCTTAAGTAGGTTTTTTGCTACTTCAATCTTTCCCTCATCAAGTTTTTTAGCGAGGATGCCTTCTTCTTTCAGCAGATCCATTATTCTTTCTTCATATGCTACTAAATCTTTTTCATTCCAGCTAAACCTGTCTAATTCATCGTAGGCTAACTTTATTATTGGTGCTTTTTCTGCTATTTTCCTTAAGTCTTCTTCCGTAGTTTCATCTGCATATTGTTGTCTAAGTGAAGAAGGTCGCCCCTCCTCACTCGACTTCAAAACCGTACGTGAGACTTTGAGCCTCATACGGCTTCTCTCTAATTTGGTGCTTTTCATGCACACCTCCTGTGTAATTCATCGTGACAATGTCCATGTAACAAAGATAAGTTTGTGATCATATTGTTTCGTCTATTCTGGTCTTTGTGATGTATTTTTATTGTATCATCACTTTTAAACCATAGTCTACAATTATCGCATTTACTTTGGTGCAACCTCAATAATTTTATTACTCCTAGTGGCTTATCTGGTATTTTTCTCAGACGTTTACCCCAATATACCCAATCACCATCATATGGGGATCTGGTTTTTTGCACTTTGTTTAATAACATGATCGCTGTGTATAGTAAGACGTACCTTGTTACTTGTCATAAAGCGCCAGTTTTCGTTATTATACTTCTTAAAGTACTTTCTTTTTATCCAGCATTTCCCTTTGTTTGGGTGCCTAAAGACTGACCTTACCCAGAAAAAGTGGAGAGAAAGAAAAGAGTTTTTTTGGGTAAAATAAAATTTTGGAGGATTAGAAATGGTAAGAGAATATACGGCAGAATTCAAATTGGAAGCTGTTAAACTGGCAAATGAACAAAGAAAGGCAGGTCAAACAATTACAAAAATAGCAAGAGATTTAGGAATAAAGGGTGGTTTATTAGGAAAATGGATAAAGAAACACAACGAAAAAAAGTCGGCAGCAGATGCATTTCCAGGTAGAGGTAACATGGCTCCTTACGACAAAGAGAGGTTTGATTTACAAAGCAAGAGTAACAAGGGAAAGAGACATTTAAAAAAAAGCCCTGGCCAGTCAAAAAGAGTAAAATATTTTTTTATATAGTAACTGCTATAAAGTACAGGAATTATGTAGGATTTTCTGCTAGTGGCTACTATAAGTGGACTACAAGAAAAATAAGCAGTAGAGAATCAGCAAATAAAGAGCTACTCGAAGCTATTCAAAAAATATATCAAGTTTCTAAATGTAGATATGGAGCTCCTAAAATTTATGCTGAATTGAAGGCTTTGGGTAAAAGTTGCAATTTGAAAACGGTGCAAAGTATTATGCAGAAAAATGACATCAGGGCTATACTGAGAAGAAAGTTTAAAATTAAAAAACAACAAACAGATAATAGAGCTGTAGCTCCCAATATACTAGATCAAAACTTTATTGTTGATCAACCAAATAAAGTATGGGATTACTTACATCAAAACCAAGGAGGGATGGCTATATTTGGCAGCAATAATTCTCACGTATGGTAGTTAATGAGT
This sequence comes from Wolbachia endosymbiont of Drosophila simulans wHa, assembly GCF_000376605.1. Taxonomy (NCBI): domain Bacteria; kingdom Pseudomonadati; phylum Pseudomonadota; class Alphaproteobacteria; order Rickettsiales; family Anaplasmataceae; genus Wolbachia; species Wolbachia endosymbiont of Drosophila simulans. The sequence continues at coordinate 107,863 of NC_021089.1, forward strand.
AGTGCAATAAATAAACAATTGGTTATGAACTCTTTATTAATGGCCATTAATAGGCGTAAACCTGTTAAAAATCTACTGCTGCACAGTGACCAAGGTTCACAATATACTGCGCAAGGGTATCAATATCTCTTAGCTGTAAAGAATATAGATGAGTAATAAAGGCTGTTGTTACGACAATTCTGTTGCAGAAAGCTTCTTTAGCTCATTGAAAAGAGAAATACTTATTGATACTTCACAACACTCTGCTCAACAAACTAGAACTGCAATATTTGAATACATAGAAATTTTTTATAACAAACAACGTCACTATTAACTATTGCATTCCAGAACAATTTGATGCATCATTCTTTTTGTAAAAAACATTCCACACTTTCTCTCCACTTTTTCTGGGTAAGGTCAGTTGGATTTTCACCAATTGTATTCTAAACGCTTACTTGGCGCACCCATAACAAAAATGCCTGAAAAACGTTAATAATTATATACTATTATTAATAATTATTCAACCATATTTTAAGCTTACAATTTTGAGCTTAACTGACGCTTATGGATAGGGGCAACTCTATCACCCTGTGTTATGTTTATTTTCTAACGGACGCTGATTTTTGTATCGTAATTTCTTGCTATAAATTGGTTATATAAGAGCTGGCTTCTAAAATTTTATAACCCTAATTTGAATTAACAGACAGTAGAATCGAAAGATTATTACAAGGAGAAATCTACACAGATCGACCCTTTTGTGAATCTGCGTTTCTGCTTTCTTCAACTTGTTTTGCAAAAGATGTTTCCTGTTTCTGAAGTGGTTTAGCAATTTCATGCACAATAGCAGCAACCGCTGTTAAAAACGTTTTTAACAATGCACCTAAAGCTCCACCAACTGCTTCCCTGCCATGTATATGAGCTTGCTTTTCGTTATCGTCAGCAGTTTCCCCTGCCCTCCTTCTTGGATCCATCCTATGAGCAATCACCGAAAACAACACTCCCCTGATTGAAGACTTCACTCGTTTCTTTGCTTCATCATCATGTGCTGTTTCATGTCCATGACTTAAGTGTTTAGCGTTCATTAGCTCCTTTTGTTGCTGGGCAAACATGCTACTTAATACTTCTTCTATCGCTTGCTTCCTTCTTTTCTCTCTAACTCTTTTCATAGATTCTGATTTATCGCGAGTATGCTTTGTGGTTTCAAATTCTGTATCAATATCTTCAGACGCAGCCTGACTATATAAAGTCTCTATGAGCCTGTCTATGCTTCGCTTTATTTGCATAGTCCTTTCGTAACTATCTAAATTATCAATTCCTTCGTCGATCTGATTTAGAATATCCTCAAAAACTTTCAAATAGTCTTGAGTATACTGTATTATGTATTGCTTATCTTCCTCTTTGTGTTGTTCTTCTTGATTTTGCTGATTTTCATTTTCTAAACTTCTCTCTCTTTTATCATCGTTATTTTCTTCAATATTATCACCGTCTTCCTCGAAAAGGTCTTTGTCGTTCATGATTTTTTTTAATTTAGTTAAAATTCTCACCAGTTACTATTGTATATGAAAAAATTAAATTAACATTAATGAAAAGCGTTTACAACTTCAGCACTCGCTAAAATTACAGTAAAACTGTCAAAAGCAGCGGGGTCATAATACCTCTCATACAGTTCAACTGAACACCTAAGCCTTATCTTTTCCTTAGCCTTAAAACTAATTTCATAATCATTATTAGAGTTTAGCATAGCAGAATTACGTAATAATTCATCAGCTAATACAGAGTCTAAAATTCCATTAATTTTTATCGTAATATGTCTGCTTCCAGCAGAATCCAATACTTTTCTCCAGCCAAAAGAAGAAATATCTTTTACCTCTTCTCTGTTATTACGCAAAGTAAACCTTAGGTTTTGTATATTATTTAACACAATAAAATTATTGTCATGATCTTTAATTTTTAGCTGTAATTTGCTCATTATCACCTCCTTTTATTAAAATATCAAAATTAATTGTTGAATGTAAAATTTCATCGTGCTGATCCATAGCACAATTACTTTCTAAAATGACCTCACTACTAAAACCTTCAATGCTCTTAAGTATCAAGTTAATATGCCTTATAATGGCAAACATACTGTCTATATGATAAGTATATATGTCGCATGAAAATCTTGCCTTTGTAGCAAAATTGGACAGCATATGCAGGTTGCTATAATTCACTGCGCGCAATCTCAGGTAAGGAATGGTGACCTGTTTAGGTAAGTAGTCATAAATGTTAGTAACATATTTTCTTAAATCAGAATTTGCCTTTAGTGCTGCATAAATGCTATTGTACAACTCATTTATAGCTTGAATTTTTTCCATAATGAATCCTCGTAAAGATATATAGCTAAAACATAAGCAGCATTTCCCGATACAAACTCGTCATCCCGCTACTTGTTAGCGGGATCTATGCTAAGAGATACCGCGAATGAATCGCGGTATGACGTAGGACTGCTGTCATCCCGCTACTTGTTAGCGGGATCTATGTTAAGAGATACCGCGAATGAATCGCGGGATGACGATAAGGTTTATACCTCGTCATCCCGCTGCTTGTTAGCGGGATCTATCCGTAACGGTATGACGTAGTAGCCCAGTTTGGATGACAAGAAAGAGCTACAACACAACCTTTGGTTCGCGAAACGGAGAATATACCTTCTTCACTTCAGATAAATGGCTACTTACCTCCGATTCACGATTTTTGTAAAGAGCAGAAACATGCCGCATAATACCTAGTTTTATCTGCTCAGGAACATTGTCATAGCCAGCCTCGTATACAACATCAACTCTTATTGCATTCAAACAATTGAAAAACTCAACGTAGCCCCCTACATCACTAAAATAATACTTAAGTGTTCTCTTCTCTTGATTTTTAGACATCATTGCAGTAGCCAATACTATCTTACTCACAGGGCCATAGCTTAAATAGATCCTACGAGGTACATAATCTTCATATGAAACTTGCCATGTTTGCTTTACTAGTGACTTTTCCATATGCCACTCAGCATAATCAGTTGCCATAAAAATTAGATCTGAAATCAACTTATCATCCTGGTTGTTCTCAATACGTAAAAAAGATTTAACCTCTTCTAAAGTAACTGGAAAAGATTCAGGCTTAGATTTACGTTGCACAGATATTCTTGGTGAAGTAGATCTTATTGACATAATAACCCTCCTTTTTGATATAGCTAGAATAAGTAAGGTTTACCTCGTGATAGCATGGGGCAAATCTTACTTACTTTAGCTATGCAGCTTGCATGCAACATTAAGTTAGATTGGCGCAGCAACAACTCTGAGTGCTTTATCGTATGAATATATTAAGAAGAGAACGTATTAAAGCTGTTTCTCCTTTTTTGTTGATAAAATTTGAACTTATAGCATATTCAACTAGGCTAGATTTTAGTAGATTGACATTTTGAGAATGAATATTATTGAAGGTGGAGTTTAACTCTTTAGCAAGCAGACTGCGAAATTTCTGCACACTGTCATATGCGATGTTCTCAAGTTCATGTGCAAATTTATCTTGAGCTATAGTTGTTATATCTTCAATTTCCTTATTAAACTCCTCTAGCTTTTTTTCGTTATTTTTAAAATTTTTCGTAAAAGTTTTCATATCAATTAAACTCAACTACTATTATGATTATAATGACAATGAAAAACTACCGAAGTAAAAAATTCACACTACTGTGTAACTTGCAAATACTTTTTACTATAGCTAAAGTGGCTTAGGTTTACCTACAATTTGAAAAACAACGAATTCGTCATCCCGCTGCTTGTTAGCGGGATCTATGCTAAGAGATACCGTGACGGTATGACGGTTCGCGGCGGTATGACGTAGGACTGCTGGGAAACCTTTATTGGGTTAGTTATAGATTCCAGTGCAGCTACTTGCATCTGCCACCTGCAAACTGCAATGTTCGTACAGATGTAGGTGCTAAGTTTTACAAACACCGTTGTGCTGAACCTTGAATATTCACTTCTTTCAATTCAGTGTCAGGAGCGATGGGTTTTGATATTGTGTATGTAATGCCACCGGCTATCAGTGCAGATACCACAGAAGCTGCAACTATTAATAGAACAGACAATCCGGAAGCAATACTAAGAGCAGCACCTACTGCTAACATAGCTGCAAGGCTCGCGTAGGCAACTTTTGGGGAAAATTTTTTTCTAGTGACACTTCATTTGTTTTAGTTTTGCCCAGTTCACCCTCAAGTGGTGTGTTTTCATTCTCCAGACTTTTTATTTTTTGTGTTAGTGATTCATTCTCTTTATTGAATTGTTTCAACTTAGTCTCATGTCCAACTATGCAACTTTTTGATTCTGCTAGTTCCTTTTGCGCTTTTTCTAACAACACTTTTGTTTTAGAATGCTTATTTTCGTTTTCTTCTAATTCGCTATTAAGTATTGTATTTTTACTTTCTAGATCTTGTATTTTTTGTTCTAGTGATTCATTCTCTTCATTGAGTTTCTCCAGTACTTCCAATTTAGTCTCATGTTCAGTGACACAATTTCTCAATTCTGTTAGTTCCTTTTGCGCTTTTTCTAATGGTACTTCGTTTTTTTTAGTTTTTGTTTTTTCTAATTCACCCTTAAGTGTTGTGTTTTCATTTTTTAGATTTTTTATTTCTTGTCTTAGTGATTCATTCTCTTCATTGAGTTTCTCCAGTGTGTCCAGCCTAGCTCCATGTCCAGTGATATAACTTTTCAATTCTGTTAGTTCCTTTTGCGCTTTTTCTAATGGTACTTCGTCTGTTTTAGTTTTTGTTTTTTCTAATTCACTATTAAGCGTTGTGTTTTTACTTTCTAGATCTTGTATTTTTTGTTTTAGCAATTCATTCTTTTTCTGCTCATCCTTTAGCTGAGTACGTAATTCTTTTAACTTAGCTTTACGTTTTTCAACCTTTTCTGCTTTTTCTGGAGTTTCCGTTGCGTTGTGTGTTTTGGAATGAGAAAAGGTACTAGGTACAACCTCAGATGGCTGATCACACATACTGTTTAGTCTATCTATTAGGTCTTCATCCTTTATCAATGAGCGATCTGCTCCATATTTTATCAAAAGTTTTGCTAATTCTTTATTGTCATTTGTAACAGGAAAGTATAAAGGGATATGTTCATCTTGATCTTGTGCATTAACATTTGCTCCATTATCTATTAGATACTTTGCAATCTCTACATAACCATGCACAGCAGCATAATGTAAAGGGGTATGTTTATCTCTATTTCGTGCATCAACATCTGCTCCATGTTTTATCAAAAGTTTTGCTAATTCTTTATTGTTATCTGCAACAGCCCAATGTGAAGGGGTCACGCCATCTTTATCTTGTGCATCAATGTCTTCTCCATTTTCTAATATAGATTGGCCTAAAGCTTCAGATCCATCTCCATCAAAACATATTCCACTGTCGTCACTACTACTTTTATTTAAAAAGGTCTGTTCCCCATTATATGTAGTATACTGCTCTGGATGTTGACTGTGCAAGTCATTATGTTCTATGCGCTTCTGATTATTGGCAAGTCTTTGTTCTGCCTCTTGCAACTTTTGCGCCACAGCATCTCTTTTAGCCAGTTCTCTTTCTAATGTATCATCTACTTTGTTTATATTGTTTTCATTAGTGATTGAGTTTGAAGAAGTCTGTTCATCCTCATCTTGTACATAGATTTTTCTGCTGTTTGGTGTAATTCCGTTGTTCTCTTTCTGATCTCTTGCGTTCCATGCTTGCACTGCAGCAGTTATTTTATTTCCGCCCATAGCTGAATCTCCTGGAGTTTTATTATTAGGCTGCGGTAAAGTGCCTTGTCTATAAGGTTGTCTTCTCGTAGCTCTTGTCTCAGCATAACGTTGTTCTCCTTCCTCTAACATTTTTATTATAGCCTTTTTACCTTTTACATCACCGACAATATCCCTTGGAGTTCGGCCTTGACTATCTTTTAGTGAAGGATTTGCGTTATTGTTCAATAAAAGCTGAGCTATCTCTTGATGACCATGCAAAGCAGCAATGTGCAAAGCAGTTAGCTTAGACTTAGCTTCATCAAGTTCATATATTGGTTCATTAACTTTTGCTTCCTTTGCTAGTAGGAGTTTTACTATTGGTACACTGTTACATTCCACAGCAAGATGTACCAACATATAATTTACAATTTTGTCTGAATCTAATATACTGAACATCTTATCTATCTTCAGATTGTTATAAGTGCTATATACTATTGAGTCTGCATCTTTTAGCTCACTTCCTATTCTTTCAAGTAAATTATTCTCATTTAAACCTTCACTCTTGCTTACCTCATTTATTATTTCAAAAAACTTTTTCTTTTCCATTGCCGTAACCTTTCCTCTCAATTTATTTATTATTGTTGAACAGTCTCACAAAAAAGTTAAGTTTGTCGAAATTCCATGTTTGATCTAAAAATTAGTCATAAACATTTTCTATGCAAGTAGCTGACACTGGTTCACTCTATAATGGTGTCACAGCAGTCCTACATCATGCCACCGCGAACCGTCATACCGCGATTCATTCGCGGTATCTCATCCGCTAACTGTTCTCCCTCATCATACCGTCACGGTATCTCCAGATCCCGCTAACAAGTAGCGGGATGACGAGCTTATCGTCACGCCACCGCGAACCGTCATACCGTCACGGTATCTCTAGATCCCGCTAACACGTAGCGGGATGACGAATTACTTAACCATCATCTACACCCTCATACCGCGATTCATTCGCGGTATCTCTAGATCCCGCTAACACGTAGGGGAATGACGAGGTCATGCCGCCGCAAACCGTCATACCGCCGCGGTATCTCTTAGCCGCTAACACGTAGCGGGATGACGGTTGTCGTTTAGCCATAAATATTAAGAAATTTACCAAATAAAAAAAAAGGCAAAAGAAGCCCTGGGGTTATTATCTGCTTTAAAATATTGGCGTTTTTTATGTTTTAAACGCTTGACAAGCAAGATTTAGCTGCTTTTAATTGCAACTAACCTACGCTGCAAATGTTTAAGAAATTTACTAAGCAGAAAAAAGACAAAGAATCCCCGAGTTAGCTAGTCTTTTACTATCTCTGTCGAGTATTGGCATTTTTTGATGTCTTGTAACGCTTTATAAGCGCGTTCAGCTTATTTAGATAAAAATCTAGATGTAGATGAAGTTTTGTAAAGACATACAGTATCTATATACTGCAAAAAATTGAATATAAGACGCCGATACATTAAGTAATCCTTACCTTTTAATCTGCAGATTGGCGAAAGCAAATACAATAGCTTCACTGTTATGATAAGGGGGCTGGCGGAGTTTGTCAAGGAAGTTTTTTTGTTTCTATTCCCAATAAAAGTTTGTTATATGGTTATGCAAGAAGTCTAATATTAAAAATGACACAACAACATAATTAAATTAGACTACTTTATTCTCTTAGTTACTTGCTTTTCTCTTGCTATTGCAAGGCTTTTTTCTGGTACATCCTCAACTATAACACTACCTGCTGCAATTACAGATTCATCATGAATATTAAGCGGCGCAATTAGTGAGCTATTGGCGCCAACAAAGCAATTGCTCCCTATATTCGTTTCATGTTTATTTTTCCCATCATAATTACAAACAATAGTGCCTGCTCCTATATTACTCTCCTGCCCTACTTTAGCATTTCCTATATAACTTAAGTGTTTTATTCTAGTGTTTTGACCAACTTCACTTGTTTTCACTTCCACAAAATTTCCTATTTTTGCCTTATTACCAATTGTTGTGTTTCCGCGTATTCTGGTAAATGGACCGACCTCAGCATTACTTTTAATTAAGCAATTTTCTAAATGCGAAAATGGCAGTATTTTCGCACCAGACTCTATTTTCACTCCAGTACCGAAAAAAACATATGGGTAAATAACTGAATCTCTGGCAATTTGCGTATCAAGAGAAAAGAAAACAGTCTCTGGTGCAACAAGCGTTACTCCGGAGTCGGTAAAAACTTTTCTTTTATTTTCTTGAAAGTAAAATTCAGCTTTTATAAGGTCATTTCTGTTATTTATTCCCGTTGCTTCTTCTCCACCGGTAATAACGTAACCGACATTTAAATTACTCTTCACTGCAATGGAAACTATATCGGTCAAGTAATATTCATGAGTTGAGCTATTGCACTCTATTTTCTCCACCAATTCACGTAAATTCTTTGCACATGCCACCATTATTCCAGCATTGGCAAGAAATTCTTCATGATTATTTTTATCACTCTTTGCTTCTACGATTTCTCTTAAGGAACCATTCTCAATAATTAACCTACCGTATTCTTTATTGCTTGTCCTAAAACCTAGGCAAACTAGAGCCTTGCCTTCTAAATAACTAATCATTTTAGTTATTGTGCTGCTTTTTATGAGCGGAGTATCCCCATACTGCACAACAACTATGCTTGAATCTGGCAATTCTCTTAGGTTTCTCATCGCAGTTTTGACCGCATCTCCCGTGCCAAGTGTTAATTCTTGTGTAATTAACTGTATATCCTTAAAACACTTTAGTCTTTCAATTAAAGGCTGATCAACTACAACAGCAATATTTTCAGGATTTAACTGTTTTGCATTGTAAATGACATGCTGGAGCATGGAAAAACTGCCTATTTTGTGTAGGACCTTAGGCAAATCTGAATTCATCCGCCTGCCATGCCCTGCAGCAAGTATAACGAACGTATGAGTTTTACTTATCACTTATCTTAAAGATGAAAAATGAAAACCGTAATGATCAAGCCAGCTGATTTTGTTGTCATAAAAGCTCCTCAAGTCGCTAATTTGATATTTTAGCATTGCAAGCCTTTCTATACCAATGCCAAACGCAAAACCGTTGTATTTAGTATGGTCTATTCCAACATTTTGAAATACATTTGGATGCGTCATACCGCATCCCAGTACTTCTATCCATTTACTACCTTTATAACTTATGTCCACTTCCGCAGAAGGCTCGGTAAAAGGGAAAAAACTATTACGAAAACGTATCTTCAGCCCTTTATCGCCAAAGAACTTATTAAGGAAGTGATGAATAGTAAATTTTAACTGGCCCATATTGACATTCTCATCGACATATAACCCCTCTATTTGATGGAACATAGGGGTGTGAGTTGCATCAAAGTCGTTTCTGTATACTCTACCTGCAGCTACTATTTTAATTGGGAACTTTTTTGTTTTTTCCATGGTTCTAATCTGTACAGATGAGGTGTGAGTGCGCAGTACCATTCTTTTATCATCTATTTTGTTCTTTAAGTAGAAGGTATCTTGCTCCTCTCGCGCAGGATGATGACTTGGAGTATTCAGTGCATCAAATACATGAAATTCATCTTCAATATCAGGGCCATCAACTGCTTTAAAACCCATATGTGCAAAAATAAGCTTTACTTCATTTATAACCTTACTGAGTGGATGGACCTTGCCCATTTTTTCTGGTCTAACGGGCAACGTGATATCAACCGCCTCGTTCTGCAATTTAAAGTTAACTTCTTCTGTTTTTAGCACATTTTCCCTATTCATGATAAGATGATCTATCTTATCACGTAAAGCGTTAATCACTGCACCTAAATCACGCTTTTTCTCTGCATTTTCTATCTTTTTTAAGTTATCAAAATACGCTCTAACTACACCCTTTTTTCCCAAATATAATAGCCTAACTTTTTCTAAATCTTGCAAAGAAGAAGCATTCTCAATTTCGGAAACTGCTTTATCTTCAAGTGAAAGTATGTCATCTAATAACTCTTTATTCATCTTAAAAACGCTGGCTTAAACTTTCATTATAGTGAAATTTTAAATATCATCAACAATCCGAAAAATTGCCCTATTCTGATTATTAATTTATTGACTAATTAATCTTTTTTATTTACCTTTGCGTTGATGAATTTGCTGTATCAACTATGCACAACAGTAACACTGAAACTAAGAATAAGTATAAAATAGAGGATTTACCTAAGCTCTTTAAGGAAAAATCCAGAAACATAAGTAAAGCATTTTCTAGCGAAACAATTAAGATCAGTGCTATTCGCTCGAGAAGTATTGAAAGCAATATACAAAAATTTTCATTTGAGCTAACAGCAACAGATAAAGACACCTTTAATATAAGATTATTTCGAATAAACCCTTTAATTGATTTTTTCAAAATCTGCCTTTCCCGGGAAAAAAAATTTACAGCCAACATAAAAGTGCCCAAAGAAAGCAGTGAACTATATAATAACTACTGTAAAACTAACAGTTATAAAACTGTAGAAGAATTCGTAAATAGTGCTCCGCCTCAAATCCTTCTGCAGGGCACAACGATAACGCTACAAACAGACGTTGAAAACATTAACCTGGACAACTTGTACCAAATCGAGTTATTTCTAAATGAAAAGCTACAACATGCAGAAAAAACTGAAAATGAAGACAAAAAAGAACAGAGTGAAACTAACCAAAAAAATGCACAAAATAAACAAATCGTACCAGTTACAGGCTCATTTGGCTTCGATGTAACAAATAATGGAAAACAAGTTACACGTGTTTCGATAGTAGTTGCTGCAATGCATGAAAACGTTTTCTGGTTTAGATCTTTTTTCTGTCTACCCAATTTTTTTAATACGTCACAATTCTTTTCCCAACAATTGCCAAAATTTTCTATACAGAGCAACAATATACCATTTGGTGTTATTCCAGCGTTTGACCAGGAAAAAAGAAACATGGATCCAAGTAGTCAAGCTACTCGGATGACAGGGGGTAGTATAGAAAATCCAATACCTCAAGAAGCAGAACAGAATGTAGGTCAAACTACTTCGCACACAGAGTATTTTAAAGCTAATAGAAAAAAATCGAAAAAGCAATCTCAAGAACTACCAGAAGAAGAAAAACAATCTACCATAAAACAAGCACGAAATGATGCTAGAGTAGCTGTGATAGATAACCAAATTGAGCACAGGGGGAAAAAGCTCGATAAAATATTTATTGAAGTGATGAGTGGATACAAAAATCAAGATCCAGAAACATTTTGCAATATTTTCAGCTCAGTATTCAATATTGTTTACTTTCAAGATAAACAATTACATGCAATATTAGAGCCAGGCGAAATATCAGAAGTATTACAGATACTCGAAAGGCCACAACCTCTTAGTAACTCACTTTTAGGTAAAGAATATTTACAAAAACAAGTATATAGAAAAAAAGAGCAATTGCTTAAATTAGTTTCAGGTGTTTATATACAACAACCTTCTCCACAACATGAAAATACTCCTCATAAATCTACAAACCCTTTACCAATTAAAGATCTTTCACCAGCAACAAATGAAGCTAAAACTCTACCACCTACTAACATTACACTCAAATCACCGTTAAAAACTGTATTTTCCTCAAAAAAGGCTTATTTTTGTCTATTTATAATAGTAGCATCTGCATCAACACTTTGCTTATGGCATTTTCCATTAGGAAAAGTGTCAATGTTAAAAGGATTAGTGCCACCAGAAAAAAGGGAAAGTATTGGGTTAGCATTGAACATAGGGTTGCCAATATTAATCGCGCTGTGTATTTTGAATTTAGCTCGCTTTATATATTCTGAATATTCTATAGAATCTATTAAGCAAGTAAGTGAAAACGATCCCCTTTCTCGCGCCTATAGCTAGTGCAGGCTCAGTTTTCCTACGTCATACCGTCACGGTATCTCTAGATCCCGCTAACACGTAGCGGGATGACGAATTTGTCGTTTTTTAAATTGTCGGTAAACCAGAATTACTTTAACTATAACAAAATAGAAATAAGTTGTTGTAAAAAATTTTTCATGGTAAAATTATTTATTTTCACCATATGTTTAAAGGAATTATCACGGATATCGGGACTATAACTGATACTACCACTCACTCCAACTCTGATCAAATTTTCCATATCAAGACACAAAATTTATCCTCTATAAATAAAGGAGATTCAATAGCTTGCTCTGGTGTGTGTTTAACTGTTGTTGATATAATGAGCGATACATTTACAGTCCAAGCATCTCAAGAAACTATGAAGGTTGCTAACTTAAATACGTGGAGAATAGGAAAAAAAATAAATCTCGAACAAGCAATGAGATTAAGCGATAAGATCGATGGCCACCTGGTTCAGGGTCATGTTGATGGGATAGTAAAATTTTTAACAATTAATCAAAATTTAGATTCTCATGAAATCAAACTATCGTGCCCACAAGAATTAATTAAATTTGTTGCAAAAAAAAGCTCCGTTACACTAGATGGGGTTTCCCTCACAGTGAATTCAGTTGTTAATCAGGAATTTACAGTAAATATCACTCCCTATACATGGGAAAATACAACTTTTCAGTACAACAAAGTAAATGATTATTTGAATTTAGAAATTGACATGATCGCTAGGTATTTAGATCAATTGATGCAGCATAAATACAATTAATTTTACAACCTTGTTATTTACAACTATTATATCTTGAAAACCATATAGATATAAAACATGCTTTTCGATAGCCTAATTATCTTCATTGTTGTTCTATGCGTAATAATCTCGGTAACTAGAGGCTTTATAAAAGAGCTATGCGCACTAATGTTTCTATTTTTATCGGTCTTTCTGACAGCTAATCACTATGATTTTTTCACTCCAAATTATAGTAAATATTTTGATTCTAAAGTTACACTAAACATACTTTCTACAATCTCTGTATTTATTATACTTAATCTTATATTCATGATAATAAATAACTGGCTAATGTACATATTATTACCCATAAGGTTGGGGTTTATCGATAGAGTTACTGGAATCTTTCTCGGAGTGCTTAAAGGAATATTGCTCTCTTATGTATTATTTTTTGCTGTGCACTTATATTGCTACACAGTATATGACAAAAAAGAGGGAGAGTATAAAATAGAAGCAGAAGACATATTGCCTAATTGGATAATAAATTCACACTCTTATCAGGCTTTATTTGTGACAGCAGAAGAAGTAATTGACATGTATGTACCAGAGTCGTTGATACTAAAAATAAAAGAGATAGGTGGAGAAATGGTTGATCAAGAAAAACCTAAAAACAATAAAAAAGAAGAGTAAATATTTATTTATAAATATTTTCATTGGGAGTATTCAAAAAGCCATATGTGTCAGGTTAAGAGCACAGAATTTTTTACTGGAAATATTAATTTTGTTTTAGCAATAAATCAACTTAAGGTCATAATATCTTGACATTTATTTAATGTTGCTATATAATAGCTATGTACATTTTGTGTACTATAGCAATAAAATTACCTTGTAATAGGTGTATTGGACCCGAGGGCAGTACTCGGCGCCTCCACCATGTTTTTTAATTATACGGGGGCGATTAAGGATCGACATGCATAGTAAAGATGGTAGCTTTGCTCGGTTAGACACCACCGCTAAGAGTTCATAATTTAAATGCAAACGATAATTTTGCTGCTGAAGAATATCCTGTTGCTGCTTAATTTAGCACAACCGGTTTATTACTAAAGCACGGTTTAGGGAACGCCGGGTAACAGAAGTTCCCCCAAAATTTACGTATGTGAAAGTTATATGGAGCAAACAGATTACAAAAAACTGCTTAATTCTGCTAAGTTTCAAGTTATCAAAAAGACTTTAGATGTTATATCAGGTAATGGTTTTATCCCTCACTTAGAAATATTATTTTTCACATATTTTAATGGTGTGACCATGCCAGATCGTTTGAAAAAGTCATACCCTACTCAAATGCTTATTATATTACAGCATCAATTCTATGATTTAAAAGTTTCTGAGGATAAATTTAGCGTCAGTTTGAGTTTTCAAGGAAAACAAGAGCGAATTACTATACCGTTTTTTGCTATTAGTGAGTTTCGTGATAAAATTTCAGGAGATGTTTTAATATTTGACAAAATCAGTATCGACTCTGATAAAGAATACAAAAGTGAAAAATGTACTGAAAAACTATCAAACGGTAGTATTATATCCATAGATCAACTGCGTGATGAGTAACTGCTCATCTTTATAAACAAAAAATATTAATAGAAAAAAGTGGTCTAACTTAAGTAATAGAATAGAGGGTAGATAAATATGCTAAATTTTTAATTATTTATTAACGCAGGTGGCAAAATTTTTCTTACGTATCATCAACTTTCTTTATTGAAAAATTAAAAAAAATGTTGTATACTTGTTACAGTAGTAGAGTTCGGTAAAACATATGGCAAATTCAGGCATTAACATAGCTCTTAGCGAAGAAACTTTAAAGCATCTTGCTGAATTATCTGAATTTACTAAACAGCCCGTTCAAGAATTAGCAGGAAAACTATTTAGAGAAGCAGTTGAGCTTGAAATGGAGGATTTTTTAGTATCTAAAATTTCTGATGAGCGTGATGTTGAAGGTGCAGAAACAGTTGATTTTGAAGATATTAAGTGGGATTAGAGCGTTACAAGGTTAAGTCTCTAAAGAGTGTTGTTGAAAAAGATTTACCAAACCTTCCAAAGACAATAAGGCTAAGAGTTCAAAAGGCTATAAAAGAACGTCTTACAGTTGACCCAATAAATTTTGGTGAACCACTACATCATAACTTAAAAGGATGTAGAAGGCTAAGAGTTGGTGACTATCGTGTAATTTACAGAGTAAATCAATTAGATCATATAGTAACTATCACAGAGATAGGACATAGAGATGATATTTATAAGAAATAAATATCAACATTAATATATATTATACACCCCTCCTTCCTTGTCCATTCTCTACTTTAGGTGGCTTTGCGCAGCTCAAAAAATGAAGTTTTTTTTGGTTCAGCAAAAACAACATTTTGAGTTTGAAAAGGCTAAATACTTGTCTTTTATATAACTTTCGTGTAATAGATATGTATGCATCCAATCATATATCTACTCAATACGTTACTTGATCTTTATAGCTTCATTCTAATATGTTGGGTTGTCCTAAACTGGCTGGTTAAACTTAATATGGTGAACATATATAATGAAACTGTCAGTAGCATAATGCACATCTTGAACCAATTGACATATCCACCACTAAAGATTATTAGAAGATATATACCACCGTTCAACGGATTAGATTTATCTATAATGATATTGCTAATAACAATTCACTTTGTAAAATATACAGTAGCTTACTACTTTAGGTAGATGTTAAAAAAATATCTAAAATCAGCAATATATCTATCCCTTTTAATATATATATATATATCAGTTTTTAGCTATAACTATAAAGATCCTTCCTTAAACACAGCTACAAATGAGGAAGTGACAAATTTAGGTGGAATAGTAAGTTCATATTTAGCTGATATATTGGTTCAATTTCTTGGATTAACTAGTGTTACAATAGCTACAACCATAGTTTACTTGTTGATCTTCAGGCCATCAAAAAGGCTGCTAAAAATTCTCTATTTAATATTAATCAATTTAGGGATATGTGCTATACTACCACAACTTTCGCTAGGCATCACTGCAAGGTACAGACACAGTGGAATAATAGGGAATGCACTAATTAATAACTGCCCGTTTTATATATTTGTGATAGTAACATCAATAGGTCTTGTAGGATCTGTTGGTTGGAAGAGAACAATTTACTCTCTATTCTTCTTATGTAAAAAAATAGCTTGCTTATTTGTAAATGTTCCATTCTTCAGATCACATAAAACTACTGAGTATTCAATTGCACCATTAGTAGTAGAAGAAAAACATAGAACTAAAATCACTACTAAACAACAACCAAAAGCAAGACAGAAAAAAGCTACCGAGGAGGTTTTAAGTGAGTTTAAGTTTCCAAGTATCCATTTACTTTCTAAAGCAGAGGAGTCTTTGCAGAGAAAGCAGCTGAATGAAATGGAGAGCAATAAAAATTTATCTCTGCTGGAACAAGTCCTGAGTGATTTTGGCGTGCAAGGAAAAATTATCAGTGTATGCTATGGGCCGGTTGTGACTTTGTACAAACTTGAACCACAAGCTGGCACGAAATCTGCAAGAGTAATTGGCCTTGCAGATGACATTGCACGTTCGATGAGTGCACTCTCTGCACGTATTTCAATAATTCGTGGGCAAAATGCTATGGGAATAGAGTTGCCGAACAAGGAACGGGAAATTGTAATGCTGCGTGATTTGCTTGAATCCCCAGAATACCAAAATGCAAACTTAAATCTCCCAATTGCGCTTGGCAAAGAAATAAGTGGAAAACCAGTTATTGCAGATCTAACTAAAATGCCCCACTTGCTCGTTGCTGGAACCACAGGGTCTGGTAAATCAGTTGCGATTAACACTATGATTCTTTCACTCGTTTATCGATTAAGTCCTGATGAATGTAAGATGATAATGATCGACCCAAAAATGCTTGAGCTTTCAATATATGATGCAATACCGCATCTAATAACGCCAGTGGTAACAGAGCCAAAAAAGGCTGTAGTCGCTCTTAAGTGGATAGTAAAAGAGATGGAAAACCGCTATCGCATGATGTCCTATTTAAATGTGCGCAATGTAATAAACTATAACCAAAGAATCACAGAAGCGATGAATAGTGGAATAGAATTGGAGCGCGTTGTGCAGATTGGCTTTAACTCAACAACAGGCAAACCTTTGTTTGAAAAGCTGCCGATTAAAATGGAAACATTTCCATATATTGTAGTGATTGTAGATGAAATGGCAGATTTGATGCTTGTTGCCGGCAAAGAAATAGAGTGCTCTATTCAACGCTTAGCTCAGATGGCTCGTGCTGCAGGAATACACATCATAATGGCAACACAACGCCCATCTGTGGATGTGATCACAGGTGTGATAAAGGCGAACTTTCCAACGAGAATCAGTTTTGCTGTTACTTCTAAGATAGATAGTCGCACAATACTTGGCGAACAAGGGGCTGAACAATTGCTTGGTATGGGTGATATGCTTTATATGGCCTCTGGTGGTAAGATTATTCGAATTCACGGCCCATTTGTGAGCGATGATGAGGTACAAGATATAGTTGATCATCTGAAAATGCAAGGTGAGCCAAATTATATGGAGGAAATTACCAAAGAAGATGAAAATTCTTCTGTGGAATCAGAAGGTGAAACAGAGGATGAAGAAAACGACCTCTACAATCAAGCAGTGGCCATCATTCAAAGAGATCAAAAAGTTTCAACCAGTTACATTCAGCGACAACTTAGAATAGGCTATAACAGAGCTGCAAACATCGTTGAAAGAATGGAAAAAGAAGGTGTTGTCAGTGCTCCAAATTATTCAGGAAAGAGAGAGATATTAGTAGAATAACAGGGCTTCTGAGAACGTTCATGCGCGTTAAGTTAGGCCATAGATGGGTATCTTAAAATTTGCTGCAAATGCAACTTTCTTGGCTATCTTTTACAAAGTTAAAAGTTGTCTTCCTTAAAAATATAATTGAATAATTGTTAATAATAGTGTATAATTATTAATATTTTCAAGCATTCTTGCCATGGCTCTTTCTAAATTTCTCGATCCAAAGTTAGATTTAACATTTAAGAAAATCTTTGGTACTGAAAAAAATAAGAATATTCTTATCCATTTTTTAAATGATATTTTAGGATGTACTGAAGTCAATACTATACAAGAAGTAGAATTCTTAAGCACCATTATGGACCCTGAAATTGCCTCTGATAGACAAAGTATAGTTGATGTTCTTTGCAGGGATTCTAGTGGGTCAAGATATATAATTGAGATGCAGCTCGCTCGCGACAAGGGCTTTGAAAAGCGCGCACAACTCTATGCTGCTAAGGCTTACTCAAGGCAGGCTGATAAAAATTACATTAATTTAAAGAAGGTTTTCTTCATTGCTATTTCCAATGGTATGCTATTCCCTGAAGAGGTTGAGTATATTTCTACTCACAATATACGTGATATAAAAACCAACGGCCATTACTTAAAAGATTTTCAATTTGTCTTTATAGAATTACCTAAATTTTCAAAAAGCAGAGTGGAGGAACTAGAAAGCACAATAGAAAGGTGGTGCTTCTTTTTTAAGCATGCAGAAGAAACGACAGATGAAGATCTAAAGAAAATTGCAGAGGAATCACCAATAATAAAGCTAGCATACGATGAATTAGACAAGTTTCACTGGAGTGAAAAAGATCTCCTAGCTTATGAAGAAAGAGTGATGGATCTACAGAAAGAAGAAGCTATCCTTGAATACAGACTTGATCTTGCTGAAGAGAAAGGTGTACGGAAAGGAAAAATTGAAGTCGTAAAAGCAATGCTAGCTAATAATGTTGATGTCAACACTATTGTTAAGTTTACTGGCCTCTCCATGAGTGAGATCAAAGAATTGTAGAATTAAGTGTTAATGGTTACAAAAATACAATAAGCATTTTTCTTCATGTATTTCGTAAGTACCTTAATTTAAGTTTTCGCACTTTTAAAAAGCAAGTCAAACAAAATTATTAAAAGGTCAATACATAATGACAGTTAATTTAATAATAATTTAAACATTGGGAATGTAAAATTATAATATATTAATTAACTAGGGGGTTAAAATGTCAAATGTTTTTAGTAATGCTTGGTATAGTTTGTCTGGCAATGATAGGTTAGATATAACAGCATTGCAAAAAAGTCAAAAAATCGATGCTGAGCAGTTTGAAAAAGTTTTTGGTGCATTAAAAGAATGGCAAGAAGCTCAAAAGATAGATGCTAAACAGTTTGAAGAGGTATTTAGTGCATTAAAAGAATGGCAAGAAGCTCAAAAGATAGATGCTGAGCAGTTTGAAAAAGTTTTTAGTGCATTAGAAGACAAGATTGGTACTGAGCAGTTTCAAGCTATGCAAGAGCACTTAAACGGCCTACAAGAAAAAGTGGAAACACTTGCAGAGGCAGTAGCAGATCAAGAAAAAACACTACTAATTTGTACCATAGCCACTGCTGTTGCCGTAATAGCGATAACTAGTTTTGTTGCATTCTGTATCTATCAGGGAGTTAAGTGTGAAAGGGAGAAAGAAAAGAACTTGTCTAAAGATACGCCAGACACAAAACTTAATGATAAAGTTGATACTCAAGTGCAACAGAATAGCTTATACACTCCAAACTAAGTTGTATAACACTTTTCTTGAAAAGGTGTTACGCAACTTGTAACACCTTCCTCTTCTCTTAGCCTATGTAGATTTTTTGATAGTAAACATATCACTTTTTAGAAAAATATTTGTATTGTAAAGTTAGTAAAGATTCTGGTTTACTTAAAGTTTGTTAATTGCTATCTTTTAAAACACGATATTTACTATAGCACCATATGCTTAGGATTTTTTCTAAAGTCTTGTTTATATTAATGTTTTTGGTTTCTAGCTTTTTTACTGTGCATAGTGCTGAAGCTAAATCTAAGCTCAGTAAGAGATACATACCTCCTGGTAACCCTGGTGGTGCAAGCTTTCATACAGATGAGGATTTTGCTGAGTCATATAAGCTATATGAAAAGCGTAGGGAATTGCTCAAGAAAAAAAAGTCACAAGATCGAGCTATAAATAAAGAAGATCTAATCAAAAAATTAAAAGAGAAAAAAATTGCTAGTCTTGATAATGAGCCAAATGACATGGAAGCGTGCATAGTCGACGATGAAGAGAGCGCTATGATAAATCAGCATGGTATTAATATCGCGCGTTTAAGGGGTGCTGTATTTATAGATCAAGAGCCAGTTTTCCAGTATGAAAATAAGCAGCATGAAAGTGAACAACAAGAAGAGAAGAAAGTTACTTCAACACGAGAAAAAAAAGTTTCTCCTATGAATATCACTATAAAAAAAACTCCATCAAGAAAAACATGCTCACATGATTCTATTGCTAATTTGGATAACGTAGATGCTTATAGTTTGAATGGTTCGAGTTCATTTGGCAGTGTAGCTGACACAGTAAAATAGTATCACAATATTGGCCATTAATAATATGCTAGATAAAGACCTGATATTGAATGATGATGCATATGAATTATTGCCGATTTCCAGGCACAAGACTCATGTTGTAGAAGTTGGAAAAGTAAAGATAGGTGGAAATAATCCTGTAGTTGTACAATCTATGGCGCTTGGCGTGCATATAGATTCTGATAATATAAAAAGTAGCGCAAAACATTATGCAAAAGAGATAACAGAACTAGCGCGTACAGGTTCAGAATTGGTGCGAATTGCCTTGAACTCAGAGGAGGTAGCAAGAGCAATACCTTATATAGTAGAAGAGATAAATAAAGAAGGTTTTGACGGTAAAATATTGGTAGGCTGTGGTCAGTATGAGCTAGATAAATTAGTTCAAGATTATCCAGACAACATCAAAATGCTGGGTAAAATTAGGATAAACCCAGGCAATATAGGTTTTGGCAACAAACGTGATGAGAAGTTTGAAAGGGTTATAGAGTATGCAATAATGCACGATCTTCCGGTTAGAATTGGGGTAAATTGGGGTAGTCTTGATAAATACCTTTTGCAAAAATTGATGGATGAAAACTCTTCGCTTAGTAATTCAAGGCCTTCTGACGTTATACTGCGCAAAGCACTTGTAATGTCTGCTCTTGATAGTGCAAAAAAAGCTGAAGAAATTGGTCTAAATTCAAACAAAATAATCATTTCATGTAAAGTTAGCAAAGTACAAGATTTAATTTTAGTTTATATGGCACTTGCAAAATCTTCCAATTATGCGCTGCATTTGGGTTTAACTGAGGCTGGTATGGGCAATAAAGGTGTGGTAAATACCGCAGCAGGGCTTATTTATTTATTGCAAAATGGCATTGGAGATACAATACGGGCTTCTTTGACTCAACGTCCTGGTGAATCGCGTACTAATGAAGTGGTGGTGTGTCAGGAAATATTGCAGTCTATAGGCTTGCGATACTTTAACCCTCAGGTTAATTCATGTCCTGGTTGTGGGCGCACGAGTAGCGATCGTTTTCGTATATTAACTGAAGAGGTGAATGGCTATATAAAAACTCATATACCGATATGGAAGAAAAAAAATCCAGGTGTAGAGCATATGAGCATTGCTGTTATGGGATGCATAGTAAACGGTCCTGGAGAAAGCAAACACGCAAATTTGGGAATCAGCTTGCCTGGATATGGAGAAAAACCTGTTTCAGCAGTCTACAAAGACGGCAAATATTTCAAAACTTTACAAGGTGATAATGTCTCTGAAGAATTTAAGGCAATTATTGATAATTATGTGAAGGAGCATTACACGTAACCTTTCACGGTTAATTAATAGATAAATCGCAAATAAAAAAGAAAATTAGACCTTGTTTTTCTTTTTTCGTTGGGAATGTTCAAAAAAGCATATGCGTCAAGTTAAGGAAATAAAGGTATGAAAGAGATAGAATAATAAGGTATAAGTTCTCCCAGATATACTTTTAGTGAGAGAACCAATGAATAAAATAACTTGCTTATCAAAAAAGCTCAAAGAATTTTTTAATGAAAAAGCAGAGAAAATCTCAATTACAACAAGGTTTATAAAAAGAAAGAGAAAGCTAAAAGGTTCATCATTCGTAAAAGCCATGGTCTTGGGTAATATAGGAGTTGATAATTGTAGCGTAGAAACAATGTGTCAATTACTAAACGAGGACTCGATAGATATAACAAAACAAGGTTTGGATTTTAGATTTACTGAAGAAGCAGTGGAATTTATGAAAAGGATGTATAATGAATCTGTGATTCTCTTTAAAAATATCTTGCAAGTTGATTGCAAAATCTTACAGCAATTTAATAGTGTTAAATTATTGGACAGTAGCTATATTACTCTACCTAACAGTATGGAAGAGATGTATAAAGGTTATGGTACTAGCTACAGTGGCTATGAAAGCAATACTAAGTCTGGAATAAAGTTACAATTAGTTTTCGATTACATGAATCAGATAATAGACCAACTTAATTTAACGGAGGGAATAAGATCAGACCAGGGATATAGGAAACATTTAAGTAATATATCAAGCAATGATTTGCTAATATCTGATCTCGGTTATTTTGTGCCAAGTTCTTTTAAACAAATCAATGAAATAGGAGCTTATTTCATAAGTCGTCGATACCAACGTATATGATGTAGAAACAAATCAAAAAATGGAGTTATTAGAATGTTTAGAGATTTTTAGAAAACGAGGTATTGTTAGGAAAAGAAGCAAAAATTAGAGTAAGAATTATATGTCAGAAACTAACTGAATATGGCCAGAAGAAGGAAAGCTAATAGATTAGCAAGATCGCAGGATCCTCTAAAAGAAATCAAAAATTGTTGAACTGGTATAACTAATGTTCCAGAAAATAAAATTAGTGCTGAGCAAGTATTAACGATTTACAGAGTAAGGTGGCAAATTATTTAAATTGTATAAAAGCCATATCAGGCTTGATAAGCTAAAAGGAAAGCCATGCAGAGTATTATGTGAACTATATGCTAAATTGTGCGCAATTCTTATATTTCACGGCATAGTTGGTTGCACAGAAGTGAAAAAGAATACAGAACTTAGCTTAACAAAGGCATTTATTGAGCTAAAAAGGCTGGTTAGAGAGTTATTTTTAGTATTAACCAAAATTAATAGTTTAAAAGCATTTCTTAAAAAACTCACTATAACTTGGTCGCGATTTTCATTAAAAGACAAACGTAGAAGGGCTAGAGTATCCACTTTAACCTCTCTAAATTTGCTCACAATCTCTTAACTTGACGCGTATGGTTCAAAAAAGTGTGTCAAACCGAAAAAAAAGTAATAAATTGATATAAAAAAATGGAGGTTTGACAATGAGTCAGAAAGTAGTAAACAGAACTACCGGTTTGGTAGATTACAAAGAACTGGAAGCAAATATACTGTCATCAATAAGGGAAGGCAGACCATTAACAGGAAGGGATGGAGCATTTGACCTTACCCAGAAAAAGTGGAGAGAAAGAAAGGAGTTTTTTCGGGTAAAATAAAATTTTGGAGGATTAGAAATGGCAAGAGAATATACGGCAGAATTCAAATTGGAAGCTGTTAAGCTGACAAATGAACAAAGAAAGGTAGGTCAACCAGTTGCAAAAGTAGCAAGAGATCTAGGAATAAGGGATAGTGTATTAGGAAAATGGATGAAGAAATATAACGAAAAAAAGTCAGCGGCAAATGCATTTCCAGATGTAGCACCTTATGACAAAGAGAGATTTGATTTACAGAAAGAGTTAGCAAAAGTAACAAGAGAAAGAGACATTTTAAAAAAAGCCCTGGCCAGTCAAAAAGAGTAAAATATTTTTTCATAAAAGAGCATAGTAAACACTATAAAGTGCAGGAATTATGTAGGGTTTTCTGCTAGTGGCTACTATAAGTGGACTACAAGGAAAATAAGCAGTAGAGAATCAGCAAATAAAGAGTTATTAGCAGATATTCAAAAAATATATCAAGCTTCTAAATGTAGATATGGAGCTCCTAAAATTCATGCTGAATTAAAGGCTTTGGGTAAAAGTTGCAACTTAAAAACAGTGCAAAGTATTATGCAGAAAAATGGTATTCAGGCTATATTGAGAAGAAAATTTAAAATTAAGAAACAACAAACGGACAGTAGCTCCCAATATATTAGACCAAAACTTTATTGTCGATCAACCAAATAAAGTATGGGATTACTTATATAAAAACCAAAGAAGGATGGCTATATTTGGCAACAATAATCGATCTATATTCACGCATGGTAGTTAATGAGCAGTTCAATAAATAAACAATTGGTTATGGACTCTTTATTAATGGACGTTAACAAGCGTAAACCTGCCAAAAATCTACTATTACATAGTGATCAAGGTTCACAATATACTTTGCAAGGTTATCAATATCTCTTATCCATAAAAAACATAGATGAGTCATAAAGGCTGTTGTTACGACAATTCTGTTGCAGAAAGCTTCTTTAGCTCATTGAAAAGAGAAATACTTATTGATACTTCACAACACTCTGCTCAACAAACTAGAACTGCAATATTTGAATACATAGAAATTTTTTATAACAAACAACGTCACTATTAACTATTGCATTCTTGAGCATTTTGATTCATCATTCTCTTTGTGAAAAACATTCCAAACTTTCTCTCCACTTTTTCTGGGTAAGGTCAATATATACAAGATTATCACGATGTTTTGTCGCTATAACCCTTGCAAATTGAGCTCGCTTTTCTTCATTTCTTTCTTTATATCCGTAGGTCTTTTTTTCTTGTAAATCCAATATTTTTAAGTGCGCGGTGAATCATTTGTCGACTCCAGAGTTTGGCCATCTCTGACTGAGTCTTGCCACCATGGTTTTTTGCAAATTCGGTGAAGACATTCCAGTCGGTAATTTTATGCTACGCTTCCAGGCTTTTTTGACTGAAAATCTCCCGTTTCCTCACGCCTTTTCTGCCACTCATATAAAGTCGTTTTTCCAATTTTAAATCTCTTGGCAACAGTTGCTCTACTTTCTCCTTCATCCAATGCTTCCATTGCTTTTTTCCTTAAGTCGTAACTATACGCTGCTGGCATACAAACCCCTCTACCATAAATCCATTCTTACCTTATTTGGATTATTATGAGAAGAGCTATAACTCTATGGGAGGGAAGCAAAATCTGGGATTCGGCCTTAATGGCATTAGCGTCGCATCAGCTTCACCCTCCCTGTGAGGTATTTTAGCTCTAATGCCTCACATCATAAAGATACAAGTGTCAAGCTACTTGGATGACAGGGGAGGGAGGCACTGGGATGACAGGAGAAGGTAGTGGGAGACACCCTGACAACCGTCATCCCGCTGCTTGTTAGCGGGATCTAGAGATACCGCGAATGAATCGCGGCATGACGTAGGACTGCTTTCATTCCAGTGCTTGACACTGGAATCCAGCCTTTCTGCAATCTCATCGAAAACGTTGTAACCACTTTCTATGCTAGTTTGCTTGTGAGCAACCTGGATTCCAGTGTCAAGCACTGGAATGACACCGTTATAAAGGAACCAGTGTCAGCTACTTGAATGACACAGTCTTTGCTTAAACCCGTAACGTTCGTACATTTTGCTAAAAGTTCAAATATCAACATCATGCACGTTGAGTGCATTGCTATTAATAAAATCACGGCGTGGTTCAACTATATCACCCATTAGTATTGAAAATATGGAATCAGCTTCTTCACAATCTTTTATTTCAACCTTCAGTAAAGTTCTAGCCTCAGGATTTAACGTAGTATCCCATAGCTGATCAGCATTCATTTCACCAAGACCTTTAAATCTCTGCAGAGTTAAACCCTTTTTACCATAGTCCATTATTATTTTTGCAAGCGTACTTGGAGAAGTGATTCTTATTTCAGTTTCTTGTGACTTTAAAAATGAATCACCATTAAATAAATTACTTATACCATCAAGCAAACTTAATATGCTTTGCATATCTTTGCCTTCAAGCATACTAAGTGCAAATATATATTTGTCTGCCAATCCTTGAAACAATTTAGAGATGTGAATTTCTTTTTCTTCATCTTTTATTTCTACTTCCCAAGTGTATTCGCTGTACATTAATTTTAAATACTTTAATATCTCATCAGCCGATGATAGAGCATTCTTTTTGCTTAAAATTAGCAATGACTCTAGGAGATTTTGTGGTATTTCTCTATCATAATTTTTGCTAATATTAGAAATGCTAACGCATTTATTCAAAATAAGGCGCAAGTCGTTAAATTCTGTAGCTGTACCACTTAGTGTTAATCTTTTAACTGCTGAGTTTATTATATACTCTTCAAAAGTTTCGTCATCTTTAATATAAGTGTCTTTGGCATTCTTTGTAACTTTATAGAGGGGTGGCTGTGCTATGTATAAGTAACCTTTTTCAATAACTTCACGCATATGTCTAAAAAAGAAAGTTAGAATCAAAGTTCTTATATGTGAACCATCAACATCTGCATCTGTCATGATGATAATTTTATGATATCTAGCTTTTTCAATATCGAAGTGTTCACTCCCTATTCCAGCACCAATTGCAGTGATTAAAGAGCCTATTTCTGCAGATGAAAAAATACGATCTAAACTTACACGTTCTACGTTTAGAATTTTTCCTCTTAAGGCAAGCACTGCTTGTGTTTTACGATTACGCCCCTGCTTTGCAGTACCACCTGCTGAATTACCCTCTACTATAAATAATTCCGATAACTCAGGAGCTTTTTCCTGACAATCAGCAAGCTTTCCTGGCAGAGTTGCAATATCAATATTGTTTTTGCTTTTAACTAGCTCGCGCGCTTTTCTTGCAGCTTCTCTTCCTTTTGCTGACCTGATTGCTCTTTCTACTATGCTTGCTGCCAATTTGGGATCAGTTTCAAGGATTGTGCTCAATTTATCAGAAACTATACTTTCTACAACTGCACGTGCTTCAGAACTAACTAGTTTATCTTTTGTTTGTGAAGAAAACTTAGGATCAGGCATCTTAAGAGATAAAACACAAGTTAAACCTTCTCTAACGTCCTCTCCAGTTAAATTTACTTTTGCTTTCTTTAAAAACCCTTCATTAGTTGCATAGGTATTGATACATCTAGTTAGTGCAGATCTAAATCCTGCCAAATGCGTACCACCATCTCGTTGCCGTATATTATTAGTGAAACACAACATATTCTCATAGTAGGAATCATTCCATTCCATCGATATTTCCAAGCTGATGCCAAGATCGTCTGCATCTCCTTTCATACTGGCAATTTTAGTTACATGTGTCTTATTCTTATCTAAATACTGCACAAAATTTGCTGTACCAAAATTGTCTTTAGATTGATTGCTCTGATTGAAATGAGATTCTGTATATGGTTCATTGCGCAGATCACGTAAAGTAATGTCGATATTTGAATTTAAAAATGCTAATTCTCTTATACGACTTTCAAGCGTTGAGTAACTGAAATTAATGCCATTAAAAGTCTCTGTTGATGGCATGAACGTGACTTTAGTTCCTCTTTTGTTTGTATTTTCGTTGACTACCTTTAAAGGTTCAATAGACTCACCATCTTCAAAACGCATAAAGTGTTCTTTCTTATTGCGCCAAATAGTTAATTCCAACCAGCTTGATAATGCATTCACAACTGAGATTCCAACACCATGTAATCCCCCAGAAACTTTATAGGTATTACTGCCAAATTTACCACCAGCATGGAGTTGAGTCATTATTACCTCTGCTGCTGATATTCCTTCTTCTTCATGAATGTCAGTTGGAATGCCACGACCATTGTCGGTTACTGATACTGAACCATCTTTATTTATGCTAACTTCAATTTTATCACAATATCCAGCTAAAGATTCATCTATTGCGTTGTCAACAACCTCATATACCATGTGATGCAAGCCAGATCCATCGTCAGTGTCACCAATGTACATACCTGGACGTTTCCTTACAGCATCAAGACCCCTTAAGATTTTTATTGCATCGGCATTATAACTATTTTCCATGGTATTGCTTCATTTATGAATGTTAATTAATATTACATTCATATATGCTGATTAGCAACATTTTTAAACTGATAACCCATATTAAAAGCACAATTTTACGAATGTTTATTTTTGAAAACAGCAAATAGTGTCATTCCAATGTGTCTTCCCGATGGAGATTAAATTATAACGCTCATGCAGTTGCGTGTTCGACTAATTAACAGAAAAATCTATAATTCAGTTTACGTATTTTCTGATCTCAGCCAAAATCTTATCAGATTGACTTTCGTCTGAATTTAAATCAGCTGCAAAGTGTGTAACATATTTTCCTCCAGGGCCAATAAGGTACATTATTGAAGAATGGTTGATTTCTTCTTCTCCACCAACTTTGCTAGCATATACTTTATACTTTGCAATTACTTCGTCTATTTTTTCTCTTTCACCAGTTAACATTTGTATTCTGTGGTCAAATTGCTGCTGAAATTCTTTAAGTCTTTCCGTGCTATCGCGCTCAGGATCAACTGTGATAAAAAATGTTTGTAGCTTGTTGTTAGTTTTCTCATCTAACCTTGCAAGTGTTTCTGAAATTATCCCAAGGTTCATAGGGCAAATTCTTTTGCATGAGGAAAACCCAAAGAAAATCATCATGTATTTATCTTTAAAATCACTACTGCGCAGGATCTGTCCGTCCTGATTAATTAAAGAAAAATCTCCGCCTATCTTAACTTCTGCGTTGTGAATCGCTGCTGGGGCAAATATGCCTTTTTTAGTGAAATAACAATAACCTAAAAAAACAACTGCTAATGCTGCTAGCACATTAGATAACAATCTTATAAACCTTACCATTAGGGTGCTCTCAGTAAAATTAAATTGTATCTTTATTAGTTGACCTATTCAATATATTTATTCCAAAGTGTATTGTTAATTTTGTCTAACAGTTTCTTATGTTCATCAATTTCTTCACTATTTGGTGAATGTTCTCTGGGAGTTAGATTACGCACTTTATGCTGAACGAATGTAGAGTTACTGTCCTGATTGCATTGATTATCAAACAGAAAGGTTTGTAACCCTCCTGTAAGTTCAACATATACCTTTGCAAGCAATTGAGCATCAACTAGTGCTCCGTGCAATTCTCTATTCTCTAGCGATATATCAAAACGCTTACATAATGCATTCAAAGAAGCAGGTGATCCTGCGAATTTTTTCCTCGCAAGAGGTAATGTATCTAGCACTCTATCTGAGGAAATTAACCCAGCATTCAGCTTGCTTAGCTCCATGTTAAGGAACTTAACATCGAATTCAGCGTTGTGAATTACCAAAATATCATTAGATATAAAGTCAAGAAATTCAAGTGCAACATTTGAAAATAATGGTTTATCTTCTAAAAATTCTTCACTAATACCGTGAATCTTAAACGAGTGATAAGGTATATCTCTTTCTGGGTTAAGGTACCGATGGAATACTTTACCTGTTGGAATGCGGTTAATTAATTCCACACACCCTATTTCAATAATTCGATGACCAGATTCAGTGTCAAGACCTGTCGTTTCAGTGTCAAGTACTATTTCGCGTAGCTTGCTTTCCATTTCAAAAAAAACTCATCTTACTTGTCATTTGTCTTATCGTTACTTGTCTTTTTATAGTGAATAGAAACAAGCAACCAGCTTGGGTCTGATGAATTAACATTTTTTTTGAATTGCCATACATCCTCAACTTTATTAATGGTGGATGTACTACCTGATATGATATCCCCTTTATTATTCTTAACGAAGTTAATTTGCTCTGAAAGGAAATATACTGCAATAAACACTGCGTTTTTTACTAGCTTTATTTCTAAAATCTTTTGTGAAACAATAGAAACAATTATAGACTCGTGCACCTCTTTACGATGTTTAATCTTCTCTGCAAAATTATCATATAAGTCTTTATCGAGAAGTGGTTTTAACTGAGACAAATTTCCTTGATTGAAACATTTTATTATTAATTCAAAAGCTATGCTTGAACCTTCTATAAAGTGGGAAATAGAAAAATCTTTGTTTTTTTTTAATATTTGTTTATAAGTAAATTTTATTGAATTTTCATCATTGCTATCAATGTAACCCTCAATGTTTTCTACTACATCTTCTCTACTTCGGCTTACATCCAATACATTAGTTAGCTTTTTTAGGTTGAGGTTGGCTGACCTTCCTAAAGAATTATACAAACGTGAAAAAATGAACGCCGCTAATAAAGCATATATTACAAGCTCTATCATAGTAACTCAACTCCTTGGCATATAAAGTATCCGAACATTATTAATTATTAATGAAAATATGTTTTTCATATCAACTTATAATCAGGTTTGCTATTCGTTTGTAAATGAATATATTATATAAGAAAGTATTAAATATCTCAACTTAATTAAAGGAGACGTAAGAAATGCCACAACAAAAAATGAGAATTCACGGTCAATATGTTAAAGATCTATCATTTGAGAATCCGAATTCGCCATTCCTTTCTTCTAGTAAAGCTCCAGATATTAATGTAATGGTTAATATCAATTCAGCAAAATTAGAAGGGACGAAAAACAAAGAAGAAGTGAATGAAGAAAAATCTTTTCATGAAATTACTTTGCATATAGAAGTCAAAGCAACGGTAAAAGATGAAGGCATAAAAGATGGTGTAGCTTTCATTTGTGAGACGAAATATTGTGGCATTTTTTCAATAGAAAATTTAAAAGAGTTGAGTGAGGAAGAGGTAAGACAAGCTTTGTTTATTGGCGGACCTACTTTTCTTTTCCCTTTTGCAAGAGAAATAATTGCAAGAGTTACAAGTAGTGGTGGATTTCCCCCACTGATGCTAGATCCTATAGATTTTGAAACTATGTATGAGCAGCAAGGTCAACAACAAAAAAGTAACGGTAGTAATTCCAATTTTAACTAATATAGTGTGATAGGATGAACAATTCTTTAAACGCAAAAACGACTTTAAACATTGACGGGAAGTCATACAACTATTTTAGCCTAAGTAGTGCTAGTGAATTTTTAGGGACAGATGTAACTAAATTGCCCTGCTCACTTAAGGTGCTGCTTGAAAATTTATTGCGTAATGAAGATGGAGTAAACGTAAAGCTGGATGACATAAGAGTACTAGCAGACTGCGTTAATAAACACACTAATCACGAAATTAGCTATAAACCAGCAAGGGTGTTGATGCAAGATTTTACAGGGGTTCCTGCTGTTGTTGATTTAGCTTCAATGCGGAGTTATGTCAAGAAAAATGGAGGAAGCCCGAGCAACATAAATCCTTCTGTACCGGTTGATCTTGTGATTGACCATTCTGTTCAAGTAGATAGTTATGGAAGTGTTTCCGCATTCAGTAAGAATGTTGAGTTAGAAGTAAAAAGAAATTTGGAGAGATATCAATTTTTAAAGTGGGGAGAATCGTCCTTCACAAATTTTAGAGTAGTGCCGCCTGGCACAGGGATTTGCCACCAAGTGAATCTTGAATATTTAGCGCAAGTTGTGTGTAATAATGATGGAGTCATATATCCTGATACTTTAGTTGGTACTGACAGCCATACTACAATGATTAACGGGTTATCAGTCCTTGGTTGGGGTGTTGGAGGCATAGAAGCTGAGTCTGTGATGCTTGGTCAACCAATTAGTATGGTGATTCCAGAAGTAGTTGGATTTAAATTAATTGGCAGATTGTCGGAAGGAGTAACTGCGACCGATTTAGTGCTGACGGTTACCAATATCCTAAGAACAAAAGGCGTTGTTGGTAAGTTTGTAGAATTTTATGGTGATGGTTTAGATTATTTATCTTTGGCAGATAGAGCCACTATAGCAAACATGGCCCCGGAGTATGGCGCAACTTGTGGATTTTTTCCAATTGATCAAAAAACGCTAGATTATTTAAGCTTAACCGGAAGGCCAGAAAAGCTGATTAAGCTAGTTGAGGCTTATGCGAAAGAGCAAGGACTGTGGCGTAGCAATAATGAGTTAGCATTTTTTGACACACTAGAACTTGATTTATCAAGCGTGAAGCCAGTAATGGCTGGTCCCAAAAGACCACAAGATAAAGTTTTTCTTTCACAAGTGGCAGAGTCTTTTTCTAAATCATTTTCAGTTAATGAGTCAAAGGAAAACGATAAACTCCAAGATGGAAGTGTAGTTAGTGCAGCAATAACAAGCTGCACTAATACCTCAAATCCAAGTGTGATGATTGCTGCAGGTCTTGTAGCTCGTAATGCAATTAAACTTGGATTAAAATCAAAGCCTTGGGTTAAAACTTCTCTTGCTCCAGGGTCACAAGTTGTAACAGAATATTTAGAAAAGTCTGGATTGCAGGTAGATCTAAATGCTCTGGGCTTTAATTTAGTTGGATATGGTTGCACAACTTGCATTGGGAATTCTGGTCCACTTAATAAAGATATAGAAGATGGCATTAAAAACAAAAACTTAACCGTTGCTGCAGTTTTATCTGGTAATCGTAACTTTGAAGGAAGAATTCATCCGTTAGTCAAAGCTAATTACTTGGCATCTCCGCCACTTGTTGTTGCATATGCACTTGCTGGTACTGTGCAAATTGATCTGACAAAAGATTCAATATGCAAAGATAAGAATGGAAATGATGTCTATCTCAAAGATATATGGCCAACAAACAATGAAATCGAAGATTGTGTTAAAAGTGTGGTAACACGTGAGATGTTCATACAAAAGTATAAGGATGTTTTTTCTGGTGATGAACATTGGCGAAAGATAAAGTGTGAAAAAAGTGAAATCTATAATTGGGATGCAAATAGCACTTACATACAAAATCCGCCCTATTTTGATAATTTATCACCTAAAAATAATAAAATCGATATAAAAGGTGCACAAATATTGGCAATGTTTGGCGATAGCGTAACCACTGACCACATTTCCCCTGCTGGAAATATTGCCTCAAGTAGTCCTGCAGGTATATATTTAAAAAATCTTGGAATTGAGCCACAGGACTTTAATTCGTATGGGTCTCGTCGTGGTAACCACAATGTAATGATGCGTGGGACTTTTGCTAACATTAGAATAAAAAATGAAATGGTAAGCATCGAAGGCGGCTATACAAAATATATTCCTTCTCAAGAAACTATGTCGATTTTTGATGCAGCAATGCGCTACAAGGAAGCTCTCATCATTGTGGCAGGAAAGGAGTATGGCACAGGTTCAAGTAGGGATTGGGCAGCAAAGGGTACTTTATTGTTGGGGGTTAAAGTTGTCATTGCAGAAAGCTTTGAGCGTATACATAGGTCCAACTTGGTCGGCATGGGTGTTCTTCCACTTATATTCCAAAATGGAATAACCAGAAAGATATTTGATGGTAGCGAGGTAATAAGCATAAAAGGTGAAATAGTGCCAGGTGGAAATCTAGAATGCATCATCAAAAGAAAGGATAATTCAAAGCAATCAATTCAACTCAAATGCTGTGTACAAACCGCAACTGAGACTAAATACTTGATGTGTGGTGGAGTGTTGAGCTACATACTTGCACAATCTTTTTGATTTAGTGAAGTTATTGCATGGACTTCTTTTAGCCAGCCCTGATCCCTTTGTAAATAGCAATTTGCTCTGCGCAAAGTTATGATATAATTTCACCATACATATGGTGTCGGAGTATTTTTTGGAGATAATTATATATGATAAGCTCTATACAAGAACCTAACGAATTGAGAAAACGTTTACAAGGATTTTATCGTACTGATGAAAAGAGTTATATACGTTATCTTGTAGAAAAAGCAGAGCTTTCGGCTGATTCAAAAAATAGAATTTATAATATTGCAAAACAAGTTATTGAAAAAATCAAACACAATAAATTAAGTATTGTAGATTCCTTTATGCAGCAATACTCGCTTTCCAATGATGAAGGAATAGCATTGATGTGCCTTGCTGAATCGCTACTTAGAATACCAGATGATTATACAATAGACGAGCTAATCAAAGATAAAATTGCCAATCAAGAATGGAGTAAATATTTAGGATATTCTTCTTCATTGTTCGTCAATGCTTCCACGTGGAGTTTAATGATAGGTAGCAGTATATTGAGAGACAATGAAGGCGATTCGAAGTTCTATTACGCAATTTCTAAGTTACTTAAGAATTTAGGAGAACCGATCATTCGCAAAGCAGTAAAACAAGCAATGTCTATGCTTGGTAATCATTTTGTTGTTGGAGAAACCATAGAAGAAGCTTTAAGGTACGCAAAACTAGATGACAATAGTAAGTTTTTATACTCTTTTGATATGCTTGGTGAAGCTGCTCACACAGCTGAGGATGCAGAAGAGTATTTTAATTCATATATGCATTCAATAAAAGCTATAGGTGAATCCACTGAAATAAATGATTGTTTTAAATCCCATGGAATTTCAATCAAACTTTCTGCTTTACACCCATGTTATGAATTCAGCCAATTTGACCGAATTGCTGGTGAGATATTCACTAAGGTTTTAGAGCTCTGCCGCGAGGCAAAAAAATACAACATTTCATTATGCATAGATGCAGAAGAATCAGAAAGGCTTGAAATTTCCTTAATCTTGTTTGAACAATTACGGCTTGATGAATCACTTTCTGAGTGGGAAGGGCTTGGCTTGGCTGTGCAAGCATATCAAAAGAGCGCTTTATCTGTTCTTGACTTTGTTGAAGATGTTGCTATCCGATCAAAGCACAAAATTATGTTGAGGCTTGTAAAAGGTGCATATTGGGATTCAGAAATCAAGCGTACGCAAGAATTGGGATTAAATGATTACTCAGTATTTACAAGAAAAAGCTATACTGACGTATCTTACCTCGTGTGCGCACAGAAACTTTTGAGTAAACCAAACAGCTTTTACCCATGCTTTGGAACTCATAACGTCTATACTTTTGCTTCTATCATGGAACTTGCTGATAAAAACCACCCTGGATTTGAATTTCAACGCTTACATGGAATGGCAAAAGACTTATATGATTATGCAATGTCAGAGCTTGCAACAAATGTTAGCTGTCGTGTCTACGCACCCGTTGGGGAACATAGTGACTTGTTGCCTTATCTTATAAGACGTCTTCTTGAAAATGGAGCTAATAGTTCGTTTGTTAATCAAATAAGTGATCCTAACGTTAAAATCGATGAGTTAATTTCAGATCCACTGGAAAA
Source organism: Wolbachia endosymbiont of Drosophila simulans wHa (assembly GCF_000376605.1). Taxonomy (NCBI): domain Bacteria; kingdom Pseudomonadati; phylum Pseudomonadota; class Alphaproteobacteria; order Rickettsiales; family Anaplasmataceae; genus Wolbachia; species Wolbachia endosymbiont of Drosophila simulans. Next base: position 142,290 of record NC_021089.1, read on the forward strand.
AGCTATAAATTTTAATTATGAGCCTCATCCAGGCATTCCATTACCACAAGATATTTTGGGACCAGAAAGAAAAAATTCTTTGGGAATGGATATTAGTGATTCTGTGATAGTCTCACAATTTGCAGATGATATAAAGGGTTTTAGTGAAAAAAAGTGGCAAGTTGGACCAATAATTGATGGAAAAGCACTATTTGATAGTGCTGAATTTATCGAAGTAGTGAATCCTGCACATTTAGAAAATGTAATTGGAGAAGTGTCAAATACAACAAGTGTTCAAGCTTTAAACGCTCTTGAAATAGCACATAATGCTTTTACTGAATGGCAGAATGTTTCAGCAGTAGAGCGCGCTAAATGCCTTGAAAAAGCTGCAGATTTGCTTGAAGAAAGGATGAAAGAGTTGATTTACATTCTGATCGTAGAAGCAGGAAAAATTTTATCTGATGCAATAGCGGAAGTAAGAGAGGCAGTGGATTTCTTACGTTACTACGCAACGATAGCAAAAAATGAACTGAGCGACTGGAGAAAATTGCCAGGGCCAACAGGTGAAGATAACTTCATCTTTTTTGAAGGCAGAGGAGTTTTCTTATGCATATCACCGTGGAATTTTCCGCTCGCTATCTTCATTGGGCAGGTTTCAGCTGCACTTGCAGCAGGTAATGCAGTGCTGGCAAAACCGGCAGAGCAAACGCCGATTATTGCCTATGAAGCTGTTAAGATACTACATGAAGCTGGGATATCAAAAAATGTGTTGCACCTCATTCCTGGGGATGGTGGATATTTAGGCAAAATATTAGTTCCAGACAATAGAATTTCCGGTGTAGCTTTTACTGGTTCAACACAAACCGCTCAAATAATTAATAGAATGCTTGCAAATAGGGATGGTCCTATTGTGCCATTTATTGCTGAAACTGGCGGATTAAATGCTATGATTGTTGATAGCTCTGCTCTCTTAGAGCAAGTGACTACGGATGTTTTGCTTTCTGCGTTTCGCAGCGCTGGCCAACGCTGTTCTGCGCTTAGAGTGCTGTTTATTCAAGAGGACATAGCAGAGAAGCAGATAAAAATGATATGCGGTGCAGCGCAAGAACTCAAGATTGGTGACCCAATACAACTTAGTACTGATATTGGTCCAATAATTGATAAAGCATCTATCGATATGCTCACTCAACATACGCAAAAAATGTCAGAGGATAAAGATTCAAATCTGTTATTTAAAGTACCCATGGATACAAATTCTCATAATGGTTATTTCTTTCCTCCATATATTTATGAGATACAAAAAATTTCGCAATTAAAGCAAGAAGTATTTGGTCCTATTTTACATATCATACGTTTTAACAAGTCACAATTAAATGAAGTTATAAGTGATATAAATAGTACTGGATATGGGCTTACGTTTTCTTTGCAGAGTCGTATACAAAGTCAAATTGACACTATAAGTAAAAAAATATCAGTTGGAAATGTCTACATCAACCGTAACCAGATAGGTGCAGCAGTTGGGATACAACCATTTGGTGGTAGAGGACTATCTGGCACTGGGCCAAAAGCTGGTGGTCCTCATTATTTACAGCGTTTTTCTACAGAAAAAGTTGTAAGTGTTAACACTACAGCATTTGGTGGTAACACTACACTTATGTGTTTGGATTAATTTGCGGGCCCTAATTTTTCTTACCCCTAAACTAGACGTTCGTGCAGTTATGTACACAGCGCTAAAATCCGAAAAGGACCAGCTCATGCACTGAAATAAATCGTATCCGTTCAGCCAATGGCGTCAACTTAAGAACTTTCATTAGCAAACTCTCCTAAAGACATGATGGCGTTTAGGCTTATCTACTTTATTGCGGCTGTCCCGGTCGGATTTTAACTTTAGCGCGTATACTTAAAAAGGGCTTGAAAGTTTTTTGGCGCAATAAGTACCTGATAGAGTTTCTGCCTCATTACACCAAATAAAACTGAAAAATTTAAACGATACTCAGTAATTTGATCTGGGTTCCAAGGCCCTTGTGCATCACACATATGAAGCGATAATATATTGCACATGACCAAGTTTGCCCAAAATTCTTGTAATACAGCCTCTCCAGAAAAATTCTCTAACTCTGCTCCTACTTTGAGTCGTTTATAGCACTCCTCTATGTGCCACCTTAACACATAAGCTTTGCTCCAAAGTCTCGGTCAAAAACTCTGTTTCTCAGTTGGCTAATGTCAGCACTATAACTCTTACTTTCTGTCCTTTCATTTTATTTTTTAGCTTTTCATTTTCTAATATAAAATCAAAATCTAATTCGCCAGCGTTCCCATAGCTTACTATAATTTCTTTTTTGCAAGCGAAAAATAAAATCTACTTCCAAATCATAATGCTGCTGAATGAATTTTACTGAAGACGATCATAGATAAATAATAATTTCTCTTGATTTAATAAACGCATTTGAGTGATAACTTCGGGTAATTGCTCTGCCGCCAACGTTTGTTCACCTATATTCCAAGCTGCAAGACGAGCACTACAAATTAGCGAAGTACACAAATCAACAAACAAATTGCCAATGGTGCCTGTTGTTCCATTTGGTTCAAACTCGGATACAATTTCCCCAGAGCTGGGTAATCTCATACCAGAACCATCTGCTGCAATAAGTCTATAGCCTCTCCAACTCAGGTTCATCCTGATAGGCTGTTTGGATGCTTAAATTCTTGAAAGCCTGTATGGCAAATCTTATACCTTGCTTTAGAAAAAGCTTGCTTTGAGGGTACATGTCAATGGCTCCATAAGTTCACATTCTATTCCCAAACTTTTTTTAACTAACTTTAAAATCATAGAAAATACTGTCGAAAAAGGAAGTTTTCTTGTTCGTGTAAAACTCAACACAATGGATTTTCTGAAAAGTTTTCGAGTATATTATATTTTTAATTTGTAGAATAAGGTTTTTTCCTTTTTGCATATTTCACCTAAAAAGGACACATTTTAGACTTCTTTGTTGAAATAAAACAGAAACAAAAGTGCTGTCCCTTGCACTCTTTGGATAATTTAATGATAAAAAATTTGGAGAGAAATTTTATACACTATCGCTGATATTTTTCCTTAAGTTGACGCCATTGTGTGAACGGTTACGGTTTCCCGTCTTCACCATGCTATATAGAAAAAAGTCTGGATTCCAATTTGCATGACAATATGGAGTATCTGCTTCTTTCATCCCAGTGGGATCTTTTATTCCATTTTATCAACAGTTTGTTTTGCAGTATCAAACAATTTTAATCCTATAATCCCGAATGTAACTAAAATAAAGCATATTACTTCGAATAAATTAACTGGTTCATCAAATAGGTAAACTCCAAGTATCGAAGCTCCTATAGCGCCCACTCCAGTCCAAATTGCATAGCATACTCCGATAGGTATAGAACGTGTAGCGAGCGAAAGTAAATATGTACTAAGAGCCATGGAGAGTATGCTAATTATTGATGGTACGAGATGAGTAAATCCATAACTATGCTTAAGTGTTATGACCCAGAACACTTCAATTAGTGACGATAAGAGTAAATATATCCAATTCATGCATAAATTTTTAGGTTTAAATAGAGAGCTTCAGCCCTATGCTTCCTATTACAATTAAAACGATACATAAAACTTGAGATAAATTAATATTCTCTGTGAAAGTGGTTGCACCAATTATATTTATTCCAATTGTGCATATTCCAGAGGAAACTGCATAGCATACCCTAATAGGTAGAAAGCATGCTGCAAGAGATAAAAAGTAAATGCTAATGATCATAATTACCAATGTTGCAATCGAAGGCACAACTTTAGTAAAACTGTTACTAAACTTTAGCGTTACAGCCCACAGTATCTCTAGGATACTAGACAGCAACAAATACAACCAGCACATTTTCGTAACATTTCAATCTTGTATTGTAACAGAAATTGTTAGTTAAAACTACACTAAAGTGCAATAGATCTCTCTTTCGGAATTGCTTTAATATCAAACTTAAAACAACATCCTAAAAAACTTTTCTACGAAATTCAATTCCTGCACGTCATTTGCTGCATAAAGTGGTGTAGTTTGTTGCTCAATACCTGGTATTTCTACAAAAACTTTGCCCACTTCTTGACCTTTTTGAATGGGTGCAGGTATCATATCTTTATATTCAATACGCACCTTAATTTGGTCATGCAATTTGCGGTTGTAAGTTATGGTAACATCGTTTGCAACTGTAATAGGCACTTTTCTATCTTTTCCATAGAGAATATTTACTTCCTCAACTACGCTGTCTTTAACGAATATTTTCTTAGTGTTAAAATGATTTAAGGAGTATTGTATCAATCTTTTTGCTTCTTCTATTCGCTCTTTCTCAGTGTTTAAACCATTTACGACAGCAAAAATTCTCCTATCATTTCGTTTTGCAGATGCTACAATGCCGTAACCACCAGCATTTGTATAACCGGTTTTTAAGCCATCAACCCCAATATCGTGAAAAAGTAGAAGATTTTTATTCTTTTGTACAATTTCATTATATGTCAAATATTGTTCGGAAAATAAATCATAATATTCAGGAAAATCGGTGAAAATCCTTTTTGCCAGCATTACCAAGTCTTTTGCGTTCATAAAATGATCTTCATCTGGCCACCCGCTTGAGTTGACAAAATGACTGTCATTCAGATTCAAATTTTGTGCAACTTCATTCATTTCAGCCACAAAATTCTCTTCTGATCCTGCAATGCCCTCGGCTAGTGTTATGCAGGCATCATTGCCTGAGACTATTGTAATTCCTTCAAGTAATTCCCTCACCGTAACGGATTGACCTTCTTTCAAAAACATGGAAGAGCCTCTCCTTTCCCACGCTTTTCTACTTACTCGAAATTTATCCTCCATGTGTATTATTCCAGCTTTTAGATAATCGAAGGCTATATATAAAGTCATTAGCTTGCTCATTGAAGATGGGGCCATTTTTTCATCAGAATTATGGTCAAAAATGAATGAGTCTGAAGCTAAATCTAAGACTACTGCTTGCTTTGCTTTGGTTCTAAACTGGTATGAGTATGAAGAAAAAGGAAGTATAAAAACTAATAGCAAAATTACCAATCTGCTTAACATATCTATAATTTTAAATTTATAGTGTACTAATTAATAGTATAATTTTACAGGGGCATTTCAATAGATCTCTTGCATAAAAATTCCTTGACAAACCTCGCCAGCCCCCTTATCATGAAACTGAAGCTATTTATTTATCTTCTCTGTACAGATTAAATGACAAAAAAACTCACGTATCTGGCGTCTCATGTTTAATTTTTTGCACTATGTGCACCTTATGTCTTTATAAAATTCTAGGTTTTTACCTAATATAAGCTAAAATGCGCTTATAAAGCATTTAAAACATAAAAAAACGCCAACTTAAAAAATGGATAGTGAATAACTAGCTACCCTAGGGTTTCTTTTGCCTTTTTTTCTGTTTAGTAAATTTCTTAATGTTTATAATTTAGATTAGTTGCGGCTTAAAAGCAACTGAATCGCGGTTATTAAACGTTTAGAATAAAAAAACGCCATACTTGAAAGTATAATGTAAGTAATTAGCCAACCACGGGGCTTCTTTTGCCTTTTTTTCATTTGGTAAATTTCTTAATATTTATGGCTAAACGACAATCGTCATCCCGCTGCTTGTTAGCGGGATCTCTTGTTAGCGGCTGAGATACCGCGAATGAATCGCGGTATGACGGTTCGTGACGGTATGACGGTTCGCGGTGACATGACGATAACCTCGTCATCCCGCTACGTGTTAGCGGGATCTATGTTAAGGTATGGCGGTTAAATAAGGGATCTATGTTAAGAGATACCGCGAATGAATCGCGGTATGACGGTTCGCGGCGGGATTCCAGTGTCTGGGTACTGGGATGACAGGAAAAGGGGCTACTTGGATGACAGCAGATCACCTCTTCACAAAAATTTTATCAGTAATACGCATATCAATAATACTCCAATCGCTGAAAGTAAAATCAGTTGTATTGTGTAAGTGGTTTAAATAGTCCCATGCACTATAAGGGTTATCTTCAGGCAGTTTTACTGTGGAATCGTTATCAAGTATGATATTCCATCTTCTATTCCCTATATAAGCAAAAGAAGAAATGTGGTCTCTTAATTGAGTTTTACTCTCCAACACATCTCTAACAAATTCTAGGTTTGATAACGAGTTTTGTCCTTTAATTACAACAAGATCATCTACTAGATAGTCATCTACGATCACTTTACCTTCAAAATCAATTACCGAGGTTTTGTTATTATCTTTCCAGAGAGCAAACGGTTTATGCTCATCTATATTAATGTGTAGAGTATTGGGCAAAATTCTGTGAACTCTTACGTGTTTTATCCACCTGCTTACGGATTGTATGTTACCGGCAAGTTTTGAAAGTGATATATACAGGATAGGTTGCGTTCTATCTGTCAAACTTAGAATATCCTTTTTGTTTGTAAATTTATTGCCGCTCACGACTACTTCGTCGATTGAAAATCCACTACTGAGTAATAAACTAGATAGGCAGTCATTATACCAAGTAAAGTAGTAATTAAATCGATTTATTATTTTATCAAGTGAGCTGTAAAGTATTAGCGTAAGAAAAAGTGCTGTGATAATAACCAAGGCACACTTACGCAAAAAACTCCTTTGGCTTCTAGTAATACTGCTCAACATGACTTAAATCCCTAATATTTTTGTGCTGCAAACTATCTTCAATAATAATTTTAACTAATTCATTAAAATTGATTCCTTTTGCCAATTTTGCAATTTCTGGCACTAACGATAACTCAGTAAACCCAGGATGTGTATTAATCTCAAGCATTTTTAAAGTGTTATTTTTGGGATTATAACGGAAATCTGAGCGGGAAATAGTTTTGCATCCTAAAAATTGATGAACTTTCAGTGCGTGTTCCAAGGTCATTTTATATATATTGTTAGGAATTTCAGCGGGAAATATATGTTCTGCAAATCCATCTGTATACTTTGCTTCATAATCATAGAATTTATTTTTTGGTCGTACTTCTATAGTGCCAATTGCTTCATCCAGCAATACAGCAGTATGTAACTCTATGCCCGGTATGTATTCTTCTACGATCATCTTTTCCATTATAGTAGAACTATTATCTTTCAGTTCTAAGTAATCCTCGTGCGAGAAAATTATGTACACTCCAATACTTGAACCTTCATTAATTGGTTTTAAGACGTACGGATAATCGATTTTAATATTATTTTTTAGTAGATCTTCTCGGCTAATTACATAACCTTTTGGAGTGTCGATACTAAGGGACCGAAATATATGCTTTGACATCACTTTATTCATAGCAACAGCAGAAGCCATAACTCCTGAGTGTGTATATTTTATACCTAAAATCTCCAATAAACCTTGAATGCAGCCATCTTCACCATAAGGTCCATGCAGAGCGATAAAAGCAAGGCCCGAATTAATTTTTCTAAGCTTTTCAGCAATGTTACTGTCAACATCTATTTCTATTGCATTATATGAAAGGCTATCGAGCGCCTTCTTTACTGCTTTTCCGCTCATAAGCGATATTTCTCTCTCACAAGAAAACCCACCACTTAAAATTGCTATAGTTGGAACCATAAGCATTCTATGTTTTACTATATAGCATATATAATGGTTACATTAAGCTTATTAAATACCTACTTTGGCTAACTATAAGACCTTCTTACTTTCCTTTAAGCACTTTTTTTATCCACTTCAAATAGCGTGCTCGGCAACGGTACTGGCGTGTTTGCTGCACCTTTATACTGTTCACAGACAAGCTTTTCTAAATCCTCAGCAGATTGTTCTTTTGCTTCTTCTTTTTTCACTACTCCACTAGTTACTAAATCAATTAAGGCTGTAGTGTGTATTATCATTCGATTATTTAGCTCAAATATCTTTTTTGTATCAAGTGAGGGGTTTCTAATTAAGGCAGATAGTGCATGCATATATTTGTCTATATCAGAAAGACTTTTGCTTGTATCATAGTTGCTAACTAATATATATTCCTTCAAACGCTCAATTTCTTCTGGAGTAAACTTGTAAACTTCATCAAGTTTCCTTATTAAAGATATAGTAAGTATTCTACTTAGAACTCTTAATTCTCTAATAAATTGTACTCCTTCTCCTTCAGGATAAGACATTTCTTCCTTTTTATATTTCTTGAATAATTCTTGATCATAAGACTTCTTAAAATCTGACATTATTGCCAATGCTAACTCTTTTGAACCTAACTTATAAGCTTCGTTGAAGCTGCTTGCGTTGGCATCTTGTGCACCGCCTGCAGTAATTCCACAACTCCAAGAAATCTTTTTAAACAAGCTATAATACTCTTTTATCATCTCTTCCAGCAATATTTTAATATCATCTTCGGTTAACTTTACTGTTGATAATAGATCACATGTTTTTTCAAGATTACCGTTCGCTTGAAAAAGTAACCCTTCAATCTTTTTAATGGTTTCTCTTTTATTTATACTCATAACTTACCCCCAAGATTTAATGCTAACAGCTAGTTTTATAATCAAATATTTCAAAAGTCAATAAGCCTTTTTCCTTAATCCTTAAATTAATCGATACTAATTTATCAGCATAACAACTTAGATAACGCAACTATTTTCAGCAACCAAAAACAATAACCCTGAAATACAAAAAGTTTCTTTTCCTTCAGCAGTATTATTCTAAATTTTCCTCAAAATAAGTTGTTTTATCCTTTTTTTCCTTATACTCTTCTGCTGTATAGAGAGGTTGCTTCTTAGCTGTGATATTTGGCCATTTTTGTGAGTATTCTACGTTTATGTTGTAAAATGATTTGAAGATTTTTTGTTCACTGTTCGGTAACTCTTCATCTAGTTCTAAAATATCTTTTATGGAATCATCAGTTACAATTGCATCTACTGGACACTCAGGTATGCACACTCCGCAATCAATACATTCATCTGGGTTAATCACGAGCATGTTTTTACCTTCATAGAAGCAGTCAACGGGACATACTTCCACACAGTCCGTATATTTACATTTTATGCATTTATCTGTAACAAAATGCGTCATAAAACACTGTATATTTGCATTATCTTGGGTACACTAAATTGATAAGAAATTCAAGCCTTTTATGAAGATAAATAAATTGAACAACAAAGAATTAGAAGTATGGTTAAGCTTGGCTAGAACTATAGGACCAACAAAGTTTTTTAGTATACTAAGAACACATGGATCGCTAGATGAGGTGCTAAAATATCTCAATAGGGTGGCTAATAATAAGGTGTATGGCATTCAAGATGCACGAGAAGAAATCAATAATGCAGAAAGAATTGGAGCTAAAATTATACCCGCATGTGACCCAGATTACCCTGATCTTTTAAGAAATATCTCTAGTTGTCCTCCTGTAATAACTGCGCTTGGTGATATATCATTATTAAGCCGTGAGATAATTGCAATAATCGGTGGGCGTAACTCTTCAATGAATGGAAGAAATTTTGCCAATAAGTTGGCACTTGATTTAAGCGAAGCTGGTTTTGTTATCGTTTCTGGACTTGCAAAAGGAATCGATACTGCAGCAAACAGTGTAATATACAAAAATCATCCCACTATTGCTGTTACAGCAAGCGGAATTGATGTGGTGTATCCAAAAGAGAATTTTGATCTATACAAAAAAATCACTGGGAACGGTGGGTTAGTAATTACTGAGCTTCCATTTGCTACTAAACCAAAGCCTCAGTATTTTCCTCAGAGGAATCGAATTATATCTGGCCTATCGCTAGGTGTTGCAGTGATTGAAGCATCGAAACGTTCTGGCTCTCTAATAACAGCAGATTTTGCTTTAAATCAAGGGAGAGAGGTGTTTGCAGTTTCTGGTTTCCCTTTAGATTCACGCTGTAGTGGTAGTAATTATTTAATTAAAAACGGTGCTAAGCTTATCGAATCCGCTGATGACATAATAGAGAGTATTAGGTTTAGTCTACCTCCGCAGCAAAAAAAACTATTTGATGTTGAGCACTATGCTGTTAACCAAAAACAAGAAAAATTACAACAGGCAAAATCTGTTATAGTTGATCATATTAACTCTGTACCTGTTGATATAGATGAACTTATATTAGCAAGCGGACTTTCTACCAACATAGCTCTAATGGCTCTTTTGGAACTAGAGTTGGAAAACAGAATAGAGCGTTCCCCGGGGAATAAAATATCGTTAATTTTCTAGATTACTTTAGCTATAGCTAGGTCGTTTTACTAGATGTTCGTACAGATATAGCTAAAGTGGCTTAGGTTTACCTACAATTTGAAAAACAACAAATTCGTCATCCCGCTACGTGTTAGCGGGATCTAGAGATACCGCGAATGAATCGCGGTATGACGTAGGGAAACCTTTCTTGGGTTAGCTATATATGCTTGACACTGAAATGATGTCATTTGTTATAGGATTCTTAGTTGCTGATTTTAGAATTGATAAGAGAAAACTTTTTTTCAACTTGTTGTATAATTTTATAAAAGTGATCGAAATCTAAGCTTGCACTGCCAATTAAAACTCCTGATAAATTTGAGATACTGAGCAAATTTTCTATATTTTCTGAACTGACTGAACCACCATATATAATGTGTTTTTTACTAGTACACAATTTTATTACCTCTATCACCTTAGCAATTGCATCATTATTTGGCACATGACCTGTGCCTATTGCCCATATTGGCTCATATGCTACGGTATATTCACCGTGTGTTGGCAAGCGGTTTTTACATTGATATTCTATTACTTCTTTTGTTTTTTCATTCTTATAATCTTCTGAATTTTCACCTACACAGATAATTGGGTGTAAGCCTGATTCTATTGCTATTTCCGACTTAAGTTTTATTTCACTATCTTTTTCATTAGCCCTTTCAGAATGCCCAAGTATTACGTAAGTACACCCTAGTTCTTTTAACATTTCTGCACTAATTTCACCTGTGTAAGAACCGAACTTTTTATGATGGCAATTCTGTGCTCCTATATTAATATTATTGTTCAACTCTATACTGCTTGGAAATGATGTAAAAGGAGGGCAAATCACTAGCTTAGAGGTAATTTCGTTGCTCTTGTTGTTAAGTTTGCCTATAAAGTCAACAAATGAAGAACGCATTCCATTCATTTTCCAATTTGCTACTATTAAAAAGGACATCAACTTTACTTATATGAGTGAGAGTGCCGGCTGTCGGACTTGAACTGACAACCTACTGATTACAAGTCAGTTGCTCTACCAATTGAGCTAAGCCGGCGTTAAACACATTAATAATATACAATTATCAATGAATTTTAGTCAACTAATTTTTAAAATACTGTATAATGAAAATAATATGAAAAAATTTTTACTGAAGCCAAAAAAGAGTCTAGGGCAAAATTTTATTTTATCGAGTGAGATAACAAAAAAAATAGTCGCTTTAGCTGGTAGTCTGGAGAATTTTAATGTCATTGAAATTGGTCCTGGATATGGTGCATTAACAAGAGAAATATTGGTGCATAATCCAAAGTCTCTACTTTCTATAGAAAAAGATAGAGATTTAGTAAAACACCATGATCAACTGCTAAATGAGCATCAAGGAAAGTATAAAATTATAGAAGCAGATGCACTGCACGTTATAGAAGAAGAGCTGATAGAACGTCCAGTTAAAGTTATTGCTAACTTGCCTTACAATATCTCGGTAGTGTTATTTTTAAAGTGGTTAAATAATATAAAATTTTTTACGAACTTGACATTAATGTTTCAAAAAGAGGTAGCAGATCGCATTACGGCAAGACCCAATTCTAAAGATTATGGTTCCTTATCAGTGCTAAGCCAGTTACTATGTGATATAAAAAAGGAATTTGATATTGAACCTAAAGAGTTTTTTCCAAGACCAAAAATACATTCTTCAGTAATTACAGTAAATCCTTTGCCTATCCCAAAATTTGCAGTAAATTTGGAAACCTTAACAAGATTAACACGTGCTGTTTTTTCTCAAAGAAGAAAGATGCTGAGAAATAGCTTGCAAAATATAACGAACCACGCTGAAACTGTCCTTGAAAACGCTAAATTGAGCGGAAACCAGCGTCCAGAAAACTTAACTATTGAGCAGTTTTGTTTGCTGGCAAATAATGTAGAATGCTTATTTTGCAATAAAATGTATTAGCAACTATATAGCTTTTCTATCTCCTAAAAACAGTTAGAGCTATACAATTAAAGGCTCCTAGCTAATTTTGCCTATTGCAATTTAATTAATTGGCGTATAAGCTTTAAATAAAGCCTATGAAAAAAATGGAAGCTTGTTATTCGTTTGACGATATACTTCTTTTGCCAGCCTATTCTAATATATTGCCTTGCGATGCAGATACAAAAACTTATTTAACAAATAGTATAGAACTAAATATCCCTCTCATATCCTCTGCAATGGATACTGTTACTGAATCGGGCTTTGCAATAGCTATTGCCCAACATGGAGGGATAGGTTGCATACATAAGAATTTATCAATAGATGAACAAGTTTTAGAAGTAAGAAGGGTGAAAAAATATGAAAGTTGGATCGTGTATAACCCAATTACGATTTCACCGGATAAAACAGTTGCGGAAGCAATTTCATTAATGAGAGAGCACAATTATTCTGGCATTCCTGTAGTCGATCAACGCAAGTTAGTTGGAATTTTAACTAACCGAGATGTGAGATTTATTGAAGACCAGAACATGAATGTAAAAGTTTCCGAAGTGATGACAAAAGATAAGTTAGTGACAGTGCGGGAGCAGGGAGTGAATAGTGCCTCAGCAATGAAATTGTTGCATGAAAATAGAATAGAAAAGCTTTTGGTCGTAGATGAAAATTCTTGTTGTATAGGTTTAATTACGGTTAAAGACATTGAAAAATACAATAGATACCCAAATTCATGTAAAGACAGTAAAGGGCGTCTCAGAGTTGCCGCTGCAATTGGCACTGGTAAAAAAGATGGTATAGACAGATGTGAAGCTTTGATCGGAGAAGAAGTTGATGTAGTTGTTGTGGATACTGCTCACGGTCATTCCGAAAACGTTATCAATACCATTAGGGAAATAAAAAAGATGTATCCTAATACGCAATTAATTGGCGGAAACATTGCAACAAAGGAGGCTGCTGAAGCGTTGATTGATGCGGGTGTTGATGCAGTGAAGGTTGGAATAGGACCAGGATCAATCTGTACAACCAGAATAGTTACAGGTGTTGGTGTGCCACAATTCTCTGCAATCAAGAATGTTGCAGAGGCGTGTAGAGCAAGAAACGTCAGACTAATTGCTGATGGTGGGGTAAAATACTCAGGAGATGTTGCAAAAGCTATTGCAGCTGGTGCTGACTCTGTGATGATTGGTTCGATTTTTGCTGGCACTGACGAAAGCTCAGGTGAGATTATTATGTATAAGGGCAGAGCATATAAAGGCTATCGAGGAATGGGATCTATTAGTGCAATGAAACGAGGTTCAGCTAGCCGTTATTTTCAAGATAAAGATTCAAAACTCAAATTAGTTCCACAAGGAGTGGAAGGAAGAGTTCCATTCAAAGGTCCAGCTTCAGGAGTAATCCATCAATTGATTGGCGGATTGCAAGCTGCAATGGGGTATACTGGTAATAGGAATATAGAAGAGATGAAAAAAAATTGTAAATTTGTTACTATTACTGCATCAGGATTAAGAGAGAGTCACGCTCATGATATAGTCATTACACAAGAAGCTCCAAATTATGCTTATCAAACGTCCAATTTGTCAACCGATTCGGAGTAGTCCAGAAAAAGTAGAGAGAAAGTTAAGACGTTTTTGGAGTAAAATAAAACGTTTTTTCAAAATATGACAAATAGAAGAGAATATACAGCAGAATTCAAATTAGAAGCTGTTAAGCTGGTTAAAGAAACAGGTCAAGCAAGTACAAAAATAGCAAAAGATCTAGGTATAGATGGCAGTATGTTAAGTAAGAAAATATGATGGAAAAATGTCTGGAGCATACGCATTTCCAGGCAAAGGCTCCTTATGACAAAGAAAGATTTGATCTAAAAAAAGAGCTAATAAGAGAAAGAGACATCTTAAAAAAAGCCCTGGGCAAAGAAAAAGAGTAAAGTATTCTTTTATATAGAAATTGCTATAAAACACAGGAACTATGTAGGGTTTTGTACTGGTGGTATTGGTTGCTAAGGAAAAAAGCAGTAAAGAATTAGCAAAAGAAGGGCTTCTAGCAGATATTCAAAAAATACATCAAGCATTCTAAATGCAGATATGGAGCCCCTAAAATTCACGCTGAATTAAAAGCTTTAGGCAAAAATTAAAACAGTACAAAGTGTTATGCAAGAAAATGGCATTAAAACCAAGCTTAGACGAAGGTTCAAAAATAAAAAACAGCAAATAAGCAACCGAGTTGTGGCTCCGAACACATTGGATCAAAATTTTACTACTGATCAGCCAAATAAAGTTTGGGATTACCTACATAAAAACTAAAGAAGGTTGTTGGCGGCAATAATTGACCTATATTCACGCATGGTGGTTAATGAGTAACATGATAATTAGTTATAGATTCTTTATTGATGGCCGTTGATAAACGCAAACCCGATAAAAATCTGCTGTTACATAGCGATCAAGGGTCACAGTATACCTCTCAAAATTACCAATTTCTATTGAATACAAAAAACATCATTTCCAGCATGAGCCATAAGGGCTGTTGTTACGATAACTCTGTTGCAGAAAAGTTCACTTAAAAGGGAGCTGCTTATTGATACTTCTCGCTCAACAAACCAGAACTGCCATATTTGAATACATAGAAATCTTTTATAACAAATAACGTAGACATTCTACTATTAACTATTGCATTCCTGCACAATTTATTCTCATGATAAAAACGTCTTAACTTTCTCTCTACTTTTTCTGGGTAAGGTCAAATAGAGAATTTTACAAAAATCTATTTTTAACTTACAATCAATTATTACAATTTTAAACATACAACTTATGTATAACAGACTTATAGTCAAATCTTTTTCAGTATTATGCATCTGTTTATTTGCTTTATACATAACACTGCCAAATTTCTTTGATAATAAGCTTTTTATTTCGAAAAAAAGAATAAACTTAGGCCTTGACCTGAAAGGAGGGGCATCTTTGCTTTTAAACATAGACTTAGACTTCTATTTTAAGGAAAAGCTAAGCATGCTAGCTAACGAAATAAAAGAGACATTGCTAACAAAAAATATTGAATCTAACGTACAAAATAGCGTTATAACTTTAAATAATATTGATGATTATAAAAAAGCATCTGTGTTGATTAATGCGATAAATCCAAATTTAGAGCTAAATAGAAAAGATTCTTCGATTCTCATTTCGTATAAACCCCATTATAAAAATTCTTTGATCAGTGAAGTAGCTGCAGAATCAATAAACAATGTCCAGCGCCGTTTGGACAAACTTGGCACAAAGGAAGTCAGCGTTCAAAAACAAGGGCAGAATAAAATATTAGTGCAGGTGCCTGGAGTAGAAGATACCAAGCAGATAAAATCTCTGCTTGGCAAAACTGCTAAGCTAGCTTTTCATTTGGCAAACACTAACATAGCCAAGGTGCAGGATATAGACCATGAAACCACTGTCATGCTCAAGGATTCTTTAGGTAATTCTTATCCAATATTCCGCAAAACTGAAATAGGTGGTGATTCGCTGGTTAACGCATCAGTTAGATTTGGTCACTTAGGTAAACCAACAGTGCATTTTAAATTTGACAGCATAGCGAGTAAAAGATTCGCAAAAATCACTAAAGAAAATGTGGGAAAACCTTTTGCAATTGTTCTGGATAACACAGTCTTAACAGTACCTACAATACGTGAGCCAATTTTAAATGGAGAGGGAGAAATTAGCGGTAATTTTACTGAAAAACAAGCAAGCGAACTTGCAATACTTTTAAAATCTGGAGCACTGCCAGCACCACTTAAAATAATTGAAGAAAAAAACATTGGCCCAAGTCTTGGAGAAGAATCAATAAAGGCAGGGGAAATGGCAGCAACAATCTCTATTATAGCCGTGGCTTTATTTATAATCATCACTTACGGTAAATTAGGTGTATTGGCCTCTGTTGCGCTTTTTTCTAATGTAATTCTTATATTATCAATTCTCACTCTGCTTGAAGCAACTCTAACTTTACCTGGAATTGCCGGTATTGCACTCACTGTCGGTATGGCGGTGGATGCAAATGTTTTAATATTTGAGCGAATTCGTGAGGAAATAAAATCTGGCAAGAGAGTGGAACGTGCTATTGAAGAAGGGTTTAAAAACGCTATAAAGACAATACTGGATTCAAATATCACTACATTAATTGCTGCAGGAATAATGTTCATTATTGGCAGTGGAGCAATTAGAGGCTTTTCTGTCACTTTATCAATAGGAATTTTATGTTCGATGTTTTCTGCAATCACAGTCACAAAACTCCTGATAGAGTTGTGTATGAACCCGAAGGAACTAGTGCTTTGTTAGTCAACTACCTTCATTCCCACAACGTTATATCCTGAATCAACGTGCAAAATTTCTCCAGTAGTGCCACTACTTAAATCGCTTAATAAGTATAGCGCTGCCTTGCCAACATCCTCTATTGTAACATTGCGTCTGAGCGGAGAATTATTTCTATTCCATTCTGATATGAAGTGAAAATCGCTTATTCCAGAAGATGCTAAAGTTCTGATTGGACCAGCGGAAATTGCATTTACTCTGATATTTTGTGGCCCGAGATCACATGCTATATATTTTACACTTGCTTCAAGTGCTGCTTTACATAAACCCATAACGTTATAATTTGGCATAACTTTTTCAGCGCCATAATAAGATAAAGTAAGCAAACTACCACCACCTGACATCATTTTTTCAGCTCTTTGTGCTAAAGCAGTGAAAGAATAGCACGATATATGCATTGCATTGAGGAAGTTATTCAGTGAAGTATTGACATATTTACCATCTAACTCATTTTTATCGGAGAATGCTATTGCATGCACCAAAAAGTCAAGAGTACCCCATTTTTTCTCTATTATTTCAAAAGCGTTATCTACGATTTTTTCATTTGAAACGTCACAGTGTAATATTAGCTCCACATTTAATTCATCTGCTATTGGTAATAATTTTTCTTTTATTATTTCGTTCTGGTAGGTGATTGCAAGTTCTGCCCCGTGCTCTGAGAGAGCTTTTGCTATACCGCATGCTATCGATCTCTTATTTATTATTCCGGTTATTAATCCCTTTTTGCCTTGTAATAGACTTGTCGTCATAGAACTATCTGTTTTTTTATAATTTGGAATATTAACTAGGTAAAGTCAAGATATCACTATGTTTTAAAATATTTTTTGCAGTAACTTGAAGTCTATAAACAGTAATCTTGATTCTTCTACAACAAAGCCATCCCGTATGACATTTTGTCTATACCTAATTAAGCATATCAATAAGTAAGTAAATCTTAATATAATCTTATTATACTTATAAATACGCTGTATAGAATGAAAGTATGGATGATTTCATAACTGCAAGAAGAAAAGATGATGCTGTGGTATCTGTTTGTCAGGATAATAAGAAAAAAAACGTGTTAATTTTAGGGCTCAATCAAGCCGCAAGGAATTTGTTAAAATACGAGGAAGGGAATTTACTTAATAAGCCGTTAATCAATATTTTAAGTGCAAGAGCAGCTGACGACATGAAGAATTATTTAGAGTATACCGAAAATGGGCACGATTTACTTGATATATTACCTAAAGTGATAGATTTTTCCTTAACTGATGCTAAAGGAGAAGATATCAGGACAAAAGTAAAAGTTTTCCGCACTGCACAATTTGCCAGTAATAAAATAAATTATGAGCTGTTAATACGTGATATCAGTTTGTCCCATAAATTAGGAATCTTTAGAGATGAATATCTAATGGGTAAGAAATATAAAAACCATGACTTATTCGATATACCGGGCAATGAGTCCACTATTTTAGAGTTATACCTTATATTGAATTTCGCCTTTCAACATCAAATTAATGCAGCTATAGGAATAATTGGCTTAAATAGTAGCTGTAGCGAGACAAATGATGCACTGAAAGTTGTCATAGAACATTTTTATAAAAATTGCCGTAGTGATGATTTTCTAGGGTATATTGATGAGAATAAAGTGCTTTTTGTTTTGATTAACTGCGATGTAAAAAGTACATCTAAAATAATTAATCGTATACATTCTGCCATTAATAAGCAGTTATTAATGCAAAAATTACCAAGTGTATCAATAATTTATGGGAATATAGCTCAAAAACAGGCAGCAAAATCTACCAGCGGTGCCTTCTGAAAAGTTGTTTTTTATTTATATTGAGTTTAAACTTAAATTTTTATAAAGATTTAAGGTTATTTATGAAGTTAAAGTACTACCTGGTAGCACTGCTTTCATCATTGTTTTTGCAGAATAGTGCTAGCTCTAAAACAATTTTGGATAAGGAAATATTTTATGCAGAACTAGACGGAAAAATAGATTTGAGATTCGGCTACGCCTTCAACAGAGATTCTTTCAATGCTAAGCCTAAGGATAAAACTTCAAGTTATTCATACTTGCGCTTTCTTTATTTACAGCAAGTTTATCCAAATACTCAAATGGGGGTTAATGTTAAGGCAGGGGTTTCTGGTATTGCAAACCTAAAAGCGTTAGACATAGAAAAGTTAGACATGGAGGAATGGTATTTTATCATAAAAAACCAGGAACTTGGATCAATTGAATATGGTAAAAGAAGTTTAGTTGGTCAGAGCATGTTAATTAACACTTCAAAAATTTATGCAGCTGCTGGAGGAGTAAATGGTCATTGGACAAACTATGCAAATTTGCGCGGTGATCATAAAAAAGATGGTGACCATGGATATGATCAAGACAAGGTGTTCTGGGTCAAGCCCAATATTTATAGCGATTATAATGAACTCGAACTAGGGTTAAAACAATCATCAATTAACTACATCTCCCCTGAAATCTATAACTTTCAACTCGGATTCAGTTATGTTCCAGGAAAAAATAACTTACAGTACAGCAATTTAATTGCTGCTGGCCTTTCCTATAAAAACAGCTTGTCAGATGATATAGGTTTTACTACTGCCTTAACTGGTGAATTTGCAAGAGAAAATTTAACTGATTGCTCAGATGGGACTTCTAAAAATTATGAATGCCACAATCAATTACTACACTGGAATTTTGGTTTGAAGCTAAAATTGTTCGATCTTGATTGCATTTTTTCGTATGGTAATGGTGGTAAATCTGGTGAGAAGCGTAATCCTGAAACAAATAATACGTATTATATGAATGCAGGTATCGCTTACCGTTCTGATTCTTACAAATCGAGCTTAACATATTTTAGTAGTGGTAGGGATATTGCAGGCGAAGGTACAAACGAGTTAACATCATATGCTTTAAGTCTTGAAAATTCTCTTTTTTTAGGTACTTCATACTATTTCGATATTGTAAAGTTTAGTACAAAAGAGCCTAAAATAGAAAATAACAACTCTGGTTATGTGTTCTTTGCTGGACTGAAATTAAGTTTTTAATATTGCCTCCTTCCAACACTCTTTTCTGTCATCCAAGGTAACCGTTCACAGATTTCCACTTAATTTTTCAATCTCACTCATGGAGAGGCCAGTAAACTGACCTTACCCAGAAAAAGTGGAGAGAAAGAAAAGAGTTTTTTTGGGTAAAATAAAATTTTGGAGGATTAGAAATGGTAAGAGAATATACAGCAGAATTCAAATTGGAAGCTGTTAAACTGGCAAATGAACAAAGAAAGGTAGGTCAACCAGTTGCAAAAGTAGCAAGAGATCTAGGAATAAGGGATAGTGTATTAGGAAAATGGATGAAGAAATATAACGAAAAAAAGTCAGCGGCAAATGCATTTCCAGATGTAGCACCTTATGACAAAGAGAGGTTTGATTTACAAAGCAAGAGTAACAAGGGAAAGAGACATTTAAAAAAAAGCCCTGGCCAGTCAAAAAGAGTAAAATATTTTTTTATATAGTAACTGCTATAAAGTACAGGAATTATGTAGGATTTTCTGCTAGTGGCTACTATAAGTGGACCACAAGAAAAATAAGCAGTAGAGAATCAGCAAATAAAGAGCTACTCGAAGCTATTCAAAAAATATATCAAGTTTCTAAATGTAGATATGGAACTCCTAAAATTCATGCTGAATTGAAGGCTTTGGGTAAAAGTTGCAATTTGAAAACGGTGCAAAGTATTATGCAGAAAAATGACATCAGGGCTATACTGAAAAGAAAGTTTAAAATTAAAAAACAACAAACAGATAATAGAGCTGTAGCTCCCAATATACTAGATCAAAACTTTATTGTTGATCAACCAAATAAAGTATGGGATTACTTACATCAAAACCAAGGAGGGATGGCTATATTTGGCAGCAATAATTCTCACGTATGGTAGTTAATGAGTAGTGCAATAAATAAACAATTGGTTATGAACTCTTTATTAATGGCCATTAATAGGCGTAAACCTGTTAAAAATCTACTGCTGCACAGTGACCAAGGTTCACAATATACTGCGCAAGGGTATCAATATCTCTTAGCTGTAAAGAATATAGATGAGTAATAAAGGCTGTTGTTACGACAATTCTGTTGCAGAAAGCTTCTTTAGCTCATTGAAAAGAGAAATACTTATTGATACTTCACAACACTCTGCTCAACAAACTAGAACTGCAATATTTGAATACATAGAAATTTTTTATAACAAACAACGTCACTATTAACTATTGCATTCCAGAACAATTTGATGCATCATTCTTTTTGTAAAAAACATTCCAAACTTTCTCTCCACTTTTTCTGGGTAAGGTCACTGACTCAATACCCAGTCAATATCCTTTCCACCAGTTCTTTTACTGCCGGTACGTAGCCATTCTCATAAAATGGATCTTGCTTAAATTTGTACACATTGTGCCCGGAAAACATGAGTTCGTTCTCAATATCACCATCGTGTATAACGTTTTGCAGTGTTTTTTGTATGCAAAAACTACGCGGATCTGGCTTTCGTCCTGTTGAATGGTCACCATGATCTTTCCAATTGCTAAACAAACAATGGCTCAAACATCCCATACAATTGATTTGATCTTCTCTTATTTGTTTAAATTTATCTGGCGTCACAAAAATAACAGTTGAATCTGGGGTTTTCATTGCTTCTGTGTACCCTGCTTTAGTCCATGTATTTGCCAGTTCTTTGTCTTTTGCAGTAAGGTAGATCTTTCTACCTCTGCTACCCATTGCAAATTCATTATTAAATTCTTCGCTAGCATTTTCTGAAAACTTTATTTGACGTGAATTCCGTTCCTGCAACTCACGTATGAAGTTATTTTTTACTGCAGATGAGTAAAACCCTGTTGGACTGAATTTATTTAAAAATACATCACCTTCTTCTAAAGTGAGTAGCTTCTTTTTCCACTCTGCAGAAATTGGGCTTTCTTTCGTCAAAAGTGGACGAGTGCCAAACTGAAAAGCTATTGGTCCAATTTGCAGATTGTTAAACCAATGTTCCCAATCTTTCAAATGCCACACTCCTCCTGCCATAACAATTGGTGTTTCTGAAAGACCGATCTCGTTCATGAAAGATCTAAGCTCTGCAACTCTTTCAAATGGAGCCTGTGGTAGCTCTGGATCTTCACTGTTACTGAGTCCATTGTGCCCTCCAGCAAGCCATGGATCTTCATACACTACTCCACCAAGCAAATAGGAAGATATTCTTTGGTAAGCACGCTTCCATAATGCTTTAAAAGCACGCACCGATGAGATAATAGGGTAATAATAAACCTGATATTTAGCTGCAATTTCTCCAAGCCTATAAGGCATACCAGCACCGCAGGTAATACCATGAATCAAACCTTTCGCTCCTTCTAATATGCCATGAAGCACGCGTTCTGCTGCTCCCATCTCCCAAAGTACATTCATGTGTATTCTTCCATGACCTTTTGATATTTCATTTGCTATTCTTGCCTGACTAATTCCAGCTTCAATACTATACTCAATCAATTCACTATGCTTTTCATTTCTTGTTTTGCCTTTATAAATTAGTGGCACTAACTTGCCATTATCATCAATAAGCTTAGCATTTGCACCAGAAAATGTACCCACAGCATCTGCTGCAGCAAATGCTCCGCTTGATCTTCCATCACTAACTGCAATGCCTTTGCCGCCCTCGATGATTGGCCACACTTCCTTTCCTGAAATTACTATCTTTTTTATCTTATTTTTCAAAACTTCCTCGCAATCTTTCACTCTATTTTACTTAATTACTAAAAAAATGATAGCTGTTTATTTTTTCTTGTATCATTAAAGCTTCTATAGCTACTCATGCTGTTGTAGTTTGAGAGCAGTTCCCATCGGAAGGGTGTCATTCCAGTGCTTGACACTGGAATGGCTTTGTTGCATCGCTAGCTATGATGGATTAAAGATAAAAAAGATAGGGAATATCAGTAGCTTATTATTCTGGTATTTATAACAAGAACGGTCAATGAATACCTAAATTTGAGTAAAAGAAATTTCACTACCATTTACCAATCCGGCTAAAATTCAAGAATTTCAATGCTTTAGCTATTTTCAATAGAATTAAATTTATTAATATAAATAACAAATTACTATTCTTAAATTTGATCAGATTGATTGCAAAAAAACAAGATTTTCAATAGGTTGCTTATAATCCTAACTATAGTTAGCCTTTCATAAGTAGCGATGCAACAAAGCCCACTGGAATCCAGTTTTTGATCAAAAATGTTGCTATAGTGCACAATCAATTTTCCTGGATCCCAGTGTCTGGGCACTGGGATGACACCATAGGGGGCTACTTGGATGACAGGGGAGGGAGGCTGCTGGGATCCTGACAACCGTCATCCCGCTGCTTGTTAGCGGGATCTAGAGATACCGCGGCGGTATGACGTAGAGCTACGTGTTTAGGTTTAATGAATCCACTATATCTTTTACTTGAGAAAAAACATACTCTTTGCTTACACTGGTATCGATAATAAAGTCACTCATCTTCCTTTTCTCCTCAATAGATAACTGAACATCGGAGATTAGATTAAGCTTTTCTTTATCTATGTTGCGTTCGTTAAGTCTTTGAGCTTGCACAACGCTATCTGCATGAACAAAAACAATAAGGTCGCAATATAAATAAAATTTTGTTTCTAATAGAAGTGGCACATCTAAAACTAAAAGTTTTCTATCGATCTTTTTTTCCTTGGCAATAAAAAATTCTAATTCACGCAGCACAGCAGAGTGAACCAAAGATTGAAATTGTTTCCAATTTTCATCGTAGGCTAAGAAATATTTAGACAGTACTGTTCTATCTATTTCACCATTTACTACCACTCCAGGAAAATTTTTCTCTGCATAACTTATTATGCTTTTATCCACTTTATAAAGTTGGTGTACAACAGAATCAGCATCAAATACAACAGCACCAAACTCTTGAAAGCAATTAGCTACAAAGCTCTTTCCTACCCCAATTCCGCCTGTTAGACTTATAATCATATAACAAAATACATTCGACTTCTTTTGAAACTATAGCTAAGGTTTCTCTATATATATTAACTAGATTTTCTAGATCCCAGTGTCAAGCACATAACTATACGAACATTGCAATTTGTAGGTGGTGTCATCCCAGTCTGGGATCTAGCTTTTTGGTAATTTTATCGAAAATGTTTGCTCGTTTACAATCAATTTTCCTGGATCGAAGTAGTCAAGGCACTGGGATGACACCCTACTTAACCGTCATACCGCCGCGGTATCTCTTAGCCACTAACACGTAGCGGGATGACGATTGTCGATAAATCTAAGTTACTTTAGCAACAGTTATTCTCCACTAAATTACTCTGAATTTTGGTTATATTATTTGCGGATTTCACTGCTGAAATCTCAAATTTTGAGCTTGTGTTCAAAAATGATTCAACTGACCTGCCAAAAAAATCATATCTCCATCCCTTGAATAATTTATCTGTCTGTCTAGATATTGACCCGGTTAACTCATCTTTTGAAGAAACTAATTTCCTTGATATGTTACTTTCTTTACATTTACTATCTAAAATAATTGAGAGTATATCAAGTACAGATTTATCATAATTACTCGATAAGGTGTTGTTTTGCTGCATCCAATTTCTCTCATTTTCATTAAAAATATTCACAAACTCTAGTAAATCCGCATCTTTTATATTTTCTGTATTCCTCTTGAGATCATCTAAAATCTCATCAACATGCTCTACATTTTTTTCAATAAAATCAGCTATTACAGCATTATTGATTATTTTATTACGGTTCATATTATAGCGCTGTGCTAAGGTTTCTTGCCACTCACTAACTGCTTTAACAGTTAGTATCAATCTTGGATTTACTTCATAATTAAATTTAATCCTCTTCCATGCATCTTTTGGGCTATGTAAATACTTATTTATATCAACTATTGATTCCATCTCTTCTTGAAACCAACCCATCCTATTATTTTCTTCAAGTTTATTGCACAATATTTGGTATAGGTCATATAGGTGTACCACGTCGTTTACTGCATAATCTAACTGATCTTCGGACAACGGACGCCTTAACCAATCTGAATTTTTAGCTTTAATTTTATCCAGTGCTATTCCTTGATATTGCTCCACTACTTTTGAGTAACCAATAAAGTCATGATAATAATGACAAAACATAGCAGCAACTTGGGTATCAAAAATGGGAGTGGGAATACATTTAAATACAGTGAGTAAGGATTCTATATCCTGCCGGCAGCTATGAAACACTTTGGTTATCCCCTGATTTAGCATTATTTTCTTAATGAATGATAAATCAATTTCTGGCACTAATGCGTCTACAATAAAACTCTTCTCTCCGTAAGAAATTTGAATTAACGATAATTTTGGGTAGTAGATTAAATTATTTCTAATGAACTCCGTGTCAACTGCTATAAATTTTGGCTTTTTTGCTATCAACCCCTCACATATGTCCTCCAGCTCCGACGTTGTATTAATTAACATATGTTTTTTATTCAGTGGTTCTACTTTACTACTTATATTAAATTTTGCAATTAGAGTCACTACGAAATTAGTAATGGAGCTTGCTAGTTACTTATAATATTATAAAGTGTTTGTTATGTAGTGGTGAAGTGTTATGGTAGATTTTATAGACCTTTTTCAAGGAAGTAAAGATTTTACGATGTGCATGCACAACGGTTCAGGGGATGCAATATATAATCGATGTATATCTGCTGTAAGAATGGACCCGCCATGTATGCATGGTGAATCTATTCAAGGTTTGTTTGAAAGTTCGTTTGAACAAGGTGTTGTGACTGTTAGAGTGAACTTAGACTTAGAAACTTTAAATGTAGTGGTATATAAATCTCCTCCAACTTCTGATAAGCTTGACGCATTTTCACTAGCATATCAAATAGACAGATATCACATAGATGAGAATACTATAGTTTTTGATGAGAAAGTAAATACAATAAAATTTGATATATCAAATCCTTTAAAACATAAATTTATTACATTTGAGATTTTTAAAAGATAAATTATAATTCTGGTTCATTTATAAAAGGCTAGACTTAACGTGCCAGGCAGGAATTAACTGAAAGAAAAATTGAAGTAGCAAGAATTGATCTAGTTTGATATTACTAATATAGTAAATCTCTGGATATATAATAAGAACTAGATTCCAGCGTCACGCGCTGGAATGACAGGGCTATAGGTATCATCCAAGTAGCCTCTTTCTTGTCATCCCAGTGTCCTGACACTGGTTTCCATCCAAAAGGGTGTCATTCCAGTCTGGAATCCAGATTGGACACTGAATTGGTGAGTGTAAAATTCTACGTCATACCGCCGCGGCGCTAACAAGAGATCCCGCTAACAAGCAGCGGGATGACGGTTGTCAGGCTAGCTGTCATCCGAGTAGCCTCCTTTTTTTGTCATCCCAGTGCCCAGACACTGGGATGACACCCTACTAGCGGAAGTTACTCTCAAATGTTTGTTCATGTTAGCCACAAACATTAAGAAATTTACCAAATGAAAAAAAAGGCAAAAGAAGCCCTGGGGTTATTATCCGCTTTAAAATATTGGCGTTTTTTATGTTTTAAACGCTTGACAAGCGAGATTCAGCCGCTTTTAATTGCAACTAACTTACGCTGCAAATGTTTAAGAAATTTACCAAGCAGAAAAAAGACAAAGAATCCCCGAGTTAGCTAGTCTTTTACTATCTCTGTCGAGTATTGGCATTTTTTGATGTCTTGTAACGCTTTATAAGCGCGTTCAGCTTATTTAGATAAAAATCTAGATGTAGATGAAGTTTTGTAAAGACATACAGTATCTATATACTGCAAAAAATTGAACATAAGACGCCGATACATTAAGTAATCCTTACCTTTTAATCTGCAGATTGGCGAAAGCAAATACAATAGCTTCATTATCATGATAAGGGCGCTGGCGAAGGGTGTCAAGTAAGTTTTTCGTTTCTATAGCTACTACCACGATTGTATAGGTAATTCTTCACTTATAATAATGATTCAAGCCTTCAGCTCCTCAAATACCTCACTTGCTCTATTTAAAACAGAATCAGGAAAACCAGCAAGTTTTGCTACATGTATTCCATATGACTCATCTGCAATGCCTTCAATTACTTCATGTAGAAAGATAACCTCTCCGTTCCACTCTCTTATTTTTACACAAAAACATTTCACGTTCTTCAAGTATTTGCTTACTTTAGTTAATTCATGATAATGAGTTGCAAAAATGGCGCGGCACTTATTTACATTGTGAATATGTTCAATCACCGCCTGTGCAATAGATAATCCATCATACACCCCTGTGCCCCTACCAATTTCATCAAGTATCACCAAGGAACGGTCCGTTGCCTGATTTACTATCGTTGCTGTTTCGATCATCTCTACCATGAAGGTAGAATAACCAGCTGTTATATTATCCGTTGCGCCAACCCTGCTGAATATCTTGTCAATCACTCCAATATGTACACTCTCTGCTGGCACAAATGACCCCATGTGAGCTAAAATTGCAATGAGAGCGTTTTGCCTCAAGAAAGTGCTTTTTCCAGCCATATTAGGACCAGTAATTAGATGTATACCAGCTACATTGATGCTATTTGCAATGAATTTATCGTTAACTTCAACCACTGGATGTCTTCCGCTACAGATATTGAACTCTTTGCTGTCATCAATAATGGGTTTTACGTAATTATTTTGCACTGCAAGCTCTGCAAACGCGGTTCTAATATCAAGTTTTGCCAAAGCATTTGCAGCAAGAGCAATTTTTTCAGACTCTTTAGCAACTTCACTACACAGTTCACTAAAAATTTTCATTTCTAAGCCGATTGCAGCATCACGTGCCGTAAGAATTTTATTTTCTAGTTCTTTCAATTCATTAGTAGTGTAGCGCATGCTATTTGCTAAGCTTTGCCTATGAATAAATATATCCGAAGTTATTTTGTGATTTGCTGATACTTCAACGTAATAACCGAGTATATTGTTGTGCAATATTTTGAGTGCGGCAATGCCAGTTAGGTCGCGATAAGATTCACGGAGCTTAGTTACCAACTTGTTACTGTTGTTCAATATATAAGATAACTCAGATAATTCTGAGTTGTATTTTGGGTAGATAAACCCTCCCTCTTTCACGGAACTGAGATTATTATCAAGTATAGCACTATTTAGCAGTTCAAATAGGTCTTTATGATTACCAAGGCTCTTATGTATTGTGCTGAGTTCACTCTCGTCACTACTTATCACCTGAGTAGTAGACACTGGTTCCTTTTCTCCGGTCAAGCACTGGAATGACATCTGAGAGTTAATTTCTGATTTTTCACTTAAACAATAATTATGCAAGGTAGACAGAAACTCAGACAACTCTAAAGTCTTTCCTAGGCCTATTTTCAATAGGTTCATATCCTTTGGTGAACCACGCCCTAGTATTAAGCGCGATAAAGACCTCTCAATATCTGGAATGTTAGATAATATCTCTCGTATTTTTCTGCGTGGCTCATGATTATTTACAAAAAATTGAGCGGTGCTGAGCCTCAAATTGATTGCCTTGGAGCAAGCAAGGGGTGAAGCGAGCATTTGTTTGAGCAGGCGTCCACCAGAAGCTGTAACTGTATGATCAATAACTGAAATTAGTGAACCTTTCTTTTCACCAAATTGAGTTGAAAACAACTCAAGATTTCTCCTTGCTGAAGCATCAATAAGCATGAAATTTTGTTGCTTATAGGTTTTTGGGAATTCAAGCCTTGGAATGGAGCCCCTTTGCGTTACTCTGACATATTCAAGCAGTGCACCACACGCCATGATTTCTACTTTGCTGAAATTTCCTATACTCCCAAGTTCCCTGATTTTATAAAACTCGCATAACGTTCTGTGAGATTTACTATACTCAAAAAAACTCTGTGCGTGTTGCGTAATTGATATTTTATAATTTTTTAAAATCGATCTAATTTTTTCATCCTCAGTGAATTTTTCAGAAATTAATAATTCTCTTGGTGATATACGCAATAAATCACTATCTAGAGCTTTCAAACTCGTTAAAGTGTGAAAAAATTTTCCCGTCGATAATTCAAGCCAACTAATAGCATATTCGTCATTTTGTTCAACTATGGACGCGAGATAATTATTGCTTTTATCCTCCAGTAGTGAATCTTCTATAATTGTACCTGGAGTTACAACTCGCACTACATCACGTTTTACTATGGATTTATAGCCCCTCTTTTTTGCTTCATCAGCAGTTTCTAATTGGTCACAGATTGCTACTTTGAATCCTAAATCTATTAGCTTGTGTAGGTAAGATTCACTACTGTGTGCTGGCACTCCACACATTGGTATTTCTTGCCCACACGAATTACCTCTCTTAGTGAGCACTATATTCAGCAATTTCGCAGCTTTAATAGCATCATCGAAAAACAATTCATAAAAATCTCCTAGCCTATAAAATAGCAGATGATCTTTGTATTGAGCTTTCAGGTTCAAATACTGCTCCATCACAGGGGTGTTTTTTTCTTTTACGAAGCTCATAATATTTTTTAATATATTGTATTGATAAACGTTATTATAGATTATATTGCACATGTGGATAACATAAATTTTAAATAGGTGTATAGAGGGAAAAATTTAAAACAATTAAATTTCTTGGATCCAAGTAGTCAGGACACTTGGATGACATAAAGAGTAGGAGTATTTGATGACAAAAAAACAAAAAACGCAGTTGTCATTCCAGCGCGTGACGCTGGAATCCAGCTTCTATGCAACCTCATCAAAAACATTCATTTAGTGTAAGATCAGCTACTTTCCATGCTAGTTTACAAGCAAACTTTTCTGGATCCCAGTGTCAAGCACTGGGATGACATCATAGGGGCGCTGGGATGACACCCTCCTTGTGTGTATTATAGCTAAAGTGACTTACGACAATTTGAAAAACGACACATTCGTCATTCCGCTACCAGTTAGCGGAATCTATACCGCGAATGAATCGCGGTATGACGTGTTGCTTGGGTCAGCTATATGTAAGTTGTGGCCCTTCTTTATTATTTTTATTAGCGGCAGTTGTATCATCAACAGATATTTCAGAGCTAACAGTGCTAATAGTTTTTTCTATCGCTTTAGCCTGTTCATAGTCTTGACTCAAAAAATACATGGCCAGTCCAATAGCTATACTAGCAACAAGAGAAGATGCTATCATTACACCTAGTATCATACCATCAGAAAGACTTACTGCAACACACACACCAGCTCCAAGTACAACACCAAGAAAACCACCAATTATTACGCCAGGCACCAAACTGCCTACCATAGCGCTTTCTTTTTTCGTATTAGCTTGTTTTTTCATACTTTTAATAAGCACTTCTTTTGTTTCTCCTTGAGCTAAATCTAAAGGAATTTTATTATCCGCGTTTTGTATCAAAGGATTTGCACTATATGTAACAAGAAGGGTGATTATTTCTTCAGTTTTATTACCTATAACTGCATGATGTAGTAATGTATTTCCCTCTTCATCTTTAAAGTTTATATGAGTACGAAATTCTTCATCTAGATTTCTTATTGGGTTGTTTTTTGCATATATCCCAGATTGTATTGCTCTATCTAAGCATTGTATCACTTGTTCTAGTGATTGCTCGCCAGGATTTTGTATAAAATGAAGCAGAATTTCGTGTACTATCGCTTCCTTTGTAGTTTTTGGGCATCGTAAAGCGTAATTAAATGTCTGTGTAGTAATAACTTCTTCTTTTCTTTTTTTAAGAACAACCCTTAAATCTTCAATCGCCTTTTCACCATCTTTTATTCCAAGAATTATTGAATCCAAATTATTTATCATGCTATCCTCCTTGGTTTGATTGCATTGCTCATTAATAAATAATATAATAAATCCTGCTAAAAGTCAAGCAATTAATTAATAAGTTAATATAATCCTCCAAAAGGAGCTCCTTACTTTTTGTTCAGCATGTCCATTGGATCAGACTCTTTAAGCTTGCTGTTTGCTGAATTTATTCATCACAATAGCTACAATGTGCTATCGAAGTTCTCTGTAATCTTAGTTGGTTCTTCTAGAATATTCAAAATATCAGTTGCACAATAAACCCGATCTCTCTTTCCTTGAGAAGTTTGTGAAACGATGCCTAAATCTTCAAGCTTTACGATTGCTCTTTGGGCTGTTGTAAATACGACACCTAAGTTTTCAACCACTTTCCTTATAGTAAAGTAAGGGTTTAAAGACTATTAACTAAATCATTGTCCCATTCAAATTTTGGTGGCAAGGGGCTTGGTATAAATGCCTGATAACCAGCGAATACTTTGCCTGATGGTGATCCTTTAATATACATTCATTCAACCTAGCACACTATTTTTATAGTATATATTATTTTCAAATAAAGTCAAAAATGAAAATAAGGCTTTATCTTATTTGCGTGCATGAAAATAAGAAACTCTCTTATTATTGATTTTGCTCAAAAACGAAAATAGAAGAAGCTGCTGAACTTTATATATCCTGTTTTTCTGGAGAACTGCTATAAAACTTCTGAGTGAAGTCACTTAATTTTTACACATCTATTGTAGAGTAAGAAGAACCGAATTTGAAACAAAAATGCTAACTGATGCTTGGACTTTACTGACACTTACACTACTTGAAACTATACTTAGTGTAGACAATTTAATCTTTATTTCTCTAGCAATAGATAAGGTACCAAATGCGCTGAGAGAAAGAGTGCGCCTTATGGGCCTTGGATTAGCACTATTAATGCGTTTTGTAATACTATTTTTTACATCATCTATATTGTCAATGCAAAAACCTATATTTCACACTGCATCAGCAAGGGATTTACTTATGATCGCAGGGGGATTATTCCTTATTGTTAAGAGCTCTATGGAGTTACGGGATGACATCTTTGTATGTAAGAAAAATAAAAAGAAAGCAAACGTTAAATCAAAATTTTTTTTAGTTGTGCTACAAATTATATTAATAGATTTAGTTTTTTCGGTTGATTCGATATTAACTGCTATAGCACTAACTTATAACATGGTAATAATTGCTACAGCATTTACATTTTCCATGCTAGCAATGCTGTTTTTATCAAGTTATACCGCCCAGTTAATCAAATCTAACCCAGGGTTAAAAATAATCGCCATTTTATTTATTTTACTTGTCGGTGTGTACCTCATACTTCATGGATTTCATATAGAATTACCAAAAGGATATTTGTATTCTTCATTTATGTTTGCACTGCTTGTGGAAATTATAAGCAAAATAAAGAAAATTAACCTTCATACCGCGATTCATTCGCGGTATCTCTAGATCCAGCTAACAAGCAGCGGGATCTTTTTGATTTACTCCCACTCAATAGTTGCGGGTGGTTTAGAAGTGATATCATAAACAACTCTATTTACTCCGGGAACATTATTAACAATTATACTGCCAACATTCTGTAAAAAATCCCAAAATACTAGCAAGTGTTGATCCTTATTTTCAAATGGAAATGCATCAGCTGTCATACCATCAGATGATGTTACAGCCCTTAAAGCACAAACATATCCATACGTACGACCATCTCCCATAACGCCTACAGTTTTTATTGGTAATAATACAGCAAAAGCTTGCCATATCTTATCATATAGATCGTAATTTTTCATCGTATTAATATATATTTCATCTACTTCTTGCAATATTTGCACCTTTTCTTTATCGACTTCACTTATAATCCTCACTGCAAGTCCGGGTCCAGGAAATGGATGTTGAAATATTATCTCGTCTGAAAGCCCAATTTCCTTTCCAAGTAGCCTTACCTCATCTTTAAAGAGGTAACGTAAAGGCTCCACTAACTTCAGATTCATCTTTTCTGGCAACCCACCAACATTATGGTGAGACTTAATTGTACTAGTGTTGTCTGAGGCATGCCCTGACTCAACTACATCAGAGTAGATGGTACCTTGCATCAAAAAATCCACATCACCTATTTTTTTTGCTTCTTCTTCAAACACTTCAATAAAAGTGTTACCGATAATTTTTCGTTTTTCTTCTGGATCAGTTATTCCCTTCAATCTACTCAAAAATAAATTTGATTTATCAACGTAGTTTATCGGAATCTCTTTCAACATAGCAATGGTCTGGTTCTTGCGTAACAACCCAGTATCGATAAAAATACAGTTTAATTGTTTTCCTATAGCTTTATATGTGAGAGCCGCTGCAACACTTGAATCAACCCCACCACTTACTGCAGCGATTACTTTTTTCTCTCCTACTACATTTTTGATTTTTTCCTTTTGCTCCTCAATAAACGACTTCATTGTCCAGTCTCTTTCGCAATTTGCAATATCCAAGAAGTTAGAGAGCAATTTACTGCCATTTGTTGTGGGCCTCACTTCAGGATGGAATTGAGTACAGTAAATCTTTCGCTGTTCGTTAACAATCATTGCAATTGTTTGATTTATCACACCTGATGCGATAACAGTAAATCCCTGTGGTATAGTATCAACACTGTCCGCATGGTTCATTAATACATCCACTTCAGAATTAACATCCCAGTTATCCTTTACAATGGGGGATTCTTTTAGTATCTTGATTTTAGTTCTACCAAACTCCTGTTTGAAACTCTCTTTTACTTTTGCTCCAAAATAATGACAAATGAGTTGCTGTCCATAGCATATTCCAAGTATAGGAACGCTTGTTGCCTCATTAAGTTTTATAATTTCATGTACTACTCTACTTGTTTCAGAACAATCATCATTTACAGATTGTGGTCCTCCAGAGAGAATAAACCCATTGAATTTTGATATTGTTTCAAAACTGATGTTGCTTGGAAATATCTCACAATAAACGCCCATTCCTCTTACTTGTCTTGCGATAAGCTGTGTAAACTGTGAACCAAAATCAATAATGGCAATTGCTGACAATTTGCTCCTCCATATTATTTAAAATGATATCTGATAATAAAGAAAATAATGGAGTAAGTAAACCAAGACCTGTTTAAAAGCTTTAACGCGTGGTACAAGTTAGCTATATAGCTAATTTTCCTACACCATACCGCTGCGGCGCTAACTAGTAGCGGAATGACAGCAATCTACGTCATACCGCCGCAGTATCTCAGCCGCTAACAAGCAGCGGGATGACGAGGTATAAACTTTATCGTCATGCCACCGCGAACCGTCATACCGCGATTCATTCGCGGTATCTCGGCAATAGATCCCGCTAACAAGTAGCGGGATGACGATTGTCGTTTAGCCATAAATGTTTAAGAAATTTACCAAATCAAAAAAAAGGCAAAAGAAGCCCCGTGGTTGGCTAATTACTTACATTATACTTTCAAGTATGGCGTTTTTTTATTCTAAACACTTAATAACCGCGATTCAGTTGCTTTTAAACCGCAACTAATCTAAATTATAAACGTTAAGAAATTTACTAAACAGAAAAAAAGGCAAAAGAAACCCTAGGGTAGCTAGTTATTCACTATCCATTTTTTAAGTTGGCGTTTTTTTATGTTTTAAACGCTTTATAAGCGCGTTTCAGCTTATGTAGGTAGAAGTTTGATAAAGACATAAGGTGCACATAGTGCAAAAAATTAAACATGAGACGCCAGATACGTGAGTTTTTTTGTCATTTAATCTGTACAGAGAAGATAAATAAATAGCTTCAATTTTATGATAAGAGGGCTGGCGGAGTTTGTCAAGAAAGTTTTTTCGTTTCTATTCCCAATAAAAGTGCGTTATATGGTTATGCAAGAAGTCTATTTACCCATTTGCTTAACTTTCTCTCTACTTTTTTGAGTAAGGCCGCTATTGGCATGACAGACATTCATCGTAGTCAATATCTGTTTTTTGTTGCAATATTTCACTTTTTTTGAATATGTCATGCGAGACCTTATCGGCTCTCTGCATTGATTGTGATCTGCAGTAATATAAGCTCTTCAATCCTTTTTTCCAAGCAAGCATGTGTATTTTGTGCAAGTAACGTTTATGTACGTTGGCAGGTAAGAACAGATTTACTGATTGAGATTGACAAATATACGAAGTTCTATCACTTGCATGTTCTATAATCCATCTTTGGTCAAGCTCGTACGCTGTTTTAAATGTCAATTTTTCATGCTCACTAAGAAAATCTAAATGCTGAACGGAACCCTCGTTTGTTGAAATTGAAGACCATATTTTATCATTGTCTTGATTTTTTTCTGCTAATAGTTTTTGCAAGAATTTATTTCGCACTACAA
The DNA here is from genome assembly GCF_000376605.1 of Wolbachia endosymbiont of Drosophila simulans wHa. Lineage (NCBI taxonomy): Bacteria > Pseudomonadati > Pseudomonadota > Alphaproteobacteria > Rickettsiales > Anaplasmataceae > Wolbachia > Wolbachia endosymbiont of Drosophila simulans. Next base: position 176,988 of record NC_021089.1, read on the forward strand.
ATGAGCCTGTAAGTGTCTTTTGTATGAATACGTTTGCTGCATATGGTTCTATTCCAGGAGAGGTATTACCTGCAATAATGGAGATCGAAGCAGTAGGAGCAATAGCGAGTTTGTGTGTAAACCTTTCCATTAGATCAACTTCTTTGGCATCAGAACATGCTCCCTTTTCTTCTGCTAATTTTTTAGAAACTATATCTGCTTGCTCGCGTAAATACTTAAATATTTTTTTATTCCATTGTTGTGCTGTTACTGATTCAAAAGGAACCATTTTGCTTTGTAAAAATGAGTGAAAGCCCATCACACCAAGACCAATACTGCGTTCTCTGGCTGCAGAATATTTTGCTCGCTGCATTTCATTCGGTGCTTTATTTATGAAATCTTCCAATACATTATCAAGAAAGCGCATTATATCTTCTATGAAGAGTTTATTGTCTTTCCATTCTTCGTAGTACTCAAGGTTTACGGATGATAGACAACACACAGCAGTGCGTGACTTATTCAGGTGATCATAACCTGTGGTTAAAGTTATTTCACTGCATAGATTTGACATCTTGATGTCTAAGTTGAGCTTTTTGTAAGATTCTGGCTTATTGTTATTTGTTGCATCAAGGAAAATAATGTAAGGTTCTCCAGTTTCAACTCTTGCTGTTAATATTTTGATCCATATATCCCGCGCTTTTACAGTTGAAATAACCTTATTGTTGTGAGGGCTTATTAAATTCCATTCTTGATCATTCTCAACAGCCTGCATAAATTTATCTGTTACTATTACAGCATGATGTATATTTAACGCTTTGCGATTTGGGTCACCGCCTGTTGGCTTGCGTAAATCTAGAAACTCTTCTATCTCCGGATGAGATACAGGAAGGTAGACTGCTGAACTTCCTCGCCTTAGGGATCCCTGACTAATTGCAAGCGTTAGAGCATTTTGCACTACAATAAATGGAACAATTCCTGATGTTTTGCCGCTACCCTTTACGCTTTCGCCTATTGAGCGTAAATTTCCCCAATAACTACCTATGCCTCCTCCACTTGCAGCAAGCCAAACATTTTCATTCCATAGATCAACTATTCCCTGCAAGCTGTCTTCGGTTTCATTAAGAAAGCAAGAGATAGGTAACCCTCTCTTAGTGCCACCATTGCTGAGTATTGGTGTTGAAGGCATGAACCACAAGTTGCTCATGTAGTCATAAAGACGCTGCGCATGTTCTTTATTATCAGAATAGTAATTAGCAATACGTGCAAAGAGGTCTTGATAACTTTCATTTTCTATTAAATACCTGTCTGATAGAACTGCTTTTCCAAAGTCGGTTAATTTGCTGTCCTTTGCGTAATTAATGGTAATGTTATTCATAAAGTTCCTTTTATTCTTTTATTATATATAGATACTTAAAAGTCATTTTGAGCGATTTTTAAGTTAGGTTTTTCGGATTTTCTTGTTGATGCTGTAATGCAAACAAGATACCGTCAACCTGACTGCCATATATTTTACAGTAACTCATATAACTTATTTGCATATTTATTTCTTTTGCAACATGTTGAACATAACTTTCTGAGTGACGAAAATAGTCTCCTTTATTTACAAAGTCAATACCTTCACCTTCCTTTCTTCTTATTAAACATACAATAACCCCTTTTTTGCTCGTAGATCTTTTTGCTAATTCCAATTCTTCTTGAAAGTCATGTAGATAATGTAGCACTTCAGCAAAGATAATTACATCATACTGCTGGTTTTTCTCTTGTTTAAGAAACTCTTTCATTTCCATATGTATTAATTCATTGTAAACAGGCTTACCTTTTATAAAGCATCCTCTTGCGATATTTAGCATTCTACTTGAAATGTCAATTCCTATTATATGGTTTCCAATACTATTTATTTTCAAGAAATGACCACATATTCCAGTTCCACAACCAAGGTCGAGTATATTGAGCTCAGAAGTGGAGTTGTTGAAGATTTTTGTAATTATCATGTGTACAAGTTCATGCCCTCTATATTGTTTGGCAATCAACCAATGCTCAACAAAATATTCACCTGTGTAATCAAAATATTGTCTTATGAGGTTTTTTGGCAATTCTGTAATAGGCGCTGAGTTTGTCATTTTTTTTATATAGTAAGACGCCTCCTCGTGGTCATTATCTAATTTTAGTGCCCTTGTTAAATAATTATAAGCTTTGTTAGTATTCCCTACCGCAAAATGACACCTTCCGATGTTATACCAGACTATAGGTAAATGGGGGTAAAATATGCTAATTAACCAAAATCGTAACTTTGCATCTGATATGCTACCTTTATAAAAGTGATATAAACCGATTTCAATGTTGGTGTTTAACAGGTTCTTAGATTTTTTAAGAAGCACTGTCATTTCTTTATGAAGAGTATTATATTTATTCACAATGAAGTGTTTTACTTTCTTAATATTTAATACGCCAATGAGCTTAGACATACAATTTAAAGCAACGTTTTTTATAAAAGAGAGATTACTTTTCATACGTTAGAAATACTCCGAATGTTTATTATCATTTTTAGGCAATTGATTTTAACACATTTTATCTTACAAAATATCTTTTTTATTAATTTTTACTGTATATATAAGTTTACCACATATTTCTCAGATTATACTGTTTAGGATTGCTAGTATATTGTTGTTGATAATATAAGTAAATGTTTTGTGCAAAAAGGCGTTGACATATTATTTATTAGGTTATAACATATAAAAGATTAATTTAGTTTTTAGATGTTTGACAAGTTTTATGGTAGAGATTAATTTAATCTCAATTCAATTTTAATAATATTTAACTCTGCATATTCTGCATATAGTCGGATAAATAAATTATTAAGAGCACTTGATGGATGCCTTGGCGTTAAGAGGCGATGAAGGACGTGGCAGGCTGCGATAAGCTGTGGGGAATTGTCAACAAATTTTGATCCGCAGATTTCCGAATGGGGAAACCCAACTAGTTTAGCTAGTTATTACGTACTAAGTATGTAAAGCAAACTTGGTGAACTGAAATATCTAAGTAGCCAAAGGAAAAGAAATCAACCGAGATTCTGTTAGTAGTGACGAGCGAAAGCGGAAAAGGCTAGTGATTTAAGAATAAGAATTAGAATACTCTGGAAATAGTAACCATAGAAGGTGATAGTCCTGTATAAGTAGAAAGTTTTTAAATCCTTGAGTAGAGCGGGGCACGTGAAATCCTGTTTGAATATGGGGGGACCATCCTCCAAGCCTAAATACTCCTTAACGACCGATAGTGAACAAGTACCGTGAGGGAAAGGTGAAAAGAACCCCGGGAGGGGAGTGAAATAGAATCTGAAATCAAGTGCTTACAAACAGTTGGAGCTCTATATCAATTTATTGATATTTAGAGTGACAGCGTACCTTTTGCATAATGGGTCAGCGAGTTAATCTATGAAGCAAGCTTAAGCCGTTAGGTGTAGGCGTAGCGAAAGCAAGTCTGAATAGGGCGTTTTAGTTTTATGGATTAGACCCGAAACCAAGTGATCTAGTCATGACCAGATTGAAGGTGTGGTAAAACACACTGGAGGATCGAACCAGTTAATGTTGCAACATTATTGGATGAGTTGTGATTAGGGGTGAAAGGCCAATCAAACTTGGAAATAGCTGGTTCTCCGCGAAATCTATTTAGGTAGAGCGTTGTATGTATGTTGTTGGGGGTAGAGCACTGGATAGACTAGGGGGATTCACCGTCTTACCAAATCTAACTAAACTCCGAATACCAACAATTAATTATATAGCAGGCACACTACGGGTGCTAAGTCCGTGGTGAAGAGGGAAACAACCCAGATCACTATCTAAGGTCCCAAAATTACAGCTAAGTGGGGAAGGAAGTAGAAAAACCATTACAGCTAGGAGGTTGGCTTGGAAGCAGCCATCCTTTAAAGAAAGCGTAACAGCTCACTTGTCTAAATAAGTTTTTCTGCGCTGAAAATGTACCGGGGCTAAAGCTGTATACCGAAGATGTGAGTGCTTATTGATTTCGATCAATAGGCGCGGTAGCGGAGCGTTCCGTAAGTCTGTGAAGGTGGTTTGTGAAAACTGCTGGAGATATCGGAAGTGAGAATGCTGACATAAGTAGCGTAAAAGAGTGTGAAAAACACTCTCACCAAAAATCTAAGGGTTCCTACGTTAAGTTAATCTGCGTAGGGTTAGTCGGTTCCTAAGGCGAGTCCGTAAAGGAGTAGTCGATGGCAATTAGGTTAATATTCCTAAACCTCTTAAGTGTGACGGGTTTCGTATTTGTATAGATCTTATTGGATTGATCTATGCTTAAAAGAAGCTCCAGGAAATAGCACTTATATTTATGAGGCCGTACCGCAAACCGACACTGGTGGATGAGTAGAGTATACTAAGGTGTTGAAAGAATGATGTTGAAGGAACTCGGCAAATTATACCTGTAACTTCGGAAGAAGGGTAACCTGCTTTTAGGCAACTATGAGTAGGTGGCACAAAATAGGGAGTAGCGACTGTTTACTAAAAACACAGGACTCTGCAAACACGTAAGTGGAAGTATAGAGTCTGACGCCTGCCCGGTGCTGGAAGGTTAATAGGAAGGGTGCAAGCTCCGAATTGAAGCCCCAGTAAACGGCGGCCGTAACACTGACGGTCCTAAGGTAGCGAAATTCCTTGTCGGGTAAGTTCCGACCCGCACGAATGGCGTAACGATTTCTCCACTGTCTCCAACATCACTTCAGCGAAATTGAATTCCCCGTGCAGATGCGGGGTACCCGCGGTTAGACGAAGAGACCCCGTGCACCTTTACTATAGCTTTACATTGCTATTAAAACTGTGATGTGCAGGATAGGTGGGAGACTTTGAAGTTATGGCGCTAGCTATAATGGAGTCAACCTTGAGATACCACTCTTTACACTTTTGATATCTAACTATGTTTCATTATCTGGAACTAGGACATTGTATGGTGGGTAGTTTGACTGGGGCGGTCGCCTCCTAAAAAGTAACGGAGGCGTGCGAAGGTAAGCTAGAGCTGGTCGGAAATCAGCTTGATAGTATAATGGCATAAGCTTGCCTGACTGCGAGGCTGACAAGCCAAGCAGAGACGAAAGTCGGTCATAGTGATCCGGTGATTCTGTATGGAAGGGTCATCGCTCAACGGATAAAAGGTACGCCGGGGATAACAGGCTGATGGTGTTCGAGCGTTCATAGCGACGACACCGTTTGGCACCTCGATGTCGACTCATCACATCCTGGGGCTGAAGAAGGTCCCAAGGGTTCGGCTGTTCGCCGATTAAAGTGATACGTGAGTTGGGTTTAGAACGTCGTGAGACAGTTCGGTTTCTATCTGCCGTGGGTGAAGGAAATTTGAGAAGGTCTGACTCTAGTACGAGAGGACCGAGATGGATATACCTCTGGTGTACCAGCTGTTATGCCAATAGCATCGCTGGGTGGCTATGTATAGATGGGATAATTGCTGAAAGCATATAAGCAAGAAACCCTCTTCAAAAAGATTTCCCAATTAAGGTCGTGGAAGACTACCACGTTGATAGGCTAGGTGTGGAAGCATGGTAACATGTGAAGCTAACTAGTACTAATAGCCTGATTGATTTATTTGCTTTCTATATGTGTGTATGCAGTGTTAAATATTAAGTTAAAATTGTTAAGTTAGAAATTTTTATTGACTTGGTGGCTATAGCAAAAATGAACCACCCGATCTCATCTCGAACTCGGAAGTGAAACTTTTTAGCGCTGATGGTACTTGAAAAGGGAGAGTAGGTCGCCGCCAAGTTTATAAAAATTTCTTTGTTAATTAGACAGTAGGTATACTTATATTTTAACTTTCTTGTTTTGTTACTATTCTTTAAGTTTTTACTTTAACTATGATATCTTTTTTTTCTTATATGTTCTTGGTCATTTTCTACATTATTTAGCATTGTTCCTACTTCCCCTAATTGATTCCCTTTTGAAGGAGAATTACTGATTTCTGGTAATATTACATTACCTCCCACTTTTTTAAATAATTCTTCTTGTTGGCGAAATGCTGACCTCTAATCTGTTCCTGTTCCTTTAGGAAGAAATAAGAATTGATACATCTGACCAAAGCCTGTGTTATTTACCTCTTTTATATGCTCTACCATTCATCACACCCATTAACTATTTTTAAAAATTTTACCTATATTATCATAAAAAATATAGTTGTAAATACCTTAATTGAGATTTTTTTTATTTTATCTTTTTTAAGCAAATAGTTAGATCTTTTTGTAAATTTTTATAACTTGCTTGCATAATGTTTCTATGAGTTAGTATTATGTAGTAGTGCCCTATATTACTTATATTTAAAATGCTAATTTTAGCAAGCATTCGTAGTTGCCTTTTTATTTTATTTCTTTTTGCTGCTTTTCCGGTTTTTTTACTGATAGCCAGACCTACTCTAATAGTATGAATGTACTTTTCAGGTTCTCTTTCTTTTATAGCGTACAGTGATATATAAAGCCCACGATAAAAAAGACTGTTGAGTGCTAACTTATTTTTGAAAGCAGAAGAAAAATCTTTTTTTTTATACTTACTATGCGCATAATTTGTTACACCCTAATGAACGGCGCCTATTAAGGATTTTTCTTCCAGCTCTTGTTGCCATACGTGAACGAAATCCGTGTCTGCGCTTTCTTATCAAATTTTTTGGTTGAAATGTTCTCTTCATTGTTTTTATATTAATATAATTATTTATTTTAAATTGTTTTACTTTATTGTCAAATAATGGTGAACTTGTATGACATTTTCGTAGAATAAAATTTGATGCATGGAAGAATGAATTCGGTGATAGTCATACCTGTCTTACTAATCCTTTTATTTTGTTTTAGTAGGTTTCAAGAAGTAAATAAGGTTAAATCTTATCTATATCTTAGTTGTGTATGGATGCTAACTTGGTTGTTAGTATTCTATAATAATTGTTTTGTAACTTTTATTTCTATAGCGTTACTTTTTTTCATGCTTGCTTTTATCTTTAAAAATAAAAGAAATAAGATAATAAAACTTTCGTTATTTGTGGCTTTGGCCATATCATTTTTTATCACTTTATTTATAATGCTGTCTATTTTTATTCAATCCATTAGTTTTTTTAATAAAGTAGCTATTTCAGAATTCTTGTTTTGCTTGAAATGGGGCCACAATGTAGTCACTATCAATGAAGAGAAGATAGGATGTTTTGGTATAGCGCCGCTTTTAGTTGGTACATTACTTATAACTATTATAGCAATGTTAGTTGTCGTTCCGCTTGGTTTATTTTCTGCAATATATATTAGTGAATATGCGAGTGAGAAAGTGCGTTATATTGTTAATACAACTTTGCAAGTTTTGTCTGCTATTCCTACGGTTGTATATGGATATTTCGCGGTTGTGTTTTTGTCTTTCTTTATAAAGCAGGTAGCAAATTTTTTTGGTTTAAGTATACACTCAGAAAGTGCCTTAGTTGCCGGTTTATCGATTGGGATAATGATTCTTCCTTTTATTATTTCTTTACTCGAAGATGCCATAAGATCTGTTCCAAAAAGCTTGCGTTATGGCTTCATGGCACTTGGTGCAACTCCAGCGGAAACTATATGGCATATAACAATACCTTATGCAATGCCTACAATTTTAAGTGCAATTTTATTGTCAATTTCAAGAGTGATAGGTGAAACAATGATTGTGCTAATGGCTGTGGGAATCAACGCAAATTTGACTTTTAACCCTCTTAATTCAGTTACTACCATTACCGTGCAGATCGCTACATTACTTACCGGAGATCAGGATTTCAATAGTGTACAAACTCTTGTTGCTTATGCGCTTAGTTTAGTATTGTTTATTATTACTTGGCTATTAAATGCATTTGCATTGTTTGTAATGAAGCGTAACTAGTAAGCGTTTTAATGTTGCAAAATTTCTATTAATAATATAAAATTTATTTTCTTTAGAAGTTCTTTTATGGAATTATAGTGTTAGGTGATAAAAATAAAGAGATGAATATAGGTAGAGCGATTAAGGTAACTCAAGCAGTTGTTGATATAAAATTTGAAGGTGAATTGCCTAAAATATTTAATGCTTTAAAAAGCAAACTAAAATATAAGGATAAGGAGCTGGTTTTAGAAGTTTCGCAGCATATAGGTGACAATATAGTTCGTTGTATTGCTATGGATAGCACAGATGGCATGTCAAGGGGGGATGAATTTGTTGATACAGGTGCACCAATATCGGTGCCAATTGGGCGTTCAACTTTAGGAAGGATTTTTAATGTTGTTGGAGAGCTTATAGATGAGTGTGGTCCACTGAAGGGAAAGTATAACTTAGAGCCTATACACAGAGCACCTCCAAGTTTTACTGAACAGAGAATACAGGAAGAAGTTTTAGTTACGGGAATAAAAGTTATAGATCTTCTTGCACCTTATCTTAAAGGAGGAAAAATTGGCTTATTTGGTGGAGCCGGTGTTGGTAAAACAGTCCTAATAATGGAATTAATTAATAATATAGCAAAAGCTCATAAAGGATTTTCTGTGTTTGCCGGGGTAGGGGAGAGAACGCGTGAAGGTAACGATCTTTATCACGAGATGATCACTTCAAATGTAATAAATATAAATGAGCATGAAAAATCTCAAGCTGTTTTGGTTTATGGTCAGATGAATGAGCCTCCTGGAGCAAGGGCTAGAATTGCTTTAACAGCACTTACTATGGCAGAGTATTTTCGTGACCGTGAAAACCAAGATGTTCTATTTTTTGTGGATAATATCTTTAGATTTACACAAGCTGGTTCTGAAATTTCTGCTTTACTTGGAAGAATACCGTCAGCTGTTGGTTATCAGCCAACCCTTGCAACTGATATGGGTGCAATGCAAGAAAGAATAGCTTCAACAACTTCTGGCTCTATTACTTCTGTGCAAGCTATATATGTTCCTGCGGACGATTTAACTGATCCAGCCCCAGCAACTACATTCTCTCACCTTGATGCAACCACAGTGTTGTCAAGGCAAATAGCTGAAATGGGAATATACCCTGCTGTTGATCCACTTGATTCAACTTCTCAGTCTTTATCTGCTGAAATCATTGGTGAAGAACATTATAATGTAGCTTCTGAGGTGAAACGTATATTGCAAACTTATAAATCACTGCAAGATATTATCGCAATACTTGGTATGGATGAGCTATCTGATGAAGATAAAATTATTGTTGATAGGGCTCGTAAGATTCAGAAATTTCTTTCTCAACCTTTTCACGTTGCAGAAATATTTACTGGCATGCCTGGTAAATTTGTTTCACTTTCTGATACTGTTTCCAGTTTTAAAGGGATTGTTGAAGGCAAATATGATCACTTACCAGAGGCTGCTTTTTATATGGTGGGGAATATAGATGAAGCAATAAAAAAGGCTGAATTAATACAAGCTGAAGCTAAATAAAAGTTAAAGATTATGAATACTTTTAAAGTGCAATTTTTCTCTCCTGATGATCAAATTTCATTCAGTGGAGTGGTTTCTCTTTCAGTAACTGGGCTCGAAGGGGAGCTTATGATTTTAGCTCACCATGCTCCTTACTTAATTTATTTATTGCCTGGTATGATTACTGTTAAAATGAGTAACCAAATAGAAAAGAAGGTTGTAATTGATAGTGGCGTATTAGAAGTTGCAAATAATAATTGTAGCATTATAACAAGTCAAATTCAGGTTTTTGATCGTGCAATTCATGATGAGAAATCGTTTAAAAATAAGAGAATTAGTATATATTTAAGTTATCTTGATGAGAAGTTTCTTTCTTAGTTATTTTAGGCAAAAAGTCAATTATCATTCAAGTGGCTATAAGATTTTTGCTCAGGGGGCTCTTTTTTGTCATCCCAGAAACCCCTGGGTGTCATCCCAGTGTCGGAGTACTTTAGGTGTATGATCCCAGAGTGTGATGGTATGGGACCATACACCTAATCAAATAAAAATTAAAGAAGGAGAGTTGGTTGTAACGGTTGGAGATAACGACTTTGTTTTACCTGGAATTTACGTTGGATAAACTACAAAAAATAACAGGTAAAAATCAACGTAAATTTAAGATAAATCGATTTTATTAGTATTATCAAATCAAAATCTGTTTTTAATTAATCAATAATACTTTTTTACATATTTTCATCCCCTTTCATGGATTTTTTAATTTTATAGATGATATCTAATATTATTAGAAGCATTGTAAAATATCTTATGAGAAAAGTTATAAAATATATTAGCATTATTGGTATTGCATGTTTAGTATTGTTATTTTTTATATCTAATGTGGAAACACGCGTAAAAACACAGGAAGAACAATTATTCCTAGCTGTAGAAGATGGTAATGCACAAGAAGTAAAACTATTACTCAAAAATGGTGCAGACCCAAATTGACCTTACCCAGAAAAAGTAGAGAGAAAGTTAAGACGTTTTTATCATGAGAATAAATTGTGCAGGAATGCAATAGTTAATAGTAGAATGTCTACGTTATTTGTTATAAAAGATTTCTATGTATTCAAATATGGCAGTTCTGGTTTGTTGAGCGAGAAGTATCAATAAGCAGCTCCCTTTTAAGTGAACTTTTCTGCAACAGAGTTATCGTAACAACAGCCCTTATGGCTCATGCTGGAAATGATGTTTTTTGTATTCAATAGAAATTGGTAATTTTGAGAGGTATACTGTGACCCTTGATCGCTATGTAACAGCAGATTTTTATCGGGTTTGCGTTTATCAACGGCCATCAATAAAGAATCTATAACTAATTATCATGTTACTCATTAACCACCATGCGTGAATATAGGTCAATTATTGCCGCCAACAACCTTCTTTAGTTTTTATGTAGGTAATCCCAAACTTTATTTGGCTGATCAGTAGTAAAATTTTGATCCAATGTGTTCGGAGCCACAACTCGGTTGCTTATTTGCTGTTTTTTATTTTTGAACCTTCGTCTAAGCTTGGTTTTAATGCCATTTTCTTGCATAACACTTTGTACTGTTTTAATTTTTGCCTAAAGCTTTTAATTCAGCGTGAATTTTAGGGGCTCCATATCTGCATTTAGAATGCTTGATGTATTTTTTGAATATCTGCTAGAAGCCCTTCTTTTGCTAATTCTTTACTGCTTTTTTCCTTAGCAACCAATACCACCAGTACAAAACCCTACATAGTTCCTGTGTTTTATAGCAATTTCTATATAAAAGAATACTTTACTCTTTTTCTTTGCCCAGGGCTTTTTTTAAGATGTCTCTTTCTCTTATTAGCTCTTTTTTTAGATCAAATCTTTCTTTGTCATAAGGAGCCTTTGCCTGGAAATGCGTATGCTCCAGACATTTTTCCATCATATTTTCTTACTTAACATACTGCCATCTATACCTAGATCTTTTGCTATTTTTGTACTTGCTTGACCTGTTTCTTTAACCAGCTTAACAGCTTCTAATTTGAATTCTGCTGTATATTCTCTTCTATTTGTCATATTTTGAAAAAACGTTTTATTTTACTCCAAAAACGTCTTAACTTTCTCTCTACTTTTTCTGGGTAAGGTCAATTTACCGCCGCGGCGCTAACTAGTAGCGGGATGACGGGTTACCAAATTGTAGAAGTTGCTTTAGCTATAAATTCAAGTTTTATCAATGTCTTGTGTTGTTACCCAAATAATGGTTGTGCAAGCGCTTAATTTTTTGATCAAAAAGGAACAAGTTTAGTAAAAAATAATGATATTATTAGTGGAACATAAAACAGTCCCACTGCAGTACTGATTAGAAGCAACAGAGTAGCTTTATCTGGTTGATAATTCAAAATATTAGCAAGTATTATACTGGACCCAGAAACTGGAATAATAGCCAGCAACATCAGTGCTTTATATATGCTCTCATCGTATATACCTATAACATGCTTGTCTAAAAGGACAATTCCTAAAACAAACAGTGGCCAGAATACGTACTTTGCTGTAATAGTGATCAAAGCAAGCTTCCAATCTATTTTAAAGCTTGCAATATTCGCAATGCTCACTCCAAGTAGCACCATTCCTAATGTGACAAATGTACTTCTAATGTTCATCATAACATCTGTTAAAAAAGTAGGTATTTGTATATCGTATATACTTAAAAAGAAGCCCAGAACCATCGCATAAAGCGAAGGAAGTTTGAACAACTTTAATATGCATTCTTTTGCGGTATAAATACCATTTGCAGCTATGTAAAATCCTAAGCTGTTTTCAAATAGCGCCATTCCTATATAACAAACAACATATACAGATACTGAATCTTCATCAAATAAAGCCATGGCAATCGGCAGGCCAAAATAACCCATACTTGTGCTGCCCGAACTAAATGCTAATATGTTTCTCGTGTTATCCTTAAATAAAAAAGAAGAAAGATAATACACTGATAAGGACATAGTGCTACCTATAAACCATATCAAAATCGGCAGAGAAATTACTTTTAAATTAACTTCTGTATGAGAAACTCCATATAAAATCACTATTGGATTAGCTATATAAAAGAGTATTTGAGATATAGTTTTTCTATCAATTTTAAGACATTTTCCTGCTAAATAACCAATAAATATCGTAATATAAATAGGTAATATTTTTAGGAAAAGAGTAAAGAACATACTAGCCTATTGTGATACTTTTGACTGATAAAGTTATATTAGATCTTAAGGTATTGTAAAAGTAAACAAAATTTATTTTCCAATTTATCCAGCTCATAGTTAATTAAAAAAGATTCACTTGGTGCCAAAATTCGTTTTTACATAGGACTTAAGAATGACATTTTTATGATAAAATTATGTTAAGTTTCTATAAAGCTTCTTGCATATTTTTGAATAATGACATATTTACTAAAAATTAAACTGCTTGTAGTAATTTAGACGGACTGTTGAAAAAGTAAGAGGAAATAAGTAAAGTTAGGACAGAGAGTAAGAGCTTTAACATAGTTGTCATATTTTTCTTTAATTAACCCTAGTGTCCAATTTATCCACCATTCCTTCACATGAGGTGTTTCTAACCATTTTAATAACAGTAAAAAATGTTTTCTTTCAACGCTTTAAATGTGATATTTTTATTCATTAATTAAAAATCTCAAATGTTACTACCATTTCTGTTAATCCTGTCTCTCATTGCCAAGTTCATTGAAATTGACATTTCCGTACCTAGTTTTCCTGATATGGTGCACTATTTTAACGTACCGGAAGGCATAATTCAATTAACTATTGCTTATAATTTCCTAGGCTTTTGCATAGGAGGGTTGTTTTTTGGTCCATTGTCTGAATGCTATGGCAGAAGGAGAATTATGATCATAGGTAACACTTTGTTATTAATCGGCGCTGTTGGTTGTGTTTTTGCACCGTCGATTTTTTGGCTTTTAATCTCTCGCTTTGTTCAGGGCATTGGTGTTAGCACATCTGTAGTTGTGTTTGCAATCGTTGCAGACAGCTACAAAGGCGACGAAGCGGTGAAATTTATTGGAATCATGAATTCTGTTCTTACAGTTGTCATGGCAATTGCGCCAGTGTTAGGCAGTTTCATCAATGAAATTGTAGGATGGCGTGGTAATTATGCAACTGTTGCAATACTTTGTTTGATCTCTTGGGTTTTGCTGCTTTTAGCGTTACCAGAAACAAAAAAGAACCGCGATATTTTCAGTTTAAAAAAAACGATGAAAGATTACAGAAAACTACTATCTAATCCGAGGTTTGTTACGTTGTCTTTGATGTCAAGCCTCTTTTCTGCTGCGTATATGTCATTCATTACTTGTGGACCTTTTCTGTATATGAAGACTTTTGGTTTATCTAGCACTATTTATGCACTACATCAAGGTGCAATAGTTGGGTGCTTCTCACTCATCAGTCTATTTGCTGGCAAAATCTTGCAGAAACTTGGAGCAATAAAGTGTGTAATTTCTGGTACGAGCGTGGGTGCTATTGGGTCTCTATTGCTTGTAATATTCAGTATAATTGTACCCCACTCTTTCTACTTAGTAACACTGTCTATGATTATTTTTTCTATCGGTTGTGCAATTTTCCAGCCAGTGATTTTTAATGCATCAATAAATGTTTTCCCTGAAATTAAAGGCACAGCTTCTTCTGCAGTCTCGTTCATTAGAGCTTTTATCATGGCTATTTTTATCGGCTTAACAAGCTACATTTACAATGGTCAAACAATTAGTGTAGCTGTTCTTGTTTTATCCGCGATAGTACTAGAACTTGTTTTTACTGTCTATCTATTGCGTTTAAAAGATCCTATGTAATTAATAAAGATATTCCATTGTAGGCTGCTAACTTTCCCCTGCCAATCTTTCTGCTTCATTACGTGAGATTAATGCCTCAATAAATTCATCTAGTTCGCCTTCTTTTATAATCTGCTCTAGCCGATGTGAAGTTAGATTAATTCTGTGGTCTGTTATTCTTGATTGTGGGAAATTATATGTTCTTATGCGCTCGGAACGATCACCAGAGCCAATCTGACTTTTCCTCATTGTTGACCTTTCCATTTCTTTTTTTTGTCTTTCAATTTCGTATAGCCTTGCCCTCAATACTTTGAGCGCTTTAGCTTTATTTTTATGCTGCGATTTTTCATCTTGCTGTATCACAACTATCCCTGTTGGCAAGTGGGTGACCCTTACTGCGCTGTCAGTTGTATTCACTGATTGCCCTCCAGGACCACTGGATCTATAAACATCTATTCGTAAGTCTTTTTCTTCTATTTTAAAGTCAACTTCTTCTACTTCAGGTAATATCGCAACAGTAGCGGCAGAGGTATGCAACCTTCCTGAGGATTCAGTTTCTGGCACTCTCTGTACTCTGTGCACCCCTGATTCAAATTTCAACCTTGCAAAAACTTCTGTTCCATTAATGAGTGCAGAAGCTTCCTTATAGCCACCTATACCTGTATTAGAAATGCTTATTGGCTCGAACTTCCAATTTCTTCTTTCTGCATATTTTTGATACATACGAAATAACATTGCTGCAAATAATGCTGCTTCTTCTCCGCCTGTACCTGCTCTAATTTCTAATATTGCATTTCTTGAGTCATCTTCATCTTTGGGCAGTAATGCTAACTTTAATTTTGCTTTTATTTTTGGTAATAATACCTTCTGCTTTTCGAAAAATTCTTCTTTTGCTAACTCTTTTATATCACCTTCGCTGTTTTCATCTTTCATTATTTCTTCTAAGTCTGAAATTTCCTCTTTCAGCGTGTTATATTCATCAATTATCTTGATTATTGGCCTGAGCTCAGAGTATTCCTTTGAAAGGGTAATGAATTCTTTTTGACTTAAATTGGTAGGATTTTCCAAATTCCTCTCTATATCATTAAATTTTTTCTTTAAGTCTTGTAAATTATTTTCCATATCCATATAGCACAGATCTAGCTAAGTAGTATATACTGAAATAAAAAATTTCTTATATCAAGCAATAACACTATAATATACCTACTACCTTCTAGTTGAATATAATGGCAAAACAGATAACATCAAACTGCAATTTCATATTTGGAGCTTCGGACATAAAAACATTACCAGATGAATCGGCTCCAGAGATTGCGTTTGCTGGTAGATCAAATGTAGGAAAATCCAGTCTGATTAACTTACTGATAAACAGCAAAAAAGCTGCCAGAGTTTCCTCTAAACCTGGATGCACTAGACAAATAAATTTTTACTCTATGTACAATGATAAGTTCAGGCTTGTTGACCTGCCAGGGTATGGTTATTCTCATGCAGGTAAGGAGGAAATTATACAATATTTAAACTTAATTGAGTATTATCTAATTCAAAGAAGAAATCTAAGAAGAGTGTTTGTGTTGATAGATAGCAAGGTAGGATTAAAAGAAATAGACAAAGACTTCATTTATTGGTTAATATATAATAACATTAACTTTAACATTGTGCTAACAAAAATAGATAAAGTAAGTCAAAAAAGCTTAGGTGCTGTTATAGAAGATATTCAAAAATGGATTAATAATGAGAATGTGTCAATTCATCAAATGAGCATCCGTGTTAAGCATAAAATAACCAAGGTAAGAGATGAGTTTTTCAAGTTTACAAGATAAAAAAATGAAGAGTAGCGAATTTTTAAAGGGTGAGGTATCATTTGAACAAAAAGCAGAAATATTACTTGAAGTGCTATCTAACATACCTAGCTTTGTAGGCGAGACTTTTGTCATTAAATGCGGTGGTACAATAATCTTAGATGAAACACTATTTAATACTTTTGTGCATAATGTTGTCTTGTTGAAGCAGCTTGGTATAAATCCGGTAATAATTCATGACGGAGAATATGAAATTAACTCGGTGTTAAAAATGCTGGGTATGGACAGTAAGTTTGTGAATGGTATCAGACTTACAGACAAAGACACTATGAAAATCATTGAAATGGCACTGTGTGGTTCAGTTAATAAAAAAATTGTTCAGTATATAAATTCTGCTGGTGGTTCAGCTATTGGATTATGTGGAAAAGATGGTAACTTAATTAAAGCCGAAAAAATAACCGCTACGCTTAGAGAAGATAGATCAAATAATATCGAAAAGATATTAGACATGGGGTTCATCGGTAGACCCACTGAAATCAATCCTGATATATTATTTTTTATTGAAGAATCAGATTTTATACCAGTTATTGCACCAATTGGTCATGGAAAAGATGGGGAAACATATCATATTGATGCCGATAGCACTGCAAGCGCAATCGCAATCGCAGTTTCTGCATCTAAAATGATAATCTTGAGTGACACAGATGAAGAAATAGATAAAATTGGTGGCAGGAAGATATCTGTTAAAAATTTAAATGCATCGATTGATTGTGGGAAAATTAAAGGGGAAAAATTTATTGAAAGGCTTATGGCATACGTTAAAATGGCGGAGGAATGTGCTGGAGTTGTTCACATAGTTGATGGTAGAATACCTAACATTATGCTTGATTTATTTACTGAGAGTAATGCAAGCATATCGATTGTGAGTGATTTATAGCTATACTGCTTACAACTACACGAATACCAAGAGGGTGTCATTCAAGTAGCTGACACTGGAATGACAGCAATCTACGTCATACCGCGATTCATTCGCGGTATCTCTAGATCCCGCTAACAAGTAGCGGGATGACGGTTGTCAGGGTGTCATCCCAGTGCCCAGACACTGGGATCCAGAAGACTTAATTTCAACCAAGTGGCTGCATAATAAGGACTAGATTCCAGACTGGAATGACATCATAGGGGCACTGGGATGACAAAAAAAGGAGCACTGAACTTGTCAAGGAATTTTATGGCCTAGCGTCACGCGCTGGAATGACATCATTTACATTTATCACTTTTGCAGATACAATTTACATGCTATAATTGAGTCTTCATAGATGGTAAATTGGAGTGCAAAGAAGTAAAATTAAAGTAGAAATAAAAAGATTATCACACGGAGAAGACTTGTCTCTTCCATGTTATGCAACTACGCAGAGTGCTGGTATGGATCTTTATGCTGCATTGAATGACTCTGCTGTTTTAAATCCACTTGAGAGATTACTTATTCCAACTGGAATTGTGATTGCAATACCAAACGGTTTTGAGGGGCAAGTACGCCCACGTTCTGGTCTTGCTGCAAAACATGGAATCACTGTCTTAAACTCTCCGGGCACTATAGACTCTGATTATCGAGGTGAGGTTAAAATTTGCCTAATTAATCTAAGTAATCAACCATACGAAATAAAAAGAGGAGATAGAATCGCACAAATCCTTATTTCTCCGGTATCTCAGGTAATTTGGGATGACAGAGAAGAGTTCTGCACAGAAGAAACCGGTCGCAATGCAGGGGGCTTTGGCTCAAGTGGTAGGTAACTTACGAAAAAGCTTGACTATGACAATTTTTTTATACACAATTTAAGCATATTAATATTTTATTAAACGAGGTCGTTTATGCTAACTTTTCAAAATCACTGTGGTCAATTTCACAAAACAAATACTGCACTTGTTGCACTTACTTCTTTGTATGTCATAGGCGCAGCAATAGCACTTTCAGCACCATATTGGGTGTCTTCAACTTGCATGCTTACTCCACTTGCAGCTTTTGCAGCTACACCACTTGGAATCGGTATATTAGCAATTGTTGCTGTTGCACTAACTAGTCTAGCAATATACGCTATCAGCAAAAACAATAAAACATCTGAGTTGAAAGCTCCGAAGATTGTTATTAAGGATGGTACAGTAATGTTACAAGTAACAAAAGAAGTGCATGAAGATATAAAAGCAAATAACCAAAACAAGAATGAAAAAGGTGAGGTTATAAAAGATAAATATCGTATAAACTTCAGCTTAGAAGGCAAAAATTACTATGTTACTGGTGAAATTGGTGATGGTAAAGCGGAGTTTGGTGATACTGTATTCTTAGGTATAAATTCACTAGAAGTGAAAAACAAAGAAGGTAAGTTCGAGACAGTAGATAAAACAGAATGGAATAAAACATTAGGTTTAAACAAAAATGAGAATAAAGGAGTTAACACTTATTTAGGCTCGCTTATTGTTGAACAAGTTGCTTCTCAACAACAAGGAAAATAGACAGTATGGCCAAGTGAAGTAAAAGAGGCAGGCTAAGTCTGCCTCTTTATTTTTTAGTGTCAGTTACTCAATGGGAATTGCCTTAAAAAATAAACTTTTATATAGTTGTGAGAAGCTGCTAAGGATTTTTATTTAATTTAACTGCATCTTTTGCCTTATCCAATAACCCATTAATAAAACCAATTTCGCTTGGTTTATCAAGTAAATCAGATGCAATGTTAGTATATTCATTAATGACAACTGGAACTGGCGTATCACAATTAGCTAACTCACATATTGCAACACGCAAAATAGATAAGCTTATAAGATTTAACCGTGAAAGGGACCAACTTGGGTGTAAATAAGACTCTATTATTTTATCATATTCTTCACTGCTTTTTATAACCTTATATAACAAGTTTTCTAAGAACTGATGTTCAAATTCTTCACATTCAAATATATCTTTCAACTTATTTATGTAGTCCTTAAGCTCACAATTTCCCAGTTTAAAAGTGCTTTTGTTGTAACCTACGAAAATATTTGAATAAGCAATTTGTACAGCAAGAAATCTTGCCGTGCTTCTTTTTATGCGCCACTTTTTATCTACTGGTTTTTCCTCCATTATTTTAATTTATTGTGTAAATCTATCATATGCAAAACAGTTGAGGCTGCATGGCCACCAACGTTCTTTTTGTTTTTATCAGCTCTAACTAGTGCTTTATCTTTGCTGTCAGCGGTAATTACGCCCATACCAAGGGGCATTGCATAATGCATAACAACTGCATTTAAGCCTTCAATTACTCCTTTACAAACATATTGATAATGATCGGTTTCACCGCGAATTACGCACCCAAGAGCTAAATAACCATCATAATTAGTATGCCCACTCTTGACTGCAAAAAGAATTGTAGCTGGTATCTCAAATGTACCAGGAACCTCAACTACATCGTAACTGGCATTACTGCCTTTTAATTTATCAATTGCACCTTCAAGCAAAAGGTTCGCTATTTCAGTATAATAAATCGAATTAACTATTAGTATTCTCGACATTTACTACCACTTTTTTTGTTAAAAACAACTTTATTAATGATTGTTGAATTAGAGTTATAATATTACTAAATATCCAATATATTACCAGGCCGGCAGGAAAAGAGGAAAAAATAAAGACAGAAATGTAAGGTAAAAACTTCATAACATTTACTTGAATATCATCTTTACTGGTTTGATCTTTCTCACTTAGCTTCTGCTGAATTATCATGGTGGCACCGAAAATTATAGGTAAAATGCCTATAGAAATAGGAAAGTTATAATTAAACAACCCAAATAATGTAAAGATGTTCGTTGGGTCAGGAGCTGAAAGATCCTTAATCCATAAAAAAAAAGGAGCATGCCTCATCTCTATAGTAACAAATAATACTTTATATAGAGCAAAAAATACCGGTATTTGTATTAGCATGGGAAAAATGCTCGACATTGGATTTACGTTGTTTCTCTTAAACAATGCAATTGTCTCTTTATGCTGCTTTAAGCTGTCATTTTTATACAACTCTTTTACACGAGTTAGCTCAGGCTGCAAGCTTTTCACCTTGAACATTGAAACATATGATCTATTAGATAAGGGAAGCATCAAAAGTTTGATTACTAAAGTCAGCAATAATATTGCTAAGCCAAAATTCTTTAAAACGAAGTTAAAGTATTCAAGCAGTAAAAACACTGGTTTAGTTATAAAGTAAAGAACACCAAAATCTACAGCTTTATCAAACAAAGGTATATTGAGAGTATCCTTATAAGAATCCAGTAAATTCAACTTTTTTGCTCCAGCAAAAAAATAATTCACATTAGAAGTGCTTGCACCAGGAAGTATACTCTTATAAGACTTAACAAAATCTACTTGAAATTTATCAATATCATTAGCGTTAGTATGTTTAATGCTTACATTTATTTTATCAGATTTTTCAGGTATGATGGCTGTGAGCCAGTATTTATCAGCAAAACCAAACCAATTTTTTTCACTTGTATTTGCTTTTATTAAATGTTTCTTGGAGATATCCTTATACGTCCACTCCTCCAGTTTATTATCAAATGCACCCAGTACTCCTTCATGGGATATCCAATAAGATTCGTTGATATTGTCACGTTTACGGTTAATTTTACCATAAGGAACCAAAACTACATTATCTTTTGTGTTATTTTCAACAATCTGCTCAATTTTAAACATGTAGTTATCGTCAAGGCTAATTTTCATTTTAAACACAATGCCATTTTCATTATCCCAAAATAAATTGACCTCTTTTTGATTGAGTTTCTCTGCTTGCCAAACTGCCTTAGAATCTGGAACTTTAATCTTGTTATTCGGATCGAGCCACCCAAATTCTGCGAAATATACATCTTTTGATTCTGCAGGTGACAGTAACACCACTTGTGGAGAAGAAGAATTCGGTTCTAAGTGGTAATTAGTTAAAATTAAGTCATCAAACCTTGCACCTTTCAGAGAAATTGATCCTTTAATCATGTTATTGGTTAAACTAACCCTCTGTTCTCGAGTAGAATTAATAATTTCAGAACGATTTTGGTATATTATAGGAGCAAGGTCGTTAAAAGATTCGATATGTTCAATATTTTCAATCAATGGCTGGTTTTGGTTTGTACTAAAAAAATTATCATAAATAATACGCCAAGACACCATGATTAACATGGAAAGGATAGCTGCCAAAATTAAACTTTTTGCTTCTGACATGAAATTAAATCAAACATATCTTCTTAAAGTGTATACTAAATATTGTACTAAAACAATGAAATTTACTTATTTTTAATAATAACTTTTAACGCTAATCTTTAAAATTTATTTTAATAGCTTCAAATTTTAACAATATGAACGCGGTAAAAAATCTAGTTATTTGGTTACTAATAATAGCCACTACTGCAATGCTTATTGATTCACAAAGGGACAAATTAAGCGACAGATTTCTCAGTACTTTTTTACCATATAAAGGAAGAATTCAAAATAGTGGAAGTATCGAATTTACGAAATCATACGATGGACACTTTTATATTCAGGCTCAAGTCAATGATAGCAATATAACGTTTTTGCTTGATACTGGAGCAACCGATATTGTTCTATCACAAAAAGACGCATTACATGCTGGTATTAACTTACAAAACGTTCAGGATTTTAAAATATATGAAACTGCGAAAGGTCAAATAAAAGCTGGAGTGGTCCAAATACCTCAAGTTAAAATAGGAAATTTTTTGATTAATGATGTACAGGCAAGCGTTAACACTCATTCTATGTCTCATTCACTACTTGGAATGAGCTTTTTAAGGTATTTTCATTTCACTATAAGAGATAATAAGTTGATATTATACCGCGACTAAACACTTCTACAATCTACTTATCAAAGCTCTGTAGGTCAATATAGGAGCAGAAATAAATATTGCAGAACAAGTGCCAATCAAAATACCAAAAAAAATGATCAAGCTGAAGTCTCTCACTGCATCTGTGCAGATTAATACCAAAGGAAGAGCAGCAAGAAGGGTTGTACCAGAAGTTAATATAGTGCGAAATAATGTAGTGTTGATACTTGCATCTACTACCTCACTCATCCGCCCACTTTTACCACTCCTGCGATACTCTCGAATCCGATCATATATAATTACTGAGTTATTGATTGAATAACCAATGACAGTAAGGAGAGCTGCAACTGATGAAATATTAAACTCAATGCCAGTTAGGCTAATAAAACCAACAGTTAAAATCACGTCATGAATCAGTGCTGTTATTCCACTGAATCCACATTGCCAATTAAATCTAAACCAAACGTAAAAAAATATTCCAACAATCGCGATCAACGTGGATAACATTCCTTCAAATATTTGTGTTGAGCTTATTTGTGGGCCAACATAGTCTATTTTACGATAGCTTATTGAGCTCCCCAGCTTTTCTTCTAGTATGCTTTTTATCTTTTTGATTTTATCTTCATCTCCTTCATCTTTAAAACGCATGACTAAATTATCACCCGCTTTTGAACTTTGCACTGTAAAACCATTTTCTTTTAATGCATCGAGAATAGAGTGATTCTCATCTGAAGATTTTATCTCTATCAAAATCCCGCCTGCAAAGTCTATGCCTAAGTTCACTCCACGCAGCACAACAGTGAATATTGAAAAGATGATAAGAACAATGCTAATTAATGCAGTCAAATCCCTATATTTACTAAACTTGATATCGAGGTTATCTGGAATGAGTCTAAGTGCCATCTTCTTTAATTAAAGTAATAATTTGAATTCTATATACTTTTCAAAAAGTTCACTAGTTTATTTTGTGATTGTTTGACTATGTAAATTTTTCTGTCAGTTATTCTTGTCTGTCAATTAAGTTCTATCTAGTGCAAACTTTGCAATTTTGAAGTACATTACAAGAGCAAAATACTGCCAATTTGGCCCATCATTTTATCTCTGCAAGCTTATCCCCCCCTTGCTATGTTAGCAACGCAACCTAAGCTAGGTTCCTTCATAGCAGTGTTAGGTACACTGCCATATCTTTCAAAACTTTCATGCTCTATAGCTTCCTCAACACTTTTTCCTCCTAAAAGACAGTTTTCCCCTAAACTTTTTCCCCTATTTTTTAACTCATTAAACCTTGCTCTGTTTTCCCCATCAATCTCCACTTTTATTTTATTGCTGCCTTTCTCACTAGGACTTAGATAAATACTTATCTCTCCTACCTCAGTAGTAAAAGACATTTCAATACCACCTTTTGAGACATCCATGTAATTTCTTTTTCCCCCTATTTCTTCTACATTTTCAACTCTTACTATACTTTCTCCAATTTTGAGTATGCCAACTCTTAAATTTAAGTCTTTGGCTTTTTCATTGTTTAGGATTTCTGCAACTTCAACAATACTATCTTGCGAGTACTCTATACAAAAATATCTATTATCCTTGTCTACTCCTAATACATTTTGAGTCTGCTTGCTTTTGTTTACAATACTTTCATATGCTAAACCTTTTAGCTTGCTTTCAATTTCCTTACATTTCTCAGAAAGACCATCATCAAATCCATTACAAGTAACTATCTGCTCAAACTCATTCCCATCGAAAAAATTATGGCGTTTTACTTTCCCACCTTCTAACAATAAATTACTAACAATAAATTACTAACAATGCTTTTGATAATGTCCTCTTCGGACACTTCATTTTTTTTGTTACAGTTTTGACCTTTACTTTCTTTGTTACAGTTTTTATCTTTACTTTGATAGGGAAAGTTATCAAATACAAAAGTGTTACTTCTGTTACTTATATGACTACCACTAGTAAGATCTTTTATTTCTTCAAATACTGTATTTGTTACAGTTTTGTTACAACAACTACATTTTAAATTTAACATTACTTCTTTTTCTAAGTATTTAGCTACTATGCACTTAATACTTTCTGGAGTATTTTTTATATCTTTTTGTTCATTTTGTTCTGTTATACCTCTCACCTCCCCACAGCATTTATCAATCAGATCCTGTTTACTTTGAGTTAACGACATTTTTAGTTTCATAAAAAGTGAGTCTTTTAGAAAAGGATTATCATCTTCTAGGTCCCGATCATTTTCTGAATCCAAATCATCTGTTAACTCCATTGAATCAAGATTACCTGAACTATAGTACGAACCCTTTTTTGAGTCCGAACTATCTTCTGAGTTCCCATCACTATCTGACCAATTGTCAACTTTCGGAAATTCTGAGCTTTTCTGTTCACCTTCAAAAGTCTGATTACTACCGTCAGCGCCCTTTGTCAAATTTTCTTTACTTTCACAAGAACCATCTAAACCATAGCCCTCATTCCCTTTTGGATCTGGATCATCTGGATTACAATCAGAAGTTATTTCTGTATCTTCAGAAATCTGTTGATTATCACTTTCACCTAACAAACCACCATTTGTTGGATTACATACATTTTCTGTATATTTTTGATTATTTTGTGCTTCTATTTTCTCCTTTTCGTACAACAGTTTAAACTGATCCTCATCGTCAGAATTGTGACCTGAATCACAAATTACATGATCATTGCAGGTAGAATTATGCTCTTGACTAATCAAGGAAAGCTGAATTAGATTGCTAAAAACAATATTATCTAGCTGTACTGAATCAGTACTTTCAAAAATTTGTGGATTATTACTTCCGTTTGGCAAATTACCTGATAAACCAGTCTGATGATTATTTTCACCTACCCAACCATCAGTTGGTGTTGGAATGCATATTCCTGTATATCTTTGGCTATCAAGAGAATCATTAGTTAATTGTACTGCTGTATAAGTTGTCCGGTAATCCTCATCATCGGAACTAATACCTGAATCATGGCCATCACCTTCTTCAATCTTTTGAGTTTCTATATCGTGTTCATTTATTTCGCTCGACGAATCATAGTTGGAAGGGTTATACTGTTGATTAGGACGTTTAAAAATTTGACGCCAATCGCTGTAAGGCTCCTTAAAATCGAAAGGAGTGCGTATAACTTTTTCCTTGCCTGATACCCCACCATTCATATTGTATAACCATTACTCACTAATCCCTTAGTGAATATCGTAATATATAGGTCTGTCAATAAAAAAATATAACTTTCTTTGGTTCTAACCTTTGCAAATCAGTATCTATAGCTCGGTAATTTCTCATACGTTGCACTCTGGACCTAGGAGCGTTGTTAATAAATCCACGACAGCTAGACAATCCTTGCTCGTCCACTAAAAGGAAAAGCAGCAAGGAGCGAACCAAAAGCGATAAGAAAGGATCCAAACCAGATTATAGACATTCCAGGTTTATAGTGCACTTTAGCTGCAATTTTGCTCTTACTCTTATCAATTTCTCCAATTACAACATAAATATCAGAAAATAAATTGTGGTAGATACTGCTTTCAACATTTTTCTGACCTTCCACAAGGTAAAATCTATATTCAGGGGTTATCTCACCTAATATCTTATTATTCAGCAAATTCCTGATATCCATTGTACCCCTCACTGCATGGAAATTTTTTTCTTTTATTAGCTCAATATTTCGTAAAGTAACTTTAAACTTATTGACTGTTATGCTATCCCCTATTTTTAAGTAATTTTCTTTTTTCTCCTGCCAACCAACCGAATATGCTATACCAAGCACTAGAATTGCCACTCCAGCATGAGCTGCCATCATTGCATAGTAGGATTTAGAAACTTTTTTTGCTAATAAAATTGATTCGCTCTTAAATAAACGAATTCTTTTACTGTATGCTTCTAAAACAAAGATTAATAATGCTATGGAGATAGTAATTGATAGCACAATTATTAGCTCCATGTGAAAGATAAACGGCAAAATAGCTGCAGCACTGCAGAATGAAAATCTATATTCGCGGAATATTGGCAATAGACTATTTCCCTGCCAACTGCAGTATTGCCCAATTATCGTGAGGGCTAGAATAGCCAGTGCAATAGGATTAAATAAAGAATTGTAATATGGTGCTCCAACTGAAATTAATTCACCGGTTAAATATTCGAGCACTGTAGGGTATAAAGTGCCAACGAACACAATGAAAAAGGCAGTGATGAATAATAAATTGTTCATCAGCATCATCGTAAGGCGTGAAAAGAGTCTTCTACCCTCTGTCACTTGAGTAGCAAGTTTCTTTTCAGATTCCAGTGTCACGCACTGGAATGACATTGCAGATGTGTGATTTTTTCTCGTAAACACTACAAATATTACTAAGCTACTGACTGTAATTACACCAAGTAGCGCTAATATATACAGTCCATACCTTGGGTCATCTGCAAACGTGTGCACTGAGGTGAGTATTCCTGAGCGGACTAGAAATGTTCCAGTCACACTCAATATAAAAGTTGTAAGCGTAAGTAAAATAGCAAAGTTCTTTAAAACATTGAAATTCCGTACCAAGAGCAACAAATGTGTCAGCGCTACTGCAATTAGCCACGGCATCAAAGAAACGTTTTCCACTGGATCCCAAAACCAAAATCCACCCCACCCAAGTTCGCGATATGCCCACCAGCTACCCAAGCTGATGCCCAAAGTGAGCAGCGACCAAGAAATAAGTACCCAAGGCCTGACAATTTTAGCCCAAACATTTCCTTCAACTTTTGCAATTAATCCAGCTATAGAGAGCGAAAAAGAAACGCTAAACCCAAGGTACCCCAAATATAATATCGGTGGATGAATAGCAAGGCCTATATCTTGCAATATCGGATTAAAACCCAGTCCATCTGTTTCAATGCCTGGCATTTTAGTGAAGGGGCTGGATTCAAGTAAAGTGAACAGTAAAAAACAAAAGCAAATCAAGCCTTGGGTGATCAAGGATACTTTCTTCAATTTACTGCCGTTATCAATAAAAATACCCATCAGAAATAGGTAAAAGGTAAGCACTAAGGTCCAAAGCAACATAGATCCTTCTTTATTTCCCCAAACACCACAAATCTTGTAGATCAAAGGTTTTGTTGTGTGTGAGTGGTAGTATACGTTTTCGAGTGAGAAATCATTTGTAATGTGGCAGTAGATCAAAATAGCCATTGATGTTGATACACAAAAAAATATGGCAGTGGTAATAAACCGACAAGAACTAAGCGGTAAAAACAAATATGTCAAAGACAATAAGCAGGCTAGCAATAGCAATATATTCCCAAGTTCGGGCATAAAAAATTATAGTTTTTATATAAACAATATTACTGATGACAAGTAAGAAGTCAAAGTGTTAATTGACACTTGCTATTGATGCTATAGCTAAAGTGGCTTAGGTTTACCTACAATTTGAAAAACAACAAATTCGTCATTCCGCTACTCGTTAGCGGAATCTATACCGCGAATGAATCGCGGTATGACGTAGGGAAATCTTTCTTGGGTCAGCTATAGCATAATGCTCCCATAGTTAGCTGTGCTAGTATTAGTTAAAAATTAAATATTAAATCTTTATACTTTTATAGATAGCGTTAATATTGAGGTAACATTGTGGGTACAACTAAGATTAGTAAATTTCCATTCAATATAAAAGGTAAAGTGGCAAAACAACATGCCGAACCAATAATCGAAAAAAATCTCTATACTATTTTAGGATTCAAAGATATAGAAGATTTTGAAAATAAGACAAGTAAGCTTGTTAATAAAAAAGTTTGGCAATCATTTGTTGACTGCTTTGCAAAAGAAATAGATTATGCAGCAACCGAAAAAGTTGTAAAAAGCATCGTTTGTAACATTGCAAAGAGTGATCGCGGTGATGCTTTTACCAAAGCTGAACGTCTAATATTAAATGAAAAACAAGGTGATAAAAAGAGAGAAAAAGCGATTAGAGAAGCTATTAGTATTTTGAGAAAAATCAATCCAGAAAAAGCCTTTAATGAACTTTCAGTAATAAAAAAACAAGCTGAAGATTTTTTACAAACCGATTTTTATAAAGCTCAGAGTAAACCACTTCAAGGATTTGCTCCATCTGGTGGACAGCTCTTTGCGGAAGTTCTAAAATATATAGAAACACTAGAAAAATTAGCTGAAGTTAAAAAGGAAGAGCTAGTTAAAGATTTCTTGTTAAATCATGTTAGTTCATTGAATAAAAAGTATCCTAAATCACAAGGTAAAAGGGAAGATGCTATAACAATACTATCAAGTGATGAGTTGAAGAATTTTTACAATAAAGGTGTAAAAGAAGGAATATTACAACCAATGGTATCTTACAAAGGATGCAGAAACCTGTATGACAAAATGAACCAGATAAAAAATGAATCCAAAAGTATAATTAAAAGAGAAGAACGGGAAGAAAATTTAAAGAAAATAGATAAGTCGATAATCAGCGCAATTAATGACATAAAAAAACATAGAGAAGCAATCCTTAACTGTAAAGACTTTCAAAATTCTTACATAAAAGAGAAAAAAGAACATCCATTTAGAGGCAACGCATGTCAAAAAATGATTGACATATATCAAGAGAGAATTGTTGGATATCAGGAGAAAATTCGTCAAAACTTAAACCAAATAAAAGCGATATTAAAAAGTGCGCCGCAAGAAATGGATGATGTGGAAGAATTAGAGGAAATAATCGATGGTATACATGAAGCAAAACAGTTCGATGAAGATTTTGATTCAGCTTTAATTTGTTTATCGAACATGCAGAATGAGCTAGATATTCAACTGGAAAATCCTCCAACAGAGCTAAGAGTTTCACACATTAACGTTAAAACTGAGCTAACTAGGTTATAAGGGCGGGGTTTTTGGGATAATTTTAATTCAAGACAGCTCTTAGTCTGTGTTTTAATTTGGTTGTGTTTTATTAAAAAAACTTTAGATTTATTGCATAATCGATACTCAAATATAATGACACAGACTTGGAATTTGTTACAAAAAGGGCAAAAGGAAGGCTATAAAATTGCGTATACTAATGCTCGTATTATCGACCCGGAAACTAAACTTGATATAAAAGGTTCGCTATTGACTGAAGGGGATAAAATTGTTGATTTTGGCGAATCATTATTTTCAACAAGTGGGGTCGATGAAACAATAGACTGTAAAGGGCTTGTTCTAATGCCAGGCCTTATTGACATTCACGTACATTTTCGTGAACCAGGGCAGGAACATAAAGAAACTATATATACAGGTAGCAAATCTGCAGCTGCAGGAGGCGTTACAACTGTAGTTTGTCAGCCAAACACTATTCCAGCAATTGATAGCGTTGTTTTGGCTAAATATTTGAAATATAGAGCACTTGAAACTTCACATGTAAACGTTGAATTTTACGCTAAAATCACCACTTCGGAAGAAAAGTTGACTGAAATGGCACTTTTAAAGGAAGCAGGTGCGGTTGGGTTCACTGATGATGGCATGCCAGTTATGAACCCAATGATTATGAGACAGGCGCTGCTTTATTCAAGTATGCTGGGTGTTCCTATTGCTCAACATGCAGAAGATTTAAATTTATCAGCAGGTGGTGCAATCAACGAAGGTAAAATTTCTGAAGAATTGGGAGTAAAGGGGATCTTAAGTGCGTCAGAATCGGTTATGGTAAGTCGCGATATACTGCTCATGAAAGATATGGAGAATGTGCACTACCATATTCTACATGTCTCTTCAAAAGATTCACTTGATGCTATTAAACGTGCAAAAGATTTGGGATTAAATGTTACGTGCGAAGTAACCCCTCATCACTTCACTTTGACTGAAGATATAGTAAAACAACATGGGGCAATTGCAAAAATGAACCCGCCACTTCGCACTGAAGAAGATCGTTTAGCTATGGTTGAAGGTTTAAAGACAGGTGTGATTGATTGCATTGCAACCGATCATGCTCCGCATGATCGTAGTTCTAAAGATCTGCCACTTGAAAATGCTGCATTTGGTATTGTTGGCCTTGAAACAATGCTGCCCCTTTCACTTGAACTCTATCACAGTGGGCAAATGGGTCTACTTGATGTGCTCGCAAAATTGACATATAAGCCTGCAGATATAATACACATACCACGTGGTCGTATACAAAAAAACCTTGCTGCAGACTTAATTTTAGTTGACCTCAATCATGAATGGGAAATTAAAACTGACAACTTTGCTAGTAAATCAAAGAATTCTCCTTTCGATGGTCGCAAAGTAAAAGGACACGTAGTACGTACTGTTGTGTCCGGCAAAACTATATACTCGCAGAAGAGTTAGTTATCATATCTTATCTATTCCAATTTGTTATCACCAGAATGGGCTAAGTGCACCTAAATTTAAATTAAGAAATCTTACACTGTCTCCGAATAAACACATCCTCTTATCTTTCCCTAATCTGTAAAGTTATTTTGTCTATCAATCTGATTCCAAAACAGCAAAATTATTGTATAATGTTACTTTGAAGTTTTATTTTCAATGCACAAGTTTGCAATACTTTTTTCTATACTGCTTGCAATAGTTGCTTACTATTTAAACAACGAAGTTATATTTGAAATAGCAAAGCTATTTAGTGACATATTTGTTAGTTTGTTGAAATTAATAAGTTTACCTTTAGTTTTTCTATCTATAGTTTCCACAATTTCAGGACTCAAAGACTCAATTGAAATTAAAACCTTAGTTAAGAAAACACTATTTTATACGCTGCTTACAACTATTATAGCTGCGTTTGTTGCATTATCGTTTTATTTGTTAATAGATCCAGCAAGAAAAAATTTCATAAGTAATACAATAGGGAGTGTTAACAGCAATAACCACAGTTATTTTTCATATTTAAAATCACTCATTCCTTCTAATTTTGTGCAAGTCTTTCTTGAGAATAACATTATTGGTAGTATATTAATCGCTTTTTTGATGGGCGGAGCTATTATTTCACTTTCAAAAGAAAAGCAGGATATATTACATCAAATATTCTCTGCACTTTTTGATACACTACTTAAAATTGCTCAAGGGTTATTAAAATTTATTCCGCTTGCTGTTTGGTCTTTTATTACATGTTTTTTGCATGAATTAAAAGGTGGTAGCGAGTTCTACAATCTTTTATGGTATTTTGTTTGCATAATGTCTGCAAATTTTGTGCAGGCATTTCTGATCTTACCGCTACTTATGTGGTATAAAGGCATATCACCAATTCAAACGCTAAGGGGGGTTATGCCAGCGTTGACGCTCGCATTTTTCTCTAAATCATCCAGTGCAACATTGCCAACAACTATAGAATGTGTGCAGAACAAGCTAAAGGTGCCAAAGAAATTGTCGTCTTTTATTTTACCAATATGCACAACAATTAATATGAATGCATGTGCTGCATTTATACTAATCACTGTAATGTTTGTTGCAGAAATGAACGGATACGCATTTTCCTTGAGCGAAATGTTGATATGGATTTTTTTAGCTACAGGGGCTGCAATTGGTAACGCTGGAGTGCCTATGGGGTGCTATTTTATGGCAACCAGTTATCTCGTATCGATGAATGTTCCTTTGCATATTATGGGACTGATTTTGCCTATTTATACAATCATCGATATGTTTGAAACTGCAATAAATGTGTGGTCTGATATTTGCATAACTCAGATAATTAATAAAGAATGTAATAGTGAAACTTAAAAAATGATATTAGACGAAAATAACCTAATAATAAAAGAATTTAAAGAAGCAGAAGCAATTTTGCATGGGCATTTTGTTTTATCATCCGGACTGCATAGTGGCACATACATACAGTGTGCGAAGATTTTTGAAAATCCAAGCAGAGCCATGAAAGTTTGCGCATTATTAGCAGATAAAATAAAAAAAGAATTAAATAGCTCCATAGATTTAATATTATCTCCTGCAATTGGTGGAATAATTGTGGGTTATGAGATTGGCAGGCAGCTTGGAATAAAGACAATGTTTTGCGAGCGCGTTAATGGCAAGTTTGAATTACGCCGTGGATTTGAAATTAAAAAAGGTGAAAAAATATTACTTATTGAGGATGTGATAACCACAGGTAAATCTTCGCTTGAAGCAGTGGAATGTGCAGAAGGGGAAGGAGGTAAAGTTGTTGCTGAAGCTTCTTTGATAAAGAGAAATAGTGAAACGAAACTGCCTTTTCCTGTCATATCTTTGATTGAACTGAACATCAAAAACTACAGCGAGGAAGAACTTCCAAGTGAATTAAAACAACTACCCATAACAAAACCTGGGAGTAGAGAATATTTAACAAAGTAATCCTATAATATCTTGGAAGCACAGCACAGCTTTAGTTATTTACTCTAAGTGTATTTTATGTATACTTATTACTAAATTAATTTTGAAATGATAGAAAATGAACGAATTTAAATCGATCCGAAATATAGCAATAATCGCACACGTTGACCACGGGAAAACTACTTTACTCGATAACATGTTAAAACAAAGTGGCACGTTTCGTGAGAATCAAGAAGTTCAAGAGCGAGTTATGGATAGTGGCGACCAAGAACGTGAGCGCGGAATTACAATACTTGCAAAGTGCACATCAATAATGTGGGGCGATGAAAAGATCAATATTATTGATACGCCAGGGCACGCGGACTTTGGTGGGGAAGTGGAAAGGGTATTGTGCATGGCAGATGGTGTGTTGCTGCTGGTTGATGCTGCAGAAGGTCCAATGCCACAAACAAAATTTGTGCTCTCAAAAGCACTAAAAGCAAATTTGAAGCCAATTGTGATAATCAATAAGGTTGATCGACCAGACAGCAGAATTGATGAAGTACTAAATGAAATATATGAGTTATTTTTTAACCTTGATGCAACCAACGAGCAGCTAGATTTTCCAGTGTTGTATGCTTCAGGTAGAAATGGTTGGTGTGCTAAGGAGCTTTCTGATGAAAGAAAAGATTTAAGCCCATTATTTTCAACGGTTATAGATTATATAAAACCTTCTGTTTATGATCAAAATGCACCTTTTGCTATGTTGGTCACTCTACTTGAGTCTGATAAGTTTCTTGGCAGAATATTGACAGGAAAGGTTTATCAGGGTGTTGCACAAGTTAATTCAGATCTTAAGGTGCTTGACCTCGATGGCAAAGTAATTGAACGAGGAAGATTAACTAAGTTGCTCTCATTTTCTGGCTTGAAACGCATTCCAGTAGAACAAGCTGTGGCGGGAGACATAATTGCAATTGCAGGACTTGAGGAAGCTTCGGTTTCAGATACTATAGCAGCACCAGAAGTTACAACTGCAGTAAGCTCAACTCCAGTTGATCCGCCAACAATGGCGATTACTCTGAGCGTTAATGATTCACCTTTTGCTGGGCAAGAAGGTACAAAGCTTACTTCAACTGCTATAAAGGATCGTTTATATGCGGAAGCAGAAACAAATGTTGCAATTACTGTGACTTTGGCACCAAGCGGTGAAGCATTTGAAGTAGGTGGGCGTGGTGAGTTACAGCTTGGAGTGTTAATTGAAAATATGAGGAGAGAAGGTTTTGAGCTTTCGGTATCACGCCCTCGCGTGTTATTTAAAGAAGAAGGCGGTAAAAAACTTGAACCTATAGAGGAAGTAGTAATTGATGTAGATGATGAATATAGTGGAATCATCATGGAAAAACTCAGCTTCCGTAAAGGTGAAGTAACTGACATGAGACCTTCTGGTAATGGCAGGACAAGATTAACGTTTTTAGTGCCATCAAGAGGATTAATCGGTTATCAAGGAGAGTTTTTAACTGATTCTCGTGGCACAGGCATAATTAACCGTTTATTTCACAGTTATGCTCCACATAGAGGTCCAATTTCTGGAAGGCGCAATGGAGTTTTAATTTCTACAGATAAGGGTGAGGCTGTGGCATATGCAATTTTCAATTTGCAAGACAGGGGAATTATGTTTATTAAGCCACAGGATAAGGTATATTGTGGCATGGTTGTCGGCCAGCATAGCCGTGACAATGATTTGGAGATAAATGTGTTAAAGGGTAAGCAATTAACAAACGTAAGAGCTTCAGGTAGTGATGAAGCTATAAAGCTCACTCCACCAAAGATAATGACACTGGAGGATATGATAGCGTATATAGATGATGATGAATTGGTGGAAGTAACTCCAAAATCTATACGTTTACGCAAGAAATTCCTTGATCCAAATGAACGTAAGCGTGCAGGAAGGGCAAAGAATAAGGAGTAATCAGAGGTTGAACATTTGCGAAAAATAGTGTATAATTATTCGTCTCCTAATTGTATTTAATTATGGCCTTTTCGAAATTTCTCGATCCAAAAAACAATTTCGCGTTCAAGAGAATATTTGGCACTGAGAAAAATAAAGATATTCTCATTCACTTTCTCAATGATATATTGGGCTTCGCTGGCAAAGATGAAATAGAAGAAATAGAATTTCTCAGCACTATCATGGATGCTGAGATTGCCTCTAAAAAACAAAGTATTGTTGATGTTTTCTGTACTGATTCTGCTGGAACCCAGCTAATTATTGAAATGGTGCGACCTGAAAGTCTTAGGTCATATTGTTTAAAAGGAGAGGAATTCCTTCAGAAAGAAACTAAAAGAGTTCTAAAACTTATTAAACCAGATGTTTTGCCATCTGAGTCTACGCATCAGTGCGAATCGGGTAACCGGTTGGTGCCAAGCGATGCGGACAATGAACCTCCTCTTGAAAAAGAAGATGCTCAATCGTGAAAGGAGCATAAACTACAAGCATCATGTGGTTGGAGAGCTAGGCTTAGTGGTATGGTGAACGTAAGTGAAGCTTCATAAGTATCGTAACGATTAAAGAGCTAAAGATGCTGATAAGCTCCGACCAAAAGGTAATGTGACATTTTTCATTTCTGGATGTACGCAAATCACCGGTATAGAGAAGTCACCTAACCCACTGTTGTATGACAGAAGGAACAGGGTAAGCCTGTATTTCCGCCTATATGGCAAGCAAACCGCAAGGAACGCTGATGAAAATGCAGGTAAAGGATAATGGAGAAAGCGAATGCCATTTTGTAACGAAATGTATAGAATTTGTAACATTAATTCGCGTGAAAACGAGCAGATTTCCATTTGGTCCCTCGTGACAAGAAACTTTGTTAACCACTTGAGGTAGAGAAGCAGATGACCTTACCCACAGAAATGATGAAGAAATTAGGAATATTTTTTACAAAAAGGACAATACTAACAAAAGAACTTTATTCTATTTAGAATATAAAGTTACAATAAATTTTCCTGTCATCTCCAAATAAATTACATTAACTTAGTATTGTATATTGTTAATAACTTAAATAATACAACCATTTTCAGCAACAAAAACCAAAGGTCTTGAGATACAAGATATTTGTATGGTTACTATGATAGTTCCTTTTTTAAGAAAGTTTTAAATTTCATACCTAACAATAAACAACTTTAGGTTTAAATTTATGAAATCAGTTGTTATATACATCAGCAAATACGAATTTAACTGGTGTTATGGACTTAAATAAATTTACCGAAAAAGCAAAAAGTCTAATTCAAAGTGCTCAAATGAAAGCGTTGGGAGCTGGGCATCAGATTTTTATGCCTGAGCATTTACTAAAAGTGATGCTTGAAGATGAATCAGGTTTAGTTCAGGATTTGATAAACGCTTGTGGTGGAAGTGTGCAAAGTATTTCTGATGCTGTGGATAGCGCAATAAAAAAGTTGCCAGTAATTGAAGGTCCAGGAAGTGGTGGCCTTCAACTTTCAAGAGAAATAGCAAAAGTTTTTGAAGATTCAATTGGTATTGCAAGAAGAAATAAAGATTCATTTGTTGCTGTTGAGCGTTTACTACAGGGCCTCACTGCACAAAAAGATGATACTGTAGGCAAAATTCTGGCAGAGAATGGTGTGACTCTACAAAAACTGAACTCAGTTATTGCAGAAATGAGACAAGGCAGCAGTGCGGACTCGCCAAACAGTGAGGAAAAATTAAACGCGGCAAAGAAATATACAAAAGATGTTACAGAGCTTGCTATGCAAGGAAAGCTTGATCCTGTAATTGGTCGTGATGAAGAGATCAGAAGAACTATGCAGGTATCACTGAGGCGGACAAAAAATAATCCAGTGCTGATCGGTGAACCTGGTGTTGGAAAAACTGCAATAGTTGAGGGGCTTGCAAATAGAATTGTTGCAAACGATGTGCCACTTGGTTTGCATGATGCAAAGGTCTTAGCTTTGGATCTTGGAGCACTAATTGCTGGCACTAAGTTTAGAGGAGAGTTTGAGGAAAGGTTAAAAGCAGTGATTAATGAGATTTCGAGAGCGGAGGGAAAAATTATATTATTCATCGATGAATTGCACACTTTAGTTGGAGCAGGAGCAACAAGTGGTGCAATGGATGCCTCGAATCTGCTGAAGCCTGCTCTTGCGCGTGGAGAAATTCGCTGTATAGGAGCCACAACTTTAGATGAATATCGTCAGCATATAGAAAAAGATCCTGCACTTGCAAGGCGTTTTCAGCCTGTGTTTATCTCTCAACCAACTGAAACTGATACCATTTCAATACTCAGGGGTTTGAAGGAAAGATATGAGGTGCATCATGGTATAAGAATTACAGATGGTGCAATAATTGCTGCTGCAACGTTGTCCAATAGATATATAACAGATAGGTTTTTACCTGATAAAGCAATTGATTTGATTGATGAAGCAGCAAGCAGGGTGAGAATTGAAATGGATAGCAAGCCTGAAGTTATTGATGAACTTGAGAGAAAGGTTATACAGCTAAAGATTGAAGCAGAGGCTTTAAAAAAAGAAAGTGATGAAAATTCTAAACAGCGTTTAAAAAAGATAAATGAAGAGATCGAAAATCTAAACAGTAAATTTGCTGACTTGAACAGCAAATGGCAGATGGAAAAGAATAAAATAGCTAGAATACAAGAAACAGCCGAAAAATTAGATAACGCTAGAAAAGAGTTGGAATTAGTTCAGCGTAGTGGGAATTTGGGAAGAGCAGGAGAGCTGATGTATGGTGTGATTCCTCAGCTTGAGAATGAATTAAAAAATCAGGAAAAGGTTACTGATAGTTTCTTAAAGAAAGAAGTGACTGGAGATGATATTGCAAACATTGTTTCAAAGTGGACAGGAATTCCAGTTGATAACATGATGCACAGCGAAAAGGAAAAACTTCTCAACATGGAGAATGAAATAGGAAGAAGAGTAATAGGGCAGAAAGATGCAATAGAAGCGATAAGTAATGCAGTTAGGCGCTCCCGCTCTGGGGTGCAAGATACTAATCGACCTTTTGGTTCATTCTTATTCTTAGGCTCAACCGGGGTTGGTAAAACCGAACTTGCGAAAGCCTTAGCTGAATTTCTGTTTGACGATCAATCAGCGCTTCTGCGTTTTGATATGTCAGAATATATGGAAAAACATTCTGTTTCAAAGCTAATTGGCGCGCCTCCAGGGTATGTTGGCTATGAACAAGGTGGCAGATTAACTGAAGCGGTAAGAAGAAGGCCATATCAGGTTATTCTGTTTGATGAAATCGAGAAAGCAAATCCAGATATATTTAATCTATTGCTACAGATCTTGGATGAGGGGAGACTCACTGATAGTCATGGTAAATTAATTGATTTTCGCAACACCATACTGATTTTAACTTCTAACCTTGGCGCTGAGATAATGCTAAAAGGGAATGTTGATTCTGTAAGAAATGAAGTGATGCAAATAGTTAAATCAACATTTCGTCCAGAATTTTTAAACAGGCTGGATGAAATTATTATATTTCACAGTTTAACCAGAGATGACATCTATAAAATTATAGATGTTCAATTTTCTTATTTACAAAAAACACTTGCTAAGCGTAAACTGAGTATAAGTTTGTCGCAGGAAGCTAAAGAACTAATAGCACAAACTGGCTATGACCCTGAATATGGAGCAAGGCCCTTAAAAAGAGTTATACAAGAGTGTATTCAAAATAATTTAGCTAAATTAGTTTTATCAGGGGAAGTAGTAGAAAATGATGAGCTAATAGTGTACGCTCTTGATAATGAAATCTTAGTTAAAAAGGTTTAAGTTCACTGTGTATTTTTGTTAAAAAAAATGTGTATAGATCATAATGTTGACACTGAGTCTTTATTTAAGCTAGCTGATCAAGAAAATCAGCAAGATAAAGAAAAAATTAAAAAATTCATTAAGTATTTTTATAGTTTTGTTTATAAAAGCGACCTAAAAGCCAATGATAAGTTTTTGCTATATATTGTAAACGATGCTTACAATTTTGTTTCTCAAAAAGAGAAAGATGAAAGTAAGTTAGTAGTAAGCAATATAGATGATATACCAGGAATAGAAGGCGATTTTACCACGATTAAGATAACAAACGATGATATGCCATTTTTGGTTGATTCTGTTATTGCAACTATTAAATCGCACAATTTAACCATATGCTATTACAGCAACAGCATAATTAACATTAAAAGAAAAGATGGCCTAATAGACGAGATTTACTCTTTGGAAGAAAGCAATGGAGTCAAAGAGTCAGTCATATATGTAATTATCAAAGGTATAAGTGACAGCTTTGTTGATACATTAAAAGAATCTCTACAGAAAACGCTGAAAGCGGTTAATTGCGTTGTGAAAGATTGGCACTTAATGCTCAAGAAACTTGATGAGGCAAGTCTTTCTGTCATCCCAGTACTTGATACTGGGATCCAGGAAAAGGACACGTGGATTCCAGTGTCACGCACTGGAATGACACCAGACCGAAATCAAGAGCAAAAAGATTTTCTAGTTTGGTTAAAGAATAATAACTTCGTATTTCTAGGTTATCAAGAATATATTGCTGGTAAAGATGAAAAACTCGTCTGTGACAGCAAAAAGGACCTTGGCCTGATGAGAGTAGGTCAAAGTACGTTGATTCCTTCTGCAAACCTTGATTCCCTATACATATTGAGATCAGATCTAATCTCAATAGTCCATCGGCGTACATACATGAATTGTATAGGAGTAAAAGAATTTGATGACCAGGGTAATGTGGTAAAGGAACGGCGTTTTTTCGGGCTATTTACTTCTGTAGCGGAGGTCCAAGATATTAGAACTATTCCAATAATAAGAGATAAAGTTAAAGTTATAGAAAAAAGTGCAGGGTTTGTAACCGGGGGCCACAATAACAAAGCTCTAATTTATATTTTACAAGTATTCTCATGTGATGAATTGTTCCAGTCTAATGAGAAAGAATTATTTCAAATTTGTACTTCTATTATGTCCCTTGCAATAAGACCAAGAGTCAAGTTATGCTTAAGAAGTAAGGGAGCGTTTACTAGTTGTATAGTGCTGATACCGATGCGTTATGCTAGCTCCAGGCTAATGCTCAAGATAAGCAATATATTGAAGGATGAGATAAATGCAGAAAGTTCAGATATTTATAACCACCACATTATAAACGAATATGACTTAATGAAATTGCACGTGGTGCTAAAGGCTAAAAACGCTAGTATTCCTGATGATGAAGTTTTGCGTATCGAAAACAAATTAAGGAACATTACGGAAAAATGGGAAGATCGTTTTATAGACAATTTATATAATACTTTTAGCACTGTTGAGGATATATTCATCCGTTATTGCAAGGCATTTCCAATAAGCTATCAAGAGAGTTTTGAACCTCATGACGCATATTACGATATGAAAAAATTGGAGATAGTGAGGAAAAAAAGAGTTAGCGAGGTCGATTTAAGACTTACTCGTGACAATCTTAATTATCAATTAAAGGTTTACACTTCGAGCAATGGAGGTCTTGAATTATCGAAGATATTAAGAATTACTAAGAATTTGGGAGCTAAGATTCTATCTCATAATGGCTATTACATAGAAATTAACGGCGGAATATGGATACACCATTTTGTGTTGTCAAGAGTCGATGAATTAATAGACAACATTACTCTAAAAGAGCAATTTGAAATAACACTTGCGAAAGTGTTTAGCAAGGAAATTAAAAATGACTATTTCAATAGTTTGATCATTATTGCTGGGCTCAAGTGGAAAGAAGTGCTTCTGGTTAGAGCGTTAAGTGCTTACCTAAAGCAGACGTCATTTAACTACAATCCAGAATATATCCAAAAGGTAGTCTCAGAGCATCCAAAAATAGTAAAGTATTTGATACAACTATTTCATGCAAGATTTGATCCTAACATAGACATTGATAGAGCAGAAACTACGGACATTGTCAGAGAAAAAATTGAGGAACTTCTAAAAGAGATCAGCAATGTTTCACATGATTACGTTTTGCGCTCGATATTTAACTTGATAATGGCTACTTTAAGGACCAGTTATTATCAAGACGATAAACCATATTTATCTACAAAATTTGACTCAAGTAAAATAAATGGTTTACCTGATCCTCGTCCGTATCGTGAATTGTATATTTATTCAAACCTTTTTGAGGGGATACATCTAAGAGGAGGGAAATTAGCCCGTGGTGGCTTAAGGTGGTCGGATAGGACGGAAGATTTTCGCACTGAAGTTTTGGGGCTCATGAAAGCTCAGATGACAAAAAATGCGGTTATTGTCCCTGTTGGTGCAAAGGGTGGGTTTGTAATAAAGCAAGCTTATAAAGATAAGAATATTTTAAGAGAGAAAAGTGTTGAGTGCTATAAGAGTTTCATTAGAGGAATGCTTGATATTACTGATAATGTAGTTGATGGTAAAATAATTCCACCAAAGGATGTGATTAGGTATGATGAAGACGATCCATACTTGGTGGTTGCGGCAGATAAAGGCACTGCTTCATTTTCTGATTATGCCAACCAAATAGCCTCTGAGTATAATTTTTGGCTTGGTGATGCATTTGCATCTGGTGGATCAGCAGGTTATGACCACAAAAAGATGGGTATCACAGCAAGAGGTGCATGGATTGCAGCACAGAGGCATTTTTGGAAAATGAATAAGGATATTTACCAAGATGTAACTGTAATTGGGATTGGAGATATGGCTGGCGATCTATTTGGAAACGGTATGCTGCTTTCAAAAAATATACATTTAATCGGCGCATTTAACCATATGCATATTTTTGTTGACCCAAACCCTGATGCAGAAAAGAGTTTCACAGAGCGTAAACGTCTCTTTGAGTTACCATTTTCAACCTGGATGGATTATAACAAAGATTTGATCTCTCAGGGTGGAGGAGTATTTGAGCGTAGCAGTAAGCAAGTAAACATTTCTCAAGAAATAAAAAAGTGCTTTGATATAACAGAAGATATGCTACCTCCAAGTGATTTGATTAGATATCTGTTGAAAGCAAAAGTGGACTTCATATGGAATGGAGGAATCGGCACGTTTGTTAAGGCAAAGAGTGAAAATCATAGCATGGTCGGTGACAAAGCAAACGATGAGTTAAGAGTGAATGGTAAAGATATTAGAGCTTCTATGTTTATAGAGGGTGGAAATCTTGGTTGTACACAGTTTGGAAGAATAGAATATGCTGAAAAAGGTGGATATATCAATGCAGACTTTGTTGATAATTCAGCCGGAGTGATATGTTCGGACCTTGAAGTTAACATTAAGATTGCATTTGTTTCAGCTATGAAAGCAGGGGGTATTTCTTTAGAAAAAAGGAATGAAATACTGGCAAGTATGGTGGATGAAGTTGCATCCAAAGTGCTTGAGAACCACAACAAAATTGAAACAAAAGCATTACTTCTTGAGTGTTTGCAAGCTAAAGAGAGATTGGAGCAGCACCACAGGTTACTGCTCAGTTTAGAAAAATCTGGGCTGTTAAACCGAAGCGTAGAATTTCTTCCAACTGAAGAAGAGATAGCAAGGATGTTAACTGGTGCAGAAGGTTTCAGTTCTCCTCAGCTCTCTGTTCTAATGTCTTATGCTAGAACAGCAATAAAAAATGAAATTATACATTCCGATCTGTCTGAAAAAGATCTTATATCTCATGACTACTTGCTAGGTTATTTTCCTAAAAAGATGGTAACAAAGTTTAAGGATTTCATATTAAAACACCAACTTCGTAGAGAAATTATCTCTACTTGCATTGCAAATGATGTAGTGAATAGAATGGGCTGTATATTCATCAATAATTTGGCTGAGAACACTGGAATTAAGATACAAGAAGCGGTTAACATATATATTGTTGTTAACCACCTGTATGATTTAAACAGCCTGTGGCAGAAAATTGATGAATTGGATGGAAAAATTGATGTTAACTCATACTTACAAATAGTGAGGAACGTGCAGAAATTTATTGGCAGAGTATCATTTTGGCTAGTGAAAAATCTTGGCAAGCTTAGCTTTGTAGAATTGGATGATGTTACAAAATTTAAAGATGCAATTGAAACTTTAGGCCAGAACTTAACTGATGTTTTAGATGAACACCTATTAAAGATCTATAGCCATGGATCAACTTCTTTAGTAGAACTTAATATAAATAAAGATCTAGCAAAAAAAGTTGCTGATCTATGCGTTCTTACTTATGCACTGGACATTATATCTGTTGCTGAACAGACATCTTTGTCCATTCTTGATGCTGGTAAAATATACTTTGAGTTAAAGTCGCTGTTAAGATTCGATCTGATTAGAACAATTGCCATCAAGATGAAAAGCCGCTCTTCTTATTGGGATCGCAGCTTAGTTAATGATTTATTGGACGATTTAAGCAATTACCATCACAAGCTAGCTGTTAAAGTCATAAAAGCTACTGATAACCCCGAAGATAAGGTTCAAACCTGGGCTTGTGATGATAAGGACTACATAGAACGTTATAATAGTTTTTTAGATGAGATGGTTGCTTCTAAACTTGATTTAAGCAAATTAATATTTATAATCAGAAGGATTAAAGTACTTGCTTCATAGGAAAATGTTCAATATAGGTCTTTCAGAAATTTTAGTTGTAGCTTTAGTGAGCATAATTGTTCTTGATAAAAATAAGGTACCTGTATTTATTGATTTTATTAAGACTATATATAGGTATTTTACAATTGTAAGGTTAAAAGCCAGAAGGTTATTGAAGGATGCCGGAATTGAAGACTTATATAAAGAGTGTAATACTGAGAAAGTAAATTACATAGTTGGTAAAAATGGTAAGCTTTATCCTACTTACGATATAGATAATACATCTAAAGATAATGACAGCGAAGATTCTGGTAGTAGATGATGTACTATCTAATGTCAAGCTTTTAGAAGCTCGACTAAAAGCAGAGTACTATACGGTTATCGTAGCTCATGATGGTGAAGAAGCTATAGATTTAGTAGCAAAGCAGCAGCCTGATATTATATTACTTGATATCATGATGCCAAAGATGAATGGCTTTGAAGTTTGTAAGGAGCTAAAGAGTGATCCCTTGACAACCCATATTCCAATAATTATGGTAACTGCGCTGCATGATACTCATGATAGAGTGCAAGGTATTAATGCTGGCGCGGATGATTTTCTGACTAAACCAATAAACAAAACTGCTTTATCTGCACGAATTAAGTCTCTCACACGCTTAAAGATGATTATCGATGAATTGCGTTTGAGAGGAGAAACTAACGCTGAGATTGGTGGAGTCGCAGGAAACAGTATTATGGATTATTCCAATCAGATTTTTGATGCTAACATACTTGTTATAGATGAGGATGTTCATCAAGCAGAGCAGATATATAATATATTAAAGCAACGCTTTAGGTCAATTAAAATACTGAGTGATCCAATAGAAGCATTGAAGGTTGGTATTGAGAATGGTTACGACCTGATCATTTCTGATATGCAATTTTCAAAAACTGACGGCTTGCGTTTGTGTTCTGAGTTTCGTAGTAAGGTGGAAACACGTTATACACCAATTCTGATTCTTTCTGAGGATTATGATAAAAACAATTTAGTAAAAGCACTTGATGTAGGTGCTAATGATTATTTAACAGTACCTTTGGATGAGGGTGAGTTAATAGCAAGGGTTAATTCGCAAGTGAAACGCAAAAGATATCAAGATGCCTTGAGAATGAATTTATTTAATAATGCGGAAATGTCTATAAAGGACCCATTAACTAACTGTTATAATAGAAGATATTTTGATGCACACTTAAGAAACATTGTTAAGGACTCTGTGGAAAAGGATAGAAGGTTGTCTCTTATGATACTTGATATAGACTATTTTAAGATGGTGAATGACAGTTTTGGGCATAGTGCTGGAGATGAACTTTTAAAGCAAATACAGAGAAGAATTTCTGAAAATATTAGAGTGACAGATTTGTTAGCTAGATTTGGTGGTGAGGAATTTGTTGTTGTAATGCCAGATACCGATACATCAGA
Source organism: Wolbachia endosymbiont of Drosophila simulans wHa (assembly GCF_000376605.1). Taxonomy (NCBI): domain Bacteria; kingdom Pseudomonadati; phylum Pseudomonadota; class Alphaproteobacteria; order Rickettsiales; family Anaplasmataceae; genus Wolbachia; species Wolbachia endosymbiont of Drosophila simulans. The sequence goes on from NC_021089.1 coordinate 221,082, forward strand.
TGCGTATACTATTGCGGAAAGAATACGCAAAATTATTGCTAAAAAACCTTTTATACTTGCGGATAAAAATACAACCCACGATGTAACTGTGAGCATTGGAATTGCAGAAATGCAAGAATCTGACCTTGACAATATTAAAGAATTTATAGTACGTGCCGACAAATATTTATATAAAGCAAAAAACAGTGGTAGAAATAGAGTGGTTACTGGCTATAGCTAAAGTGGCTTAAGTTTGCCGACAACCGTCATTCCGCTACTAGTTAGCGGAATCTATGCTGAGATACCGCGAATGAATCGCGGTATGACGGTTCGCGGCAGCATGACGATAAGGTTTATACCTTGTCATTCCAGTGCTTGACACTGGAATCCAGTTTTCCATATAATCTCATCGAAAACGTTGTAACCACTTTCCATGCTAGTTTGCTTGTTCACAAGCAAATTTTTCTGGATCCCAGTGGGCTTTGTTGCATCGCTAGCTATGATGGATAAAGATAAAAAAGGTAGAGAATATCAGTAGCTTATTATTCTGGTATTTATAACAAGAACGGTCAGTGAATACCTAAATTTGAGTAAAAGAAATTTCACTACCACTCACTAATCCGGCTAAAATTCAAGAATTTCAATGCTTTAGCTATTTTCAATAGAATTAAATTTATTAATATAAATAATAAATTACTATTCTTAAATTTGATCAGATTGATTGCAAAAAAACAAGATTTTCAATAGGTTGCTTATAATCCTAACTATAGTTAGCCTTTCATAAGTAGCGATGCAACAAAGCCATCCCAGTGTCTGGGCACTGGGATGACATCATAGGGGCGCTGGGATGACATCATAGGGGCGCTGGGATGACACCCTGACAACCGTCGTCCCGCTGCTTGTTAGCTGGATCTATGCTAAGAGATACCGTGAATAAATCACGGTATGACGGTTCGCGGTGGCATGACGATAAGTTCGTCATCCCGCTACTTGTTAGCTGGATCTATGCTAAGAGATACCGCGAATGAATCGCGGTATGACGTAGGACTGCTAAGATTAAAGCGACAACATGAGGTTTCTCAGCTCTGGAAATTTCACGTTTAACTGCAAAAATAGATACTTATTTAAAAAATATCCTGTGACTTTCAGTCCTAACCGAAATTCTTGGAATGAGTAGCTGTTTTGTAGGGTATTATTGTATACATCATGCAACATTTGTGGAAAAGGTAGGAGTTTATCTGCATAATAATCTCCTACTTTTTTTGACACTGCTCTACCAGTTTTTGGAGAAATAAATTGTAAATTTTCCTTAACACCTGTTACAGCGCATTTGGATAAGTCTAACTTGAATCCCAATTGCGTAAGAAGCAGAAGCTCTAAGTTAAGATAATGGCTTTGCCAAGACTGATTGTTGTGTTTAATTACATCGATGAAATATCGAAAATTGTCATACAGCACGGCACAGGGTTCACTTTCTGGAAGCACTTTTTCTAAAATAGAGGAGAAAGAAACAATAGTAATGCTTTTTAACCTATCTTGAAAGAAATGATGGAATGGAGATTCGATTAATTCGCACTTAAAAAAACCTAGATTTTCAGGTAACTTAGCACTCCATTCTGCATGTAATAGATTACTTATCTGAAACTTATAATTGCTATTGTTTGTTAGCTTAGTTAATCCCCTGCGCTTTCCATGATTTTTTGTAAACAGAGAAAGAATTAAGTTTTTATCGCCGTATTTTTTAGCAGCTATAATGATGCCTTCATCTTTCCATCTCATTTAGAGTGTATTGACCGTATGATATATAGGATAGTGCACCTAGAGCGTGTAATCCATAAAAATCACTTACTCCGTTACTGTTTGCTTCCAAAGTTTCAAGGCTATGAGAGAGTAAGTTATTGGCTGCCACTCTTCTTCCTGAGCCTGATGCATTTCATACTGAGCTTTTGGTTTGCTAAATAATTGTTTGAATGATTTTAGTAACATTACTTTTCCTCGTCTGAAATTTTGGATAATTCAGCTTCTAATTCTTCTATCGTCGGTAAAGCTGTTTTTATGTTCTCTGGTAGATTTTCAGTTATTCGATATTCTGCTAGCCCTATTGGCTTGTTCATGTCTCGGAGTGTATATTTAGCAAGTACATCGTCTTTAGATTTACATAAGATTAACCCTATAGAAGGTTGATCTGTCGAGTGCTTCAGTAAATCATCAACTGCAGAAAGATAAAAATTCATTTTACCAGCATATTCCGGCTTAAAATCCTTATCTTTTAGTTCAATCACTACGAAGCAACGTAACTTTAAATGATAGAATAATAAATCAATATAAAAGTCTTTATTACCAACATCTAAATGAAATTGTCTACCAACAAATGCAAATCCTTCACCGAGTTCTAACAGAAATTTTTCCATATGCCCTACGAGTCCTTTTTCTACTTCTCTTTCATGAGCATCCTTACCTATACTTAAAAAATCAAAAATATACGGATCTTTTAATGTGTAATGTGCTAGATCGGATTGTGGAGATGGTAATTTTTCTTTAAAATTAGTTATTGCTTTTCCTTGACGTTTATGTAGTCCAAGTTCTATCTGCATCACCATAATGTTACGTATGTTCAATAGCTTTTTTTACATAAAATAATCTTATTTCATGACTTTCTATTTTTTCCAAAAGAGTGATATTGTGATACCAAGTTAATTGTGCAAGAGGCTCCTGCACAAATTCAACATCAGGATATTCTTCGGCAAACTTACGCATATACTTCAGATTTCTCGTGCTAAAGCCTTTCATTTCTGGAAATGTACTTCTCAAATCCTTACTTAATTGATCAATTACCTTAGCTCCCCAGCCGTGTTCTCTTTGCCGTTTTAAGATTTCTGTTCCAATATAATGGTAGAGCAAGATAAGCTTACTATTTACTGCAAGCGCTGCCTTATAACGGCTTGTTGCAATACGATCTTTCAACTGCTCTAAAAATTCTGTATATTCTTTTCCTATAATTTTTGTCATACGGTTCCTTTTAATCCATTATACAATTCTTTGTCTGTCGAGAAGGCAATCTTTCGCTTGCCTGCAACTTTGAAGGGATTCCTTATTTACTTCAAACTTGTCCATCAACTAAAATATATTGACTTTACATGCAATATTAGCTTTAAACCAGTAAAACAAGCTGCTTAACATATGCGTTTTTTCTATTCTAATTACATTCTTTTTTTATCTTCATGTGGTTTTCTGCTTTTTTCGTTACCTTCAACAAAAGCCCAAACGAATGATACGTCAGTTGTTTCTATACCACAAAGGAAAAAAGAAACAGTTGGGCACACTGTTGTAGCACAACCGAGGCAAATTATCGAAATGCAAGAAGAAGTCATTATTAACGAGGGTAAAGAATTTATTCCTGTTCCAAAAAGAAAAAAAAGTGTAGAGAAGAAACTAAGAAGGGATGTTAAAGAGGCAAAGAATGAAATAGGAAACGAAAAAAGCGTTGAGAGCAAAAAGGATGAATTAGTTGTAACAGAAATTATTAACTCTATAAGAGACAAACTTACAAAATGCTGGAGCATTCCTGAAAGCATAGCTTACAAAGAAAATTTTAGTATAAAAATCAACTTATTATTATCCAGTCAAGGTGAGATAATTATGGCCGATATAGCAGACAGTAGTTCCTATCGAGATAATCCACTTTTCAGGTCGATAGCAGATAACGCAATGCGTGCAGTATATAAATGTAGCCCATTAACCGGCTTGCCTATTCAGCACCACCACATTTGGCGTGAAGTAACACTAGACTTTATTCTATAGCTAAAGTAATTGCAGCTGCATGAATGTTGTGAACGTCACATTTCACACGAAAATGTAATTCAATGATGGAATTGCGTACAAAATAGATTCCAGATACAAGTGTCATGCTACTTGGGTAACATCCTTCCTAGTGGACTAAAATCACAATATTCGTACAGTTATGGAATGAACCGCGGTATGACGTAGGAAGATCTGAGCAAACTTTCAATCAGAAACAGCCAAAGATCTCTCTAAGATGTCAGTTTCTTTTGTATCTTCAACTTTACCGTCCTGGTCGAATGAAATTTGCAGAGACTTACTACTATACTTCCTTTTTCCTAAAAAATTGGCTTGTTTAATTTTATATGAGACATAGTACCAAACATTGTCATCGAACTTTGATACTAATGTTGGTGATCCTAAAGTGTGAACCACTTTTTCTTTATCGTCACCTACTTTTATCTTGCTCCACAATTCAACACTAATGCCAGGAGCTCCGTGATTGTGAATAGTGTGAGTGCAGCTCACTGTAAATAATAAAATAAAAGATATTAATACTCGCATTTCTGTTGATAAATTACTTGAAGCTATAATACACTAATAAATTATCTGCCGTCAAATTTCAAAAAAGTTAAATTGACTGATTCTCAATATCACTTAATATAATATTTACTTTAGAAAATAATAGGTGTCTTATGTCATTGTTAGAAGCAGATCCAATATACAAACCTTTTAATTACCCTTGGGCGTATGATGCGTGGCTGCAGCAACAAAGAATCCATTGGATACCTGAAGAAGTTCCGCTCGCTGATGACGTGAAGGATTGGAAAACTAAACTTTCAAGTGTAGAAAAAAATCTACTAACCCAGATCTTTAGATTTTTTACTCAGGCAGACATTGAAGTAAATAACTGCTACATGAGGCATTATTCAAATATATTTAAGCCAACAGAAATATGCATGATGCTTGCAAGCTTTTCCAATATGGAAACCATACACATTGCAGCTTATTCTTATCTTTTAGACACAATTGGCATGCCAGAAAGTGAGTATCAAGCATTTTTAAAGTATGATGCTATGAGAAAGAAATATGAATATATGTTGGAATTCGAGGAAAGCAAAAAACACGATAAAAAACATGTAGCTAAAACTCTAGCAGTGTTTGGTGCATTCACTGAAGGGTTGCAGTTATTTGCATCATTTGCAATTTTGCTCAATTTCCAACGTTTTGGAAAAATGAAAGGAATGGGGCAGATAATCGCCTGGTCAGCCCGTGATGAAACTTTGCACACCAATTCAATTATCATGTTATTTAATACATTTATTAAAGAGAATAATGAAATTTGGGACAACGAGTTTAAAGAGGAATTATATTCTGCATGTCGCACCATCGTTGAACTTGAGGACGAATTCATAAAGCTTGCCTTTGATTTAGGAGATGTTGAAGGACTATCCGCAGAAGAAGTGCGCAATTACATACGCTACGTAGCAAACAGACGGTTAATGCAATTAGGTCTTGAGTCCATATATGATGTCAATGATAATCCTATTCCGTGGCTTGATGAAATACTAAATGGCGTGGAACATACGAATTTCTTTGAAAATAGAGTAACAGAGTATAGCCGTGCAGCAACTCAAGGCACATGGGAGGAGGCTTTTACTGAAAACGACACGAATAATAAGTGAGTGCTAATTTCACTCTTCTTTGTCATTCCAGTGTCAGCTACTTTCATTACACCATTTGCTGTGCAGTTTAGGCAGTTTTGCTTTACTTAACAACTAACTTACCATATATATGTCCATAGAACATTGGTATATAAGAACGTGCTACAACTACTAATCTTACTCACGGTCATCACTTCAGCTGCATTCTTTGGTCATTTAGTTCCAATGGAAATAAAAACCTTCTTGTACTCAGTGAGCCTTAGTATAAAAGAGGTTTTGCTATTTATAATGCCTTTTGTTATTTTTGCGTTAATCTTTAGCAGTGTTAACAATCTTAAGCAGTCAGCTATAAAGTTTATATTATTACTTATTATAATGATCTTCTTATCGAATCTGGCTTCAAGTTTAATAGCTTATTCTGTTGGGCATTTTATCATACAAAACACTTATTCAATACAAGATATAACGTATGAAGAAACAATTGTTCCTTTATGGTCGTTTAGGCTGCCGCTACTCCTTTCTAATTTTTATGCCCTTGCTTGTGGATTTGTATCCAGCATAGTAGTGTCCACATTGCTACCCAAGAAAAGCAAAGAGCTTTCGAACAAAATGTTAGATTTAACTCTCTTTATTTTGAAAACGTTTTTGACGCCGATTATTCCAATATTTGTACTTGGGCTTGCTTTAAAAATGCAGCATGATCAAGTTTTATCTATAATATTTAAGGATTACTCAATAATTTTCATTATTATAGCATCTGCAACCTACCTTTATGTTTTCCTCTTATATGGAGCAGCAAATTCATTCAAGGTTACAAGCTGGATAGCTAGTATAGGCAATATGATACCGGCATTTATTACTGCAATGAGCACAATGTCTAGTAATGCAACTATGCCGCTTACTCTTGAAGGAAGCAAAAAAAATGTAAAGCAACCTGACATAGCATCGTCTGTTGTACCAATAACTGCTAGCTTTCATTTAGTAGGTGATTGCTTTTTTATTATAATATTATCAATGATAATTGCCTCCGGTTATTCATTATTCACAATAGATTATGTAACTTTTCTTCTCTATTTTTTGTTATTTAAGTTTGCTATCGTGGCAGTGCCGGCAGGAGGAATTATGGTAATGCTACCTATTCTTGAGAAACATCTCAAATTCTCTCCAGAAATGCTTTCGTTAATTACAGCATTGTATATAGTGTTTGATCCAATAATCACTTCAGCAAATGTTATGGGTAATGGTGCCTTTACTATGATGTTTGCAAAACTCTATGATAAGCTTAAGTAATGTCTATTTTAGCGATTGATACTGTAGGTATTGGTAGTTCAATAGCAATAGTTGATTATGATGGTAATTGTTTTGTAGAGCGCAATTCCGCCAGCAATAGTCATGCAGAATCATTTTTTAAAACTTTAAATACTTTATTTAATAAGCACAATTATAACTACGATAAAATAGACCATTTAGCGGTAGTAGTTGGACCAGGAAGTTTCACTGGAATTAGAGTTGGTATATCAGCAGCACAAGGTATAAATCTTGCTACAAATAAGCCGTTATATGGAGTTAGTGCGCTGGAAGTTCAAGCCTATGCAATATCTTTGCTTTGTAAAAATAGCAAAAAAAATATCAGAGCTATAATCAAAAATGCTCAAGGGTTTTATACGCAGTTATTTGATTTCAATTTATTGCCGCTGTCTGGTCCAACTGCAGCATGTGACCCTGGTCACGCTACAAGCAGTACACATATGGATTGCAATTTAAATGCTAGCCATGCAGGACTATTAGTTCATTATAGACTGAAGAACAAGCAAAAATTAAACGAAGTTGAAGCTTTATATTTAAATGAGCCTCAGTATATGAAATTGCTATAGATTATTCTTTTGCATACACGCAATTTGGCTAAGCTTGTGCATCTGGTTTACTATCTCTTGAGCTACTTCTTTTATACTCATATTTGAATTTTCTATCTCTATGGCACTCGGTGGTATAAATGAATCGTTAGTCCTCAATTTCTCTATAACGTTATTTACATTAATCACCCTCCTATTTTTTCTTTGCCTTTTTAATGCAATACGCTTTTGTAATGTCAGTAGATCGCACCTGAGTACTACAGGAAGGATTTCTGTGCCCATTTTTTTACTAAGCCTTACTATTGAATCATACATCCTCATGTTCTGGTCATTATTTTCCATCAACTCATCAATAAATATGTAATTTTTTGAGTGAATCGGATAATTTTCTATTACCTGAAGCATAATTTGCATAATGCCATATATTCTATCTTGAACTTCTTTAGGTATTGGATCACGTTCAAAGACACCATCGTATATAGAGCAAGCTTGAACATTGTTATAGAACTTGCTATTTACAATTAATGCGTCTATCATATTAGATAATTCTATTGCTGTGGAAAGTTTACCACTTCCCGAAAGACCAGAGAGATATATGAAAAATCCTGCTGGCTGTTTTTTTGTGTTAATATTTACCATATTATTTTCAATCTTGAAACTTACATTTATAATAACATAAAAATGAAGCTTTAAAACATATGAAATATTATATAGAAAATTATTTTTGTAGTTAAGATATTGTGTAATTTAAAAACATAAATTCTGTATATAAACTCTATAATAACGATAACTATTTTTAAGCAAGCTACAACACAAAAGTGTTTGGTATTCAGAAAGCAAGACAGAGTGGCATAGACTTATTAGTTTACTACAAGTCTCTTTTCGCGTATAAACCTTCAGAAGATTCTAACAGAGGATTGTGTTGTTAACAAAGAGCAGAGTAAAAAGGGATCTAGTCTATGCCTATCAGATTTTGTCCTACCTTAAGTTCGATGATCATACATATACTCACCTTTCAGTGCGTTCTGAAGATCAAAAGTCGTTTTATATTTATCCGTTTGGTATGCGTTTTGATGAAGTAGATGAACGTTCGTTAATGAAAGTATCATTTGATGGAGATGTAGTTGAAGGCAAAGAATATCAATATAATAGAACTGGCTATATAATTCATGGTTTTGTTTATCAAGCAAGGAAAGATATTCAAGCAATTTTTCACTTGCATACACCTTCTATTGTAGCGGTTTCTTCTCTCAAAGATGGGCTGCTTCCTATAAGTCAATGGGCACTGCACTTTTACAATAAAATCTCTTACCATAATTATAATTCCCTAGCACTTAGCGATACAGAAGGAAAGAGGTTAATAGCTGATCTGAAAGAAAATTTTGTCATGTTAATGCGTAATCATGGATCTATAACGTGTGGTCGGAGTATACAAGAAGCAATGTTTTACACGTATCATTTAGAACAAGCGTGCAAAACTCAATGTTTAACGTTAGCAATGAATAAGGAGTTATCAATTCCAAGTGAAGAAATTTGCTCAAAAGCTGTAAAGGATCTCCTATCTTTTGAAAGCAATCTTGGTGAGAGGGATTGGCACGCATGGGTTAGACTAATTAAAAGTAAGTTGTAAGTGACCTTACCCAGAAAAAGTAGAGAGAAAGTTAAGACGTTTTTGGAGTAAAATAAAACGTTTTTTCAAAATATGACAAATAGAAGAGAATATACAGCAGAATTCAAATTAGAAGCTGTTAAGCTGGTTAAAGAAACAGGTCAAGCAAGTACAAAAATAGCAAAAGATCTAGGTATAGATGGCAGTATGTTAAGTAAGAAAATATGATGGAAAAATGTCTGGAGCATACGCATTTCCAGGCAAAGGCTCCTTATGACAAAGAAAGATTTGATCTAAAAAAAGAGCTAATAAGAGAAAGAGACATCTTAAAAAAAGCCCTGGGCAAAGAAAAAGAGTAAAGTATTCTTTTATATAGAAATTGCTATAAAACACAGGAACTATGTAGGGTTTTGTACTGGTGGTATTGGTTGCTAAGGAAAAAAGCAGTAAAGAATTAGCAAAAGAAGGGCTTCTAGCAGATATTCAAAAAATACATCAAGCATTCTAAATGCAGATATGGAGCCCCTAAAATTCACGCTGAATTAAAAGCTTTAGGCAAAAATTAAAACAGTACAAAGTGTTATGCAAGAAAATGGCATTAAAACCAAGCTTAGACGAAGGTTCAAAAATAAAAAACAGCAAATAAGCAACCGAGTTGTGGCTCCGAACACATTGGATCAAAATTTTACTACTGATCAGCCAAATAAAGTTTGGGATTACCTACATAAAAACTAAAGAAGGTTGTTGGCGGCAATAATTGACCTATATTCACGCATGGTGGTTAATGAGTAACATGATAATTAGTTATAGATTCTTTATTGATGGCCGTTGATAAACGCAAACCCGATAAAAATCTGCTGTTACATAGCGATCAAGGGTCACAGTATACCTCTCAAAATTACCAATTTCTATTGAATACAAAAAACATCATTTCCAGCATGAGCCATAAGGGCTGTTGTTACGATAACTCTGTTGCAGAAAAGTTCACTTAAAAGGGAGCTGCTTATTGATACTTCTCGCTCAACAAACCAGAACTGCCATATTTGAATACATAGAAATCTTTTATAACAAATAACGTAGACATTCTACTATTAACTATTGCATTCCTGCACAATTTATTCTCATGATAAAAACGTCTTAACTTTCTCTCTACTTTTTCTGGGTAAGGTCACCTCTTTAGGTGCTCCTTTTTTCTTTCTTATACACACAAAAATCATATAGAATTGTAAATACAGCTTTTTTATTCTGATGCTTTTCAATTCTATAGCTCTGGTTGTCTCTCTATTACTATTTTTCTACATTATCGTAAAAAAACTGAGCGAAAAGAAAGCAAACCTTGAGGGTAATTTATGTAAATTAGAGCAAGAACTTCAAGAAACAAAGCAAACTTTGCTTACGAAGAATGAAGAAATAGTTGATTTAAGGGTCAAAAGAGCAGAACTTGAAGTAACTCTGCAAAAAGAACGTGAGGAAAAGAAAAAGGAAATAGAATTACTAACAAAAGCAGAGGAGAGATTAACAAACACTTTTAAAGCGCTCTCTCTTGATGCTTTGCAAACAAATAACAATAATTTTCTGAACTTAGCAAAGGAAGTAATCGATAGTAAATTAAAAGAAACGGAAAGCGATTTCAAAAAAAGACAAGCAACGATCAACGAAGTTGTAACTCCAATAAAAGAAAAATTAGAAAAATTCGATAATGAAATACGTGAGCTAGAAAAGGAGAGGGTAGGGGCCTATGAAGGTTTAAAGGAGCAAATTGGAGCGCTGATGAACCAAACTTCCAACCTTGCTAATGCCCTGAGGAAACCTCACATTAGGGGCAAATGGGGTGAAATGCAACTCAAAAGAGTGGTAGAAATGGCAGGAATGATTGAGTATTGCGATTTTTTTACTCAGCCGTCAGTGATTGATAAAAACGAGGATAATTTATTGCGTCCTGATTTAATAATCAAAATGCCATCTGGAAAGCAAATAATAATAGATGCTAAAGTGCCGCTTGATTCTTACATGGATGCTATATCACAAAATGATTTGCAAATACAAAAGGAGAAATTAAAGAACCATTCCCTGGCAATAAAAAAACACATAAATGACTTGGGTAAAAAAGAGTATTGGAATCAATTTGAAAATACGCCAGAACTTGTGGTGCTTTTCTTAACAGGGGAGGGGGTTTTTAGCGCAGCACTGGAATATGAGCCTGCTTTGATAGAGATTGGAGTGGAAAAAAAAGTGATCATTGCAACACCGATCACTCTAATTGCGTTGCTGAGAGCAATAGCGTATGGATGGAAGCAAGAGATGATAGCTGAAAACGCAAAGAAAATCAGTGAACTAGGTCATATTTTATATGAGCGCATTTGCACAATGGGTGAAAACTTTGATAATTTGCGCAGGAGCTTAAAAAGTGCTGTTGATCATTATAATAAAACTGCTGGCTCTCTTGAAGCAAGGGTGTTTCCTGCTGCTCGAGAATTCAATAAGCTTGGTATACATGCAAAAAATAAAAGTTTAAGTGCTGCAAAGGAATTAGAGTCTTTACCACGCAGTTTACATACTGAGGGGCTGAAAGTAGATTAGGCATCTTAACAGGGAATGTTCAAAAAACCATACGCGTCAAGTTAAGGAATGTAGAGAGCTTAAAGTAGATACCCTGGTCTTCCTATATCTGTCTTTCAAAGAAAACTTTGACCAGATTATAGTAAGCTTTTTTAGAAAAATTTTTAAATTATTGACAATATTGTTTAATATCAAAAAGAGCTCTCTAACCCGCCTTTTCAATTCAATAAATGCCTTTGTTAAACTGAGCTCCGTGTTCTTTTTTAGTTTTACACAGCCAATCATTCCGTGAAATACGAGAATAGCACATAATTTTGCGTATAGCTCGCACAATACTCTAAATGGATTTGTCTTTCCTTTTAGTTTATCAAGATTGATATGACTTTTATATAGTTTAAATAGTAATTCGATTTGCCATCTTACTCTATAAACCGTCAATATTTGTTCAGCATTAATTTTACTCTCTGGAACATTAGTTATAAATATTGACCAATCTAATAACTTTTGATTCTTTTGAGAAGATGTATATCCATGTGACTTTGCTAATTTATTAGCCTTTCTTCTTCTAGCCATAGACTGTTCTTCAGTTAGCTTTTGACATATAATTCTTACCTTAATTTTTACTTCCTTTCCTAATAATACTTCTTTTTCTGAAGATAATTGACCTTCCAAATACTCCAATAGCTCTATTTTTTGATTTGTTTCTATATCATATATATTGGTATCAGACTTATAACGACTAACAAAATATGCACCTGCTTCATCAATCTGTTTAAAAGAACTAGGCACAAAGTAGCCCAAGTCAAATATTAGCAAATCATTGGCTGATAAACCGTTCAGATAATCCCTATAACCTTGATCCGACCTTATTCCTTCCATAAAATTTAACTTATCTAGCGCTTGATTCAGGTAATCAAAGACTAACTGTAGCTTTATTCCTGATTTGGTATTATTCTCACAATCTCTATAGCTACTGCCATATCCTTTGTACATATCTTCCATGCTACTGGGCAGGCTAATGTAGCTGCTATCCAATAATTTAACGCTTCCAAATTGCTGTAAAATTTTGCAATCAATCTGTAGACTTTTTTTAAATAAACACAAAGCTTCGTTATACATTTTTTTCATGAACTCAACTGCTTCTTCACTAAACCTAAAATCTAAACCCTGTTTTGTAATTTCTATCGAGTCTTCATTTAGCAATTGGCACATTGTTTCTATGCTGCAATCATCAACTCCTATGTTACCAAAAACCATAGCTTTTATGAATGATGAGCCATTAAGTTTTCTCTTTCTTTTTATAAAACCTACTGCAATTGATATTTCGTCTGCTTTTTCATTAAAGAATTCATTGAGGTCTTTTGATAAGCAAGCTATTCTGTCCATTGTAAGTTCTCTCATTCATATATCCAAGAGAATTTATACCTTATTATTTTCCTTCACTCTATCAACTTTACTTACACTTTTCCTTAACTTGACGCGTATGGTTTATTTAACACTCCCGGAAGCCAACAACAATGGGAAACTTTCGGAGCTACCGCCCTCTTCCCTTATATTTGCCTTGAGTTGAAGCCTGAGCTTTTACAAATAGCTCCCAATATCCCTTCTCATCGCCTTCTTCCTGTATCAATCGTGCTAACCGCTGCATCAATTCATTATTGAGGATAGCCATCTTTGTCCATTTACCTATCGGTTTTGCAACACCAATTATTTTTAGATTTTCTTTATAAACTTGAAGGTTATGTTCAATTTTCTCTTCACGCTCTTTTAGTGACATCTTTCTGATAAGACTTTTATACGCTCGTTTCCTAAAAAAGGAAAATATTTTAATAGCAATGATTAGTATTATGCCACATATAGAAATCTGCTCGTAGGACATTGTTGCACTCCGCTATTTTAAGGTTATTCCGTAAAGCAGAAATAATTCTGTAATTTCTTCGTTTTCATCCGCTACAGCGTTCTCTAGTGCTGTGTAACCTTCTTTAGAGTTATAAAAACATTTCAGATGAACATTTGCTTTTTTACTCAGCAATAATTCCACAATTTCTTTATTGCCATTCATAACAGCCAGATGCAGCGGTGTACAACCACTTTTCCCAATTGCGTTAACATCTGCCCAGCTTCGCAATAAAAGCTCTACATACTCTTTCTTATTTAATGAAACTGCAAGGTGCAAAGGAGTACTTTCTTCTGCATTTTTAGTTTCGAGAAAGGCGCCTCCCTTTATCAGTAACCCCAACATTACCCCATCAGCACATTTTACAGCTATATGAAGAGGTGACTCACCTAGACCATTTAGGCGATTAATGTCTGCACCATATCGTAATAGCCTTTGCATAGCATACAATTGCTTATACTTTATTGAAAAATGTAAAGGAGTATTACCGTAAATATTATAGGCGTTAATATTTTCAGTCCTTGCTGCAACAGTTTGTACTATTTCGATAAAGCCAAATATGGAAGCAACGTGTAGTACTGTATTGCCTTCTCTATCTGCAGCATCAACGTTAGCACCATGTTTGACAAGGAATCGAATGATATTATAAAAGTTCTTTTCTGCAGCAAAATGTAAAAAACTAACACCCAATCTACTATTTATGATCCATTTGAAAACTGCACTAACTAATAAAGAAAAAATACTAGGATGTCTGAAGTGATAAATTTCCTTTGCAGCCTTTTGTAAAATCTTTTCTACTGTCATAGCAACCCCACAAAAAGTGTGTTTGTATTAGAGTATGCAGCGAGAAACGTTTTTAAATTATTAACTCGCATACCCGTTTAGTTAGTATTTTACAAAGAAGCCACTAGCTTTACTACTACTTTTATATTGAATAAATAATATTTAAATAGAAATAGAAAAGTATTTAAGGTAGTATATTAATGTAGAAATCTATTCCTTAGAAATTTGCTCTGAATTTTCTTTACTTACTGGTTTTATAGACACATCTTGAATTTCTTCTTCTGGCTTAGCTAGTAGAGTTGACTCTTCTTTAGATTCTGCTGCTAATTTACGTTGTTTAATAAATTTCTTTAGTGTCTTGACTGCGATAAAGTTAATACTGAAAACACATGCAGAAGTTATGGCTAAGGCTGGAAGAGGAGCTAAACTGAATGTTGGTAAAATTGCCACAATTGTAGCAGATGTTAGTAAAAATGCTAACTTCTTGCTCCCGATTATCTTGTTTTTCTTAGCTTTTATGGGGTTTAGGCTCTTCAGCTTCCCTTTTAGCTTTTTGAAGCCTTTTTTGAACACGTTGCCCTTTTTCAGCTCTTTCTCTACGGGTTTTGCTTTCTTTGTTTTTAAGCTTTTTATTTTTTCTTTTATTCCTTTTTTATCTTTTTTTACTTTAGAGGTCTTCTCCATCAACTTTAGAGGTTGCTCATGTAGCGGTTTTGGCTTATCGTTTGAAATTTTAGCTTCTTGCCCCTTAGTATGCTTTTTGGGCGAAACTATGTTTTTTAAACCTTTCTTTGCTTTATTTCTTTAGTTTGCTTGGCATTTCAAAAATTTATCTATTAATTCCTGGTTGTCCTCTATCATTGCATTTGCCTCCTGCTGCAGACATTTAATATTTTTAGGTGTTACATTATCCATCTCAGCTGATGCTACTTTTAGTTGTGATTGAATGTCTATCATTCTTATCTTATATTACAAAAAAATCAGTCAGTAACTCCCTGCTCAGATAATCTCTATTCTAAATCTATTAAAATTACGCAATTAAAGACATATCTTGTATAATACTTCTAATGCTACTTTTAGCAAAAATTTGTGAATATGGTTAGAACAGTAAGTAGAAGAGAGCCTGTATGCTATCAACCTTTTTTGCAGCGAAGTTATATGAGCACATCATGGAAGTTTGTATATTAAATTAGGAGTTTTGTGGATTACAGACTAAGAGCTTATTTACTTGGAGTTATCTGGTTTATACTTAGTTTATTTAGTAGTGTAGCTAATGATACTATATCAAAATATCTAAGTTTACATCTCCAAAGTTTTGAAGTAATCTTTTTCCGCTTTTTATTTAGCACTATTACCCTTGTACCTTTTATGCTTTACTATGGAAGAGAAGCTTTTAAAACAAGTCAAATATCTATTCAGATAACTAGAGGAGTATTGTTATTTGTTGGAATAACCTTGTGGACCTATGGGTTAGATATTTTTCCCATAGTAACTGCAACAATTATAAGTTTTTCTATACCATTATTTGTTATACTTCTTGCAATCCCTTTACTAAATGAAAATATAATTTGGCAAAGATGGTCAGTAACTGTTATTGGCTTTGTTGGTATTGCTATTACTACCAAAGCTTATAGTGAAGACTTTAATCCTAAAATTCTTATTTTTATTGTATCTACATTAATCTTTGCTATATTAGACATACTTAATAAGAAACTCGCAATAAAAGAGTCCGTGATAAGTATGTTATTTTATTCAGCTCTAACAACAACTATTTTTTCCACTGTGCCTTTGCTGTTTTATTGGCATTTGCCTTCCTTGTTAGAATTAGTATTACTACTGATTTTGGGAATTAATTCAAATCTAATTCTGTTCTTCATATTAAAAGCTTTTACTCTTGCAGATGCTACTGCACTTGCACCATATAGATACATAGAGCTAATAATTTCTGCAATAGTAACATATGTTATGTTTAATGAGTTGCCTGATAAAAGTGCTTTGTATGGTATTTTAATATTAATACCATCGACTTTGTTTATAGTTTATTCAGAAAGTAAAGTAATTAAGAAAAATAATGTATGCAACGCTAGAGTAAAAATTTATGACTCTAATTGTTAATGATGTTCTTTTTAAATGTTTAAGCAGTTGAGCTACATTAGGATATTTTTAAGGTGATGACAAGATGTATATAACCATTATAGGAATAGGGTATGTAGGTTTAGTATCTTGTGCAATGTTATCAGAGCAGGGTCATAACGTTGATTGCATTGACATAAATACTAAGAAGATTGAGTTATTGAAATTAGGAAAAATTCCTATATATGAGCCTGGATTAGCAGACTATTTAGAGAATAATATAAAGTTACAAAGGATAAGATTCTTCGATTCGTATTCTCAAATAAATCCCAACACAGAAGTAGTGTTTGTAACTGTAGATACTCCATCAGACTCCCTAGGAAATGCAAATTTACAGAATGTATATAATGCAGTAAGTGAAGTTTCTGAGAGAGTTAATCAAGATTGCTTAATAGTGATAAAGTCAACTGTTCCTCCTGGTACTGCAGAAAATATATATAATTATTTATCTAATAAGGGCTATAACTTTGATTTGGGGGTTAATCCAGAGTTTCTCAAGCAAGGCTCTGCAGTATCAGATTTTTTATACCCAGATAGGATAATAATAGGAGTAAAAACTAAGCTAGCTAGAGCAAAACTAGAAGTTATATATAGATCATTTATAGATAAGAATATTCCGTTAATAGTCACTGATACAGTTACTGCTGAAATGATTAAATATGCTTCTAATGCTTTTCTAGCAACAAAGGTTGCTTTTATCAATGAGATGGCAGGTTTATGTGAGCTATTAGGAGCAGACATTGACCTTTTAGCTAACAGTATGGGAATGGACCATAGAATAGGTAAGGAATTTCTCAAAGCTGGTCCAGGATTTGGAGGATCATGTTTTCCTAAAGATTTGTCAGCTTTAATAAGGCTTGCTGAAGATCACAATGTCAAGCTACAAATTTTAAATTCAGTTAAGGAATCTAACTATAATCATATAACAAACATTGCTAAAAAGGTAGAATATGTATTAAATGGAGTCCAAAATAAAAAAATAGCAATATGGGGGCTAACTTTTAAGTCTGGTACTGATGATGTAAGAAATAGCCCAGCTATAGATATTGCACAATTGTTAGTGAATAACAAGGCTAAAATTACTGCATATGACCCAATGGGGATGGATAATGCTAGGCAAGTTCTAAAGGATATAGAATACGCGGACAATGCTATAGGGGCTGCAAGGGACGCGGAAGCCTTGTTATTGTTAACGGAGTGGAAAGAATTTAAAAATCAAGATTTTGCAAGTTTAAAGAGTATTATGGCTGCACCTAATGTTTTTGATTTCCGTAATTTATTAGATAGCGAGCTATTACTAAGATATGGTTACCATGTTTATTCCTTGGGTAAAAAATCTATCTACAAAGTTTAACTGTTGAGAAATTTTTTTTACACCGCTTTACTTAGTTTTTTTAGATCTTTGCTTGATAGTATGGAAAAGCAAACGAGTGCAACAACAGAGCAAATGGAAAAAAATGAAAACATAATACTGTTACCACAGTGCTTAACAAGTACTCCTAAGAGCACGCATGAAAATATTGAACTTGCAATATACCCAAATAATCCTGTTAAGCTTACAATTGCACATACATTATTTTGTGGAGCAATTTCTACAGCTATAACACCTGTCAGTACTTGCACTCCAAATATAAAGAATCCTGATAAGATTGCACAAAGGTTCATAAGAATTATGTTTTGACCAAAGTTCATTGCAATAAAAGTGAGTGCTATACCCAACATATAAAGTGATGCCAGCAAGCTTCTATTTTGAAAGAAGTACATATCACTAATTCTTCCTGTTATTAAAGTTCCAAGGATTCCACCTAAATCATATACGCCTGTTATTAGTGAGGATTGTACAAGAGAAATTTGTAATTTATTCTTTAAAATTATAGGAAACCAAAAGAAGATTCCCATTTTTATAATATAAGCACAAAAAGTAGCACAACATAGAAACCATATGGAACTTGTTACCTTGATACCTATTTGAGATTTCTGCACCTTATAATAGGTAGTAAAGTTGGCACTTTCTTTGTAATATGCCTTTAATATTATATAAATTCCAAAAAGTAAGCATAAGAAACCAGAGTACAAAAATGCACTTTTTGCATTATATATTTTAATTATACTTGGTAATACAATTAAAGTAATACAAGAACCAAGTTGCTGAGATGCGCTCATAACTCCCCATGATGATGCAATTAAAGAGATGCTAGAGTTTGTAACCATAAACTTGGTAATAGCTGGCCAACCTAACCCTTGTGTCCAAGCTAATAATATTAATGTTAACAGTAATAAAGTTAGATTATTATATGATAAAGTTATACCAATGGTTAATAATCCAGTTGCAATATTGCATAGCCCAAACATAAATAATGGATTATTTTTGGAGTCCATGATTATTCCATTAACAAATTTTGATACTCCATAAAAAAAAGAAAAGCAGGCAAAAAAATAGCTTAATTTTACATGGTCAGTATCTATTAACAGTGGTAGAGCAATTGGTATACTTTGTCTTGATAAATAAAGCAGCATATATCCACAGAAGAATAGTAAATATTGAAAGAAGACAAAGTTCACACCTATTCCCAAATAGCTCTATGCAGATGCTAGCATAATACTATATTGGTATAATATTGTTTGACAAGAAGTTTGCAAACAATTAGTGCAGAAAATTACTTAGTATCTTTCTTATAGCAGATACAGTAGTATTAATATCTTCATAGCTTATATCTCTATGTGTTATAGCTCTGATTTTACCTTTGATGTTAGCCATTCTAATTCCATAATTTGTCATTAGTACGTTTATTAATTCTTGAGTAGATATACAATTAGTACGTAATGAAAAATACGCTATATTAGTTTTATACAGGTCGATATCAATTATAACTTGATCTATGGAGTCTAGGCCTTCTATAAGGTGCTGCATTTTTTTATGATCTTCTTCTAAAGAATTTACATTATTACGTAGAGCATATAAACATGCAGCTGAAATAATGCCAGCTTGGTGCATACCTCCGCCAATTTGAAACTTATAGTACCAAGCTTTTTCAATAAAATCTTCACTTCCAAGCAATATTGCACCCATTGGAGCACCTAATCCTTTACTAAAATCAATGAATACCGAATCAAAATAACTTGCATACTCCTTTGGAGATATTTTAGTATGAGCACAAGCGTTGAACAGTCTTGCTCCATCTAAATGAGTGAATACGTCATTCTCTTTGCAGAGACTTGAGATCTCTTGAATATATTCTAAAGGCCACACAGCTCCACCACCAAAATTTGTCGTTTGTTCGATAGAAACAAGCCCAACTCTCGGAATATTTCTTAAACTAGGACGAGTAATAAACTCAACAATTTGTTCTCCAGTAAATATTCCTCTTGTACCTTTGATGGGCAAAGGAGTAGCATGTGCCTGGGCTGCGATCAAGCCAGATTGTACTATGAGTGGATGTGAAGTTTCATCAAGCAGCAAGTAATCACCAGGTCTTTGAATGTGTACTTTATAAGCAATTACATTGGACATCGTTCCTGAAATCAAAAAGATTCCTGCAGGTTTACCTAATATTTTACATGCGGTTGCCACTAATTCGTTCACAGTTGGATCTTCACATGCAGCTTCGTTTCCAACTTTTGCTTTAGCCATCGCTTCCCTCATTTTAGCTGAAGGGTCAGTGTTTGAATCGCTAAAGAAATCTATTTTTACTCTCATATTAAATTTAACACAACCTCCTTTATAATTTCAGCAGCTTTCATGATGTCTGTTTCCTTTGTGCCAAGATGGGTAACTGCTCTTATATGAGACTCGAGCCAAGGAAAAAGCAATAAACCATAAGCTTGGCACTTACTCAAGAAAACCTCATTAGTTACATTTAGTGCTTTTATACTAAAGCTTACTATATTAGTTTCTGGATAAGGTAGTACCAGTTTTATGTGTGGAATTTCCTTAATCTTGTCTGCAAACAGTTTGGCGAGTTTATTGTCTTCTTTAAGCCTAGAAATATTGTTCTGTAGTACATACTTTGCTGCATTAGCACAATACCCTATCTGATGATAACCACTACCTAGCCAAACCTGTAGCTTTTTAGCCCTTTCAATTATCTCTCTTTTACCCATAAGCATTGAACCAAAAGGAGCTCCAAGTCCTTTGGTAAAAGAAAAGCTCATTGTATCCACATATTTAGCATAATCTGCTAAAGCAATATTTGTTTCGACATGAGCATTAAATATTCTTGCACCGTCTAAATGAAGATTTACATTGTGAGCTTTTAAAAAGTGATATAACTCGACTTGTTTTTCAAAAGGATAAATTTTACCATTAAACCCGTTTATACTATTTTCTATAGAAACAAGACTCACCTGAGCAAAAATTTTGTACCTTGGCTTAGAATTAATAGCATATTCTACTTCAGCAACATCTAAGATTCCGCTATTATTTCTAATACAATTAAATACGATATTATTTACTTTTGCATTGCCTGCGCTATCGAAAAAATTAACGTGATAATTATAATGAGTTATTAGTTCATCACCAGGACTTGTTTGACTGGCAATGGCTAATCTATTTGCAAGCATACCGCTGGTTGCAAATAATGCTTCTTCTACTTTGAATAATTGTTTGCAATATTCTGATAAGTCATTACAGCTTTTGTCTTCACCATAAGCAAAATCTCCAACAGTTGCATTACTTATTGCATGTATAACGTTGGAGCTCTGCAGAGTTGTAGTGTCACTTCTCAGATCAATAATTTTTTCCATCTTATTTTTTGCCATTCAAACAACCAATTTGAGCATTCCAAAGTTCCTTGTAAAGACCTTGCTTAGAAACTAATTCAGCGTGTTTACCATCTTGGACAATTTTTCCTTTGTTAAATACTAGAATTCGGTCCATATGTAAAAGTGTAGAAATACGGTGTGCTATAGTAATGGTGGTTTTATTTTCCATCAACTTAAATAAACTCATTTGAATTGTTTTCTCTGTTATAGAATCTAACTGACTAGTTGGCTCATCGAAAAATAATATCGGAGCGTTTTTTAGAAATGCTCTCGCTATGATTATTCTTTGTCTTTCCCCTCCAGATAGCTTTATGCCTTTTTCTCCGACTACAGTTTCATATTGATCGGGTAGAGTCATAATGAAATCGTGAATACCAGCCAGCTTTGCAGCTCTTATTATTTCTTCGATAGTAGATTGAAGTTTACCATATATAATATTTGCTAAAATAGTATCATGAAACAACAATGGTTCTTGAGGTATTACAGATATTTGTTGCCTCAAAGAACTCTGTGTAACTTCCGATACTACTTGATTATCAATCTGTATATTACCTTTTTTAACATCAAATAGCCTTATGATTAAGTTTATAAAAGTAGATTTACCACCTCCAGAATAACCAACTAGACCTACCTTTTCGCAAGGATTAATGGTAACTGAAAAATCTTGAAATAATGACTTCTGACCCTCATAAGAAAAAGAAACATTATTAAACGTTATTCTTCCACTTAATAAATTTAATTTTTTAGCATTTTCCTTATCTTGAATTTCTGGTACGGTAGTCAAGATTGGCAATGCATCTGAAACTTTGCCGAAATGAGTAGAAAATTGGGTAAGATTCCTAGTTAGATGGTTAAGAAACTCTATAATCGATATATTAATTCCAAGTACAAGAGCAATATCTCCTATTGCAATCTTGTTCAATTGATAATCATGAATTAAAAAATACAAGTTTACTGCTTGGAGTATATCAAATGAATAGCCATATATAAACCAAAGCCAAAAGTATGCCCATTGTAATTTTCTTTCTGCAATAGTTTTTTTCTTGCATACTTGAAAAAATTTATGCCTCTCATGCGCTTGCCGAGAAAATAACCTTACTGATATAACATTTAAAATACTGTCGGCTATACCCGCTATTACTTGTGAACTTTGTTTAGAATGATCATCGGCTAATCCGGTAAGCACCCGAAAACTGAAAACCGAAATCAAAATAAAAATGTTCACCCAAATGAATGTAGCTATTGCAAACTTTATATTTACTAGTGATAAAGTATAAATAGCCAAGATTAATGCTATACTATAACTAAAGAAACAGTCTATAAGCAGTCTTATTAGCTCTATCACACTATCCATTAAGTTACTGACCTTATATACTAAACTTCCGGATAGGTTGTTTTGATAATAGGAATGGTCTTGCTGAAGCAGCCTGTAAAAAGACATATCAGCTATTTTTTGACGCATTGAGGTAAACATTCGAATGTCAACAAAATAGCCATAGAATCTAAAAGCAGTAGTAATAAGTAATGCCATACAAACATAAGCGCTTACAGGTAATAAAAGATTTTCAATTACATTACCTTCTTGATATTTTACAGCTGTATCTAAGATATTTTTTACTAAATACTTTCTAAAAGATAAATCAACAGCCACTACTAGGGCAACCAGGAACATTACAAGCACATTAAGCTTAAACTTGGATAAGATATTCAAAATGAACACCAATATATACTTGAAACTACCAACTCTACTTTTGTTCATTTATAATGCTAGCTCCACCACATTGACTTTTTTATTGAGAAATACAAGCAGTGAAAACCATAAATTTTTGTATATTTTTCCTGAAATGTCTCCAGCATCATGTAGTGCTGACGCTTGATTCAGAATAAGTAGCTTATATAAATCTCGCTTAGCTTCAGCAGTGTTGACCTCAGAAATATTTGTAGTTGTGTCTGTAATAAAGGCTAACCAGCTCTTAATAAGTTCTTCCATATTTTTTGTTTTTATACTTTCCTGGCGACGAAATAATGATAAGTATTCTCTCAGTATAAATTCTGTTAATGCACCACAGTTTAATATACCAAAAACTGAAGGCTGAGGTTTTGGCACACAAGGAAGACTTTTATCTTTTACAACCCATCTCGTAACATAAGCAAACCTATCTTTAGCATCTATATTCTTATCACTACCATGCCATAACCGTGAATCAAAAACTATCGCATCTCCTGCTGAAATAGGTAGTGACTTAATTTTATAATTTTCCCGGTTATCCGAGTATTGATCCAAAAAGTATGGATGCCAAAAATCAACTAGAGGCTGTATTTTCCAGTTGTGACTATCTTCTATAACTTGTAGTGCACCTGAAGTTTTATTGACATTATTCAAAGCTAGCCAAACAGAAAAATGATAAGGGTCATTAAAGCTATAAGAGATGTCCTGATGGAAGGGAACTGCATCTATTAAATCAGCAGTTTTACATATAACATTTGATTTTTTCTGCAGTATCTGGCATTGAAGTGACTTTTCAAGATAATTTTTAATAATTTTATCTAATACTTGAGATACAATTCTAGTTACCTGAGATGATGTACCCCATCTTCCAGTGCAGTTTAAATAGTCAGAAGTTGAAACACCTAATTCTTGAGATAACTTTGATATCTTGCTTATTATATCATTTAAAGACTGAGTTATTAACTCTAAAGGAACTAGATTTTTGATAATAAAAAAACCATTTTTTTGCAATGCTTTCATATATTAACACCTAATGTCAATAACTGATAAATAATCTGTTAAAGGTACAATACTAAAAATTTTAAGCCCTTTTACTTGTTTTAGTATTCTTTTCCAATCGCTCAATGTCCTTAGTTTACCCCCTGTTTCAACCATTACATTAATATCTACAGAACCTCCCACTGGGGAGTAGTAATCTAGGATAGTTTCTATCACTAAAACGCGTGGTATTCCTTTATTTTTTACCAATTTTAAATAAGACAATACCTTATTATCATCATAATGCTGCAGAAAGCGGCAAAAGACACCTAATTCATAATTTGTAGCTGATAATTCTTCTTGAGTTATGAGTTTAATTTTTAAATCTTCTACTGCCTGCCTAGGCACTTTATGTTCGTTGTAATAATATAAGCCTATAGAACCTTTATTGTGTATATCAGAATAAGCAAGAAATAAAGAGTGTACGCCAAATAGCAATATATTTTTAGCACCATCTATATTAACCCTAGAATTAAACTCTTTAGTGTCAAACCTGGAATATCCTAGCAATGCTTGGTAAAACGCTATTTTCCTGTCTTCTGATGTTTCTTTCTCCTTAAAAGATTCAAATGAAGATATTGACTCCTGCCTTAATATATCGGCAATTTTTAACCAATTCTTTTCAGCGGCAACCCTTGCCCACATTGCTGCTGCTTTAGGCAAAAATGGTATTTCCTTAAAACACTTACCTTTTGATGATAGTTGCCATAAGTCCTTGTTCTTATCGTAATCAATAAACCCTATTTCCCACAACGCCCTTAACAGCCTTTCTAGATTTGGAACGATAATATTTAACTTTTGAGATAAAACTGGCATAGTTGCAGGTAAGATATTTAACAAATCAAGTTCAATAGCAACATTTGCGAGGTAAGTTTTCCAAAAGGCTGAAAGTTCTGCAGAAATCTTATGCACTTGAGATTCTTTATCTAAATCAAAAATACTAAACTTTACGTTTCCGGTAATATCGATCTGTCCTAATACACCTTCAAAAGTTTCAACTTTTGCCATGCCATTATAGAATGCTTCTACCATTTTAAATCTTTGCCGGTAAACAGGATTGCCATTAATATCTATATGAAACCAGCCATGCTTATCTTCTGCAATAGCAAATCCTTTATGAAAAACATTAAGCTTT
Source organism: Wolbachia endosymbiont of Drosophila simulans wHa (assembly GCF_000376605.1). Taxonomy (NCBI): domain Bacteria; kingdom Pseudomonadati; phylum Pseudomonadota; class Alphaproteobacteria; order Rickettsiales; family Anaplasmataceae; genus Wolbachia; species Wolbachia endosymbiont of Drosophila simulans. The sequence continues at coordinate 246,002 of NC_021089.1, forward strand.
TTATACCATTTATTATGTACTAACTTTCCATGATTATTAATATGTGTAGCTTTACCATCTTTATGGACTACAGCGATACCATCCTTAAAATCCCCAACATAATTGTATTCTTGCTCATAAACTCTATTGCCGTTCAAATCAATATGAAAAAACTTATCATGCTTTCTAATCACACAAATATCTTCTTGGTAATTTCCAATCCATTGATACGAATGTTTGTATGCTCTACATCCAGATGGATCAATATGGTAATACCCTGTGTCATCTTCTACGGCTGCTCTATTGCAGTAAAATCCAAAAGTTTTTAAAAATCTGTCGCGATAAATTGCTTCTCCCATTGCATCGATGTGATAAGCGCCTGTCTCATCATAAACTGGTGCAAGGCCAGGCTCGTGAAATTTATCAACTCTAATAAATCTATTTTTGTACAAAGGATTTTCTGACAATTGGTGAAACCTTTCACAGGGGGAAACCCTAATAGATTTAAGGTACTCACTATCTTTCATTAATTGACTAATGGTTTTCTCATGTTGCATGTTTTGCATAATTCATAGTTTAAATAATTCTTTTGTAAGTTTAGGTACTCGCTACTTTGCCATATTTCCTCCAGTTTAACTTCATTAACATTGCCAAAATCTCCTAATGTTTTGCGTAGTTCATCTGGAGCACAGCAGGGACTAAACTTGCCTTCATTGTTTATCCATGCTTCTTTACCTAAAAATGGGCACTGACCACCTGGAGCCAAATCCTTGATACCCTCTTGAGAAAGGATCGTAAAATTTTCTAATTTTATCTTTTTACCATTTGGCAATAGCATATTATCCCTAAGTTCATATAACCTTCCCACCTCCGTATTCCATCTACTAATTGCTAATTCATCTCTCCTCATAGATAGATCCTTAATTTCCTTAAAATGTGCCCAAAGATGATGTCCTTTAACTCTATCTATGCCATTTTTTATAGCCATCTCAACTATGTCGTAAAGTTCATGTAAATTACTTTCTAAAAATGTTAATTGTAAAGTAACGGTACACCTTTCACCTGTATCGCTAAAGTATTTATCTCTAACTTCAAGGAAAGTTTTTAAATTTTCTGTCACTACTTCCCATTTTGAACCTTTCATGATTCTTTCATGAGTTTCTTTAGTTGCCCCATTCCAGGAAATCTTAACATCAGATAAAATTGGTACCAATAGTTCAGCCCATTTTCTAGCTCCTTTAATAGGAAAAGAACCATTGGTCGTGAGGTTAAGCTTCAGGCCGAACTCATGGCACAAATTGATTATTTCATCAAAGCTTTTATACATTAAAGGCTCACCCATAGTAGAAGGAATGATTTCCCTTAAAGGTGTTCCATCTGCTTCCTTAATTACCTTCCTGATAGTTTCTATTGACATTATCTTGGGTTTTATCCCTTTAGCTTTCTTCTCCTCTTTAACTTTACTATATGGTGAAAAGCATTCACACATTACACAAGCAAAGTTGCAGTAATCTGGATTAGTATCAAAAGTAATTCTCCAAGGACCAGGTTTTGTAGCCACTGATTTGCCTTTATTTTCAATAACATTACGGTAAATTTTGTTAAGTTTCTCAGTATGCTCACTTATAGAAGGTACATTACCATTTTTAGTATAAAGATAGCCTCTTTGGGTCAGTTCACTGTATAATTCCTGGTCTGTAGATAGGACTTGCATTTTTTCTGACAAACTATTTGTATCTCTATGCTTAAATAATAGTCCGTTTATTCCATCTCTTACATATTCTGCCATGCCACCATAATCAGCCGTTATTACTGGTACACTCAGTTGCTGTGCTTCATGTATTACTAATGGTGAATTTTCACCCCAAATTGAAGGAACAACTATCGCATCAACTTTATTAAATACATCAGTAACTATATTTTTATTGTTATAACTTCCCATCCATTCTATCCTTTCTTTAACAGCATGTGGAAACTGATCGGCAATCGCTTTTAAAGTTTTAGTTTCTTCCCTTGCCGCTCCCCAAATTCTAAGTTTTGCTTTAGATGATAAGCGAGAAAAAGCCTTCAATAATAGGTCAACACCTTTCTCGGGAGTATGAGTACCTATATAACCGAAAATAAACTCTTTTTCTTGCACCCTATTTCTATTCTTAAGACGATTTAGATCAAAACCATAATCAAGATAAGAAATTTTGTTTATCGGAACATTAAAGTCTTGAGTAAATTTATCCATTAAGAATTTTGACGGAGCAATGAAGTAATCTATATAGTCCACTACTTTCTTTGTTTGCTTCATTCTAGTTGCAACCCATTGTTCCCAATAATTTAAGTCTGAATTCAAGAATTCTTCATCTCCTGTAAAATACCCCTTGTAACATTGGGTTGCACATTTTTGATCCTTCTGTCCATCACAAAGCCGTAACAAATCTTCAGAATTACGTTGAATAAATCTTCCTCTTGGACACATTAACCAAAAATCATGTAGCGTAAAAATTGTAGATATATTTTCTTTAAAAGCAACTTCTGGTAAAGTAATTGATAGATGATTAAGATGACCAAAATGTATAAGATCTGGTTGAAAGTTATCTATTATTCTTTTAAATTTTATATTTACTTCTTCATTGATAAATTTGTAACGATATTTAGTTGTAGGTATATTAATTAAATTCAGTAAGATCCGGGAATCACTACAGTCCAGAGCTGTAGTATAATGGAAATCAGGTAAGAAGCTGTTTTCATGCCTAGTAAATATTTGTACCTCATTATTATTGGCTAGTTCATGGGCAAGAGTTTGGCTGTAAACCTCCGAACCAGCGCTATAATAAGGAGGGTAACCATGAATAACTTTTAATATTTTCATATATTACCATATCTATATTGTTAGGATATTCTTGTGTATTGTTTTGTAGACTTTTTATAAATTTACCTAATCCTACTTTTAATGAATGCTTTGGAGACCAACCAAGTAGCTCTTTAGCTCTAGTAAAATCACCATGGAACTTAGTTACGTCAAAATTTCTTGGAGGATAAAAATCAATTCTAGAATCACTTTCCGTGACTTTTAATATTGTTTTTGCTAAGTTTTCTAAAGTACATGGGCTATTAGTAGTAAGATGAATAGCAGGAAGAGAAGATTTCTCGTTTTGTAAATATTTAACAGTTAAGTATATACCCTCTATAACATCATCCAAATAGGTAAAATCAAAAACACATTCTTTACCTTCTATCCTAATTGGATCGCCTTTCAATGCATTGATACAGAGTGCAGGAATTACTCTACTACTATGATCTAGTAAACCACCATATACATTTGAGAAGCGTAATATTGCTACATTAAAGTTAGAACCTTTTAAATTTATTACTTGTTCTTCAATAAACGCTTTACCTTTGGCGTAATTATTTATTGGGTTAATACTAGCAGACTCTGCAACTGGTAGTTCCTTTTGTTCTCCATATACTTCTCTACTGCTTGCATATATAAACCATGGTTTATTCGGAAGCGACTTGCAGAATTCTAAGAATTGGATTGTACCATCGACATTAACTTTTTGGCACAATTTAGGATAAAGCTCACCATGTATAACTCTAGAAATTGCAGCCAGATGAATAACCCCCGTACACTTAGCGAGTAGCGGCATTATATCTTCTGAAAAAAAACTGAGTGGGTTGTCGCGAAACCTAATATCGCAGCTTATTACTTCATAACCCTGCTTTTCTAACTTTTCTACTAAAGCCGATCCTATCAAACCTGCAGCACCTGTTATTAATATTCCCATGTGTCCCTCTCACTACAACCAGGAAAATCTTTCACACCTATCATCTTACAAGTAAGACTTAAAAAGCATTATAAAACTAGTATAAAACAAATGTCAACTTAAATTAAGGATCAATGAATAAAAAAATATAGTTATGAAAGAAGGGTTGGTTGTCTTCTTCTATTTGCCTGAAAATAACGTTCTGCTTTGACCAAATCCTCTTTGTTATTTACCCCCATTGCTTCCTTTTCGTCAGCGACTACATAACCTGCACGTAAGTTATTGCTTGCTGCAATGGGTATTATATCATTAAGACAACATTCGTTGGTCGAATCATTAAATTTTACTTCTTTTATTAGGGTATAAAGATCTTTAGCGTATGAAACCATTATTCCAGAGTTTGCAAGAAGAATTTCATCTTCACTTTTCAAGACTTTTTGAACATTGTCATTATCATCAATTACTAATCTTCCATATTGCTTATCTTGACTATTAAATCCAAGAAGAACTAAATTTTTATTATTACACTTTAAACAATCAGTCATTCTCATAACTGTATCACTAGATATAAACGGGGTGTCTCCGTACTGTATTAAAACTATGTCTTGTCCAGATAACCGCTCCAGGCTTTCTAGGGCAATTTTAACTGCAGTGCCAGTACCTGTAATATTTTCTTGAATTATCAATTTTATATTATATTTATCAATTATATCTTTTAAGGTACTAAATCTTTCTAACTCCTTTAGAAAAGGCTTGTTAATGACAATTGATAGACTTTTTAAACTCAGCGGTTTTGCATTGTGAATTATATGCTCTAAAAGAGTAAAATTTCCTACTGGGTGTAGTGTTTTTGAGTACTGTGAATTCATTCTACTGCTTTTTCCTGCTGCTAATATTATCAACGTGTTATCCATACATAACTCAAGAACTTACTAGGAGGTAAGTTAAGTGATAATTAATGAGTTGTAAAGTCTACTATAGTTTCCTAAATGATCCAGAAAAAATAATTAACATGCTTGAAATATATAAATCCTCTATGACGCTAATATAGATTAGCCGATAAAGTAAGCTTCCCAGAACTACTCATTTATATTGACCCATCAGTACTTATACAAAAGCTAGTTGATCGAGAAAATAGGCAAATCCTTATCAACGGCCTACTACTTTCCCTAACTTATGCTTCCTTGTTATATTGTTGAGTATACTTTTTAAATAGTTTTTTTCTGTTTTCTATCAACCAATAGAAGTTTCTTTTAGCCCATAAGGATATTTATATAGGAACTGATATTTTCTATGCTGGCAAGAGTCTTGACGCCGTAAAAAAAACTACTCAATAATTGGGTAACTTCTGATGACATTTTCACTGTACATTTATCGCACAACATTAGTGCTACAATCACAGGTGTAAAGGTATTAAACAACCTTTAAAAAGTTTCACTTTTCCCTTAATCAATTTTTCCTTTGATATAAGTGTTTATTGCTTTTGCCCTCTCTGTTGTTATAATTAACATTTTGTAGTAGTTCAAGATGAGTTTTGCATATTCAGAGAAAATCATCCATAGAATCAGCATCTAGCTTATCTAGGTTAAAATATATAGTTTTACAAGATGACTATTTATGGAAGAACATGGTGGGGAGAAAAATGGCTTCAGTGCTTCAATAGAATTGATTATGATAACCGTCTTCCACGTGGCAGAACTTGTGCTAATACTGGTCGAACTTTTGGTATTAAAATTAATGGTCACATAGTTACAGCTAAAGTTCATAGCTCAGGATCTTACCCATATCGTGGTTCAAAACCTCAACCATATAAAGTCAAAATTATACTCAATGAATTAAGCTCATCAGAACAACAGACCATTCGTCAAATTATTGAAACTTCACCTTCTATACTATCTAAATTAATAAATAGGCAATTACCAACCAGCTTGTTTGATAAGCTTAATGATCTTGGGATTAAATTGTTTCCTTCAAATTGGGAAGAGATGAATGCAAATTGCAACTGTCCTGATTGGGCTATGCCTTGTAAACACATTGCTGCTGTAATTTATCTTATTGCTGCAGAAATTGATAAAAACCCCTTCATGATTTTTAATATTCATAATTGTAATTTGTCAGCACTTATCGATGATTTTGGGAATGGAAAATTAGAAAATGCTCAAAATATTTTAAAGATAGATGATATATTTAAGGCATGTTCTAAAATTAGAATACATAACCAAGCAATTTTAAATGATATTGATTTATCAACTATTCCTAACCTTTTTGATTGTATCAGTAGTATTTTAACAGATAATCCACTTTTTTTTGAAAAAAACTTCCATAATATTTTACAGATAGCTTATAAGCACTGGCAAAAGTATCCTGCAGGAAAGTTAGTGTACTATCCAGCTTCTAAGAAGGAACTATCAGAAGAGGAGCTATTTATTAAAAGATGGGGAAATATTGAGAATTGGCAAACATTTCAACTATTCATTGATGATCAGCATTACCTTACTCAAGTGAGCAATGGTACAACTAATTTATTTAGGCTCAGTGGAAATGTATTGAGGGATGTAGCACGATTTTTAAATGATATTCCTAGTTCGTTACTCCACAAACTTAACCCTGAACTTCGCTTCATGCATATGATTTCACAGTTTGCACATATGCTAATGGAAAAGTCAGCGCTAATACCACAAGTATTACAAAACAAAAGAGGAGAAGTAATAATTAGGTGGATTCCGGCGTTGTTTAATGAGTCAGTTAAGGAAATTCATAGCAAGATATCATCTATTTGTCCGCCTCTATTGATTAAATATCAAGAAATCGCTATGGAACCAGAGGAACAGGTAAATGTTGCTATCTCTCTCATCCTTTTAGGGTATATAGAAGATAACTTTCCTGCATCACTGGATAAGCATAGAGATAAATACATCTTTGAATTATTCTTTACTGGAAGACCATACAAGTTTACTGAGTTTAGCAACAAGGAAATACCGCAAGCAATTAATCTCTGGCTTTCACGTCTTTATTTAGCAGATAAACCTTACAAACTCTATTTAATGATAAAAGATCACCATGAAAAATTTGAACTTGAGGTACAGTTATCACTGGATGATGAGAAGTCATTCATCAAGCTGGAAAAAGCACTTTCTAATCAAAACGTAAAGCTTAGTATTTTATCTGATCTTGCACTCTTATCTGAATACATACCTGAATTAGAAAGATCGATTGATAGCAATAGCAAGTTATCATTTAATTTAGACGATTTTGCACCTTTATTCCTGGGTATTGTACCAGTACTAAGAGCAATAGGTATAACAGTTATCTTGCCGAAATCTTTGCAAAAAATCTTCAAACCACAATTAAGTCTTAGTTTGTCTGCCAAGGATAAAATAAAAGAAGATCGCGAAAGTTTTTTAACGCTGGAAAATTTATTGAAATTTGATTGGAAAGTAGCAATAGGAGATAAAAAACTAAGCGTTACAGAATTTAAAAAATTGCTAAAAGATTCCCGAGGGTTTGTAAGAATCGTGGATCAATACGTCCTTTTGGATGACAAAGAGGTAGAAGCTTTATTAAAAAAACTTGATAAATTGCCTGATTATTTAAGTCAAGCAGAGCTTATGCAAGCTGCTCTAACAGGAGAAGTAAATGAAACTAAAGTAGCATTTGACCAGCAGCTTACAAGCTTGTTTAAAAAATTTAATACTTACACACCTGTAACTACGCCAAATAATCTAATAGCACAACTACGCCCATATCAAGAACGCGGATTTAGTTGGCTTGTACAGAACATAGAAAGTGGGTTTGGTAGCATAATTGCTGATGATATGGGTCTTGGTAAGACTATACAAGTTATTGCAGCCATTCTATACTGTAAAAATGCAGGATTTTTAAATGAAGATAAAGTCTTGATAGTAGCGCCTACAAGTATCTTAAGCAATTGGCAAAGGGAGATAGAGCGTTTTGCACCAGAATTAAAGCTTTTCATCTATCACGGACAAAATCGAGAATTGGCAAGTGATTATGATGTAGCTCTAACATCCTATGGTCTTGCACGTCGTGATAAAAAAGAACTTAATAAAATTCGCTGGTTTTTGCTCGTGATTGATGAAGCACAAAATATAAAAAATCCTAATACCGAACAAACCAAGGCAATTAAAACTATTGCAGCAAAACATAAGATAGCTATGAGTGGTACGCCTGTTGAGAATAGGTTGCTTGAGTATTGGAGCATTTTTGACTTTATCAACAAATCTTATCTTGGTACTCCTAAGCAGTTTAAAAGCAGCTTTGCAACACCGATTGAAAAAGCAAGAGATAAAACTTGTCTAGAAAGGTTTATGAAAATCACTAGCCCTTTTATGTTACGTAGGCTTAAGAGTGATAAAAGCATTATTCAGGATTTACCAGATAAAATTGAGAACAATCGTTATTGTTCCCTCACTTCAGAGCAAACAGCGCTTTATCAAAAGGTTGTTGATACAACTATGGAGAAGATAGAAAAAAGTGAAGGGATTGAACGTAAGGGACTAATCTTTAAACTTATCAATGCTTTAAAGCAAATTTGTAACCATCCATCACAGTTTGGCAAGAAAAAGCGTGCGAGTATTGAACAATCCGGTAAAATGCAGATGCTTGAGGAAATATTGATTAGTATTGGTGAAGTTGCAGAAAAATCATTGATATTTACTCAATACACTGAAATGGGTGAGATTATAGCTAGGCTACTTGAAGAAAGGTTTGAATCAGAAGTGCCATTTTTACATGGAGGACTTTCTAGAAAAGCACGTGATACAATGATTAATGACTTTCAAAACTTATTCCAGTCCAACATTCTTATAGTGTCTTTAAAAGCTGGTGGAACAGGGCTTAATTTAACAGCGGCAAACCATGTAATACATTACGATTTATGGTGGAATCCAGCAGTGGAAGCACAAGCAACAGATCGGGCCTATCGTATCGGGCAAGAACGTAATGTCATGGTGTACAGGCTACTTTCAACAGGTACATTTGAAGAGCGTATTGATGAGATGATTCAAAGCAAGAAGGAATTAGCAAACCTAACTATAAGTAGTGGCGAGAGTTGGATTACAGAATTTAACAACGATCAATTAAGAGATTTAGTTAATATAAAAAATGCACTATAATATAGCTGAGTTATTTAATGTAAAGAACCAGCTAACTACCGCTAATAGTTCAAAATAGAGACAAAGATTTATATTTCGTACTTTATGTCTCATTGGTAGGCAAAAAGCCTGTAATTACGTTTTAAAGTGATTCCACTTTAAACTGTACCCTTTAGCACCTGTAATGCCCTTTAAAATTTGAATAAAAAGCATCTTTAATAATTCTATTCATGAACCAAAAAGTAATTGCCGTTTTCAGAAACTTTTCATTTTTACAGATGGCTTGAAAAGATTATCATTAATAGGTAGGCCAAACTCCTCCAAAGAAAAAAGTTTTTAATTTTTTCAGAAAAAGTCATAAGAAACCCAGTATATATATAGTAGAGGGTTTTCTATCAAAGACACCATTATGAATTATATAGCAGAAAGAAAACATTAGTTTTTTTAATTTATTTTAAATATATCAACAGAATAAAAACTAAGTGGTTGACATGGTGAGTAAAATGTAGTAGAATTATAATAGAGTATTTTTCCTTAAAAGAAAGAAGATACTAAAACCTCACTTTTCACCTGAACTGACTTCCTTTACTTGTTAATATATTTTTCAAGCTTTGCCAAGAGAACCCCCACCGTAGTTTTTACTTACATAATGAAAGAGTAAGACCCCAATCAAAACAGCCTTACTCAAAAACCTTTCAAACGCTTAATCTTAAAAGGAGTTTCAACTTATGGTACAAGATTTTTTAACTGATGTCAAACAAAAAAATACTTTAAATGATGAATATTATGATTTTAATAATACTGTAGAACCATTAGAGCAATTTGATGTAGAAGAAATAAAAAGACAACTATTATTAAACATAAGATCATGCCTTTCTTATTTATTCCCAAGGGGAACTTTTCATGGAGATGAATTCCGAATAGGTGATGTGCATGGTAACAAAGGACAAAGCCTCAGAGTAGCATTAACTGGTGGAAAAGCCGGACTCTGGCAGGATTTTGCAACTGGGCAGAAAGGTGATGTTCTTGATATTTGGGCAGGTGCACAGGGAAAAGATACAAAGAGAGACTTTTGTGAAGTGATGGCCTCTATAAGTGAATGTCTTGGATATAACAAGAAATGCGCAAAGGCTGACGAAGACTTCGAGAAATTTATTACCCACAGTTGGAATTATTATGATGAAAATGGTCAGGTCATTGTAAAAATTTATCGTTCTGATCCTCCTAAAGGAAAAAAGCAATATAAGCCTTTTGATGTTAAACAATCTCGGTATGGTGCGCCAAAAGTAAGACCTCTCTATAACATACCAAGTATTTTAAAGTCTGATAAAGTTGTTCTGGTTGAAGGGGAAAAATGTGCAGAAGCGCTGATAGAACAAGGTATCACAGCAACAACAGCAATGTCTGGAGCAAACGCACCAATTGATAAAACAGACTGGTCACCACTTAAAGGTAAGCATATTATCATTTGGCCAGATAATGATGAAGCAGGTAATAAATACGCAAAAAATGCTGAAAAAAAGCTTTTAGAGATCGGAGTTGCATCACTTGCTGTGCTTGAAATTCCTCGAGGTAAGCCTGAGAAATGGGATGCTGCTGATTGTGTAGAGGAAGGTATAGATGTCAAAGAGTTTTTAGCTTCAACTCCGTTGCTTACTATTGATACTCCAGCTACTGATACTTCAAATATGAAAAGTTTAGAAAGATCCACAAAACAGCCACTTAACATTTTAGATTGGAGTGCAGAGCGCTTTGTAGGTCCGGTACCAGAGCAAAAGTTTCTTGTTGAAGGTCTATTTCCTTTAGGTGTTACTTCAATAATAGCAGCAATGGGAGATACAGGCAAAGGTATGCTTCTTCTTGACCTAGCGCTTAAGGTTGCAAGTGATAAGGATCAGATGTGTGGCTTTGGTTCACTTGTTACTGAACATGGATCAGTAGTGATTTTTTCAGCAGAAGATGATGCAAGTGAGATACACCGCCGCTTAGAACGACTCGACCCTAAGTGTGAAAGGTTGAAACATAAAGATAAATTATTTATTGTACCACTGCCAAACGTCAGAGGATCACTTACAATACTCAGAAATGTTCGTGGTAAAATCGTCGAAGTTTCTCCTGAATTCGAATCCGTAATGAAACAGCTCGAGGAAATTAAAGATCTGAAATTGATAGTATTTGATCCACTTGCTTCATTTATCCATGCAGATATAAATGCTGATCCTGCTGTAGGGGATTATCTAATGTGCTTATTATCTGATTTAGCATGTAGTACTGGAGCTTCGATAATTACTGCTCATCACATGAGAAAGCCAAAAGGAGAAAAACCAATATTAACTGCTGAACAAGCACGCGATGCAATTAGAGGTACCTCTGCTCTTGTTAATGGTGTTAGATGCTCATACGCTTTTTGGCCAATAGAAAATACAGCTAGGCTAGAAATCTTTAAGGCAGTAGGAGAAACACCAAGACAGAATGCTTTGTTTCATGGGGCAGTTGTGAAGGCCAATGGTTTAGCTGATCGCACTGTAAGAACTTACCTAAGAAATCAGGAAACAGGGCTACTAGAAGATATAACAATACAACTAACAGTTAAAAATGCTAGTGAAAAAGACCTTAAAATATGTCTTACTGATGCAATTACACGATCTGCTGTTGCAGGACACCCATTTACTCACACAGGAAGCACAGGAGTATATAAACAACGGCATAGGCTACCTGAGATTTTCCACAGTATGGGAAGAGATCGACTAGAGCGTATAGTTCAGGAACTTTTACAAGCAAAGCAGTTAGTTAAAGGAATGTCTACAGGTGCAAAAGAGGATAAGTGGCTTGACATTCCAACTGGACCATTTGCTTGTGGTATAGGAAAGTTCACTCTTGGAGCTGAAGATTTTAGCTATAGGCAAAATTTAATGTTAGGATAAGTCTTTCTTTATGGGTGGCTCTTTAAATATTTTAGAGTTGCCCTATTTTCTCTATTCAATCTACCATCTACTCAATCTAACTTCGGAGCCACAACCCTATTATAAGTTATGATTTCAATTAAAAAGGGATAAGACATCAAATGGTTGAATTATATTCCTGATTCCTTGGTTACTAAATAAGTAATGAGAAACTAGGAAGCTAAAGATCGCTTGAATCCTAACCTTTTGCCCTCTATTCCTAAAAGTGTTCCTAGTTATTATGTGTCTGAAGTCAGCCAGTATAGCGGATTCTGCGTTCCTAAAACCCTTATATATTATATATATATAATAGTAATAAATAATAATAGATAATATAAAATAATAGTAAAATACAAATAAAGTACAATAACTTAAACAGCAAAAAGAAAGAAGTCCAGAAAGGCTGCCACAAAATATTATTAAGATATTTACATTTAATGAAAAATACAATTAGTGCGTTTTTAAAAGGCTCTTACTCTCATCTTTTTTTTATGCTGATAAAACTCAAATAAACGTTGGTCTGCTAATGCGGTTTTAAAACGATTCTACGACTTCAGGGTACAATTATACCACCAAGACCTAAGTTGCTCATGTAAGGTAGCTTAAAAATTGATTATGAGGCATTTCTAAATTATTTTTTATCTCAAATTTTTATTTATTACAAAAAACCCTAAAGCTAGTCTATCATGTTTTTTTGTTGGTTGCAAAGAAAATTTTTCAAAAAAGATTGAACAACTTGTGGTGAGTATAAGGGGTTAATGGAGACTATATGAGAATACAACAACTTTTATTGCAAACCTCTGAGCAATTGATTGCAAAACTCTCAGTGATGAAACAATCTTTATCAGCAAATTGTAGATGAAGCTAAAGGAAAAAAGTTTGAAGTTACTGCCATAGAAGAAGAGACAGAAGCTCGTAAAATTTGATTGCTGCTTAAAATGGAGACAAAGAGCAAAGTTTATTTACGTCTCCAACAGAAAAGCTTCTTTTGTAGTAGTCAAAAAAAGCAGAGATATAGGGCTTTCTGAAGGGAGGGGGTCTGGTAGAGACTCATGACCTTGAAACCAGCGATTTGGTCTCATAACCATAGTCTCCCCAAAAGAACCGTGCTTGCGGATTTCCCGCACACGGCTCCACAATACAGCGTTCACACTAGTGCTCCTGTGTATAAAGAAACATATACCTTTGGTTTTGGTAATGGATTTACTTTTAAATAGTGTATAAGTTGTTCCCAATCCATACTTTTCTTTTGACTACGTCGGTTTATCCACTTAAATGCTAACTTTGTTACCGGTCGATAGAATTGAATCAAACACCGATAATTTCCGCTAACTCCGAAGTAGCTATAGTGTCCTGTTAGTTTGGCTTTAAGTTTCTGCCACCAATCTTTGAGACAGATACGACTTCGTACCATCTTCAACCATTCTTTGATTTCTTTAATCTTTCTGGCTAGGCTTATTTTTGAAGTTTTCTGCTTCATCATAAGTTTACCATTACGACTTTTTCCACAATAATGTGTAAATCCTAGAAAGTTGAAGCTAGCCGTCCTACGTTTCTCTCTTTCTGCTTGATACCATTCTTTCTTACCAAACTTTACTATTTTTGTTTTATTTTCAGCTATTTCCAACCCAAATTTACTTAGTCTTTGTTTCAGTAATTCTAGAAATTCTTTTGCGTCTTCTTCCCTCTCGCAGCCAACTACAAAATCGTCGCAAAACCTTATTAGCTGTAAATATCCTCTGGCTTTTGGCTTAAATTTCTTTTCAAACCATAAGTCCAGCACATAGTGTAAGTATATATTAGCTAATACAGGGCTTACTATACCACCTTGTGGTGTGCCTTGATCGGTTGCTTTATAACATCCAACTTCGACTATTCCTGCCTTTAGAAATCGTTTTATTAACCACAATAAATTTGGGTCAGCTATTCGTTCCCTTAGACAATTCATTAGCCATTTATGTTGAACATTATCAAAGAACTTCTTGATATCCACTTCTACAATATAGTTAATTGGTTTGTGCATAACTGCTTTATCTAGAGCGTTTATCGCCTGATGACAATTTCTTCCTGGTCGAAATCCATACGAGCTGTCCATAAAGTTTGCTTCATAAATATTTTCTAATATCTTCTTTAGCATTACCTGTACCAACTTATCTTCCGTTGATGGTATTCCGAGACCGCGCTTCTCTTTGCTCCCGGCTTTGGGTATGTATACCCTTTTCACTGGTAGCGGTTGATATTGTTTTCTCTTCATACTATCCACTAGTGTTTTAAGTTTCTCTTCTAGATTTTCTCCATAAGCTTCCACTGTCACACGATCTATACCACAAGCCTTGTTGCGTTTTAGTTCCTTATAACACTCTGCAAGATTCTCTTCATTAATCAAATGAACTAATGATGTAAATTTTACTCGCTTATCTTGCTTAGCCCTTACTGCTATCTGGTTTAGTTTTCCTTGCATACTCCTCTAATCTCTGTTGTATTGGTATAGCAATCCCTATACCAGTCACTATATTGCTAACCGCTTCCCCTTGTATGTGGCTTTCCCACACTCCGAGTACTATCAGTTAGTCCGACTTCCTTTGCATCTTCCTCCAGTCCTCGCCTTTATTGACTTGTTCCAGAGTACCCTTACAGGAATACAAAGGATCTCCCAAGTTCACGTAAGGTCCATCTCAACACATGACGCGGCCTTCGATCCCGATGAGGTGAGTAATATCTTGCCTTAGCGTTATTACCCATGTTGCCTTCCACCAAATGTAAAGTGTCAGCCCCCATGACGCGTGAATTACGGGACTCAATACCTTCACTTTCGTTGCACCCTATGTTGTCCATTCCATTAGCTTTACTACGCTCGTTACCTTACGCAGCATAATGGTTTGTTCCAGGTTGCCGGCTAAGCTTTACCCGTGTTGGATTTTCACCAACTGTTCCTTACGCACTTCTTGGCGCACACAATTTTTCACCCCCCTTAAAATTAAAACAAAAGGTGGTAAACAAGATGTCAAACACAGATAACTCAACTACAAGCTGGTTTTTGTTGTAGTTAGATAGTTATTTTCTCACTTTCTTTACTTGCTTTAATTAATTCATCAAAATCAGATTCATGTAATTTGTCCTGTATAACTCTGTACTTTTCGTATTCTCCTTCAGCCAGGGCTTTTGCAACTTCAGCACTAACTTTACCGTCATCTTTAAGTACTTCATAATCATTGAATAATAGAAATGCATCCAATTTTTCAGCCCGGTCTTGCATTTTCATCAGCCGATTCTTTTTTGCTTGAAGTTCTGCATAATCTAGATACATCGAAACAATGTGGTTTAGTTCACTTAGTTCTTCTTCAGTTAAGTAATTTTTCGCAATACTTACATCACTCTTGTGAATTTTTTTACCTGGACCATCTTTCCATGTAGTTAGCCCCATATGTGGTTTTTTGTGATCAACCCGAGAACATATCAACTCTGCTGCAGTTAAACCATAAATTGCCCAATATAATTTGTTTTGTACTTTTGCGTAAAATTGTTTTGTTATTTCTGAATTTGGATCGTAATCTGCAGAACATTCGGCATAAATGTCGGTAATCTTCTGGTAAAATCTACGTTCGGATGCTCGTATTTCCCTGATTTTTTCAAGTAATTCATTGAAGTAGTCTTTGCCAAACTTTTTCCCGTTTTTTAGTCGTTCACTATCTAAAGCAAATCCTTTGATAATAAAATCCTTCAAAACTTTTGTAGCCCATACTCTGAATAATGTTGCTTTTTTAGAATTAACTCGATAACCAACAGCTATAATTGTATCTAAATTGTAAAGTTGTGTTGGGTAATTTTTACCGTCTGCAGCGGTTACCTCAAAAGTGGAAACAACTTCTTTTTCCTGTAATTCACCAGATTCAAATATGTTCTTGATATGCTTACTAATAGCTGGCAGTTGTACATCAAATAATTCAGCCATCCTTTTTTGCGTAAGCCAAAGATTTTCATCTCTGCATAAAACTTCAATTTCTATATTTCCACCTGGAGTAGTATAAAATACAATCTTATTCTCATCCATTATCTATCTCCTATAACTTACAAACAAACCATTGATCATCAATAGGAATTTAACCAATTAATTGTCTCTACTGCAACTAAATTCTTTAAAACGTCTTTAGAGGGCTATTATAACTTATTAATGAGCTAGATAGAGGGGAAGTATCTGTTTTATCAAAAATTCATGTGACCTCTTCTCAGCTCCATTAAACAGTTATTTCCAAAATGGAAACAACTCAAATAGTAAGGTGTCTAGGAGGTCGGACTTCCGTTTAGCGGGTTCTTAAAGTTTAGGCTCTTTTTAATTTCTTAGCTGCATTCAAATTATTTTAACTTTTTTTCAGAAAATCCCGGAAAAAGTGGTGAGAAATCCGGAGTATAGGGGCATTGAGTGTAGATGTGCTTCAAACACAAAAGTCGGCAAATAAACAGAGTAGAAAAGATTGAAGGAAGCAAAAGAAATTTAGGCTTTTGGTAAGTTACGTAATTGAGAATTTGTATTTTTTTAGATGAGGTAAAAACTTTGTTTTAAGGCTAGATGCAACTTTAGGGTACAAATACTACTATTACCAAAGAACGCATATAATACCCCTTAGAACTCGAATAAATGGCATTCTTAGCAATTCTATTGCTGTATAGTAAACTCACAGGTGAGTTTAGCACGTTTTTTACGCTTTGCAAAGAAAAATTAAAAAAAAGTGAACAGTTTTTGTAAAATCGGTGAATATATATAATAGCAAGTCCTAACTAAGGTAGTAGCATAAGATTCTTGTCATTGGCCAATAAAAACCCATTCATAGCGTATTTTGAAGGAACCAAATGATATTTAGTGCTACTTGCAGTTTTAAATTATAGCAAATGTCAATCTTAACACTAGACCTCGGCAAACAAACCGGCTGGGCTATTCTTACAGATGGAGTAATTCAAAGTGGGAGCAAAAACTTTCATGGTAGCCGTTTCAGCGGAGGTGGAATGCACTTCTTAAATTTTCGTAGGTGGCTCAATGAGATGAGGGAAAGATTTTCAGATATTGAAGCAGTGTATTTTGAAGAAGTGAGAAGACATTTAGGTACTGACGCTGCACATTGTTATGGTGGTTTTTTTGCCATTTTAACTGCTTGGTGTGAAGAGCATCATATACCATACAAAGGTGTTCCGGTGAAGACGATAAAACGTTTCATAGCAGGCAAAGGCAATGCAAGTAAGGGTGAAGTTATTGAAGCTGTAAGGGGCAAAGGTTTTTTCCCTCAAGACGATAATGAAGCTGATGCTTTGGCATTGATGTTCTATGTTAATAATTTTAGTAAAGATTTTAATATGCTAGATAACACATAGGAAGTGGGTCCTTTCGGCCAGAATGGCGGACTTGGGAGCGAAACCCCGGGCCCTCTCTAGCGTCAGACGTATTTTGATTATTAACTTTTTAACAAGTTATTAAGAATTTAAACATAGCAATTATATGAATTTAGCAATCCACTATTACCCCGTTGAAAATCTTGTCGAATACGATCGTAACCCTCGCAAGAATGACGATGTAGTAAACAGAATGTGTGCCTCTATTCGGGAATTTGGTTTTCGTATCCCAATAGTTGCAAAAAGCGATGGCACTGTGGTTGATGGTCATTTACGCCTCAAAGCAGCAAGAAAACTGGGTATGGAGAGTATTCCCGTAGTCCTCAGTGATAACTTAAGTGAAGCCCAAACCAAAGCTTTTCGTTTACTTGCCAATCAATCAGCTAACTGGGCAAAGTGGGACGATGATCTTTTAAAAGTGGAAATTCAAGAGTTAGAAGATTTGCAGTTTGACCTTAAAATGACCGGATTTGAGCTGGAAAAGGTTCAACGTTTTCTTGATGATTTAGATGGAGAAAACAGTGAAAAAGAAGATTTTTCCGACTTAGCCGGTGATAGCAAAAAGGTAAAAATAACAAAACCAGGGGATCTATGGATTTTAGGTGGTCATCGAATCTACTGTGGTGATAGTTGTCTGGTTGAATCATTTAAAGCGGTATTAGACGATAAAATGGCAGATATTACCGTGTGTGACCCTCCGTATAACGTAGCATATGGTGACAGTCAGGAAAGAGAAGACAAAAAAATACTAAACGATGATCAAGGTGAAAAATACGAACTTTTTCTGTATGACATTTGTTCTCACGTTTTAGCGTACACCAAAGGTGCAATTTACATCTGTGCATCATCATCCGAGCTGGCAACGCTGCAAAAGGTATTTGAAGAAGCAGGTGGTCGTTGGTCGACATTTATAATTTGGGCAAAGAATCATTTTACGCTAGGAAGATCTGATTATCAAAGACAATACGAAACAATACTCTACGGTTGGAAAAATGGCAATAAGCGTGAGTGGCATGGAGGACGTAATCAAAGTGATCTCTGGTTTTACGATAAGCCAACGTACAACTCACTGCACCCAACGATGAAACCAGTGGAGTTAATGGAGAGAGCGATAGTAAACAGCAGTAGACCAGGGGACATAGTTCTTGATCCATTTAGCGGGTCTGGGAGTACGTTGATTGCATGTGAGAGGACAGGAAGAATCTGTAGAACGATAGAGCTAGATCCTACGTTTGTAGATGTGACCATAAAACGTTGGCAAGTATACACGGGAAGAGAAGCGATACTTTCTAATACTGGCAAAACCTTTGCACAAATTCAAGAAGAAAAACGGTAAAAGAAGGGAGAAAAAAGTGGAAGGAGGAAAAATCACGCAGACGGAATGGGCAAGAGAACTAGGAGTTTCAAAGCAATACGTCTGTTACTTAGTAAAGAAAGGAATAGTTGAGCTGGAGGATGGTGTATTAAATAAGACTTGACCTGACACTTTAAAAAAGTAAGTTAAAAATAATAAAAATAAAGGAGTGTTAGATATGAGTACAATACAGACAAAAATATTAAAACCAAAGCTAGGATTATTAGAACTAGCAAAACAACTAGGAAATGTGTCTCAAGCATGCAAAGTGATGGGATACTCAAGAGATACATTTTATCGCTTTAAGGAGTTATATGAAAATGGAGGAGAGGAAGCATTACATGAAATAAGTAAGAAAAAACCGCTATTAGCAAACAGAGTTTCCGACGATATAGAAAGAGCAGTGATTGGTATAGCAACAGAATTTCCAGCATATGGGCAAGAAAGAGCTGCAAATGAACTGAGAAAAAGAGGTATAATAATTTCCCAGGGAGGAGTAAGGTCTGTATGGCTAAGAAATGACCTTGAAACTCTCAAAAAGAGACTTAAAGCACTAGAGACAAAAGTAGCTCAAGACGGAATCATTTTAACTGAAGAACAACTTGCAGCTTTAGAAAAAGTGAAAGAACAAAGGGAAGCTCATGGTGAAATTGAGACGCAACATCCAGGTTATTTGGGTTCTCAAGATACCTATTATGTGGGCAATATCAAAGGTATAGGGCGCATTTATCAGCAAACTTTTGTTGATACTTATTCCAGAGTTGCAATGGTTAAACTTTACACGGACAGAACAGCTATTACAGCTGCAGATCTTCTCAACGATAGAGTTATTCCATTTTTTGATGAGCAGAAAATTCCATTATTACGCATTTTAACTGATAGGGGTACGGAGTACTGTGGCAAGCCCGAAAATCACGCTTATCAGCTTTATTTGGGCATAGAAAACATCGATCATTCTAGAACTAAAGCCAACTCTCCACAGACTAATGGCATATGTAAAAGGTTTCATAGAACCATGCAAGATGAGTGTTACAATATCATCTTTAGAAAGAAAATCTACAGTTCTTTGGAAGATCTACAGATTGATGTTGATCATTGGTTGCGTTCTTATAATGAGACAAGACCTCACTCGGGTAAATATTGCTATGGCAAAACGCCTATGCAAACTTTTCTTGATAGCAAATATATTGCTTTTCAGAAAAATATTAGTAGCATTACACAAGAGCCTGATATTAGTTTTGACTACCTCAATTCTTCTGTCAGTTAATTCTTGTCTGTCAGATCAAATCTTGTCTTTTACAGGCTGAACAGATACAAATAAGACAAATTTCTCAAAAAATCTTTTAAAATGTTAACTTAACATCACCATCACTTCATTATAGAGAACGGCCTACTGTTTCTTCAAGACTTGAAGCTTTTCTCATTTTTTCGCGCTTTGCCCAAGGGCCCACTTTTGTTGCATCAGATTGACTAATTGTTTCAGAACGAATCAACTCTCCAGATCTAGTAAAAAAACCTCGTTCAATAGCATCACGTACTGAACACCCACCAAGCAAACATTTTTCCCCTATTCGTTCCTCACAATTCTGTAATTTTTTCCACTTTTCTTGATCTTCTACTTCTACCTTTATTAGATTTTGCTTATCAGGGTATAATCTCACTTCCAACTCTCCCAAGCCAGTATCGAAAGTCAATACTATATTACTACCATCTGCTAGGCCTACATAATTCCTTATAGCGTTTTCCGTTATAATTTCTACCTCACTCTTACCTATCTTTATTATATTTCTTCCGTATTGTACACCTTCCTGAGTGATACCTAAACCCCTTGCTCCATTTGTAATCTTTGCAACATCTACTTTACTATCCTGTGAATATTCAAGACAGAGAGTAGAGTTGTCGATTTTTACGTCTCTTACCTTACCACTTGTTGCGCTTTGAACGATTGTTATGAAATCTAAAGCACGATTCTCATAATCTGCATAAGCGTTTTTCATATTAGCTTTGTGGCTTTCAAACTCTTCCAGTTCGTCAATTACATATATACTGCTTATGTTGTACAAAATTGCCCCTTTTGATATCAATTGACATACTATACCACTAGCAACCTCTATATTCCTTGAACCTTCGGAACTCTTTCTTAATTCACTAATCTTTCTTATCACAAAATCTGTAAAACTATATTCCTTTTCATATACCTTTCCGTATATACTACCCTGGTTAGGAAAGTTCAGCCTTACCCCAAGTTCTATAGCTTCGTTTACAACGCGTTTTAACTCATCTATATCTTTGGATTTATTTACCCTACCCAAAAATATTTTCAACTTTTCCGACTGATCTAATATTAAATCATCCCATAGAGTTCTAAGCTTAGGCAAACGTTTTTTGTCCTTCCACTCTTCGTAATCAATCGCTCCTGCTTCTAGCAGCAACTTTTTTGCTTCTTTGAAATGAGTTTCATTACCATAACAAGCCTCCCTAATCTTTTGAAAAACTCGAGACTTTCCTTCGCAATCACGGAGATTGAGAATCTCTTTAAGACCTTCATTTCCTTTGTGCTGATTGAAAAACTTTCTTAGTCGATTAGTGTTAAAGCTATGACCGCAAACACCTTCTAAATCATTTTTTGCTTCCAATTGCTCCTGAGTTAAAAAGATCTGTTCTAAAAGATTCACTTCAAAAGGTTTTTTGTTAATAATTACAATGTCTAGAGGAGTTTTTCCTTGTCTGTCAGGTTGACTACGTGCTCCTTTTTTCAGAAGCAAAGGTATATTTAAAGTATTATAATAAGCAGCATAGTGCAAAGGTGTTTGCCCTTCACTGTTAACTATGTTAGGATCAGCACCAGATTTTAAAAGTAAAGTCATAAATGCACTAACTGCACAACCTATGTCTTTTTCCACTGCTAAATACTCCATACCTTGTATTACATGTAGTATTGTCAATTTGGATTCTCCCCTTTGAAGATTGAGAACAGCTTTTAGATCATCACCTTTGTTATCGTGTAAAAAGTCCTCAAACCTTGTAATGTCACAAAATGGAAAGTCTGTAAGAAGATTTAACAGTGCCTTATTCAAATTTTTTTGGTTATCTTTTAAATCAGGTACGTTGAAAGACCAATCAGATATTAAATTTTTGAATTTTTCCCTTTTAATAATAGAGGTCAAAGAGCTGTTATCACTAAGCAGCAACGAGTATTTAATTGACTCATACTTATCATCTACCCGCCCCTCCTTCTGTTCTACCTTTACCTCCTTTAAATACTCTGTATCATCATCTTTAATGAGTTTAGCTAGATCCTTTAAAAATTCAATATCTCTGTTTTCCAGTAAAGGGAATGCTCCCTTCTTCATGAGAATCGAGACCATTTGTGTACTTCGTCCAGCTAAGTATAATGGAGTGCGCCGTTTTTCATCTAACGCATTAACATCAGCCCCATTGTTTATAAGATACTCTACTATTTTTATTTTTTGGCTCAAGACAGCATGATGTAGAGGAGTGCTTCCGTCATTATACTTCTTATTAACACTTGCTCCATTTTTTATTAGGATCTCTACCATTCTTGTGTTCCCTTGTGAGATAGCATAATATAATGGATCACGATTGTACGCATCAATTGTGTTAACATCAGCTCCTCCTTTTATAAGGGTTTCTACCATTTGTTTGTTGTTTTTTAAAACAGCAAAACTTAATTGGCACAATGTACCTGGATCTACTTGTTTTAATCTCTCTTCTATTTTACTAACTACATTACTCTTACTTAAACCAACATCAGCGTTAGCAGTACTTAATACTTCCTGCAATTTATTCAATTCCATAACTCCACCTCGGTTAAAAATACTACGCACCATTTTTACACGCATGACATAAAATGCAAGAACTAATATGACATGCAACATTCGTCCTTAGGCATTTGAGGTAAGCTTTGCCTATTCACTTCACATTCATTTAGCCTACTACTAGGCTTTAATACTGCATATGTAATGCCACCAGCAATGGCCCCAACAATCAATGCAGCAGTAGCTGATATTGATAAACTAAGATGAATAGCAATACATCCAATAGCTACACTTGTCAACATGGTCATTATGCCTACACAGAAACTGGTCTTTATTGCTCTATTAGTTATAGTTAGGTGTTTATTTTCTGTCACTTTTTGATACTGTATCACATTTTTATTGTCAGCCAGACTTCCCGAGGTTTTGGGACACTCCCTTACTCGAAGACTAAGATACTTAACTATATCTTTGTAACCATTGGAATCCGCCAAATCGGAAGGAGTCTCACATCTAAAGTTTTTTACATCAATAGTAGCCTTTTCTTCCTCTACAAGATATTCAACTATATCGTAGCGATTCATTCTAGCAGCTTCATGTAATGGAGTATCGCCATTTTTTTTGCTTACTACATTAACATCAGATCCCTTTTCTAACAGAGCTTTAACTATGCCTAAATAGCCCACCTCACAAGCAATATGCAAAGCAGTGCATCCTTCTTCGTTTCGTGCTTCAAAACTAGCTCCTTTGTCTAACAAAAATTGAACTACTTTCAAACGACCACATCCAGCAGCTTCATTTAAAGCAGTATCGCCGTCATAGTTTGTTGCATTAATATCAGTACCTTTGTCTAATAGAGCTTTAACGATTTCTAAGTAACCCTTTCGAGCAGCAATATGCAAGACACATTTGAAACTATTCTTTCGTATGTCAGCATTATTCATTTTGCCCAATAAAAACTGAACTATTTTCAAGTTTCCCCCTATAGCAGCACAATGCAAAGCAGTGCAGTCTTGATAACCTCGTATCTCAAAACTAGCACCTCTTTTTAACAGAAATTGAACTACTTCTAATTTGCCTGCTTCAGCAGCAATATGTAAGGCAGTGTCACCATTATATTTTTGCGCATCAACATCAGTACCATTATCTAGCAGAAATTGAACTACGTTTAAGTGACCCATCTGAGCAGCAATATGCAGCGCAGTAGCGCCTTCATTGTTTTTTACCTCAACAGTAGCCCCTTTTTCTAACAGGGCTTCAACGATTACGAAGTGGCCCTTGCTAGCAGCAAAATGCAAAGGCGTGTTACCATCGTTGTCTTCTATCTCAACGCTAGCTCCTTTGTTTAATAGATCTTGAACTTTCTCTAAGGAACCATGAAAAGCAAAATTAAGTAAGTCAGTATGTATATTACTTTCGTGTACACAATGCTCATCTGTTTTTAAGTGACTATCGAGCGTAGCTAAATATGAATACGTAATATTTTGATTAACTTGATAAATTGGTATTGTCTGTGTTGCATAAAAACCTTGTTCTTTTGACCGCTTTTCTATTCCATCAACCATACTGTTCTATTCTAAATCTGCTTGAATATTTGTTGGATTAGATACTTCTTCCAATTGATTACCCATAACACTACCTTAACTTAAAAACTTATGTTTTAATTATTACACAATTATTATAATTAGCAATAGTTTTATATTTTTTCAGAATTACAAATTTATTGTATTCAGATATAGGAAAATACCTTTTGTCTCTAAAAAACATTGCAACCAAGTATTACAAAGATTTCAATTATTTACTTCTTCAAAGATCCCAAAAAGATCGTATCTTTGTGAGAACAAGCTACGTAAAAGTAGGGTTATGAAAATAGGAACTTGCAATCTTTGCGACAAAGTCAGGGAAATTAGTTCGTATGTGGATTTAGCGAAAGTGAGCCAATGTAGCTGGTTTTGGCATATAATAAAATTATAATATAAAAAAGTTCGCACAGATCATTTGGTAGACCAACGCATCCCAAAACAAACTCTTCTCACGCTTGCTGGTTTTTGTTGCTGGAAATGGTTGGATTATTTAAGTTATTAGCAATATATAATACTAAATTAATAGTAATTCATTTGAGAACAAAAAGAAAAATTTATGATAATTTTACATTTCAAATGGATATTGTTCTTTTTATAAAAAATATTCCTATACTATGTAAGGTCAAGTTCTAATCACATCAATTTTTCTTCCAAATTAAATCTTATCTTTTACAGTGGATCTTACGTTTAAATTATTTTATATCCAAAATTAAGGAAGTTATTCTAAACGGTACACAACTTCAGCATCTAAAGCTAGCTGATTTTAAGAAAATATCGCTCTCATGAATGTGCTTTACGGACAAAAGCTTTATTAATATCTTCTATATTATTGTTAATAAACAACCCCCCAAAAAAAATATGCAGAAATAAATTAAAAGACCCATTACAACCAACGCGTAAATATGGAGTAAAGAAATACTTCATTCACCTATTAACCTCTACCTACTGCCTCTACCATTGCTATGATCATAAACTCTATTCACTCCATCAATTTCATCCAATACAGATTGCGGACCAAAATCAATTGATATCACTCTTTCTCCGCCTAATTGCAATGCTCCCCCACCTCCACGCTGTGGATATTGGAGTTCTAAAAATTGTAATAGTAATGGATCAATTTCATGTTGAATTCCTGGACGACCTTGAATCAATCTACCCCTAGGAGAAGATAGAGAATCATTTTGGAATAATTGTGAAATATTTCTTCTCCGATTTCTAAAGTATTGTTCATTTCTTTGAGGTTGTCTAGTGTCATTTCCAATTCCTGCACTAAGAAGACCACGTATATAACCTATAATACCTTCACCTTTCTCTCCAAAGTTACTATTTCCCTGTAAAGCTTGATCAATAGCTTGGTTAATATCCCTAGCATTTTCGTATGCCCATATGCCACAATTATGGCCATCTGTTTGCTGATGAACGGAAACATCATGGACATTATCATCGCTAATATCACATTCTCTTAAAGCTCCTCGAATATTATTGTCAATACGACTATCTGGACCAAGTGAATCAGCATAATACCCATAATAATTTCCATTTTGGTGGACAATAACTAATGTAACCCAATGACGATTACCTACATTAATAATAGCAGTTAATCTATCTTTTTCACCCGAATCTACTTTTTGTTTAAAGTTATCTATGTTACTACTTAATAAGTCCCTACCTGTTGGATCATTTTGATTTCCATCGACTCCTACTGAAGTTATTGCAAAATCATGACGATCATTAGTTGGATTAGATCGATCATCATGGAAAGTATATTGTCGTGCAGCGAAAAACATGTCATGAGTTTGTAGCCAATAACGGAAATTTTGATTTTCTGTTGCAAAGTCTAGTGCAAGTAGATTATGCACATCTTCTATTTCACGAGCGTTGTTTCTACGAAGGATAGTGTTTATTTGTTGTAATATTCCTTGTGCTGTAGAAGTACCACCTCCCCTTATTCTTGACCTTAATGTTTCTATTGCCTGTGCTCTAGTACCTTGCAAGTAACTAAATGGAACGTGCAGATTATCATCTATATCAAGCAAAAAAATCGAGTTCTGTCCTGGTCTTTTTTCCATGTAAAAGCGCCTGAAATTTTCACGAGTTTGATCTGACAATAGATTTTCTGGTGGATTTTCATCAATAACACTTTCAGGTCCCACTAATACTTCTGGTCTTGAGTCATGACCACGACGATCAAGTCTATGTACATACACTGCTTGTTGTGGAAGAGATATAAAGTCTTCTGCTCTCTGTGCACCTCTATTAAATACAGCATAAGACAAAACCACCTCATTTCCAGAAGTAATAGGCAAATATCCCCTTTGTTTGCTCATCAATTCTGTTATTTTGTACCTTGCCTCGTCTTGCTCCTGTTCTACTTCTTCTGCATTATCAGCAAATCCTAATACATATCCAATTGGGTGAGTATCTGCTGTAGGTTGTCTTAATAATAGAAGACCTAGTCTCTGTTCTGTAACTCTTGTAAGTATTACCCTTTCTCCTTCTTCTTCCTGCCACCTTTTTAAACTATATGTTTGACCAACTTTATACATAGCAAGCACTTTATAAGGATTATCACTAGCATAAAATGTACCATGTAGTATAGAGCGAAACTTATCTTTGCTATTTACATCTATTATCATATTGCCATGCGTATCTTCTGGCATTAATACTGCAGAAATGTTTCTAAATAATTCTTGATGCTGAAATCTATCTTGCCAGCCATCATTCATAACTTGATTTAAAGCATTATGCACATTTCCAGCATTAGGCACTTGCACAAGATTACCACCAAGAAAATTATTTGCATTATTATTTTGGTAATTGTGATATAAACCAAGGTTATCTGTATGAATATTAAGGCCAAGTTGATTATTAAGTGTGCATGAAACTTCCCGTACATGAACATTATTTCCGTCAACATTAAGATCTTGTAAATTGATGGCTCCTTGTTGTACAGCGTTGTTATCTCTAATATGAAGTATAACTATATCAGAACCTTTAGTATGGAAGACCATGGTTAAAGCATGATTCTCATCACCATATCTAAATATATACTTTCTTACACGTTGTTGAACTGCGTTTACTAATCTGAACTCTTCTAAAATACTATTCCCAAAAGCAAAACCAGTTATGCAATCAAATATTCTGTTATAATTCTCTGCATTTCTTGGTATTTCGTTAGGAAGATGTTAAAGCAAGAAATCTCTAATATTTTCTCTAATTCCTTCATCCTCCAAACACTCAAATAATCTTTGTACCAAAGGAAATCTATTCTCTAAAAACTCTACTGTATCAATACTAAAAGGATCTATATTCAGATTAAAATTTAATCCAATACAAACAGCATTTCTTGATTCAGTGTGAATAGATATAAATGAAGAAGCATGTAATCTTTTAGCATCAGCTCTAGCGCGGTTTAATGCAATATCAGACGATGTCCTCCATCTAGTAACATTAATAACGATAGGAATGTTTTCTCTCTCTGCCTGATGACATATAAGAAAAGCAACATATGAATTTCCAGGAGACAAGTCAAGGTCAATATCTATTGTGTAGAGATGAATAAAATTTGCCAACAAACCTAAGAAAAATCCGTGACTCTCAAACTTTTGACTGCGATTTTGAATGTCATTTTGTAGGCTGCCTAGGTAACTACGATAGATTCGAGTTATGTATGGCAAAATTCCTTCATTTATTCCACGTTCTATATTTATTCTTTGGTTACTTGCTAGCACTTCCATAAAACTGAAAATCCCTTGCTGACCCGGTGCAACTTGCACAAAATTGACCAAATGACCAAGCTGTACTCTCTGATCTTGATTGAGTCGTATACTTCCTATTTCCTTAACTGTCAACAAACTGCGTGGCGCAGGCGCATTAATCCCATTGCGTTCTATATGCCTAAGAAGGCTAATCTCAGACGCTGAATATTTAGCAAATCTATCTCTACCTTGAGAATCTTTTTCACGAATCACCTCGAATACTGTTGCAATCGCCTCTCCCTGACTCTTGCCCTTTCCATGCATGCATACTTTGTATTGCTCAAAATTTAGGTCTTCTTCCCTTAAATTTGGATTTTGCCCTCTAATCTCTCGCACTAGAGCATTTCTTTCCCTTGTACTGAACCTTAACCCATCACTATTAAGACGATCAGAAATACTGTAGCATCTGACAACTTGCTGTCCGTCACGATAAACAGCGACTTTTAGGTTCCCTGTATTTCTATTTCTACCACCTGTATCAATACCATGATTATCAAAACGAAAATACACTCTCTCATTTGCTTTTAAGATATTAGCATCATGAGCAGTAGCAAACATACTGAAAAAGAATACAGGAAGGAAACGTCCTGTACTTACATGATACAAGAAAAATGGACATTGATCTAAAAAGGATTCAAACTCTTGTCTAAAACCATCAAGATCTCCATCCACTAAACTTCTTATTAAAGACACAAAGCACCTCTCTATTTGCTAAGACCAGAAAAACCACTCACATTAATGAGTAGACTAGATTCTTCTTTTCTTATGAGAACCAGAAATACCACTCACACTAGGAGCTTCAAACTCAGACTGTGGGCCATCACCAGAACCATCAAGTGGCAAAGATACCTTAGATTGAGACCGCAAATTATTCCAAGGACCATCACCTACAGAAGGTAAAGTTACTTTCTCTAACTGAAGAAATAACTCTTCTGCAAACTTGCCGTAATCTACACCTTTCCTCTTTCCTTCCCTACCACATATTCTAAGATTTTCTATCATGACTTCTTTAAAAAGGTCAAACTTTTCAGGAAAGCAACCTTTGGCAAATGAAATCATATCTAATATTTCTTCTTTCTCTATTTCCCTATCGGGCTTACAAACATCTTCTCGTTTCCAATTAATGATTAATCCCCCAAGTACACTCTTTATAGGAACTGTATAATTAGAAGTATTAACAGAGGTCTCTCTGTATTCAGCAAAGCGTTCACATTTCCAAATCTCCATAATAAGGGATCTAGCTTGAACACTTAACTCAGGATTTTTCAACATCACATTTGAAAGTGAATAAAGAAAAAGTTCATAGTCTTGCTGTGAGAATATCTTGTCCGAACAGTCTCCTCCTGCTGAAACGCCTTTATAACACCAGCACTGTACCAAATCATGAACCGTATCAAAAAAACATGACTCTATTAATTCAGCAAGAAGGGAATATACTCCCTTATCTTTCTGCAATAATTTCTGTAAAAGAGTATCTTTATCGCCTATATTCCTTACACAAAAATCTAAAATAGGAGCGTCTTTCTTAACAGATTGAGGACGAGAAAGAGCAACAATAGCTTCTGTAAGCTTCTTCTCCTTATCTTTTTCCTCTAACTGATTATAAAAATACTCTACCCCTTCGCTCCACTTAAGTTTTACAGTACTGTCAAAACCTTCTACTGCATCATACTTCTTTAATTCCCCAGATTCTCTATCGATCCAGAAATCAAACACAGGACCATTTCTCTTCATGGATGATAGCAGAATGTTTCTTACATATTGATCACTGATCGGATTACCTTGACTATCTACCTCTTCTGAAGTAAATTGACCTCTAGAGAGTACAAACTGTTTGTTGAAAAAATCACCTATCTTGCCCGTTATACAGTACCTAGATGCCATACCTTGGTAGTGGGTTATCGATTTCTCCTATTTTCTCTTCAGTCAATTTCTGACCTAAAACAGTATTATTTAACCTTGTACCTAACCAACAACCTTCATCTCGAAAAACATTATATAAGAATTCCAGCTTATCATCCTTAAAAAGTTTGATATACTCTATATAGGTCTCGACCCACCTTTTAATAGCTAACTTTCTTCCAGCCGCAATGTCACGATCTGTATGTTTTATCACATCTTGTAGCTTTTTAAGCACTTCAGCCTGACGTTTTGTTTCTATTGGCATTTAAACCTCCCTATATCATGAAAACAACGCTATGGTACTAAATTTGTAACTAAGTTGCAACACCTAATTACTCCAGAAAGACCTATTTGATACCCAAACGTTCTGGTCAGGCCTAGAGAAATCTGTCTGGAATTATTGAGTATTTTCTAGAAATCTTAATTTGACAGCTAACACCAGGTTTTCTGGAGACTATAGGTGATGCACTTTTTCTATTTATATTCCCAAGAATAAGGTCAGTAGATATGTTGTTTTCCAGAAGAATATTAGTAAGATTAATTGGAGAAGTGCTTATGACTTTAACTAAGTGTGTTTTAACTTCGCCCTTAAGTTCTGTTCAGCAGTATCTGTTAGTGTTAGGTAAGGTTATGGTTGTAAATACAAAATCCGATCAGCAGAGGGCTGAAGATGATCTATATACTGTTTTGAGATTCAAAGAAAAAGGAGATTTTGAAAGACGGATAAGAGAACTGCTTGTTAACGATTATAAGAAACTTAAAAAACCACTGAGCAAACTCCTTGGTAAGTTAGAAAGTAAAATAAGGACTGATAAAGAGAATAACCAAGCAGCCAGAAACGTTTATGATCAAATCAAAAAATCTAAAACTAATGAAGATAAATTAAGTAATTTATTGAACTTTAAAAAACAGCTAAAAGCTTTCCTAAAAAATCAAGATGATTGTAGTATTGTGTTAAATGCGATTGACTCTGCAAGTGTTATCCCTGTTATTGAAGTTAATGGTGTGCATCCAAAAGATAGTGAGATCAAAAAGTTAAAAAAAGCTCAACCTCTCACCTCTAACAGACAAGACTTTGAAGAAGCTCTAGGATACATAGAATCACAAGAAAAAGTTATGGGGATTACATTAGAGGAAATTATGGAATACAAGCAACACTCTGTTAAGATTTTTCTACTGAACCGTGTTCATTCATGCAAAAATGGGCATTCTCAATTGCATCCTGATGTAAAAGAAGCTATAGCAATATTATCAAATGATAAGCTGAGAGCTTTCTACGATGAAGAAGTAAAGAAGAAGACGCTACAACCAATATTGTCCTACAAAGAATGTGAACAATTATATGATAAAATTAACTATGAAAAAAATGAATCTCGTATTATAATCGAAAGAGAAGAACTTGGAGAGAATGTTAGGAGGGTAATGGGAGTGAAGCGCTTTACGAATGAAAGCAGTAGAGAAGATCAGAAAAATGGTACTAGTCCAACAGGAACTTCTACAAATTATAGACAAGAGCAAGTTGCCTCTAGTGGTGATAGAACACTTTATAATAGTGATATACCTTCACTAGGTAGATCGATTAAGAGCAGCCGAAGTGCACTGTTTATGCCATTTGGAGCTTCTGTTGATACGAGTACCCCGATTAAACCTGCCAATCCATCTAACCTAGTTACCACTGGTGAGAATTATACTAGTAATGCAGATCTGAGTGATGAATTGAACGTAAGTGAAGTAACTAAAATTGTTGAACGAATGGAGCTATTATCCAATAGTTTAAAAAAAATCCAAGAAATTGTGGAAAAGCTGGGTAATACTACACTAAGTGAAGAAGTGATAGTTCATGAGAGACATTTCAAAAAGTTTATGGATTTTGTAGGAGAAATTCTCGTAGATATTGGTACAAGATTACCACAAAGTGATTCTAAAAGCATGTATCTTGAACAAAAATTGAAGGGATTGGAAAAGATGAATGAATCCTTAGATAACAGTGTTCAAGAGTTAGAGAAAAAAGTAGGTAAACTTGAAAAAGAGAATAAAGATTTTCTAGCAGAAAATGATGAACTTAAGGAAAAACTTGCTACAGCGAAAGAAGAAAAGGAATTGCTATTTAATAAAAAAGAAAAGATGCAGGAAGTTATAAATGGGCTGAATGAGAACAATCAACGATTAATGCAAAAAATAAATGGGTTAGAAGATGATTATGAGTATTTGTTAAGAGCGGAAAAGACAAAAAGAGAAACCGAAGATTCGTGTATACAAGTGGAGGATGCAGATATACCGGAAGGAAAAGCTGAGTTATGTAAAGACTATGAAATTAAACTAGTAAAGCTGGAACAAGAGATAGATGCAAAAGGGAAACAATGTGAGGAATTGCTATTAGAAAATAGTATATTACGAGGAAATATAGAACGATTAAAGGAAGAGAATAAACGATTAGAAGGCATTGAAGAAAGCTTTAGTATCGATCCCTCACATTTTTGCTCTGTAAAAAATTTGCATGATGAGCTTATTCTAGCTAATGAACAGCCGGAAAATATTGATATATCAATCCAGGATGAGATGGATTCAAAAGTTGCCACTGAGTCTGTGGGTGTTAATGTAAAACAAGGTTATAGTAAAAGGACTAGCAACCTATCTCGAGTCTCTGAACAAAGTTCAGCAGTAAAATCTCAATTCTCAGAAGCAAGAGCTCAGAGTAGAAAGCAAATAATTTATGCCTCTGCTTCTCTTATATTATCTGGAGTATTTGCTGTTGGCACAAGTTTAACAATGTCTCATTTAGGAATATCTATTTCACTTGCTTTGACTGCATT
Organism: Wolbachia endosymbiont of Drosophila simulans wHa; assembly: GCF_000376605.1. Lineage (NCBI taxonomy): Bacteria > Pseudomonadati > Pseudomonadota > Alphaproteobacteria > Rickettsiales > Anaplasmataceae > Wolbachia > Wolbachia endosymbiont of Drosophila simulans. The sequence goes on from NC_021089.1 coordinate 278,363, forward strand.
AACTTTCCTTACATTGGGATGTTATTGTTCATATAAGGCAAGTACAACGCTTAGGAATATTGAACTTGATCGAACTTTTAAAATGGCTGATCATGAAGCTGTTTTTATGGTTCCCAGCTTATAACTATGTGGAAAAATATATTGTTTTACTCACCCCAAGAAAAGAGATAATGGGAAAGATAAAAAAGTCTATCAGTTCTCGGTGCGGCAGATTAATTTCTGACGGTGATATAGAGCATTACTTATTTCTCTAGAGAATAGGGAATTGGCGAATAGAGTTCTAGGTGTAGAAGGAGATATAGATGAAGAAAAGACCAGATTTAGTAGAAAAATATAAGGGCTTCTTTGTAAATGATAGTAAGGGAACAGCAAAGTAGTTATATTAAGGGACTGGTTTTATGTTCTGAACTCAGATTTTCGTTAGGTTATAAAAGAAGTAATATCGAGACCTTACTTTGAAATTCCAGATTATCAGAGTACTTTGCTCTTCTGAAGTGAGTGATGTTGGAATACCTCTGGATCGCAGTACTAATAACCAAAATTAAAGAGTAAATAGTTTATAATTTAAGTATTTATAATAGAGAAATTAGCATGTATCTAAATTTGAGCAGCAAATACCTTGAAATTACCATCAATTCAGTAAAATTGAAGAGTTTTAATGGTTTAATCATGTAAAGTATTCAATAAACTGCCGTTTTTAAATTTTATCAGACTCAGTTAAAAGAGTGGAGATTTTAATGATTTACCTCAAATCTAATTAAGAGTTAAAGTGAGAAGATGTTTTAGTTTTTATGCACCTTCCTCTCTACTAATTAAGGCGTTCTTTTTATTTGCGGCTTTTCAGACGTACGATTCTGCTTAGCAACCAATCCGGTACTTCTCTACCCTTTTCCCACTTAGCAAACCTCATCTTTTCTTTTAGGTAGTACTCTCTGTAAGCTTTTACTGAATGACTAGACTTATATTGATCTGGTAACGCCTGTACAAAAGGCTTTATATCGGTTGATTGAAAAACAAGCAAATTCTTATTACTATCACACCAATCTATAACTTCTTCTGATCTATGTTTTCTTTTATATCGCCAAGTATACTCTTTGCACAGCTCCCTTCCGTATTTTATTAACCAGAAAAAGTTCCCTTTGGATTGTCTAGCCCATAGAGAACAAGGGTGGTTTTTGTGAGTAAGTTTATATGGAACTTCTATATTCTGGTCTGTGATGCTGACTAAAGGATTTGGCACTTTTAATGCTATTGAAAAAACATTACTCAGTAACTGAGCAGTTTCTAATAGCATTTTTACTATATGCTTATCACATAACATTTTTGCCGCAATCTCTGGGTTTTCATCTAGTACAAAGATGTTCATCTAAACATCCAAAGAGCTTAAGTCTTTAATTTCATTAGCTGTAAGACCAGTAGTTTGAGCTATGATATCAATAGAAACTCCTGCTTTAAGTAGATTCTTTGCAACTTCAATTTCCCTCTCTTTTCTGCCTTTTTCATGTCCGATGAGGATGCCTTTTGCAGTAGCATCATCAAGTTTTTGAGCAAGGACAGCCTGTTCATCAAGAATACGTTTTATTTCCTGTTCATAGGCAATAAATTCTTTTTCTGACCAGTTGAACCTATTTAGTTCTTCATAGGCCTTTTTAATTATTAGATCACTACCTATTATTTTTTCCAGCTCTTCTTCACTAGTCTCATCTGCATATTTAAAGAAGTAGACCCATTTCTCAACAATACTTGAAAGCTGATCTTCTTTGGTTTTTGGAAATTTAGGCAACTCAATAAATATAAAGTAAAAATCTTTTAGATCATGTTCATTAGTATCTTCATCGCGAATGGTATGCTTTGACTTATACTCAGACTTATCAGGAAATAAAATACAGTCTGCTATAGCAATAAAGATAATTTCCTTAAGGTCATGATATTGATCGCCTTTGTCAGCCTGTCTTGAATAGGCTTTAGCAGCATAGTATTGAGCACGTTTTTCAAAGCCCTTAGTTTTAGCGACCTGCATTTCGACTATCACTTGCAGCCCATTTTTATCTCTACAAAGAACATCAACAATGCTTTGTTTTTTAGAAGCAATATCAGGATCTTGAATAGTACTTAAAAACTCTATATCCTGTATTGCATTTGTTCCAGCAAAGCCGAGAATATCATTAAGAAAGTGAATAAGGATATCTTTATTTTTTTTAGTACCAAAGATGCGCTTGAACGATATATCATTCTTGGGATCGAGAAACTTCGAAAGAGCCATAGGAAATCCACTTAAAAAGCATTAATAATTATACACAATTGTGAAGAAATATTCAACTAAAATTCAAACATAGAAAGAAGCATCCCTTTTGTATATCTTTATTTGGTAGTATTAACCTGTATAATATTTATGGCAAATATCTCGATAAGGTACAAAATAGCACAAAAAGTAAGGAGCTGGAGGTTAAAGCGAGGTTATACTCAAAAAGATTTAGCGGGAAAAATTGGCGTAACGTATCAAGTAGTACTACAATATGAAAAAGGAACACGTAAAATTTCGATTGAGAAATTGTATGCTATAGCAGAAGTGTTATCGGTTGGCATCATAGATCTTATTCCTGTATCAAGTGAAAAAATTTGCCTTAAAAACGAAGAAGAGGAAATATTAAATCTAGTAAGAAAATATAAAACGATTAATGATCAAGAGTTGCGCAAGGTGTTTTACTTGCTAACAAAATTTACCCGAGTTGGTGAGAAAAGTAGTAAAAAAGCAGAGAAGGTAAAAATTGCAAAGGGTATGGTTAAAGCAGGAATTTCTGTTGATATTGTTTCACAAGCAATTGGCCTCTCTGCTAATGAGTGTGTTGAAGAAAAAACAGGTTCTATCTACTACCAAATAGGAAAAAAGATAAAAGAATGGAGGCTAGTGAGAGAGTATACTCAAAAGGATTTGGCTGAGAAAATGGATACAACACGTGATGAAATAAGCAACTATGAGCAAGGACGTGTGGCCATTCCACTGGAAAAATTATATGCAATAGCAGAAACATTATCAATTAGCATTACAGATCTGCTCATAGAGGAAGATGAGATAGTAGAAAGTGAGCTACCTGATTTAATAAAAGAATACAAAAAAATTGAGAGTCAAGAATTACGCTATGCGCTAATAAAATCTCTGTTTGAAAGCATACAAATTTGCGAAGAAAAAGTGAAAAGAGCAGAAAAGATGAAAATTGCAAAGGATTTAGTGAAAGGAGGAATTTCTACCGATATTATTTTGCAAATAACAGGCCTCTCTTTAGGCGAAATTCAACAGATTTAAAATAAAAAATCAGTATATATTAATATCTTTACTCTTAGATGAAAAAATAAGTAAAAAAGATTGAGAAATTGATTTGACTTCACTCGAAAGCTATGGCTTTATGCCAATGCTGATAAAAAACAGCAGTAAATATCTAAAAAAAGTTTGTTGTTAGTGAAAGGTAAATTATATGAATAAAAGTAAAGAAGAAATCGAATTCAGAATATTAGAAAGCAAAGGCAAAGCACTACTTGATCGTGAAATAATGGAAACGTTTCTAAGTGCAGTACATGAAAGCCCACAGGCTCAAGAAATTGCTAAAAATTTGGTGAATACTTATACAGGAGTAGGAAGGATTTTAGGTAGAGCAATATTAACTGCTGAACAAGCACGCGATGCAATTAGAGGTACCTCTGCTCTTGTTAATGGTGTTAGATGCTCATACGCTTTTTGGCCAATAGAAAATACAGCTAGGCTAGAAATCTTTAAGGCAGTAGGAGAAACACCAAGACAGAATGCTTTGTTTCATGGGGCAGTTGTGAAGGCCAATGGTTTAGCTGATCGCACTGTAAGAACTTACCTAAGAAATCAGGAAACAGGGCTACTAGAAGATATAACAATACAACTAACAGTTAAAAATGCTAGTGAAAAAGACCTTAAAATATGTCTTACTGATGCAATTACACGATCTGCTGTTGCAGGACACCCATTTACTCACACAGGAAGCACAGGAGTATATAAACAACGGCATAGGCTACCTGAGATTTTCCACAGTATGGGAAGAGATCGACTAGAGCGTATAGTTCAGGAACTTTTACAAGCAAAGCAGTTAGTTAAAGGAATGTCTACAGGTGCAAAAGAGGATAAGTGGCTTGACATTCCAACTGGACCATTTGCTTGTGGTATAGGAAAGTTCACTCTTGGAGCTGAAGATTTTAGCTATAGGCAAAATTTAATGTTAGGATAAGTCTTTCTTTATGGGTGGCTCTTTAAATATTTTAGAGTTGCCCTATTTTCTCTATTCAATCTACCATCTACTCAATCTAACTTCGGAGCCACAACCCTATTATAAGTTATGATTTCAATTAAAAAGGGATAAGACATCAAATGGTTGAATTATATTCCTGATTCCTTGGTTACTAAATAAGTAATGAGAAACTAGGAAGCTAAAGATCGCTTGAATCCTAACCTTTTGCCCTCTATTCCTAAAAGTGTTCCTAGTTATTATGTGTCTGAAGTCAGCCAGTATAGCGGATTCTGCGTTCCTAAAACCCTTATATATTATATATATATAATAGTAATAAATAATAATAGATAATATAAAATAATAGTAAAATACAAATAAAGTACAATAACTTAAACAGCAAAAAGAAAGAAGTCCAGAAAGGCTGCCACAAAATATTATTAAGATATTTACATTTAATGAAAAATACAATTAGTGCGTTTTTAAAAGGCTCTTACTCTCATCTTTTTTTTATGCTGATAAAACTCAAATAAACGTTGGTCTGCTAATGCGGTTTTAAAACGATTCTACGACTTCAGGGTACAATTATACCACCAAGACCTAAGTTGCTCATGTAAGGTAGCTTAAAAATTGATTATGAGGCATTTCTAAATTATTTTTTATCTCAAATTTTTATTTATTACAAAAAACCCTAAAGCTAGTCTATCATGTTTTTTTGTTGGTTGCAAAGAAAATTTTTCAAAAAAGATTGAACAACTTGTGGTGAGTATAAGGGGTTAATGGAGACTATATGAGAATACAACAACTTTTATTGCAAACCTCTGAGCAATTGATTGCAAAACTCTCAGTGATGAAACAATCTTTATCAGCAAATTGTAGATGAAGCTAAAGGAAAAAAGTTTGAAGTTACTGCCATAGAAGAAGAGACAGAAGCTCGTAAAATTTGATTGCTGCTTAAAATGGAGACAAAGAGCAAAGTTTATTTACGTCTCCAACAGAAAAGCTTCTTTTGTAGTAGTCAAAAAAAGCAGAGATATAGGGCTTTCTGAAGGGAGGGGGTCTGGTAGAGACTCATGACCTTGAAACCAGCGATTTGGTCTCATAACCATAGTCTCCCCAAAAGAACCGTGCTTGCGGATTTCCCGCACACGGCTCCACAATACAGCGTTCACACTAGTGCTCCTGTGTATAAAGAAACATATACCTTTGGTTTTGGTAATGGATTTACTTTTAAATAGTGTATAAGTTGTTCCCAATCCATACTTTTCTTTTGACTACGTCGGTTTATCCACTTAAATGCTAACTTTGTTACCGGTCGATAGAATTGAATCAAACACCGATAATTTCCGCTAACTCCGAAGTAGCTATAGTGTCCTGTTAGTTTGGCTTTAAGTTTCTGCCACCAATCTTTGAGACAGATACGACTTCGTACCATCTTCAACCATTCTTTGATTTCTTTAATCTTTCTGGCTAGGCTTATTTTTGAAGTTTTCTGCTTCATCATAAGTTTACCATTACGACTTTTTCCACAATAATGTGTAAATCCTAGAAAGTTGAAGCTAGCCGTCCTACGTTTCTCTCTTTCTGCTTGATACCATTCTTTCTTACCAAACTTTACTATTTTTGTTTTATTTTCAGCTATTTCCAACCCAAATTTACTTAGTCTTTGTTTCAGTAATTCTAGAAATTCTTTTGCGTCTTCTTCCCTCTCGCAGCCAACTACAAAATCGTCGCAAAACCTTATTAGCTGTAAATATCCTCTGGCTTTTGGCTTAAATTTCTTTTCAAACCATAAGTCCAGCACATAGTGTAAGTATATATTAGCTAATACAGGGCTTACTATACCACCTTGTGGTGTGCCTTGATCGGTTGCTTTATAACATCCAACTTCGACTATTCCTGCCTTTAGAAATCGTTTTATTAACCACAATAAATTTGGGTCAGCTATTCGTTCCCTTAGACAATTCATTAGCCATTTATGTTGAACATTATCAAAGAACTTCTTGATATCCACTTCTACAATATAGTTAATTGGTTTGTGCATAACTGCTTTATCTAGAGCGTTTATCGCCTGATGACAATTTCTTCCTGGTCGAAATCCATACGAGCTGTCCATAAAGTTTGCTTCATAAATATTTTCTAATATCTTCTTTAGCATTACCTGTACCAACTTATCTTCCGTTGATGGTATTCCGAGACCGCGCTTCTCTTTGCTCCCGGCTTTGGGTATGTATACCCTTTTCACTGGTAGCGGTTGATATTGTTTTCTCTTCATACTATCCACTAGTGTTTTAAGTTTCTCTTCTAGATTTTCTCCATAAGCTTCCACTGTCACACGATCTATACCACAAGCCTTGTTGCGTTTTAGTTCCTTATAACACTCTGCAAGATTCTCTTCATTAATCAAATGAACTAATGATGTAAATTTTACTCGCTTATCTTGCTTAGCCCTTACTGCTATCTGGTTTAGTTTTCCTTGCATACTCCTCTAATCTCTGTTGTATTGGTATAGCAATCCCTATACCAGTCACTATATTGCTAACCGCTTCCCCTTGTATGTGGCTTTCCCACACTCCGAGTACTATCAGTTAGTCCGACTTCCTTTGCATCTTCCTCCAGTCCTCGCCTTTATTGACTTGTTCCAGAGTACCCTTACAGGAATACAAAGGATCTCCCAAGTTCACGTAAGGTCCATCTCAACACATGACGCGGCCTTCGATCCCGATGAGGTGAGTAATATCTTGCCTTAGCGTTATTACCCATGTTGCCTTCCACCAAATGTAAAGTGTCAGCCCCCATGACGCGTGAATTACGGGACTCAATACCTTCACTTTCGTTGCACCCTATGTTGTCCATTCCATTAGCTTTACTACGCTCGTTACCTTACGCAGCATAATGGTTTGTTCCAGGTTGCCGGCTAAGCTTTACCCGTGTTGGATTTTCACCAACTGTTCCTTACGCACTTCTTGGCGCACACAATTTTTCACCCCCCTTAAAATTAAAACAAAAGGTGGTAAACAAGATGTCAAACACAGATAACTCAACTACAAGCTGGTTTTTGTTGTAGTTAGATAGTTATTTTCTCACTTTCTTTACTTGCTTTAATTAATTCATCAAAATCAGATTCATGTAATTTGTCCTGTATAACTCTGTACTTTTCGTATTCTCCTTCAGCCAGGGCTTTTGCAACTTCAGCACTAACTTTACCGTCATCTTTAAGTACTTCATAATCATTGAATAATAGAAATGCATCCAATTTTTCAGCCCGGTCTTGCATTTTCATCAGCCGATTCTTTTTTGCTTGAAGTTCTGCATAATCTAGATACATCGAAACAATGTGGTTTAGTTCACTTAGTTCTTCTTCAGTTAAGTAATTTTTCGCAATACTTACATCACTCTTGTGAATTTTTTTACCTGGACCATCTTTCCATGTAGTTAGCCCCATATGTGGTTTTTTGTGATCAACCCGAGAACATATCAACTCTGCTGCAGTTAAACCATAAATTGCCCAATATAATTTGTTTTGTACTTTTGCGTAAAATTGTTTTGTTATTTCTGAATTTGGATCGTAATCTGCAGAACATTCGGCATAAATGTCGGTAATCTTCTGGTAAAATCTACGTTCGGATGCTCGTATTTCCCTGATTTTTTCAAGTAATTCATTGAAGTAGTCTTTGCCAAACTTTTTCCCGTTTTTTAGTCGTTCACTATCTAAAGCAAATCCTTTGATAATAAAATCCTTCAAAACTTTTGTAGCCCATACTCTGAATAATGTTGCTTTTTTAGAATTAACTCGATAACCAACAGCTATAATTGTATCTAAATTGTAAAGTTGTGTTGGGTAATTTTTACCGTCTGCAGCGGTTACCTCAAAAGTGGAAACAACTTCTTTTTCCTGTAATTCACCAGATTCAAATATGTTCTTGATATGCTTACTAATAGCTGGCAGTTGTACATCAAATAATTCAGCCATCCTTTTTTGCGTAAGCCAAAGATTTTCATCTCTGCATAAAACTTCAATTTCTATATTTCCACCTGGAGTAGTATAAAATACAATCTTATTCTCATCCATTATCTATCTCCTATAACTTACAAACAAACCATTGATCATCAATAGGAATTTAACCAATTAATTGTCTCTACTGCAACTAAATTCTTTAAAACGTCTTTAGAGGGCTATTATAACTTATTAATGAGCTAGATAGAGGGGAAGTATCTGTTTTATCAAAAATTCATGTGACCTCTTCTCAGCTCCATTAAACAGTTATTTCCAAAATGGAAACAACTCAAATAGTAAGGTGTCTAGGAGGTCGGACTTCCGTTTAGCGGGTTCTTAAAGTTTAGGCTCTTTTTAATTTCTTAGCTGCATTCAAATTATTTTAACTTTTTTTCAGAAAATCCCGGAAAAAGTGGTGAGAAATCCGGAGTATAGGGGCATTGAGTGTAGATGTGCTTCAAACACAAAAGTCGGCAAATAAACAGAGTAGAAAAGATTGAAGGAAGCAAAAGAAATTTAGGCTTTTGGTAAGTTACGTAATTGAGAATTTGTATTTTTTTAGATGAGGTAAAAACTTTGTTTTAAGGCTAGATGCAACTTTAGGGTACAAATACTACTATTACCAAAGAACGCATATAATACCCCTTAGAACTCGAATAAATGGCATTCTTAGCAATTCTATTGCTGTATAGTAAACTCACAGGTGAGTTTAGCACGTTTTTTACGCTTTGCAAAGAAAAATTAAAAAAAAGTGAACAGTTTTTGTAAAATCGGTGAATATATATAATAGCAAGTCCTAACTAAGGTAGTAGCATAAGATTCTTGTCATTGGCCAATAAAAACCCATTCATAGCGTATTTTGAAGGAACCAAATGATATTTAGTGCTACTTGCAGTTTTAAATTATAGCAAATGTCAATCTTAACACTAGACCTCGGCAAACAAACCGGCTGGGCTATTCTTACAGATGGAGTAATTCAAAGTGGGAGCAAAAACTTTCATGGTAGCCGTTTCAGCGGAGGTGGAATGCACTTCTTAAATTTTCGTAGGTGGCTCAATGAGATGAGGGAAAGATTTTCAGATATTGAAGCAGTGTATTTTGAAGAAGTGAGAAGACATTTAGGTACTGACGCTGCACATTGTTATGGTGGTTTTTTTGCCATTTTAACTGCTTGGTGTGAAGAGCATCATATACCATACAAAGGTGTTCCGGTGAAGACGATAAAACGTTTCATAGCAGGCAAAGGCAATGCAAGTAAGGGTGAAGTTATTGAAGCTGTAAGGGGCAAAGGTTTTTTCCCTCAAGACGATAATGAAGCTGATGCTTTGGCATTGATGTTCTATGTTAATAATTTTAGTAAAGATTTTAATATGCTAGATAACACATAGGAAGTGGGTCCTTTCGGCCAGAATGGCGGACTTGGGAGCGAAACCCCGGGCCCTCTCTAGCGTCAGACGTATTTTGATTATTAACTTTTTAACAAGTTATTAAGAATTTAAACATAGCAATTATATGAATTTAGCAATCCACTATTACCCCGTTGAAAATCTTGTCGAATACGATCGTAACCCTCGCAAGAATGACGATGTAGTAAACAGAATGTGTGCCTCTATTCGGGAATTTGGTTTTCGTATCCCAATAGTTGCAAAAAGCGATGGCACTGTGGTTGATGGTCATTTACGCCTCAAAGCAGCAAGAAAACTGGGTATGGAGAGTATTCCCGTAGTCCTCAGTGATAACTTAAGTGAAGCCCAAACCAAAGCTTTTCGTTTACTTGCCAATCAATCAGCTAACTGGGCAAAGTGGGACGATGATCTTTTAAAAGTGGAAATTCAAGAGTTAGAAGATTTGCAGTTTGACCTTAAAATGACCGGATTTGAGCTGGAAAAGGTTCAACGTTTTCTTGATGATTTAGATGGAGAAAACAGTGAAAAAGAAGATTTTTCCGACTTAGCCGGTGATAGCAAAAAGGTAAAAATAACAAAACCAGGGGATCTATGGATTTTAGGTGGTCATCGAATCTACTGTGGTGATAGTTGTCTGGTTGAATCATTTAAAGCGGTATTAGACGATAAAATGGCAGATATTACCGTGTGTGACCCTCCGTATAACGTAGCATATGGTGACAGTCAGGAAAGAGAAGACAAAAAAATACTAAACGATGATCAAGGTGAAAAATACGAACTTTTTCTGTATGACATTTGTTCTCACGTTTTAGCGTACACCAAAGGTGCAATTTACATCTGTGCATCATCATCCGAGCTGGCAACGCTGCAAAAGGTATTTGAAGAAGCAGGTGGTCGTTGGTCGACATTTATAATTTGGGCAAAGAATCATTTTACGCTAGGAAGATCTGATTATCAAAGACAATACGAAACAATACTCTACGGTTGGAAAAATGGCAATAAGCGTGAGTGGCATGGAGGACGTAATCAAAGTGATCTCTGGTTTTACGATAAGCCAACGTACAACTCACTGCACCCAACGATGAAACCAGTGGAGTTAATGGAGAGAGCGATAGTAAACAGCAGTAGACCAGGGGACATAGTTCTTGATCCATTTAGCGGGTCTGGGAGTACGTTGATTGCATGTGAGAGGACAGGAAGAATCTGTAGAACGATAGAGCTAGATCCTACGTTTGTAGATGTGACCATAAAACGTTGGCAAGTATACACGGGAAGAGAAGCGATACTTTCTAATACTGGCAAAACCTTTGCACAAATTCAAGAAGAAAAACGGTAAAAGAAGGGAGAAAAAAGTGGAAGGAGGAAAAATCACGCAGACGGAATGGGCAAGAGAACTAGGAGTTTCAAAGCAATACGTCTGTTACTTAGTAAAGAAAGGAATAGTTGAGCTGGAGGATGGTTTGATTGACCGAGAACAAGCAAATGAAGCGGTGGCAGCAATACGAGATCCAAGTCAACCACTGAGGAGAAAAAATCCAGAAGGTGAAGAAGTGGGAAATAATAAACTTTCCATGATGTTGCTAAAAACGCGGATAAAAAATGAGATGGAGCGGGGAAGACTGCTCGAGGCAAAAGCAAAAGCTGAGATTGGTGAACTTATCTCAGTAGAAGAAGTAAAGACTGAAGCATTTAATGTTGCAAGAGTTGTCCGTAATAATTTGCTTAACATTCCAGATAGGGTTTCAGCGTTACTAGCATCGATAAATGACACAGAGAAGATCCATGAGACACTGACTGAGGAAATCAGAACAGCTTTAGAAGAGCTGACACAAAGTGTATTTTAATGACTACATATAAATTACTGAAAAAGCGTCTTATCGCCTTGGTGAGCCTAATTCACATATTAGTTGCAATAATGATTTTAAGTAAAGCGTCAGCAGATACTTATTGTAGAGGGAAAATACCTTTTTCTCTTAGCTGTGTAAAAGTATAAAAATTGCAGCAGATGGCATTATGATATATAGCAGTAGCTTTTATACAGGGTTAAAGCCAGATCCACTGCTCAAAGTATCAGAGTGGGCAGATAGAAATCGTCAACTTTCAACGATAGCATCATCAGAGCCGGGGAAATGGAGAACAGAGAGAACGCCGTACCTTAAGGAAATAATGGATTCACTATCTTCGTCTTCACCGGCCGAAAAAGTGGTATTCATGAAAGGAGCGCAGATAGGCGGAACAGAAGCTGGGAATAACTGGATAGGATATATAATCGACCAAACACCAGGCCCTATGCTGGTAGTACAGCCAACAGTAGAAATGGGCAAGCGTTGGTCAAAGGGAAGATTTGCGCCGCTCATTGAAGATACGCCATGTTTAAGGAGTAAAATAAAAGACCCAAGGTCGAGAGATTCAGGCAACACTGTACAAAGTAAGGAATTTCCCGGAGGAACGGTAGTAGTAACAGGTGCCAACAGTCCAGTGGGTTTACGTTCAATGCCGGTAAGATATCTTTTTTTAGATGAAGTAGATGCATATCCAGGAGATTCAGGAGGAGAAGGAGATCCAGTTTTACTCAGCATAGCCCGAACTAATACATTTACGCGGAGAAAAATATTCTTAGTTTCAACACCAACGGTTCACGGAATAAGCAGAATAGAGAAGGAATTTGAGAGTTCAGACAAACGATACTTTTTTGTACCTTGTCCACATTGTGATCACTATCAGGTGCTGAAATGGCCACAGATAAAGTGGAAAGATAAAGATCCCTCAACAGCCCATTATGTGTGTATAGAATGCAGCGGCAAAATAGAAAACCATCAAAAAACAGAGATGCTAGCTAGAGGTGAATGGAGAGCAACTAGGGAGGAGGGAAAAAAAGAGGCAAAAATAGGGTTTCATTTATCGAGCTTGTATAGCCCAGTTGGTTGGTATAGTTGGAAACAAGCAGTGGAAGATTATCTGCATGCAAAGGAAAATGAACAATTACTAAAAGTTTGGATAAATACAACACTCGGAGAAACCTGGGTAGATAAGGGAGAAGTACCAGACTGGAAGCAACTATTTGAGCGTCGAGAAAATTTTCCGATAGGCATGGTGCCAAAAGGTGGAAAAATAGTGTTAACGGCAGGGGTTGATGTACAAAAAGACCGCTTAGAAGCAGAAGTAGTAGCATGGGGTATGGGTCGTGAGAGTTGGTCAATAGACTATCAGGTATTAGAAGGTGATACTGGAAGTGGAGAAGTATGGGGGAAACTGTCAGAGCTCTTGAATCATCATTTTATCGGTGAAAATGGGCTTGAATACATGATAAGTATGATGGCGGTAGATGCTGGGTATGCAACACAGGAGGTATACAATTGGGTAAGAAGTCATCAAGGATCGGGAAGAGTAATGGCAGTGAAAGGGGTAAACAAAGCCCTAGTGCCGCTTAACAGCCCAAGTAGAGTAGATGTAACAGTTGGCGGACAAAAGCTAAAAAGAGGAATAAAGCTCTGGCCAGTTGGAGTATCGATATTAAAGTCAGAATTGTTTCAGTTGCTGAATGTTTTAACAGAAGGGGCGCCGGGATATTGTCATTTTCCCGAATATCCACCTGAATATTTTAAGCAGCTAACCGCAGAGCAACTAATTACCAAAGTAGTAAAAGGATATACCAAACAAGAGTGGCAAAAGATAAGAGACCGAAATGAAGTATTAGATTGCAGAGTTTACGCAAGAGCAGCGTCTATTGCCCTGGGGATTGATCGTTGGCCAGAGAGTAAGTGGGAGAGTTTAGTAGGTGAAAAAGCTAAAAAGTCAAAAAAAGTGAGAAGAAGTCAATGGTTGAGTGAGAAAAGTTGATGTACAACCAAGAATATTTAACTCAAGTAAAAGAAGCGATAAAGAAGCTACAGAGCGGGGAAAGAGTAGTATCGATTGCATATGGCGATCACGTGGTTAGGTACGGAGAAGTGCAGATAAATGACCTCTTGAGCTTAAGACAACGCATTAAAGCTGAGCTGAAAGTTGCAGGTGTGAAGAGAAAGATTGTTATTTCAACGAATAAAGGAATTGACAAGTGAAAATGTAATACTGTACGTTAGATAATTTATAAATATAGGGGTAACATGATAGGAAATGTAGAAAGATTGCAAAGAGAACTACTTGAAGAAATGGGGTCTATTTCTTTGGGGAGTAGTAATACAAGGGCATTAGAGATTGTCAATCAATTAGGAGAAGATCACATTAATGATACTATTATGACTCTTGATGGCAGGCAGTTTACAGCTTTAGATTGTGCAATTATGTTTGACAGTCAAGGTAATAATCCAAGAATAAATGAAAGGCCGAGAATAAATAACAATGCATTTAGAGAATTAGAAGGTGCTATTAGGAGTGCTGGAGGAAGAACATCAGAAGAATTGGGTAGAAGACAAGATATTCCTTATGATCGAGAAAGCTTTAATGAGCAAGTGAGTACGTTTTTAACAGACGTTACTATAGAGCATGTTATGGCAGGGAGACTACATCTAATGGTTTAAATTGAATGCGGAAAAAATTATCCTAACGGAAAAAAGCTGAGGAAATTGGTTAACCAATTGTTAAGTATTTAAAGGAGATCCGGGACGTAAAGAGGAGAGTTGTGATTTCGACGAACAAAGGGATTGTATAAAGAAATACTTATTGAAAAATTAAAAGAGATACTGTATAATTAGTGTAACATCTAGGTTTGGTTAAACATATGGTAAACTCAAGAGTTAATGTAACCTTCAATCCAAAAACTTCACAGCATCTTATTGAACTAGCTAAAGCAACTAAGCAGTCTGTTCAAAAATTAACAGAAAAGCTAATCAAAGAAGCAATTGAGCTTGAAGCAGAAGACATTGCGTTTTCCAAAATTGTTAGGGAGCTTGATGCTGACGATTCAGAAGAAGTAGAGGATAGTGAAGACATCTGGAAATAAGCGGTACACTATAAAATACCTTAAGCATGTTCTTAAAAGGAATTTGCCCTCCTTACCAGAAGCTATAAAGCCAAAAATTAAAGATGCAATAAGAGAGTATCTTGCAACTGATCCCATTGGTAATGGTGTATTGCTACGTAATAGATTAAAAGGACACAGAAGAATAAGAGTTGATGATTATCGTGTCGTCTATCGTGTAAATACTGCAGAACGTAAAGTAACTATTGTTTCAATAGGACACAGGGACAACATTTACAAGCAGGCAATATTAGATCTACTAAAACATTAAGAAAAGACATTTGTGCAGGAATCTCTTGCATAAATAGAAAATGTCAACAGCTTGTTTTCTCCAGCAACTTGACGTAATTTTAAATAGCGCAACAATTTATTGCCCAATTAATAGTCTAAATGTTACTCAAATCATTCAAACAATTATTCCGCAAACCAAAAATCAAGAGCTCAGCCTGGGATGCGTCAGGCTCAGGAAGAAGATTATTGCACTTTCAACCAGAAGTAGGAAGTATAAATAGCTTACTTTCCCAGAGCCTTGAACACCTGCGTAGTCGGTCACGTGACATGGTAAGAAAGAACTCCTATGCGGCAAACATAATCGATACGATAGTGAGTAATTGCGTTGGAACGGGAATAAAACCGCAATCAAAAGCCAAGGATGGAGAATTTCGGAAAAAAGTGCAAGAATTATGGCTGAGATGGACAGATGAAGCAGACAGTAGTGGAGTAAGTGATTTTATGGGTTACAAGCTTTGGTTTGTAGGAGCATGATAGAAGGAGGAGAATGTTTTGTAAGACTTCGAACAAGAAAACGAGAAGATGGTCTTTGTGTGCCGTTGCAATTACAAGTACTTGAGTCAGAGCATTTAGACAATAAGAGCAATCAAACCCTTGCCAATGGTAATGTAATTAGAAACGGGATTGAATTTAACCGACTTGGGCAAAGAGAAGCGTATTACCTTTTTCGAGAACATCCGGGTGAAGGCTCGTTTGGAGAATCAGTTAGAGTGCCAGCAAACGATGTTTTACATATCTATAGACCACTAAGACCTGGGCAGATTCGAGGAGTACCATGGTTGTCCAGTGTACTGTTAAAGCTCTATGAACTTGATCAATACGATGATGCGGAATTAGTCAGAAAAAAGACTGCAGCAATGTTTGCGGGATTTATTACCAGACTTGATCCTGAAGCAAACATCATGGGAGAAGGAGAGAGTAATGAACATGGAGTAGCGCTGTCTGGCTTAGAACCTGGGACTATGCAATTACTTGATCCCGGAGAAGATATTAAGTTCTCGGAACCATCAGACGTTGGGGGAAGTTATGAAGTATTCATGAAACAGCAGCTTAGGGCAATAGCAGTAGGCACAGGGATAACTTACGAGCAGCTAACAGGAGATCTAAGTGGTGTCAATTATTCATCAATAAGAGCTGGGTTAATAGAGTTTCGTAGGAAGTGCGCGATGTTACAGCATAACGTGGTAGTATTTCAGCTTTGCCGGCCAGTATGGAATAGGTGGCTAGAATTAGCACTACTCTCTGGAGAACTGGACATAGGTGAAAATTGGGCAAAAGAAACAGCAAAAGAGGTAAAATGGATACCGCAAGGGTGTGCTTACGTAGATCCACTAAAAGACCAGCAAGCACAGCAAATGGCAGTAAGAAATGGATTTAAGAGTCGATCGGAAGTGGTTTCAGAACTAGGTTATGATGTAGAAGAAATAGACCAAGAAATTGCTGAGGATCAAAGACGTGCGAGTGAACTGGGCTTAAGTTTTGATTCTGATGTGAATTCTAATGCTGAAATGATATAAAATTCTATTTCTATGACAAATGGGTTTTTATTGCCCCAGACACAAATAAAAAATTTTAAAAACATATGACGACACAAATAAATTGGATGAATAAGCCGATGATGATAGAGCAAAGGAGTTTTGAATTATTGTCATTACATGCTGGAAAACACCCTACGTTTAAAAACATAAAACACACTGCAGAAAACAACGTAGAAAAAATAGCAATAATACCAATACATGGAATTTTGACCAAGAAACCAGGAGCTTTTGATGACATGTTGGGAATGACATCATATGAGAAGATACGTGAAGAGATAGAAAAAGCTTTAATAGATGAAGAAGTAGAAACAATAATTTTGGACATAGACAGCCCTGGAGGGGAAGTAAACGGTTTATTCGACCTTTCTGATTTTATTTACGAAGCAAGGGGATTAAAAAAGATCGTAGCAATAGCAAATGATGATGCGTATTCTGCGGCGTATGCAATAGCGTCAAGTGCTGAAAAAGTATTGGTAACGAGGACTTCAGGAGTTGGAAGCATAGGAGTAATAGCAAGTCATATAGATCAAAGTGGGTTTGATGAAAAACAGGGGATAAAATATACCACAGTATTTGCAGGAAAGAGAAAAAACGATTTAAATCCGCATGAGCCGATAACATCAGAAAGTGTGGAAAGCTTACAAGATGAAGTAGACCGCCTATATGAGATGTTTGTCGAGCTTGTAGCAAGAAATAGGAATCTTTCCACGGAAAAAATCAAATCAACGGAAGCAGGGCTATATTTTGGTGAGAAAGCAATAGAGATTGGACTTGCTGATGAAGTGATAACATATTCTGAATTTATAGATAGGAGAAACAATATGAGTAAAGCTGAATTTAACTATAAGGGCCACACCATCGATGCTGATGAGTTAATGGAAGAATCAAAACGAATAGGTTATGAGAGGTGCCGCAAGGAAGTATTAGAGGTAATAAGATTGTGTAATTTGTCAAAGATGCCAGAGAAGATAGGAGAATTTATTGAGCAGGATGTAAACGCAAAACAAGCCCAAGAGATATTAATGTCGATACTGGCGGAGAGAACGAAGAAGACAGAGATACTGAGCACAATACCACAAAGTTCATCAGAAGATTTAATGATGCAGGTAGCAAGAACTCGAGCGCAATCTGGCATTTGAGAAATTTAGGTACCAGCAATTACAAATGCCGCGGTAAACAAGTCCGCCAGAATAGCCAATTATAAAGTTTTCACCGCGACGTATAGCAACTTTAAACACCGCGGTAAACAAATCTTGTAACCGCCGTATATAACACTAACAAAAGCGGCGGTAAAACAATTAAGGAGATGGTATGAATAGTTATTGCTTGGTTGGAAGCATGAGAAGATAATACCTTCTCAGAGTGGATAGGTGGCAGATTGAAAATGTTTGTGAGGCCCTTTCTGCTTTTTGCAGTATAGGAAAAAGACCTCGTGAAGGAGATTAATCGCCCCTGCCACCGAAAACCATCGTGCGGCCTATAAAATTTAGTGACCGCGTATAGGAGAATGGACCAACCGGTAATATTCTACTCTGATATGTTGGAGTATTCAATAAGGGAGAAGATTTATGCGTTACATAGGTGTTGATTTACATACTAATAGTTTCACTGCTTGCTACTTAGAACAGGAAAAACCAGAGTATATTAAAACGTTTCGCTTACAGGATTTAGGTAATTTTATCAAAAATCTTCAAGAAACAGATGAAGTAGCCTTAGAGGCAACGGGAAATAGCTGTTTCTTTTATGATGAAGTGTCACCTTACGTTAAGCGCGTTGTTGTGGTTGCTCCCTTGCAATTTGAAGTTATTCGTCGTTCTGTGAACAAAACAGATAAACATGATGCAAGAGCTATTGCTTTTTTTCTCAGCAAAGATATGTTGCCTGAAGCAAAATGCAAGAGCAAACAATGCCAACAGTTAGCTTCTCTTCTTAAAACAAGAGATCAGTTAGTAAAATCACGGGTATCTTTAATCAATAAAATACATGGACTTTTCAATTACCACGGAATAAAGATTAAAAAGGAAGTACTGACAATCAAAGCGGGATTTGAATGCTCTCTTGGTAAACATGATTGGAGTCACTTGGAAAAGGTTGAGATTGAAGTGATTAGCAGTAATCTGGAAGTCATTCGAGAAAGTCTCAAAAAACTTGAAAAGGAAATTATAGCTTTTGCTCAGCAGCTTCCTGGATTTAATAATCTCATCAGCATTAAAGGTATTGGTGCGATTTCTGCAGCAGTTTTTGTTACAACAATTGGTGATATTAATGATTTTAGTAATCCTGAAAAACTTACAGCTTATTTTGGAGTTGTACCGCGAGTTTCTCAATCCAATCAACAATGCACAATTGGAAGAATTACTAAACGTGGATCAAAAATTGGGCGTACTTCTTTAGTACAGTGTACTTGGATTGCTATACGTTATAGTCCTTATCTGAAAAGTTTTTACGAGCGTGTGAAAAAAAGCGTGGTTCTGCTAAGGCTATTATTGCTACTGCTAGGAAGTTTCTCACAACTATTTTCTATACTCTTAAAAACAACTGGATTTTCAAAGATTTTACAAAATATGAAATTTCTTATTGACAACAATCATAGGAGAAACATTTATGAGTTGTATAACCGAACAAAATAACCTTGGTGACCTATTAAAGTATGAGGCATCAAGTCTATATTCAAGAGATCAGATAACAGTAGCAAAAGGGCAGAACCTAAAGCTTGGTACAGTAGTGGCTCTCGATAAAGATAGCATGGTTAAGATAATAAATCCAACTGCCACAGATGGTACACAAACAGCGATAGGTGCAGTAGTAAGTGATGTAAATGCGACAGAAAATGCTAAAGCAGTAATTATTACTCGTTGTGCAATACTAGCAGATCATGCGGTTGTGTGGCCAGCAAATATCACTGAAGAGCAGAAAGCTGCAGCAATAAAGCAACTTGAAGCACGAGGGATCATTGTCCGCAAGGGAATTTAACTAAAATTAATAGGAAAAAAAGGAGAGAAAAAATGCAAAATCCATTTACAAATTCAGCATTTAGTATGACGGAATTAACTAAAGCAATAAACATATTGCCGATAAATTATGGTCGAACAGAAAGCTTAAATTTATTTCCAAGTAGATCGGTAAGATTCCGACATATTACGATAGAAGAGCAAAACGGTGTTTTGAGCCTATTACCAACGCAAGTTCCCGGAGCACCAGCAACAGTGGGAAAACGTGGAAAACGAAAAATAAGAACGTTTACGATACCACATATTCCCCATGATGACGTAGTGTTACCTGAGGAAGTGCAAGGGATAAGGGCATTTGGGTCAGAGAATGAACTGAAAGCGTTGGCTAACGTGGTAACAGATCATCTGGAATTGATGAGGAACAAGCACGCGATAACGTTAGAACATTTGCGAATGGGGGAGTTGAAAGGGATTATTCTGGACGCTGATGGCAGTGAATTGTTAAATCTTTACAACGAATTTGAAATTACGCCAAAAGTAGTAAATTTTGCACTGGGAATAGCAACAACAGATGTAAAGCGTAAGTGTATGGAAGTACTCCGGCATATAGAAGATAATCTAAGTGGTGAATATATGACAGGAGTACATGCTTTGGTAAGCCCTGAATTTTTTGATGCATTAACTTCGCATAGTAAAGTAAAAGAAGCATATGAAAGATGGCAAGAAGGAGCAGCGCTTCGGAATGATATGAGATCAGGATTTACGTTTTGTGGAATAACATTTGAGGAATACAGAGGACAAGCAACTGATCCTGAAGGAACCGTGAGAAGATTTATTGAGAAAGATACAGGTCACTGTTTTCCACTTGGTACAGCAAGCACATTTACTACTTACTTTGCGCCAGCGGACTTTAATGAAACGGTAAATACACTAGGACAACCGCTCTATGCAAAACAAGAGCCAAGAAGATTTGATAGAGGGACTGACCTTCATACCCAATCAAACCCTCTACCAATGTGCCATCGCCCAGGTATACTTGTAAAACTTGCTGCATAACAGGTGAGGTAAAGCTAAGTGCAGATTGTTTTTAATACCCCGAACAGGAAGCATTATATCAACTAAAGAATAAAAAGCAACTAAAAAATTATGTTTAGAGATATTAAAAGATTATTTGCAGATTGTTTTGCACATCTAGGGCAGCAAGCGTTGTATGAATCAAAGGATAAGTCATATATGGTGCAAATATTAAAACAACAGCCAGATAAATTATACGAGATTGGTGAAGGACAATTTGTAGGGGAGATATTGATTTTGGAGGTGAGTATATTCGATGTATTGCAGCCAGTAGTAGATACCGTCTTGCAAGTCAACAAAAAAATTACAAAAATTGTTCAAGCTGTATCATAAAATTAAAAAATACTTCCAATTCACATTTTGTGTAACGGTACACAGATTATAGTTAGTGAATATGTTGATAAGTAAATTTCCGCTTTTTTGTACGTATAAAATTAATTTACTTATCAACATATTCACTAACCAGTTACAAAATTTGTGTAAGATACTATTTTACATAATTGGAGCGTTTTTTGATTTTAAAGCACTAAACTTTCAGCCAAACTCCTAGCTCTGTAGTTTTTGATATGATCTGGATCAAAAGCCTTCTTTGACCTTAAAACACCAAAAACAATATGGAGTAACTTACGCATTGCAGCTCCCACAATGGCCATGTTATGCTTGCCTTTCTCTTTTAACCTTTTGCAAAAAGTCATAATAGTAGGATTATGATTCTTAGCTACTATGGCAGGAAAGTACATTGCCTTACATAATGTTCGTGAACCGGATTTACTTAATCTGGGCTTGGCATGTACAGACGTACCTGACGTTATATTTCGTGGTATAGCTCCAGCATATGCTGCCAATTGCCTGGCATCCTTGAAAGCTTTTATGTTAGGAACTTCAGCCAAAATAGCTACTGCTGATTCTTCTCCTATTCCTGGAATGGTCAATAGAAGTTGAAAATTTTCCAACAATTCTTTGTGTTTATTTAATAGTTCACGTAAGGAGTTTTTTATTCTTTCTATTTTTTGTTTTATGTTCATTGCAAGGTCTTCCCAAGCATTTGCAACTTCTTTAGGCAGTCTCTCTTTTTTTTCTAAGTGGTTATTTACTAATGTCAATTCATCTTTTAACGCAGCCGAGCAACGATAAAGATGCTTTAATTTCTTTAACTCAGGAGAAGTGGTGCCCAACGAATAGGTTCCTGTCTTTGGCAATAATCGGCAATTATCTCTGCATCAGTCTGATCATTCTTTTGTCGTATAAGCTTACTTTTTGCATAAAATCTTATACAAGCTGGATTAACAACACTCACAAAATGTCCAGTATTGTGTAGAAATTCAGCTAAGGCTTCACTATAACAACCAGTAGCTTCCATGCAGGCTTTTACTTGTTCTACATTATGCTTTTGTAGAAAGCTCAGTAAACCTTGAAACCCATGATCATTATTCTTGAAACTCCTTTTCCTGGTTTCACGTTTTCCTTTGTTGCTTATGAATGAAAGAGAAACATCAAAGCGATCTTTTGATATGTCTATACCCAAAAAGTTGTTGATCATATATAACTCCATACGTTACTATTAAAATGAAAAGTAAGGCTAACCTTGTGGATACAGAATTATAACCATTTAGGTCTTTCTACGATACCGTTCAGCCTATACTTTTGAGAAGGGAACTCTTGTCTACCACACAGATTTTATATCTAAGGAGATATTCAAAGTTCTTCCCTTCTCCACCTAATGCTTAAGCTTAAAACATCAGATGCTTTTGACAAGATACAAGGAGATATCTTTATTATTGATAAGCGTAAGTACAAAGTATATTCACCACCACTTAGGGACAATTCGGGAATGCTATGGAAAATTCAAGCGTCAGGGGTGTAGATGCGTATTAACATCGAAGTCACCGGTAGTATTATACAAAGTATAGATGCTGAAAGGAAAAAAGTGGAAAAAGCAACGGTGAGGGCACTAAACAAAACAGCACTATGGGTAAGGTCACAAACTGTCAAACAAGTTAGCGAAGAAAAACAAATACCAAAAAAAGCAATGAGAAAAAAGTTAAGTGTGGATAAAGCAAATAGAAAGCGCTTATGGTCAGTAGTAAAGCTCAGTTCGCAGTGGATAGGAGTAGCAAAACTTGGGAGTATAAAACAGACAAAGATAGGAGCAAAAGTAGGAAGCCGTACGTATGAAGGAGCATTTATAGCAACAATGAAAAATGGTCATATAGGAATCTTCAGACGAAGGTATACCACGTCTTTGCCAATAGATGAAATTAAAATAAATACCCATGCTCGGGAAACAATGAAAGAGTTAGTCTCTAATGAAGTAGAGAGAGTATTTGAGAAGTATTTTGACCATGAACTTAATTTTATTTAAGAGCGTATGTTTTGGAGAGATCTACATCAGAAGATTTGTAAAACGCTAAAAGAAGAAATCCCAGCAATACAAACGTGCGAAGTGTATCCAGCAATACGTAGGGAAATAATAGCGCCAGCAGCATTTGTAGAGCTTGCAAGTTTAGAACCAGGGAAAGATCCGGGGACTGAGGAATTAGCGTTGAGGGCAAGATTTGAGGTAAGAGTGGTAGTTGATGGAACAGTTGAGGATTCTCAGGTAGTGGTAAGGTCACTGGCAGCGGAAATTGCAAGGGTAGTGAATAAGAATACTTGGGACGTGGAAAATGTTTCAGCAGGTGAATTTATATCAGCAGGAGGGGATGATTTTAAACCAGAGTTGGATGCATATTTGGTGTGGTTGGTCGAATGGGTTCACGAGCTACATACAGGTCAATCAATGTGGTTAGAAACTGGTATCATACCACATACAATAAGTGTTGGCGAAAATGTTAGAGCATAATTTTGCAATTTCAGAGCTGAATAGGAAGTTAGCGAACATTATTCGTATAGGTCTAGTTAAAGAAGTAGATTATGAAAAAGCAAGAGTGCGGGTAAAAATAGGGGAATTTTTAACGGATTGGCTTCCGTGGGTAACGGCAAGAGCAGGAGAAGATAGAAGTTGGTTTGCGCCGAATATTGATGAGCAAGTAATAGTATTATCGCCATATGGAGAGTTGTCATTAGGGGTAGTATTACCAGCAATATATCAGGAGAAATATCCCCCTCCGGAGAATAAAAAGGAAATAAATAGTGTAAAATTTCAAGATGGGACAAAGTTATCATATGAGCAAGAAAAGCACCATCTTAAGATAGATGTAGTGGATAAAATAACGTTGAAAGTAGGAGAATCAAGTATGAAGATTACCAAGAGAGGCATAAAACTCAAAGCAAAGAGAATCGACCTTAATTAAGTATGGCTAAAGCTGTGGTTTGTATAGGGGATTATTGCAGTGGAATACCAGCACATGTTTGTATGAGTGGAAGCAGCGATGTTTTTGTAAACGGTAGATCTGTGCGTCGAAAAGGAGATATCTTAACTCTAGGGGAGAAACTAACTCAGGGATCAAATAGCGTATTTGTTAATGATATTGGCATAACAAGAACAGGTGACTTGGTATCGTGTGGTTTTCATGTGATGGGTGATAGCAAAAATGTATTTGCAGAATGAGAGGCATGAATGCTAGCACGGGAAAGGAATTGGAAGGATTAAACCATCTAAAGCAATCGATAGTTGACATACTGACCACGCCGATAGGATCACGTGTTATGCGAAGGGATTATGGGTCAAGACTACTTGAATTAGTAGATAAGCCAATTAATAGGGATTTAACTTTGGAAATCTATGCAGCAGTAGCAGAAGCTCTACAAAAGTTGGAGCAAAGATTTAAGTTAGAAAAAGTAAAAATTACAGAAGTGAAAGAAGGAAAGGTCAATATTTCATTAGATGGTATTTATCTACCAAATGGGAAAAATATTCATTTTGATGGGATTATGGTATAGAGATGGAGCAGCCAAATATTATCGAACCACTGAACTTTGAAGAGATTTTTTCCCGGATGAAAGAAGAATTAGTAAGTCGTGATGAAAGTTTTACGGCATTAGTAGAAAGTGACCCAGCAATAAAGATTTTAGAGGTAGCAGCATGGCGAGAACTTTTGCTGAGAGAAAGAATAAACGAAGCGGCAAGGAGCAACTTACTGAAGTTTGCAAGGGGGGAAGAACTTGATAATTTAGCTGAGTTTTATGGAGCAGAGAGGCAAGATGGAGAAGAAGATGAACGATTTAGAAAAAGAATCAAGGCAAAAATAAAAGGCTGGTCAACTGGAGGAAGTAAAGAACATTATCGATATCATGCACTCTCAGCAGATAGAAGAGTAAAGGATGCGCTGGTTGAATCAAAAGTGCCAGGGAGTGTAGAGATCTCGATTTTATCCACGGAGTTATCCACAAATGGCATAGCATCTGAAGAACTACTTGATATTGTAAGAAAGCGAGTCACCAGGGATGATATAAGGGTATTGACAGATACGATAACAGTAGTTGGTTGCAATATTATTGAAATAGATATCCACAGCAAAATTAGCATTAAAAGACCGGATATTATTGAAACGGTGAAGAAGAAATTTATCGAAAAATTTGAAGAAACGAAAAGATTGGGATGGAAGGTGACAAAATCATGGATCATAGCAAATCTATTTGTAGAAGGGGTAGAAAACGTGGAATTAATAGAGCCAAGAAAAGATGTTGTGGTACTGGGGAATGAGTGCGTTTGTTTAGGCAAGCTAGAAATCGAATTAATGGGCAAAAGCTAATGTTACTTCCACCTAATAGCACAAAAGAAGAAAGAGCCATAGTAGAGGCTATCGATTACAAAGTTGATCCAAGCAGGATAAAAGGATTTAAGTTTAATTCTAAAGATGAAATACTACCGTGGATAATAGAAGAATATGGATTGGGGGAAATTCTGCGTTGGGTAAAAGACAAAGGAAAGGCGATAAGAGAAGGAATAAAATTTCAAAGACTGCGTGGCACACCTGCCTCACTGAAAATAGCATTAAAGTGGGCAAATATAGAAGATATTACGATCATTGAAGAGCCACCCGGTAAACACTTTTTTGAGTTGCAGGTAGGGATAAGAGATGTTCCGAACGACTTCTTCGTGGATGCAGTAGTAGAACTAGCAAAACTATCATTGCCAGCAAGATCGAGGCTAATGAGGCTTTTCAATGACCACTATAATATTGGAAGATTTATTTTAGATGAAAGCTTTTTTGGCAGCTTATTATCAGACTACTCTGGTACAAAGATCGAAAAAGATGGACCAGTGTTATCATTTGGGAGAGTAAATTTTTTCAGGTCTAGTGGTCCAGTTGTTAGGATTATAGAGAACTATCTACGCAATCATTATGAACAAGCTTTGAGCAATGATATATATCGCCTAGATGTAGCAATACTTGGAGAAACCGAGCCTCATACTAAGAACTATAACGGTATTTATGAAAGGAATCATGTGTGGTATAACTTCAAAGCGCTATATCCGCTACCACAGAGCTTATTACCGGCAATTAAGTTTGCTAAGGCACAAATAGTATTATCAGATAGCTGGAACTTAGGGGAAATAAACGCATGTTTTCCGGTTACTAGTATAGAAGAGGAAGGGGATAAATTTTTATTGGGAAGTAGCAAACTATCTGAACAACTGTGGAATTTAAAATATAAACCAGTTTTAGAAAGGTTTAGCGTTACTCACCACTACAAGGTAGAAGATTTTACCAACCAGAAAGTTATAAGATTTGGTTTAGCAGAACACAATGTTCATTTTGAAAGCGATTTAGATTCAGAGCAAAAGGATTCAATACATGAGTTAGAAAGGTACATTTTAGTGTTTTACCCAGGTGTACTAACATGGCACGAACATCGACATTTGAACAGAAGTTGGGAAGAAAAACAGGTCGTATGTTTAATGAGTTAAATACATATACTTATATCTTCATACACTACATTAATATTCGGTAAAAATGCGTGTTTTTTGAAAAAAAGAAGTTGCTTTTCCATGCCAAAACAGCTATAAATTAGGTAGGTGTAGGTAAACAAAAAAGATTTACCAAACGCTAGAAGTTAGG
Source organism: Wolbachia endosymbiont of Drosophila simulans wHa (assembly GCF_000376605.1). Taxonomy (NCBI): domain Bacteria; kingdom Pseudomonadati; phylum Pseudomonadota; class Alphaproteobacteria; order Rickettsiales; family Anaplasmataceae; genus Wolbachia; species Wolbachia endosymbiont of Drosophila simulans. The sequence continues at coordinate 304,832 of NC_021089.1, forward strand.
AAGTTTTATAGTGAGGTACATCATGTGGATTAGTCAAGAAGAAAGGGATGATTTTAATGAATTATTTCAAGAGTTGCTTGCAGGCAAATTGTCTAAAAAGCATATAAATAGAAAAAATGAAAACGGTGAAACAATGTTGCACCGAGCAGCAAAAATGTCGACGAGAAAAAAAGTAAACTGGCTGATATGGGAAGGAGCAGATGTAGATGCAAGAGATAACGAAGGTTATACACTACTGCACTCAGCAGCGCTTGGAATGCGTCTGGAAAACGTAAAAGAATTAATAGAAGCCAGAGCAGATATAAACGCAACCGAAGAAGATGGAAATACGGCACTACATCTAGCGTGTATGGTAGGTGGAAAAAAGATAGTAGAAGAGTTAATAAAAGCAGGGGCAGAAATAAACCTGGTAAGTATATCAGGATTTAGCCCAATGTATTACGCAAGTGATGAAGAGACAAGGGAGGTATTAAAGAAAAAAGGAGGAAAAATAGTGAACAAACAGAGGGAGTTAATGGAAAAAATAAGTAAGGTATCGGAAAAGCAGGTGGTAAATGGTGGAAAGAAGCTAAATGATGTGGAGGAAAGGGCTGTAGATGTTTGCAGACTTTTTGTGAGGAAATAAGAGGCTAAATATATGGAAAAAATAGAAGAGAAAAGCTGGCAACAGCAGGAGAGGAATTGCTATTATTTAACAGATTAAATATATAGATTTATATCTTAATATAATATGCTGAAAAAATGTGTATATTTTGTAAAAAAAACTTGCTTTTTATGCCAAAACAGCCCTAAGTGAAAAAGTAGCTGGTAAACAAACAAAGTTTGCTAAGCGCTAAAGTGAGCCAAATTGGAGCCACTTTATATTGCATTAATAGCTGAGGAACTTATGGTAAAATTTAGTAAGAAAGAAAGAGAAGAATTTAATAAGTCGTGGAAAGAAGTATTAGATAACTCAATAGAAAATATTAACAAAAAAGACACAAAAGGAAGGACGATACTACATTACGCGGTGGGAATGCCAGATCCGAAAAAAGTGAAATTATTAATCAAAAAGGGAGCAGATGTAGATGCAGCAGATGCCGGGAAATATAGACCACTACACCTAGCAGTGATGGGGCAACGTCTAGAAAATACAAAAGAGCTGATAAAGGCAGGAGTCGATGTAAACGCAGTGGAACGAAGTAGCAAATTTGCCGCGTTACACCTTGCGTGCATGGTAGCAGAGATAAAAATAGTAGAAGAGCTAGTAAAAGCGGGAGGGAATGTGGAACAAAAAGATAAATTTGGCAAGACCCCAATGGATTATGTGAGAAATAATAAAGAGATAAAAGAAGTGTTAGAGAACGTAAAAATGGCAAATAAACAGAGGGAATTTATAGAAAGAATAAGAGTTGTATCGGAAAGTACAGCAGCAGGTGTGATAGTAGCAAAAGAAGAGGTGAAAGAGCTAGAAACTATGGATGAAAAAGTGCTATGAGCCGCAACTTTTTTTTAAATTCAGAAGCTAGGATGGAAGGAATAGAAAAGAAAGTATTGAATTTAGAGAAAAAAGCGTTGGAAGAGCTGAGAAAAATATGGAGGAAGGTCTTTGTGGAAGAAGCGCCTAGAAACTCAAAGAAATATTTGATACCAAGATTGGCGTATAGGTTGCAGGAGAAAGCGTATGGAGAAATATCAAGAAAAGGAGCAAAAAGACTAAAATACCTGGCAGATCGGCTAGAACAGGGAAAAAGGATAAGTAGCGATAAACTGCCAGCAGTAGGAACGGAGTTGATATTAGAAAGAGGTGAAGAAACGCATGCAGTGATGGTAACAGATAAGGGTTTAATCTACAGAGAAGAATTTTTTACGTCATTATCAGCGGTAGCCGGAAAAATAATGGGAATGAGCTACAACGGTCCTTTATTATTTGGGATGCGTGATAAAAAGGTAAGTTGAGAATGCTAAAAGAGGTAAGGTGTGCGATATATACGAGAAAATCAAATGAAGACGGGCTAGAGCAGAAGTTTAATAGTCTTGATGCACAGCGAGTAGCATGTAAAAAATATATAAAAAGCCGAGAAGGGTGGGTAGCATTAGCCAAAAGGTATGATGATGGAGGCTATTCAGGAAGTAATTTAAATAGACCAGCGATAAAGGAATTATTTGAAGATGTAAAAGCCGGAGAGGTAGACTGCGTGGTAGTATACACGTTGGACAGGTTATCAAGGGAAACGAAGGATTGCATAGAAGTAACGTCATTTTTTAGAAGGCACCGGATAAGTTTTGTAGCAGTGACGCAAATATTTGATAACAACACACCAATGGGAAAATTTGTACAAACAGTGTTATCAGGAGCGGCACAGCTAGAAAGAGAAATGATAGTAGAGAGAGTAAAAAATAAAATAGCAACATCGAAAGAGGAAGGATTATGGATGGGAGGGAATGTGCCACTAGGGTATGATGTAAAAGAGAAGGAATTAATAATAAATGAAAAAGAAGCAAAAGTAATAAAGCATATATTTGAGAGATATATGGAGCTGAGATCAATGGCAGAATTGGCAAGAGAGTTAAACAGAGAAGGATATCGAACGAAAGCAAAATCAGATATCTTTAAAAAGGCCACAGTGAGGAGAATAATAACAAATCCGATATATATGGGAAAAATACGGCATTATGAGAAGCAGTATAAAGGAAAGCATGAGGCAATAATAGAAGAAGAAAAATGGCAAAAGGCACAGGAATTAATAAAGAATCAGCCATATCGAGGCAAAAAATATGAAGAGGCGCTACTAAAGGGGATGATAAGATGCAGATGCTGCAAAGTAAACATGACGCTGACATACTCAAAAAAAGAAAATAAAAGGTATCGATATTATATATGCAATAACCATTTAAGAGGAAAAGGTTGCAAGTCGATGAACCGAACAGTAGTAGCCGGAGAAGTGGAAAAAGAAGTAATGAAGAGAGCGGAATGCTTATATGAGAATTGGGAAAAAGGGGCAAAAAAAGAAAAATGGGAAAATTTAAGTTTTGGAAAACAGAAAGAAGCAGTGAAGAAATTAATAAAAACAGTGTGGGTAAGAGAAGATGGAATAGAGGTGTGTTCTGAGTCAGAGGAAAAATTTATACCAATGAATTTAAAGAAGAAAGGAAACAAATGCACAGTAGTGGAACCAGAAGGAAAAACAAACAATGCGCTACTGAAAGCAGTGGTAAGAGCCCATCTTTGGAAACGTCAACTAGAGGAAGGAAAATATAGAAGTGTGAAAGAGCTGAGCATTAAAATTAATATAGGTACAAGACGTATACAACAAATTTTAAGATTAAATTATTTAGCACCAAAGATCAAAGAAGACATAGTAAATGGGAGACAACCGAGTAATTTGCGGTTAGTTGATTTAAGGGAAATACCGATGCTATGGAGTGAGCAAATGGAAAAATTTTACAAATTAGCGTCTTAAAAATCACACAATTAATACGTTATTAACGCAACTAACTTATAAAACAAACATTATACGAAGGGAAATACTATGCCAGTAAAGAAAAAAGAGCGTACTGATAAATTATGTGGATTAACAGAAAAAGAGAAAGGTAAGTTTGATACTCTGAAGCAAGAAATAGAAAATCTAGGGAAAAAAAAAGTCCTTTATGTTCTGGAGAAGGACGAAAAATGAGAATAGCATTGCTGAAAAATTTAATGATGATACATTACAGAAAATTTTAACAACAAAAATACCTTATAGTGAAGAAGGGAGGAAAGGAGTATTTACGCTACCGTGTTATGCTATATCTCTTAAGAATAATCAAGCTTTTGAGACGTTTTTACAAGAAGCAGCAAAACGAAAATTTTTAAAAGATCTTCTGAATGACGAATTAAACGGAGAAATTCTGGGTGTTCAAAAAACAACCTACACGGTACTAGCATACTGTATTTCAGAGAAAAATAGCAAAGCTGTTAGGGCAGTTTTAGAAGTTTCTAAAGAAAACGGTATTTTGAAAGAAATCCTCGACCAGAAAATGATAAAAGAAAAAGCAAATAGCCAGAAGATAAGCTATACACTAATTGATTATGCTAATAAACAAAATTGTAAAGAAATTGTAGCAACTCTCAAGGAATTTAAAGAAAGTCTTAATATAGAAGTTAAACCTGTAAGTGGTAATGCTGAAACTAGCTGTGAAGATATCAATAAAGACTGTGAAGATCTTGAAATACATGAACCTATGCTTGCAAGCAGTGAAGAAGCTAAAAATATTTTAACAAAAGATGATATAGATCAGACACAAAGTTCCAGTATTTCTACAACCACTTTTACTGAAGTTGTGAAAAGAGATCAAACGCAATCGTGCTCTCATAGCAAATCTAGAAGTGCTGAGAACGGAAAATCATTAACAGAAATAAAGCATAAAAGAAAATTAATCAAAACTGATACAGAATCAAGAGAGAAGTTGACAGATAATTTAACATGGGAAAGTAAAGCTACAGCTCAATTGCGTGGAGATATTAATAAAGATAGCGAGCTAATATTTGAAACCAGTGAGAAAGCTCAAAATGCTTTAACAGAAGAAGAGCCTGATATCCCATCTCCAACTGAACTATATTTTGATAGTAAAGGAAATTCTGTAGACGAAAAATCATCAAAAAAGGCAATTCAACCAATTGTAGCTGGTGTTGTTGGTGCAGTGTTATTGGCAAGCGGTGTTGCATTGTATATCATGAAAATGCCTGTAATAGCAGCGGTTGTGGGAATAGCTGGATTGGTGTGTCTGAGCTTTGCGTTGTATAATGTGCTAAAGCCCAGCACAAAGCTAGAAAAAGTGGAAAGTGTGGAGCAGCCTATTCAGTCTTCTTTGAATCTAGCATAAAAGGCTATGCTCAAAAAATCATAAACAACAAGATAACTTCTTTAGAAGATTTCTTAAACTATTAACTAAGAATTACCTCCGTTAGTCCTGCTGCTATTTTTAACAATAACTTGACGTGTATAACCTATAGAAACATCCTCCCTTTTTTGCTTATATCAATTCATACAGTCCTTTTTCTTGGTATAGAGAGTTGAGATACCGATACATCTGTCACTTTTGTATTTATACTGCTTAACATATTTACAACTTCCGTACTTCCTCCTTCTCTAGCGAGATCTAAAGGCGCTTCACGTCCATTGTTTTTAGTATGAATGCTAGCTCCTTTGTCAATTAAAAACTTTACAGTTTCCAAATTACCATTAAAGGCAGCATAGTGTAGGAGTATCCAACCCTCTTTATCAATATCATTAACCTTTCCTCCTCCTTTATTTAGAAGAAGTTCCATAATGCCTTTATATCCATCATCTTTACCATAATGAATTAAATCTATAGGCTTTTGACCATAAGCGTTTTCAGCACGAACATTAGCCCCATTAGCAACCAAAAGTTTTGCTATTTCCAACTCACCACCAAAGGCAGCATAGTGTAGAGGTGTCCAACCGCTGTTATTGGTATCGTTAACGCTTATCCCTTCATTTAAGAAAAACTCTACGATATTTTTGTTCCCTTTCTTAACAGCAATGTGTATAGCTTTTTTACTACTAATTTCTCTAGCATGAATATCAGCCCCATTTCTAATAAGCTCTTTAACCTTATCAAGGTTATTTTGTTCTACAGCATAAAATAGCTTGCTATTTAAATCTTTCTCTGCTGCAGTAAGTTTAGATGTGTGCATAAACCCTCCTAAAAATATTATTATTAAAATAAAAAAAATAAAGTAAAACCTTTTTGAAGCAGTAAAAACCATACCAACGTTTTTGTCTACAAAGCTTAGTACTATCCAATTTGTGCTCCATTTTTTCTTGTATATCGTACTTGATCTGCCCATTTACCATTTTGTAATTTTTCTTCCTGGACAATTCTTGAAGATGGAGCAGGCTTTTCGAAGTACCCACGTTCAATAGCATCATAAACTGAGTGATAACCAAGTGAGCAATTTTTTCCTATTTCTTCTCCACAATCTTTTAATTTTTTCAACATCCCTTGATCTCTTGCTTCTACCCTAATCCTGTTTTCATTTTGCTTATCAGAATACAATCTAACTTCTAATTCTCCAAAAGAGGTACAGAAAATCAATGCTATATTACTATTGGCTGTAAGGTCTGTGTAATGCCTTTTACCATTTTGCGTTATAATTTCCACCTCACTTTCACCAATCTTTACTATATTTCTTTCATATCCTGCATTTTCATGAGTTAACCATAAACTTCTCGCTCCATCGGTGATCTTTGCAATATCTATTTTGCTCTCCTCCGAATATTCTAAGTAAAGAGTAGTATTACCTATTGCTATATCATTCAATTTACTAGTGGTTGCACTTTTCGCAACTTTAATAAACCTATGGGCATCATTAATGTAACCTTCAAAAGCTTTTATCATATTGGCTTTGTGATCTTTGCATTCTAATCCCAGTTCATCAATTACATCAATGCTCTCTGGGCTACCAAACACTGCTCCTTTTGATACCAATTGACATATTATACCACTAGCAACTTTAGGATACTTTTCTAATTCACTAATTCTTTTTATCACATAATCTGTGAAACTATAACCTTCAAAAGGTGAAGGAACGGTGAAACGATAATTAAGTCGCACTCCAGACTTGATAGCTATCTTCACGAATTTTTCCAATTGATTTATGTCTTGAATTTCAGATAAAATACCTAAGGATCTACTTAGCTTTTCCTTCTGAGCTGGTATTATATTACCCCACAAAACCCCAGATTTAGGTAAGCATTTTTTCCTTTCATACGTGAACTCTTTTGCTCCCGCTTCCAAAAGTAATTTCTTTATTTCATCAGCAGCTTGAAAGCCGGAAAAAGCATTTTTTACATGTTCCAGCACTTCTGACTTTCCTGCTATGTCCCGAGTATTTAAAACTACTTTTAGGTCTTTATTATTCTTATGTTCATGTAAAAACTCCTCTAGATCTTCGAGAAACTGAAATAGAGTGAGTGTAACAATATAGCCTAAATTGCCTTCTTTGTAGCGATGTTCATTAAGTATATTATTTAATTCTTTTCGCAACTTTTTTTGATTGTCAGTAAAAAAACACCTTTCAACATGGTAATTATGATTATCAACTGCAGTTTGTTGTGGAGTTTTCCCTTGTCCATCACATATATTGGGGTCAGCATTTCCCCTTAAGAGAGAATATATATTTTTATCATAGCCCATAGCAGAAGCGCGATGCAAAGGTGTTTCTCCTTTATCATCCTGTATATTTGGACTGGCTCCTGCTTCTAAGAGTAAATTTATAGGTCGGTCTTCTTGACGGTAAGATGCACCTATATGAGCTCCCGCAATCGCATGCAATACTGTTGACCCAGATTCTCCTCTTTTGACATTTAGAACGGCTTTTAGATCTGGATTGCCTCTATTATTTTTTAAAAATTCTTCAAGCTCATCGACCTGACCATTATCATAATCAAAAAGAGCACCTTCATCATGCCATTCTAGATACTTTAAAACATTTAGTAACTCTATGTTTAACTTCTTTTGACTTTCTGTGAGATTATGATCTAAAGCGGACCAAACAGATACCTGTTTACTCAGTGAATATTTACTATCCATTAAAGACGGTGGACTATTATAACTTCGAAATGACGATATGGTTGATTGAGTATACCAAGAATCCCCCTGACTAAACATTTCATCTATGTCACTCTGTGAATGTCCTTGCTTTCGTAAAATTTCTAACCGATCATTAGATGGTGGAATCTGCAACAGATATTCTATAATCAACTCATATTGATCATCAAACGATCCGCCTATTTCTGACTGCCCTTGTCGAGTATTTGATTTCTCTTCTAGCTTTTTTAATAGCTCTTTTTTTTCGCTTATTTCTGCTCCACTAAAAACCTGCTCAGGCCTTGAAATATCTCTAGTTAACATACTCCCCCCATTCTACAAAGATATTATGTACAGCATATAGCACAAATAAAAACTAATGCAAGAATAATTTTTCTAACTTTGATATTTTTTAGAGATCTGTGTTTTCTTTCCTTCTATACCCATTCTAACTTCATAAACTTCACTGACATTGTGAACCTGCTATTTGGTTCTTTTTAGCTATATAACAAGCTACCCTGCAAAATTTTTGTCAGAGTCCCAATTTCCTTGTGTCATTACTGCTCCTTCTAAAAAAACACTTTTATTATGAAAATTTTTCTTTCTTCTTCTCTTGGGTAAGGTCAATTTTTTCCTACCATGAACCCACAGTTTGCTCAATGATCCTATTAGAGAGAAAGAGCCTGATCAATTACTCTTGTTACCCTTGGTTCACTTAATTGACACCCATGCTTAAATGCAATTACTCCTAACTTAGGAACATCATCTCTCTTTTCAACATTTTTTAAATCTACAAAGTTTTTCAGAGTTATTCCTCCATTTCCTAGCTTTTCTTTAAAATCATCCCTGTGAACAACTTTAAAAAAGTTTTCTATACCAGCAAATGTCATTGTTTTTATATCACATTTATAATGTGCTGATAAAGCATCAATTAGCGGCTTATGATTGTGCAGAAAAATTTCTTTTTTCACTTCATTAGCTTTATTAATTAAAATATGAGCGTATTCTGGATATTGCTCTTTTAGGTTATCGTGATTATCAATCTGATTCTGTATGTCTGCATTCCTTTCCCACACACTAATTAGTTCATTAATATCACTTTTTTTCAAAAAGGAATGTAGTTCCTGACTTTCTTTTTCAATCTTTTTGACTTCTTTTTTACAGTTTTGAAGATGTTGTGGATAACTACTGTGTAGATCGTGCAAATCACCTATCAATCTATTCTTTTCTTCTAAGTTCTTTTGACTAACATACAGATCAGCAGCTTCTAGTTTTGTTACGTAATTTATTAGAGCTTTCACTGTATCTATATGGCCATTTCGATCAGCAAAACGCAGAGGTGTATCTCCATTACTATTCACTGCATTAACATCTGCCCCTTTTTCTATTAGAAGTTTTACTATCTCTTCATGGCCATAAGCTGTATGTAATGGAGTACCGTCACTATTTCTTGCGTTAACATTAGCACCTCCTTGTATTAGAGCTTTCACTATATCTATATGGCCATCTCGAGCAGCAAAACGCAGAGGTGCATCTCCATACTTATTCACTGCATTAACATCTGCCCCTTTTTCTATTAGAGCATTTACTACCTCTATACCACCTTTGCTAGCAGCCCAATGTAAAGGAGTCCTTCCCTGTCTATCTTTTGCATTAATCTCTGCTTTTTTGTCTATTAGAGTATTTACTACCTTTCCGCTAGCAGCATAATGTAAAGGAGTCCTTCCCTGATTATCTTTTGCATTAATCTCTGCTTTTTTGTCTATTAGAGTATTTACTACATCTGTCCTGCCAATTTGAATACTCAAATGTAAAGGAGTCCTTCCCTGTCTATCTTTTGCATTAATCTCTGCTTTTTTGTCTATTAGAGTATTTACTACATCTGTCCTGCCAATTTGAATACTCAAATGTAAAGGAGTCCTTTCCTGATTATCTTTTGCATTAATCTCTGCTTTTCCTTTTATTAGAGCTTTTACTGCACTTGTACGATCAATTAGAGCAGCCCAATGTAAAGGAGTCCTTCCCTGATTATCTTTTGCATTAATCTCTGCTTTTCCTTTTATTAGACCATTTACTACATTTATATGACCAACTTTAACAGCCCAATGTAAAGGAGCCATTCCCTGATTATCTTTTGCATTAATCTCTGCTTTTCCTTTTATTAAAGCTCCTACTACTTTAATGTTTAATAGTTTGTCTAGGAAAGACTCTATAATATTTTTGCATGCTTTAATATATATAGGTTCCTCACTTCCGGTTTCTCTAGCATGAATATCATCCCCGTACATTTGAGCATTTACTACCTTTGTATAACTTCCGGTAGCAGCCCAATGTAAAGGAGTCCATCCCTGTTCATCTTGTGCATCAACATTTTTTCCTCCTTTTATTAGATCATTTATTTTACCTACATTGCCATTTTTAACAGCATAATGTAAAGAAGTCCATCCCTGTCTATTTCTTGGTACGTTAACTAAGTCCTTCATATTGTTACTAATATTGTTACCATCTGAGTTAAGTAAAGCAAGAGTTAAAGCCTTACCGCCAGCTAAGAACTCTACTAAGCCATTTGGACCTTGGCCACCAATATTACCATCTAAGTTAATTTTAGTATAACCTAAAAGCTTACTGTTAGCTAAGGCCTCTACACCTTTGTCACCAATATTGTTACCATCTAAGTTAATTTTAGTACAACCTAAAAGCTTACTGTTAGCTAAGGCCTCTGCACCTTCGTCACCAATATTGTTAGACTGTAAGTTAAGTGAAGTAAGATTTGAAAGATTACCATCAGCTAAGGCCTCTGCACCTCCGTCACCAATATTGTTAGACTGTAAGTTAAGTGAAGTAAGATTTGAAAGATTACCATCAGCTAAGGCCTCTGCACCTCCGTCACCAATATTGTTAGACTGTAAGTTAAGTGAAGTAAGATTTGAAAGATTACCATCAGCTAAGGCCTCTGCACCTCCGTCACCAATATTGTTAGACTGTAAGTTAAGTGAAGTAAGATTTGAAAGATTACCGTCAGCTAAGGCCTCTGCACCTCCGTCACTAATTTTGTTAAACTGTAAGTCAAGTGAAGTAAGATTTAAAAGATTATCTTTAGCTAAGTTCTCTGCACCTCTGTCACCAATATTGTTACTACTTAAGTTAAGTAAAGTAAGATGTGAAAGATTCCCACCAGCTAAGACCTCTGCATCTGTGTCATCAATATTGCAATACCGTAAAGAAAGCTTTGTAATGTATGTCCTACTCCGTAAAAAGATTACCAATTCGCTTGTATTTATTGTGGTGTGAGATAATGCTAAAGCGTCACCTTCGACATATTGAGAAAAGTCCATTTTACCCTCCATATTAATACTATCATGTAACATATAAACATTACATAATAAACATGCTAACGCTAGCATAAGACAGCTAAACTATAAGTCAACCACTTTTTTAAAAAATATTTTCAATAAAAATGTAAGCCAATTAGCATCACAAAAAATCTAATTATTGACTTTTTCTAAAAACATAAAATAGTACGTATATTTGTGAGAGCTTTTTACGTAAAAGGGGTGTTTCAAAAATAAAAGCGTAAAATTGTTACAACAAAGTTAGGCAAATCAGTTCGTACCTAAATGTGGCAAAAGTAGGCTAAAATAGCTGACTTTGCGATATAGTAAAATTATTATAAATAAAAGTTCGCACGGATCTAGCGGTAGACCAACTGATCCCAAAAAAACTTGTTCTCACGCTTGTTATTTTAAGTTGCTGAAAGTGGTTGTATCGGTTAGGTTATTAGTAATATATTTTACTAAATTAATACCAATTCATTTGAGGATAAAAAGGAAAACTAAGGTAAATTTATAGCAAAAAAGGTTTGTGCTCATCTTATGACAAAGATGCAATAGAAACTCTCATGGAAAAGAGGCAAAGATTGTGGAAGTATATAGAAAAAGCTTTATGACGCTCAACGAAAAAAGGGAGGCGTTTGGCTTGCTGATGTTGCAGGTGATGATGAATTGAATTAAAAATTTTATATATAATGTAAGTGTAGTAATATTAATAAATATCAAATATTTATACTGCATTATCATCTAGCATACTAACAAATTAGAGGTAATTTATGAACGAAATACAACAAAGAGAGTTAAATGAACAACTTTTTAATGCTGTTGTACAGGGTAATATAGGGCAAATTTAGGAGTTAATAGTAGCTGGAGCAGAGGTTAATGCGGTAGATGAGGGTGAAAAAGCTTTTTCACGTCTTTCTGCTTTAAGTAATACAAGGGAAAGAGGGGTAGTAGAGGCAGCGAATATTCAGCAACTTAGACTCACTCCTTTACATTATGCTGTTTTAAGTGGCAGAGAGATGGTAGAGCTTTTAATCGAAAAAGGGGCAAATATTAATATGGTAAGTGAAGATGGACCTACTCTTTTACATTATGCTGCTGCTTTCAGTGACAAAAGAGAGGTGGTAGAGCTTTTAATCAAAGAAGGGGCGAATGTTGATGCGGTGGATGATAATGGCAATACTCCTTTATTTTCTGCTGCTTTAAGTGGCAAAAGAGAGATGGTAGAGCTTTTAATCGAAAAAAGGGCGAATGTTGATGCGGTGAATAAGGTTAAAAATACTCCTTTACATGCTGCTGCTTTAAGTGGCAAAAGAGAAGTGGTAGAGCTTTTAATCGGAGAGGGGGCGCATATTGATGCGATAGATGATAATGGCAATACTCCTTTAAGTTGGGCTGCTGAACATAGCCAAAAAGGTGTGATAGAGTCTTTACTTGAAAAAGGAGCGAATATTGATGTGATAGATGGTGATGGCAATACTTCTTTAAATTGCGTTATTATCTCGAATAAAATAGACAATGCTGAGTTAATAGTAAATCACATAGCAAAACTGGAAGCTACTGGCTTATATGTCAGTCCAGAGAATATACAACTTAAAGCTCAGATAATGCCAGAAATAGAAAAAAGAATATTTCTACATAATCATAAACCATTGATTGATGCTTTATCGACGCATTATGGAAGTAATTTTCAAGCAATGACATTTACTGGTATAAAGAACAGGAGTACGAAATAATACACTAATTTACTTTGTAGACTTCGAAGATGTTACAACAAGACATGTTCCTACACTGAAAGTCAAGACATTTGCAGAGATGGTTAAAAATAAAGATATAAATAGTAACCTTGAGTGCCCAAGCACTGAACAAACTCAAGGAGCTAGTCATTCTCTTAATTAAAGAAGGATACATGGAGACCTTCTGCGAAAACAAGAAGAGGTGTTCCTCGCTTGTATGAAGTATTTTTAAACGTGGTTTTTTTAAAGATCATAATTACCACAAAAACTGGGCTTTCCTTTTGCAGCAGGTCTTAAGCCTCCGCAGCGGACCTTCCGATTCCAAAGCAACTTCTTCTCTGTTGCATTTATTGGTTTGTGGAATAGTAGAAATATTGTTTTAATATCTACATAAAGACATACATATAATTAAGAAAAAGACAGAAGAAAAGAATATAAGAAATTAGAACTGACAAGCAAAAACTTGCTTTTTTATTAAATACGTGTACAATTTAGGCATGTGTTTTTAATTTTGAGGTATAGGTATGATAGACTTTATGAAGAATGAATTTGAAATAATATTGCAGGGGATAGAGGAAAATCCAAGTATATACAGCAATAACACAACTACAAGAATAGCAAATGAATTACAAGAATATAATTCAAGAAGGTCAAGCGAAATTAATGAATCTAGTGAATCTATTCACCACAAAATGCAGCTATTGGATGAAAACTATAACAGAGAGACACAGTTATTGGGTGAAAACTATGGCAGAAAGATACAGTCGTTAAACTACCAGTACAATAGTAAATTGTTACAGGAGCTGCATAACAATGCCAATAGTAGTAAATCCAATTATGATTCTAGACATGCTATACCTGATTATGATTGGGAATATGAAAGGTATAATAATAGTTTGAAAGATAGCGAAGCAAAATTTAATATGGAATTCAAGAAATATGAGAATGAGCTCAGAGAGTTAGAGCAGGAGCGTTGTAGTATAAAACATATAATGCATGAATGTAATCAGTGGAAAAAACATGGGTTTGATATAAATTACATTTTCAAAGTACAAGATGATTCTAACCATACAAAAGAATATACATTATTACATTTTGCTGCAAATTTTGGGGATATAAATGTTACAAAATTACTGTTAGAAGGAGGAGCAGGTGTTGATATAAAAGATCAAAACGGAAATACTTCTTTGCACTTATCCGCATCCAATGGCTATATAGACATAGTAGAACTTCTAGTGAAAGAAGGATCAGACCCTAATGTAGTGAATAAAGACGGAAATACTTCCTTGCACTTAGCTGCTGCAAATGGCCATATAGACATAATAGAACTTCTAGTGAAAGAAGGATCAGACCTTAATGTAGTGAATAAAGACGGAAATACTTCCTTGCACTTAGCTGCTGCAAATGGCCATATAGACATAATAGAACTTCTAGTGAAAAAAGGATCAGATCTTAATGTAGTGAATAAAGACGGAAATACTCCTTTACATAGTGCTTTCTATAATAATTGCACAAAGGTAGTTAAGTATTTAATAGGAAAAGAACCAAGTATGAAAGAAGTTGTAGAGCATCTAGTGAGGTGTGTAGTAGAAGATAGAGCACATACGTTACTAAAAGGTCGTACTCCTTTACATTTAGCTGCTATTTATGACTGCACAGAAGTAGCAGAGTCTTTACTGAAAAAGTGGGAAAATCCTTTGTTAAAAGACACTAATGGTAAAACTCCAAGAGAGTTAGCCACAGATGAAAGTTTAATACAGCTTTTCGGGGAAGCAGAAATAAAACAACAAGAATATAATGCAACCAAGTGGGGTCTTGTTAGTGGCGGATCAATAGCAGTATTAGGTATAGCTGCGACAACCATTTTTGCAACAGTATTTACAATTGGATTTCTGCCTATAGTAGGGGCGGTTGCTGCAGCCACAACACTTGCGTTAGCGGTTGGTGGGACTACATATATGATATTAAAGCCCAGTGCTAAAATAGAGAGAATCGAATGTGAAGAAACATACATCTGCAGAACTTAGGCTTGTTGAAGTTTAGCTCCTTGTGTATGGAATATGCAACTACTATCGGCTTGATGTGCATCCCCAAAGTGTAGTGGTATGGGCGGTATCTGACTCATAGACGTCGTTTCAATTATTAAATATGTTAAAGTACAAACATGAATGAGTTAGAAAAAGTTTGTTCAAGCTATATGAAAAAGTGAAAAATCTAGGGGTAGTGTGCTGCAAAACCTACCCATTCCAAAAAAAAATTGTTCTCACGCTGGCTGGTTTTGGTTGCTGGAAATGGTTGCATCGTTTAAATTTATTAATGTTATACACTACCAAATTATAAGAACCTCCTTCAACTTTACCCAACTCGACACATATACTTTTTGAAACATTGCTGCAAGTAGAAAAAAACAGGTTACCCACCTTAACTTCTTTAAATTTGCTCACAATCTTTACTTGATGCATAAGGTTTTTGTTACACTCCTTTCATCTACCGATTACCTCTACCTACCGCCTTTACCTTTGCTAAGGTCAGAAACACGACTAGCTTCAGGACCTTCTAAACTCGACTGTGGCAGGCCACCAAAATTACTGGAATCACTAACACTAAGCGATATAGGTGCTTCTACTGGTCCACACCCTCCTCCCACTCTGTGATATCCTAATTCTAGATAAGTACGTAGTAATGGATCAATTTGTTCTCTATTTTGAATGTATGCTTGCAATTGCACACTTTGAAATCCCGGATCATTCCTGAATAATTGTGAAATGCCCACTCTTATGTTCTGAAAGTAATTTCTATCTCTGTTTGGGTGGCCTCTTCCAAGAAAATCGCGTATTATATTTATGATATTCTGCACTTGCCCAACAGGATTTTCGTTTAGAACTCGATTAATATCACTAGCATTTTCTAATGCCCATAAACCACAATTCCAACCATCTGTTTGCTGACTAACAGAAACATTATTAATCCTGATATTATTTCCTAAGTTATTTTGAATGATATCAGTAATACCACCTGGAACAGCAGTAGCAGTTGAATCAGCATAGTACCCAACATAGTTCCCATTTTGACGTTCAATCACTAGTGTAACCCAATGAGTATTATTTAAAGTAATGATTAAAGTTAAACGCTGTTGTTTTTCATTTTCCCTAAATTGATTTAATACTCTAACAATGTGCTCGTTACCGTCATTCCTTGCCAAATTAGCTACTTCAAAAGTGTGATTACCTTCAGTACGAAGCTGATATCGCAATCTTCCAGCGTGAGCTATATCAATTTGTTGAAGCCAGTAATCATAATGTCCATTTCTCGTCGCAAATTCTAGCGTAAGTAGATCATTTACTTCTATCCCTTGATTTCTAAGAATATCTCTTATTTGTCTTCTTATCTCTTGTGCTGTAGGAATGGAATTATCACCTCTCCTTATTCTTGACTTTAATGTTTCTATTACCTGTGCTCTAGTACCTTGCAAGTAACTAAATGGAACGTGCAGATTATCATCTATATCAAGCAAAAAAATCGAGTTCTGTCCTGGTTTTCTTTCCGTGTAAAAGCGCCTGAAATTTTCACGAGTCTGATCTGATAATAGACCCTCTGGTGGATTTTCATCAATAACACTTTCAGGTCCCACTAATACTCCTGGTCTTGAGTCACGACCACCACGATCAAGTCTATGTACATACTCTTCTCTTCCTATTCCTTCTGGAATAGATATAAGACCTTCTACTCTCTCTGCACCTGCATTAAATATAAGAGGAAGTAAAACCACCTCATTTCCAGAAGTAATAGGCACATATCCTCTCTGCTTGTTTATAAGTTCTTTTATTTGATCTTTTGCGTTATTCTCCTTTTGTATTATTTCTTCTGCATTACCAGCAAATCTTAATATATATCCAATTGGATGAGTATCTGCTGTAGGTTGCCTTAATAATAAAAGGTCTAATCTCTGTTCTGTAATTCTTGTGAGTATTGCCCTTTCTCCTTCTTCTTCCTGACCCCTTTTCAAACTATATGTTTGACCAACTTTATACATAGCAAGCACTTTATAAGGATTATCACTAGCATAAAATGTACCATGTAGTATAGAACGAAACTTATCCTCACTATTAACATTTATTGCGTCCCTAAGTGGCATCAATGCTCCAGAGATCTCTTGAAATAGTTCTCTATGCTGACCTACATTTTTCCAGCCATCATTCAT
Organism: Wolbachia endosymbiont of Drosophila simulans wHa; assembly: GCF_000376605.1. NCBI lineage: Bacteria > Pseudomonadati > Pseudomonadota > Alphaproteobacteria > Rickettsiales > Anaplasmataceae > Wolbachia > Wolbachia endosymbiont of Drosophila simulans. Next base: position 321,676 of record NC_021089.1, read on the forward strand.
AACCCTTTCTGAAATACCATGTACATTTTCAGCATTAGGTACTTGTACAAGATCACCATCAAGAAAATTATTTGCATTATTATTTTGGTAATCGTGATATAAACCAAGGTCATTTGGTTGATCAATATCTAGCTCAAATTGGTCATTAAGTGTGCATGAAACTTCCCATACATGAACATTATTTCTATTAACATTAAGAGCTTGTAAATCGATAGCTTCTTGCTGTTGCGCATCGTAAGCTCTAATATGAAGTGTAACTATATTATAACCCTGAGCATAAGAGACCATAGTTAAAGTATGTCTTCTTAAATCTCCATCACCGTATCTAAATATATACTTTCTTACACGTACTCGATCTTCTCCTTCTTCCAGCTCTAAATACTCTCTATCAAAAGCACTACTTCCAAAAGCAAAACCAGTTATACAATCAAATATTCTGTTATAATTCTCTGCATTTCTTGGTATTTCACCAGGAAGATGTTGAAGCAAGAAATCTCTAATATTCTCTCCAACCTCTTCATCTTCTATATACTCAAACAATCTTTGTACTAAAGGAAACCTGCCCTGTTGAAGCCCTACTGTATCAACCCTAAAAGGAATTCGATTTAAATTAAAATTTAATCCAACACAGACAGTATTTCTTGATTCGGTATGGATAGGTATAAATGAAGAATTGTGTAACCTTCCAGCGTAGCCTATGGCACAGTTTAATGCAACATCTGACGGTGTGTCAAATATAGCAAGATTAATAACAATAGGAATATTTTCTCTTTCTGCTTGATGATGTATAAGAAATGCAACATGTGAGTTTCTAGGAGATAAGTCAAGATCGATGCCTATTGTGTAGCGATGACTAAAATTTGCTAAAAAACCTAATAAAAACCCGTGACTCTCAAATTTTTGATTGCGATTTTCAATATTATTTTCTAGCGCTTGTCTGCAATTATCATAGATGTCAGTTATATATGGCAAAACTTCCCTGTGCATTCTACGTTCTACATTTTGTCTTTGGTTATTTGCTAGTATTTCCATAAAGTTGTCAATCCTTTGTTGACCTTGTGCTACCTGTGCAAAATTGACTGATCTATCAAGTTGTCTGAGCTGATTTTGATTGAGTTGTCTTCCTTTTATTTCCTGAATTGTCAATCTGTGATCTCCTAAGAGTTGTCTAAGAAGACTAATCTCAGATGCTGAATATTTGGCAAATTTATCTCTACCCCTAAAATCCTTTTCACGAATCACCTCGAATACTGTTGCAATTGCCTCTCCCTGACTCTTGCCTTTTCCATGCATGCATACTTTATATTGCTCAAAATCTAGGTCTCCTTCCCTTAAATCTGGATTTTGCTGTATAATCTTTTGTATTAGAGCATTTCTCTCCCTTGTACTAAACCTTAACCCATCACTGTTAGGGCGATCAGAAATGCTGTAACACTTGACAACTCGCTGTCCGTCACGACTACGAGTTAAAACAGCAACCTTTAAGTTTCCTGTATTTCTATTCCTACCACCTGTATCAATACCATGATTATCAAAACGAAAATAGACTCTCTCATTTGCATCCAAGATATCAGCATCATGTGCAGTAGCAAACATGCTAAAAAAGAATACAGGGAGGAAACGACCTGCACTTACATGATACAAGAAAGATGGACATTGATCTAAAAAAGATTCAAATCCTTGTCTGAATCCTTCAAGATCTCCATCCACCAAACTCCTAATAAGTCCATCACCATTACTCATACAAAATACCCCTTATTTACTACGACCAGAAACACCAAGAGTTCATAAGTAGATTACTTATTACCACTAAGCGTAAAGACGCTTTTTTTCTTATAAGAAGAAACACCACTTACACTAGGAGTTCCAAGCTCAGACTGCGGACCATCATCAACTGGCAAAGTTGTTTCCTTACTACCATGAGCTTTAGATCGTGACCGTAAATTATTCCAAGGACCATCACCTACAGGACCAAGAGGTAGAGTTGTTTTCTCTAACTCAGAGAATAACTCTTCTGCAAACAAACCGTAATCTACGTAATCCTTCATTCCTTCCCTACCGCATAATCTAAGGTTTTTTATTATCTTTTCCTTAAAGAACTCAAACTTTTCAGGAAAGCAATCTTTAGCAAATAATATTACATCTAATATTTCTTTTTTCTCTACTTCTTTTTCCTCATCAGACTTATAAATGTCTTCTCGTTTCCAGTTAATTATTAACCCTGCAAGCATGTCCTGTATAGGAACTATACAATTAGAAATATTAACAGAAATCTTTCTGTATTCAATAAAGCAGTCACATTTCCAAATCTTCATAATAAGAGATCTAGCTTGAACATTTGATTCAGGATTTTTCAACATTACATTTGAAAGTGAGTAAAGAAGGAGGTCATACTCATCCTGTGAGAGTATTTCCTTTGAATGATCACCTCGTGCTGAAGCTTCCTCATAACACCAGCACTGTACCAAATCATGAACCGTATCAAAAAAACATGACTCTATTAATTCAGCAAAAAGGGAATATATTCCTTTATCTTTCTGCGATAATTTCTGTAAAAGAGTATCTTTATCAGCTATATTCCTTACACAAAAATCTAAAATAGGAGCATCTTTCTCAACAGATTGAGGACGAGAAAGAGCAATAATAGCTTCTGTAAGCTTCTTCTCTTTATCTTCTTCTTTTAAATGATTATAAAAATACTCTACTCCCTCACTCCACCTAAGTTTTACAGCACTGTCAAAGCCTTCTACTGCATCATACTTCTTTAATTCCCCAGATTCTCTATCGATCCAGAAATCAAATACAGGACCTTTCCTTCGAATGCCACCCAAAAGCGAGTTTCGTATGTACTCATCAGTTATAGGATTACCTCTACTATCAAGTTCATCAGAAGAAAATCCATTTTTGTAGGATTCAAATGCTTTTTGAAAGAGTGGATGAATTTTATCTACCACACAGTAACTACAAGCCATCTCATATTTGCGAAGTGGATTATCTATTCCACCTATTTTTTCTTCAGTAAACCTTTGACCTAAAGCAGCATTATCCAACCTTACACCTGACCAGCAACCTTCATCTTGGAATACATTGTGCAAAAACTTCAACTTATCACCCTTAAAGTATTTTATGTGCTCCATAAAGTTATCTTGAAGGACTCCCACCCATCTCTTGATAGCTGACTTCCTCCCGGCAGCAACTGCTGGATCTGGATGTTTAATAGCTTCCTGTAATTTTTTGGACATCGTAGCCCGAAGCTCTTTCTGTGTTGGCATTAACCCCTCCTATTAAGTATTTATATAAAAAAGGCATTGTACATACATTAGAATGGATTGCAACATAAAAATTACTAGAATAGAGGACTTAATAAAAAAAACGTTATGGCTAAAACTTTTCTTCTTGAATGTCCTTAATGTAATCAATAGAAAGGCCGATCATTTTAGCTATAACATCTATAGAGACACCGGCCTTAAGTGAATTCTTTGCAACTTCGATTTTCTCTGCTTTTCTGCCTTCGGCTCTGCCTTTTTCATGTCCGATTTGGATGGCTTCTCTATTTATGAGCTGTATTAGCTGTGGTGTTGTGTAGCAGATTATCCAATCTGGTGCTTCTCTGCCATTTTCCCACTTAGCAAATCTCATCTTTTCCTTGAGATAATATCTCCTATAAGCTTCCACAGCACTGCTGCATTTATACTGATCCGGCAGTGCTTGTATAAAAGCTTGCATATCAGTTGATCGAAAAATGAGTAAATCCTTATTACTATCACACCAATTTATTACTTCCTCTGATTTATGCTTCCTTTTGTATCGCTGTGTATACTCTTTACACAATTCTTTTCCATACTCTATCAACCAACAAAAGTTTCCTTTCGATTGCCTAGCCCACAAAGAACAAGGATGATTGCTGTGAGTGAGTTTATATGGAACTTCTATATCCTGATCTATGACACTAACAAAAGGATTTGGCGCTTTTAATGCTATTGAAAAAACATTACTTAATAACTGAGCAGTTTCTAATGGCATTTTTACTATATGCTTATCACATAACATTTTTGCCGCAATTTCTGGGTTTTCATCTAGTACAAAGATGTTCATCTAAACATCCAAAGATAGAATCAGCTTAAGTTTTTAACTTCATTAACTGTAAGACCAGTAGTTTGAGCTATAATATCAACAGAAACCCCTGCTTTAAGTAGATTCTTTGCGACTGTTATCTTAGCTTGTTTTTCACCTTCTTCTCTTCCCCTCTCTGCGCCAATTTTAATGCCTTCCTCCTTGCCTTCCTCTCTGCCTTTTTGATGTCCGATTAGGATGCCTTTTTCAGTAGCATCATCAAGTTTTTGAGCGAGGACAGCCTGTTCATCAAGAATACGTTTTATTTCCTGTTCATAGGCAATAAATTCTTTTTCTGACCAGTTAAATCTATTTAGTTCTTCATAGGCCTTTTTAATTATTACATCACTACCTATTATTTTTTCCAGCTCTTCTTCACTAGTCTCATCTGCATATTTAAAGAAGTAGATCCATTTTTCAACTATATTTGAAAGCTGATCCTCTTTGGTTTTTGGAAATTTTGGCAATTCAATAAATATGAAGTAAAAATCTTTTAGATCGTGTTCATTAGTATCTTCATCCCGAATAGTATGCTTTGATTTATACTCAGACTTGTCCGGAAACAGGATACAATCTGCTATAGCAATGAAGATAATTTCCTTAAGGTCTTGGTATTGATCACCTTTATCGGCTTGTCTTGAATACGCTTTAGCTGCATAGTATTGGGCACGTTTTTCAAAGCCTTTAGTTTTAGCGACCTGCATCTCGACGATCACTTGCACCCCATCTTCATCTCTACAGAGAACGTCAACAATACTTTGCTTTTTAGCAGCAATATCAGGGTCTTGAATAGTACTTAGAAACTCTATATCCTTTATTGCACTTTTGTCAGTGAAGCCAAGGATATCATTGAGGAAGTGAATAAGAATATCTTTATTTTTTTCAGTACCGAAGATACGGCGAAAAGATATATCATTTTTGGGGTCGAGAAACTTCGAAAGAGCCATGAGAAAAAAACCTAAAAAGCATTAATAATTATACACAATTGTGAAGAAATGTTCAAGTTTTTTATTTTTTTAAGTTTTGAATGCGTTGATGAAAAAAATGTCTCCCATAGATGGCTTTAGAATGCTACTACGCATCTTAGACGTCCTTTTGTACATCTTTTTATAACTCCATCATAAAGTGCCTTTAAAGCCCAGGAAATGAATTCATGAATTTAGTAGCTATAAAAAACTTCAAAAATACCTATCTTGGGTGTGAGAGGCTAATTTCCTAATAAAAATACGAGCGTAAAAACTCAATTACCTAACACCGTGAGATTAACCTCCCACACCCTTATTATAAATAACTCAAAAATAGTATTCAATAATTTTTAGTGGAAAATTTTACAATTGAAGTTATATCTGAGTAAGTATGAATACAAAAAAAGTAGTAATGTACACTGGCAAACGAGGAAGCAGACAGGCTTGCCAGAAAGGAAACTAAAAAGCTGAAATACAAAAACTACCAAAGCTGCAGCGAGTACAAAGAAATTAATGTTTTTATTCAGATACAAATTTGTGTAAGCGCTTACAATGAGGTATATATGGTTGTTTCCGTGAAAGAAGTGATCGTTAGCAGCTGTAATGATAGCAAAGCATATTAATCCTGTAAGATACAAAATAGCGCAAAAAATAAGAAGCTGGAGGCTAAAGCGAGGATATACCCTAAAAGATCTAGCAGACAAAACAGGTATAAACTATCATACGCTGCGAAGATATGAACAAGGGATATGTGGAATTCCAGATGAAGAATTACAAGTTATAGCAGATGCATTATCAGTTAGTTTGAGTGATCTACTTCCTAGACAAAAAGTACTCAAAGAAAACAGTTGTTTTGATAAAAGTAAGATCCAATGGATGTACGATTTCATAGGAAAATACACAAAAACAAGGGGGCGAGAATCACGTAAAGCGATTTATGCATTAACCAAATCTATTCGAGCTGAAGAGGAAAGTGATGTAAAAGCAGCAAGAGTAAGAATGGCGGAGAATATGCTGGAGGCAGGATTTGCTACTGATATAATCTACCGAGCAACAGGCTTATCAACTGATGAATATGATAATGAAGAGGAAAAAGGTTCTAAGCGTCGAAGCAAAAGACAAGAGATGAAAAAGTGGAGAATAATACAAGGGTGTACGCAAGAGGAATTAGCAAAAGAGCTTGGTGTAGGAGGTCCACAGGTACATTACTATGAACAAGGGAGCACCATGTTCGGTGAAAGGTTATGGGAAATAGCGAGAAAATTGTCAGTGGATGCTAAGGATCTGGTGCTTAAATCAACGGAAGAAGACTGCTGTGAAGACGAAGATGGTGAAGGAGAAAAAGAACTATTAAGTTGGGTGAGAGAGTCTAAAAAAATTAGCAATCAAGAATCACGAGATGAACTGGATACATGGGTAGAATTTTTATCCCAAAGAAGGCAAATTTACAAAGAAAAGATTGATAAAGTAGAGTTAATCAAGGTTGCGAATAATCTACTTATACTAGGTGTTTCTATTGATGATATTTCTCAAATAACTAGCTTGACTGCAGAGGAACTTGAAACCCCAAATAGGCATCTATAGCAGAAACTTCATTTCGAGCTTTGACCCAGGTTTTTCGCCGACAACCAAGAAGTCCGTTTTAGGCGATACACTTGAACTCATAATTGTGCCTAAAGATTCCATTAGTGCTTGCGCTTCATTTCTCTCCATTTTTGAAAGTTTTCCAGTAAAAACTACTGTTTTGCCATTAAAAATGGAATTGCTAGTATTAGCAACCACAGGCAGAATATTTAACTGAGCAGCAAGGTCATTTACCATTTCAACATTATCCTTTTCAGAGAAGAAAGATATTAATGAATCTATAATCTTTTCTCCTACACCTATTATGCTCATTAATTCTTCTTCATCAGCAGAATACCAATTTTCATATGAGCCATAATGTTTTGCTAGTAATTTTGCTACATGTGGTCCGACGTATCGAATCCCTAGAGAAGATATAAATCTGTCAAGGGTTATGGTTTTTCTACTATTGACAGAATTCAATAAATTAGATATTAATTTTTCACCCCACCCTTCTTGTTCACTTAAGTTGAAATTTTTTAGTTTTTCTTCCAGAGTAAAAATATCAGGGATCTGTTTTACTAAACCAAGATTATAGAGAGATTCCAGTTGTTTGTCACCAAAGCCAGTAATGTCAAAAGCATCATTGGAAACAAAATATTTTAACCTTTCTATGATTTGAGCTTTACAGGTAACCCCTGAACATCTTATTGCTGCTCCTTCAATCTGTACTTCACTTCCACATTCTGGACAGGTATTCGGAAATATAAACTTTGGTGCATTCGGAGAACGAGCATTTTTGTCCACTTCTACAATCTTTGGAATGACGTCGCCTGCTCGCTGCACTACCACGACATCTCCTTCTCTTACGTCCTTGCGCTCTATTTCATCTTGATTATACAGGTTTGCTCTAGTAACAACCACCCCACCTATGTTTATTGGCACTAATTGAGCAATTGGAGTCAATTGGCCTGTTCTGCCGACTTGTACTAATATCTTTTCTATTTTAGTTTTTCCATAAGCTGCAGGAAATTTGTGTGCTATAGCTCCTCTTGGTGCTTTATTGGTACTACCTAGACGATCTTGCAACTCTAAGTTGTTGATTTTATAGACTACCCCATCAATATCATAACCTAATTCATGACGATTATCATAAATCCTGTTATAAAACTTCAGCATCTCGTCCACATTTTTTGCTAAGCATTGATGTTCATTTACACAGAATCCAAGTTCCTTCAACTTGTTTAATACTTCAAATTGAGTTTTTTCTGCTCCACCAATTAAAGAATAGGCAAAGTACCTGAGCGGTCTACTGGCGGTAACTTCTGGGTCCAATTGTCTTAGTGAACCGGATGCCGTATTGCGCGGATTTGAAAATTGGTTATCCTTATTTAATTTTAAAAAATCGTCATTTCTTATGTATATTTCCCCTCTCACCTCCAATCTACCCTTTATACCAGGTAAAGCTTGAGGAAAACCCTTTATGGTTTTTGTGTTATCAGTGACATCTTCGCCTAAATTACCATCACCGCGCGTTGCAGCTTTAACGAGTAAGCCATTTTCATAAATTGCAGTGAAACTTAAGCCATCAATTTTCAGCTCGCACATTATCTCCAGCTCATCTGTATTTAGGAGTTCTCTGGACTTAGCAATAAATTCTTCAATGTCTTCTTGGCTGTAAACTTTGTTTAACGAGAGCATAGGCACAATATGCTGTACCTTGGAAAACCTATCGTCAGGCGCAGTACCAATGGTTTGAATATCTACTTTTTTTACCAGTTCATCATATTCTGCATCGGTTATTTCTGGCCTATTTTTCCGATAGTACAACTCGTTGTGACGCTTTATTTCTTCTTGTAATTTTAATGTATTTTCACTCATACAATTTACCTCAACCACTGTTTCAGTATACAGCGTCAATTGTAAATAAATTATTGACCGTTGTATTCGTTTAGCTGGTATTCTACAAAGAAGCCACTAGCTTTGCTACTGTTTTTTATATTTAATATACAATATTTAAATAGAAATAGAAAAATATTTAATTAGTAGAGATTTCTGCTCGCTTCTAGCCTTAGCTACATTGTGAGATATCAATTTCCTGAAGTTTATGCCTATTATTTTGGCAGAAGTAGTAAAACTTTAATCAAACTCAATAATACTGTATTATATGTTTGTTCTGCAATTGTGCAAAAAATGACCACTACCAGAGAGAAAATTGCTATCGACTCTTTAAGCTACCAAGTAGTTCAAAAGATAAAAGAGTTGAGGTTATTAAGGGGATATTCTCAAGCGAAGTTAGCAAAGGAAACTGGTATATCAACGTCACAAATACGAAGATATGAACAAAGGATAGATGCTGTTTCACCTGAAAATGCAGAAAAGATGCTAAAAGTATTATCGGCTAGTTTTAAAGATATATTTCCTACAACAGGTTATGTTAATTACAAGGAAGAAAAGATGCTGAGTATACTGCAAAATTTAAAAAAAATTAAGGACCAAGAATTTCGCAGTGCATTTTGTGTATTAGTAAAACTTTTGTCAGGGGAAATTCAAATTGGCAAGAGTATAATAGGTACAAAGTCTATAAAGCACAAAATTGGACAAATGGCAAAAGATTGGAGGTTCGTAAGAGGATGTACTCAGTTGGAGTTAGCGAATAAAATCGGATTATCACAACAGCAAATACACAGATATGAACAAGGTGTAGATTGCATGTCATTTAAAAAGCTATCTGAAGCAGAAAAAGCATTAGTGAATGCTAGAGTTTTATTCTGTGGACCAACAGAAGAAAATTATTACGAAGATGAAGATAGTGAAGGAGAAATGAAAATATTAAATATAATGAAAGAATGTCAAAAAATTGAAGATCAAAGATTACAGGATTTATTGAGTTCATTTTTATCAGAGGTAGTAAAAATTAGCGAAGAGAAGCAGAATCAATAAAACTTATTTTTATAGAAAAGGTATATCTTTATGGACATTTGTATATTTAACAAAAATTTTACATGTTTTAAATTTAAAGGAGGGTGAAGGTGAGAAAACTACAGAAAATAATAAGAGTTATAAAAGGTATCTCTATAGAGCGATACGTTATTTTGTGAACCCGAATTATACAAGGCTGTTTCAAGCAAAGATTTAGGTAAAATAAAGTCGTTACTAAAAAAAAGGTGCTGATTCTAATGAATGCAGTAGCAATGGCTCTGCACAAATGTTGGCTGTTGTAAAACTGTTCATAAAGGATAAAAAGGGTTCAGCAGCGAAAGAGAAACAAGTTGTATGACATGGATGTAATTCAGGAAGCCAACAACAATGGGAAACTTTCGGAGCTACCGCCCTCTTTGGGAGTGTTAAATAAACCATACGCGTCAAGTTAAGGAATGTAGAGAGCTTAAAGTAGATACCCTGGTCTTCCTATATCTGTCTTTCAAAGAAAACTTTGACCAGATTATAGTAAGCTTTTTTAGAAAAATTTTTAAATTATTGACAATATTGTTTAATATCAAAAAGAGCTCTCTAACCCGCCTTTTCAATTCAATAAATGCCTTTGTTAAACTGAGCTCCGTGTTCTTTTTTAGTTTTACACAGCCAATCATTCCGTGAAATACGAGAATAGCACATAATTTTGCGTATAGCTCGCACAATACTCTAAATGGATTTGTCTTTCCTTTTAGTTTATCAAGATTGATATGACTTTTATATAGTTTAAATAGTAATTCGATTTGCCATCTTACTCTATAAACCGTCAATATTTGTTCAGCATTAATTTTACTCTCTGGAACATTAGTTATAAATATTGACCAATCTAATAACTTTTGATTCTTTTGAGAAGATGTATATCCATGTGACTTTGCTAATTTATTAGCCTTTCTTCTTCTAGCCATAGACTGTTCTTCAGTTAGCTTTTGACATATAATTCTTACCTTAATTTTTACTTCCTTTCCTAATAATACTTCTTTTTCTGAAGATAATTGACCTTCCAAATACTCCAATAGCTCTATTTTTTGATTTGTTTCTATATCATATATATTGGTATCAGACTTATAACGACTAACAAAATATGCACCTGCTTCATCAATCTGTTTAAAAGAACTAGGCACAAAGTAGCCCAAGTCAAATATTAGCAAATCATTGGCTGATAAACCGTTCAGATAATCCCTATAACCTTGATCCGACCTTATTCCTTCCATAAAATTTAACTTATCTAGCGCTTGATTCAGGTAATCAAAGACTAACTGTAGCTTTATTCCTGATTTGGTATTATTCTCACAATCTCTATAGCTACTGCCATATCCTTTGTACATATCTTCCATGCTACTGGGCAGGCTAATGTAGCTGCTATCCAATAATTTAACGCTTCCAAATTGCTGTAAAATTTTGCAATCAATCTGTAGACTTTTTTTAAATAAACACAAAGCTTCGTTATACATTTTTTTCATGAACTCAACTGCTTCTTCACTAAACCTAAAATCTAAACCCTGTTTTGTAATTTCTATCGAGTCTTCATTTAGCAATTGGCACATTGTTTCTATGCTGCAATCATCAACTCCTATGTTACCAAAAACCATAGCTTTTATGAATGATGAGCCATTAAGTTTTCTCTTTCTTTTTATAAAACCTACTGCAATTGATATTTCGTCTGCTTTTTCATTAAAGAATTCATTGAGGTCTTTTGATAAGCAAGCTATTCTGTCCATTGTAAGTTCTCTCATTTATATATCCAAGAGAATTTATACTTATTATTTTCCTTCACTCTATCAACTTTACTTACACTTTTCCTTAACTTGACGCGTATGGTTTATTTAACACTCCCAAAAAATTTCTATATATTCAAATATAGCAGTTTTGATATGCTGTTTAGAGTGCCGAGAGGTGTCTATTGGTAACTCCCTTTTTAGAGAACTGAAGAAGCTTTCCACAACAGAATTGTTGTAACAACAACCTTTATGACTCATCTATGTTTTTTATGGATAAGAGATATTGATAACCTTGCAAAGTATATTGTGAACCTTGATCACTATGTAATAGTAGATTTTTGGCAGGTTTACGCTTGTTAACGTCCATTAATAAAGAGTCCATAACCAATTGTTTATTTATTGAACTGCTCATTAACTACCATGCGTGAATATAGATCGATTATTGTTGCCAAATATAGTCATCCTTCTTTGGTTTTTATATAAGTAATCCCATACTTTATTTGGTTGATCGACAATAAAGTTTTGGTCTAATATATTGGGAGCTACTGTCCGTTTGTTGTTTCTTAATTTTAAATTTTCTTCTCAATATAGCCTGAATACCATTTTTCTGCATAATACTTTGCACTGTTTTTAAGTTGCAACTTTTACCCAAAGCCTTTAATTCAGCATGAATTTTAGGAGCTCCATATCTACATTTAGAAGCTTGATATATTTTTTGAATATCTGCTAATAACTCTTTATTTGCTGATTCTCTACTGCTTATTTTCCTTGTAGTCCACTTATAGTAGCCACTAGCAGAAAATCCTACATAATTCCTGTACTTTATAGCAGTTACTATATAAAAAAATATTTTACTCTTTTTGACTGGCCAGGGCTTTTTTTAAAATGTCTCTTTCTCTTGTTACTTTTGCTAACTCTTTCTGTAAATCAAATCTCTCTTTGTCATAAGGTGCTACATCTGGAAATGCATTTGCCGCTGACTTTTTTTCGTTATATTTCTTCATCCATTTTCCTAATACACTATCCCTTATTCCTAGATCTCTTGCTACTTTTGCAACTGGTTGACCTACCTTTCTTTGTTCATTTGCCAGCTTAACAGCTTCCAATTTGAATTCTGCCGTATATTCTCTTGCCATTTCTAATCCTCCAAAATTTTATTTTACCCAAAAAAACTCTTTTCTTTCTCTCCACTTTTTCTGGGTAAGGTCAGTATGGGAAAAGGTGAAAGATGTACTAAAAAACCCAGAGATGATAAAAAAGGAATACCAACGTAGAGTATTAGAAAATAAAAATGATGAATCATCAGAGAAAAAGTTTGCAAGAAGAGAAAATCAAATAAAAGAAGGTATCGAAAAATTAATGGAAGATTATTATAGTCAAGAAAATGCAGGAGAGAAAGGATATATAAGCGAGGAAGAATTTAAACAGACAATGAGAAAAATGAAAGAACGCTTACAAGGGATAGAAGAAGAGAAAAAAAAGGTAGTTGATCAGAAGGCAGTAGAAAAAGGAATAAGTCTTATTATAAATAGCATAAAGAATTTTTATTCTAGTGTAAAATCGAACCTGGAACAGCTAGATTGGCAAACTAAGCGCGGCATTATTAAAGCATTAATAGGACAAATTAACATTGGTTGTGATCAGGTAGAAGTAGGATTTCAGATCGAAGAACCAGCACAGGATGGGGGAATTCTTAATTTGTATCATTGTACTACACATCATAATAAGGGGGTTGGCGAAGGGTGTCAAGCAAGTTTTTTCGTTTCTATAAATCTGGATTTCAGCGTTATGCGCTGGAATGACAACGTGAGGTAAATTTTTCAACATCCCAAAATTACAGAATTCAGTCTGTTTAATTAAGTGTGAACTGTTACACGAAAATTTTGTAAACAGATTAATATACCCTGTTTTTGCTATTCATCTAAAAATGGAACCATAGAGTACGTTGAGGAGCGTAAGCAAATTTTAATGCAAAAATTACTATCAAAAAATAGATTATGCAAGAGGTCTAATTATTCTGCCGCAATTTTGCTCTATCACACTTGCCACATTTAATATTCCAGCTTCATCATAATAATTTCCAATCACTTGCAAGGCAAGTGGTAAACCCTCATTGGAGAGCCCAACAGGAACAGAAATAGCAGGCAATCCTGCCAGACTTGCCGGCACAGTAAACACATCATTGATGCACATAATTAGCGGATCTGGCTTTTCATTTAAGCCAAAAGCTTCTGTTGGAGCAGATGGCACAAGTATGTAATCTATTTTTTCAAACGCTTTTATAAAATCATTTCTGATTAATGCCCTAATGCACTGCGCTTTTTCGTAATATTCATTATGATGACCTGAAGAAAGCGCATAAGCGCCAATTAAAATTCTTCTTTTCACCTCTTTACCGAAACCTTCTGCTCTTGTTAGTGAATACATTTCTTCAAGGGTATCAGCATCAACCCTGAACCCATAACGCACACCGTCATAACGAGCAAGATTGGATGAAGTTTCAGCAGAACAAATTAAATAATAGACTGGTATTGCATATTTAGTATGTGGCAGAGTAACGTCAACAACTTCAGCGCCATTTTCTTTTAAATAGGAAGCAACTTTCTCCCAATTATGGACTATTTCCTCTGAAATTCCATCCATCCTATATTCTTTTGGTATACCAATACGCTTACCCTTAACATCACCATTTATAAAGCTGGAAAATTTAGGTGCTGGCTTTCTACTTGATATTGAATCTTTTGTATCATAGCCACAGATTGCTTCCAGCATTAATGCTGAATCAGAGACAGAACGAGTAATGACTCCTGCTTGATCTAGAGAACTTGCAAATGCAATCATACCAAAACGCGAGCATCTTCCATAAGTTGGCTTTATTCCAACTACTCCACAGTAAGCTGCTGGTTGGCGTACAGATCCACCGGTGTCACTCCCTAGTGCTCCAGCGCATAAAAATCCAGCCACCGATGCTGCAGATCCACCAGATGATCCACCAGGAACAACTTTTTCCCCATCACTTTTTCTAATCCACACATTTTCGACAGGGCCAAAATAGCTGTTTGTGTTCGCAGAACCCATAGCAAATTCATCCATATTAAGCTTACCGAGCATGGCTGCTCCACTTTTTAAAAGCAAGTCAGACACCGTAGATTCGTAAGTCGGAACGAAATTTTCCAGCATTTTTGAGCATGCTGTTGTTTTTATTCCTTTTGTACAGAATAGATCTTTGATGCCAACTGGTACACCCATGAGCGGCGAGATTAAATCATCCTTTTGCCTAGAGAAATATTCATCTGCAGCTTTAGCAGCTTTCATTGCTATCTCTGGGGTTTTTGTTATAAATGCATTTAATTTCTCATTTTCAACCGCACTGATGTGCGCCTCTACGAGTTCAACGGCAGAAAAACTCTTTTTTTTGAGCCCGTCATGCATTTGTGTAATACTTAACTTTCTTAGTTCATTCATCAATATTTAATTTTTAGCAAGACGTTAATTATAACATGGCACGATAAAAAATCCATACATTTATAGTTACAGCTAGAAATGTAGCTAAGGTAACTTAGATTCACCGACAATCGTCATCCCGCTACTTGTTAGCGGCTAAGAGATACCGCAGCGGTATGACGTAGAAGCTATACTTTTATACTCACCAACTCAGTATCCAATCCGGATTGTATCTTAAAAAGGTCAAAAGACTATAATAAGCAAAGGAGTGATACTGTGTCTGAGTGAAAATCGTTGAGATCCCAGTGTCTGCTGCTTGCATAGCATTTATTTACAAAAAAATAGTCATGCAAGAGACTTTGCTTGGATATTTGATATAATTTAGGTCTATTAAAGCAAAAAATACTAACATGAATGAAGTGATAACATTTGGTTGTCGTCTAAATTTTTACGAGAGCGAGTTAATCAAAGAAGCATTAAAAAAAGCAAAGAGAGAAAATGTTGTTGTGGTGCATAGCTGTGCAGTGACAAACGAAGCAGAACGTCAGGTAAAGCAAAAGATACGTAAGATTTACAAAAATGATCCAAATAAAGAAATTATCGTAGTTGGTTGTGCTGTTCAGTTGGATCCAGAAGTTTACAGTAGCATTCCTGGTGTAAGTAAAGTGCTCGGTAATCAAGATAAGCTAAAAGCTGAAAATTACTTACTAAATGACGATAAAATCTTGGTCAGTGATAACCAAGTAGAACCTGTTCTAATTAATGGATTTGAAGATAAGTCAAGGGCATTTATTGAAATTCAAAATGGTTGTAATCATAGCTGCACATTTTGTTCAATTACTGAGGCAAGAGGGAATAATCGATCTGTGCCAATAAACAGTATTATAGAGCAAATCAGGATCTTTGTAGAAAATGGATATCAAGAAGTAGTGTTTACAGGGGTTGATATTACTGACTTTGGTACAGATTTGTTGGGTAAGCCATCACTTGGTTCAATGATTAGGAGAGTTTTAAAGGATATACCAGAGTTGAAGAGGCTAAGACTTTCCTCTATCGATGTTGCTGAAGTTGACGACGAATTAATGGATTTAATAGCTAATGAGTCAAGACTTATGCCTCATTTACATTTGAGTCTACAATCTGGTAATAATTTAATACTAAAGAGAATGAAGCGTCGTCACAACAGAGAGCAAGTGATAGAATTTTATCATAAAATGAAGAGCTTGAGACCTAATATAGCATTTGGCGCTGATATTATTGCTGGATTTCCAACAGAAACTGATGAAATGTTTCAGGATACGGTTGATCTACTAAAAAAAATAAATGTAGTTTACCTACATGCTTTTCCATATTCAGAGCGGAAAAATACACCTGCTGCACGGATGCCGCAAATACCAGAAAATGTACGTAAAGAACGGGTAAAGCACCTAAGAGAGGTGAATAAGGAAATGATGAGCAGTTTTTATCAATCTTTGCTCAGCACCGAGCAAAGCGTTCTGGTTGAGCAAAATCATATCGGTAGAACAGAAAATTTTGCATTAGTAAAGCTTGAACCAAAAGCTCAAGCCAAGAGTATTGTGAAAGTTAATGTTAAAGGAGTGGAAAATAATTATCTAATCGGAAGTATCTTACCTTAATTTTTTGTACATTAAAGAAATATATGATATAGTAGTTATACTATAAATGATAATTATGGGTTCATTTGTGATAACTAAAATATCTATTGCTTTATTTTTAATTTTCATTCCATGTGTCTATTTTTTTATTACTTATATTAGTAATAGTACACACATTGAGCAAGTACAACCCTTAAAATTAGAAACAGACAATGATGAAAGTGTGATACGTTCTGAGGAGGTTACTGCAAAAGAAATACCAATAAAATATCAAGAACTTGAAAGTAGTCCACCTTCTGTTTTCCAAGTAGCTGATCAGAAAAATATGTGGTCACGTATTGCAGATCAAGCTGAGCCTACAAAAGAAAAATCAAAAAAACTTGATTTTTATGTTAGCGCTAACGGTGGTAAGGTATACCATGATAATTTAGAAATATTTGTAAAGGGTATAAAGGCAATAGGGGAGAGAGTCCTAACTTTAGTTGAAAGTCATTATGGTTTTATAATAAAAAATATAGTGGCAGATGAAATTAAAAGTATACAGCAATTTGATGGTAAAATTGATTTCCAGTGGTTTAGCAGCATGTCTTTAGGTTACTATGCTGGAGAAAATGGTAAAATTGATTTTGAAGCCGCGTATTCTATAGCCAATATTGAAGATAGTAATTCTCCTCCGGTATTTGATAAATCAGCAAGTATATTTGCGTTTTTGTTAAACTTCTATTATAATCCCAGCGTTCAGGATACACAATTTGCTCCGTACATCGGTCTTGGTATAGGACCAACAGTTTTTAGATTAAAAAGGATTAATGGGTCACCCCAAAATTCAATGCCACTGAATGTTCCTTGGTTTGCTTATCAAATAAAACTTGGTGTTGATTATTCAATAATCCCAGAAATCAAAACCTTTCTCGGCTATCGTTACTTTAGCGTTCCGATACCTGTTGCAGATGACATATCTACTCACAATATTGAAGTTGGTTTGATATTTAATTTTTAGTGATAATTTAATATATATATAAATTCTTATCTTTTCTATCTAACAAACCAAATGTTGGTACGATTGTTGCTTTTAAAAAAATGACAGTTTCTACTGTTCTAATATTATTCGCTAGCCTTTTTGATTTCTGATGCAATAAGCTTTGCTTATCTTCTCTATGTTCTATAAGCCCGCCGATTACCATAATTTCACCGCTCTTAATTTTTAACATAGAGTTCATTTCTCTGATTTCAACAATTGGAATGTCGCTATTTAATTTCATTTTACTCTGCTGTGCGACGTACTCTATATCTGGATCTTTAGTGTAGCCGTTAATTCTTGATAAAGTTGGATGTATATCCATGAATATTTCACTAGTATCAATGTTAATGCTTGGGTGGATTATTAGCACAACACCTATTGGGACGCTATTCATCTTGGTAATTAAGGTCTGATTAGAGTTTCTAGTATCTTTTTGTATATCGGAGGTAAAATAAATATGGTTTTTAGTAAATGAAATCATCGCTTGCTGATTATTTATAGCATGTACTCTGGGGCTTGAAATTACAGTTGAAGTGCCAAATTTGTCTAAATTTTTTACTAAATCTCCTAGATCATTTGCACCAAAGTTCATTGCTAGGTTAATAATGGAGTTATCTTGATTTATTATAGACTTAGTTCCATCTTGTAAGTCATTTAAGTTCATACCAGAAAGGTATTTGTCATCTAGCACAACTTCAACTATTTTTGCCTCTATCATTACTTGAGAAGACGCTAACTTCTTAACCTTATTAATATATTCTTCAACAGCTTTGTGGATATCTTTTCTAGCATTCAAAATAATAACACCAGCTTCTCTGTTGGATGAAAGGAATTCGCCATCATCCACCCCGTTAACATCCATTATTGCATTCAAGCCTTTTTCTAATGAATTCCATAAGTCACTACTGTATTGAGACTTCATAACATTGTTATAGTCCCTATCAACGTTACTTCCATCACTGTTAGTAATATTGTTATTAATGACGAAACTGCTTTGAGCAGAATGTTGAATATTGATGAAGTCTACGTAATAATTTTGTGCGTATGGCAAGTCCTGCTCAATTCTAATTACACCATTACTTGTTGAGTAACGCAGTTTGGCGCTATTTGCTATACTCTGAATTACTTCGTTTATATCCTTATCTTTTAGCTTTAAAATAATATTACCTGATATTTTTGGGTCCATATCCAAGTTAACGTCAGAAAGTTTTCCTATCTCAATCAGCAAATCCTTTACTGATACTTCTTCACTAACATTAATAGAAATAAGCTGATTACTGATTGTGAGATCGGGAAACTCTATTGGTAAAGGCATAATTTCTGGTATTGCCGGTTCATTAATCTCCAAAGAGGTGTTATATTGTTGCAACGGATAATCGTGCTTATAATTGTCTATGTTAATAGGATATTGCTTGGTAGGTAGATGTGTGCAAGAAATAATGAAGAGGAGTATTAAGCATTTAAAAATAGCCATTAGAACAGCATATAGATCTATACTAATAGATTTCTATAAAAATATTAAAAATGTATTTAATTTCGTTTTCATCGAGCAGATAATTGTCATATATTAGCTTTGGCTATGTATTTTTTGTATACTCTTCTTGTACTTAAATGTAGACCAGCATAGCCTTAGTTTTTTTATATATTTTACTTCTTTCTCTATATTTAATAATAGGCTTGAAAATAAATGGTAAGCCTATAATTGTTAGGCTTAGAGCTAGGGTTGAAAGTATACAACAGGCTTTGTGTTTACTATGTAGCTCTTTCAGGTAAAGCATCAAAAATCTGCAAAATTTTTTGTAATTTTCTTCGATGTTTTTTTTGCTATGAGCCTTGCTAATGAACATATCTATTGCGGTATGACCGTTATTACACTTAATGTTAAGGTCTGCACCTTTTTCTATTAATAGCTGAGCTATATCAAAATAATCCTTTTGAACAGCAAGATGTAGAGGTGCAAAACCTTGTTGCTCACAAATGTTCATATTGGCTCTAACTTCCAATAACATTTTCACAATTTTTGTATGGCCTTTTTTAACTGCCAGTAGCAAGGGAGTTCTGTTACATTTAGTAACAGCATTAATGTTTACCTTAAGCCTCAATAAGAGCTTAACTGTTTTAGTGTTACCATTATGGCTAGCTTTATGCAGCCTGGCGTTGCCATTAAAATCTTGATCATTTGCATCTATTCCTTTTGATACAAGAAATGTTACCATTTTTCTATTATTATGCTCAATAGCGCAATCTAATGCATCAAAACCATGATTGTTTTTTGTGCAAAAAAACTCTTTAAGTTTAATTTTATCGTTACTTGCTTGCTGTTTTTTTGCAATAAGCTTTACTATTTGCATTTTGTTGTTACACGCTGCTAGGAAAAGCGTAGTGTTATTTTCTGCATCTTTGGCTTCTATATTTGCACCTTTCTTTATCAGATATTCTATAATTTCTGCTCTGCTGTCATAATGTGCGGTGCATTGATAAATGGTTAAAAACAAAGGAGTACGAAAATTGTTATCTTCACATTCGAGATTTGCTCCGCTATCAATTAAAATTTGGACGCTTTTTTTAGAACCGTATAGTGAAGCTATATGAAGAGGAGTATAGCCCTCTTTGACATCTTTTTCATTAATTTTTGCGCCTTTTGTTATCAAAAAATCTATTAATTCCGTGTCATCTTGTAGTGCAGCAAGGTGCAGTGGAGTAAATCCATTTTTATCCTTGGAATTAATTGTCAGTTGATTAACAAAAAGTTTAGCAACTTTCTTGTGTCCATGCATAATGGCATAATGCAGTGGATTTCTATTTTCGTTGTCTACGACATTGAAATCAGCTTCGTGCTCTAGTAATGACTTTACTCCAACTAAATCACCTTCTTTTGTGAACTTGTGCAAGAGAGTGATTCCACTTGCATCTTTTGAGTTAATATCAAATCCATTTTCTACTAATTGGTTTATATCTTCCTCACGCGCCATATCACTTAAATCTCTAATTAAACTCTTTTCGCGTTAATAATACTCCTACTTGATTAAGTTTAAATGAATCTGTGAGAAATGGCTAGTGCATTCTTGCATAACAAACTTTTGGCAGCGCATTGGATGAAACGAAAAACTTACTTGACAAACTCCGCCAGCCCTCTTATCATGAAACTGAAGCTATTTATTTATCTTCGCAATCTCTGCAGTGGATTAATGACAAAAAACTTAATGTATTTGGCGTAAATCATGCTTAATTTTTTGCACTATGTGCACCTCATGTCTTTATAAAACTTTTAGGTTTCTACCTATACAAGCCGAAACGCGCTTATAAAGTGTTTAAGACAGTAAAAGACGTCAAATAGACAAGGGAGAATTTGAATACTAGCTACCCTAGGGTTTCTTTGCCTTTTTTTTTATTTGGTAAATTTCTTAATATTTATAGCTAAACGACAACTGTCATTCCTGTAAAGGTCAAGTATCCCGCTACTTGTTAGCGGCTGAGATACCGCGAATGAATCGCGGTATGACGGTTAGCGGTGGCGTGACGATAAGCTCGTCATTCCGCTACGTGTTAGCGGCTGAGATACCGCGAATGAATCGCGGTATGACGGTTAGCGGCGGCATGACGTAGGATTGCTGTCATTTCGCTACTTGTTAGCGGCTGAGATACCGCGAATAAATCGCGGTATGACGGTTAGCGGTGGCGTGACGATAAGCTCGTCATTCCGCTACGTGTTAGCGGCTAAGAGATATCGCGGTGGTATAGCTATAAATTGTTGATATCTTTTTTATATCACATTTTTAACTTACAATAGTTAGCCAGCGTTTCTGACATTAACCAAATTTTTCAAATTCTGCACTCACCACTACCTATAACTCACTTTCACGCAATATTGATCGTTCTTAAAAAGCAATCTAACATTTTTTATTCCTTGATTGCGAAGCTTTGATGCAGCTGATTTAGCAGCCTGAGCACTTTTAAAAAATGCAACATATCCCTTACTTTCTGCACTGTCTTGTTTTGGGTGACGTTTCTGTATTTCTTTTTCATACTGCTTTCTGTAATGAGGAGTATTTTGTATCAATTGTTCTGACATCTTTCTTAGGTATTGGACTTTTACTTTTGCAAGCCCAGATTTATGAAATCCTAAGACTTGAGCTGCTTTTTCTGATAAGTCTATTATTCTACCTTCAATAAATGGTCCTCTATCGTTAACCCTTGTAACAAGCTTTCTTCCATTTTCTAAATTAGTGACAAGAACAAAGCAGGGTAGGGGCAAAGTCTTATGCGCTGCAGAGATCAAGTGACGGTTAAACACTTCACCATTTGCTGTAAGCGTGCCATGATCTTCTATTCCATACCACGACGCTGTCCCTATCTCTTCATAGTGTTTACAGTTTTTTGGATAATAAGTTATACCATTTATTGTATAGCTGCTGCCAATTTTGTAATGACCTGCAGTGCAATTAAACCTGTTGCTAAAACTGCAACTACTCATCAAAACGAATATTAGACATAGGAAGGCTAGGTTTTTTATCATTGTATTCGGTAAGAGGGTTCGATACTATGAGGATTTTAAATTATACTATAATAAATTTAGTAATGAGTAAACATCTACTGCTAAATATTAACAAAACTCAAGAAGGAATAATACATATTATTGGTATAGGTGGAATCGGAATGAGTGCCATTGCTGAAATTCTTCACAATTCCAATTACAAAGTTCAAGGCAGTGATGCGCAGTCAAACAACAATGTAGATAGATTACAAAAGCTGGGTATAGAAGTTTACATTGGTCACAATGCTGATAATATAAGCCAAGCTCAAATAGTTGTATATTCTTCTGCGATAGAATCTGATAATGTGGAGTTAATTGCGGCAAAAAATAACAATAAAATCGTTTTGCATAGATCAGACATGCTTGCTGAACTTTTAAGAGATAAATATGTGATAGCGGTTTCAGGTTCAAGCGGAAAGACAACAACAACCGCTATGATTGCTTCCATTTTTGATCATTCTAGCATTGATGCGACTGTAACTGTAGGAGGGATATTAAATTCCTATAAGAGCAACTTCAAACTTGGAGGGAGTGACACTTTTCTGATCGAGGCTGATGAGTCTGATGGAACTATGCTAAAAATCCCTGCAAAGATTGCTGTCATAACAAGTATCAACAATGACCACATAGATTATTACGGCACATTTGATAATATCAAAAATGCATTTTCCCAATTCGTGAATAATGCAGGTTCTGCAGTTTTACCTGATTCTGTAGACATCGATTATGATGCGGGTAATTCTATAACGTTTGGGTTTGAGAATGGTAGCATAAGAGCCAGCAACATTAAACAGCATGCTAACAGCATAGAATTTGATGTGTTGAACAACTGGATTCCAGCATTACGTGCTGGAATGACAAAAGGAAAGTGTACAGAGATGTCATCCCAGTGCGTGACACTGGGATCCAGCCCTTTAAAAAACATAGTACTATCAAATGCAATTGGAATTCACAAAGTAAGCAACGCCCTAGCTGCAATATCAGTTGCGATAAAGCTCGGAATTAGCGATGCAGAGATTAAAAAAGGCCTTTTGGAATTTCAAGGAGTAGCAAGAAGATTCTCTTTGATTGCCGATATTAAAGGTGTTAAGTTAATTGAGGATTATGCCCATCATCCAAATGAAATATATGCAACTTTAACGGCTGCACGTTCGATTACTAAAGGAAAAGTAATAGGAATTATCGAACCACTTCGTTTTGCCCGCATTCGTAATTTTTTTGATGAATTCATACGAATTTTCATGATGTTTGATTATGTCATCCTCACTCCTGTTCATCCCCCAGAAGACAATCCTATTCCTGGTTGTGGGATTGATGATATACAAAAAGCTTTAATCAGTAATGGATTTAATAACACAAAAATTATGAATGATGCTTTGCTCATTTCACATTTTATTAGTGATTCGACAAGTCCAAGTGATATAGTATTATTTATTGGTGCTGGTAGTAATATAGCTAAGCTAGCAAAAGAAACTGCAGCACTTATTGCGGAAGTTAAGGTTTAATGTAATGAATAAGATAATCAATAACGTATTTGCAAGAGAAATTTTAGATAGCAGGGGTTACCCCACTATTGAGGTAGAAATTGAGCTCTGTGATGGCGCAATAGGCAGGGCATCTGTACCTTCTGGAGCTTCAACTGGTAAATTAGAAGCCTTGGAACTCAGGGACCAAGATGAGAAAAGGTATTGTGGTAAGGGAGTGCTGAAAGCTGTTCAAGCTGTAAATGGGATAATAGCAGATGAAATCATTGGAATGAATGCAGCGGACCAAAATGCAATTGATAAAGCATTAATTGAACTGGATGGAACAAAAAACAAATCAAAACTTGGAGCAAATGCAACTTTGGGTGTGTCTCTTGCAGTTGCAAAAGCAGCAGCAAACAGTTTCAAAATGCCGCTATATAGATATTTGGGAGGAAAGCAGACGAGTGTTATGCCGGTTCCACTCATTAACATAATTAATGGTGGAGTACATGCAGACAATAAGCTCGATTTCCAAGAATTCATGATTCTTCCGGTCGGTGCTGAGACTTTCAGCGAAGCGATTAGAATATCTGCGGAGGTATTCCACAACTTACGTAGCATTCTTAAGAAAAAAGGTTATAGCATAAATGTAGGGGATGAAGGTGGTTTTGCACCAAATATTGAAAGTACTGAAGAAGCACTTGATTTGATCATATACGCTATAGAATCAGCAGGTTATTCAGCGCAAAGTGATTTTGCACTAGGCCTTGATGTTGCTTCATCTACTTTTTATGAAGATGGAATTTACGAATTTGAAAGTAAGGGGCTTACTTCAGAAGAGTTAACCGAATATTATTGTAACCTTGTGGAAAGATATCCAATAATTTCTATAGAAGATGCAATGAGTGAAGACGACTATGAAGGCTGGAAATTGCTTACTGCAAAACTAGGGAATAAAATTCAATTGGTCGGGGATGATTTATTTGTTACAAATTGTGAACTAATACGTAAAGGAATAGAGGAAAAAATGGCAAATGCTGTACTGATCAAGCCAAATCAAATAGGGACGTTAACAGAAACGTTTAATGCAATTGAAATGGCAAAATCAAATGGCTATAAAGCTGTTGTTTCTCATCGCTCAGGTGAAACAGAAGACACAACAATATCTCATATAGCAGTTGCGTCAAATTGCGGGCAAATAAAAACCGGGTCGCTATCGCGTTCTGATAGACTCGCGAAGTATAATGAGCTAATGAGAATAGAAAGCACGTTAGGAAAGGATGCTAAATATTATCGTGGGTTAGCATGGGTTTTATAGACGAAGTAAAATTGTGTTTAAAAGCCGGTGACGGTGGTGATGGCTGTGCAAGTTTTCGTCGAGAAAAGTTCGTTGAATTTGGTGGTCCAAATGGTGGTAATGGAGGAAAGGGTGGAAACATAGTTTTCATCAGCGACGCTAATCTCAACACTTTGCTTCATTTTCGTTATAGAAGACACATTAAAGCAGATAGTGGAAAAAATGGTGCAGGCAGGGATAGATCTGGCACAGCAGGGAAAGACGTTATACTTAAAGTTCCAGTCGGTGCACAAATAATTGATGAAGAAAGTGAAGAGATAATAGTAGACCTTGACAAGCCTGGTATGGAATTTCAAGTAGCACAGGGTGGAAAAGGTGGACTTGGAAATACTAATTTTAAATCTTCTACTAATAAGGCACCAAGACATTTTACTTACGGTCAGCCTGGCGAAGAAAAACATGTATTATTAAAACTAAAAGTTTTATCAGATGTTGGAATTATTGGCATGCCAAACGCAGGTAAATCAAAATTTTTGACTCGCTGCTCAAATTCCGATACAAAAGTAGGCGATTATCCATTTACCACCGTAAGACCTCATTTAGGCATGGTAAAAGTGGATGATAGCGAAGTTGTAATAGCAGATATTCCTGGAATAATTACTGATGCTCACCTTGGAGTTGGGCTCGGGCATAAATTTTTAAAGCACATAGAAAGGTGTCAAATTTTACTTCATTTAATCGATGTAACTCACGATGACGTTGTTTCGGCTTATAGTTGTATCCATAATGAATTGGAACTTTACAATAGTGATCTTGTTGAAAAAGAAGAGAGTGTAGTATTAAACAAATGCGACTTATTGAGGGAAGCAGAAATTCTGGAAAAGAAGAATCACCTAGCTAATTATCTCAATAAAGAAGTGCTGTGCTTATCAATTAATGGTGATTTACAGCCTATTTTAAGATTATTAAGTGAAAAATTGAAAAAGAGTAATTCTAAGGAAATCGATGTATATGATCCTTTTAAGATGTGAATTTCATTTATTTTATCATATAACTAGAATATATTTGTACGAACATTTGTTTTTGTTAAACACAACAAATCCCAGTGTCAGCTACTTGCATCTACCACACAACTGTACGAACATTGCAATTTGCAGGCAATTTGCGTGGCAGATGGTGTCATCCCAGTGCCCAGACACTGGGATCCAGCCTTTTCATAATCATCAAAACGTTGTATTTTAACATAAAACGGCTACTTTTATGCTTACCAACTTAATAAAATTTCTGGATCCAAGTGTCAAGCACTGTGATGACATCATAGGGGCGCTGGGATGACACCCTCCTGCTAGACAATGTTCGTACAGTTGTACATCTACCATGCAAGTTACCTGAAAATTGCAATGTTCGTACACTTGACTACTTGGATCTAGTATGATTTAATTAACCAAGAAGTAGGCATGAAAAAATTATGTAGTGAACCAGTTTGCATAACACCAGGAGGAAAATATGGATAGAAAGACGAGAATAGAATCAGACAGCTTAGGGGAAGTAAAAGTACCAAGTGAACATTACTGGGGAGCGCAGACTCAGCGTTCTTTAGAAAATTTTAAGATTGGCACAGAAAAAATGCCAGAGCCTCTGATTAAAGCATTAGCAATAGTAAAACTTGCAGCAGCACATGTTAACATGAAGCAGGGTAGCATAGATAATAAGGTAGGGGACGCAATCTGCGCAGCCGCAAAGGAAGTAATAGATGGCAAATTTAATAATGAATTTCCGCTTGTTGTTTGGCAAACCGGATCCGGAACGCAGACTAATATGAATATGAATGAAGTGATCAGCAATCGCGCAATAGAGATTTTAGGTGGTAATTTGGGTAGTAAATCTCCGATACATCCAAATGATCATGTGAATTATGGTCAGTCGTCAAATGACACCTTTCCAACAGCAATGCATATAGCAGCAGCAGACCAGATAAACCGCTTGCTTATTCCAAATCTTGAAAAATTGCATAAGGTGCTGGATAATAAGGTTCAGGAATTTAAAGATATAATAAAAGTAGGACGTACTCATCTGCAAGATGCAACGCCCCTAACACTAGGACAGGAGTTTTCTGGCTATGCAGCCCAGATTAAAAAGGGGATAGAGAGAGTAAAATCAACTTTAAGTGATATATATGAGCTTGCACAAGGTGGCACTGCGGTTGGCACGGGACTCAATACTAAAAAGGGTTTTGCTGAAGATTTTGCAAAGCAAGTTGCAGGAATTACTAACCTTCCATTTACTTCAGCAGGCAATAAATTTGAAGCGCTAGCAGCAAATGATGCTTTAGTTGAGCTCAGTGGAACACTCAATACAGTAGCAGTCAGTTTAATGAAAATTGCAAATGATATAAGGCTGCTTGGTTCTGGTCCAAGATGCGGAATTGGGGAAATAATGTTACCGGAAAATGAGCCTGGTTCTTCAATTATGCCAGGTAAAGTGAATCCAACTCAGTGTGAAGCGGTGACTATGGTATGCACTCAAGTTATGGGAAATCATGTTGCTGTAACCATTAGTGGTTCAAACGGTCATTTTGAATTGAATGTGTTTAAGCCAGTGATAATTTACAATGTTTTGCAGTCTATAAGACTTTTAGCTGACGCAAGTTTAAATTTTACAGAAAAATGTGTAGTTGGTATTAAAGCAAATGAAGAGAGGATAAAAGATTTACTGAATCAGTCGTTGATGTTGGTCACTATATTAAATACGCATATAGGGTACGACAATGCAGCAAAAATAGCGAAGCTTGCTTATAAAGAAAATATCACTCTAAAAGAAGCAGCAGCAAAACTTCAACTGCTCACTGAGGAAGAGTTTGAAAGGATAGTGAAACCAGAAGAAATGGTAAATTATTTGTAACCGCTCACACTTAATTCTTCAATCTCACTAATAGAAAGGCCAGTAAACTTGACAATAGTGTTAACATCAACATTATTATCTTGCTTTGTCTACCTTATTTTGCCGCTCCCCTGAACGGATACGGTTTAAGACATAAGATCCTTTTTCATAGCTATACTACGTTATCCAGCGTCTGGGCACTGGTTTCTTGGTACTTATTCCGCAATAATTTTTTTTTCCTTCAATAAACTTTGCAGTTCGCCTTTTTCGTACATCTCGCGAGTGATGTCGCAACCACCAATAAACTCTTCCTTTATATATAATTGTGGAATTGTTGGCCAATCAGAAAACTTTTTTATAGATTCACGTATTTCATCATTCTCCAACACGTTAATATACTTAAACTTCACGTTCAATTTTTTTAGGATTGACACGACGAGTCCAGAGAATCCGCATTGAGGAAAATCAGAAGTGCCTTTCATATACAATACCACATCATTTTCTGTTATATCTTTTTTTATTTGTTCAAAATTGCTCATAAATTCACCTTATTTTAAAGTATTAGTTTCCAGTTGCAAGGCGTGTATAGACTGACCTTCCAGAGCTTTATATACCATTTTATGCTGTTCTATTTTTGTCTTTCCAAGAAAACACTTGGAGTTTATTTTTAAATGATAATGGTCATCATCTCCAGCAAGATCATGAATTTTTATATCAGCGTCGGGGAACGATTGTTTGATGATCCTCTCTAATTCGTGAATTGCAATAGTCATTGATTTGCTTTAAATTACAATACTTTCATTATAAATCTAAAACGATTGAGCGCAATAAAAAGTTGCTATCATAAAAAATAGAAGCATACTATAATAATGGAATGACAAGTTATGCAGGGAGGCTTTGTGGTGGGCGAAAGATTTAAATTCACATATCTTTGGTTTTGCTAACTTTTTCATTTAGGTGCTTATCTTACGATGATAAAATAAATAACTTAGAGAATGTTTACATCAAAGCTAACTATTTTGGAGCATTCTTCAATGCAATAGGTTCTCTAGAAGGAAAAGAAGATGCAGGTGACAATATAACAGAGGGGGTTTTTAGTTTTAATAAGAAGGAGCGAATTGAAGCTGGATACAGTCCTAAATATGTTCCAGGGTTTGCCGGTAGTGCTGCAATAGGGTATTTATTCAAAAATATGAGAGTTGAGTTTGAAGGCTTATATTCTCAGACTAACTTATATGATGAAGATTATTCAGATAAGAAAAAAGCAAGATATATTGAACTTCGTCGTCACAATGATGCGTCTACTGGAGCGGAATGCAATTCACCTTGGAGAAGTGGAAAGGTTGATATTCACATTCAAGAAAATTGTAGTGTTGAAGCAGAGTTCAGAGCTGCATTTAAGATGAAAAATGAAGGTTTTAATAACTTAGCTGGAATGGTCAATGT
The DNA here is from genome assembly GCF_000376605.1 of Wolbachia endosymbiont of Drosophila simulans wHa. Classification (NCBI taxonomy): domain Bacteria; kingdom Pseudomonadati; phylum Pseudomonadota; class Alphaproteobacteria; order Rickettsiales; family Anaplasmataceae; genus Wolbachia; species Wolbachia endosymbiont of Drosophila simulans. Next base: position 350,715 of record NC_021089.1, read on the forward strand.
ATATCGTGATTTTAATATAGCAAAAATGCCATTCACCCCATATGTTGGTATTGGTGCAGGTGTAACTAGGGTTAAATTTCTAGGAAAAACCAGATATGCCTTGGCTTACCAAGCAAAACTTGGTATCAATTACCAACTTACAGCACAAACTCAAGCATTTGCTGGTTTATGCTATTTTGGTATCCTTGATAACCAATTTAAAGATATTGTACCAGGAATAAAGATACTAGCTGGTGAAGGATATATTCCTGCCGGTGGAGGAAGTAAAGTTGATGAAACTGCACGTGTTGAATCAACAACTGCAACCATTACCAATAGGTTTGGCATATATGGCTTAGAGTTTGGGTTGGTTTATCACTTTTAACTTTATCCAATAAATTACATATGTGAAGATAGTAAATTCAGCGTGCTGAGAACATTAGAAAGACGAGATTTTAATTGATTTTCATATTTACTCCAATCTTGTATTGCCTTTCTTGCAACACCTGAATCAACTGCGGCTTTTGCAACAGCAGGAGCTACTATAGAAATTAATCTTGGGTCAAATGGAGTAGGTATTATATATTCACGTCCATAGCCCATTTTACGACCGCCATAGACTGCAGATATCTCACCTGGTACTGGCTCACGGGCAAGCTTTGCTATTGCATCTGCAGCTGCAATTTTCATTTCATCATTTATTGTTGTTGCATGTACATCAAGTGCCCCTCTAAATATATAAGGAAAACCCATTACGTTGTTGACTTGGTTGTTGTAATCTGACCTACCAGTTGCAATTATTGCATCTGGCCTCACAGATTTTGCAAACTCAGGCCTTACTTCTGGATCGGGATTGGCAAGAGCAAAAATAATCGGGTCTTTGCCCATACTCTTTAACATCTCTTCATTTAACACATCTTTTGCAGATAGTCCGATGAATACATCAGCGCCTTTTATTGTATCAAGTAGAGAACGTTCGGAAGTATCAATTGCATATTTTTCCTTCCACTCATTCATGTCCTCGTTTCTACCTTTGTATATTACTCCTTGCTTATCACACAGCACTATATTTTTAGCGCCCATGGACTTTAGTATTTCTAAACATGCAATACCGGCTGCTCCAGCACCATTCATAATGATCTTAACGTCCTCTAATTTCTTTTCGACAATATCAAGAGCATTTTCTATACCAGCTGCAACAACCACTGCAGTTCCATGCTGGTCATCATGGAACACTGGAATATCCATCAGTTCATTCAGACGTTTCTCTATTATAAAACAATCGGGAGATCTTATATCCTCTAAATTTATCCCCCCCCAACTTGGCCCAAGGTACCTTACTGCATTGATAAAATCTTCTATATTTTCTGTACCAACTTCTATATCAACTGCATCAATATCAGCAAAACGCTTAAATAAAACAGCTTTGCCTTCCATGACAGGTTTTGCAGCAAGAGGACCGATATTACCAAGTCCAAGCACTGCAGTGCCATTTGAAATGACAGCAACACAGTTGCTTTTTGCCGTATAATCATAAATAACCTCAGGATTTTTAGCTATTTCAAGGCACGGAGCTGCAACGCCAGGGGAATAAGCAAGTGACAAATCATACTGGGTAGATAAAGGTTTTGTTGGCATGATTGAAATTTTACCAGGCTTACCACCTCTACTGTGATAATTAAGTGCCTCTTGTTTTGTGGTACTATCTAAATCATCGTTCATCATTACATCCTTATATTTTAAGCTTATATTTTTTAAGTATATGGAGTTTTTATAAATGTTCAATTGTAAACTATTAGCTTGTGAACTCTGGTGTACTTCTGTATAAGTTTACCTACTACGTAGAATGGTATTACATGCTTAAGAAAAACGTGCCTAATTTGCTTACAATTTCTCGTGCGCTTGCAGTACCAGCAATAATATTAAGTTTTTATATAGAAAATAAATATGCAGGCCTGATAACAATATCAATCTTTGTGTTTGCGTGCATTACGGATTTTTTTGATGGTTACTTGGCGCGTGCGTGGAAAGTCCAATCAAAATTTGGCAAGCTATTTGATCCAATTGCTGATAAATTAATAGTGGTTTCAACGATAATTATGCTAGTTTATAAGCAGAAGATAAATGATTTTACAATAGTGCCATCGATTATCATCATCTGTAGGGAGATATTAGTCTCGGGTTTGCGGGAGTTTTTGATAGCTACAAATGTTAGTCTACCTGTAAGCAAAGCTGGCAAAATTAAAACATTTTTGCAGATGGTTGCTGTAGTAGCGCTAATAATGAACGATTATTATATGATTCAATATACAGGTGCGATTTGTTTATGGGTTGCAGCTATTATAACTATGTGGTCAGGCTATAATTATATCCTAGCCGGCATCAAACAGATTGGTTAAATCTCCTAGGAAATAGTTAATAGACAAGAGTAGTTAATATCTTAGTGATATTGACTCAGAAAGCAAAAAGGTGTATAATTGTATTAACTTACAACTAATTAGGTTAATATTATGAAAATACCTAGTGGCAAATTTTCTTCTACCAAAAAGGTTCCAGGAAAGAATAAGAAAAAAAGAGATTTTGAACCATTAGAAGAGTTTTTTTGGGATTTTTGGCCAACAGTTGATAAAGAAGTCAAAAGAGAAAGGCTAGAACAAGAACTATTAGCACTAAAAAAAAGAGAGCTATATAGACAATGTGTATCATTGGTAACAATGGTTCCATTTGCATTATTTATGGCTATTGAACTGGAAAAAATATGTAGCGATCAGGTATTACTTGGCGTGATAAGTGGCGCGCTAAGCCACACTATATTACCTTTTACAGTCTTATCTCTTATTTGTACGCTATATTTAATTTACAATAATAGGAAGATAGCACAAAAAGAACGAGAGTTGGAGATTATTGAAAATGGAGAGGAAGTAAAGGAAAAAGAGCACAATATTTCTGATATAGGTCAGTGTTTGATCTATATTGAGGCTATAACAACTGCACTGGTTATTGTAGGTATGATAATGGGTGAAACATCTTCACTTGAAGCAGCAGAGGATGCAATTTTATTTCTTGCCAATGCAATTGCTTTTCTTGCAACTCTTGTTTCTTATATTGATAAGCATGAAAAAAATAAGAAAAAGGAAACAGAAAAGTCTGATCTTGATGAGAAATCTAGCAAGAAAACTAGCAATATATCTGTAGCCGGATTGGCGCTTGCTGGTTCTTCTATATTTTTAATAAGAAGGATAATGTTAATGGCATTAGCATCGTCCTTAAATCCTGCTGTTGGACCTACTTTAGGCTTGATAGGTATTGCAATTTTTATGGCTGTACAGATCTTAACTATACATTCCTACAGCAAGACGCTGAAAGATCCAAAAGTGGAAGGACGAGGTGAATCAAGAAATGCAGGTAGTTCTGACCGTAGTTATAAAGAAGAAGGGCCGGCTATTGCCTAAGAAATTTATTTATTTAAGTAATATTTAGGTCTATACTTTATTTTGATCGAAAAAAATCTTATGTATAAGACTTTAATCACGTGCTTTATTTTCCTAATTTGCTCCTTTACACAATCGTATGCGGATGATCTTGAAAAAACTGAAACTGAACTATATGAAGAAGCAGTTGAACTTTTTGACCAGAAAAAATATAAACAAGCTATTAGGGCATTTCACAAGATAGAGGATTTGTATCCTTTGTCTTATTGGGCAATGAAAGCGAAATTATTATCTGGAGTTTCTCACTATAATATGGGTAACTATAGCAGTGCTGCAAGTGATATGGCTGATTATATATATGTTTATTCAAATGGTGAAGATTTACCATATGTATACTACTTAAGAGTATTATCTTATTACATGCAAATTAATAAAGTGCAACTTGGACAGCAAACTGCATATAAAACTTTAGAGCTGGCTACAGAATACATTAATCTCTTTCCAGGCAGCGAATATGTAGACGAGATAAAGGAAAAAACAAAGCTAATCACAGAGCATATATCAACAAAAGAGTATTCTATCGGTAAATTTTACCTGAGGCGTGGTGAATATTTAGCAGCAATTAAGCGTTTCCAGAATATGGCAAGCTATAAGGATTCTAAATATTTTTCTAAATCTATTAACTATTTAATAGCAGTCCATTCAGCTATTGGCCTTGACTTAGAAGCTGAGCAGTATGAAAGTATGTTATTAGCAGAAAACCTACAAGATGCCAAGCCGGAGGCTTGAAAATTTGCTTTAGCTTTTTCTATGCTTTGATATATAATTTAGATTTTTAACTATTTGAATATGGCTGGTCATTCACAATTTTCAAATATAAAACATCGGAAAGGCGCTCAGGATGCAAAGCGCTCTCAAAAATTTACGAAGCTGATTAGAGAAATAACAGTTGCTGCAAAGCAAGGGCTACCCGATCACGAACTCAACCCACGCCTTCGTTCTGCTATATTTGCTGCGCGCAAGGAAAATTTGCCAAAAGATAAAATAGAAACAGCAATAAAAAATGCAACTGGTAACGTTGCTGGAGAAAATTATGAGGAAATCCAATATGAAGGTCATGGGCCTTCTGGCACTGCACTCATTGTCCATGCCTTGACTAATAACCGCAACCGTACTGCTTCTGAGGTACGTTATATCTTTTCTCGTAAAGGTGGAAATTTAGGAGAAACAGGAAGTGTTAGTTACCTTTTCGATCATGTAGGCTTAATCGTCTATAAAGCAGAGGGTGTGAATTTTGACGATTTATTCAGTCATGGAATCGAATTAGAAGTATTGAATATTGAGGAAAATGACAAAGAAGGATTACACGTTATAACTTGTGAAATAAAAGATTTTGGTAAAGTACGCGATGCCTTTTATGCAAAATTCGGAGAACCAGAACTTGCTCGTCTTTCATGGCAGCCAAAAGATCTGATTGAAATTAGCGATAAAGAGTTGATTGATAAATTATCTGCATTGGTTGAAGAGCTGGAAGATAATGATGATGTACAGTATGTGGAAGGTAATTTTACTTTTGTTGATAAGCTATGAGGCTGGTAATATTTGTATTGCTTTGTATTTTACCAGCATATGCTACTGAAACATCAACAGATCTTGCACAGCCATTCCAGCATGGAATCAGAAAAAAAAAAGCTACTTTGACGACAGAAAGTGATAGAAAGTTGTTATTCATATCCAGTACCATAAAATCTTCCTTTTTTGCCACGGAAGGGTTGGCGCCAAATACAGTGGTGAAATTGATCAACATATATAAAGATTTTGGTGTTGATTTTAAAAAAGACATTGTGCCAGAGAGTAAATTGGAGGTTCTTTTTGAGAGATTGCCTAATAATCAGAAGACTGAAGAAAAAATTTTATATGCTTCACTGACAATAAACAAAAAAGCTATTAGTTTATATCATTATAAATCACAAGACGGCAAAGAAAGGTATTTTAATAAAGAAGGAATAAGCTTAAAAAATGGCGAAATTTTTGCAAATCCTTTAAATGGAGATTATCGCATATCCTCAAAATTTGGCAATAGAAAGCATCCTGTTCGCGGTAAAATTGCTTTTCACAAAGGAGTGGATTATGCAGCTAAACTTGGCACTCCCATATACGCTGCTGCAGAGGGTGTGATAGAATATATAGGAAAGAATGGTGGCTATGGAAATTACATCAAAATAAAACACAAAAATGAGTATTCAACCTGTTACGCGCATATAAGTAGATTTAGTGGCGATATAAAGTTAGGCTCTAAAGTAAAGCAGGGGCAGGTCATCGCCTATGTTGGTAGCACTGGTGTTGCAACAGGACCTCATTTACATTACGAAGTTATATATAACGGCAAACACATCGATCCGCTTACGATAGCGCATAAAACTGAAGTAAAATTGCCTGATCATGAATTAAGAGAGTTTAAACTATTTGTAAATAAGATAAATAAAACGATCAACAGAGAGGGTTCAAGTGAAAAAGAAGTTTAAAGACAATATGGATAAGAATACGATAAACGATAGAAATTTAAGTCAACTCCGGTTTTTTCCTGTACTAATAGCGCTAGGATTAATTTTATCGCTGCTTTTTTTGGCATATGACAGCACAATTGCACTTGGAGTTGCTGCCGTTTCAATTTTGACTTTTCTTCAAGGATTTTTTATTAATGACCCTAATGAAGCAAGAGTGATAGAGTTTTTTGGTCATTATATTGGAACTGATTTTAAGTCTGGAATATGTGTAACGCTTCCCTTTTCAAGCAAATATATAGTTTCCCTAAAATTTCAAAATATCAACACAGAAAAAATAAAAGTGAATGATGCCAATGGAAGTCCAATAGAGATTTCAGCAGTGATTGTTTGGAGAGTGAACAGCCCGGCGAAGGCGTATTATAATGTTAACAACTATCACGAATTTGTTTTTGTACAAAGTGACTCAGTAATAAGAGAATTAGCAAGCAATTATCCGTATGATAGCGAAAGCGATGAGGAGTCTTTACGTAAAAATTCTGATAAAATTTCAGATGAATTGCGGTCAATGTTACAACAAAGATTAGATATTGCAGGAATTGAGATTACAGAAGCAAGAATATCGCATTTGGCGTATTCGTCCGAGATTGCACAAGCAATGTTAAGGCGTCAACAAGCACATGCTATCACTTCGGCAAGAAGGCATATAGTGCAAAATGCAATAGGAATTGTCGAGGAAGTAATAGCTCATTTTGAAAAAAACAAAAGCTTACAATTAGATGGCAAGCAAAAGGTTCAATTGATAAATAATTTGTTGGTTGCCCTAATCTCTGAGCAAGATGCACAACCGAAGATTAGTTTAGATAATAATTAGCATAGGAGCCGATTGGGTTTCATAAATGCAAGTCACTATTAATTTCTTGATTAATAGACTAAATGATGTTATAAATTACACGCATTAGGGGTGCTCTAGAAAAGCTGAGAGTACATAAAGTACAACCCTTTGAACCTGATATTGTTAAAGCAAGCGTAGGAAAATGTATGTATATAAATATTGAAGAATGCTTCGGCTTCATTGCGTTAATTGCATCTCTAATTGGATTATCACCTCAAGTATATAAAGCATATATCACTAAAGTTACTCGTGATGTATCGATGTTAATGTTAGTAAACTATCTTATTTGTTCATTGTCTTGGATTGGCTATGGTCTTTACCAGAGCTCAATTTTTGTGGTGCTTAGCAATATTGCTGGATTAGTGATTAGCATAATATCAATTATTCAAAAATGTTACTACGATGCAAAACCTGCACCATGATCATGTGCTGCACTGCAGTACACAACAACAATATCGTTCTATTGTAGTGCTAAATGGAAAAATACCGAGCTCATCGTTTTTTAAACGAGATATACCTATTATTGCTGTAGATGGAGGAGCAAACAAGCTTCTATCAATTGGCGTAAAACCTGATCTTGTAGTAGGAGATTTGGATAGCGTAAATCTGGATTTACGTGCTAATTTGAATACGATATATCTACCTGATCAAGATTATTGCGACTTTTCTAAAGCAATGGCTCACTTAAAAACAGTAAAGTTATTGCCATCAATAGTAACGGGTATTACTGGAGGAGCAATTGATCACATACTACAGAATATTAACATTTTTCTAAGTACGGGCAGTATCTTTTACACACCTTCACCTCCCATGGTAGGTTACACTTTACAAAAAGGTATTACCCATTTTTTTTCTTTGCCAAAAAATACTAAAATATCTTTACTTGGTATACCGAGAGCTCAAATATCAACTAAAGGATTAAAATGGGAACTGCACCTTAGTAATCTTGCTTTTCCGGGAAAAAATTCTTGCTTTAATCGAAGTTTAGGCAATAAGGTATCCGTAGAAGTACACAGTGGTATATGTCTAGCAATGATTTATTTAGAGACAGTAGATGATGCTGCAAGACATCATGTGCGTCAAGTTAAGAAGTAAATAGACTTCTTGCATAACCCAAACTAAGTAGAAAAAAGGTATCATCCAAGTAGCTGACACTGGTTCCTTTATGACGTGTCATTCCAGTTTCAGCTACTTGAATGACAGCAGTCCTACGTCATACCGCCGCGGTATCTCTTAGCCGCTAACAAGCAGCGGGATGACGAATTGCTTAACCGTCATACCGCCACGAACCGTCATACCGCCGCGGTATCTCATCCGCTAACACGTAGTGGGATACTTGATCTTTACAGGGATGACGGTTGTCAGGCTAGCCTGTCATCCCAGTGCCCAGACACTGGGATGGCTTTGTTGCATCGCTCAAGTGAAAAGAACTGGCAGTTACTGACAAAATTCATTATAAATAGCCATTTAACTGTTGAAGAAAAAATATGCCACAAAAAATGAGAGTCAGTAACTGCCATGAATATAACAAATTTCTCCAAGAAAGAGGAAGCATTTTTTGTTATATCAATGACGCCATAGAAAATTGGTACGAGAATTGTCCAAAAATGCAGGGCGGCAACTATATTTATAGTGATAAAGTTGTGATTTTGGTGCATATAATCGTCAGTTTCTTTAGAATTGGTTTAAGACAAACAGTCGGGTTTATAAAAGGGTATTTGCAACAAATAGGAAGAGATTTGGCAGTTATCAGCTATTCACAAGCATCAAGAAGGTTTAAGAAACTTAATATTAAGATAAATGATTGCAGAAAATAATATGGAAGATATCGAAATTGCTATAGACAGTACAGGAATTAGTATATACAACAACACTCCTGGTCACAGCAAGGAAAATAGCACTGACAGAAAATATCGTGGCTATGAGCAAACGAGAAAATTGCACGTAATGTTGAATATAAACAACAAAAAAGCCATAGCTGTAAAATACAGTAACGGTGTCTACTCTGATCACTATGGAGCTTGTGATTTGCTAAAAGAAGTTGATTTTCAGCATGCCATAAAAGCACTATATGCAGATAGAGCATGTGATAGGCACAAGTTTTATAAGTTGTGTAACGAATATGATATAAAGACAAAAATTCCACCAATAAACAATGCGGCAGAACATCCAGAAATAGATTATATGTCTGACAGGAATGCTGCTATTAGGTTAATAAAATTATACGGTGAAGATGGCATGAAAGAATGGAAAAAAGAAGTAAATTATGGGAAAAGATCTTATATTGAAGGGTTTTTCTCAAGATTAAAGCAAATATTCGGATTTAGTTTTAGGAATAAATCTGAGATAAATCGAGAAAAAGAACTGCTAATCAAATGCTATTTGCTTAATAAATTCACTGATATTGGTATGGCTAAATTTGAGATAGTTACATGAATTTACCATAAATCACCATCTCATAAAGTGTGATGCAACAAAGCCCACTGGGATCCAGGAATTTTATTAAGTTGGTAAGCATAAAAGTGTTATGTAAAATACAACGTTCTTGATGGGATTGCGTGAAAGGCTGGATCCCAGTGTCAAGCACTGGAATGACATCATAGGAGCACTGGGATGACACCCTACTTAACCGTCATACCGCGATTTATTCGCGGTATCTCAAAGCATAGATCCCGCTAACACGTAGCGGGATGACGATTGTCGTTTAGCTATAAACATTAAGAAATTTACCAAACGAAAAAAAAGGCAAAAGAAGCCCCGTGGTTATTATCCGCTTTAAAATATTGGCGTTTTTTATGTTTTAAACGCTTGACAAGCGAGATTCAGCCGCTTTTAATTGCAACTAACCTACGCTGCAAATGTTTAAGAAATTTACTAAGCAGAAAAAAAGACAAAGAATCCCCGAGTTAGCTAGTCTTTTACTATCTCTGTCGAGTATTGGCATTTTTTGATGTCTTGTAACGCTTTATAAGCGCGTTCAGCTTATTTAGATAAAAATCTAGATGTAGATGAAGTTTTGTAAAGACATACAGTATCTATATACTGCAAAAAATTGAACATAAGACGCCGATACATTAAGTAATCCTTACCTTTTAATCTGCAGATTGGCGAAAGCAAATACAATAGCTTCAGTTTCATGATAGGGGGGCTGGCGGAGTTTGTCAAGGAAGTTTTTGTTTCTACTGAATGACAGTTGTGGCTTGGGAGGTAGTGCAAGAAGTCTATTGTATTACTGAATCATTAATAATTCAGTAATAGTGCCTGCTATGTAGCTAAAATTTTCCTTTAACTTAAGCTATATGTAGCTAAAATAACTTGGGTTTACCGACGATTTGACAAACGACAAATTCGTCATCCCGCTACTTGTTAGCGGGATCTAGAGATGCCGCGGCGGTATGACCCTGACTTGCATTAGCTATGTATAATAAAGGGAATCTATGACAAAAGAATCATTGGTAAAAACTGATATAGTGAAAGTTGAAGACAAAAAGGCGGTAAGAAGCTTTTTTAAAATACTAGGTGGAGTGGCAGATGCTGTAAGATCGTGGATTGGTAACATCAGTCCTGATTTAAGCAACAGTCGCGATATCGATAGTTTAGTCTTGAAGATGAACGAGTGCTTAAATCCAAAGGGAGGGGAGGTTTCAGCACGTAAAAACGCTGTATCTCTTGGTAACTTGTACTTAAGCTTATCAGAGAAAGGTAAAATAAAATTTCTACAAACCCTGGCAGAAAAATTTAATCCGAATAAAGCGGAAATAGATGAGAAAATTAGAGAGTATAAGAAAAACCAAGATCCCGAGTTAAACTATAAATTTGAACAGGATTTAATAAAAATTCTTGAATCACCGCGTTCTAAAATATTAAAGCAATTTATTTCTTTACCAGAAGGCCTTAAGTTTATTGTTGATATGCGTTCTGATGTGCTTAAGCTAAAGAACCAATATAGAAGCTTGAATCCACTAGAGAGCGAATTAAAAAATATACTCTATACTTGGGTTGATGTTGATCTACTCGATCTTCGTCAAATCACCTGGGATTCACCTGCATCATTGCTAGAAAAACTTATAAAATATGAAGCTGTGCATAAAATTTCCTCTTGGGGCGACCTAAAAAACAGACTAGACTCTGATCGTCTCTGTTTTGCTTTTTTTCATTACAAGATACCAAACGAACCTCTAATTTTTGTAGAGGTTGCATTGGTGGATAAGATTGCAGATAGCATTCAACACCTTTTAGATGAGTCAGTACCTTCAAATGATCCGAGTAATGCGAGCACTGCTATATTCTATTCAATATCAAATACTCAAGCAGGGTTATCTGGAATCAGCCTTGGTAATTTTTTGATCAAAAGGGTTGTAGAAAAGCTATCACAGGAGTTTAAAAGTATAAAAACATATGCAACTCTTTCTCCAATACCTGGCTTTACGAAATGGCTAAAAAACAATCTAAACCAAGATGTCACTTTATTGGGCAAACTAAATATAAAACAATCTAGTGCAGAAATTTTAGAAAGTGCAGAGCAATTAAAAACTAATGTTGAATGTACAAATGAAACTAAACAATACATGCTTAAACTATGTGCATATTATTTACTAAAAGTGAATAATAGTAATGGAAATACTTATGACCCGGTGGCGCATTTTCATTTAAGCAATGGCGCATCAATAAAACAATTAAACTGGATGGCGGATACTTCTGAAAAGGGTATTAGTCAGTCAGCCGGGATGATGGTAAATTATCTATATGAGTTGCCTAAAATAGATAATAATCATGAAAACTATATGGTTAATAAAGTGATTTCCTGCTCGAAAAAAGTGTCGTCTATGTTGAAGGAGTAAATAGTCTCTTAATAAAGGATTGCCCTCACAACACTTAAAATGTAAAATAGTTTCACTAATTAAGTATAGTGGGCCATAAATGAACAACATAAGGAATTTCGCAATAATAGCGCATATAGACCATGGTAAGTCAACGCTTGCTGACCGTTTAATAGAGGAATGTAACGGCCTTGAAGCAAGAGAAATGACCAATCAAATACTCGATTCAATGGATATAGAACGCGAACGTGGGATTACAATTAAGGCACAGACGGTAAAACTCAATTATACGGCAAACGACGGTAATCAATATTGCCTAAATCTCATGGACACCCCAGGTCACGTTGACTTTTCTTACGAGGTAAGTCGAAGCTTAGCCGCATGTGAAGGTTCACTTTTAGTGGTAGATAGTAGCCAGGGCGTTGAAGCACAAACCCTTGCAAATGTATATAAAGCTATTGACAACAACCATGAAATAATAGTTGTGCTCAATAAAGTTGATCTTCCTGCTGCAGATCCAGAAAAGGTAAAACTCCAGGTTGAGGAAGTAATTGGCATTGACGCAAGTGAGTCAGTTTTAATATCAGCAAAAACTGGACTTGGAATAAAAGATGTACTGGAAGCAATAGTAGCAAAACTTCCAGCTCCTCAAGGTGATGTCAATGCTCCATTGCAAGCAATTTTAGTTGATAGTTGGTATGACACTTACTTAGGAGTAGTAATTTTAGTGCGAGTTAAAAATGGAGTGCTAAAAAAAGGCATGAAAATTGTTATGATGTCTAATAATGCTACATATCAGATAGATAATATCGGTATTTTCACCCCTAAAAAAGTGATGACGGGTGAACTTTCAGCGGGTGAAGTTGGTTTTATAACTGCTTCAATGAAGGAAGTAGCAGACTGCAAGGTAGGGGACACTATCACTGAGGAAAAGAGACCTTGTAGTAAAGCACTTCCTGGATTTAAAGAAGTGCATCCTGTGGTATTTTGTAGCATTTTTCCTCATAAAACGGATGATTTTAAATATCTAAGAGAAGCTCTAGAAAAGTTACATTTAAATGATGCAAGTTTTACCTTCGAAGCTGAAACTTCAAATGCACTAGGCTATGGATTTCGTTGTGGTTTTTTGGGAATGTTGCATCTTGAAGTTATTCAAGAAAGGCTCGAGAGAGAATTTGATTTAGACCTAACAGCAACTGCACCGAGTGTTATATATAGGGTTACAACACGAAGTGGTGAAGTTTTGAATATTCATAACCCAAGTGATATGCCAGATCCAACGAAAATTGAAATTGTGGAAGAGCCGTGGATTACTGCAACAATAATGGTCCCTGACCAATACTTGGGAGAGATTCTATCTCTATGTGAAGAAAGGAGGGGAGAACAGGAGGATTTATCTTACATTGGTAACACAACAACAGCATTGTTAAGATATAAATTACCACTATCTGAAGTTGTTTTTGACTTTTATGATCGATTAAAATCAATTTCCAAAGGATATGCAAGTTTGGATTGGGAAATTTCCAGCTATCTGGTAAGCCAAATAGATAAATTAAGCTTTTTAATTAATGGAGAGCCCGTAGATGCACTGGCTTGTATCGTTCACAAAAGTAGGGCAGAAAAAAGGGGGCGTGAAATATGTGCACGCTTGAAGGATCTAATACCACGTCAGCAATATAAAATCGCGATTCAAGCGGCAGTGGGCGGAAAAATTATTGCCAGAGAAACGATTAACCCATACAGAAAAGATGTAACAGCTAAACTCTATGGTGGAGATGTAACGCGAAGAATGAAACTACTTGAAAAGCAAAAGAAGGGTAAAAAAAGGTTACATTCTATAGGGAACGTAAATATTCCACAGAATGCTTTTATTCAAGCCTTGAAGATAAGTGATTGATCTTAAAAGACTTCTTGTATAGTTTTTGGCAACAACCGTTAGAAACGAAAAAACTTACTTGACAAACTCCGCCAGCCCCCTTATCATGAAACTGAAGCTATTTATTTATCTTCTCTGTACAGATTAAATGACAAAAAAACTCACGTATCTGGCGTCTCATGTTTAATTTTTTGCACTATGTGCACCTTATGTCTTTATCAAACTTCTACCTACATAAGCTGAAACGCGCTTATAAAGCGTTTAAAACATAAAAAAACGCCAACTTAAAAAATGGATAGTGAATAACTAGCTACCCTAGGGTTTCTTTTGCCTTTTTTTCTGTTTAGTAAATTTCTTAATGTTTCTAATTTAGATTAGTTGCGGTTTAAAAGCAACTAAATCGCGGTTATTAAGCATTTAGAATAAAAAAACGCCATACTTGAAAGTATAATGTAAGTAATTAGCCAACCACGGGGCTTCTTTTGCCTTTTTTTTTATTTGGTAAATTTCTTAATGTTTATGGCTAAACGACAACCGTCATCCCGCTGCTTGTTAGCGGCTAAGAGATACCGCGAATGAATCGCGGTATGACGTGGGAAACCTTTCTTGGGTTAGCTATAGAGTTGACTTTTTTATTATGGTATGTGATAATTGCAGTGTTATTAAGTTTAGTGGTAAAATGATAATGGATATAGCCTATTTAGCAGCACTTATATCAGCAGCTATAATAAAAATAGCAGCAGTAATACTTTGTGCTATAATGTGTATAAGCGTTTTCTTTATATTATTTAAGGGAATTAAAGAACACTTAGATTCAAAAGGATTTCTATCTCTTCTGAAAACAGTAGGTGTAATTTCTATAATACTATCAATTATATCTCTCCCACTTATTATATTAAGCCTTACTACTCCGTCACCTCTGGTAGTAGGTATAGTAGGTGGTATCGTTGGTGCTATTTCCATAATACCATTAATAGTAGCTTACATTTTGCTTTCAATAACATCGAAAGGATTGTCTCAACAGCCTGAAAATTATCAGCACTTGTTCTTAACTTCTCTTTTACTGTTTATTGGAAACATCATAGCTGGAGCTTTTATCGCTGTAAGTGGTGTTTTTCCAATATGTAAAGTAGATTCCTTATCATCTTTATCAGCAGCACTAGAGTCCTTACCTGCAGTAGGAATACATGCACTAGCACTTACGATTGCAACTGCAATTGGAGTAGTTATTGTAATCGATCTCGCTAAGCAAGCTAAGGAGTACATATCAGGTAAAATAATGCAAGCAGAAAAAGAATCTGTGACTGATACACATAAAGAACCAGACTCTAAAGTGGATGAAGCAAAAGAAGGAAATGTTAAAAATGAGCGGAAAGTACCTCTTTTGCCCTAAATATAAAGATGTCATCCCAGTGCTCCTTTTTTTGTCATCCAAGTAGCTGACACTGGGATCCAGGTTGCTCACAAGCAAACTAGCATAGAAAGTGGTTACAACGTTTTCGATGAGATTGCAGAAAGGCTGGATCCCAGTGGGCTTTGTTGCATCGCTACTTATGAAAGGCTAACTATAATTAGGATTATAAGCAACTTATTGAAAATCTTGTTTTTTTGCAATCAATCTGATCAAATTTAAGAATAGTAATTTGTTATTTATATTAATAAATTTAATTCTATTGAAAATAGCTAAAGCATTGAAATTCTTGAATTTTAGCCGGATTAGTGAGTGGTAGTGAAATTTCTTTTACTCAAATTTAGGTATTCACTGACCGTTCTTGTTATAAATACCAGAATAATAAGCTACTGATATTCTCCACCTTTTTTATCTTTAATCCATCATAGCTAGCGATGCAACAAAGCCATCCCAGTGTCAAGCACTGGGATGACAGGGGAGTTGGATGACACCGTCTTGGATGGAAATCAGTGTCAGCTACTTTCATGACAAAAAGAGGGCACTTGGATGACAGGAGAAGGAAGCATTGCCCTCCTGGTAGCACAATGTTCGTGCAGTTGTGTGTCAACTACTTTTGTGGCACCGTTTGTTATTCAATCTTTATGCTAGTTTTACTAAAAATTACACTATTTTAGATATAATTACAATATCTAAGTTTAAGGTATAGAGATGAATCCTACAATCAAGAGAATTTTCAATATTTTTCTTATAGTATTATTTATTTCTTTTTCTCATGTTGGGAGTGCTGCCGCTGACACTAATACTGATACAACTGCTCAAGTAATATGTAACATTATTGGCTACGTTTGGGGAATAGGCGGACCGCTTATGACCGTAGTGATAATAGGTGCAGCTTTGCTTGCGATATTTGGTAGAATGCCATGGCCAGCTCTTTTTGCACTCGGTATATTTTGTGCTGTATTTTTCGGTGCTAAAACTATCGTCATAAAAGTAATGGGTGGTATAGGCGGCACTGGAAATACTTCTTTGATGGACCAATGCGGAACAGGAGACACAAAAAAGAACTATTTTTTTCTAAAACAGACCTGATGCACGGCTTCAACTATATCTTCCACTTGCGGTAATGCTTTTTTTTCTAGATTTGCAGCGTAAGGTAAGGGGATGTCCTTGCCAGTTACACGTACAACTGGAGCATCAAGGTAGTCAAATCCTTGTTCCATAATAACGGCTGACAGCTCTGCTCCTATTCCTGCAAATGGCCATCCTTCTTCTACACTAACTAACCTATTAGTCTTCTGAATAGAGTTAATAACAGTTTGAGTGTCAAGTGGTCTTAAGGTTCTGAGGTCAATAACTTCAGCTTCTATACCTTCACTCGAAAGTAAATCTGCTGCATTTAAGGCATCCATTAATTTTAATGAAAAAGCAGTGATAGTTACATCCTTTCCTTCCCGTATAACAGCAGCTTTGCCTATCTCAAGTAGATAATCTTTGTTTGATAGCTCAGAGTCAGAAACTTCATGCTCATGTCCATAAGCTATTTCGTTTTCTAGAAATATTACCGGATTAGGGTCACGAATTGCAGCTTTAAGCAGACCTCTGCAATCTGAGGCAAAATAGGGTGCTATTACTTTTAACCCCGGTATATGCGAATACCAAGCTGCAAAGCATTGAGAATGTTGTGCAGCAACTCTTGCTGCAGCGCCATTTGGTCCACGAAATACTATAGGGCATCCAAGTTGTCCGCCTGACATATAATTTGTTTTTGCTGCGGAATTCACAATTTGGTCAATAGCTTGCATAGAAAAATTAAAAGTCATAAACTCGACTATTGGCTTTAATCCAGCAAATGCCGCTCCAACAGCAAGGCCAGCAAATCCATGTTCGGTAATAGGCGTATCAACTACTCTGTTTTCTCCAAACTCTTTCAGTAATCCTTTCGTTACTTTATAAGCACCATCATACTCTGCAACTTCTTCACCCATGATAAGCACATCAGAGTCGTTTTGCATTTCTTCTCTAATTGCTGTGCATAAAGCTTCTCTTACACTTAAGGTTGCCATTTATAAACTTTTATAGACTTTAACTAAAGTAACTATATCAGAATTACTGGGGGTAAGTAAAGTGTACAAATTAAGTTTTACAAACATCATGACCAACTCATTCCAAAAAAAAATCTTCTCACGCTTGCTGGTTTTGGTTGCTAAAAATGATTGTATTGCTTGTGTTTTTAATAATATATACTGCTAAGTTAATAATAATTCACTTGGGAATAACAGAAAAATACATGATAATTTTATATTTCAAATAGAATAAAATCCTTTTTATTGATACTGTCTTTTTTTGTAAAAAACATTCCTAACTTTTCCACCACTTTTTCTGGCTAAGGTCAGTATAACTTTTGCTTGAAATAACTGTTTATATGGTGCAATTTACAGCTTTTAGTTGCTAAAATTATAACTCTTAATTTAATAATTTTAATCCAATAAGCTTTCAGGTTAATAAAATTAAATTATTTGAGTAAATGCAATACCATGTCTTTATTTGTGGGTAATAATAAGAATAACGAAGGTTGGCTCAGCTACACTTCTATAATTTCAATTTTTATGTTTACCGTATAAAAGAAGTTTCTTCTATCTGTGTCTTCGCGTTTGAAACTAACTTTATTCTATCTCTTTCTTGTTCTGGACTTAACCTGTGAAGCGCGTAACTGAAATCTTCCTCACTCACTATAAGCCGTCTTTGCGCACCAGCGCTAATTTTTGCTTCATTCACTAATTGCTCTAACTCAGCCCCAGAATAGCCTTCAGTCTTGTCTGCAATGTCTTGGAGGCTTAGCTTTTCATCAGTTTTTGTACCTCGCATATAAAGTGCCAATATCTTTTGTCTCACCTCTATGTTTGGATTAGGGACATAAACCTTCTGACCTAAACGTCCAGGTCTAATAAGTGCTGGATCTATACCACCGATAAGGTTAGTTGCACCAATTACTATTATATCTTTTCTGCTCTTAAATCCATCTATTTCAGTTAACAACTGTGTTAAACTCTCTCGACAATGGTAAGCTGAGTTATTAGCGGTACTTCTTTTTTGAGCAACTGCATCTATTTCATCTATAAAGACTATACAAGGAGAATATTTTTTTGCTATTTTAAAAAGCTCGCGTACAGCATGTGCACCATGACCAATATATACTCCAATAAGTTCAGGACCTGAGATGCTTATGAAATTCATATTTGATTCACCTGCAATTGCACGAGCGATAAGTGTTTTACCATTTCCAGGAGGGCCATATAATATGTAACCTCTTAGTGAATTAATACTTTTATTTCCAAACAGCTTGCGCATTTCTTCTGTCATTTGGTCACAGCAAATCATCTGCAACCGTTGTTTTAAGGAGTCATCAATTATAGCATCAGCAAATGTTATTCTTTTATCATCTGAATTAGCTAATTCTATCGATATAGGCAGCTCTACTTCCTTTAGTTTGCTGAATACTTGATCATATACAAACCAAACAATAAAAAGGGGAACGACAAGTAACACACAAGGCATAGCTTCACTAACATAATGTGCAGCTAACTCATACCCTTTACTAAGCAACATTGTATGCATATAGGCAAACAAAAAAGCGATAGAGACAATAGTTGCCACGCATAGTAAACAGATTGAAATTCTTTTTAGTAATTCTGAAATTTCAATTTTTTTCATCTTAATACCTTATACCAATTTTAAACTAAGAATAATTTTATCTAGCTTACCTATTTTAGCTTGATTAGAGCGTTCAGAAAAATTATCAAGTACGTACTTTAATTTATTAAATACTAAAAACAATATATCACCATATTGTCACATACATCTTTAAAGTTTACCAAATTCATTTTCAAAAAACAAGATTTTATTATTAACCAGAATTCTGGATTAGATTTTAGGTAAATTATTGAAAGTCTTGAATTTTACTAAATTAGTAACTAGTCTTAAAATGCTTACTGCTTTATCGTAAATGCTAAAACAATAAGCTATTGATATTCTTGTTTTTTTTAATCTCCAATCCAGAATTCGGGTTAAAAACGCTAACTTGTATCTTCAAGAAGTAAGACATAATAGCTCTAAAATGTCTTGCAAGGAAAGGTAAAGCTGAACGCTAACTTATGCCAGAAAAATACCGTCTTGTTTGCCTTTTTGAGTAGTATCATCTTATTTTTCCTGTAAATTTTGTTTATAACGCCTAAGATTTACGATATTTTAATCCCGGTAGAATATCTTATAAAATCAGATTATATGTTATACCTATGGAAATAGATAACTTTCAGCAATATTACAACCAAGAAGAAATGAAGACAGTAACATTAGCTCAAATTTATAAAGACTTGGTAATAAAGATATTCGATATAGCCACAAGCAAAATGTAAGCTACTATTAATGGTATTATGGAAATAGCACCAACGATACCACCTACTATACCTACTACCAGAGGTGACGGAGTAGTAAGGCTTAATATAATAAGTGGGAGAGATATAATTGATAGTATTATATAAATTACACCTACTGTTTTCAGAAGAGATAGAAATCCTTTTGAATCTAAGTGTTCTTTTTCCCTTAAATAATATAAAGAAAATGCTTATACACATTATAGCACAAAGTATTACTGCTGCTATAAGTGCTGCTAAATAAGCTATATTCATTGCAATTATCACACACCATAATAAAAAAGTCAACTCCATATGTTTAGGTTGTAAAATCCCAAAAAGCAGCCAGAATAGAATAAGCAAACATTTACGAATTGAATTTAGTGCAAACAAGGGTGTTGATATCAACCATACTCTGCAGAATCGCAATATGGTATGACTACATGCTTTTTATTGATTTGATTAACATAATCAGCAGAGAGTTTTGTTTTGCAAAAGATGTCTACAGTAACATACTGCAATTATTTGGAATTGTAGGGCTAGGTGCAATTGTAAGGCCACTTGGTGCATTCATATTTGGTCACGTTGGTGACAGGTATGGAAGGAGGATAGCATTAATAATTACTATCTTGCTAATATCGATACCATCAAGTCTCATTGCATTTATTCCAAGTCACAATCAAGTAGGTATAATTTCTACTATATTGCTTCTTGCAATCCATATAACACAAGGAATTGCACTTGGTGGTGAACAAGGAAGTTCTGTTTATCTTATAGAGCATTTATCCAGTAGGAAAGAGAACTTAGGGATGTATTTTGGAATGATGGGTTTTGGTCGCTCCATTGGCGTCTTGCTTTCTGCGGTGATAGTGATTATCTGCAAAAAAACTACTGATTTTTGTACCTTGGGTTGGAGATTGCCATTTATTTTCTCAGCTATTTTAGGATTAATTAGCGCGTATAGCATATACACATTGGGAGAAACTCCAGCATATGAAAAAAATCGAAAACAAAGAAATTTACCTGATTTGCCAATAATAGAGCTTATAAAACGCCACAAGAGAGCTCTTATACTTGCTATTTTAATATCTGTACCTGTTAATGTTGCTGTTGGATTTACCATATTTCTTCGAACTCTCGCAAAGGAAATAGCATCAGTGGATGTTTATGTAACAACATATATCAACGAAATTGTATTGATTATAACCAGTGTATTAATGCCGATATCTTCAATAGCGTTTGGAATGTTGGCTGATAAAGTTGGAAAAGAGCGCACTGCAATCTTATTTATAGCAATTACAATGGCACTGTGTTGTCCTGCGTTATCTATTGCATATTACTATAAAAATTATCTTGTGATTGCGTTGAGCGTAATGGTTCTCTCTATAATAGAAAGGGGTATAGTTCCCATAGGAATAGTTGCATCTGAACTCTTTCCTACCAATGTTAGATTTAGTGGTGTGAGCTTATCACGCAATATCTCTTATGCGTTACATGGAGGATTTACTCCTATGGTTTGTATTTGGTTGACTGTAACATTTCCTCAAACAAACCTTGCTGCTGGGCTTTATATAGTCTTCTGCTTGTTGATCAGTGTGGTAGCAATATTGCAAATAAAACTGCAAGATAAGAAATTTGATTGGTCTTAGTTTTCTCCTATGTGATTTGATAGACCGGGAAAGGGTTTCATCTAAGTAGCTGACACCCTGACAACCGTCATCCCGCTGCTTGTTAGCGGGATCTAGAGATACCGTGACGGTATGACGTAGGACTGCTGTCATTCCAGTCTGGAATCCAGAGAAAAGGATGATGTCATCCCAGTGTCCCTGTAATGTCATTCCAGTGCTTGACACTGGAATCCAGCCTTTATTATGCAGCCACTTGGTTAAAATTAAGTCTTCTGGATCCCAGTGTCTGGGCACTGGGATGACAAAGGAGGGCAGTGTCAGCTACTCGGATGACACCCTGCTGGTGGACAATGTTTGTATAGTTGTGCGTCACGCGCTGGAATGACGAATTACTTAACCGCCATACCGTCACGGTATCTCTAGATCCCGCTAACACGTAGCGGGATGACGATTTTGTATCGGAAAACAAGTAGCATGACGATTTATCAAATGTTCCTTAGTTTCTCAAAAAAATCCTTTAACAAAAAAGAGCATTCTGTTTCTAATATCCCACCATAAACTTCAGGTATATGGCTGCAAAATTGAAATATCTTAGCACCATTTTCAATTCCTCCACCTTTTGGATTATAAGCTCCAAAGTACAATCGTTTAATTCTGGCAAAGGAAATGGCTTGAGCACACATCGGACATGGTTCTAATGTTACGTACATATCAGCATCACAAAGCGTGGGAGTTGAAAATGCTTGTCTGATCGCTAACATCTCTGCATGTGCAGTTGGATCGCTGGATATATTGTGTGCAGAAGAAATGATATTGTCTCCACTCACTATTACAGCACCTATGGGCACCTCATCATTTTTTTGAGCGAGTTTGGCTTGCTCTATGGCAAGCTCCATATATTGATACTTAAACACTAGGCACTTATTTCTTATCAATTGCTGCTTTAACGAACGACACGAAAAGAGGATGAGGAGAAAACGGCTTTGATTGAAATTCTGGATGAAACTGCACACCAATAAACCACGGATGACTCTCTAACTCCACTGCCTCTATGCACGTTCCATCTTCTGATATGCCACTGCATAACAGCCCATTTTTTTCTAAGTCATCTTTATAATCTGAATTGATTATGTACCTATGCCTGTGTCTTTCTGAAATAGTAGTGTTACTATATGCATCCATCATTTTAGAGTTTGCATTTATATTACATTTGTATGCCCCAAGTCTCATGGTTCCACCAAGATCGTCATCTTGATCGCCAGCTAACTTAACGATTGGATGTTTACAGTTACGAAATTCTTCAGAGTGTGCATCTTCAAGCTTAACAACATTACGAGCAAATTCAATAATTGCAAGCTGCATACCAAGGCAAATTCCGAAAAATGGGATATTATTTGTACGGGCATAATTTATTGCTAATATTTTACCCTCTACTCCGTCATCACCAAACCCCCCTGGAACAAGGATTGCATGAGAATTCTGTAACTTCTCCCCTATAAGCTTTTCATTTATAGGTTTTTCTTCCTTCTCTCTTGAGTTAACCCAATTTATCTTTACTTTGACTTTATTACTAATCGCACCATGATTTAATGCTTCAACCAGTGATTTGTATGCATCAGGGAATTCGGTGTATTTTCCCACTATAGATACAGTAACTTCCTGTGTTGGGTGCCTTATGGAATGCACTATTTGATCCCATTCAGTCAAGCTTGGTTTTGGCTTACTTAAATGAAAGTGCTCCAAAATTTGCGTATCAAGCCCACATTGGCTATACAACACCGGTAACTCATATATATGACTCACATCAGGGGCAGGTATCACATTGGATAAAGAAACATTGCAAAGCTTAGCTATTTTCTCTCTTTGATTATCGAAAATTTCTTTCTCACTGCGGCATAATATAATATCTGGTTGTAACCCCGCGGAATTTAACTCTCGAACTGAATGCTGCGTTGGTTTTGTCTTTAATTCTTGCGCTGCGGTAAGATATGGTATTAAAGTTAAGTGAATCAGGATAACTCTTTGTTTTCCTAATGTGTAGTTAACTTGGCGTATAGCCTCCAAAAATGGTTGGCTTTCAATGTCACCTACAGTTCCGCCTATTTCACATATTACAAAATCTAAACCTTCCGTACCATTAAAAATGAACGATTTGATCAAATCTGTTACATGAGGAATGACTTGCACAGTTTTGCCCAGATAATCACCACGCCTCTCTTTCTTCAATAACTCATGATATATCTTACCAGTTGTTATATTGTCATCTTTTGTTGCTTTAATTCCAGTAAAACGCTCATAATGCCCAAGATCCAAATCAGTTTCAGCACCATCTTCGGTAACAAATACCTCTCCGTGCTGAGTTGGGTTCATTGTCCCAGGATCAATGTTGAGATACGGGTCAAGTTTTCTGATACGGATCTTAAAACCGTGAGCTTGAAGAAGCGCACCAACACTCGAAGCAACTAAGCCTTTACCAAGCGATGACACAACTCCACCTGTGACAAAGATAAATTTAGCTTCCTTCATTAATTTTCAAATGGAACAGAAGTAGATTCACTTTCTTGCTTTTTTTCTAATATAATTTTTTCTGCGATCGATTTTTTATGTACGTCTTTTGAACATAATCCTGACAATAGCAATGTGTTTATAATAAACAATCCAGCAACAATAGCCGTTATTCTGCTGAGCGGGTTTTCAGAAGATTTCACCGGAATCATCGAATTGACCCCCTGTTGTGTATTACTAAAACCACTTAACGAACTACTTCCAGGCGGCTGCAAGAGCACTAAAATTACTAACACAACAACCAATATTATTTGAAATATACTTAATACCGCTACTGACATTATAGATAGGGCTGAAAATAAAAATTTTAGCAGTACAAAGCACGTAAGTCAAGAACATCTGTCACCCAAATAACTTGAAATCTAAGTATGTATTTACTGCTTACCTTATTTTGATTAACATATGCATAAAACTTTGGGCTTAATATGTATCACATTTTAAAATACAAAAATTATGAACCAAAAATAGACGAAAGTGCTTTCATCGCAGGTGGTTCGCATATCATAGGCAAGGTTGAAATAGGAAGAGATGCAAGCATCTGGTTTAATTGTGTAATCAGAGGGGACGTTGGATCAATAAAAATAGGTAATGGAACAAATATTCAAGATGGAACGGTAATTCATGTGGATAGAAACCCAGGTGGTGACACAATTATTGGCAGCATGGTAACAGTGGGACATTTTTGTGTGTTGCACGCATGCACGGTGCATGATAAGGCGTTTATTGGTATGGGCTCTACCGTGATGGACCATGCAGTTGTGGAGCCTGAAGCTATGGTAGCTGCTGGCTCACTGGTAACACACGGAAAAGTGATAAAAAGTGGGGAAATATGGGCTGGCAGGCCAGCAAAATTCTTCAAAAAAATGTCGAATGAAGAAATTAAACATATTACACAATCAGCACAAAATTATGTTATGCTAATGAATGAATATAAAAACTGAAGCTCGCGTCAAGTGTTTTACTTGACACGTACATTTCGGCTTAACCCTTGTTACTTCTTTTCCCCATTCTCATTTACTTCTTGTGCTTTTGCCCCATCTACTTGAGTACTAGGTAATACTGCATATGTAATACCACCGGCTACGAGTGCAGATGCTACTGCTATACCAATCATTACTAACATCTCTAACTTAACTGTACGTTCAAGTGCAGTAAATGCTATCAGTCCAGCAGCAAGACCCATACCAACAGTAGCAGTGTACCGTGCTCCATTGCCTTGTTTTAGTTGTTGAATTTTTTTGTTTTCAGCTTCTAATTCTTTATTTTCCTTCTTTAGCTTGTCAACTTCTTTCTCTTTAGCTGTTAAGTCTGCCTTCAGTTTGTCAACTTCAGCATTTGGCTGTTGTTGTTTTAGTTGTGCTATTTCTTTCTCTTTATCTGCTAATTGTTGCTGTAAGTCCGCAACTTCTTGTGTATTTTGTTGAGCTTTGAATGCTGTTATTTCCTCGTCTTTAGCTTGTAACTGTTGCTGTAAGTCCGCAACTTCTTGTGTATTTTGTTGAGCTTTGAATGCTGTTATTTCCTCGTCTTTCTCTTTTAACTGCTGCTTACTCCGTTGTATTCTTTTACTTGTTGATCTTTTTCCTTTTCCTTTTTTTGACTTAGTAACACCTTCTTGCCCATTAACAGAACCTTCACTTAATGTCGTGATATCACTAGAAACAACACTTCGATTACCTTTATTGCCCGACGTAACCTCATTATCATCGGCAACCTGCATTGTATCATTAATCCCTTCAGACACAGGCGTGCTACTCGCATCAACATAATCATTTAAAGACTCTTGATTACCAACTAAAGAACCTTGTAACGACTGCTCTGTTCCTGATTCAATAGAGTTTTTATTTATAGTTCCTTCTTGATCAGATGTTATATCAGTTGGTGAAGTTGCTCCAGGTGAAAGATTTTGATTTGAATTATGCATATTTAACCTCAATATATATAATTAACATTACATAATACCCTTAGAACCTAAGGTCAAGTAATATTTTTATCATAGCATAGAAAATTTATGTTCGTAAACAAAAAATTTTGGCGTAAAATTGCCGTATTTACTTAATTGTGCTATAGCTAAAGTAATTTAGGTTTACCGACCATCGTCATTCCGCTGCTTGTTAGCGGGATCTAGAGATACCGCGGCGGTATGACGTTGCTAGCTTAAAGTTTAAAATTGAGAAATATTTATGTTAAAAGAAAAATACGGCTTTAAAGAAGTTGAAGACAAATGCAACATATTATGGGAAGGTAGTAAAGTTTATAAATGGAATGGTGAAAAGGATAACACTTTCACTATAGACACGCCTCCACCGACAATATCAGGAAAACTCCATATCGGCCATATATTTAGCTATTGCCACACGGACTTTATTGCAAGGTTTCAGCGCATGCTGGGAAAAGATGTGTTTTACCCAATTGGGTTTGATGATAATGGGCTTCCCACTGAAAGATTGGTTGAGCAAACCTATAAAACCCGCGCAAAAGAAGTTGGCAGGGAAAAATTTATAGAGATGTGCCATGAGGTTATTGAAAAATCAAAGCAAGAATTCAAGGAACTATTTAAATCGGTCGGCATTAGTTATGACTGGGATTTGGAATACCACACGATCAGCAAGGAAACTGTGACGCTTTCACAGATGTCGTTTATTGATCTATATAATAAGGGATATGCATATAGAAAAATGCAGCCCATCCTTTGGGACCCGGTTGATAAAACAGCAATTGCACAAGCAGAAATAGAAGATAAAGTTTTTGAGTCATCCTTAAACACGATAGTTTTCTCTACTCAAGAAAATGAGCAGATCAATATTGCAACTACGCGGCCTGAGTTACTTCCCGCATGTGTTGCAGTTTTTTGTCATCCAGAGGATGCGCGCTACACCCATCTGATCGGAAAAACAGCCGTGGTGCCGATCACAGAGACAAAAGTTCCAATAATAGCTGATGATAAGGCTAAAATAGATAAAGGCACTGGGCTTGTTATGTGTTGTACATTCGGTGATGAGCTCGACATATATTGGCAGCAAAAGCATAATCTGCCGATGAAAATTATCATCGATCAGGATGGGAGGATGAACCTTCATGATGTCATTCCACCACACCCCGGCGTCATTCCAGCGCGTGACGCTGGAATCTATGAAATAAATGGACTAAAAATTGTAGCAGCAAGAAAGAGGATGATCGAAATCCTAACTGAAAAAGGACTTTTGGTAGAAAGCACTAACATTTCTCATTCTGTTAAGTGCGCAGAAAGATCTGGTGCACCACTTGAGATATTGCCTACTTATCAATGGTTTATCAAGACTTTAGAGCAAAAAGCTCAAGTATTAGATAAAGTAAAAGAATGCAATTGGCATCCAGCTACTATGCGTAAACGTATGGAAGTGTGGATAGAAGGGCTAAATTGGGACTGGTGCATCTCAAGGCAACGTTATTTTGGTGTGCCATTTCCAGCGTGGTATTCCAACCGTAAGGGAGAAGAAGGTAAAATTATTCTAGCTGAGATAAAGGACCTGCCTATAGATCCATTGAAAGATTTGCCAAAAGGGTATAGCAAAGAAGAGGTTATCCCAGATCAAGATGTAATGGATACCTGGGCCACAAGTTCAATTACTCCTCAACTAAGTGCACTAGCAGTAAACAGTGAGTTTAGCTTACCAAATCATCGCTATGATACGATATTTCCTGCAGATCTGCGCAGCCAGAGCCATGAGATAATAAGAACTTGGGCTTTTTATACTATTTTAAAGGCACATTATCATGCAAATTCTTTACCTTGGAAAAACATTATGATCAGCGGTTGGTGTTTAGCAGATGATAAGAAAAAGATGAGTAAATCAAAGGGTAACATCATTACTCCTCATGTAATACTTGAAACTTATGGAGCTGATGTAGTGCGCTATTGGGCAGCGAACTCAAGGCTTGGAGTTGATACAGTCTACTCTGAAAATATATTCAAAATTGGCAAGCGCCTCGTTACAAAACTTTGGAACGCTAGCAAGTTTGTTTCCATGTTCATGGAAAAGCATCAAACAGTAAGCATAAATTCCATCAGTGAGACGATGGATAAATGGATACTGTCTAAGCTGTACAAAGTAATAGGTAAAGCAACGAATAACCTATTACAGTTTGAATACTGCGAAGCTTTGGGCGCAGTAGAAGAATTTTTTTGGAAGGATTTTTGTGATAACTACTTGGAATTAGTAAAAAAACGCGCGTACGGAAGCAGTGAAGCAACCTTAAGTGCAAAGCAAAGTTTGGCATATGTACTGAATATTATTTTGCGGTTATTTGCACCTTTCTTGCCTTACATTACAGAAGAGATATACCACCAGTTGTATAGTTATAATTCTGTACACAATCAAAGTAATTGGCCGAGCAAAGAAGAACTTATCTACGATAAATATTCAGAGGAAATGGGAGATAATGTTATTCAGATATTAAACATTATCAGAAAGATAAAGGCAGATAATAATGTATCAGTTAAGCATCTGATAAAAAAGTTGATGATAAAAGCGAGCGTACAAGAGGATAAGTTAGATCAATCTGCACAGGATGATTTGCAGGCAGTGTGCAATGCAGAAATGATAGAGTGGATGCAGTCTGAGCTTGAAACTGAAGACGGAAAATACATAGTGAATATAGACTTATACTGATTTTTATAGCTTTACTTCCTTTAATATCCATGCTATTGTAATCATTATTAGTATGAGGGATTTGTATAGTAAAACCAATGCACCATATCTTATAGCTGGTGCTCTTGCTACTTTGGTATTGCTTGCGTCTGGGACACTTGCTGTTGCCCCTTATGTTAAGTTCTTGTCTTCAGTTGCAGCCTTTAATGTAGCTCTTCCTGTTGCTTTGAGTTTGTCTATACTTTCTATTTTGGTGCTTGCACTTTCATGTAAAATAATTAGTAATAATAAGAAAATAGAGGTTGAGAAAAATAAATTTGCTGAAAAAGAGCAAGAGTTAGAAAGCGTAAAACAACAATCAGAGAGTAAGGTACAAGAGTTAGAAAGTAAAATAGCTCTGGGAGAAAAAGCTAAAGAAGCTGTAAATAAAGAAGTGAAGGAATTAAAAGATCAATTAACTCGAGAAAAGCAAGATTTGGAAAGCGAAATTGCAGGGTTAAATAAGGAAATAGAGCAGTTAAAGACACAACAAGATGATGCACAGCAAAAATTAGATAATGCTACAAAAGAGTTAAATAATAAAGGTAATCAAATCCGAGAATTAGAGGGTAAGATAGGTGCTCTTAATAATAAGAACAAAGATTTACACGATGAAAATACAGAATTGAGTGCAAAAGTACAAGGTCAGTTAGAACATAAGGAGAAGATGCTTTCTCTTGAATACCAAGAGTTACGTGATGAAAATGTAAGATTGAATGAAAGAGTGGATTCTTTAATGGAGGAATTATCTCAATCTCAAAGAGAAATAGATTCCTTAAAAAGGCAGTTAGATGAATTAAAATATGAAGGAATTTTAGCTCTTTCATTAAAAGAAAGAATAACAGAATTGGAAACATGTTTAGAGGAGAAAAGGAAAAAAGTAGGAAAATTAGCAGTGCAGTTAAGAAAAGAAAAAGGCAGTTAGATGAATTAAAATATGAAGGAATTTTAGCTCTTTCATTAAAAGAAAGAATAACAGAATTGGAAACATGTTTAGAGGAGAAAAGGAAAAAAGTAGGAAAATTAGCAGTGCAGTTAAGAAAAGAAAAAGGCAAAACTTCTTGTTTACAATCTGATTTAGATGATGTATTAGAAGAAGAAGGACGATTGAAAAAAGAGTTAAATAAAAAAGCGCAAGAAACGATCCAGCTAGCTGCAGATTTAGAACAAAAAGAAAAACTATGCAAGAAATTAGAAGAGGAAAACAAGGAATTAGAAGAGGAAAACAATGAAAATCTTGATAAGATCGGAGAGTTAAAAAAACTTAATGAAAAGTTGCGCGATAATAACAGTGAGTTGAAAAGTAGCGAAAAAGAGTTGGATGACGGATGCGAGGAATTAAGAGAACATAATTCTGATTTGAAAAGAAAAGTTGAACATCTGCAAGCAGTAACTGGGCAGGAAGACGAGCAAAGTCATTCCATTTCTTCAGATATAAGCAGTGAACATTTATCAGAACTTGAAGGAATAGGTGAAAATGAGTCTGTTAATAAACAGTTCCCGAAACCAAAACCACCTTATATATCCACTCCAATAAGACCGCCATATAAAAAGCTGAATGATGCTTCATGTGATTCTGGATATACCATTGGATGTTCTACCCCGACCAACAGCTGCCACACATTTTGAGTACAGTTGTACACTGGATACATAAAACCTTA
Source organism: Wolbachia endosymbiont of Drosophila simulans wHa (assembly GCF_000376605.1). Taxonomy (NCBI): domain Bacteria; kingdom Pseudomonadati; phylum Pseudomonadota; class Alphaproteobacteria; order Rickettsiales; family Anaplasmataceae; genus Wolbachia; species Wolbachia endosymbiont of Drosophila simulans. Next base: position 380,564 of record NC_021089.1, read on the forward strand.
GCTATTTTTAGCTAGCAGGCTGAAAAAGGAAAGTTTGTTGTAGGTGCAGCACTATAATTCCTCCACAGATAAGAGAATTTTAATAAATATATACAAGACTGCTGAACGTGGGGGGAGGGGAGTAATGAGCAATTTGCTTAGTGAGGCTAATGCATTTTATTTTGTAGCTAGTTCCTTAGCTACTCTTACGTTACTTACATCTTTAGCGCTTATTGTAACTTCTAATGTGCCTCTTCCTCTAATTCTTGCTTTAGCTACATTATCTGTTTTGGTGCTTGCACTTTCGTATAAAATAATTAGTAATAATAAAAAAATAGAGGTTGAGAGAAATAAATTCGCTCAGAAAGAGCAAGAGTTGGAAAATAAAATAACTCTAGGAAAGGAAGCTGAAAAAGCTGCAAACAAAGAAGTGGAAAAATTAAAACATGAATTAACTCGAGAAAAGCAAAATTTAGACAAGAGAGCAAAAAAATTGAATCAGAAAGTAAATGAGTCAGAAGTTGAGAGAGAATCTCTTCTTGAAGAAAAAAAATCTTTAGAGAAAAAATTAGAAACAGCAAAGAATCGTACGTTTGAAATAGACAATGAATTGGACAAAACAAGAAAGGAAATAGGTAAGCTTAATGAGCAGGAAGAGAAATTAAAACTTGAAATCTCATGTTTAAAGAAACAGTTGGAAGAAAGAAGTAGATTTATTGCAAAGCTGAAGATGGAAGTGGATGATAATAAACATTTAGAGCTAGAGAATAAGGGGTTAAATGATAGAATAGAAACGTCACGTGAAGTACAAAAGGCACTACGTGAGAAAAAACATGAACTTAGTGAAAAAGTAGAGGCATTGAATAAGGAAAAAAATAGATTTTCTAAAGAAGTAGAGGAATTACGTGAAGAACAAGAAAGACTGCATGCAAACTTAGATAAGCTACAATGTAAAATTAAAGAGGTCAACAAAGAAAAGAAAAATTTATCTAAAGAATTAAAAGAGAAATTTGAAGAGTTAGATGAAGCAAATGGTTTAATTAAAAATCAATCTTTTGAGTTAGATGGGATAAGAAAAGATTGTAATAATGAAGTAAAAAGTTTAAGAAATTCACTTTTAGAACGAGACAGTCAAATAGAAGATTTTTTGAAAGAGAAAGAAAAACAAGTGAATTTTGCGCAACTGTTGATAAGATGCGTAACAGACAATATAGAAGAACCAATAAGAAATAATGATGGAAAAGCAATATTAGATACGATTCAAATATTAAAGTCTGCGTTACAAGGAGAAATTGCACGGCTTTTGCCAGACGAAACGCCTTCTTCTTCGCTGGAAGATCTTGGATATGAATCATTATTTGTCAGTCGCTCATCCACCCCGACCAAGTTGCCAAATTCACTATTGACAGAATCTTATGAACGCAGTCAGTTCAATCAGAGTGAAAGTATTTGCAAAACACAACAATGAGTCTTATTATAAGATAAATCATGCAAGATAATGAACCCAATAATATGCGCACTGGATACACAAGACTTAAATAAGGCTATTTCTCTAGCTAATGCTCTGCGTGGTAAAGTTGGCATGGTAAAGCTGGGATTAGAATTTTTTGCTGCTCAAGGTCTTTCTGGAGTGCAAGAAGTTGCAAAATGCAATGTACCAATTTTTTTAGATCTGAAATTGCATGACATTCCAAACACTGTAGCCAAAACAGTTGAAGTAATAAAAGTTCTGAACATTGAAATGTTAACTCTGCACATCAGCGGTGGAACAAAAATGCTTGAAGAAGCGCTAAGTGTAGTGCAAGGCACAAAAATAAAGCTGATTGGGGTGACAGTGCTAACTAGTATGAGCAATGAGGATTTAAACGAGCTTGGAGTAGCAAGAGAGGCAAAATCACAGGTAATTTTGCTTGCAAAGCTTGCAAAAAAGATTGGACTCCATGGAGTAGTCTGTTCTGCACTAGAAGCTCAAGAAGTGCGCCGAGAATGCGGTGAAGACTTTAAAATTATTACTCCAGGAATTCGTATAGATCCAGGTCATGACGACCAAAAAAGAACAGCAACACCAAAAGAAGCAATAAATTCAGGAGCTGATTATATCGTCATTGGCAGACCCATTACAAAAACTACAAGTAGTGCGGAGCTAATATTGAAATCCATGAAAGAATTTTAATATAATAACTTAATTTATAAAAATACTAACATATTAATTAGGAATAAGCATGAGTAATATCAATAGAATAATACGCGAAGTAATCAAGGAATTCCGCTCAAAATTACCAGATAAGGAAATAGAGGAATATTCTGGCAAATTGAATAAGCTACATATCTACCAGTGCAATAAGCATATAATAGAAAATAAGAAGCTATATCATTATACAATAAATGGGAAAACCCATGCTATGGGTCAGCATGGGCATAATTTTGTCAAGAGTTTAGAAGTTATCTTGAGGAATAAGCCACAAATTTCCTTAGAAGAGGTAATTGATTTTATGGAAAAAATAATTAATTTTGGTATTGATAGTTGTTATGGAGCATTTGAGATGATATTTGAATCTCGCTCTGGTGTTACAATAGATGATGCAGTTAATTTTGTAAAAGATAGCTTATCTAGTAAATTTTATAGATTCCATGGCAGTGGGATTTTCAAAGTAATATTAGAACTTAATCCAGAGAGCTCTCTTGAAGAGATAGAGAAACAATTTAGCAAAGTAGTAGATCCTTACTTTCTTAATGCTTGGAGTCGAGAAAGTGAAAGGGCTTTTGCTAAGATATGTAGGTTATGTAGAGAAGGACATGTGGAGAGTATGCAGAAATTTGATTTTAGCAATTTTAATTTAGATCAAGATAGTGCTGGAGCATTAAGAGCACTGTTACAGTATTGTGTTGACGTTTCTAATCAAAAAGCTTTAGGTGATTCACATGAATTGCATAGAGAAGAGATGGAGGGGATATATAAATTTGATGATAATTACGATTTAAATTTAGATAGTGATCATAATGATAGTATCTGGCATTGAAATTATACTACAATAATAAAATAACTGGATAAAAATTATCACCAAAAAAATTCAAAAAAGTGCTTGACATAAAAGAACGAACATTATATAGTGTCATTATCTTTTATTTTACCTCGCTTAATTTAATTACTGGATTAAGCTTACAGTACTAAGCGTGGCACAAAGTGCCACGCTATTTTTCGGTTTACATTTTCAACAGATAAAAAATGATGCCATTTCAGTGCCAAGCACATAACTGTACGGATATTCATTTTTAAAGGTAAATTGCACAACAGATGATGTCATTCCAGTGCTTGACACTGGAATCCAGAAATTTTGCTTATAACTGAGCTGATGAGCTAAAGGTAGTTGTCTTACGCTAAAACAAACGTTTTTAATTAAGTTGCATAGAAGCTGGATCCCAGTGTCAAGCACTGGAATGACATCGTTTACTATGTACCATATTGCAATATTCGTACAACTGTGGGAAACATCTATGGATGCCATTCCTATTACCTTATTTCCATTTTTATTTCATTTTCAAATGAGGCTATTATGTCACTTACCGATATCGCTCACCGTATCAATGAACTCGCTTCATCATGGGAGCAATTTAAATTAATAAATGATCGCAAACTAAAAGAAATTGAAAGCAAAGGGCGTGCTGATTCTGCAACAATTGAGCAGCTATGCAAGGTAAATAATGCCATTGATAGTTGCAAAGAGCGTTTAGACTTGATCGAAACTGCAGCTCAACGCCCAGAAGTAAATACAGATTTTAGCACAAGCGATAAATATTTTTCTGATTATATCCGCAAGGGAATGGAAAGCGGTTTATCACACAAAACCCTCAGTGGAGATGACAGTGATATCGGAGGGTATCTAGTTACTCCGCATATTGTAAAACGCATAAACAAGCGCGTAACTGATTCGTCCCCAATGCGACAAATATGCTCCAGTCAAAGAATCTCTACTGAAACATTGGATTACATTATAGAAGATTTTGACCGCGCCGGTGCAGGTTGGAGCAGTGAAACAGTAGATGATGAGAACGGTGGCAATAAGTCTAAGTATGATTTTGCAAAAGATACGGACACGCCCAAAATCCAAAAGATTTCCGTCACAACTTACGAGTTATATGCTCAACCACAAATATCACAAAAGTTACTCGATGATGCGTTTGTCGATGTTGAGAGTTGGCTGGTGGAAAAGATTGCCGAGACTTTTAGTAAGGAAGAAAGCGAAGCCTTCATTAAGGGTGAGGGCACTTTTCAACCAAAAGGAATTTTAGCTTATGAAAATGGAAACAGTTATAATAAAATAGAGCAAGTTAAAACTGAAAAATTAGATAGTGATTCAATAATGATGTTGTATTACTCTCTGGACGAATATTATTCCAAAAATGCGTCATTTTTGATAAACAGGAGTACGTTGAAGGATATCAGGCTGCTAAAATCTCAAACAGGTCAGTATCTCTGGCAGCCAAGTCTGTCGCTTGAAGCTCCAGATACTTTAATGGGAATACCAGTATATCAATCTGCCGATATGCCACCAGCGCCAAACAATCAGCTACCAGTAATTGCGATGGCAGATTTCAAACAAGCTTATAAGATTGTAGATAACAGAGGAATGAGAATATTAAGAGACTCTTATACGAATAAACCTTATGTGAGGTTTTTTGTCACTAAGCGTGTCGGCGGAGAGGTTGTAAACACCAGTGCTATTAAATTGTTGAAAGTTGCGAGCAAGTACTAAAAACTTCCGCAGCATCATCTTTATAGCTGATCAAAGCAACACGTCATACCGCGATTCATTCCATAACTGTACGAACATTGTGATTTTGGCCCATCAGGAGGGTGTCATCCCAGTGCTTGACACATATAGCTAAACTGACTTAGATTTACCGACAGTTTGAAAAACAAAAATTCGTCATTCCGCTACTTGTTAGCGGAATCTATGCTGAGATATCGCGGCGGTATGACGTAGGAAAACCTTTCTTGGGTTAGCTATAGTTTGCTATATTATGTGATTTTATTTTTAGCATTGCTTCTTACATTATGTAATTTTGTTTTCCATAATGTATATTATGTAATTTTCGATGCTAAAATCTGTTATAGCTCTCAGTATGATATGAGTGATTCTCTTTTAATAATTATTTTTTAAATAGTTTGTTGGTTCATCAATTTCTTTAGGATTGATATCTACAATTATTTTTCCGTTTTTTAACAGAATAATCCGATCTGATATTTTTGTTAAAAAATCCAAATTGTGAGAAGCGATAATCATAGTAATACCCATATCTCTAACTGATTGTAATAGTTCCACAACGTCGACTATTGTTGCTACGTCTAAACCAGACGTTGGCTCATCGCATAATAGAATCCTTGGATTCATCATTAAGCTTCTGGCAAGCGCAACCCGCTGTTTTTGCCCACCAGATAGATTACTAGGGTAATCATTTTTTTTAGAGGCAATACCCAAAGACTCAAGTAGTGAATCACTTTGATCCTGAGTTTTGTTTTTAAGTTTGGGAGCATATGTAAGATTTTCCCAGACAGTCATATGTGAGAAAAGTTGAAAATCCTGAAATACAAAACCAGTACTATCATTGCATTCAATGCTACCAGAATCTAAAACTTCGAGTTTTTGTATACAACGTAACAATGTTGATTTACCACTACCAGAAGGACCAGCAAGACCAACTATAGATTGTTCTATAATCAGGTTAATATTATTAAGTACTGGAACATTATTAAATAATTTACAAACATTATGCATTTTTATCATATATACCTTTCTGTTCAATCTTTTTGCCTATATATTCAATTAGTAATACAAGAGCGTAATAATAAGCCCCAGCAAGACAAAGTGGTATAAAATAAGTAAATTGTTCTGCTGCAAGCATTTGCGCAGAGCGCATAATATCAACACCACCAATAGTAGAGATTAATGCCGTTTCTTTAAGGAGTGCAATGATCTCATTTATCATTGCAGGAAGAATATTTTTAATAACTTGTGGTAATATAATATCTCTCCACATATAGAAACTAGGTATTTGTAAAGTTTTAGCTGCTTCAAACTGGTTTTTTGATATAGTTTCAATACCAGCTCGTAAAATCTCAGCAATATAAGCACAGCTATTTAGACCAAATGCTATAATGCCAGCACTAAATATGTTTAATTTAATTCCTGCAATGGTTGGAGTCATAAAATAAACAACACTTAACTGTAATATAAGGGGGGTGCCACGTATTACAGATATAATTCCATTAATTAATGGAATACAGATCTTATTATATCTGAGTACTGAAAATAACCCTCCTAGACTCATACCTAAAAGCAGTCCTCCAATCAATAATTTTAAAGTAAAGGCAAGGCCTGTTCCAACAAACAAGAAATTAGAAATTAATTCCTGCATCAGTTATCTCCTAGCCATTTTTCTGCTATTTTTTGTATTACACCTTTACTTTCTAAACTTTTTAATGCCTCGTTTATTTTATCCTTTAAAGCAGATCCTTTATTCACAGCAATAACATAACCACCATCTAACTTGGCAGTGGCTGACCATGATAGACCAGGATTTTTTTTGCTAAATACTTTACCTTGGAATTCATCAATTAGGACGCCATCAACATGACCAGACTTTAATGTTTCTACAGCTTGATTATTATTGTCTATAGCAATAATTTGAGCTGTTGTAGGAACATGCTCTTTTAGCCAAATTTCCATGACAGTTCCTAGTTGAACGGCTATCTTCTTGCGAGTTAAGTTGTTTATACCGGCTATGGGTTTATTTTTGTGATATAGAATACCAAATTCCCCTGTATAATAACTATTTGAAAAATCAAAATTTTTTTCACGCTCTTCTGTGCTACCAATAGTAGATATAGCAGCATCTACAGAATTACTTTGCAATGCTGCAAATATAGTACTAAACTGCATATCTTTAAATATCGCTTCTTTACCTAACTCTTTTGCTACTAATTGAGCAAGCTCAATGTCAAAGCCAGTAAATTTACCATTTTCATAATATTCAAAAGGTGGATAATCTGCAGAAATTGCAAATCTAATGATATTATCGTGTTTATTTTCCTTGCATCCTGTTAATAGAATACTTATCACTATAATAGCATTTAAAATATATTTTTTCATATTACTAATTTATATTCATATTTTATTCATCTTATGAAGATAGACATTAAAAATTGAATAGTCAAGAAATAATGAATATAATTTCAAATATACTTATTACATATTCAATATGAGGAAAATGCATAATGCATGACAACACACTAGGTGAACATATTTTAAATATTATTCAAAATCACGAAATTTTAGAGCAGAGCGATTTACAGATCTTGCTTAAAGAAAGAGGGCACAACATTCCTCAGGCTACTTTATCAAGAAAATTAAAAAAACTTAAAATTGCCAAAGTTGCTGGTATGTATAAAGTAATTGACATCAACCAATATCGATTACCATTAATACTTAATATGCAAATTTCGGATTTTGGTTTAATAGTACTACACACTCAACCAGGACAAGCTAGCAGCCTAGCTTACTTTCTAGATCAGAAGTATGTTATTTATTCATTAAATAATAGCAAAAACATAGGAATTATAGGAACTATAGCAGGTGATGATACAGTATTATTGATCATCAAAAGTAAGGCTGAACTTAACAAAGTATTACAATCAATTTATGAAACATTTCCATATTTAAGTCCTGAATAAGAATGTTGTAAGTTAAAAATGTGATATAAAGGAGATAAGAGGGATTTCTTTGTTTAAATCTTTGTCTTCTTTTTTTCAATATACCTACATATCAGAATGGACAATTCATATAGAATCAGCATAGGTATTGCAAGCCCTACTTGGCTTAATACATCAGGTGGAGTTAAGATTGCAGCGATAATAAAAATTACCACTATTGCAATTCTACGTTTATTTGACAAACTTTGTGCAGTCAGTAGCCCAACTCTCACCATTAATGTGAGTATTACTGGAATTTGAAATGCAGTGCCAAAAGCAAACATAAATTGGAGAACGAGGTCTAAATATTCGCTAACTGATGGCATAAACTCTATTGGTATACCGAAAGATTTCCCACTATGTTCAAAAGTGATGAAAAACTTCCAGGCTAAAGGAAATATATAGTAATAGACTACAGTAGCTCCCGTTACAAATAAAACCGGTGTTGCAATCAAGTATGGCAACAACACTGCCCTTTCACTTTTATATAACCCAGGTGCTAAGAACATATAAAATTGCCATGCAAACACAGGAAAAGAAAACAAAAGTGCGCTCATTATTGCAACTTGGAGATACACAAAAAATGCCTCTGTTAAGTCTGTGTAAATTAAAGAAAAACCTTCGCTACCTTTTGTTGCTTCTATTAAAGGTGCGAGTAAAAAACGGTATATATTTTCCTTAAAGTAATAACAAAAACCAAAAGCAACGCAAAAAAATAGAAAGCAAAAGATAACTCTTTTTCTGAGTTCCGCAAAGTGCTCATAAAATGAGGCGTATTTGCTTGAGTTCCAGTTCATACTTTACTATAGCTCAATAATGCTATGTCTAACATTCTCAGCGAAAAAGCCCACTCATTGTCATACCACGCTGCAACCCTGCATATATCACCTGTAACATATGTACCAGTTAAATCCACAATTGCACTATAAGGGTTATGCACAAAATCTATTGAGACTAAAGGTTCCTCGCATATAGAAAGTACATTTGACATTGGATAACCCTCTGTCATCCTAGTACCCTCTGATGTCATCCGAGTAGCTGACACTGGGATCCAGAAATTAGATTCCAGCGTCATGCGCTGGAATGACGTAGAGGAGAGAGCTGCATCCTTAAATATTTCATTGATTTCTTCAACGGTCGCTTTCTTATCAGTCGTAAATTTAAAATCAACCATAGAAACATTGCTAACTGGAACTCTGACGGCAGTGCCATCTAGTTTTCCTTTTAATTCAGGGATGACAGAACCAATTGTTTTTGCTGCCCCGGTTGTAGTTGGCACCATAGATAATCCGCAAGCCCTTGCTCTACGCAAATCTTTATGATTACCATCAAGAACATTTTGATCATTCGTGTAGGCATGTATAGTAGTCATAAAACCGCTTTTTATACCTAAACTGGAGTGTAGGACTTTCACAATCGGAGCAAGGCAATTTGTAGTGCAAGAACCTGCTGATATCACTTTATGCTCTTTTTCGAGCATATCGTCATTCACACCATAAACTATAGTGACATCAGTATCCGGAACTGGAGCAGAGACAATTACTTTCTCTGCATTGTGCCTTATTGCTTCTTCACGTTTATTGAATGCACCAGTACATTCAAGTATTACATCAACATTCCAAGGAATATTTTCAGGATTCCGTTCTCTATATAAAGAAAACTTTTTGCCATTTATAGAAATCCAATTTTGAGACTCATTAAAATCAATATCACCACTGAATTTGCCATGAACAGAATCATATTTAATCAAATGTGCATGCTGCTTTGCACTGAGCGATCCATTGACAGCTACAACTTCTATTTGTTTGCTATATTCTTCTATTTCGAAAATAGCACGCAATACGCCTCTGCCTATTCTACCCAGACCATTAATTCCTACGCGAACCGTCATCTCTTCATTCAAAAAATTTAATTATAGAGGATATCACTTGATATTTCATTTTATTCTTTTGACTGCTAATTGGCAGTTTTAACCTTAATATATTAATATTCACCTTGACTAAAGAACTATAATACTGTATCATTTTATCAATAGTATTGAAACTTTAATAGGAGGCTAATTATGTTATTACAGAGGATCATTATAGATCAATTAGAAAAAATTTCAGGCCAATCATTTCTACACAAACTTGCTACCGATAAAGAATATTTTAAGGAAGTGTCAAGGTATTTGGAAGAAAATCATAAGATGAGCTTAGAAGAGTTTATAATTAGCGTTTATAGATCAAGTGGAGGAGATGTCAATTTTCGTGATTATAAGGATGAGACAGCATTATATTCTGCATCAGAAAACGACAATCAAGATATGGTTCGTATTTTAACATCATGTGGTATAAGCATTGATGACTTTAATTGTGAAATTAGTAATAGAATACAGGAAAAATCTGAACAATCTAGGAGAATTTCATTAAGTAATAATGCTAATGTTTCACATATCTACGAAATAATACGCAGAATTACTAATATAAGAGATGCTTTCCAACATTTGGACCCTTAGACACAGTGATAAGAGACCTTTTATTGTTGGGTGTATTACTAGCTTTGTGAGTTTGATGGCTATTAATGCTATTAAAGGTAATTACTATAATGGTCCTGGTAGTCTTACTTGCATTCCTGTTTTCCATGCCAACATGTCAAACTTTTCTGATTTTACTACTGATAGAATTAATACCTTTGCTAGCTTTATTATTGGAACAATAGCATATAAGGCCGCACAAAACATTTCTACGTTAGTAAGAGATGTTTCTAGTTTACTCCATAATAGATTGGAAGTGCAAAAAAATGAATCAGAAATCGCTAGATATAAAAAAATACAAGAGAACGTTATCTCTATTCTGTCAGAAGTAAAAGTAGGATCAAATTTGTCTAGAGATATCAATTGTTGATGTTACCTGAGTACAGATTTTTCTCATATCTCAATACTTTCTAGACTGTTATTGAGTGCTTTCACATCTGAGTTTTCCTACTGTCATCCCAGCGCGTGACGCTGGGATCTTTATTGCTTTCATAGTCTCATTTATTATTTTGTAACTAAAAAAAATACTTTCCCTTTTTAGAGAACTGCATATAATAGATTTGACATTGCAGTGCGTTGTGCAAACAGAATTCCCAATACTATAACCTACAGGAGGCCTTATGAATAAGAAATTTCTCTATTCACCATTGTCAATAAAAAGTATAGGAGAAAACGGTGTATTTTCTGGTTATGCGAGCGTTTTTAACATAGTTGATAAACAAAATGATCTGATATTGCCCGGAGCATTTAAGGAAAATTTAAACAGAAATAAAATAAAACTCCTTTGGCAGCATAATCCTGACGAACCTATAGGTAGCATCATAGATATTTATGAAAATGATGTTGGCCTGTATATAACCGCACATTTACTTTTGGGTATTCAGAAAGCAAAAGAAGGTCAATTGGCTAAAAAGGCAGGTGCAGTGAGTACAGTATCTACTGCAAAATCAACTCTTTCAAAATTACGAAACTTGCCCAATAAGCTTTCTAGGGATAAGGGTCTCAATAACTTTTTATCTGGGAAAAACGAGGAGTTAAAAAAAGGTTTTCCTGAATTTAAAGAGAAACACTTTTGCCATAACGTGCTTAATGAAACTATAAAGTCTCTATCAAATCAAGATGATGGCAAATTTGAAAGCAGTAAGCTGCTTGAATTATTAGAAAGTAATTTGAAACAATCCGCAAGGGAGATCATAGAAGCTAAGGTTAAAGAAGTTGTCAACGAACATTGTAACATTGGAAAAAATATGGGTAAAGAACTACGAGATGACACGTTAAAAGCCAAGTTGTCACCTTCTGTTAGAAAATGCGTAAAAAAATTAGAATTTAACAAACAAGAAGGGGTAAATAAGATTGTAGACTCTATCTTGCACAGCTTTAATAGCAAGAATAATAATAATAACGACTCAGGAGAATTGCTTAAAGAAATTGTTACAGGAAAATTAACAGAGGCTAAAATGAAATGTTTTTCAAATAAGATTCAAGAGTTACAACTGGCATTAAGCATAAGAGATAAATTTTTATCTCCAGATCAGGGAATGTGTAATCAAACTCAAGGAGGAGTAAACGAATATCAATTAACAGAAAAAGCTAAAAAAGAACATATACCTAATTCCTCTATGAGTTCCCCTAATATTGCAAGCATACATTCATTGAACAGTCAGAAAGCAGTTAGAATAGGCTCTTAGCATAAAGCACCAGCTCCTCTTTTGTTAAAGTGTAGGAGCTATCTTCCCAATGTTGTTTTAGCAATTCCAAGTTTCTACCTAAACTTTTTCCTGGCTGGTGACCTATACCTATCAAGTCATCACCAGATAAAGGAAATTTTGGAATATTGAATGTATTAGCAAATGAAATATATTCATCAACATTTTCTCCAGACTCAACACCACAAATTCTTACTAAATCACAATATAATTCTCTACCAAATAAAGATATGTATTTTTTTTGCTCTTTTTCTGAAAGTTCTGTTTTGATATCGTTGGATAGTAAAAATAGCAGCTTTTTCTTTTGCTTGTTCGAAAGACGTAGAAACATGATTATGTATTCTCCAAGACTTAGCCTGTCATTTTTTTTAGTAGTCCTAAGGAGTAACGCTAATTTTACTAGCACATCAGTGCCGAAAAGAAGTGACGAAGACAGAATTTCGCATTTTACTTCTTTTGGGATAATCTTTTGCAAAACATCAGATTCTTGCATGCTCTTAAGTGTTGGAAAAGGATCATTGCACTCCAGCAATTTAAGTATTTCATCTCTTATTCTCTCTCCAGAGAGGTTTTGGATCATATGCGAATGCTTTTTGCATACGCTTAGTATTTCATCACTCAAATCTCCGGCACATATTTTTGCATGAAAACGAAATGCTCTTAAAATACGTAGATAGTCTTCTTTAATTCTATCTTCAGCGTTGCCTATAAAGTTTAACCTTCGCGCCTTTAAATCCTCAATGCCACCAAAGTAGTCATATATATGGCCATGCTTATCTGCATATAGAGCGTTAAATGTAAAGTCACGCCTTGAAGCATCAGCTTGCCAATTATTGGTAAATTCTACTTTTGCATGCCTACCATCACATTTCACATCATGCCTTAGTGTCGTAATTTCAAAAGACCTCTGATTTAAGATTGCAGTAATAGTTCCATGGTTTAAGCCAGTTGGAATAGTTTTTATATTACGGAGTTTTAGCGCTTTCATCACCTGATCAGGAAGCAAATTAGTAGCTAAATCGATGTCGTGGACATCACGTTGCAAAATTGAGTCTCTCACACATCCGCCGACAAGCCTAGCCTCACCACCAAATTCCTCTATGGCATCAATAATTAAACTAGTCTCCTGGTCAACTTGCATTTAGGTTAGTACATACTGCAAGTTCATATTATATGAAATGCTTGCACAAACCCCTATATAAAAATATACAGGGCTATGAAGATTTATTTTACACTTCCAATTGTGATATTTGTTGTTGATGAAATATTTTTTCTGTTCTTGATTCCTCCATACTACATCTTGGTAAGCTTGAAGGGTTTTGCTTTTCAGAGCGCTCTATGCGCTGCTTTATATCACTAACGCACTGCCCTACAACATCACCAATTTTTCCATCAGCATTTTCTGCCAATAACTCATCAAATCTCTTCTCAACCTCTGCTCTCTCAGAGATATCCTTTGAAAGGTTACAATACTCTAAGATCTCATCTAACTGAAGCTTTTTTGCTAATAGGAAATCTTCTTGTTCTTGTTTTGCTAAACTTTTATTTCTATCAAGCAATGGTTCAAAATGAGCATGTCCTTTGTTTATTACATGCAAAACACTACTGTCGTCATAATTAACTTTATTGTATTCACCTGCACTTTTTGAACCTGAATTGTCTATTAATTCATGCAAAAACAAATCTTGGTTATCAACAGTCTGGTTCTCTATAACATGCAATTTTACATCATACTTCTGACAAAGTATTCTGCCTTCAACGTCAGGATCACCCCACCTATCGTTACGCATAATGTTTGCTGTATAATCATCTACAGTTTCACTACGGTGCTGGCCATTGTTATCATGACTATTGACAATTGCATTTGTAAACCACTTTGGTGGATTCTTTTGTGCAAATTCTTTACAGTCTTCTCGTAACTGCTCAACAGTAACTTCTATCCCCTTCTGCTGTTCTAGACCTTGTCTGAATGAGTCAAAAAAGCAGCTTCCATTACCAATTGCTTGTCCTACATGGAAATTGTCAGGGTAAGGATTACTATTTAAAAGAGTTATTTCTTGTCCAGAGCTCTTGAACCTTTTCGGACTTCCAGTATCGTAAAAATCATTTGATAGTTTCCGTTTCCTAGGTACATTCATTTGCCCTGAGATCTTGGGCCTTTTTATTCCAACCTCAACATCATGAAAATCACTTGGTAGCTTCCGTTTCCTAGGTTCAGCCATAGTTTTTACCTTAATTTAAGCTATATGTTACTATACCAACAAAATTATTAATAAGCAACTAATTAAGTATAGCAGAAATTTTTAAATTATGCAATAGTTATAACTTTAAATAGCAAATATGAGCTTTAACTGCGGTATAGTTGGGTTACCAAACATAGGAAAATCAACCTTATTTAATGCGCTTACAGAGTCAAGTGCAGCCGAAGCTGCAAATTATCCTTTCTGTACAATTGAGCCAAATATAGGCAAGATTTCGATAAAAGATCAGCGTTTGAAACAAATCGCAGCAATTGCAGGCTCAGAGAAGATAATTTATAATCAATTAGAAGTTGTAGATATTGCAGGTCTGGTAAAGGGTGCGAGCAAAGGTGAAGGGCTCGGCAATAAATTTTTAAGCCATATCAGAGAAGTTGATGCTATCGTTCATCTGCTCAGGTGCTTTACGGATGACGATATCAGCCATGTACACAGTAAAATAGATCCAATATCAGATGCTGAAGTGGTAGAAATGGAATTAATCCTAGCTGATATTGATAGCATAGAAAAAAGGCTTCCTCAATTGGAAAAGAAAGCAAAGCAAGGTGATAAAGAGCTAAAGAGACAACTTGAATTAATGCAAGAGGTATTAGCTACTTTAAAATTAGGTAAACCTGCAAGAAGTTTGGAGAATATCAATGAAGATGAGATGAAGTTGCTTCAATTGCTGACAACAAAGCCTGTTATGTACGTTTGCAATGTTGAAGATACAAATGTTATAACTGGCAATGAATTATCTAAAAAGGTAGAGAGAATGGCAGAGGAAAATAAAAGCAAATTTTATTGCATTTCAGCAAAACTCGAAGCAGATATTGCAAATCTTGATAGTGAAGAGGAAAAACAGAGTTTTTTATCAGAATTTGGCTTACAAGAATCAGGCCTTGATGGAGTAGCGCGTATTATGTATGAAGTGCTGAGTATGATAACTTTCTTTACTGTGGGCCCCAAAGAAGCACGGGCATGGCCAGTAAAAATAGGGTCAACAGCCGATAAAGCAGCAGGTGTAATCCACACTGATTTTGAGAAAGGCTTTATAAAAGCAGAGACAATAAGCTTTGCAGACTACATAAAGTATGGAAGTGAATCAGCTTGCAAAGACGCAGGAAAAATTCGCTTTGAAGGCAGAGATTACATCGTGCAAGATGGTGATATAATGCACTTTAGGTTTAATGTGTAGTTTATTATGCAGCCACTTATTTAAAGTTAAGTTTTCTGGATCCCAGTGTCTGGGCACTGGGATGACAAGAAAGGGAGCACTGGAATTTTTGTTTCAATATTTGTACATTAGCCATGCATCTGAACAGATACCTCCCCTAAACGGATACACTGTAGAAGGATAGTTTCTTCTCCCCAGTAAAGACTAAATTCCAGACTGGAATGACAGCAGTCCTATGTCATACCGCGATTCATTCCATAGCTGTACGAACATTCATTTTTGAAGGTAAATTGCACAGCAAATGGTCAGTGCTTGGCACTGGAATAACGTCCTCCTTTGTCATCCCAGTGCCCAGACACTGGGATCCAGTTTTCCATATAATCTCATCGAAAATGTTGTAACCACTTTCTATGCTAGTTTGCTTGCTTACAAGCAAACTTTTCTGGATCCAAGTAGTCTGGGCACTGGGATGACAGGAGAAGGAGGCTACTTGCATGACACCATTCTTTTTTCTGGATCTCAGTGTCTGGGCACTGGGATGACGAGAAAGGAGCACTGGGATGACATCCTCCCTAGCGGAGATTGCTCTCAAATCACAATGTTCGTACAGTAAGCACTGACCACTTTGCTTCAATATTTGCGATGCCCCTGAACAGATACAAAAAATCTATTATTTTTTTATAAATTAAATCCTAAGGCATTTTTTACTGTAGATTAATCATTTGATTATAGTATCATTTTAATTAAGCTTATGTTTTGAACATTTATGAAAAATATTTTATATTTCATACTATTAGTTGTTGTATTTGGATCACTGAGCCTGTTTGCCATAGAGCAGCGTGAAGAAAAGAAAATTGGGTCAGTTCATAAAAACGAAAATGTAGGTGCAAGAAAGCAAGATTTACTGAGCAGTACAAATCAAAAAGATGAGTTGAAAAGCAACGTCGATGCTAAACAAACACAAGAGGCTGAGAGCAAAAGATTAGACGGCACTACCGATAAAGAGAAGCTGCAACACAACGAGAACAAAGCTTCCGTGGTTGAAAAAACTATAAGTGAGGGTGAAAAGATTGATAAAGATTTGCCAAATGACCAGCTAGAAGGAAGCACAGACAAATTTGCTCAAAATTTACCAAATATGGCCAATAAAGAAGTGAATAAAGATTTGAAACCAGAGCCTTTGCCTTTAAGTGCTGATTTAAATGAGAATACAACTGACCCGCAAAAAAATCTACAAGCTGATCAGAAGATTGATATAAAAGATAATGAACTTTCAAAAAGTGATGCGAGTCAATTATTAGAGGGAAAAAAAGAAAAAGTAGAGAATCAGTCTGAAGAAAAAAAAGTGAAAGAAACAAACAGTAATTCCAAGGACCGCAATAGAGTAAAACCTATAACTAAAAAAGATGAAAGTGAAAAGAAAAATTTACAAAAATGGACAAAGCTAAACAGAGAACCAATAAAAGAATGGGGTCATAAAGACATACAAAGCAAGTCAATATATAAACGACAATATGATAGCCTTAATGAGCATCTTCCTACAACTGTGTTTATTGATGATTACAGTAAGCAATTTTTTTACTGCATTAAGAAGAACAACTTAACTTGCTTAAGAGGAGTAATAAGTAAGCTAGAAAAAATTGGATTAACAATTCAAGAGATACTAAGGTTTAGAAATAAATTGGGTGATACTCCTCTCATTTATTCAGTTAAACAAGGTGAGGTAGACATAGTGCGCTTTCTCTTATTACAAGGTGCTGATCTTAGAGTAGTTAACAATAATTTTCAATCCCCAATTGATATAGCAATCGAAAAAAAGCAGATCAATATAATAAATGCGATTGCCGAAATGATGCCACATCTTTTGGAGGATAGAAAAATAGACAATAAAGAAAGCTCAGCAATGTACGATTGGGCTGTGAAAACGAAAGAAAACAATGAGTCGCAGTGTGATAAGCAAGATGATTAGATTTTTGATATTAATTTTAGTTGGTCATTTATGTTATGGAAACGAAACAAATGATGAAAAAAATCAGATTAGTGATTTTTTAAACGCTCTGCATGATGTAAAATACGTATCTTACAGTAAAAAAGACTTTGCTGAATTTTTGGTGCAGTGCCACAAAGAGGGCGTGCCAGAAGATTTTAAGAAAGGTTTTGGTTCTAACTTAAATGGAGCTAATTTTAACCAACTGTACCTAAGTAAATCTGTTTTTGATGGAGTAAGTCTGATTGGTGCCGATTTTTCTAACACCGATTTATCCGATGTGTCTTTCATTGATGTTGATTTACGTGGTGCTAATTTTTCCAATGCTAATTTACATGGCATTAAAATAAAAGGTACAAATTTGAGTTTTACAAAATTTGTTTCTGCAAACTTAACAGATATCGTATTTGATCAGTCTAATGTTAGTTATGCTGATTTTATCAGTTCCGATCTCAAAAAAGTAAGTATGCACAACGTAATTGGTTTGCATACTAATTTCTCGAATGTGAAAATGAATTTCTCCAACTTATCAAACTCGAATGTTAGCCACGTAAATTTTAGTGATAGTGAAATAAACGATACCGTTATGCAGAAAAACAACCTTGATAATGCAAGTTTCTTTGGAGTGGATGCATATAAATTAAAGATACAATTTTCTTCATTAAAAAATGCTAACATATATGGTGCAGAGTTAAAAGAATCAGACTTTACAGGTAGCAATCTTTCCGATGCTTGCCTTAATTCTTCTATCATAATTAACAGTAACTTCGACGAAACTAATTTAAGCAACACACAAATTTCCTATGTGAATGACGATAATTCAAGTTTTGTTCAATCTATACTAAATGGTTCCAAGATAAAACATGCATATGTTTCTGAAACAAATCTTCAGGATGCTGATTTATCCAATATTGATTTTAGTTTTAGTGAACTGCATCAAGTTAATGTCTCTAATGCTGACATTCGTCATGGAAAGTTTCATAATACTAAAGTTGCGAATTCTAACATGAATGGCTCATTTTTTGACCATTCACTATTTACCTCTGCAAAGATAGAAGATTCAGACCTTTCTACAACTTCAATGTATAAGATAAAAATCCAAGACTCTCAAGTTTATAACAGTACGCTTTCTCGCCATAATATTGATTCCAGTGAAATAGAAAATTCAACATTCTTTAATTTATTAGCTGATAATTCGAGCTGGTCTAATTTAAAAGTAACTAATTCAAATTTTATTGAAAGCGATTTCAGATCTTCTTTGCTTCACGCTAATGCCTTTAGGAAAACTAGTTTTTTTCTTAGCAATTTGAGTAATTCAACAATTAGTGATATGTCTTTTCTCTCTTCAAGCATATATAAAAGTTCAGTTGCTAATTCTCATTTAACAGGTTGCAAGTTTGATAATTCAATTTTGATTGACAATCAAGGGCAGAAAAAACTTGCAGGCTTAGAAAATGCTATAACTTCAATTGAAGATTTGCAAGAGAAAATATCACAGGGTGAAAAATTTAATGTAAATTATTCTTACTTTGAATTTAAGGATATGAATTTAGAAAATGCCGATTTTTCTAATTCAACATTGAGTAGAGCAAAGTTTGTAAACGTTAATTTGAATAAGGCAAATTTTGAAAAGACCGATTTGCGCTATACTGTCTTTGATAACTCTTCTCTCATTGGCACCAACTTATCAAATTCTAATTTAGAAGGTTCTAGCTTTTTAAACTCTGATCCAAAAAGCACCATGTTAAAAAATGCAAAGAAAAATGACCGTAAAAAGTGAGGGCGTATTATTGGTTCTATCCTCCCCTTCTGGAGCTGGAAAAACTACTATATCAGCAAAATTACTTGAGCAATCAACTAATTTAGTTAGGTCTGTTTCTATGACTACACGCAAGCCTCGCCCCGGCGAAATAAATGGAAAAGACTATTTTTTCGTTACCGAAGAAAAATTTCACGAGTTATGCAAAGCTGGCCAAATGCTTGAATACGCCAAAGTTTTTGAGAATTTTTATGGTATACCAAGAAATTTTATAGAGCAAAACTTAAGCAATGGAATAAGCGTTTTACTCAGCATAGACTGGCAAGGAGCATTTCACTTATTCAAGCTCATGAGAAAAAAAGTTGTAAGTGTTTTTATACTTCCCCCTTCAATGGAAGAGCTTAGGTTGCGTTTGCAAAAGCGTAATAGTGATGATGCAAGCGAAATAGAGCGCAGATTAGCCGAAGCTCAAAAAGAGATAAGCAAACGTGATAAATATGATTATGTAATAATCAATGATGATATTGATAAAAGTGTAGAAGAGATAAGCTCCATACTAAATAAAGAAAGACTTAAAAAACTAAAAGAAAAACCAAGTCTGGAAGACTGATAAAAACATCAATTTGGATATTTGCAGCTATAGTTTCTTATCCTATTTTAGCCAGTAGCACGTTTCGCAGTTTAGCTATATTTATTATTTTTTAAGATTAAATGGTTAAAATAGTAGCAACTGTTCAAGTGAGGATTTGACTATGATAACAGATTTTCTAATAGAAACTAGTTTTCTGCCTTTCCACCTATACATATACAACGTTTAGCTCAATTTAAAAGTCAAACTTCTTGGTTGTTAGTTTAGTGCTGACAACTTAAATAGCTTTTAATATTGAGGTTTTAGTATGGGTATAGATATAACTGCACTAACTACTAATGCAGATAAATTAGGTGAATGCATAGATAAAAATAAAAAGCAAGAGCAGGATAGAAAAGACGAGCAATTGTATGGCATTATAAAGAGAAAGGTAAAAAAAGAAGAACACAAGCGTGAAAAACCAAGAGGTCAAGATGGAACCCTCAAGAAGTGTAAAAGGTTATTTGAGAAAGATGCTAGTCCTGAAGTATTAACTAAATTAGAAGAATCACTTAGAGAACAAGAAAAATATTATAGGTATTATGTCCAATGCTTCCTTCCAGTGCTAGATAAAGCAATAGAACGATCGAAAAAAATATCAAATGAAACAAAAGAGCGAGTAAAGCAAGCAATTTCAGAAATTACTTATAATAGCAAATATTGTAACCAAAATGATCGTAGGGACAGTGGAATTGAAAGTGACTACAGTAGCGATGCTGGTGATGATTATGAGAAACATTCAATCAGTAACCCTAATACAGCAAATGAAGATCAAGAAGTAGAGAAAAGCAACGGAACAACGCATAATAATGTTCAATTACTAAAAGCGATCAAAAATGGAAATAACAGGAAATTAAAAAAATATCTAAAAGATTGTACGGATATTAGCAGCATAAAAGCTGAAGAAGGGAAAAATATTTTACACCTCATTGCGTCGTTGGAAAAGAAACAGAAATGCAAGTTTCTGGGTACCCTAATAAAAACGGTCACCAAGGAAGATCTAGCACAACTCATTAATAGTGAAAATCAGACCCCTTTTCAGGTAGCACTAATTAACAAGGTAACAAAAGAAAAACATGAGTCTAATACAATTCGAAGTAACGATAACACACTTAAGTTTCTTACAAAATTGTTAGAGCATGGAGCCAGCTCTGATAATTTAGAATTATCTACAGAAGAATTACAAAACTTAAAAGAGGAGCAAAAGACATACTACCGTAATTTCTTAGAAAAATTAGCAGAGCAAGGAAAGAAATCTAAATTAAAGCCAGAAATAAGAATCAATACAGAAGCAAAAATTAAAGAAATTATACCACATACCATAAATACTCCAGATAGTAATGATAATTATCTATTACATCCAGTAATTAAAAATAGTGATAAAAAACTTTTTAAAGAACTATTGGAAAAAGGTGCGGATATTAGCCTTAAAGACACAGATGGTAACAATGCTTTACACTTGATTGTTAAACCTGAAACAAAACAAAAACTTAAACTTCTCAATATATTGCTAGAAACAGGCCAAAAAGAACAATTTATAAAAGCTGTAAATGATAAAAAAGAAGGGCAAACACCGCTCCATCAGATACTCCAGCGCATACAAGAAAAGAGTAAAGAGCCTTCATTGAAAAATAAAATAAAAAATGTAGTAAAAAATGTAGTAAAAAAAGAATTTAAGGATACTGGCAGGTATAAAACCTTAGAGTTATTTCTACAAAATGGTGCAGATATTACTGTGCAAGATAAAGATGGAAAAAATGCTCTGCACTATATTGCTTCATTCAAAGGAGAACAAAAAGTTACATGTTTAGAGTTGATTTCAAATAAAGATGATGCTGTAAATACTACTAACAAGGAAGGGCAAACACCGCTCCATCAGGTACTCCAGCGCATACAAGAAAAGAGTAAAGAGCCTTCATTGAAAAATAAAATAAAAAATGTAGTAAAAAATGTAGTAAAAAAAGAATTTAAGGATACTGGCAGGTATAAAACCTTAGAGTTATTTCTACAAAATGGTGCAGATATTACTGTGCAAGATAAAGATGGAAAAAATGCTCTGCACTATATTGCTTCATTCAAAGGAGAACAAAAAGTTACATGTTTAGAGTTGATTTTAAATTCGGTGGAAAAAGAGAAATTTAGTAAAGCTGCAAACGCCGCTAACGAAAAAGAACGCACACCACTACAAGTAGCGCTAATTACTAAGACGACAAAAGATAAACATAATTTGGTCAATCCTAAGAGCCGTGATAACACGATCAAGTTCTGTGTAAAATTATTGCAAAATGGTGTTGACCCAAAGCAGTTAATACTACCCGAAAGATTATGGAGCAAAGAGTATTATAAAACTATAAAAGGAATAGAGAAATCAATGGGTAGAGCGCTTATTCCAGATGATATGAGAACTGAACTGAAGTGCAACTTTGGCAGGAAGTTAAAAGCACGCGATATTGTGAAGTACATCAATAATGTTGCTTGTAAAGCAGTGACAACGCTTGTATTTGCTGCTTTAGCCTGTACAGCAATATTCAGTGCTTCTCAAGGAATTATTACAATTGCAACTGCCTCATCTATTATAGCAGTTATTGGAGTTTGTTATCTTATTTACTTGAATTTAGAAAATATTTATGAAGGATTTGGAAAAATTAAAGGAAAGTTTACTGAAGAAAAGCAACTTACACTTCAAGATAACGCACCAAAAAATGATACACAATGCAATAACTCTGTTAAAGATATAGAAAATAAGTCCAACGATTTAGAAGAGCAAGAGGTGCAAAAATCATCAAATCAATCAGAGCATACTGAGAGTCCTCCAGACACTAAAATGAGTGCCATATCAATAAACTCGTTGAAAAATTGTGTAGGGATAGTGTAACTAGTAAACCCTCTTCTCTGGCGCTATGAAATCAATCTCACCGCTCAGAGTTTTTTCAGCCACTTTTTTATAATCAATTTTTACGTTAATTTGCCCTTTCTTTTCTTCAAGCCACGCTATAGTGTGCTTCATCCAGTTTTTGTCATCACGTTCAGGAAAGTCTTCACGAGCATGGGCACCTCTGCTTTCCTCGCGATTAGCTGCGCATTCCATGGTAATAACCGCTTGTGGGATCATGTTAGCAAGCTCCAGTGCTTCAACTAAATCACTATTCCACATCATACTGCGATCCTCAAGTGAAATATCAGGCATCATTTTTGCTACCTTTTTTATAGCTTTTTTGCCTTCTTCTAAAACTTCAGCAACACGGAACACTGATGCGTACTTTTGCATAGTGTTCTGCATTTCGCTGCGTATTTTTGCTACTTTTAGCCCACCGGAGGCAAATCGCATTTTATTAAATCTATCTACTATCCAGTCTGTGCAGTCTGAATGCAATTTTTTATGTGGTGTACCGGATTTTAGTTTCTCTCTTGCTCTGAGCGCTGCAGCTCTGCCAAAAACCACAAGATCAAGAAGCGAGTTAGAACCAAGTCGATTTGCACCGTGCACAGAGACACACGCAGCTTCTCCAATTGCAAATAGTCCATCTACCACTTCTTCCTTACCTTGCTTCAGCGTGATCACTTCTCCATAATAATTAGTTGGAATGCCACCCATGTTATAGTGAACAGTCGGAATGACCGGTATTGGATCTTTAGTGACATCAACTCCAGCAAAAGTTCTTGCGGTTTCGCTAATGCCCGGCAATCTGAGTTTTATTACTTCCGGATCAAGATGTGCTATAGTTAAATACATGTAATCTTTTTTCGGTCCAACTCCCCTTCCCTCTCTAATTTCAATTGTTATTGCGCGACTTACCACATCACGAGAAGCTAAATCTTTTGCTTTTGGTGCGTAACGTTCCATAAACTTTTCGCCCTGAGAATTAACGAGGTACCCCCCTTCACCACGGCATCCTTCTGTCATCAGGCACCCTGAGCCATATATTCCTGTTGGATGAAATTGTACAAATTCCATATCTTCAAGTGGTAATCCAGCCCTTACTACCATGCCATTACCATCACCTGTGCAGGTATGCGCACTTGTTGCAGAGAAATAAACACGTCCATATCCACCTGTTGCTAACACCACTCTATGCGCACGAAATCTATGTAATGTGCCGTCGCATAGCGACCAAGCAAGAACTCCGCAGCATGTTTCGCTATCCATAATTAAATCAATCACAAAGTATTCAACAAAAAATTCAGCGTTGAATTTAAGACACTGCTGATATAGAGTGTGAAGGATTGCGTGCCCAGTCTTATCTGCTGCCGCACAAGTGCGCTGCGCTGATTTTCCTTTACCAAAGTGAGTTGTCATTCCACCAAAGGAACGCTGGTATATTTTGCCATCTTCTGTACGAGAAAAAGGTACGCCAAAATTTTCAAGTTCAATAACAGCTTTAGCAGCGTTTTTACACATATATTCTATTGCATCTTGATCACCAAGCCAGTCTGAACCTTTTATTGTGTCATATGCATGCCAGCGCCAATCGTCTTCACCGATATTACCTAAAGCTGCACTAATTCCGCCTTGTGCTGCAACTGTATGACTTCGTGTAGGGAAAATTTTAGAAATGCAGGCAACTGAAAAATTAGTTGCAGCCATCCCAAGCGTTGCTCTGAGCCCTGCTCCACCTGCACCTACTACTACCACGTCATACTCATGTTCTATGATCTCATACGCTGACTTATCCATATTTACTTATTTTATCATTACAGGCTTATGATATCACAGAAGTAGAAAAAATCTATACAAGTTTTCTATAGCTATACCACCGCGAACCGTCATACCGCCACGAACCGTCATACCGCCGCGGTATCTCTTAACATAGATCCCTTACTTAACCGTCATACCTTAACATAGATCCCGCTAACAAGCAGCGGGATGACGGTTATCAGGCTAGCTGTCATCCTAGTTTGGAATCCAGGAAAAAGAATGGTGTCATCCCATTGCCCAGACACTGGGATCCAGGAAAGTTTGCTTGTAAACAAGCAAACTAGCATAGAAAGTGGTTACAACGTTTTCGATGAGATTATATGGAAAACTGGATTCCAGTGTCAAGCACTGGAATGACATCACAGGGGCACTGGAATGACACCTCTCTTGGGCTCTTTTAGCTATAAACATTAAGAAATTTACCAAACGAAAAAAAAGGCAAAAGAAGCCCCGTGGTTATTATCCGCTTTAAAATATTGGCGTTTTTTATGTTTTAAACGCTTGACAAGCGAAATTCAGCTGCTTTTAATTGCAACTAACCTACGCTGCAAATGTTTAAGAAATTTACCAAGCAGAAAAAAAGACAAAGAATCCCCGAGTTAGCTAGTTTTTTACTATCTTTGTCGAGTATTGGCATTTTTTGATGTCTTGTAACGCTTTGTAAGCGCGTTCAGCTTATTTAGATAAAAATCTAGATGTAGATGAAGTTTTGTAAAGACATACAGTATCTATATACTGCAAAAAATTAAACATAAGACGCCGATACATTAAGTAATCCTTACCTTTTAATCTGCAGATTGGCGAAAGCAAATACAATAGCTTCACTGTCATGACGTCCAGTACAATGTTGCAAATTAAAAATCTCTCCATCCTGTGCTGGTTCTTCGATTCTAAACGCCACTTCTACCTGGTCATAACCAATCTGAATTCGTTCTACTAATGCTTTAATGATGCCACGCTTAGTTTGCCAATCTAGCTGTTCCAAATTAGATTTTACACTGGAATAAAGACTCTTTATACTGTTGATGATAAGGTTCATTCCCTTCTCTATTGCTTTTTGATCAACTACCTTTTTCTTCTCTTCTTCTATCCCTCTTAAGCGTTCCCTCATTCTTTTCATCGTCTGTTTAAATTCTTCCTCACTTATATATCCTTTATCTCCTACATTTTCTTGACTATAATAGTCTTCCATTAACTTTTCGATGCCTTGTTTTATTTGATTTTCCCTTCTTGCAAACTTCTTATCTGATGATTCATCATTTTTATTTTCTGCAGTTCTACGGTGATACTCATTTTTTATTATCTCTGGGTTTTTTAGTAAATTTTTCACCTTTTCCCATATAGCTGTTTCTAACATATCTGTACGGACCAATTTATTAGTACACTTCTCCCTACCATCAGTAATACGTATAGTACTACTACAGCGATAATAGCTAAACTTTTTTCCCTCAACTCCACATTGTGCACCACTATACGCATATCCACAGTTTTGACACACAACTAGACCTTGTAATAGGTATTTCTTTTTTCCTCCCTCTCTCTGCATCCTTGCTCTTTTTCTATTTTCATCCAGTTGCTTTTGTACTTTATTAAATAACCCTTCATCAACTATTTTTGGTACTGGTATATAAATCCAGCTGTCCTCATCTGTGCGAGAGATAGAAACCTTTTGTTTATTTCTTTCTCTTTTTTCAACCCTCTTTAATTTACCAAACGCTGCTTGTCCTTTATATGCTGGATTTCTTAACACCTTCCAAATTATTATTGGACACCACACCTTCTTTCCAGTTCTTGTTCTAATTGACTTATCTCTTAGTCTACGTATCACTTCCCTTATACTTATTCTCTCTTGCCCTACCCACATGAATATCTGCTTTACTATTTTTGCTTCCTCTTCATTTATTTCAAACTTTGTCTTTTCTCTATCTACATGCTTTATACGATTATAACCAAAAGGTGCAATGCCAATTACACTTACACAGCCTTTTTTTGCTCTATGGAGTTTTCCCCTACGACTACGTTCCATAATCTTTGTACACTCATATTCTGCCACTAATCCTTGCATTCCCAATAACAATTTAGACTCTGGATTATTTTCAGTCTTATGATTTAAGAATATTACTTCTACTCCTGCTTTTTCAAATTCATCAAGTAGTATCATTTGATGTGCAGATTTTCTTGATAGTCGGTCAGGTGAATGAATATAAATTTTATCAATTTGATCTTCTCCTACTTTATCACGTAATGCATCTAAACCTTCACGTTCTAAACTCCACCCACTAAGCCCATCATCCTTAAATTCATACTCATTCAATAACTCATGCTTATCTGCAGCAATTCTATGCTTGAGCTCGGCAATTTGACTCTCTATTGTATTGTTCTGCGCTTGACTCTTCGATGAAACTCTTGCATATAAGGCCACTGTTATCATTTTTCTTTATCTCCTTTTCATTGTTTCTTTTTACCGCATACCTTAGTAACAGCTCATAGGCGTCTGCTAGATGTTGTTCCGCTAATTCATCTGGCTCGTATCGGCAAGTTAATGTTCTTTTTCTCATAGTTTCTCCTGCAAATGTTTTTGTAGTGCAAGGAGCCTTACCACTCCTTTTTTCCATCAATCCATTTACTCTTATGAAAAAGACCAACTTTTATCAGCTACAGCCTTCAAATTTGCTTCCTTTACCAACTGCTGTTGCGCTTTCTGATACGACTCTTATTTTTTTAACAAACTTTCCATTTTCTCTGTTTCTTTCTTTAATACCTCGGCTATTTCTTTGCTATTTTTCGCATAATCCATCGCTATCATTCCAAATTTATCCGCTTGCTCTATTTCTCCTCCAGCTTTTACCAGCTCCTCCACTATTTCTTTTTCACCTACCATGCACGCAAGGTGTAGAGGTATGCATTTATTTCCATATTCCTCAGCATTTACGTCTGCTCCTGATTTTATCAATTCCCTCACGATTTCTAGACGTTTCTCCGTTACCGCTAGGTGCAGTGCTGTGTATCCTTTCACATCTGCTGCATTCACATTCACTCCTTTTTCAACTAATAACTTCACTGTTTTTGCGTCTACTGCATAATGCAGAGCTGTTCTTTCCTTCTTGTCTCTTTCATAAATATTTTCATATGAGTTCTCTAATAATTCTTTTGCTGACTTATTAAATTTGCCAAGCTTTAACATAATCCACCTCACCTTTTCTTTAAATTTAAATCCCTCTTTTAAACCTTCCTTTTCGCTACCTCATCTATCATTTCGTTCACTTGGCTCATTATTTTGCTTGCTAAATTTTTACATTCTTCCTTTATCAGTGATTTGTCTCTCTTCCTTATTTCTTCTATCTCTATTATTTTTAACTCCGGCAAATAACTCCCATTCAACATGTCTGCTATTTCTCCCACTAGCCTCTCTATTCCATAGCATGTCAGTTCTCTATTTTTTATTACTCCTCCTTTTTCTCTCAAAAATTTGCTTGCCTTTTCACTTTCTTTGCTATCACACAGAGAATACTTTTCACTTTCCCAGATGTAATACATTGGTGTTGCACCATATTTATTCAGTTGATTAACTTCAGCTCCCGCTTTTACTAGCTCTTTTATTATTTCAACTCCTGCTCCTCCTATTTTGCATGCAGAGTGCAATGGCGTACATCCACTGACATATTGAGTGGAATTTACTTCTGCTCCTTCCCTTAGCAGCACTTTTACATTTTCTAAGCTTTTTGCAAATACTGCACAGTGTAGTGGTGTATAACCATTTTTATCTCTTGCATTTACCTCTGCCCCTTTTTTTATTAATAACCTCACTGTTGTGTAATCGGAGATTTCTACTGCTTGATGCAAGATCGTCTCTCCTTCTTCATTTCTTTTATTAATGTTTTTAAACCCGTTACTTGATACTTCTTTAAAAAACTTACTCTTGCTAAAACTCATTTCATACCTCACAAAATTAGCTTTTCTAGCGCCAGACAAATTTCTTATATTTACCTGCTGCTATTCAAGTCATGTCCTTTTTAGCATGAGAAAGCAAGTCCTTTTCTTTTTATTTCATACACTTTTACCTATTATTAATATAATATATGAGGATCTAAATATAAGTGCTTAACTTATTAGAGATATTATTCGACTATCTTTCCAACTTCTGTGCAAATGTCGATGTTCGTGCCACTTCAGTACTCCCGGGTAAAATACTAAAATGTGCTTTTCTAATTCGTGTATTGAGTCTTTTTGCTCTGAATCTAAATCGTTTTTATAGTAAACGTTGTGTTCTGCTAAAACATATTTTCTGACCTTCTGATCTGTATAATTTTCTACTTTATAGTTGTGAGTAACGCTAAATCTTTCTAAAATTGGCTTGTGTTTTAAATTCCAATATTGCCCTGAAAGTTTATCGCTTCCCAATACAAATTTATTTCCTCTTTCTTCTACGCTACTAACTGGAAAGCACGTATTTATGTCTCCTAAATCCCAACTGTCTGATAATACTATCTGCGCTTTTGCAAATTTAATCGATGGTAATAAACTCTGTGGTAATGGATATAGTGCTTTTAAGTTGTACCACAAATGATTTCTTTCATAAATACCGTTATAATTCTTTGTGTGAGGCTCTGTTTTTCCAAGGATTGCTACATCTAGGCGATATATATCATTGCTTAAAGCTCGTTCATAATGATCGCGTAGATAGTTTTCTATAATCCTAATAACTGGACCACTAGACCTGAAAAAATTTACTCTTCCAAATGATAACACTGGTCCATCTTTTTCTATTTTTACCCCTGAATAATCAGAAAGAAGATCTCCAAATAAACTCTCATCCAATATAAATCTCTGCACATTATAATAATCGTTAAAAATCCTCATCAACCTCGATCTTACAGGCAGTGATAGTTTTGCCAGCTCTACTACTGCATCTACGAAGAAGTCATTTGGTACCTCTTTTATCCCTACTTGCAACTCAAAAAAGTGTTTACCGGGTGGTTCTTCGATGATTGTAATGTCTTCTATATTTGCCCACTTGAGTGCTATTTTAAGTGATTTAGGTGTTCCTCGTAGTCTTTGAAATTTTACTCCTTCTACTACTGCTTTTCTTCTATCTTTTACCCAGCGTAGTATTTCTTCTAAACCATATTCTTCTATTATCCACGGCAATGTTTCTTCTTCCAATCTAAATTTAAATCCTCTAATACAGCTTGGATCAACCTTATAATCTATCGCATCTACTAGCGCTTTTTCCTGTTTTGTTGCATTTGGTGGCAATAACATTAATTCAACTCAACCTTTAAATTTTTCAAATTTGCAGATTCATTTCCCAGAACCACAACATCCTCTCTTGGCTCTATTAATTCCACGTTTTCTACCCCTTCTACAAATAGATTTGCTATGATCCATGATTTTGTCACCTTCCATCCCAATCTTTTCGTTTCTTCAAATTTTTCGATAAATTTCTTCTTCACCGTTTCAATAATATCCGGTCTTTTAATGCTAATTTTGCTGTGGATATCTATTTCAATAATATTGCAACCAACTACTGTTATCGTATCTGTCAATACCCTTATATCATCCCTGGTGACTCGCTTTCTTACAATATCAAGTAGTTCTTCAGATGCTATGCCATTTGTGGATAACTCCGTGGATAAAATCGAGATCTCTACACTCCCTGGCACTTTTGATTCAACCAGCGCATCCTTTACTCTTCTATCTGCTGAGAGTGCATGATATCGATAATGTTCTTTACTTCCTCCAGTTGACCAGCCTTTTATTTTTGCCTTGATTCTTTTTCTAAATCGTTCATCTTCTTCTCCATCTTGCCTCTCTGCTCCATAAAACTCAGCTAAATTATCAAGTTCTTCCCCCCTTGCAAACTTCAGTAAGTTGCTCCTTGCCGCTTCGTTTATTCTTTCTCTCAGCAAAAGTTCTCGCCATGCTGCTACCTCTAAAATCTTTATTGCTGGGTCACTTTCTACTAATGCCGTAAAACTTTCATCACGACTTACTAATTCTTCTTTCATCCGGGAAAAAATCTCTTCAAAGTTCAGTGGTTCGATAATATTTGGCTGCTCCATCTCTATACCATAATCCCATCAAAATGAATATTTTTCCCATTTGGTAGATAAATACCATCTAATGAAATATTGACCTTTCCTTCTTTCACTTCTGTAATTTTTACTTTTTCTAACTTAAATCTTTGCTCCAACTTTTGTAGAGCTTCTGCTACTGCTGCATAGATTTCCAAAGTTAAATCCCTATTAATTGGCTTATCTACTAATTCAAGTAGTCTTGACCCATAATCCCTTCGCATAACACGTGATCCTATCGGCGTGGTCAGTATGTCAACTATCGATTGCTTTAGATGGTTTAATCCTTCCAATTCCTTTCCCGTGCTAGCATTCATGCCTCTCATTCTGCAAATACATTTTTGCTATCACCCATCACATGAAAACCACACGATACCAAGTCACCTGTTCTTGTTATGCCAATATCATTAACAAATACGCTATTTGATCCCTGAGTTAGTTTCTCCCCTAGAGTTAAGATATCTCCTTTTCGACGCACAGATCTACCGTTTACAAAAACATCGCTGCTTCCACTCATACAAACATGTGCTGGTATTCCACTGCAATAATCCCCTATACAAACCACAGCTTTAGCCATACTTAATTAAGGTCGATTCTCTTTGCTTTGAGTTTTATGCCTCTCTTGGTAATCTTCATACTTGATTCTCCTACTTTCAACGTTATTTTATCCACTACATCTATCTTAAGATGGTGCTTTTCTTGCTCATATGATAACTTTGTCCCATCTTGAAATTTTACACTATTTATTTCCTTTTTATTCTCCGGAGGGGGATATTTCTCCTGATATATTGCTGGTAATACTACCCCTAATGACAACTCTCCATATGGCGATAATACTATTACTTGCTCATCAATATTCGGCGCAAACCAACTTCTATCTTCTCCTGCTCTTGCCGTTACCCACGGAAGCCAATCCGTTAAAAATTCCCCTATTTTTACCCGCACTCTTGCTTTTTCATAATCTACTTCTTTAACTAGACCTATACGAATAATGTTCGCTAACTTCCTATTCAGCTCTGAAATTGCAAAATTATGCTCTAACATTTTCGCCAACACTTATTGTATGTGGTATGATACCAGTTTCTAACCACATTGATTGACCTGTATGTAGCTCGTGAACCCATTCGACCAACCACACCAAATATGCATCCAACTCTGGTTTAAAATCATCCCCTCCTGCTGATATAAATTCACCTGCTGAAACATTTTCCACGTCCCAAGTATTCTTATTCACTACCCTTGCAATTTCCGCTGCCAGTGACCTTACCACTACCTGAGAATCCTCAACTGTTCCATCAACTACCACTCTTACCTCAAATCTTGCCCTCAACGCTAATTCCTCAGTCCCCGGATCTTTCCCTGGTTCTAAACTTGCAAGCTCTACAAATGCTGCTGGCGCTATTATTTCCCTACGTATTGCTGGATACACTTCGCACGTTTGTATTGCTGGGATTTCTTCTTTTAGCGTTTTACAAATCTTCTGATGTAGATCTCTCCAAAACATACGCTCTTAAATAAAATTAAGTTCATGGTCAAAATACTTCTCAAATACTCTCTCTACTTCATTAGAGACTAACTCTTTCATTGTTTCCCGAGCATGGGTATTTATTTTAATTTCATCTATTGGCAAAGACGTGGTATACCTTCGTCTGAAGATTCCTATATGACCATTTTTCATTGTTGCTATAAATGCTCCTTCATACGTACGGCTTCCTACTTTTGCTCCTATCTTTGTCTGTTTTATACTCCCAAGTTTTGCTACTCCTATCCACTGCGAACTGAGCTTTACTACTGACCATAAGCGCTTTCTATTTGCTTTATCCACACTTAACTTTTTTCTCATTGCTTTTTTTGGTATTTGTTTTTCTTCGCTAACTTGTTTGACAGTTTGTGACCTTACCCATAGTGCTGTTTTGTTTAGTGCCCTCACCGTTGCTTTTTCCACTTTTTTCCTTTCAGCATCTATACTTTGTATAATACTACCGGTGACTTCGATGTTAATACGCATCTACACCCCTGACGCTTGAATTTTCCATAGCATTCCCGAATTGTCCCTAAGTGGTGGTGAATATACTTTGTACTTACGCTTATCAATAATAAAGATATCTCCTTGTATCTTGTCAAAAGCATCTGATGTTTTAAGCTTAAGCATTAGGTGGAGAAGGGAAGAACTTTGAATATCTCCTTAGATATAAAATCTGTGTGGTAGACAAGAGTTCCCTTCTCAAAAGTATAGGCTGAACGGTATCGTAGAAAGACCTAAATGGTTATAATTCTGTATCCACAAGGTTAGCCTTACTTTTCATTTTAATAGTAACGTATGGAGTTATATATGATCAACAACTTTTTGGGTATAGACATATCAAAAGATCGCTTTGATGTTTCTCTTTCATTCATAAGCAACAAAGGAAAACGTGAAACCAGGAAAAGGAGTTTCAAGAATAATGATCATGGGTTTCAAGGTTTACTGAGCTTTCTACAAAAGCATAATGTAGAACAAGTAAAAGCCTGCATGGAAGCTACTGGTTGTTATAGTGAAGCCTTAGCTGAATTTCTACACAATACTGGACATTTTGTGAGTGTTGTTAATCCAGCTTGTATAAGATTTTATGCAAAAAGTAAGCTTATACGACAAAAGAATGATCAGACTGATGCAGAGATAATTGCCGATTATTGCCAAAGACAGGAACCTATTCGTTGGGCACCACTTCTCCTGAGTTAAAGAAATTAAAGCATCTTTATCGTTGCTCGGCTGCGTTAAAAGATGAATTGACATTAGTAAATAACCACTTAGAAAAAAAAGAGAGACTGCCTAAAGAAGTTGCAAATGCTTGGGAAGACCTTGCAATGAACATAAAACAAAAAATAGAAAGAATAAAAAACTCCTTACGTGAACTATTAAATAAACACAAAGAATTGTTGGAAAATTTTCAACTTCTATTGACCATTCCAGGAATAGGAGAAGAATCAGCAGTAGCTATTTTGGCTGAAGTTCCTAACATAAAAGCTTTCAAGGATGCCAGGCAATTGGCAGCATATGCTGGAGCTATACCACGAAATATAACGTCAGGTACGTCTGTACATGCCAAGCCCAGATTAAGTAAATCCGGTTCACGAACATTATGTAAGGCAATGTACTTTCCTGCCATAGTAGCTAAGAATCATAATCCTACTATTATGACTTTTTGCAAAAGGTTAAAAGAGAAAGGCAAGCATAACATGGCCATTGTGGGAGCTGCAATGCGTAAGTTACTCCATATTGTTTTTGGTGTTTTAAGGTCAAAGAAGGCTTTTGATCCAGATCATATCAAAAACTACAGAGCTAGGAGTTTGGCTGAAAGTTTAGTGCTTTAAAATCAAAAAACGCTCCAATTATGTAAAATAGTATCTTACACAAATTTTGTAACTGGTTAGTGAATATGTTGATAAGTAAATTAATTTTATACGTACAAAAAAGCGGAAATTTACTTATCAACATATTCACTAACTATAATCTGTGTACCGTTACACAAAATGTGAATTGGAAGTATTTTTTAATTTTATGATACAGCTTGAACAATTTTTGTAATTTTTTTGTTGACTTGCAAGACGGTATCTACTACTGGCTGCAATACATCGAATATACTCACCTCCAAAATCAATATCTCCCCTACAAATTGTCCTTCACCAATCTCGTATAATTTATCTGGCTGTTGTTTTAATATTTGCACCATATATGACTTATCCTTTGATTCATACAACGCTTGCTGCCCTAGATGTGCAAAACAATCTGCAAATAATCTTTTAATATCTCTAAACATAATTTTTTAGTTGCTTTTTATTCTTTAGTTGATATAATGCTTCCTGTTCGGGGTATTAAAAACAATCTGCACTTAGCTTTACCTCACCTGTTATGCAGCAAGTTTTACAAGTATACCTGGGCGATGGCACATTGGTAGAGGGTTTGATTGGGTATGAAGGTCAGTCCCTCTATCAAATCTTCTTGGCTCTTGTTTTGCATAGAGCGGTTGTCCTAGTGTATTTACCGTTTCATTAAAGTCCGCTGGCGCAAAGTAAGTAGTAAATGTGCTTGCTGTACCAAGTGGAAAACAGTGACCTGTATCTTTCTCAATAAATCTTCTCACGGTTCCTTCAGGATCAGTTGCTTGTCCTCTGTATTCCTCAAATGTTATTCCACAAAACGTAAATCCTGATCTCATATCATTCCGAAGCGCTGCTCCTTCTTGCCATCTTTCATATGCTTCTTTTACTTTACTATGCGAAGTTAATGCATCAAAAAATTCAGGGCTTACCAAAGCATGTACTCCTGTCATATATTCACCACTTAGATTATCTTCTATATGCCGGAGTACTTCCATACACTTACGCTTTACATCTGTTGTTGCTATTCCCAGTGCAAAATTTACTACTTTTGGCGTAATTTCAAATTCGTTGTAAAGATTTAACAATTCACTGCCATCAGCGTCCAGAATAATCCCTTTCAACTCCCCCATTCGCAAATGTTCTAACGTTATCGCGTGCTTGTTCCTCATCAATTCCAGATGATCTGTTACCACGTTAGCCAACGCTTTCAGTTCATTCTCTGACCCAAATGCCCTTATCCCTTGCACTTCCTCAGGTAACACTACGTCATCATGGGGAATATGTGGTATCGTAAACGTTCTTATTTTTCGTTTTCCACGTTTTCCCACTGTTGCTGGTGCTCCGGGAACTTGCGTTGGTAATAGGCTCAAAACACCGTTTTGCTCTTCTATCGTAATATGTCGGAATCTTACCGATCTACTTGGAAATAAATTTAAGCTTTCTGTTCGACCATAATTTATCGGCAATATGTTTATTGCTTTAGTTAATTCCGTCATACTAAATGCTGAATTTGTAAATGGATTTTGCATGTTTTTTCCCCTTTAATGCTGTAGATGTTTGTTGGCTTTTAAGCCCTTTGCGAATGATTAAGATGTTTGCTGGGCTTCTAAACCCCTTTGCGGATAATGATGCCTCGTGCTTCAAGTTGCTTTATTGCTGCAGCTTTCTGCTCTTCTGTTATATTTGCTGGCCACACAACTGCATGATCTGCTAGCATTGCTATACGTGTAATGATTACTGCTTTGGTATTTTCTTTCACGTTTACATCACTTGCTATCACTCCTATAGCTGTTTGCGTACCATCTGTTGCAGTTGGATTGATAATCTTAATTACATTATCTTCAATATTACAGCCAACTACAGTACCCAAGCTTAGGTTTTGCCCCTTTGCTACTGTTATTTGGTCTCTTGAGTATAGATTTGATGCTTCATACTTTAATAAGTCACCCAGATTATTTTGTTCGCTTATACAACTCATAAATTTCTCTCCTTAACTGCTTACCGCCGCTTTTATCAATGCTATATACGGCGGTTATAAAAATACTTTAACTCCTACGACTTTTCGCTACCTGCATCATCAATTCTTCTCCTGAATTCTGTGGTATTGCACTCAGTATCTCTGTCTTCTTTGTTCTCTCTGCAAGTAATTCCATTAAAACTTCCCTAGCTTGCTCAACACTTACACTTTGCTCAATAAATTCTCCTATCTTTTCTGGCATCTTCGATAAATTACATAAACGTATTAATTCAAGAACTTCAGTACGATACTTGGTTAAATTATCAGTTTCTAGGTCATTTGTAGTTTGTTCATTCATAGTAATACTCCTGTTTTTATTAATAGATGAAAGAATTGTCATTCCGTCTGCAAGGCCTATTTCTACTGCTTTCTCCCCAAAATATAGCCCTGCCTCTGTTGATCGAATCTTTTCAATTGAAAGACCTCTGTTCCTTGCTATTAGCTGCAAAAACATTTCATATAGTCGTCCTACTTCTTTTTGTAAGCTTTCTAAACTTTCAGACGTTATTGGCTCATGCGGATTTAAATCATTCTTTCGACTGCCAGCAAAGATTGTGGTGTATTTTATTCCCTGTTTTTCATCAAACCCACTTTGATCTATATGACTTGCTATTACTCCAATACTGCCAACACCAGAAGTTCTTCTCACAAATACCTTCTCAGCGCTTGAAGCTATAGCATATGCAGCAGAGTATGCATCATCATTTGCTATCGCTATTATCCTCTTTTTTGCTCTTGATTCATAAATAAAGTCAGCTAGGTCAAATATACCGTTTACCTCTCCTCCGGGGCTATCTATTTCCAGCATAATTGTCTCTATGCTACTATCTGCTAATGCTTGTTTAATTTGTTCTTCTATTTGCTCATATGATGTCATCCCGAGCATTTCATCAAACGCACCTGGTTTTTTAGTCAAGATTCCATGTATTGCTATAATTGCAGTTCTTTCTACGTTACTTTTGATGGAGTGCTTTATGTTTTTAAACGTGGGATGTTTTTGATTGTTTAATGACAATAGCTCAAAACTCCTTGGTTCAAGCATTAATGGTTTTCCTAAGAGCATCATAATCCTTTACAATCAGAGTCAAACATTAAGTTGAGACTATTTGCACGTTTTTGATCTTCTGCTATTTCTTGATCTATTTCTTCAACATCGTAACCCATTTCTGATACTACTTCCGATCGACTCTTAAATCCATTCCTTACTGCCATTTGCTGCGATTGCTGGTCTTTCAGTGGATCCACCCAATCAAATCCCTGTGGTATCCATTTTACTTCTTCTTTCGCTGCTTTTACTACTTTTTCATCTATACTCAGTTCTCCACAAAGCACTGCTAATTCTAGCCATCTATTCCAAATAGGTCTACAAAACTGGAACACTATCACGTTATGCTGTAACATTGCGCACCTTCTGCGAAACTCTATCAACCCTGCCCGAATGGATGAATAATTAACCCTTGTTAAATCTCCTGTTAGCTGCTCATATGTTATTCCTGTACCTATTGCTATTGCCCTCAGTTGCTGTCTCATAAACGCTTCATAACTTCCTCCAACATCTGATGGCTCTGAAAATTTTATGTCCTCTCCTGGGTCTAAAAGCTGCATTGTTCCAGGTTCCAGGCCAGATAGTGCTACTCCTTGCTCACTTGCTTCACCTTCTCCCATGATATTTGCTTCTGGATCAAGTCTCGTAATAAATCCCGCAAACATTGCTGCAGTCTTTTTTCGTACTAATTCTGCATCATCATATTGATCAAGTTCATAGAGCTTTAGCAGTATACTCGAAAGCCATGGCTCTCCTCTAATTTGCCCAGGTCTTAGTGGTCTATAAATATGTAAAACATCATTTGCTGGTACTCTTACTGATTCTCCAAATGAGCCTTCGCCTGGATGTTCTCTAAATAAGTAATATGCTTCTCTTTGCCCAAGCTTGTTAAACTCAATCCCGTTTCTTATTACATTACCATTTGCTAAAGTTTGATTTGTTTTATTGTCTAAATGTTCAGACTCAAGTACTTGCAGTTGTAGTGGTACAGAAAATCTATCTTCCAGCTTTCTCGTTCTTAAACGTACAAAACATTCTCCTCCCTCTATCATACTTCTGCATACTAGAGCTTGTAATCCATAAAAATCACTTACTCCACTACTGTCTGCTTCATCTGTCCATCTTAGCCATAATTCTTGCACCTTCTTTCGAAATTCTCCATCTCTTGCTTTTGATTGTGGTTTTATTCCTGTTCCAATAGAGTTACTTACTATCGTATCAATTATATTTGCAGCGTAAGGATTTTTTCTCACCATATCACGTGATCTACTACGTAAAGTTTCAAGGCTTTGAGACAGCAAATTGTTTATACTTCCTAACTCTGGTTGAAAGTGAAAAAATCTTCTTCCTGAGCCTGCTGCATCCCAGGCTGAACTTTTGATTTTTGGCTTGTTGAATAATTGTTTGAAGGTTTTTAGTAGCATTTTTGGCTCCACTCCAGCAATCTTTAGCTCAGCTTTAATTCGTTGTCTTAAGTTTAGTAAATCATTTATATCTACTTCTGCATATCTTACCACATGATCACCATATGCAATTGATACTACTCGCTCTCCGTTTTGCAGCTTCTTTATCGCTTCTTCGACTTGAATTAAATAATCTTCGTTATACATTTATTACTTGCTGATCCATTTGCTTTTGACTATTTTCTTTGATTTTTTACTTTCCGGTTTTTCACTTAAACTATTCCATTTACTCTCTGGCCATCTGTCTATTCCCAGTGCTATCGATGCTGCTCTTGCATAAATTCGGCAATCTAGTACTTCATTTCTTTCTCTTACCTTTTGCCACTCTTGTTTGGTATATCCTTTTACTACTTTGCTGACTAATTGCTCTGCCGTTAGCTGCTTAAAATACTCAGGTGCATACTCGGGAAAATGACAATACCCTGGCGGTGTTTCTTCACCTTCTTTTAAAATATTAAGTAATTGAAAAAGCTCTGACTTTAATATCGATACTCCGACTGGCCAGAGCTTTATTCCTCTTTTCAGCTTTTGCCCTCCAACTGTTATATCTACTCTACTTGGGCTGCTCAGCGGCACTAGTGCTTTATTTACACCTTTCACTGCCATTACTCTTCCAGACCCTTGATGACTTCTCACCCAGTTGTAAACTTCCTGCGTTGCATACCCTGCATCAACCGCCATCATACTTATCATATATTCAAGCCCATTTTCACCAATAAAATGATGATTGAGGAGCTCCGAAAGCTTTTTCCATACTTCTCTACTTCCTGTATCTCCTTCAAATACTCGGTAGTCTATTGACCAACTTTCACGACTTTTTCCCCATGCTACAACTTCCACCTCTAGACGATCTTTTTGGACATCTACTCCTGCAGTAAGTACCACTTCTCTCCTTGGTACTGTGCCAATCTGAAAAAATTCTCTCCTGTTAAATAATTGCTTCCAATCAGGTACTTCTCCTTTATCTACCCAGGTTTCTCCAAGCGTTGTGTTGATCCAAACTTTCAGTAATTGTTCACTTTCCTTTGCATGCAGAAAATCCTCTACTGCTTGTTGCCAACTATACCACCCAACTGGGCTATAAAGACTTGAAAGGTGAAATCCTATTACTTTGCTATTGTGTACTTGATTTGTAGCTCTCCATTCTCCACGTTCAAGCATCTCTGTCTTTTGATGATTTTCTATCTTTTCACCACATTCTATACATATATAGTGTGCTGTACTTGGATTTTTATCTTCCCATTTTATTTGTGACCATTTTAGAACTTGATAGTAATTACAATACGGACAGGGAACAAAAAAATATCTCTTATCTGTTGCTTCAAATTCTTTCTCAATTCTGCTTATTCCATGAATCGTTGGTGTCGATACTAAAAAAATCTTTCGCCTTGCAAATGTATTAGTTCGAGCAATACTGAGCAGTACTGGATCTCCTTCTCCTCCTGAATCTCCTGGGTAGGCATCTATTTCATCAAGAAAGAGATATTTTACTGGCATAGATCTCAGTCCTACACTACTATTCGCTCCAGTTATTACTACTATTCCACCTGGAAACTCCTTACTTTGTACAGTATTCCCTGAATCTCTTGACCTTGGGTCTTTTACTTTACTTTTTAAACATGGTGTACTCTCTATTAACGGTGCAAATCTTCCCTTCGACCAACGTTTTCCCATTTCAACTGTTGGCTGTACTACCAGCATTGGACCTGGTGTTTGATCGATGATATAGCCAATCCAATTGTTGCCAGCTTCTGTTCCCCCAATCTGCGCTCCTTTCATGAATACTACTTTTTCTGCAGGTGAAGATGGTGATAGTGAATCCATTATTTCTTTTAAATAAGGAGTTCTTTCTGTTCTCCATTTACCTGGCTCTGATGCTGCAGTTGGCGCTAAAACTCGATACTCATTCGCCCACTCTGATACTTTAAGCTGGGGATCTGGCCTTAAACCTTCAGAAAAAGATGTAGCGTATATCATTGTCTGCATCTACTCATAACTGGTTCTATCTCGACATCATTAACAATAGAACTACACTCATCCAATTCCATAAACATCTTTTTCTGAAATTCCTTTTCTATATATCTTTTGCTCATCTCACTTATCATTATTGCTATAACAAGCGCAAATACCCCTGTTATTGTTGCAAAAATGATTGCACTGCTTATCGTTGTTGTTATCAACCCTATATATACTGCTACTGCTATTGCGCTGACTGTAGTATAGATGCAGATAATATTATTATGTTTTTTCGTCCTTTTATCTGCTATTTCTCTCTGTGCTATATATTTATTATGAAGGGTTGGAAAATTAACAACGGTATCTCTGCAGAGCAAAGACCCATTTTTTTCAGTAAACAAAACTTTAAGTAACTCTAAATTGTTTGATTTAATTGCTAAATGTAAAACAGGTGTATAATTTGCTCCTTTTTTCAGCAATAACTTTACTACATGTAAATGCCCTTTTTCCGCAGCAAGGTAAACCGGTGATAAACCTTTATTATTTACAATATCAATATCGATTTCTTCTCTTAAAATTGCATCTACAATCTCAATTTCTCCTCTTTGTGCAGCTAAATGGAGTAGACTATTCTTTTCAGAACCGTATTTATTACTCATCAAAGCCTTCTTTATCTCAGGTTTAGCGTAATCAAATGGTGTTTTACCGCTATCGTCTTTTACCAGAGGGTCTATATCTTCTCGCGTTAGTAAAACTTCTATTGTTTTCAGTCTTTCAGCATAATGTAGTGGTGTTTTATTTTCGTAGTCTTGCAAATTTACTTGAGCATTAGGCTCCTTTATTAAGGATTTGAGGATATCAAGACATAAGTCTCTTTCATCGTAATTAGCATTACTTACAGCTATATGCACAGGTGACAATTTCATTGAGTTTTGTCCCATGCGTGCACTATTCACATCTGCTCCAAGCTTCAGCAGTAACTTTACTATCTCCAACTTTTTATTATTAACTGCATAGTGCATTGGTGTCTGATTTCGTGCATCAAAGACATCTATTTCAGCTTTTCCTTCTCTTATCAAAATCTTTACAACTTCTGCATGTCCTATGCCTGCTGCTAGATGTAATGGAGTATGGTGCAAAGCATTTCGTACATTAACGTCAATACCTTTTCTGATCAAATATCTCACTGCATTAATTTCACCTATCATTGCAGCTAAATGAAGTAAGCTATCTTGTTCTGACCCGTACTTGTTATTAATTAGTGCTTGTAATATTTCTGCTTTTTTCCCTTCTTTGGCGTAATCAAGAGATGTTTTACCTTCATTATCTTCCACAAAAGGATTAATGTTCTTCTTCGTGAGTAACAAATCTACCATGCTTAATTCATCAAACTCTATAGCGCAATGCAGTGGAGTTTTTCCGTTTAACCCTCTGACATTAACATCTAATCCAGGTTGATTGATTAAACACTTTATTAACTCTAAACTTAAGTTATCAGCCATTTTGTATTCAAAATCTTTTTATATTTTAAATTTAGCGTTAGATAATTCTTCAAGTGAGTTTGTAATCTCTTCAGTTAGCGTCTCGTGAATTTTTTCAGTGTCACTCAG
The DNA here is from genome assembly GCF_000376605.1 of Wolbachia endosymbiont of Drosophila simulans wHa. NCBI lineage: Bacteria > Pseudomonadati > Pseudomonadota > Alphaproteobacteria > Rickettsiales > Anaplasmataceae > Wolbachia > Wolbachia endosymbiont of Drosophila simulans. Next base: position 422,526 of record NC_021089.1, read on the forward strand.
TGATGCAAGCAGTGCTGAAACTCTATTTGGAACATTAAGCAAATTATTACGTACAACTCTTGCTACGTTAAATGCCTCACTTTTTACTTCCTCTACTGCTACAAGTTCTCCTATTTCAGCTTTTGCCTTTGCTTCTAGCAACCTTCCTCGCTCCATTTCATTTTTTATTCGCGTTTTTAGCAACATTGTAGAAAGGTTATTTGTATTTTCGTTTTCTGGATTTTTCCTCCTAAGTGGCTGACTTGGATCTCTTATTGCTGCCACCGCTTCATTTGCTTGTTCTCTATTGATCAAACCATCCTCCAACTCAACTATTCCTTTTTTTACTAAATAACAGACATATTGCTTTGATACTCCTATCTCTCTTGCCCATTCTGTTTGTGTGATTTTCACTTTTTTTTCTCCTCTCTCTTGTTTCTACGAATTTTCTTCTTGAATCTCTGAAAAGGTTTTGCCAGTATCAGCAATTTCCTACCTGTTTATACTTGCCGGCGTCTTAGAGATATTTTACTAATATAGAGCGAAGTACTCCGGTTTATAGCTGCTTTCTTTTTACATAGTGAAATTTGGCCATTTTCAACTAATACTATAAATTGCATCTTTGTAGTTATGAGATTCAACCACTACTTGCTCTAGCGTTAAACTGCTGCATTTGGCATCTTTACTATGGTTTTCTTCAAGCACTTTTGTCCTTGCTTCCTTTATTTCCTCAATGAACTTTCCATTAACTTTTTCTGGTTCAATTCTTTCCTCACAATATACAAGATTTGTGCAATTTGTTTTTCTGTAGTAATGTACTCCAAGGAATATCACTGATAGTGCAAGTATACTCGAGCCTATAAGTAGTGATAACCCTACGTTATTAATCAAAGCGTTCTGGTAAAACTTCTGTACACTATTAATACCACCTTCTACATACAGTAATAAAGGCAATACTATATTTGCAGCAACCAAACTGCTTAATAATGCTGTAAATAATGGCCTATCTTTGATTACTGATTCTACTTTATTTCTTCTACTAATGACTTTGTCGTCAATATTAATGAAGTTGTTCTTACCCTCCCAAGCGTTAAGTGTAAAATGCGAATGAGTACCATTGCCGTATTCCAGTTTGACTGATTTTATTACTTTATCTTTTGATTGATACTCTCGCACCTGATTCAAAGTTTCATTCGCATTCTTTCTCCCTATTTGACACTCTTCAGTATCTCTAAATTGCTTTATTCCACAAAATATCGGACTAATTGCAACCAATAATGCAACAGCTAGAATTGGTATAGTTACATAGATGACACTGTTTGCAAAAAATGCAATAAATTGTGCTTTATCCTGTAAATATACCAAAGCTGCAGAAACGCTAAGTGCAACAGCAGCTATACCGAAAATTATAAATTCCTTCTGCTGCACTGCATATTTTACTCTTGGCAAAATTCTATTTGTTTTCTTTTCTTTTTTAATTAACGGGGTTTCTTCATTATCACTTTTTTCTGATGAGCTAGTTGAAAGTGTAACTGGACTATCATGATTTAATGACATATTCTCCCATCCTTGATTGCCACAAGACTCACGCATTTCTGTTACTTGAGAATTTGATCTTGTCATCTCTGCACTTCTATTGTCTATTCCACTATCACTTCCTTCCAAACTCTTTTTTAAAAATTTTGTATTCAGATCTACAGGTTCACCAATTATATCTTCTGATCCTTTCTTAATTGATGTTTCTTCAGAATTTGACTTTTCCATCTCCGGACTTTGATCGTTTATTTCACCATCTAACCCTCTTTTCGAGAATTTTTTATTTTTGTCTATAGTTGCATAAATAGGTTCTCCTATAGCTTCTTGCTCATCACATTTTTCTCCATTTAATTGGAAAGAAGAATGTGGTAGCTTTGGTGGTGCAATATCCTGAATAATACTCAACCGATGATTTTCTGCTGTTCTAGGTGAAGGTGGAGCTACATTTCTAATATTGTCCTTCTCCAACATTCCATTCCTAGGTAACGGCTTTGGTTTATCTCCTAATTCTTTATCCTCTTCCTCTTTTTGCATTTCTTTTGTATTGTCTATTTTGGGGTTGGAAGATGTGTTGGATGCTGCCTCAAACTGATCAAGAGAATACGGACGGTTATATTCTATTCCATTTGCCTCACAAACTGCATTAAATTCGTCCTCTATGTCTTTACCATCATCAAATACTAAAGAAGAACAACTCACTGAAAAATCAGCACCTGCTTCGTCTATTTTTGCTGTAATACTGCTATCGCTACTATTGCTAATCACATTTAAAGAAGCTAGTTTGCATTCAGTGTTCAGGTCAGGTTCTTGCTTCGTACCTTTTTCAAACAATTCAATTCTCTCCTTAACAGATAGTGTAGAATTTGAAACATTATTTTCTACTTCTTCAGAAAACGATGCTTCATTATTTGTTTGCGACGTTACTACTCCAGCTAACGTCTTTTCTTGATTCATCGAGTACACCACATTTAATCCAAAGTTATTTGTTACGCTAAACTCATTAAAATACGGTATATACCAGTAAATTAATATTACAACTACCAAGGCTTACTAAATTTCTGTTTGCGTTATCTTTTCCACTTTTTTCTTACTGTTTTTCTTCTTGAATCTCTGAAAAAGTTTTACCAGCACCAGAAAGAATTGCTTCCCTACCTGTGTACACTTGCCAACGTTTTATGGTTACATCTACAAATTTTGAATCTAGCTCTATTGTCCTACAAATTCTTCCTGTTCTCTCACATGCAATCAGTGTACTTCCAGAACCGCTAAATGGATCAAGTACTATGTCTCCTGATCTGCTGCTGTTTACTATTGCTCTCTCCATTAGCTCTACTGGCTTCATTGTTGGGTGCAGTGAGTTATGTATTGGCTTATCATAAAACCACAGATCACTTTGATTTCTACCGCCATGCCACTCACGTTTATTGCCGCTTTTCCATCCATAAAGCATTGCTTCGTATTGTCTTTGATAATCTGATCTTCCTAGCGTAAAGTGATTCTTCGCCCAAATGATAAAAGTTGACCATTTTCCTCCCGCTTCCTCAAATGCTTTTTGCAACGTTGAAAACTCTGATGATGATGCACAGATGTAAATTGCATCTTTAGTATATGCTAAAATATGAGTACAAATATCATAGAGAAAAAGCTCATACTTTTCACCTTGATTATCGTTTAGTATCTTTTTATCCTCTCTTTCTTGACTGCTACCATAATCAACGTTATATGGAGGATCACAAACAGTAATGTCTGCCATTTTATCATCTAACAGCGCTTTATATGATTCAACTACAGAGCTATCACCACAATAGATTCGATGATCACCTAAAATCCATAGATCACCTGGTTTTGTTATTTCTACCTTTTTGTCATCACCAACCAAGTCAGAAAAATCTTCTTTTTCACTATCTAAATCATCAAGGAAATGTTGAACTTTTTCTAATTCAAATCCAGTCATTTTAAGATCAAACTGTAAATCTTCTAACTCTTGAATTTCTACTTTCAAAAGCTCATCATCCCACTTTGCCCAATTAGCTGATTGATTTGCCAGTAATCGAAAAGCTTTAGTTTGTGGTTCATTTAAATTATCACTTAAGACCACTGGTATACTTTCCATACCAAGTTTTCTTGCTGCTTTAAGTCTTAAATGACCATCAACCACAGTGCCATCACTTTTTGCAACTATTGGTATACGAAAGCCAAATTCTCGAATAGAAGCACACATTCTGTTGACCACATCGTCATTTTTACGTGGGTTACGCTCATATTCAACTAGGTTTCGAGTAGGATAGTAGTGGATTGCTAAATTCATATCTTAATAATTAAAAAGTTAATATTCAAAATATATCTGACGCTAGAGAAGGCCTGGGGTTGAACCCACCAAATCCGCTAGTATGGCTGAAAGGACCCACTTTTTATGGGTTTTTTGTCTTATTAATATCTTTACTAATATAGAACATTAATGCCAAAGCATCGGCCTCATTATCATCTCTAGGTAAAAAACCTTTTCTCTTTACAGCTTCAATAACTTCACTCTTACTTGCATTGCCTTTGCCTGTTATAAAGCGTTTTATAGTTTTAACATTAACACCTTTGTACGGCACATGATGCTCTTCACACCAAGCAGTCAGAACGGCATAAAAACCACCATAACAATGCGCTGCATCTGTTCCTAAATGTCTTCTTACTTCCTCAAAATACACTGCAGTGAACTTATGTTCTAAAGAGTTAAGCCAATTGTGAAAACTCAAAAAGCACATGCCACCTCCACTGAAACGACTACCATGAAAGCTTTTGCTTCCACTTTCAATTACTCCATCTGTCAGAATTGCCCAGCCGGTTTGCTTGCCGAGATCTAGCGTTAAGATTGACGTACAAAAACTCCTTTGTGTAATTAAAGTTCAATGCCCTGTATAATATATATGTACGATGACTCGCAAATTCGTCCGCAATTTTGAAAAAAAATTTCATATCCTGCCATTTGAGTTTTTTTCATCTTTACTTATCTTAATAACTATTTTACATAACTTATATTACGCCAATATTTATATTATTATATTATCATATATTATATTTTACCTGTATTTAAATATATATATAATATATATAAGACTTCAGTAATCCGTAAACCCTCTTTACTGGCCGATTTTAGCCACTTAACTTTAGAAACGGCTTTTAGGAATAGAACATAAAAAAGACAATATTATCAATAACTTAACGATTACTGCTTTCTGAAATACTAATTAGTAACTCAGAAATTAGGTACGAAATTGGTAGTTTTTTACCTATGAAAAAGTAGCTTCAGTAGTGTATCAAAACGTTTAAATCTTATTTTAATTTTTAAAGATTTTATTCTTTTAGATAAAAAAAATTATTACTACTTTTTTATAATAAATTAGTCATACAAAGTCTTGGTAAAAATCTCTATTCATGAAACTTTTGGAGTTTTTATGAAGAATTCTTATCAAGGAATCGATTCTACAATTGTTAAACATGTGAGATTTCAAGCTTCGCGCCTTAAATCCAAAAGCTGTTTTATTAACGAAAGTCTCGAAGATATAGAACAAGAGCTTTTTTGTCAGGTTTGGCAATATCTTAACCAGCACGATGAGAAAAGAAGTAGTTTTAGTACTTTCGTTGCTAGATTAGCTAATTATTGTGCTCGCAATATGTTACGCAATCAGTTATGTCTAAAACGTAATATAACTTTTGATGATATAAACGACGATATTCCAGATCATAGGAACTCGGAAATCGAAGCGATAATTCGCACTGATATAAATAATATAATTTCAACTTTGTCTGAAAAAGATAGTAATTTATGTCAATTACTTAAGGTATTTACTATTACTGAAGTTTCTGTAATAACCAAAATACCAAAGACAACTATCTATCGCACACTAGAACGAATACGCAATAAATTCTCAGTTTTAGAGAAGTTATAAGCTCTCGATTATATTTGCTCAAAATTTTTTTTTTGCAAATTGCGGACGAATTGCCTAGGTCATCGTACATATATATTTAGGTACTGGGAGAAAAATGAAAATAATGAACAGCAATGAACGGCTAAAAGTTCAAACAGGTATAAAAATGGTCATCTTTGGTCCTTATGGTATAGGTAAAACTAGTCTCTTAAAGACCATAAATGAACCAACACTTTGTCTTGATTTTGAGGCAGGTTTACTTGCTGTTCAAGATTGGCAAGGGGATTCTGTAAGTATTCGTACTGGGAATGAGGCAAGAGATATTGCATGTCTCATAGGTGGTCCTAATCCTGCGTTAAAATCTGACTCAGCATATAGCCAAAGACACTATGAGCATGTATCCAGTAAATACAAAGAGCTTGCTTCGGAGTTTCTCAAGTATCGATGTGTTTTTATCGATAGTATTACAGTAGCCTCGCGTTTATGTCTTTTATGGTCAAAAATGCAACCTGAAGCTTTTTCTGAAAGATCAGGAAAACAAGATATGAGAGCTGCTTACGGGTTACTTGCTCAAGAAATGATGGCTTGGCTCAATCAGTTTCAACATATTCCAAATAAAGACATCATTACAGTTGGAACTCTTGGACAATACCTCGATGATTTCAATCGCTCAACTTGGCTACCTCAATGTGAAGGAGCTAAAACTGCAAGTGAAATTCCAGGTATTGTTGATGAGGTAATCAGTATGGTTGGAATCAAGAAAGATGATGGTACAGAGGTTCGTTCATTTGTCTGTCAGACGATTAATTCTTGGGGATATCCTGCTAAAGATCGAAGTGGTTGCCTTAATATGGTTGAAGAACCGCATCTAGGAAAACTTCTTACAAAAATTAAAACTAAAGCTTTTGCAATTCAACCTGTCACGCCCAACATATAGGAGGTTATTATATGCTACAAAACTTTTTAACTATTGGTCAAAAAATTCCTTTTTTCAGTGTGAAAGAATACTTGGACGATCGATCGCCAATACCAGAGGATATAATCTCACCAAGAATTTTAACAAAAAGAGGCTTATTGGTACTGGGTGGCCCACCTAAAATCGGCAAAAGTGACTTTTTGATTTCATGGCTCGTTCATATGGCTGCAGGTGTTCCTTTTCTTGGTATGGTTTCAAATAGACCTTTAAAAATTTTCTACATGCAAACTGAAATTGAATATGAATATATGAAAGAACGTTTGCAACAACTTGATAATGAACTTTTGAATGTAGCTGCTAACAACTTAATCATTACGCCAAAAGTGCACTTATCATTTAATCATGATGAAATAAGTGAAATTAAGGAGATTGTAAATGAACGCTTTAAACCTGATGTTTTGGCCATAGATCCATTACGTAACATCTTTAGCAGTGAATATGGGAATGAAAATGATAATAGTGCTATGCTGTTCTTTCTGCAAAAGACTCTTGAGAAGCTACGCAGTGCTGTCAATCCAGATGCTTGTATTGTACTCACTCATCATACAAAAAAATTATCGAAAAAGATGCTCGAAGAAGATCCATTTCAAGGCCTAAGTGGTGCTGGATCTTTACGTGGATTTTACAGTACTGGTATGGTGATGTTTGCTCATGATGAAGAAAGCAGTGCACGCCAGATAGTATTTGAGCTTCGCAATGGTGAACGCGTGCCAAACAAACTTGTCGATAAGATAAATGGTCATTGGCAGCTAATGGAATAGCTAACTTTCACTTTAAAGTCAACTTATAGGAGAGCGTATGCTACAAGATTTTTTAACTGATTTTAATAATGCAAAACTGCAGAGCAGTTTAATACCGAAAGGTACAATAGTCAAGGTAAAAATGGCAATAAAGCCTGGAGGTTATGAAAATTGGTTCACTAAAAACTACACTACTGGCAGTATCTATTTAAATGTAGAATTTACCGTCACTGAAGGCCCATATGCAAAACGCAAGATTTTTCAGATTATAGGTATCAAAAATGGCAAAGCAGAAGGTGAAGAAGACATCTGGGGAGAATCTGGACGTTCTATGCTGCGTAGTATTTTGGAATCATCCAGAAATATTCATGCAAATGACACTTCAGAGAAAGCAGTTACTGCTAGAAGAATAAACTCTATAGCTGATTTCAACGATTTAGAGTTTACAGCAAAAGTAGGCGTTGAAACTAATAATACATACGGAGATAGAAATAGGATTACTACAGTTATTACTCCAGAATTACAAAAAAATTTTCAAGATGATTGGTTGCCATTTTGAAGTATGACGAAGGAAAGTTGTGGGCTGCTGTTATTACTAGAGCTATTCAGGATGCAGCAGGAAAAAACCCTAAACTTAAAAAAGAGGCTTGTCAATGGATTCGCTCACGATCTTTTGAAACTGTTTGTGAGCTGGCTAATCTTGACTTTAAACGTCTAAAAAATATGTTGAACAAATTTGGAATAAACAAGGAGAACTTTATGGATTTTTCATCTAAAAATGCTTTGAAAATAAAATCGTTATTAATTAATAATATCAAAGATTGTTTATCTTATTTGTTACCTGAAGGCAAATCTTACCAAAATAAATTCTATATTGGCAGTAGAAATGGAAATAAGATAATAGTTGAAATGGAAGGAGAAAATGCAGGAAATTGGTACAACCTGATCGAAGAAAAGAAAGGAAATATAATAGACCTTTGGACTTTAGTTAAAGGTAATATAGATTCTGCTGAAACATGGTTGAACGGTAAAGATGAAAGAAGTTCCATATTACAAGAAAAACAAAACGAAGGAAAAGCATTTTCTGTAAATCATTACTTAAATGACAAATCACCAATGCCACAAGATATAATAGGCCCAAGAATTTTGACACCAGGTGGTCTTTTGGTCATAGGTGGTACTCCAAAGATTGGCAAAAGTCATTTTCTTCTTTCTCTATTAGTACATCTGGCAGCAGGAAGATCATTTCTTGGCATGAAACCTACAAGACCGCTAAAAATATTCTATCTACAAAATGAAATGGAATATGATTATATTAGAGAACGTATACAACAACTCAATAAACTTCCTCATTTAGCAACAGAAAACTTAGTTGTGACGAACAAGATGAATTTGACCTTAAATGAAGAAGGTATAGAAAAAATAAAAAATATGGTAGAGGAAAAGTTTGATTTAGTTGTGATTGATTCTCCTTATAATTACGTTAACTATGGTCTACAGCATGCAATAGAAAAACTACGTTCCAAGATTAATACTATGGCTGGAATAATCATCACAAATCACACCAAAAAAGTATCTACCTCTACATTGGAAAAGAATCCATTTCAAGCTCTCGTTGGTGCTAATGCTTTAAGAAGTTTTTATACATCTGGAATAGTAATATTTCAACCCAATAAACGTACAAATATCTTGCAAGTAGTATATGAACTTAGAAACGGTAGATCTATACCAACAAAATTCATCAACAAGATTAATGGATGTTGGAAATCTGCTAACGTTATAGCTAGAACATAAAAATTCTTCAGGTAGGTATGGATATTTATTGTTCACAAAGAAATGGACATTATAAATTATTAGGGAAGAAAGAACAGTTAAGAACTCAACTCCTATCAAATATAAGGTCATGTCTTTCTTATTTACTGCCAAGAGGAACTTTTCGTGGTGATAAGTTCTATGTAGGTGATCTACAAGGCAATAAAGGACAAAGTATGATAGTGGAGTTAACTGGCAGTAAAGCCGGATTATGGCATGATTTTTCTACCGGAGAAGGAGGAGATATTTTTGATCTTTGGGCTGCTGTTACTGGAAAAAATCAATTTACTGATACGATAGAAGATATTGCTAAGTGGATTGGTTATTCGGAAAAAAATAACACTCTGGGGCAACCAACGGCATCATGGAACTATTACGATAAAAGTGATCAAGTGATTGTTACAGTTTATCGTTATAACACTGATTCAGGAAAAAGATATCTTCCTTTTGATGTAAAAAGGTCTAGTTTTACTCTACCAGAGACCAGGCCTTTATATAATATTCCAGGTATCATGAAATCTGATAAGGTAATTTTAGTTGAAGGTGAAAAGTGTGCAGATGCTCTGATAGAGCAAGGTATGACTGCCACAACTGCAATGTTAGGAGCAAATGCACCAATAGAAAAAACAGACTGGTCACCACTTAAGGGTAAGCATGTTATTATTTGGCCAGACAATGATGAACCAGGTAAACAATATGCTGAGAAAGTTGTGAAAAAGCTTACTTTTCTTGGTGTTTTATCACTTACTCTTCTTGAAATACCGGAAAATAAACCAAAGGGATGGGATGCGGCAGACGGCATACAAGCAAATATAGATATTTCTGAATTCATTGAAAGTAACTCGAGAAAAGTAATTGTTAAGCAATTGCTTAATATTCAAGAATGGAGCATAGAACGTTTTATAGGTCCAGTACCAGAGCAAAAGTTTCTTGTTGAAGGGTTATTTCCTTTAGGAGTGACATCTATTCTAGCTGCAATGGGAGATACTGGTAAAGGTATGCTTCTGCTTGATTTAGCACTGAAAGTTGCGAGTAGAAAAGATCAGCCATGTGGTTTTGGTCCTTTAGTTACTGAACATGGATCTGTGGTAATTTTCTCAGCAGAAGATGATATGAGTGAAATACATCGTCGTTTGGAGCGTCTTGACTCACAATGCGAGAGATTAAAATATAAAGATAGGCTCTTTATTGTACCATTACCAAATGTTAGTGGATCACTTACAATCATAAAGAGTGTTTCAGGTAAAGTGATAGAGACTTCTCCTGAATTTGAATCGATAACAAAACAACTTAATAAAATAAAAGACTTAAAATTAATCGTATTTGATCCACTTGCATCATTCGTGCATGCTGATTTAAATACTGACCCAGCCGTAGGCGATTATTTGATGTCTTTATTATCTGATTTAGCAGGTAGCACTGGAGCATCAATAATTACTGCCCATCATATGAGAAAGCCAAAAAGTGAAAAACCTATATCGACTGTTGAGCAAGCACGTGATGCCATTAGAGGTACATCTGCTCTTGTTAATGGTGTTAGGTGTTCATACGCTTTTTGGTCTGTGGAAGATGCAGCTAAACCGACAATTTTTAAATCAATAGGAGAATCTGTAAGACAGAACGCATTATTTTATGGAGCAATTGTTAAAGCAAACGGTTTGGCTGATCGCACTTTACGCACTTATTTAAGAAATGAAGAAACAGGATTGTTAGAGGACATAACTGAAAGATTAAGGATAAAAAATATGAACGAAAAAGATTCAAAGCAGCATCTTATAACTGCAATTACACGAGCAGCAATTTCTGGACATCCATTTACCCATACAGGAAGTACAGGAGTGTATAAACAGCGGCATAGACTACCTGAGGAGTTTCACAGTATAGGAAGAGATAGAATGGAGCGTATAGTTCAAGAGCTGTTACAAACACGGAAGCTGGTTAAGGGAATGGCTACTGGTTCAAAAGAAGATAAATGGCTTGACATTCCTAGCGGACCATTTGCTCGCGGCGTTGGAAAGTTTAGCTGTGGAGCTGAGCTATTCTCCTAAAAAATTTTTCTGATATAAAAAAATATTTTGATTTTTGCGGACGAATTTTGAACTCACCGTACATATATAATATAGGGGGCTTAATTAAAGATGTCAATACTCACACAGTCAGGAAGAGCAGCAATAGCAGCCAGCATCAAAAAGCAATCTATCCATCTTGCTTGGGGAAGTGGTGATTCAAGTTGGGAAAGTAGCCACAAAGTAGAAAAAACTTTCGTTAAGGGTGAAATAAAATTTGATCATCAACCTATTAAAGATGTGAAGGTTTTTACAGGGCAAACAACTTATCAGCCAAGTATTGACTATACAGTTAATGGCAGTACTGGTGTAATAAAACTTACGGAAAATAGCTCTATTCCAGTAAGTGATAAAGTTACTGTAGAGTATAGTGAAAGCACACCACCAGAGCTGATAACTTCTGAAAAGCTGCTCAATGAACTTGGCAGACGTACTGCAGACGAAGTGCTATTCTGCACAGGTGATGAAAACGGTGAACTTATAACTCCATCTGGAAGGTTTAGGCCCTCAAATGTACCAACTAATAATCTCTATCTCAAATTTACTTTCGATTTCACAAACGCAGCAAATCAAGTTATACGGGAATTAGGGGTTATGGTTGGTACTAAAGTAAAAGAAGAATTACCTATAGGACAGAGGTATTTTGAACCACAAGATATAGAAGACCCAGGGATCTTATTAGTTTTAGAACACACTGTACCACTTATCAGAACATCTGCAACTCGGGAAACTTTTTCATTTGTTGTAACCTTTTAGAATAAAATGACTTTAAACGCCTATTATAACCGCTTTAATCCTGACAAAGAGTACGAAAAAAGTTTGTTCCTTGCAGGAAGAGGTCTACAGTCTGCAGAATTAAATGAGACTCAGGAGTATGCTCTTTCTAAGCTTAAAGGCATAGGTGATGCAATATTTCGTGATGGTGATGTTATAACGGGAAGCAATTGTATTATAGATAGAGAAACTGGTAAAGTTACACTTGAGTCAGGAAAAATCTATCTGCGCGGTGCAGTTAGAAAAGTTGAAAAAGAAGAATTTATTATTCCACTGAGTACCACAGTTCGCATAGGTGTTTATTATGTAGAATCTACGATTACAGAACTTGAGGACGAAAATCTTCGTGATCCTGCTGTTGGTACAAGAAACTATCAGGAAGTAGGAGCTGCAAGACTTAAAGTTTCTACCATTTGGGGTTATCAAGCAGAAGGTCTTTCTCCACGTTTTTCTGAAGGAGAATTTTATCCAATTTATAACATTGAAAATAGAGTATTAATAGAACATTCACCGCCACCACAAGCAAATATAGTAACTACCGCTCTTGCTCGTTATGACAAAGAAGCAAATGGTTCCTACGTCGTAAATGGTCTTGAAGTAATGTTCCTGCAAAAGGAAGAGGGAGAAGGAGGAAAAAAAATATTTGTGATTAATGAGGGCAAAGCTCATGTTGATGGCTATGAGATTGAACTTCCTCACAGTATTCGTGTTTCTTTTGATGAAGATCCGGATATAAAATCAGTTGAATCAGAACCACATACTTTTCAGCCAAATAGCCAAAGAGTAATGGAACTGAAGGTTAATGATTTTCCAATAAGTGAAATTAAAAAAGTAGATATAACCGTTCAAAAAACCATTACCATTACTCACGGTTCATACTCAGGAGCTGTTGATCCAATACCTGACTCTGCGGTACTTGAGATTATTCAAATTAAACAAGGCAATGTTATTTATGAAAATAGTATAGACTATAAGTTAAATGCAGGAAACGTTGATTGGTCATTACCCGGCAAAGAACCAGCACCTGGAAGTAGTTACCTTATAACCTATCGCTATCGCACTCAGGTAAGTCCTGAAGATATAAATGAAGAGGGATGTAAAGTAAGAGGTGCCGTTGATAACAGTCTGGTTCTGATTGATTACACCTGGAAAATGCCACGCTATGATTTAATTACTATCGATAGCAAAGGAGCAGTAAGGAGAATAAAAGGTATAGCTCACCCTTGGCGACCATCAATGCCTAAAGCACCTAGCGGACAACTTTTGCTCTGCTACATTCATCAGACATGGAAAAACGGAGAAAAAGAAGGGGTAAAAATAGTGAATAATGCTATTCATGCTGTACCGATGAATGAGCTTGAAGCAATGAAAAAAAGAATAAATGATCTTTATGCTCTTGTTGCACAGGAACGTCTACGCAGTGATGCAAATTCAAGAGAACCTACCACCAAAAAAGGAGTATTTGTTGATCCGTTTTTTGACGATGATATGCGTGATCAAGGAATTTCGCAGTCTGCAGCAATAGTAAACAAGGAATTAATCTTACCTATAGATGTGGAAATTATTGATGTTGAAAGAGGTAAAGAACCTTATCTTTTACCTTATAAACTTGAACCGGTACTGGAGCAGCTTTTACAGACTAAAGGAGAAAAGATTAACCCGTATCAAGCTTTTGATCCAGTCCCGGCGCAAATTACTCTAAATAAAAACATTGACCACTGGACAGAGGTTACCACGAATTGGAAAAGTCCAGTAACAAGAGTATTTAATGTTAAAGAAACGACAGAGCTGCTGTCAAGTACTTCATACGAAACTGAATTTATGAGAGAAGCAGTACAGAATTTTGAAATTGAAGGTTTTGAGCCAAGTGAGAAGCTTAAAGAGATAAAATTTGACGGAATAATTATTCAACCTATAGCATAAAAATATGTTAATAGTTAACAATCAAGGACAAATAAGTGGAAAAATAAAAATCCCAGCAAATATTCCAGCAGGTACTAAATTAGTACAGTTTTATGGTGATAAAGGAAGCTATGGAGAAGCAACGTACACTGGTAAAAAAACTATTACCATAGAAGAGAGAAGAAGAGTTATCGCAGCAAGAAGAGTTGATCCTTTAGCGCAAACATTTACTTTAAATGAGAGCAGACACATAGGAGGTCTAGAGTTATGGTTTATAAATAAAGGCAAAAAACGTGTTGTTGTGCAGATTAGAGAAACAGCAGTGGGAATGCCCTCGCAGACTGTCATTGCTGAAAGTTATATTGAGCCAAAAGATATAAAGATAGATGGCACAGCAACACGTATAGAATGGTCACCAATGTTTTGCCATGCAGGAGAGGAGTATGCGATAGTACTACTTACTGATGATGCAGATACTGCAGTAAAAATAGCAGAGCTTGGCAAGTATGATGCAGTAAATAGCCGTTGGGTAACAAGTCAACCATATCAAGTAGGAGTATTACTGTCATCTAGCAATGCAAGCACCTGGACTCCACATCAAAATTTAGATTTAACGTTTCGACTACTAGCTGCAAAATTTAGTGAAGTTTCTCATGTTGTTGACCTGGGCAAAGTTACTGTAAATAATGTATCAGATTTAATTGTTTTGACGAACGTCGAAAAAGTAGCATTTGATACCAATGTAGAATTTATCTTAACAGATGAAGAGGGAAGAGAAAACTTTTTGTCTGATAATTTGCCGCTCGCGCTGCGTGAAAGAATAAATGGGGAATTAACGGTAAAAGCAAGCCTAAAAGGAGGGCGAGAAAAAAGTCCTGTTCTCTATCCTGGGTTACAGCTAGTTCTGGGTAATCTTTCAGAGTTCGGAGATTATGTTACAAGAAGCATTACAGCAGGAGCTAACACTAAGATTACCATAACATATGATGCGCTGATACCTGGCACTGCAGATGTTAAAGCATATGTACAAAAAAACGTGGATTGGCAATTAGTAAATTTAACATCAGGAAAACCAATTGGAGAAAATTTGGTAGAGAGAACTCATGTGCTATCAAATTTTAATGGTAATGATACAAGGATAAAATTGGTTTTAAGTGGAACGGTTGTCTATCGTCCAAAAGTCAAAAATCTACGAATCATTATCATTTAGCAGAATGTCAGATGATAAAACAAGTAGAGGATACTCTTTGCCTCATCCAGAAAACATTGCTGTGCAAGATGTTGTTCGTATCCGTACCACAATTAAGAAAATAGATGAAGATATTACCGAAAGAGAAGATGAGCATAATCAACTTAAGAGTAATTTTGAGCGGTTTAATTTTGAGACTTTTTTAAATTTTTGGAAATGAAAGAAGCAATATACCAAAGGATAAAGGATTTAGCAGCAAACAGCACACCTGATCAACTGGCATATCTTGCAAAATCGCTGGAATTGATAGCAGATAAAAAAGCTATTGCTGACATTGTGCAGATGACTGAGGTAAAAGAGATAATTGATGCACTACAAAAGAGGCTTAAGGATTTAGCAGCAAACAGTACACCAGATCAATTAGCATATCTTGCTAAAGCATTGGAATCAATAATCGACAAAAGTGCGGTTTCTGAAATTGTACAGATGACAGATGGTAAGTTAAAAGAACTCTTGAGCGCTGCAAGGACGCACTTAAGTGACATAAATAGCAATAAGGAAAATTCAATATCTGCAATAACTGAAGCGAAAACAGATTCTGTCAATGAAATTAACAAGCTTAGGGATAATTCCTTAAATACTTTAAAAGCATCATCAGATTCGCATATATCGCTACTTGATACGAGAAAGAATGCCAATATTGCAGCAATAAATAGCATTAGTAACAGTCATAAAGATGGTCTTAAAGGTTTAGTAGAAGATTTTCGTGCTGTTAATAATGTACCATCTGGCTCATCAATTATTAGGGAAATAGAAACTCGAATTGAAAACATTTCTAATGAGGTAAAAACTCGGGATGAACAGTTAAAAGTGTCTCTTATAAATGAAATAAGAAAGCGCAACATGGTTGAACCAGGGTCATTACCTTTCTTATTTGGTGTACTTGGCAGAAAAAATAATTATTTTGGCCACGGAACTTTTACGACAGAGCTTGGAAAGTGGAGTAGTGATATAACAAAAACTGACTATATGTTACAACTACTAGCAGGTAGCCATACGTACAATACAGATTACGTTAGTTTTTATCGGCCAAGACAACTAAGTTTTATAGAGGGAAGTAAAGGAACATTTATTTACGGAGAGTTATGCACAAAAAGTTTTTCGGGTAGTTATGATGAGATATACTATTACCCGTATGCTGCACTTGGAGTAGTATTTGTAAAAAATACAACCAATGTGAACATAAATAAGACAATGGAATTTGTTGGATCATCGTATTCGAGTACGGAGTATGGGGGAGCAGGATTATTTGTGGGAACTCCTGATAACACTAATTCTAATAAATCAAGTATTTCAAAAATAGTATGGAAAAATGTTTACCAATACACGAGTTCTGATAGCAAGTTAGCCGGATCTGGTAATGTGGAGATTCCAGCAGGAAAAACAGTTGCAATATTACTTTACACATCATCTTATCTGTATTCCAGAACACAAGTTAGTCAAGGTATGCTTGCATCAAATTATGTACACAACTATGGTCAATTTATTCAGTGGGGGATTTATAACATACGTAGCAATTTTCTCACCACAGGGCTTGAGGTAGATGTGGAAAGGACGCTCAGGGGTTGGCAATGTCCAGGGTTAGAACGAACTGATCAAATATGGCAATGAGGAGGAATTTGTGACTATTTATATACGTTTTGAAAACCACAAGCAGATTGAAACAACAACACTTGAAAACAAGCCAACTGGAAATGATTGGTATGAAGCACCAAAGAATTTTGACTGGCAAAAAAGTTATTGTTTAACAGAAGGAGAGAAAATTGTTGAAAGGAATAAGGAAGATATTGAGCTGGAGTTATTGGAAAATGCGAAACTTTCTGCACTTCGTTTTTATTTTAATAACTATACTAACGAATACGCTGGAAATTCTCACCAAAAAGCTAAATCGTATCAAATACAAGAAAAAGCCGCAAAAAGCATTCTAGCAGCACCAGAATCTATAGATGAAAAAGATGCAGAAATTATAGAGCCTTTAGCAAAAGTCCGTGGTATTACAGTTATTGAAATGGCAAGAATAATTGAAGAAAAAGCAAAAAAAGCAGTAAAAGAAATAATTAAATGTGAAGAGTTGGAAGACATTACCAAGAAGAAAATTGCAGAAGCCAAAAGTAAAAATGAGCTAGAGAACTTACTAAACGATTTTAAACAAAAGATACAAAGAAATGGCTGAAGAATTTTTACACGGAGTAAATGTTATTGAGGTAACCTCAGGAGCAAAGACAGTACGTACAGCTAAATCATCAGTGATAGGTGTAATTGGTACTGCACCTGAAGCTGATGAGCAAAAGTTTCCGCTAAATAAACCAGTGTTAATTGCAGGAAGCTTAAAAGAAGCAGCAAGACTTGGAAAGAGTGGCAGTTTACCTTCTGCAACAAACGGAATATTTTCCCAGATTGGTGCAACAGTAGTAGTTATTCGAGTTAAAGAAAGTGAAAACAGCGATTCAAAGCTCAAAGAAAGTGAAACTATCCAAAATATAATTGGCGGTGTTGATAAAGAGACTGGAGAGTATCAAGGGATAGAGGCATTCCTCAGTAGTGAAAGCATAGTTCATATTGCTCCAAGAATATTAATTGCACCTCAGTTTACTCATCAGTTACCTGAAATAGATGGAGTAAATCCAGTAGTGAGTGCTTTAATTTCCATAGCAGAAAAATTAAGAGCAATTATTGTTGCAGATGGACCAAATACTAATGATGAAGAAGCAATAAAATGGAGAAAAAGTGTAGGCAGCTCAAGAGTTTACGTAGTTGACCCTTGGGTTAAGGTATTTATTGAAGGAAAAGAAGGAACCTTGCCAGCAAGCCCATTTGTAGCTGGTTTAATAGCAAAAGTAGATAGCGAACAAGGATTTTGGCACTCACCTTCAAATAAAGAGATAAATGGTATTGTTGGAACAAGCAGGCCTATTGATTTTACGCTCGGTAATACAAATTGTAGAGCAAACCATTTAAATGAAAATGAAGTAACAACGATAATTCATCAAAATGGCTATAGGCTTTGGGGAAATAGAACATGTTCAAACGATTCGAAATGGGCTTTTCCATCAGTAAGGCGCACTGCAGATTTAATTAACGATAGTTTACTTCGAGCTCATCTCTGGGCAGTTGATCGCAATATCACAAAAACTTATATAGATGATGTGATTGAGGGGGTGAATTCTTACCTTGCAAGTTTAAAAGCGCAAGGAGCAATTATCAGTGGAAAATGTTATGCAACTCCCGAACTCAATACACCGGCAAATATTGCAAGCGGAAAAGTGTCTTTTGATTTTGAGTTTACACCGCCATATCCAGCTGAGCAAATAATATTCAGATCCCATCTTGTAAATAATAGTGTAATAAGTTAGGAGAAAGCGAAGTGTTACCCAAAATACTGAGAAATTTTAACGTATTTGTAGATGGTCGTGGTTATGCAGGAAAAATAGATGAAATTACGCTACCAAAGCTTACCATAAAAACAGAAGAGTACCGTGCTGGTGGTATGGATATTCCAATAAATATTGACATGGGCATGGAAAAGCTTGAAGCAGATTTCACTTTTGCTGAATACGATACAGAGCTCTTTCGGCTATTTGGGTTGATAAATGGAAATTCGGTATCTTTGACGCTCAGAGGTGGAATGCAAGGTAGTGGAAGTAATGATATTGGAGCAGTAATAATCAATTTAAGAGGCATTTTTAAAGAATTTGATTTTGGTAACTGGAAACCTGCTGAGAAAGCAATGCTGAAATGTACTGTAGCTGCCCATTACTATAAACTTACTATAGGCGGTAATGAGCTGATAGAAATCGATGCTGAAAATATGATTAGAAAGATAAATGGCGTTGATCAAATGGCCTTGCTACAAACGATTCTAGGGATCTAATATGGTTGACAAAATTACATAAAAATGTTAAAATATAAGAAGTTGTAGGTATATAGTTAATATGGATTCTAAAGCTCATACAAATTCCATAGAGCAGCTAACTGGTTTACTTGTTAGTGTAGCACAATCTCAAGAAAGTCCGTTTTAAAGTTATTAACTGAATTAATGGAAGAAGAAATTGAAGATATGGAATTATCTAAGATTGCTGACGAACGCTATAAAGAAAAGAGGGTTAAACATCAAGATGCCTTCTGGGATTAAGCCTTACAATATAGACTATTCAGAATCTGTTATAAAGAAAGACATTCCGGCTCTTCCAGCAAAAGTAAAGTTAATGATTAAGAAGGCAATAATGGAGCGTCTAACAGTTGATCCAATTGGACTTGGAAAGCCATTAAAGCATAACTTAAGTGGACAACGTAGTCTACGGGTGAGGTATACTTTATTATATAGATGTACCAGAACATACAGTAGTTATTACTTCAATTGAACACAGAAAAGATTCTTATCAAAGCTAATCCTATTTATAGCACCATACAAAGAAATTAGTTATGTAAAAGCCGATATAGACTTTTATTTAATTAACTTTTTAAGGAGGAACATGCAAGCTATAACACTTAATAACCCAATAACAGTTGATGAAATTTCTGTCTCAGAACTTACTGTTAGACGTCCAAAAGTTAGAGACTATCTTGCAATTGAACGCTTAAATGGTAGTGACCTTAGTAAAGAAGTAACTTTGACTGCCAATTTGACATCAGTTGCAAAAGAAGCAATTGAAGAGTTAGATATTGCTGATTATGTGAAAATTCAAGAGGTATTAAAGGATTTTTTTTCACCGATTATCCAAAAAACTTGAGATTAGAAGTATTAATGTTCAGCTCTGTTGTAGGAGGCGGGGTTGAACAAATACTTGATATGGAGATTAATGAATTTATCTTATGGCATAAAGCAGCGAGGAAGGTACAATGTCAACATTATCTATAAAAATCGGAGCAGTTTTAGATGGCAGTTTCAGTACTGTAATAAAAGGAAGTAGCAGTCAACTTACTCATCTTGGTGAGAATATAAGAAAGCTTGACTCATCTTTAAAATCAGTATCAAAGTTTAAGCAGTTAGGTCATGATGTTTTGACTAGCAAGAGGTCATGGAAAGGCTTTGAAGATCAAGTAAAATCTTTAGCTAAACAAATGAAGGCAATAGAGAAACCGAGCAAAACTTTAAAAGCAGAATTTGACAAGGCCAAAACCTCTGCAATAAAAGCAAAAGAAGCATATTTGAAAAAGAGAGATGCTTTGCATTCATTTAATGAAGAAGTAAGAAAAAGTGGAAGAAATATTAAGTACTTAGTAAGTGACCAACATAAACTTGGCTCTTCTATTGAAGTATTAAAAGGTAAGTATGGTAAGCTTGGATCTGCAATACGTAGTCACCAAAGTTTTTTAGCAAGCAAAGCACATTTTAAGTCACAAATTATAGAGACTATTGGGCTAGGGCTAACGCTTGCAGCTCCAGTTAAAGTTGCAATTGACTTTGAAAGTGCTATGGCTGATGTTACAAAAGTGGTAGATTTTAAAAAAGGGACGGATGAAGAAACTAAATTTGCAAAGAAGTTAAAAGAGATGTCACGTACTATACCATTATCAGCCGCAGAACTGGCACAAATAGCTGCAAGTGGTGGTCAACTTGGTATCAAGAAAGAAGATCTTTTTATGTTTACAGAAACAGTGGCAAAAATGTCTACAGCATTTGATATGTCTGCAGAGCAAGCAGGTGATTCTATAGCTAAACTCTCTAACGTTTATGGAATTGATGTTAGTAAAATGGAATACGTTGGTAATGTAATCAATCACTTATCAGATAACACTGCTGCCAAAGCAAAAGATATGGTTGAAGCTCTAGCAATAGTTGGTGGTACTGCAAAACAATTTGGTCTTGACATCAAGGAAACAAGTAGTTTAGTAAATGCCTTCGTTAGTTTAGGTAAACAACCAGCAAAAGCTGCAACTGCTATAAATGCTCTACTTAGTAAACTTCAGACTGCTGAAGAACAAGGAGGGGATTTTAAAGCAGCATTAGAGCAAATGGGAATAACTGCAGAAGAAATAGTACAAAGAATAAGCGAAAACGGCGAAGAAGCATTACTCTATTTTTTTCAAACTCTAAAGAAAATGGATAACCAGGAACGTTCTACAATCCTTATGAAACTTTTCGGTCAGGAATATCAAGATGATATTGCATTATTAGCTGGAAGTTTTAATAAGTATGAGGATGCAATAAAGTTATTGGCTAATACAGAAAAGTACAAGAGCTCTCTACAAGAAGAATTCAAAAATCGTGCAGACACTACAGCTAATAAATTACGACTTCTTCGAAATGCAATAGCTGAAGTTGGTATGAACCTGGGCTCAGTGATGTTGCCTACTTTAAAATCTATAGCTGAATTTTTACAAGAAAAAACTAGATATATAGCAGAGTTTGCAGAAAAATATCCAACTTTAACCACGGCGATCATGGGTACTGTAGCAGCCTTGATAAGTTTAAAAATTGTAGTAGTAGGACTAGGATACGGATTTACATTGCTAGGAAGTACGATTTTTAGTCTGAAAGCAAACCTACTTGGAGTATTTTCATTTTTATCAGCTACAGTTTTTCCTGCAGTAGTAACAGGACTAAGAGCAATAACACTCGCTAACCCTATAGGACTTTTAGTTGCTGGACTTGTTACTGGTGCAGCTCTTGTTATAGCTAACTGGCAAAAGGTGAAAGACTTTTTCTCTAGCTTGTGGAAATCACTCATTGAACCTATAGGAAAAGCTTTTTCATGGATAGGGGAAAGTGTATTTGGAAAAGTATTGGAAAATAGCCCACTGAAAGAATTTGAAAAAAGAAAAACTGAAATAAAAGCAGTCCATACTCCCATAAAGAGTAATATTCTCAACAGTGGAAATCCTGTGCTAGGTAACAGTATAATTAAAGAATTTTCAAAGAGAAATAAAAATAGCTTCAGAGTCAAAAGCCTTATTGAGGAGACAGAGAGCGATAAGATATTTGCAAGGAGTAAGTTTGAAAATAAAGAACAAAATAAAACTCAGAACATCACTAATAATTACACTATCAGCATTAAAGCAGAACCTAACCAAGATGTTCGTAGTCTTGCAGATGAAGTAATAAAAAGGATAAGAGAAAAGTCACGTGATGTTTTATTTGATACGGTAGAGACATTTTATTGATGCTATCTCTTGGTCCGTATAAGTTTGCTCCCACAAGTTTAAAGTATAGCAGAGAAAATCGTTGGAGCACGATTGAGTGTATTGAAAATATGCCACTATTACAAAATATCGGTCAAGGTGTAGAAAATATAGATTTAGAAGGAATGATTTATCTGCATAATCTCAACGGGCTAAATCAATTAAAGAGTGTGAAAGAAGCTGAAAAACCACATATTTTAGTAGATAGTTTAGGTAATATTTTAGGACAATTCGTAATTACTAGGTTAGAAGAAAAGCAGATGTATTTTTTACCTAATGGACTACCAAGAAAAGTTGAATTTAGTTTGAGTTTAAAAAGCTATAGATGACTGTATACTATGTGAGTAAAGAAAATGAGATGTTAGATCTGATTTGCTGGAAACATTACGGATTTACTGATGGAGTAGTGGAATTAGTACTAGCAGAGAACTTAGGTTTGGCAGAATACGGAAGCTTTTTGCCTGCAGGATTAAGGATAAAGCTTCCTACTATTAAGAAAATAGTACAAAAGTCAAAATTAAAGGTCTGGGAATAAATGCAGCCAGATTTTATAATAGATAAATGTGAATCAATTAAAGATAGAGTTATATCATTGCACCTTACAGATGAATCAGGAATAATAGATGATGTAGTTGAAGTGTGTGTTGATTACAGGGATGAAGACATAGATATTCCGAATGAATTGAACATAGCACTAGGTTATAAGGAATTTGAAATCTTTCCAATGGGTATATATACAGTCAACGAAGTGACTATACAGGGTCCACCTAAGACTCTACTAATCAAAGCTCATGCAACAAATTTAAGAATATCTTTGAAGGCAAAAGTATCAAAAGAATGGCGCCAAATTACCATAGAAAACTTAGTAAAAGAAATAGCCCAAAAACATGGATATGGATACAAAGTCGCTAAGGAATTTAAGAATGTATTGATACCCCACATTAATCAGGCAGATGAAAGTGACATAAGTCTGTTAACAAAGATCGCAACAGAGCGTGAAGCAATGGCAAAATTAGCTGGTGGGTATATATTGTTTATTTCAAAGAATATGGCAAAATCAGCCACAGGAAAAGCTTTAGGAACAACGACTATTAGACCTCAAGATACAATTAACTGGAAAGTACATTTTACCGTACGTGATAAGTATAATTCAGTAGTGGCAAAGTGGCATAGCTATGAAAAGGGCGAAACTATTAAAGAAACAGTTGGTAGTAGCGAGCCAAGTTATATTATGCTGGAACTTTACTCTAATGCAGAGTCAGCGCTGAGTGCAGCAAATGCCAAGTTGAAACAATTGAAGCGTAACAATGAAGCTTTAGATATAACTATGCCTGGTAATCCTCAAATTTTTGCAGAAGCTAAACTTAATCTTATAGACTTTAACCAAGCGGTAGATGGTGAATGGATAGTTAATAGAGCGGAGCATACTTTAAATAGCTCAGGTTACCTTACTATGTTGTCAGCATCTTTGAGTAAGTAATGTTAATAAAAAATGAGTAAATGATCTATTTAATATTAAAAAGATGTTGAATATGGATAAATTGGGTCAAGATACAAAAAACAAGCTGCATTTTTGGTGGCTTATAACATTAATAGTATGTATTATTGCTACCTATTCCTACATGAAGGCAAAGGCTGCAGATAATTATAAAACGATATTACGCATTGCTTCTCAAAATTGTAACTTAGAGACTGTAAAATTCTTAGTAGAAAATCTATTAGATATTAATGTGCAGATCCCTAAATTAACAGCACTACATTATGCTGCAGAAGAGGGATGTGCAGAGGTTGTAAAATTCCTAGTAGAAAAAGGAGTTGATATA
This sequence comes from Wolbachia endosymbiont of Drosophila simulans wHa, assembly GCF_000376605.1. NCBI lineage: Bacteria > Pseudomonadati > Pseudomonadota > Alphaproteobacteria > Rickettsiales > Anaplasmataceae > Wolbachia > Wolbachia endosymbiont of Drosophila simulans. The sequence continues at coordinate 446,425 of NC_021089.1, forward strand.
AATGCTACGAAATATGAAAGATGGACACCTTTACATGCAGCTACATATGAAGGCAAATTGGAGATAATTAGATTTTTATTAGACAAAGGTTCAGACCCTACCATTAGAGATACAGATGGAAAAACACCAAGGAAAATTGCTGTATTAAGATCACGGCATAATAAGGACAAACCTTATGATGAAATCATTAAGCTACTTGCAGAAGCAGAGGACCGATACGAATCAACAAAAAGTAATCACTAAAGCTGTAAGTTTTCTATAATCTGCATATAAATTTCCAAAACTATCCATAACAAGTTAATATTTTCACATGAAAAAGCAAAAAATCCCAATAGCGGTAATAATAACAATAGTTCTACAGACTGTAGGATTCATATGGTGGTTGGCAAAACTTGACTTACGTGTACACATCCATGATAAATTTATAGAAAAAAACCAAGGACTAATCGAAATAGTCTATCGACTTGAAGAGAGAGTGAAAAACCTCACTGAAGAAGTCAACGAACTTGAAGCTATTCACAAACACAAATAAATTTTACAGTGACAAAGTACATTTTATCTGTAGATGGAGGTGGCATTAGAGGGATAATACCTGCCATTATTCTAGCAGAAATTGAATCTAGGACAAAAAAGCCAATTTCCCAGATTTTTGATTTAATGGCAGGAACCTCAACCGGTGGGATTATTGTTGCTGGACTTTGTAAAAGCAATAAACTTCAATACTCTGCCAATGATTTGGTTGAACTTTACCAAGAGTATGGAGCATATATCTTTCAATCATCATTTTGGAGAAAATCAATTGCTTCTTGGCTGAGTGGTTCTCAGTACTCATATAGAAATATGGAATTTATTCTCAACAAATACTTTGGTGAAAGTACTATGGCCGATGTTGCGAGTAATCTACTACTCACCAGTTATGACATTCACAATAGTTGTGAATTTTTCTTCAAAAGTTGGAAAGAAAAAAACATTAAGTTGAAAGATGCACTCAGAGCTACAACAGCTGCTCCAACGTACTTCACACCAAAACGTCTGAAAATTAGCCAAACAGAGAGAGTATTGATAGATGGTGGAGTGTTTGCAAATAATCCAGCGGCTTGTGCATATGCAAGTGGTAAGAGGTTATTTCCAAATGATGAGATTATACTGCTATCAATAGGCACTGGTGGAACAGATAGAAGTATAAAGTATGCTAACTCAAGGAAATTTGGCAAAATAGGGTGGATCAAGCCACTACTGAATGTGATGTTTGCCTCTGGATTGCGTTGATTATCAACTAGAACAAGTAATAGACGATAAATATATAAGAATACAATCGCAATTGAAAGTAGCATCGACTGAGATGGACAATATTACACTCAAAAATATCAAATCTCTTCAGCAAGAGGCAAATGCAATGATAGAGGACAACCAGAAATTAATAGATAAACTTTGCGATTTCATATCTTAATTTATACCAAGCAAAATTCAACTGAGCCAAAAAAGTTGGTTAGCAAATTCTGCTGGTTAAATCATTAACTAACTTTACTTATATCTTAAACATATTCAATTTTCACACTCACCCAACTCATCAGCAGTTAGGCCACTTGCTCGCACAATAATATCAATAGCAACACCTTCCTTAACTAGATCTTTTGCAATCTTGATTTTCTCTGCTTTTTTAACCTTTTCTTTACCAGTTTGCATTCCTTCAGATAAAGATCTGGCTACCGTATCCAGTAATTCTTGATCCTCAATTTTTTCGCATTTACCTATAAACCCAAAAACTGGCTCATTTTCATATTCTGTTAGTCCAAGAGCTTTAATGTTAACTGATAATGTCTTTGCTATCTTATATAATATTTCAATTGGAATATCTGTATATCCTCGTTCATAGTCGTGTATTTCTTTAGGTGTTGAACCGATTTTATTTGCCAAGTCCTCCTGAGTGTATTCCCGTATTAATCTCTCCTCTTTTATCCTTTTCCCCACTTTGTAGAGTATAGAATCAGTACAAATTTCTTTCTCTATATCATCATACTCATAAGTAGATAAGCGAGTCACTTGGGAAATAATATCAACTGAAACTCCTTCTTTCACTAGATTCTTTGCTACTTCTATTTTCGCTTCTTCTTGGCTAATTTTCTCGCTAATATATACAAACCTTACTAATGGATACAGCTTCTTGCGTAATTCCTGATCCTTAATTTCTCTATGTATTTTTGTTAGATAGACTATTTCTTTATCCTCATCTTCATACCAACTGTTTTCTCTTAGTACTGTTGGTTCTGGAAGTAGATCTATAACATTAACTGACAATGCTCCTGCTATTATATACGATTCTTTGATTGTAATAGCCTTGCACCCTAGTTCAAAGTTATGTATTTCCTTATGTGTTAAACCAATTTTTCTTGCTAATTTTGCCTGAGTATACCCTTGTACTATCCTACAACCTTCTATTTTTTTCCCTAGCTCGTAGCTCAATATGCTCTGAATTATCATAGATAAATCCTCTAAAAGCTGTTTTTCCTACAGAAGCAAACATATATTCTATCACAAAAAAATCCACTATTGGCTAAGTTTTTATGAAATCACAAAAATTTCTCAATCATATAATTTGATAAGCCTGTCGTTTGCAAGATAATATCAACAGAAATTCCTTCTTTCACTAAATTCCTTGCAACTTCAATCTTCTTTTCCTTTCTGACCTTTTCTCTATAAACATGTATACCTTCAAATAAAGACTTGATTAGCATATCGCGTAATTCCCGACTCTCAATCTTTTTGTATTCTTCTATCAAATTTGATAGCTTTTCTTCCACTTCTTCATCTGATTCGGGAAGTAGATCTATGATACTGATTGATAATACCTTTGCTATTTCATCTAACATTTCAAGTGAAACAGCAGCTCGTCCTTGTTCATATTCATATATTCTTTGATTTATTATGCCTACTTTACTTGCTAAATCTTCTTGAGTGTATCCTCGTATCAATCTCCATTCTTTTATTCTTTGACCTACTTTATACGGAATAGAAATTTTTTTCTCATCATTATCATATTCATCAATAGATAAACTGGTCGTTTGAGAGATAACATGAGCAGAAACTCCTTCCTTAACTAAACCCTTTGCCACCTCTACTTTTACTGCCTTTCCACTTTCTTCCTCACTAATACGGATGAATTTAGTTAATAAATAAAACGTTTCACGTAATTCTTGGTCCTTAATCTCTTTATGTCTTCTTACTAGATTTAATATCTCTTCTTCCTCATACCTTTCCTCATTTGATACTTCTTGTCCGCAAGCTAGATCTCTAGCAGTTGTTGATAATGCTTCTGCTAATTCATATAACTTCTTAATTGAAATTCTGCGTGTTCCTTTTTCATATTGCAGTATTACCTGATATGTTGTATCGATTTTTTTTGCTAAATCTTTTTGAGTATATCCCTTTGCTAACCTACGATTTCTTACTTCCTGTCCTATTACTTTGTAATCTAAAAAATTAGAGCATTTATTCTCTTTTTTCACATTTTATACTCATAATCAGAAGAGCCGTTACGTATACTTAATTGGGAACCTTTTTGACAAACTGAACTCATCTCCTTTCAAACAATTTTTCTATATCACTTAGTTTCATTTCTATATACGTTGGTCTTCCGTGATTGCATTGCCCAGCATAAGGTGTTTCCTCCATTTGTCTCATCAACTCATTCATCTCCTCCAACTTCATTTCCCTTCCAGCTCTAATTGACCCATGGCACGCAATGGTAGCTAGTATCTTGTTCACTTTTTCTTCTATAGGTAGCGTATCTCCTATCTCCATTAATCTATCAACTATATTCATCACCATCTCTTTCACATTTATTGTTCCTAAAATTGCAGGTATTTCTTTCACCCTTACTTTATCTTCTGATTCTATTTCAATACCAAAACCCATTTCGAAAAGCTTATCTTTATACATTTCAACCATCTCCATTCCTGCTTGGTTTTTAATCTCGACTATTTCAGGAAGAAGAAGCTTTTGCCTTTTTATGCTTGATTTTTGTTTTAAGCACTCATAGATCAACCTCTCATGAGCTGCGTGCTGGTCTACTATAATTAATTTGCCTTTAGCCTCAGCAATAATGTAAGTATTGTAGACCTGACAGCGTGCATATCCCAGAGGATAATCCTCTATTAAATCAATTTGCTTCCTTTCTAAAACCATCGTTCCCTTTTGGGGTGGAGATTCTCCATATTTAAACGTTTCTGGTAAGCTTTGCCTTCTTTCATCTGGTGCATTGAATTCTTTCATTAGACGATTTTCTAAAAGACTTGGTCTCTTTTCATAAAACTCTTTTTGATCTTTTTTCTCTTGACTATCAACCTGCTCTTGGCTTTTACTATCATTAAAAATTAGCTCCTCTTCAATACCTTGATCACCCGCTGTAAATCTCGTTGATAGTGTTTTTATTATCCCTCTTCTCACTATTTCATATATTAGCCTTTTATTCTGAAATCTTACTTCCGATTTATTTGGATGCACATTTACATCTACTTGGTCATATGGTACTTCTAAATGCAACACTGCAAAAGGATACCTATTGTTTGGAATAAAATCGTGATACGCATATCTAATTGCACCAACAAGTAGATTGTCTTTTATTGGCCTTCCATTAACAAACGTATAAATCTGAGTTGAGTTGCCACGATTGACATTAGGTTTACAGATGTGTCCCTTAAGTTTGATGCCTTCTTCTTCCTCTTTAACTTCCAGTGAATTGCTTTGAAATTCTTCTTCTATTTCACATAATCTGTTGAACAGCGAAGTTTGCTTAACATATTTTAAGAGCTTTTTATTACCAGAAGTGAGAGTAAACCCAATACTATAATTAATCATCGCTAAGTTATTCACAATATCAACAATACTTTGTGTTTCTGCCCTTTCGGTTTTTAGAAACTTTAGTCTATTTGGTGTAGCAAAAAATAAGTCACGAACTTCAATATATGTACCTTGCAACAAAGAACAAGGGGTAATCTCTCTTATTTTTTCTCCTCCCTCATATCTTATAGACCATGCTTCCTTTGCTCCACTTGCCTTGGATGATAATTTCATTCTGCTTACTGCTGCAATTGAAGGTAAAGCTTCTCCCCTAAACCCAAGGTGCTTGATTTCTATTAACTCACTATCGCTTAATTTTGAAGTGGCATGCCTCATAAACGCTAGTTCTAAGTCGTCCTTTTCTATTCCATTTCCATCATCTGTCACAGTTATAAGGTTACGTCCACCACTTTCTATTTTGATCTCTATCTCTGAACTTCCAGCATCTATTGCATTTTCTACTAATTCCTTTACTACACTCGCTGGCCTTTCTATTACCTCTCCCGCTGCTATACGATTTATAGTTTTTGTGTCTAAAAGAATTATTGCCATAGAAGCTTTGATTGAAAGTAAAATATACCCTTCATGACTTACTTTGTCTAAAATTTATATCTCTTTTTTGGTGTCTCTGATTTCTGTATTTTAGTTTTCTTCCTATAGCTTGCTTTCTAATTATACATATTATCCATTGTAAGCTTATACTATGTTGTAAAGCAGTTTCATCTAATTTTTGCTATGTTTTCAACCCGAATTCTGGATTAGATTTTGGCAAATTATTGAAAATCTTGTCTTTTTTAATTAAGTCTGATCAAATTTAAAAGTGGCAGTTTATTGCGTGTTTCATGCTGCTAAACTATTAAAATTCTTAAATTTTACTGAATTATAGCCCTTCTAATAATAGTGGCAACAGAATAAAATAGAGATTTAGGGTAATAAGAAGGTAAAAGTGCCAGCAGCGTACAGTTATGACTTAAGGAAAAAAGCCATTCAGGCGTTAGATGAAGGAGAGAGTAAAACAGCAGTAGCAAAGAGGTTCAAAATCGGTAGAGTAACATTGTAAAAATGGGAGAAAAGGCGGAAAGAAACAGGAATCGAAGAAACTGGGGAATAGAGGCTATAATCATAAAATCACCGATTGGAATGCATTTGCAGAATTTATAAAAAAATATGGCGGTAAAACACAATCAGAGGTGCTGAGGCAATATATAGTCATCAAACGATTCATAGAGCTTTAAAAAAAGTGGATTTACGCGCAAAAAAAGACTTATTGATATAAAGAAAGAAACGAAGAAAAACGTGCTGAATTTTTGAAAGTCATATCGGCAGAGTCCCCTAAAAATTTGATATGTTGATGAATCTGGTATAGAGAATACAGAATATACGGATATTGCAGAAAGGGAGAAAGGTTTCATACACTAAAATCAGGTAAGAAAACTCAGCATGATTGCAGCTTTAAGTAAGGGAAAAATCTTTGCACCTATGACCTTTGAAGGGTATTGTGATACAGAGGTTTTTAATGGCTGATTCGAGCAATTTTTGGTACCAATATTACAGTCTGGGCAAACAGTGATTTTGGATAATGCAACTTTTCATAAATCCAAGAAAACAAGTGAATTTGCCAAAGGTATTGGTGCAGAGATTCTGTATCTTCCTCCTTATTCTCCAGATTTTAATGAAACTGAGCATCATTGGTTTGCTATAAACCCGAGCCAGAAACTCTGTTCAAATCTTTTCGTCAAGCTGTCGATTCTGCTTTTTTATGAAATGTTCTCACTATTGGGTAAAAAGCTATAACTCCTCATTTAGCTGTGGATTAAAAATTGTGGAACTTCTCTGACTTGCTTCTCTATTTCTTCCTAATTTGGAATTTGAACTTTCCGTAATAAAAATGTAGAGAACGGTAGAGAAAATAACCCCCGATTAATCTTGCAATATTCTTTAAAATTCAATGGCAAGTAGTTGCCTATCGATAAGCATTCATCACTGCCATTAAGTTAAGGAAAAAGAGATGGAGTGTATTATAAAATCAAGTAAGATCCGTGAGTCAAAAGAAGTAATAATATGAGTAAAAAAAAGAATAATCACATTTATAAAGAATAAATTGATGAGTTTAAATTTTATAAACACTCACAAAACATCCTCGAAAGATTTCTCGCGAAAAAGAAAGTTGCCTTTTGTTAATGTATTTCTTCTGATCTTTAGAAAGAGTGTAAAATCATTACAAGTGATGCTTAATGAGTTTATTCTACATACAAGAAAGGATTATACAATTACGGCAAGTGCATTTACTCAAGCAAGGAAAAAGCTAAAGCATACTGCGTTTTCAGAGCTAAACGATGATATAGTTTCTCTATACTACCAAGATAAGGAATTTAAAACCTACCATGGTTTCAGAATGCTTGCATTTGATGCTTCTATACTCATCCTGCCAAAAAGTAGCGAGGTGATAAATGAATTTGGATCGAGACCAATAAGAAATTATACCAAAAAAGAGCTCGGAGATTACACAAGTACAACCTTTGAAGTATGTTACGATGTACTAAACAATGTTGCAATAAAATCAGTACTTGGCAGAAGTGACAGTTATGAAGTTGCCTTAGCTATAGATATGCTTGGTAGCGTAAAATCTAATGATTTGCTGATCTGTGATAGGGGATATGTTTCTTATCGGTTTTTTGCTGAGCTTGCACAAAGAGGCATTAATTACATAATTCGCTGTCCATATTCGTCATTTAATGAAATTAATGCTATGTTTAAACCAGAAAGTCCATCTGATGCGGTAGTAGTGTCAACTGCATCTGTCAAAATAGCGAGACAGTTAAGAAAGTTAGGATTACCTGATAAAATAAAGTTTCGATTAGTCAAAATAGTTCTTCATTCTGGTGAGATTGAAGTGTTAGCTACATCGTTATTAGATGAACAGCAGTTTAAAGCTGAAGAATTTAGGGAATTATACTATTTACGTTGGGGAGTAGAAACATTTTTTTCCAAACTCAAAGGGAGATTAGGCTTAGAAAATTTTATAGCCTTTCTCATAATAGTGGGAACAAATGAAGAAAAGCAGAGTCGACAGCCTGGCGAAAAGATTTAAAAAGAGGAATGTTTTTCCTGATTCTGTTTTTGATAGCAAACCAATGGTGCTCAATTTTATTGAAATCTGGAGAATATGGCGGCAGATACAGAATATCTACACCAATGCTTTTGGCAAATTCAACAGTCTTTTTAGACTTATGAAAAGTTGCATTATCCAAAATCACGGTTTGTCCAGGCCGTAAAATTGGTGCAAGAAATTGCTCAAACCAGCCATTAAAAACCTCTGTATCACAATAGCCTTCGAAGGTCATAGGTGCAACGATCTTTTCCTTATTTAAAGCTGCAATCATGCTGAGTTTTCTTACCTGATTTTAGTGCATGAAATCTCTCTCCTTTTCTGCAATATCCATATGGGTAATCTTCTGTATTGTCTATACCAGATTCATCAATATATACCAAATTTTTAGGGGACTTTGCCGATATGATTTTCAAAAATTGAGCTCGTTTTTCTTCGTTTCTTTCTTTATATCCATAAGTCTTTTTTTGCGTGTAAATCCAATTTTTTTTAGAGCTCTATGAATCGTTTGATGACTATATATTGCCTCAGCACCTCTGATTGTGTTTTAGCGCCATATTTTTTTATAAATTCTGCAAATGCATTCCAATCGGTGATTTTATGATTATAGCCTCTATTCCCCAGTTTCTTCGATTCCTGTTTCTTTCCGCCTTTTTTCCCATTTGTACAATGTTATTCTACCGATTTTGAACCTCTTTGCTACTGCTGTTTTACTCTCTCCTTCATCTAATGCCTGAATGGCTTTTTTCCTTAAGTCATAACTGTACGCTGCTGGCACTTTTACCTTCTTATTTCCCTAAGTCTTTATTTTATCCTGTTCCCACTATTATGGGAAGAGCTATACAGGTAAAAGTGTTGAAGCTATTAAGCAGGATTTTTGGTCAACTATTTTTATTAGCAACTTAGAAAGTATTATAACAGAAGATGTAGAAGAGACATTGAACGCAGGCCTAGCCAATGGCAAGTCTGAGAAAAGCATCAATAAATCTGTCTCATTTAATGCAATAAAAAACTTGGCTTTCGATATTTTTTCTACAGAGTCGGACACAGACTGCATTATGGATCAATTATCAAAGTTATTTTTGATGAACACTTTAGTGATAAGAAAGGGAAGAAAAGTTGACCGTAATAAAGTAACAAATACTCGTTCACTGAACTACCAAAAAAGAGCTAGGAAGCATGTATTTTGACCAAAAGATAGTACTCATATCTTCTGATAATAACTGGATAGCTTATTGCCATAGCTCCTGTAAAATGACTCCTAAATCAACTATTTCTTAAGTGATTTACACTTCAGAGTTTATCTGCTTTAAAGTCTACTCTATTTTGTTTTGGTATTTGCCATAAATCCTTAGTTGTTTCTAACTTTTTAGTTCAGTTTTTGACCATTTCTTCCTTAACTTAATGGCAGTGAAGCATTCATGCCCTCACCTGAATAACCTTTTTTTCCTTTTTCAAATACTGACTCAATTGTAATATTAGTTAAAGCTGTCTTTACATTTATTAGCTCTAATTTCTCTCTATCACTAAGCTTTCCTCCATTAATTCGGGTATCTAGTACGGCTATAAAATCCTCCTTTACGCTTTTTATTATACTTGCAGCTCCTGCGGTAAGGCTTTCTCTAAAATTTATCTTACCTAATTCTTTTAGATTCCTTGATTGAAACTTATCTATATCTCCACCTATTCCATGCCACACGTTTGCATACTTTGGAACATTTTGTGTATGACCTAGAAAATTTACGAGTTCATTATAAAGCTGTTCAGGTTGTTTTACCATCTCGTGATTAATCTCACCAAGTCTGACTACATGCGCTGCATGAATTTCTCTTCCTTTGTTGCTACTCTGATCTTGAAACTTACTTGATCCACTTTTGACTACTTGATTCCTTAGTATATTTGTTTGTTCAGAAGCTCTTTGTATTATTCCACCAATACGAAAAAAGCGTGTAAAACGGTCTTTTAGGTGATCAGATACGTTACGTTCCCTATATTGATATTCTTTGTAATCAAGAAACTCTTCATTATCAAAGGATGACGATTCAAAATCATGTATTACCTTCGAACGCTTTCTTGCAGATGCACCACCAAACGCACCAAGAGATATAGGAAGCCGGTGCCAGCCTTGCTGAATGTGATACCGTATTCCTTTATCATGTTTAATACAATCAGCTACCTTATCTCTGAATCCTTCTGGTGATATTATATTTCTTAATCCAGGTATAGCTTCTGATAAAGCTTCATATAAGCAATTATTTTTTGATTCACTACTGTTTTCCGATGTGCTGCTTCCGCAAAATTCAAAATGATTATCTTTGAGCTCAAGAAGAATAATTATCCTTCCTGTTCCTTCTGATATAGATGAAAATTCTTGTCTTATACCACCATTTCCTTGAACAATAACGATTAGCCCTGGAATTACAACTCCTTGCTCTTTTAGTATCTTATATACTACTTGAGTACACGCGTTAACACATGTCATATCCATTGGAATGTTTTCTCGGACTATATCTGCAAGTAAGTCAGGATTTCTAGTTTTAATCATCAGCTTTCGCAAATCTTCATGATATTTTTCTGTAATGTGGTCTTCTGCTTTAGAAGTATTGTCACATTGTTGTTCACTCTGTAGCTTTTCCTTGTACTCCTGTTTCAATTCTTCAAAGTGCTCAAGATACTCACTTTCTTTATAGGATTGATATGCTTCTCCTATCTTTCTTCCAACATATCTAACCAGATGATTAGCGCCTTCCTTAAGAATGGGTCCCACAATATACTGTGCTATAATTTGCCCAGCCTTTTCGCGAAGCAATGATTTCCACTGATCAGTCGTTTCTTTTTTAAATACTTTATAGCCTATCTCTGCTTCTTGCCTTTGAGTTGGCAAGTCTCGTTTAGTATTTTCATCTTTTATTTTTCAATCTAAATTATCCAAAAAACTGCCAGTAATACCAGGTATTTTGCCAATGTGAGCGGCACGTTCTGACCACACCACTACCTTACTGATAGTATGAATGGGTAACTCCAACTTATTACTTGTTGTACTTCTCTTTTTAACAGCTTCTGCAATTCCCTGAGTCACACTACTAACTATCTTGTTAGCTACAGGCAAGAATTTTTCCACACAATTTTGCTCAGTGAAAACACTATTGGTTAAACCATCTATAACTTTTTTTGCTTCTTCTCTTCCTAATACCTCATAGGCCTTTTCCAAGCTTGCAGAAATGTTATGGTTTTCAACCTCTTGTTCAATATTTGATAAAATTTCAGAAGCTATGCCTTCACATAGTGCTTGAAGGTAATTTTCAACGAGTGTATCAACTCCTGCATTAGCTAAGCCAAGCGCTAACCCTTCTATAGTTTTTAATGTAATACGCTTTGCAACTTCTTTTCCTATTATTTTCCAACCTGTAGCTTTAATAAGCTGAGTTCCAGATATTTCTGCTACTTTCTTACCAAATTCAAAGTTAGGTCCGGCTAGTTTATGGCCAAAACGTGATACCTTAGTACCTCTCGAAAGGTAAGCTCCTATACCAACAGTGGCAGCTGTAACCATTAAGCTCTCAAGCTTATGCTGTCTATAATCTTCCCAGCTAAAATAACCTGACTTTAAAGCACCAGCAGCAAAAAAGAGGTCATTTACACCTTCATTAACAAATGCAGCACCAACATGAGTCATCACACCCATTGAGTATAACTCTATAGTAGTACCTATAGCTATTTGGCTTACTCCCATAGCAGTTACTGCTACAGTGTTGATAAGCATTTCTTGTGTCCATTTCTTCTCTTCTAATTGTAAAAGTTGATCTAATCCATTGAGAAAAAAGACATGCACTTCTTCTATATTTGCAAATTCACCTTGACCACAAAACTCAGTTAGAGATTTTAGTTTACTATCAGGAACCTTTAAAGCTTTTAATGAACTTCTTGATCTTTTCAAGGTGCTAACAATATTTTTAATTGTATCTTTTTTCGCTAGTTGTAATTGATTGTCTAAAACTTTTTCCACTGTTTTATCAATACTTTGCGATTTGGTCGGTACGTTTTCATGGCTTCCTTCGGGAAAAAAGTTTAAAGGTTTTTGTCTTTTGTCAGGGCTATTAATATAATAAAGATCTTGTACTAAAGATTTGCCAGCATTTTTAATGTTTTCCTTGCTAATAGCTCTAATACCCTCATCTTGTATAGACTGCATTGGATCGTACTTGGTAATCCATCCTTTCTCAACCAAGAAGCCAAAAAGCTTTTCTATACACTCTTCTTGAATGAGTGTACTTTTAGAAAGTATACATTTAAAATTATCTTTAGTCATTTTTTGACTATATATACTCTTCAACTTTTCCTCTAAGTCTTCATCTTTAGTTGCTACCACAGTAGGTCTGATAATCTTCTGTTCTAATAATTCCAAGACTAAACTTTGATGTGGTTTTGTTATTAATTGCAGACGAACAGGAAAGTTTTTTTCTTCTAGCTGCACTGCAATTTTTTGAAGGGCTATTCTATAGGTAAAACATGTAGATAATAGTCCTTTTAAGACATTCTCATAAACTGGACAGAAAGAAAGCTGAACTTGTTTGATTTCATCAAATTTGATCTTTAGTCCATAAGCATTATTTTCTGAGCCATCCTTTTTTTCAATGACCTTTTGTTTAGCTAGTTCTGCTAAAATTTTTTCAGCTTCACTTTTAGTGATATTTACTTTAGTAAAGTCTTCCAGAGTAATGGAATCGTAACAAGGAAAAGTCATAGATTCAATTTTACTTTGGTCTATATGCGCTTTTCTGTTAAATGAAAGTACTCCTCTCTCTTTCAATATTTTATATTTGTCTTTGCCTACAATCTTTATAAAATCATCTTTTTTAAAAATATTACCTTTATTTTTCTGTTGTGTAACCCATTCTACATTTAAAAGAATCTGTTCATTATTGAGCTCTAGAGTTTGCTTTTCTAACTCTTTTTGGTTTATTTTTCCAGTCAGATGGTCCAGCAATGAAGGATCTATTTCTTTCAATTTTTCATTATTAACTACAACACACTTAACTTCTTCATTTAAGATTTTTTGTTCAACCAATGACTTCCAAAATGCTTCTCGGCTAGGCAATTGTATCTCTTTTTTTAATTTTTTTTGAAATTCTTTCTCATTAATTTCCTTCCCTTCATATTTGGAAAGAAAATTTTTTAATGTTTCAACTGATACTCCATACTCAGCACTGATCACTTTTAGCTCTTCTTCAGAAATGCTCTTTTTTACTCTCGGCTTTTTTAGCATGCCCTTTTCAAGAAGATCCTTATATAGACTTTCAGCCAGCTCTTCCTTAATATCATTATTAGCAAAAGATTGTGGAGTAATAGTGTGTCCAAAAATATCATCTATAGACCGTGAAAACATATAATAAAGGTTAGCCAAGCTCTTTTGCTGTTCTTCATAAGCGTCGATTTGAATGATACTTTCGTTATTATTCTTCTTAATCTTACCAATAATACCTGCTGCATTGATAGCAAATTTACTATGCTCATCTAAAAGCCTTTCAGCTTCTCGCAATTCTTGCTTAAATTCTTTCAAAACTTTTTCATCTTCTTCTTTTAAAGGCTTTTGTTCTAAATCAACCTTCTTTACTAATGCAAATGCCTTGTAATAACGTGCTGCTTCAGAAAAATATGGCTCTTTTTTAATCACCTCATCAAACAGCTCAATGGCATTTTTATGAGCATTTTTATGTTCCTCATTTTGAGAGAGATACTTTCCAAGTTTAATCATTTGAATTGGATTTTCTTTAACCCAGGCTAACCAGTTTGTGCTATCATATTCAACAATTAGAGTTGGAGGTCCTTCATACGAAGGTAACCACTTTTCGCTATACCCAGTGTCTAAATTCTTTAATCGTGAGATAAATTTGTCCAGTAGGTTGTAAAGATTTCTTTTATCCTGTTCACCTGTCAAATTTCTTACATATTTACTGTGTTCATCTAACCAGAAAGCCCATTTGTCCAAGCAACTCTGCAATAAAATTTCTTTAACTTCAGTAGGTACTTTTTTATCATCAAGGTCTTTCTTCAATTGTTCGTACTGCTCTTTGAATGCTTTAAAACAGCTTTCTTCCATAGTAATCTGAGTATCATAGTAAGCTTTAATGTCAGATATACGATGTAATTCTTCCACATCACGCTCTTTCTTTAAATCAAGTATTTTTGAGTTACTATATTCTTGTCCTTTTGAATCCATAATGATTAATTGACCAGAACCCTGGTCTCCACTTCTTGCTGCTTGCCCAAATGCTTGCTGCTCAACTCGAATATTGCTAGGTAGGTAAGTTAAACAAACATGCAATCCTCTTGCTTTCTTCAATCCTTCTGTAATTTTTATGTCAGTTCCACGACCAGCAAGGTTTGTTGCAATAATAATCTGTCCTTGCCCCAACTCTTTGTTGTCTTGAACAATTTCAAACCCTTTATCAAACTCCTCGTAATCTCGTGTATATGTATGAACATGTTTTGCATCCTTTCCTCCAAAAGCTTTGTGTAAAGTCTCTACATCATTTACTGTTTCACAGATGATTAAAACAGATCGTTTTTTTTCCTCAGTTAGCTTTTTTGCTTCGTTATATATGCACTTTATCCATTCATCTTTGCCAGTACAAAGAATAGGTTTTTCCTCATGAAATTGCTTAGACTTGGCTGTAGGGATAGTCACAAAGTCTACCTCATGTATCTCCTGCAATAAATCTCTTTCTCTCTGTGACCCTAAGGTGCCTGTTAATCCATATAAGTTACTGTACAATTTAAAGAAAGAAACATTAGAGATAAAAACAGCTTTTAAGCTTTGTAAAGATAATTTACATCCATGTTTGAGTTGTAAAAATTGGTGTAATGCTTCATCCCATTGAGAATTCGCTTGATCTGTTCCTGTATCCCTATCAAGAATTGTAACATTAGGATTACGATCTGGACTACTTCCGGTTCTATCTACATCCACCACGTAATCCTGTCCTACTTTCATAAAGAATGCAGTTATAGCACTATTAATCCAGGACTCAAGGTGCTGCTTAATAAAAGGCTTGAGATGATGAGGAACATGTATACATTGTTCTCTTCCAATACATTCTTTTAAAAGGTAATTGAGACGATCTTTATAACTACTAAATTCAGGCAAAAGTATCTTACAAAGTATTTTATCAAGTTCATTATCATTAATGCTTTCTTTTAACAATTTACCCTGGTCATCCAATATCTCAGCTTTGATTAAACGTTCCCATATAATATTTCTTTGCTGCTCACTTAATTCAGATCCAAGTTTTCCAATATCTTCTTTTTTCACCAATCCACATAAGTCACTTATCACTGCTTCTTTGATTGCTTTAATGTCAAAAGCATAGGAAATTTCTTCATGGTCCCTAGCTGGTCTATTAATCCACTGCCAAATATAAATGTAAACAGATTCCAGCTTATCTAGGCCTGCCAGATCATGAGATAAGTACAACGTATTGTTACCTTTATCGAGCAACATACTATCTACTTCATCAACAATTACATTGTTAAAATTATGATCTCCTAAAATATTTTTCCCGTAAAATCTATCTAATAAATAATCGCGCTGGAAATTAGATAAATCACCATATACCACTTGATTACCTGAATATGCTTCCTTTCTTTTTTCAATATCTTCACTACAGTTATGTGATACATTAATACCAAACAAATTATAGATATCTCTATTATCCTCAGCATCACGTTTTGCCAATACAGAAGAACTAGTTATAACATCTACTTTCTCTCCACAAAGTGCTTTCATAATTGATGCTGCTACTACAATTAATGATTTTCCCTCTCCAGTAGACACTTGTGCTAGGGTGCTGCGATCATTTGTCAATAACGCCAATACAGTTAATTTTTGAGTATCACGAAGCTTAAATACTCTTTTTAGTTCTAATTCTTTTTTTAACTCTATTGCTCTATATATTACAGCAAGCATTTCCTCTTTTACATCTTGCTTTCCTTTATCCATATTGCTCTGAAATTCTTTTACCCAATTTTTAATATCATCTTCCGTAAAACTACCTATAGGTTTTCCAGCAGTTACATACTTATCAATACTTTCAATATAATTCTTAATTTTTGGCAATTTGTTTAAAATTTCTTTCGAAGTATTAGCATTACCTTTAATTAGTTCAACTAACTGCGGTATCTTCCGTTCTTCTTTATTAGCAGTAAACCTCTGCTGCATTTTCTGTGCCCACTTATCAATTATACAACTGTTAAGGATATTTAACTCTTTTTCACTTAAGTTCCATTTTTCATTATGAAAATTAGATAAAATGTTAGTAAGCTTATCAGATGACAATTCTTGTTTTTTCTTTTCTAGAGCCTCTATAAATTTCTCCGCTAAAAGAGCGCCAAAAATATTCTCTATAGATAAAAGATAGTAAGAAGCTGTTGGTAAGTCATCCTTTTGCCAATCTACTAATTTTGATAGCTTGCATGTCCAGTATTTTTCTTTCAGTGCATAAGGCCACTCTGTTAATTCTAGTCCTTCCAGACTAACTATTTCATTCGGAACGTTACTTAATAAACGTAGAGTATCTTCAATACATTGAGTAGAAATAGGATTGCTTGATTTATGTTGATCTAACTTTACTTTAAATAACAGTAAAACGTCCTTATTTTCTATTTTCGATAAGTACTTTCTCCATTCAGGTTTCTCTATTAATGTTTTTTTGAAATAATCTTCGAGTTGCAATAATATCAATTCATCTATCCAATTCTTTTGAGGATAAGCTGCAACTATCCAGCAAAAGATATTCATCTCTTTTCTATCTTCAATAATAAAGGTTAGAATTGAGTTCACTAAACAACATAATTCTTGAGAGGATACATATCTTCCTTCGCTAGAAAAGCTTTTCAACATGTTATGCAAAATTCCTTGCTGCCCAATATATTGAGATGTAATTTTGTTCAATCGCTCTTTTAACTGTTGTTTTTCCCCTTCAGGAAAGTATTCTATAATTTTTTCTATATCTTCCTCTTCATTAAAATATTGTTCATCTTCTGAAGGACTGTTATTGGATAGAAAAGCTTGATTATTTAAGTAATAATCGAACTCCTGTTTTTGTTTAAATGGCCTAATTTCTGCAAAAATCTGTGCATAAAGACTGTCTTTCTTTTTGCGCTCTTCTTCTAGCTTTAAGTAGCTTTTATCAATATTTAATTGTATAAATTTATTGTCTCTACATAATATGTGAATAATTTTCTTAGATGAAGGATTGTGATCACCTCGCAGGAACAATCTATTATCTTGATCTTCAGCATATAATCTGATGTTAATGCCAAAAACGTAGGCTAATAATTCTCTGTAACTTCCCGATAATGGGCCTTTTTCTTGAATATAATCATCGTATTTCTGAAGAACAGCTTGATCTTTGCAACACTCTTTCCAATTATATTCTTGTCTAAGTTGATTATTAAAACGATTATAAAGAGCCTTCAAAAAATCGTCTTTTTGTATTTTTTCTTCTAGCTTACTTCTTAGAGATTTATCTTTAATACTTTCAATCCATAAATCAAATACTTCTGCATGTCTTGGCTGAGATAACTCACTTTCAAACGCTTCAAAGAATATATTCAAACTGCGTTCCTGTTTTTCTAGAAATTCTTTATATTCGTTATAATATTTTTTAACATCTGTATGTTCCTCTTCTAACTTTCCTACTTCTAAAACAAACGCTCTAATTGAGTATTTTAAAGTTTTATTATCTTTATTCTGTAACTCCTCTTTACAAAACCTAGAGATCTTTTCACGTTGTGCTTTACTATCTTCATAAAAATATTGATTTAAAGTTCCTAAAATAGGATGAGAAATGTCGTTATCTTTTTCTTCTCCTGCAATAAGATATCTTGCTGCACTTTCAGGTGTTAATTCTATATTATCTGTAACTTCCTGATAAAGCGGTAATTGCTTTGCAATTTCTTGCAATGTAGCAAGTCTATACTTGTCGGTTAAAAGCTTTTTGACACTTTGTAGCTCTGTATTATTCTGTGAGCTTCTCATTTCAGGGAAATCACCTTCTAAGGTCTTAAGAACTGAAAATAACTGATTAAGTTGAGAGAAGCTCAGTTCTATATCCTTTAATTGAAACCAATTATCTAGCAACAATGGTTCTTTTTCTAGCTTACCAATAAAACTTTCAACATTAATGGTCTCTCTGTAAGTGGTACTAGATGTTGTAATAAAGATACCATTATAATGCTTACTTTTATTCTGGTAAGGAGAATGACGCTTAATTTTTAATTCTGTAGTTTGCTTTTCCTGCTGTTCTTGATTTTCAGTGATCGCTTGTAAGGCTTGTTGTTTAGTATTTTCTAAATCAGATCGTAAGTTCTGCAGTGTATTTTTTTCCATAGAACTAAGATGATGAGAATAATTAGCTAAAATGCTGCTTTGTGAAATGTTTTTTTTCCTTACAGCTTGTGCGTGATGTTGTTGCTCACTATTCTGTCTAGTACTCTTCCTTTCTTCATACCTTTTTTGCTTTTTATGCTCAATCTTAGAAGGTTCCAGTTCAGCATATATATCCCCTTCACCTTTACGTTCTTTATAGGGACATCGTATACGTTTTGATGAATTATCACTATAGTATTTTAACTCAACTTTACTTTTTTCTTTTACACCAGGAAATTTAGGCCATTCTTCTGTAAAAAACTCTGAAACCGAATAGTCCATATAACCCATATCCCAGCCATTTTCTCCATGATTACCATATAAGCCTCCCTGTCCTTTTTCTCCTTCTTTCCCTTGCTTAACTTCTCTTATAGTATTGAATTCCTGGCTGCTTTCTGGGTTTTTTACTGTTATTTCTCCAGCATATCCACCTTGACCACCTAATCCATATTCTCCACCATGTCCTCCAGGTTGCCCTAATGATCCTTTGTAAAGCAGAAAAGCTTGGCAATTTGTAGTCTTACCTCCACGTTCAAAAGAAAAGATAATCTCGTTTTCTTGATTCGTCATTGCATTTATGAAAATATTTCCCTCAAAAGGGCATTTCTCTGTGCCCCCCCTTCCATAACTTCTACCATGACGTTCTTTTGTTTCTTTAGAATCTTTTATAACTTCTTCAATAATTTCTTCATTAAAAGTCACATCACGTTTAAAAGGGAATGCGTCCCGTTTGCTTTCATACCACTCAGATATTATGACTTGTGAATCTTTTTTAATGTTATTAACAGTTTTTAATATATTATTTGCTCTGTCCACGTGGGTAAATTTAGCAGCCGGAGGAAATTTTTCTTTAAATTCTGCCTCCGTAATGCTCTTTCCATCCTCTCCACTTTCTCCATTTCCACCATCTTGACCTTTACTACCCTTACCACCATTTGAAATAATGGTAAAGTTTTCTTGGCCTTCTATCTTTTTCGCTAAAATTAAAACATTTCCACCACTTTCTCCAGCATAACCATCTGCTCCTTGTTTACCATGACCATCTTTTCCAGTACCTGCATTATCGGAATAGGTATGATTGTTATCTTTCCCAGATACATCCCAGGTTACTTTATCATGTACTTTTATTGTTTTTGTTAAAATAACTACATTCTTTCCCTGCCAAACTTCACTTTTAAAGTTTGTATCAATATGTATAATATCAGCACCAACAAAACGTACTTCCTCTATATTTGGATTTTCTAAAAGTGCATTTTCTAATTGCCGTAAAGTTTCACTGACAACAATGTTCTTTCCTATCACTTCAACAACCAATCGATCATCTATTCTTCTTTCTTGTATTCCTACTGGTTTTATATAAACACCTATAACTTCCTTAAACTTGTCTATTAAAAAAAGATCTTCTTTCTCCTTTAAGCTCTCTGTCACTTTTTTCAAAACTATAAGATTTTCACCATAAGTATCTACTTCAAGCTTCATAATATTATTGATCAGCTCATCAAACGATAAATCACCACGACAAAAGTCTTCTAATTCCAGTTCAGCAATAATGGATTGAAGATTTTTAGAGGAACTTAAAAAGTCAACAAAAGTTTCTAGAAAAACTAATTCTTTTTCAGCAGAATCACTATAGGCAACTATTTGTTCCAAGCACTCTTTTTTAAACCGACTTATGAAAACTTTTTCATCTTCTTTCCTAACCAATTTATAGTGCTCCATTAAAAGGGTGTAATACTCAAGTTGGTTTAAAGGATTAGGAATCTGGCTAAAACCCTGTATGTCATCTAGTGAATTAAAAATTTCTTGAATAACAGTACGGCTTTTACTTTCAGTCAGTTCTTTTAGTAAATTTGTTGTTTCTTGTAGCCAAAGCCTTGCGCAATATTTTATATATTTTCTCTCAATATAAGCATTGTCAATAGTGCTAAGCGATCTATGAAGCCTTTCTTCTATATAATCTTTAACTTGTACTAAATTACTTCTATACTCTTTAACTTCTTTGCTAATAATATCTTTTATCTCCTGTTTCTTATCACTATGTTCCTTCGTTGCATTTACAGTTTTTTTGAGATTGTCATTAGTTCTCTTATATCGTATACTCAGTGCAGGTTGGCCAGCCAATTGATACACTTGACCTAAATAGTCAGACTGCTCTGCAGTAATGAAAGTATTTTTGTACTCAGGTACAGTAATTGCATCTTCTAGCATGTTAATGACTTTTAACAGCTGAATATTTTGAATCTGCTGTCTATTCTCAGCAGAGCATTGTTGCAAAGGAACCTGATTTATACTACCTAAAACAATACATAATTTTGTGTACTTTTTGAATTTATTAAAAGTGCTATATTTTGTCAGCAGATCTTCTTGCTGCTCATGTATTTTCTTTACTTCTGTCAAAAACTTTTCAGCATCATTCTTTAATTCTTTTGTCCTGTCTGAATAGCCTTCTCCAGAAGCTTCAGCAAGCTTCTCTAAACATTTTTCTAAACATTGTTTTACGCTTTCTAAGTTAACCTTATATTTATTAAATAGCTCATCATTATAGTAGCACGCAAGGTTATAATAGTGGTAAGCTAAACGCTCATAATACTGTGAATAAGACCAAGAATTAGTATTTTCTCTTATGTCCTTCCTTAGCTCTCTATACCGTTTATTTAATTCTTCTGACACGTTTGCTAGCCAAGGCTCATTTCCTACCCAACTCCCCAAAGAATTTAAATACTGAATAGCTTGCTCAATATTCAAAACAGAGCTTACATTTCTTCCACTGTCACTAATCTGTTGATTTTGAACATTAAACATACATAACTCCTACCTATTTTGTTGTCTACTTACTGCTGGTTCCACAGATGGCTGATCTATATTAGTGCTACATTCTTTTTGAAAAAAAGATTCAAGAAAATCCATCGTTGTCTTATGATTACTTTCTGACTCTCTAATTCTTTTTTCATTGTTTGAGCCTTTTTCTTTTACTTTTTGTTCTCTGGATTTATTCAAGCTTTCATAATTTATAGTAATTTCTTTTTCTTCTTCTTTTAGAAACCCAGCATTTACCAAATGTTCTTTACAGAGTATCAACTCATAACTACCCTTATTATCTTTACGTGCAGTTCTACCCTTAATCTGTGTTTCTTCTTTTATATCAAGTGAAAAGAATGTCTGTATAACATGCACCCCGCCGCTATTTTCTACAGCAACACTAGACTTAAAATCAACACCACGACCCATACCTCTTGTTGCTAGCGTTATTGTTTTCACAATACCTGCCTCATCGATGTACTTCTCTTTGGTATGCTCTTCCGTATTTTCTGTTAATATGTGTAAGCGATCAAATTTACCGAAGAATTTTTCTTTAAACTTTCTTATTTCTACATCTGTATCAAAAAATATTAACACTGATTGTCCTGAACCAACCTTAGAGTTTGCACGATTAAAAATTTTACTGAGCCATTCTTCTTCTGAACTCTGAGATGTAAAATTTTCACTTGAATTAAATTTCAAATGAGAATCACCAAAAAAAGATGGCATGATGGAATTTTCTCTTATGTTATAAGATTCTCTTACCGCTTTTTTCTCATGATCATTGAGCGTAGTTAAGGTACCACTAACTCCTAAGATAAGAGGATATTTCTCAGGCAATTTGGCGTAAGAGATTTTACCACAACTTATATTTAAATAACCATAATTTTTACGATCAAAGTCTTTATTCTTTAACCTAAAATAATGAAATATATTGTAATAGCCGCAGTAAGTAAAAATAGAGTAAAATCCATCATCTCTTCTATAACTTATGATTCCTTTATCGTTAATTTCATAGTTGTTAATGTACTCATCACTTCCTTTTGCAACCTTTATTGCAGCATCAATCATTTTCTCTAGATGTTCTTGATAGAGAGACCGATTAGTATATTCTTTTTTAATAACCACATTATCTTCTTCTTTCAAAAGATAGTATTTTCCAGGTTTAAACAAAAATTTATTAAATTCTTTAAAATTTTGATTCCTTTCTCCTATCTTTTTCTTAATGAATTCTTCTACCTCTTTCAAAATAGTACTTTTTTCATAACTTTTGCTGGCCATTTCCCATATTTTTTCTTGAATACTAGCTAGTTCTGGAATATCTATAGTGTTACATGCACCATAAGTACTCCCATAGAATTGATCAGAAAAGAAAACATCCACTTCATCTATTAAAAGAGTAGTATTACTGATATCCTTTTGCTTTACCTGTCCAGCTTGCTCTACGCTGTGATTTAAGATTCGATCTTTAACTAACTCCCTTAAACCTTGCTTCTTACCATTTATTTCAGGTTTCAGCACTTCATTTGCCATCTCCTCAAATGTACCATAAGTTATCTTGTCACCAATACCAAACTCCTTAAAAAAGCCGTTAAAATCTTGTTGATCTCGAGTTGCTAAGTATTCACTATAACAAACAGTTCTGACCTTATGACCTGTCAATACTAATAGTGAAGAGAGTAAACCTAGTACAAGCGATTTGCCTTGTCCTGTTAAGACTTGCGCAAGATGCTTATCAACACCTTTAGAGTCTTTATCAACACTTAACAATCGCAAAATGCATAATATTTGAATGCAATGCGGCTTTAAGCTCTTTCCTGTACTTGTAATATCTTTTGATTGCTGTATAGACCACACAGCAGCTAATCCAGCAAGAAGATCAGGTAAAGTTTCTCTCTTGAATTTTGTGTTCCATTCATTAGTTTTAATTTGTTTTGATTGCTTCTTGACTTCTTCAGTAATAAATTTAATTTTCTTTTCAAAGCTCTTATTTACAGTTTCCTGTATACAAAAATTAAATTTTTCTAAGTATCTGCTATAACAGTCTTTTAATATTTTTTCTGTTTCTACTGTACTATTGTTTTCTTTTCTATATAGCTCTAAAGCTTTGTCTATATCAATTTCATCCTGCTTTCTCAGATACCAAAAAGATTCCCCTATGATACCAATTCGTTTGTTAAAATCCTCATAAGAGCTGCTATTATCCACTACCGAAATAAACGGCTTTGTACTTTCTTCTTTGAATGTATCGAAAGACACGTAATTAGGTTGTTCCTTTAGATAAAGAAAAGATTTCTTAATTGCTAAAAGTAACTCACTTGTTGCATTTACATTATCATCATCAGACCACTTTTTTTGCTTAAGTAAATTACTTACACTATTTAATAGATCTTGAGTAATTTCAATAAGATAATGCTTAGGGGCATTATGACGTTTTTTGATGAAATTTTTAGGATCTAAAACTTTACATGAATTTTTATCTGCATTGACTGCCTCTACTTCTCCTTTAGTTAAATTATTGGTTCCTTTAATCAACCAAATGAATTCTATACTATTTAAATCCTCTAAAAACTCATTAAACGATCTAAAGTACTTAATTAACCCTTGAGATTTTGCTTTTTGCTCAAGTACAGTACTTACAACATCAAGTAGTGTGTTACGTATTGCTTCCATGTCTTGCTTGAACTTCCCATGAGGGAATTTACCAGGAATTTTTTCTAAAATAAATTCTCTATTCTTCCAATACTCGTTATATACATCTACCAAGTCTCTAAAATCACTAGATTGTTCATCTAAAAACGCCTTCTTAATAGATTTTATTTGTTTTGTTAAAATATCTCGATCAATTTCTGAAACTTCTTTTGAGAGATAAGTACTTGTTTGTGCTATAAATCTTATAACATTATGTGTTGCTATTCGAAATGACTCATAATAATCACCTTCTGTGTTTTTAATAAAATCAGTATAGCCTTGTATAAGAGGTTCAAATAACTTTAATTCTTCTTTGGAAAGTGGATTGGCAATAGCATTGTTAAGAATATAAATCCATACTAAGCGCTCTTCAGGTATAGCTGACAACTCGTCACTGCTAACAAACAAGCTCTTGATAAATTGCAATAATGTTTTATCATTCTCAAATTTCCTTTTATTAGAATAATAACCTGGCTCAAAATGTTTTATTAGTGTAAAGATAAAGTGATATTGCTGCTCAAGAGAGTGGTTTAAAGAGGAAGTTGATTGCCAATTTATAGTTTTTATCAAGCCCCATTCTCCTTGTTCATTTTTTTTAAGCAAATCATTAACAGGAATGTCTGTTTTACTACTAATCTCTAAAATTAACTCCTTAAAGCTCTTACAAAGATAAAAATAAATAGGATTGGTTAAAGGCGCAAAATTTCTTACTGACTCATGCTGCCTTATTTCCTCTACATTTTTAAACAAAATGTCCCACGAATTGCCTATAAAATCTAGAAAAGGTTGCTTATTCATCATGTCAATAAGGTCTGCAAACAATTCTATATCTTTATTGCTGATATAAAATATTGACTTATCATTCAAGCGAGATAAATGACCTGCCATGACAGATGGAGCCATCACAAAAATAGACCCGAAATATTTATCATGTAAGGTGTTTCTATGATTATTTATTCCACCTTTACAGATCTGCTGTAATCCTGTTAGTAAATCCATTGTATAAAATTGATCAACCTGAGAAAACTCTTTCTTTCTTACATCCAGAGCTCTTTCTCTATCAAGCAATTGTTGATTACTACTATTCGTCTCGCACGAAATGTTCTTATTCTTAACTATATCATCTAATATCAATATATTACTAGAGAACTTTCTCCAATCTTCTAATCTTTTAGAAAACTGAAAAAGATCCTCTGCATACTCAAGATTATCTGCAGTTTTACCACTTCTATCCTGCAAAAGTTGTTTAAACTGTTCATAAGCTTTATCCCTGTCATTTAATAATTCATCTTCTATAATTTTAGTAATTTTAAGCTTTTTAAGAAAATTTCGTTTTATATCTATAGGATGCCCAGCAAAATCTAACTCTTCAATCTTGTTGAAGCTTACTCTTGCAATAAAGTTTTCCTGATCAAAAGTAAATAAATAACCTGGACTTTGCTTCCTGATATAAACTGTTTTATTATTATATGGATGAGTAAATTGACACGAATCTAGTTTTATTAAATGATTATTCTCCCATTGTCCCTCTATATATCCATTTTCACCAAATGACTTCCTTGTTCCCTTATTTTCATTAGAGCTACCTTGACCAGCTTTTCCAGACTTGCCATCTTTCCAAGTACGCTGCTTAAAATGTGATACAGTAGGAATAGACTCCAGGTCAGAATCACTTTCACAAGATATAGAAGATCTCTCAACCTTATCACTAGCATCACAGTACTACTCATCAGAGGAATTAGCTGAAAAAGACAGCAAATTCTGACTTACCTGCTGACTATTAGAATTTCCTACGTGCATAATACCCCCTATAAAGAATTATCAATATTCTTAATTTAAGATGTTTTATTTTTTGAAAAGAGGCAAGAAAAAATTTTATATGTCGATAAATAAGGTTCTTAAAACACGGTGTTTTTTTTCCAAAATTTGTTGATTGAGTTATGGTGGTTGAAATAGCAAACCAATTAAGTTGCCTCGTCCAGCGCTCTCTTTTAGTTAATTACTGTTTTTTCCTTATAAAAATTTAGCTTACCTTTTACATCTAAATAGCTAACAAAATTCGGCCTTTTATAGATGAGTAACCCTCTAGGAATTATCTTCTTGAATTCTATGATATTATTTTTTGTAACATTGTTATACACGTCATGATAAAGGGGCTGGCGAAGGATGTCAAGTAATTTTCTTATTTCATTTAAATTGCTTGTAACCTTCTTATACACTCATCTTTACCAAGAATCACCATGATATCAATGATTCCAGGTGCATCCATTACTCCAGTTATAGGGGCGCGTAATGAGTGGTATACATCGCTTATTTTCATATCGTGCAATTTTGCACATTCCTTGATCTGAGAAGATAAAAAACCCTTATTCCAATTTTCATCACCGATCTTTGACAGAAATGACGCGAGTAACTTAATTATATTGAGGTTAGATTTGACAATTTGCTCAGCCTCTTCACTTAAATCAAGTGGCGGATCTTGAATATAAAATTTTGCTAAATCCAATAATTCGGTCAGGTAGTTTGCTCTTTTTTTTAGCTCTGTCAGTCCCTGCAGTAAATAGCCCTTTTTTTTGTCAGTTAGAGTATTTTCTCTAAGCATTAGAGTCAGAATATCTTCATTGCTCATATTACTAATATAGTGGTTATTCAAATGCTCCAGTTTTTTGAAATCGAGCCGTGCAGGTGAACGACCAATACTTTCTAAATTAAACCACTCTATTGCTTGCTCATCGCTAATAATCTCATCGTTGCCGTGACTCCAGCCAAGTCTCAGCAAGTAATTACGCATCGCTTTTGGCAATATTCCCATCTTTTCATAATCGCAAACGCTTGTGGCACCATGCCTTTTGGATAGCTTATTCCCATCTTCCCCATGGATAAGCGGCACATGTGCAAAGCGTGGAATGTCAAAATCAAGAGCCTGGTATATTAGCAGATGTTTAAAGGTATTAGTGAGATGGTCAGAACCGCGTATTATATCAGTTATTCCAGCATCATGATCGTCAATTACGACAGCAAAAATATATGTTGGAGTGTTGTCAGAGCGTAAGATCACTATATCATCAAGCTGGTTGCTATTTACTTTGATTTGGCCGTATATTTTATCATCAATAACGATCTCTTGCGAATCTGGCACTTTAAAGCGGACAACTGACTTCACACCCGATGTCATTCCAGCGCGTGACCACATATTTTTCCAGTGTCGGCTACTTGGATGACAAGAAGGAGGTTTTGTAGTACATTTATGCTTGTATATCTTGCTCTCTTCTCTTGCTTTTATTTTCTTTTCTGCAACTTCATCCTCAGGGCAATAACAGTGATACGCCCTACCCTTCTCAACTAAAAGGTTTGCTACTTCTTTATGCCGCTCTATTCTTTTTGACTGATATACTATTTCCCCATCATAGCTCACACCGAGCCATCTTAGCCCTTCTATAATTACATCAATTGCTTCTTTCGTTGAACGTTTTCTGTCGGTGTCTTCAATTCTCAGCAAAAACCTGCCACCATGATGCTTTGCATAGAGCCAATTGAATAAAGCAGTACGAGCTCCTCCAATGTGCAAAAATCCTGTTGGTGATGGAGCAAATCTAGTGACTACGTCTGGCATATTTGTCTATTACAGTAATATAAATGATGATAGCTAAAATTTATGTTTGTAACAATTTAGAATTTATTTGTTCTGAGAGATAAAATTTACTTGTTTTTCATAAATTGTGTTGTATAATTTAGTACTGGTTGAATATAGCGAGGTGAGTTATGGATGGACTTGTAGATATAGCAAAATTGCTTTCAGATAATGAAGCTAATATCAATTGGCGTTACACCGGCCCTTTTGATAAAACAAAACAAAGAGTACAGGCAGATAATCTCCTGCATTTAGCTGCAAGAATACAAAACAAAGGTAAATTTGTAGACATTTGTAAGAAGAACATTGCTTCTGTAACTGCGCATAATGAATATGGAGATAATCCATTTCATGAAGCAGCAAGAAGTGGAATTTTGCTGCCTGCAGTACAAGAGATTGTGAATGACTTAGAGACGGAAGCTGATAACAAAATTACGAAAGCAGAAGAAGCTGGAGATCGGAAAGAAGTAAGCAGATTGAAAGAGGAACTCAAATGTAATAAAAAATATATTAAAGATGCGCTCTGCAGTAAAGACTATGCTTTTAATAAGAAGAGGGAAACTCCTCTTTATTACTTAAATGCTGCACAACAGAAAGAAATTAAGCAAATCGCAGGCATAAAAGACAGCTTTATATGTAACCAGAAGTTTCACCTGTGCTTATATATAATAGGAGCGATAGCATGTATCGCTGCTTTATGTTTGTCTTTATACTTTTTATTTTTAGTTTCTCAATCTTTTGCACTAAGCTCGATGGTTGCAATAGCTTCTGGCGGAGTCACATACCTGTCAGTTAAAGCATGTAGCGAGATACATGCCTTGCATAACGAAAGCACTTTAGTGGAAAATGCTAATGTACAACTTGCAGGAGAAAGTTTGGGTGTTTGATGAAGCTAGAAATTACTTGCAGGCAATGATATAGAAATTTACTTTCTTAACTTCAGAAAGTATACTCATACGATGATAGAAAAGAAGTACAGTAAGATTTTAATAGCAAATAGAGGAGAGATTGCCTGCAGGATTATCAGAACTGCCCATAAGATGGGTATATCTTGTGTGTGCATATACTCGGATGCAGATGTAAATTCTGTGCATGTAAGACAAGCAGATGAGTCAAGATATATCGGCCCTTCGCCATCTTGCCTCAGTTATTTAAACATTGAAAAAATATGTGAAGTAGCAGTTGAAACAGGTGCGCAGGCAGTTCATCCTGGCTATGGTTTTTTAGCAGAAAATCCAGATTTTCCACGTGCTTTGCAAAAACACAATATAGACTTCATCGGCCCCAGTGCAGAAACAATAGAAGTTACAGCCAACAAAATAACAGCAAAAGAAGCGGCAAAAAAAGCTGGAGTGAATGTAGTGCCAGGATATATGGGTAAGATTAGCGACGCTGCCCACGCAGCTCAAGTTGCTGAAGAAATTGGCTTTCCGGTTATGCTTAAAGCTGCATCAGGCGGTGGTGGCAAAGGAATGCGAATTGTAAACTCCAAAAAAGAAATTGAACTAGCATTTACATCAGCCACAAATGAAGCAGAGAAAAGTTTTAAGGATGGCAGTATCTTTATAGAGAAATATATAGAGTTGCCAAGACATATTGAAATACAAATCATAGCAGATAAATATGGCAATATAGTTTGTCTTGGAGAAAGAGAATGCTCGATACAAAGGAATAATCAGAAAATAATAGAAGAAACGCCAAGTCCATTCATTAGTGAAGAAGTAAGACAAAAAATGTATGTTCAATGTGTTTCTCTGGCAAAGCAAGTTGGCTATTTTTCAGCAGGCACTGTTGAGTTTGTTGTAGATAAAGACCAAAACTTCTATTTTCTTGAGGTAAATACGAGATTGCAAGTTGAGCATCCAGTAACAGAATTTATAACTGGAATAGACATAGTAGAAGAAATGATTAGAACTTCCTGTGGAGAGAAATTGAGATTCAATCAGGATGATATTAAACTTACTGGTTCTGCAATAGAAAGTAGAATTTGCGCTGAAGACCCATCGAAGAAATTTTTCCCTTCCAGCGGAAGAATAAAATATTACGATAAACCGGGTGAAAATGATTATGTAAGAATAGATGATGGAGTTGCTGCAGGTTCAGAAATTAGCATGTTCTATGATTCGATGATTGCCAAAGTGATAACATATGGAAAAGATAGAGTAGAAGCGATCAGCAGAATGCAAAAAGCATTGTCTGAATGCTATATAGAAGGAGTAACAAATAATATAGAATTTCTAGAATCCATCTTCCATCACCCAAATTTTATCGCAGCAAAGCTCCATACGAGATTCATTCCAGATCATTACCCTAGTGGGTTTCACGGCGATTTTGTTACAGAGGAGTATATTAAAATATTTATTTTCACTGCGTTATATGTTCATTTGGAAAATGAAGAAAGGTACCATCATAAAGCAGTGAATGAAACATCTCAGGTGTCATTCCAGTGCGTGACACTGGAATCTAGTAAAAAAGAAGGGGCACCAGTATCAGCTACTCGGATGGCAGGTGACCGTGCAAGAGATTTATTCATAGTGAATATAAATGACAATGAGTACTCCGTAAATGCAAAATACCAAGATAATATATTAATAACGGTATATAATCACAATAAATACTCCGTTATAGGCAAGTGGAAATCAAGTTATAGATTGCTATATATCACAATTAATGACGATACCAATATAGCACTTAAAATAGAAAGACAAGGCAGCAAGTACTTCATAAGACATGCAGGCATGAAAGCTGAGTGTTGTATATTTAAGCCTCATGTAGCTGAATTAAGTAGGTTAATGCTAAATAATGAAACAGAAGGGATTTCAGCAGATGCTGTAAAATCCCCAATATCTGGCTTATTAGTTAAGTTGCACGTAAATGTAGGAGATCAGGTGGAAATAGGACAACCTTTATTTGTGGTGGAGGCAATGAAAATGGAAAATATCATATGTGCTGAAGCAGCAATGGTGATAAAAAATATTCCCGTTCAAGAAGGAAAAAATGTGCAGATTGGTGATGTAGTCTGCTTTCTTAAATAACACAAGAAGTACAAACTTGACCCAAACAAGATAAATGAAAACACTTGATGAGCTATGGCAATGGCTATTGGTATGTGTAACAAAAGAGTAACCACTCCTAAAATTATCTGAATGATGATGGAGAGCAGCATAATATATACCGGTTTTACGCTAGCATTTTTTACTGTGAGTATTACTACCAAAGTTAGTATTAGCAATGCCAGTGCTCGATGTATAAATTGCACTGTCGCTCTGTTCTCAAAGATATTCAGCCATATAGGCTGTAAGAAAAATAAATCTTCTGGAACGACTTGTCCGTCCATTAGTGGAAAGGTATTGTAAATCAAACCAGCATTTAATCCCGCAACAAATGCGCCGAAAATTATTTGTATTACAATTAGGACCAAAATCATCCTTGCGTAGTATATAGTGTTACCACTAACCTTAAGTTTTGTTTGTTGTGGCCTTATCTGATAATCAAAAAATTGATATGACAATAATGCAAAGATAATTAATGCTAATAATAAGTGAAGTGCAAGCCTATAGTGGCTAACATGAGGTTCAGTTACTAAACCACTTTTAACCATATACCAACCAGCAAAAGCTTGTAAAGCTCCAAATAATAATGCCACAAATAGCTTTATTACTACCTTTTTATATATTTTTCTTCTTAATGTAAAATATATAAATGGCAGGACAAAAACTAAACCTGTTAGTCTTGCCACCAATCTGTGTACATATTCTATTAAGTATATAGCGCGAAACTCCTCCATACTAATACCATAGTTAAGTGCTTTATATTCAGGTGTAGCTTCGTATTTTAATTTTTCTTGTAGCCAGTCTTGTTTACTCAGTGGTGGTAATGTTCCAGTAATAGGTTTCCACTCCGTGATTGACAATCCCGCTCTTGTAAGTCTGGTAAATCCACCAATTCCTACCATAAGAATTACCATAATACAGCAGAGAAAAAGCCAAATGGCTACAGGTTTTGCTTCCATAAACCATGTTTAGTTTTGTTCCATCGCTCAGGGTAAAGAATAAACTCCCACAAGGCAAGAAAAGCTGCAACACTATGTAGCAGACTATAGACCGGAAAAAATATCGATACTATATAAAAATAAAAAGGCATCTTTTGCTGTTTGACAGCTATTACCAAAAGAATCAGGTTAGTAACGTATACCACTACAAAGTAGTACAAAAATAATTCATTTAAAACTTTAGTTAATATCAATGAAAGCAGTAAAAATGGAGTAGTAAAAAATATAAAAGCTGCAGAGCCAACAAAAAGATTCAATAGCAAAATTCCCTTAAATCCAGTGTGTTTATAAAGTGACTTTATATTTTTTAAATGAACAATATAAGTTTGCATATAGCCTTTGATCCAGCGCGCTCTTTGCTTAATCCAAGCAAATACAGCAATTGGTGACTCTTCCAATGTTTCTGAGTCAATCATCCTGGTTTTATATCCCATTTGCGCAAGTCTCAAACCGAGGTCAGCATCTTCGGTAACACTATAAGCATCCCAGAAAAACACTTTTTTTAGAATTTTTACTGAAAAATGATTACTGCTACCACCCAAAGGCATCGGCATGTTCATTTTTTGGAATCCAGGCGATAAGTATTGAAACCAGTTCATATACTCCAGAGAAAAGGATTTTGTGAGAAAATTATAATCACAATTATAGTAATTTAATTTCGCCTGTACACAGGCAAGCTTATCGTCGCCCTTATTAAATTCAATCAGTGCTTTTTTTAACTGCAATGGGTCTGGTTTATCGTCCGCATCATATATTACTGCATACTTTCCTCTAGCAAAGCTCATAGCATAATTGCATGACTTGGCTTTTGTTCTAGGCAAAGAATGAGGCACTTTTATTACTTCAAAATACTGTGGTAAAGTGTACTTTTCTATAGCTGCTAGCGTTTCCTGGTCATCACTTTCTACCAGAAGCTTTACATCTAATTTCGACTTTGGATAATCCAAACTTTTAACGCTTTCAATTAATTGCCCTATTACTGCACTTTCTTCAAATACAGGCAGTAAAATAGTATATATAGGTTCATTCAACTTACTATAATCCACTTTTTGATTAGAGATTTCACATAAGCTAAAAACTGTAGCTATAAACTTGAATAAATAACTAGAACATCCGATTATAAATATCAACATCAAAGCAAAATATGTACATTTCTCTGTGAGTGTTAAAATTGAAGTTACAATAAAGAAAGAAGCAAAAAATATTGAGCTTAGTTTAATGCTTTTGGCTGAAAAATTAGGATTCTTGTAATATAAGTAGTTGCTTGCAAATTCTGAAATACCAAAGTGCGAGTTAAGAAGATTTAAAATCTGTTCGCTATCCACTTTTATTAATACATAGTCAATACCGTAATGAGTTTCGACCCAACGGGTGATATCTAGACTTGTGTCTTCAACCATAAAAAAAGTAGTATCATTTAATTTTTGCCAAGGAATTATATTAAATTTATAGTAAAAAAGTTTCTCTTGCTCTTTGCATAAACTAGAATCAAACTTAATTTTTTCTACATTATCAGCTTGAAGTATAGGCATTAAACCTAATGCAATTTTTTATTTAAGTCACGTGAAAATGAAGATATGACCTCGCTACTACGCTTATCATCTTTACGTTCATGCATTATTTTTTTTACAGCATCAGCAGCTATACTCGCTGTGTTAGCCTGTAAATCTCCAAGAGCTTTTTCAACTTGGTCAGTGACTTTCTTCAAGTTAGAATGGGCATTGTCATCTAATGTCTGATCTAGCTGCTGTCTATTGTGCTTAATGATACTATTAGCTTTATCAAGTGCTTCATTCATCATTTCATTAACTTCTGCATCTAATTTTTTGTATTTTTCAGAAGATTTTTTGTAATACTCCAACATATCTTTCCTGAATTTTTCAGTTTCTTCACTTGAAAATTTGCTTTTGTTACGCTTATTGTTAAACGCATTTTTTATCACTTTCTTCAGCAATTTATACGAAAGGACAAAAATTACCAAAAAGGCAAGACCGATAATCAGTGATGTAGACATAAAAACCCCTAAAATTCTTTGGACACCAAATCAGCAACAAACTCCTCTTCAATTTCAGAATTGGTCAATTTAGTATAATAAATTAAAGCAATACTAGTAGCCATTTGTTTTAACTGATCAGTATATTCAGATTTAAATTCTGCCACTTTTTCTTCAATAAGCTTGCTCTTTTTTTTGTCTTCCTCTTCTAATATATTCTTTACATTAGCTCTCATTTCTTCTACCTGAGCAAGTGCATCATCTATGATTTTTTTTGCCTGTATTCTAGCTTGGGTTAAAGCTGCGTTATACTTGGCAACCTGATCTTCCGTGAGTCTTAAAAGATGAACAGAACTATTAAAAGAATCCAATACTTCTTTACTTCTAGTGCTTATTATTTCATCTAACTTTGGCAAAAATAAACAACTTACTACGAAAAAAAGTGAAGAGAAAAAAATTAAAAACCAAAAAACTTGAGAAAAGAAGGTTGAAACATCAAGCTGTGGCATCTGTTAAGCAGCAAATATTAATAACATTGCAAGTACAAACGCAAGCAATCCCATGATTTCAACCATGGCAGCACCAATATAAACGTAACTTTTCATTTTACCTTCTGATTCAGGGTTCCTCGCAATCCCATTTAACATAGCAGAGAAGATATTAGCTATACCTAAACCAGCGCCGAGCATTCCAAACACAGCTAAACCAATTGCTATAAATTTTAAAGCTACTAAATCCATATATTACCTTTAATTATTTCTTTATAATATAATTGTAAAATATTCTACAAGGAAGTCAATTACTTTACTGCATCTGACAAATATACACATGTTAATATAGTAAATATATAAGCTTGTAAAATTGCAACAAATACTTCAAATCCTATCAATGCAATTATGAACAAAAACGGCGCAGGAGTGAAAAATATGTTCATATTTACAATAAACCCTGCTATCACTTTGATGATTGTATGACCAGCAATCATATTTGCTGCAAGCCTTATTGATAGGCTAATCGGTCTTACTAAATAAGCAAACAACTTAATAATAATTATTATAGGTGCAAGCCACGAAGGAGTTCCTTTTGGTAGCAATATGCGTAAAAATTCTACTCCCCTTTCTTTAAATCCAACAATCGTTATATAAATAAAAACCACCATCGATAAAGCGAAGGTGACTATCACATGACTTGTGACCGTGAAACTATAAGGAAGAACACCAACTAAATTACACGATAAAATGAAAATAAATACTGTGAATATCAATGGAATGTGCTGCAAGCCTTTGCTTCCAGTGTTATTTTCTATTATTGAAATAACAAAATCATATACATACTCAACTGCAGCTTGCAAATATCCTGGTATTACTGACCCCTTCTTTATTCCAAAAAGCAAAAAGAGTATCATCAATATCACCGAAATCATCGTGAAAAAAGATGAATTGGTAAAGCTTACGTCATACCCAAATAACCTAGGTAACTCTATTATTGTATATACCTTAAACTGTTCCAGTGGATTTAGTGCCATTTTAATCTGAATTATAAACAGTAAATAAAGTATGAATTTTATAGGACAAAGTCAAGAATTAAGATAAGGCTCTGTATTATTATAACATTAACATATTAACACAATATGTAATTAGAATGTTAATTACAGTCAGCTCTGTATTTTAAAATTTACTAATCTTGTTAAATTATTCAATATCTTGACTTAATATCTTATTTTGATTATAATTTAATTTTTAGTGAGGTATATAATGAACGAAATAGATTTTATTAACATTAATCATCTTTTAAATTTGGAGCAGGAATTTGGTAACGGATACATCGAATTTGTAGATTGTTTCCTTGACGAAGATACTCGCGATTATTACATAGGACTCAACGTACTAGATGAAAGCCATAATGCAATAAAACACTTCGTTTTTGATGGTAACATTGATGAGGATGCCTGGGATTATGGAAGTCTTAAATTCTTTCCGGAGATAGATTTAAAAGGTGACATAGAAAAAATTCTTTCTCTTCGCAAGAAGATATAAAGTTACAAAAGCTTCTACATCATTGTTTATGATGTAGAAGTATTCCACTACAACAAGCTTTAAAAGCACTACATTTTATATTACAATAACTTTTTTATTTCTTGTTAGATCGATGAAATTCACGTTATCTTGGTTACTGGAGTATTTAGAAACCAATGCTAGTTTAGAAGAAATTATCGATAAATTAACTCACATAGGGTTAGAAGTAGAAGATGTGATCGATAATTCCAGATTGACTGGGTTTATCGTTGCAGAGGTATTAGAAGTCGTACCTCATCCAAATGCTGATAAATTAAAATTATGTAAAGTAAATGATGGAAGTAAAATTCTACAAATAGTCTGTGGAGCAAACAATGTTAGAGAAGGTATGAAAACTGTACTTGCATCTCTTGGTAGCACGTTGCCAGAAAGTGATCTCACAATTAAGTCCACAAAAATACGAGGAATGCTAAGTGAAGGGATGCTCTGCTCTGCTTCTGAACTTGCGCTGGTTCAAGAGAAAAGTGAAGGAATAATCGAGCTTTCCGATGATTATAAAGTAGGGGATAAATTTTTCAATTGTGACCCTGTAATTGATATAAATGTTACTCCAAATCGTGGAGATTGCTTAGGCATTTATGGAATAGCTCGCGACCTTGCTGCAACTGGAATTGGGACATTAAAGACTTTAAGCATTCCACAACTTACCAGCTCCATAAATTCACCAATCGATGTTGAAGTTACTGACGGGGAAAGTTTTATTAGTGGAATATACATCGCCAATGTAAAAAATCAAGAAAGCCCAAAATGGTTAAAAGATAGGCTGGAATCGATAGGAATGCGCTCCATTTCTGCAATAGTTGATATCACGAACTATATTATGATATCTTTCAGCCGCCCAATGCACGCGTATGATGCAAAAAAAATAGAAGGAGAGCTCACAGTACGCAAAGCAAACGACGGAGAAAAATTTGCTGGTTTGAACGGTAAAGAATACTTATTAAACAAAGACATAAGCGTTATTGCAGGTGATAAAAATATTCATGGAATTGCTGGAATTATAGGTGGTAAGTGCAGTGAATGTACTCTTGAAACTACTGATATCTTTTTAGAGTCTGCTTGGTTCGATCCCATCTCTATTACTAAATCTTCAAGGCAGCTCGGCATCTCCACAGACGCTAGTTACAGATTTGCACGTTCAGTTGATCCTGGATTTACTTTTGATGGACTCAACCTTGCAGCTAAAATGATTCTGGACTTATGTGGTGGAGAAACCTCAAGCGTAGTGTCTGCTGGCAGTTTAGATAGTGCTGACACCAAGGTGAGCTTTGATTATCAGGATGTGAACAAGTTTGGAAGTGTGTCTGTATCGCCTGATGAGGTGCTTGATATCTTAACGAAACTAGGGTTTAGTATTGATAAAAAAACCGAAGGCAATTGGAATGTACAAGTACCAAGCTGGAGACCGGACGTGACAATACCTGCTGACCTAATCGAAGAAGTAACAAGGATATACGGCTATGACAAAATAAAAGAAGAACCACTACCAAATAATGTTGAAGAAGTAGATAGTACATACGACAATTTGCGTATTTTGATGACAAACAGAGGGTTTCATGAAGTGCTAACCTGGTCGTTTATGAGTGAATCAACAGCTGAAAAATTTGGTTACTCGAATAAGTTATTTATCATCGATAATCCGTTTAACAATAGCTTTAATATAATGAGACCAAGTATTATGCCAAATTTATTGCAAGTTACTGCTGATAATATTGCCCATGGAATATCTGATCTTGCAATCTTCGAAATCGGGCCGATTTACGATGGTGAAGCTCAGTCTAAGTATGTTTTAAGTGGAATTAGGTCAGGAAATAATTTACCGCGAAACCATTATAATACTGATAGGAAAGTAGATGTTTTTGACGCAAAGGCTGATTGCATAGCAGCTTTGGAGTTTTTTAACGTTAATTGTGATAATTTAACGATAGAGAAAGCAGAAAAAGAACATTACCACCCAGGAAAGTCAGTCACTCTCTCTTTTAAGAATAAAGTAGCAGGTTATTTTGGAGAGTTGCATCCTAATATATTAGATCTTTTTGATATCAAGCAAAAAGTTGTAGGTTTTGAGGTAATACTAGAAAATATTGAAAATTTACCTGTAAGTAGAAAGAAATTTATCGATTATAAATACCAAAGTGTAAAACGTGATTTTGCATTTATAGTAAATAAGGATGTGGAAGTAGGTAACATAATCAATGTGATAAAAAAAAGCTCAGAGCTCATCACAGAAGTTTTGATATTCGATGTATACCATGGAAATAATATAGAACCGAATAAGATGTCTATAGCGTTGTCAGTTACTTTTTGCTCTCCAATCCACACTTTAACTGAAAAAGAGATCCAAAAAGAATCAAGTGCTATAGTTAATTTAGTATGTGAAAATACCGGAGGAACTTTGAGAACTTATCGTTGAGTCACAATCATAGTTTCCTGCCGTTGCTGTGTCACACTTACTTCATCCAATTTATTTCCAATATTGAATTCAATATCCTTGAAAAATCTATCCCACATTCCATGCAAATGCTCTTCTATTTTAGGCCACACATCATTTTTAAATGTTACCCCATCATCAGAAAATAAATTACCTAAAAAGGCTCCAATACCTTCATAATTTGACTGAAAACATTGAAGAAATGTCTCTCCTTCTTTATAAGTATTATGTGCCACATTTAACGCTTTTCTCTCTGTAGTCTCTTTATAAGCATTTGATGCTCCAATCTTTATTGCACCAAACATAACTTTACTCCAGTTCTTAACTTTCTGTATACAACCTTCACTATTTCCTGGTATATTATTTATTATATTTTTTGTCAAATTGTCTATCAAAGGAGACAATAAATTTTGACTAAAATGTTTGATATTATCTTTTGTTTTAATTACAGGATATTTGATGCGTTTTTCTGCTAAACAGTACTCCAGTTCTGCTCTTTCTAATAACTTCTTGATTTCTTTTTCATCAAAAGTTTCAAGCTTGAATACCTTCAGTAAATCATCTTCTATTACTGCAAATTTTATTTTTTCACGAGACGTTAGTTCTTCTTTATAATCATTTTTTGTTTCTTCATTTATCAATAATTCTTTTTTGCCTAATTCTAACTGTTTTAATGCTTTCAGAATTTCTTCATTCCTTTTTAAGAGCACTTCTATTGATCTTGTACCCGGATGCCCTTTTTCCCTGTTATTTTGTTCAGCTTGTAAACGCTTATTTTGATCTTTGAGTGTTTGTTCTAATGTAGATTTTTCTAAATGTCCTTCATCTTGCACGCGAAAAGCTTCAATTATTTCTGCTAGACCTGATTCACCATATTTTCTTAATTTCTTGCATAAACGTAAAACACCCTTTTTTTGTTCTCGAAGTAACCTTTGCACTTTATATTTTTTTATTTCTAAATACATCTTTTCTATAAAGTCATTTATTTTAGCTGAAGCTTCCTTATCCGATGGAACCTTTACTTTTTTTTCTAAATCTTCAAGCTGCTTCCTTAGGCTTTGCTTCTCCTTATCCGGTATATCTGATTGACTTAACTTACCTTGAACTTTTTTCATTACTGATTTTATCAGCCTGCGCTCAATCTCTTGATCATGATATTCGAATTTAAAAAGGTCTTCTAACCCCCTTTTTAAGGTGTCATTTGTTAAGCTACTGTTTTCATGTATTTCTTTTAATTTCTTATATATATTGTTATACCTTGTTTGACCTATTCCTCTTAAACGTTCAATTTCTTCTTTCGCATTACCTAAGGCTTTCTCTGTTGCTTGGAGATGCTTATTTTTATAAATATCAATTACTGTCCTTTTAACTATTTCGCCTTCCTTTATAAGCTTTTTCCATTCCGCCTCATGTACAGAAAATTCATCATCTTTTGAGTCTTCTACTTCCATTCCTGCGTTTTTCAAATCTTCTATTATAATCTCTTTTCTACTTGGTAATTCCTTACCTTGGCTCTCTAATTCCTGTCTCACTAAAGAATTTTTTATCTCATCTTCCAGCGAAAAATCTTCTCCCCGTCTATCTCGCTGAAACTTAATTGCTTGTATAAAGGCAACTTGATAGGCGTTGTATATTAAGTGAGTTGTCAACTTAAAATCTATGCTACTTACCACTTTTAACCTGAATTCGTCCAACAATTCCTTCAATTTATCATATGTAATCTCTTTCTTTTCTAGTTTTATCAGTTCTTCCATAGTCTTCGCAAATTCTTGAATAGAAGTTGCAAGCACATTCTTGATCTCATTACGTAAAGGCTTAAGACCATTTTTTAAGTGGATATTAGCTGATAATTTCAGTATGGTATTATGTTCTGAATCACGTGCAACATTAAACCAACTACCATCTTTATCTTCGTATAAATCTCTAACTAGTTGTTTAAATTGCGGTGGAAACTTAACTTCCATATTCCACTTAATGTCTGCTTCAATAGCCTCTATCTCATGAAAAGACACCTCAATATTTTGGTGTTCATTTTGACATAACCCATTACTTATTTTAATAGCAGCAATCAAAAAATGAGATAATTTTTTATTTAAAAGATAAAAAGTAGCCAAAGCGAGTGTTGCAGGAATAAGTAATGCTGCAAGCACAGCGATATTAACAAGAATCACTATTGCAGCAAGAACACCATATGCCAATCTTTTTGCTGTACTTTCACTTACTTCACTTTTTTTTGTTTTATTCTCCTCTGAACTGATTTGTGTCTTATCATTTGTTTTTAATTTATTATATACGGCTAATCCTAACGCAGTGAAAACTATATAAGGAAACATTAAAACTGATAGAGCTAAATTTAATACTTTCTTCTCCGGGCAAGCTCGATTTACCTCTTTAAATATTCTACTTGATATATTATACCAAGAAGTAAAAAAATCAGAGTTATAATCTTTATAATGAAATATACTGAGTGGAACGTTAAAATTAGCTAACGGCTCTTGTTCTTCCACAGCATCAAAAAATTCTTCTTCCTCCTCCAAAGTAGCAACAGATTCTACTTTACCTAAATCATCACTATTGTTATTCAAATCAACAACTTTTTCATAATCATCTGCAACAGCCTTATTCACATTATAACCTTACCTCAAGTAACCTAAGTATAGCATAAACAATGACAACTTTCAACTACTAATAATTTAACCTAATACCAACACTTAAATCCTGATATTCCTTAGAATAGAAGTTAGTTCCAATTTCTGTATTAATGTCCAAAGATAAGGCAAGGGTCTGCTCTTTTATATATTCAAACCACGTATTTATTGCTTCCTTAATTTTCTCTTCTTCTGTTTTGATTATTACTCTGATTCTATCTGATATATGAAAATCAGCTTGTTTTCTGGTTTCTTGAATGAGCCTCACGACATCTCTCGCTAACCCTTCTAGAATTAATTCATCATTTAGTTCAGTATTTAGAATGACAACTCCTTTGTTGTTATCAAACACAGCAGAATATCCACTATTTGCTTTTAACAATAGTTCATATTCGCCTTTTTCTATGATGTAATTTTCTGACTCATTACCTAAAAAAACTTGCTCATTTTCAACTTGCTTCCATTTTCCCTCTTTGACATATTGAACTAGTTTCTTAATTTTATCTGGTATTCTCTTTCCAAGCAGCGGAAAACTTAGCTTTAACTCTAGTGATGCAATATCTTCAAGTCTGTTTACTAACTCCAGTTTTTTTACATTTACCTCATCTTTTATCATCTCTTGATATTCATTCATGCTTGGTGTCATTCCAGCACTTTTTTCTTTCTGGATCCCAGTGTCAGCTACTCGGATGACAGGAGAGAACTCTGGGATGACAGAAAACGGCTCACCTTCAAGAAAACTACAGGAAGACTGATGATAAATGATCATACTGCCAAGTGGCTGTCTGATACGTATGTTAAAAGTGTTTCTAATAGAGAGTGCAGAGTTGCATATCTCTCTCACCAAATCCATCTTGGCAATGAGCTGACTATCAAACTTCTCTAATTGTGGAAAATTAGCCAAATGAACAGATGTTTCTTCATACTTAAGCCCTTGCCATATATTCTCTGTTATAAGTGGCAACAAAGGAGCTGCAGCTCTTAGTATGTAATAAAAAACCGTATATAGAACATTATAAGCATCAGTTTTATCCTGATCCAAATCACTTTTCCAAAAACGCTCGCGACTGCGACGAATATACCAATTATTTAGCACTTCAAAAAAGTTCATTAAAATTTTGCAAGCCTCTTGGGAGTTATAGTTGTTCATAGAAGCTTGGATACCTTCTACAGCTTCAAAACACTTGGAAATCATGTAACGATCAATAGTGCTTTGATAATCCTTACAAACTTCAGCTTTAATCCCATCTGCATTTGCATACATGGTAAAAAAGTGATAGCTATTCCAAATAGGTTTTATTACGTTTTTCAGAACATCTCGTATTGAGTTTCCTTCTTTATCGAGTAGCAAATTACCACCACAAACAATAGATCCAGAAAGCATAAGAAAACGCAGTGCATCAGAACCGTATCTATCAAAAACCTCCATTGGATCTGCATAGTTATTCAAACGTTTGGACAATTTTTGCCCTTTTACATCCAAAACAACACCGTGGCATATGCAGTTCTTAAATGGTTCCCTATCAAACAAAGCAGTGGACAATACAAAGAGCGTATAAAACCACCCCCTGGTTTGCGCTATGTATTCAGTGATAAAATCCGCAGATTCAAACCACTCCTTATTTTCAAACGGATAGTGGATTTGCGCAAATGGCATCGAGCCAGATTCAAACCAGCAGTCAAACACGTCAGGTACACGGCGCATAACTGATTTTCCTGTTGGATCATCAGGATTTGGTCTTGTTAAAGTATCGATAAATGGTCTGTGCAAGTCGTCTATTTTAACATTAAAATCTCTCTCCAGTTCTTCTATTGAACCATATACATCTACTCTTGGATATCTCGCATCATCTGATTTCCATACAGGGATTGGCGTACCCCAGAATCGATTGCGTGAAATTGACCAGTCGTGTGCCCCTTCAAGCCATTTTCCAAATTGACCATCTCTAATGTGGTTTGGTATCCAATTAACTCTCTTATTTAGCTCTACCATTCTGCTTTTGAATTTTGTAACTGCAACATACCAAGAAGGCATAGTGCGATAGATCAAAGGAGTGTCAGTTCTCCAGCAGTGTGGATAATTGTGAATATATTGCTCAGTTTTAAACCAATTCCCTTGCTCTTTTAATTTTTTTATTACTGTATCATTGGTATCAAAAACATGAACCCCTGCCAAATCTGAAACTTCAGCAGTAAATTTTCCACTGTTATCAATTGGACAAATAACTGGAATATCATGGCTTTGGCAAAGGTAAAAATCTTCCTCACCAAATCCAGGAGCAGTATGCACAACGCCAGTACCATCTTCTTCTGTCACATAATCAGCGATGAAAACGCGGAATGCATTTTTCGTATCTTTAAAGTAATCAAATAGTGGTTTATAAGGAAGACCTGCAAGATCATTCGCTTTAAGTTTTATATTGCAGTTTTCATATGGAATATTGTTTTGTTCAGAGTGGCTGATAAATTTCTCTAGGTAGCTTTCAGCAAAAATATAAATTTCACTGTTCACTGAACTCCTTTCATTAACTTCTGTCATCCCAGTGCTTCGACACTGGGATCCAGAAATAGATTCCAGCGTCACGCGCTGGAATGACATCAAGGAGTGAACTGAAACTGCACAATACTCAATATCTTTCCCTATCGCCAAAGCCAAGTTGCTCGGCAACGTCCAAGGAGTTGTAGTCCAAGCAAGTAATTTACACTTTCGTTTAACACTTTTAAATTGCTGTGGGTTTTCTAAAAGCTCAAATGCAACAGTTACAGCTTTGCTAACTTTTTCTCTATACGCGTTATCAAGCCTTGTTTCGAAATTAGATAATGGAGTTTCGCATGCCCAGCTATATGGTACAACGCGCATTGATTCATACACCAGACCCTTATCATAAAGCTGCTTGAATGCCCACATGACCGACTCCATGAATGATTTATCCATAGTCTTATAGTCATTGTAAAAGTCTACCCACCTTGCTTGCCTATTTACATACTTCTCCCACTCTGATGAAAATTTCATCACAGAAGTACGGCAATGATCGTTAAATTTATCAATACCAAACTTCTCTACCTCAGTTCCGCCAGATATTCCAAGTTCCTTTTCTGCTCCCATCTCAGCCGGTAATCCATGGCAATCCCAGCCAAATCTACGTTCAACCCTTTTTTGAAGCATAGTTTGATATCTTGCAAATGCGTCTTTGATGAAACCAGTGAGTAAATGTCCATAATGCGGAAGTCCATTTGCAAACGGAGGCCCATCGTAAAAGACAAAACAATTATCCTTGGAACGTTCTTCAACTGACCGCTCAAAAACTTTGTTTTCCTGCCAAAATTTTATGATTTCCTTTTCTAACGATGAAAAATCAGGACTACTTACTGTATCAGGATAATGCTTTGACTTCATGTTCGCTATGTAAAACTAAAGAATATAGGGCTTTCTGAAAAATTACAAATTCAAAAATATTTCCGTAGCTCACACCCCAACAAACTATTCTGCCAAGCTTCCAATACCTTTTTTTAAGTTTTACTTGCAGTTTTTATTGTTTTACTTAACAT
Source organism: Wolbachia endosymbiont of Drosophila simulans wHa (assembly GCF_000376605.1). Classification (NCBI taxonomy): domain Bacteria; kingdom Pseudomonadati; phylum Pseudomonadota; class Alphaproteobacteria; order Rickettsiales; family Anaplasmataceae; genus Wolbachia; species Wolbachia endosymbiont of Drosophila simulans. The sequence continues at coordinate 490,670 of NC_021089.1, forward strand.
TAACCCAAGCTTTAGGGGTATTTTATGGATCAGAAGACAGATAAGTTTCCACAATTTTTAAAAATGTTGTGCTTTGTTGAAATGTGGGAACGTTTCTCTTACTATGGAATGAGGGCACTTTTGGTCCTATTTTTGACTTCTCACTTAGGTTTCACTGATGAGAGGGCCTTTACTATTTACTCATTATTTGCTGCAACAGGTTATGCTATACCAATACTTGGAGGTTTTTTAGCTGATAAGTTGATGGGATTCCGCAACATGGTGTTGCTTGGAGGGATAGTGATGATAGCAGGTCATGCTTGCATGTCATTGGTTAAGTTTGAACCAGGTTTATTATATTTAGGTTTATCTCTAATAGCCATAGGTACTGGTATGTTTAAAGGGAACGTAACTAACTTACTTAGTTCATGCTATGGCAAAGACGATTCTGAACGTAGCAGAGGCTTTACTTTATTTTACGTAGGTGTGAATATTGGAGCAATATTGGCTTCTATTTCATGTGGTTATGTAGCCCACTTGTTTGGCTGGCACTACGGCTTTGGTTTAGCTGGTATTGGGATGTCTATAGGGCTAATCTTTTTTCTCAAATTTCAGAATCTTTTAGGAGATAGCGGCCTTTCTCCTTATCCAGAGCTTATGAATAAGCGCATATTAGGGATTAAAATTTTTGGTATAGTATTGATAGGAAGCTTTTTGTCATCATCAATAATTGCTAAAATGCTTATACATAGTGAATTTTTTACTAATATGCTCATATTTATTGGAATAACAGCTCTGGGCATATTTATTTATATAATATCTAAATTATCAGCAGAACAAAGACGAAAATTAGTGGCATTATCTATTCTTGTGGTATTTTTCTTGTGTTTTTTTGCTTTAGAAATGCAGCTTAGCTCTTTGGTTAACTTATTCACCGAAAGAAACGTTATTAACAATGTATTAGGTATAACAATCCCAGCTTCAGTTTCTCAAGCCATAAATCCTTTGTCAATTATAATATTTGGCTTTCTTTTTGGAACATACATGAAGTTTAAGCAAAAATATGCAACTTCCATGTTTACCCTTGGCCTTCTGACAATGGCTATGTGTTTTTTCACACTGTACATAGGATGTTTAAACTCTAACATTGAAGGTAAAGTAGAATACTTATATTTAATAATTGCTATCTCCTTTATGGGACTGGGAGAATTATGTATTGCTCCATTAGTCCAAGAACAAGCAACTACACTAGCCCCCAAAAACCTTAGAGGAGTAGTGATGGGTATAGTAATGCTGTCATTAGCGTTTTCTAACCTAGCCGGAGTTGCAATATCAAAATTTATGTCAGTTCCTTCAGTAAATGGTAAAATAAATTATTTAGAATCTTTAGAAATATATAAAGAGGGTTTTTTAAAGGTGGGAATATTTAATTTAATGCTCGTTATTGTATTTTTATTCTTCTTCAATTTTATACATAAAGTTGTTACTAACTCATCTTGTACAAAAAATTGATATAGGTAAGCTCAAATTTGTAGGTTTAAGGTACCCGTTCAGCAGAGGTAGCAATTAAACTTTGTAACTTTTGAAAAAGATTATGATTGCATTTTTTCAATACTCTTTGCTTAAGATTTATATTTAACGCTGCTTAAAATCAGTGAAATGCACACCCCAGCAAACTACTCTGCCGAGCTTCCAACACTTTCACATTTACTATTTTGTCCCTGTATTTATCTTCAGAATCATCAATGCACACTGATTGCATATATGGGCTTTTACCAATAATTTGGTTTTGGTGTTTACCTTTTTTATCGCTAAATAGAACAGGTATAGTTTTACCTACCATACTCTGGTTAAACTCAAGTTGTTGCTTACTAATTAATTTCTGTAAACGAAGAAGGCGCTCTGTTTTAACCTCTTCTGGTACTTGATCTTTTCTTTCCGCTCCCGGTGTGCCTGGTCTTGGGCTGTATTTAAAACTATAAGCCTGAGCATATCTAACTTTTTCTACTAATTTCATAGTTTCTTCAAAATCTTTTTCGGTTTCTCCAGGAAAACCAACAATAAAATCAGAAGAAAATTCGATTTCAGGTTTCAATTTGCGAAATCTGTCTATTATTTCCAAATACTCCTCTGCAGTGTGTTTCCTGTTCATCGCGTGCAATATTTTATTCGAACCAGACTGCACAGGCAGGTGAACAAACGGCATGAGCTTTGGCTCTTCCGCATGTGCCAAGTAGAGAGATTCATGCATATCTCTTGGATGAGAAGTTGTATAACGAATCCTCTCTAGCTTTTCAATTTTAGCAATATGACTAATTAATTTTCCTAAATCCCACACTTCCCCTTCGCACTCCCCATGGTAAGCATTGACGTTCTGACCAAGCAAATTGATCTCATTTGCCCCATTTGCAACTAATTTCAATGCTTCACGAAATATTTCATTCACTGGCCGTGAATACTCAGCTCCACGAGTATAGGGGACTACACAAAACGTACAAAATTTATCACAACCCTCTTGTATGGCAAGAAACGCAGAAGACCCCTGGCTATTGCCATAGCATTCATCTGGCAATTTATCAAACTTTGCAACTTCAGGAAAATCAGTGTTTATTACATGACCTTTACTTCTGCTTGCTTTGACTATCAGCTCCGGTAAGGTAGCGATACTCTGCGGACCAACAACAATATCAACAAAAGGAGCCCTTCTGAACACTTCTTCTCCCTCTGCTTGCGCTACACACCCAGCCACCACTATAGTCATTTCTTTTCGTAACGAATGAATCTTCCCAAGCTCTGAGTAAAGTTTTTCTGCTGCCTTCTCTCTAATGTGACAAGTATTCAGTATCACTAAATCGGCTTTCCCTGCATCACTAACAACGTTGAACCCCAAAGGTTTAATTACATTTTCCATTAAAACGGAGTCATAAACGTTCATCTGACAGCCGTAAGTTTTAATATATAGGCCTTTCATATTTGGTATGTCTTTTTCAAAATTTCTTCACCCTACACGTAAATGTCTAACAGACCAGCGCGTGACGCTAGTGAACTTGCTAGCACAATAGATTTTGACAAAATTATACGAAAAACTGGATCTCAGTGTCAAGCACTTGGATGACAAGTTCTCGGCAACCCCTACTTCATACCATCACGGTATCTCTAGATCCCGCTAACAAGTAGCGGGATGACGGTTGTCAGGGTGTCATGAAAGTAGCTAACACTGGCTTCCATCCAAGAGGGCAGTGCCCTCTTCTTGTCATCCCAGTGCTTGACACTGGGATCCAGGAAAAAGAATGGTGTCATCCGAGTAGCTTGACACTGGCATCCAGGAAACTTAATTGCAAGTAATGCATTGAGTTTGGTGAGTATGGGTTTTGCGTTATAGAATGAAGCACTTTTGGTGAATTTGTAAAGAAAGCTGGATCCCAGTGTCAAGCACTGGAATGACAAGAAAGGGAGCACTGGAATTTTTATTTCAGTATTGTACATTAGCCATGCATCTGAACAGATACGAGCTTTCTGCTTTTTTTGGGTAAGGTCAGTCAAAAAGGTTTTACAACAACCATAATAACTATAACTATTATCAATACTGTAACTGCTTCATTTAAAACGCGAAAATAAATATGTGACTTCTTATTCGAACCCATTGCAAAATTTTTCCTATATTTTGCAAGTAGCATATGAATAATTAACATCAAAAGTATTGCAAATGCTTTTACATGAAACCATCCTTCACGATATGCTTCCCTAATAACCATTAGTGTAATTCCAAGACCAAGTGAGAAAAGCATTGCAGGGTTTATGATATATCTAAGTAGCCTCTTTTCCATTGTTTGAAGCAAGCTATCATTTTCCGATCCCGGTTTTACAGTTGCATGGTAGACATAAAGCCTGGGTAAATAAAGCATACCTGCCATCCACATGATAACAGAGATAACGTGAAAAGCCTCAAGCCAGTGGTAATAGTTCATTAGCAAAAATTTAAAATTCCTGGTATTGTGTTAGTTTAATGAAAAAGAAATCGATATGAAAGCAGAAAATTTCACTAAAGAACAGATAATTGGATTCTACAGGAAAATGCTACTCATACGCAGATTTGAGGAAAAAGCAGGACAATTATATGGGATGGGATTAATAGGCGGGTTCTGTCACCTATCAATAGGACAAGAAGCAGTTGCAGTTGGAACTCAAGCTGCATCAAAATTAGGTGACGCTTTTATCACAAGTTATAGAGACCATGGCTTAATGCTCGCATGTGATTCTGATCCAAATGTTGTAATGGCAGAGCTTACCGGCAAAGAAACAGGATGCTCGAAAGGTAAAGGTGGTTCGATGCACGTATTTGACGTTGAAAAAAAATTCTTCGGCGGGCATGGAATAGTGGGAGCACAAGTTCCAATTGGCACAGGAATAGCATTTGCTAATAAATATAAGAAAAAAGATAATGTGGTATTTACATATTTTGGCGACGGTGCTGCAAATCAAGGACAAGTATATGAATCGTTTAATATGGCATCTTTGTGGGAGTTGCCTGTGGTTTACATCATAGAAAATAATGAATACGCAATGGGAACCTCCGTGCAAAGGTCAACTTTAGTAACAGAGTTATATAAAAGAGGAGAAAGTTTTGGTATTCCTGGAAAACAAGTTGATGGAATGGATTTTTTCTCTGTTTATGAGGCTACAAGCGAAGCAGCGGAACACACACGCAGCGGAAAAGGGCCTATCCTGCTTGAAATGAAGACATATCGATATCGCGGTCACTCAATGTCAGATCCTGCTACTTATCGCTTAAAAGAAGAAGTTGAAGATATGAAGCAAAATCATGACCCTATAAGCACTTTAAAGAAATACATGACAGATAATAAAATGGCTTCAGAAGAAGAGTGCAAAGTAATTGATAAGGAAATACGTGATTTAGTAAAAAAGTCGGAAGATTTTGCCAAAAATAGTAAAGAACCAAGCGTTGATGAGCTGTATACTGATGTTTATAAATTTGTTAGCTAATTTTTTTATCCAGAACTGTACAAACATTGTATAGTAAACGATGTCATCCAAATAGCTCCTTCTCCCGTCATCCAAGTGCCCTCCTTTTTTTGTCATCCCAGTGCTCTGACTACTTGGATCCAGCTGAGTTGGTGAGTATAAAAGTATAGCTAACGCAAGCTCTACGTCATGCCGCCGCGAACCGTCATACCGCGATTCATTCGCGGTATCTCTAGATCCCGCTAACAAGCAGCGGGATGACGGTTGTCAGGCTAGCTGTCATCTCAGTAGTCTCCTTCTCCTGTCATCCGAGTAGCTGACACTGGTTCCTTTATGACGGCAGTAACCCCTTCGGTGTCATTCCAGTGCTTGACACTGGAATGACACCAATAATTGACATTTCACTAGATATTCATTATAAATAATGGAATGCTACAAAGTATAAAAACCATATTAATAGAAGACGATAACGTTAGGCTGGATAGGTACATCAGAAGAATCTTTCCTGATCTAAAGCAATCTGTAATTGAAAAATCTTTAAGGAAAGGATTAATCAAAGTTGATGATTGCAAAGCAAAGTCCAGTGATAGAGTAAATTCTGGGCAAACTATAACGCTGAAGCACTTGAATTATATTGAAAACGCTAATTCTGATCGCAAATATAATGAAAAGTTAGTGAATCTACTAAGAGAGAACATATTATATGAAGACGAATATATACTAGCTATAAACAAACCCGCAGGGGTCATCGTTCAAGGTGGCGTAAAAGTAAAGATTAGCATGAGTGATTTGCTTGACCAAATAAGAGAGGGAGAAACATTTAAAATTGTCCATAGGCTAGATAGAGATACGAGTGGAGTGATAATATTCGCACGCAACGCTAATGTTGCCAGATACCTTATGGAAGAATTTAAAGGACGAAGAGTAAAAAAAACTTATTTAGCATTAACTTCTGGCATACCGAGCAAGGATAGTGGAACAATAGACTATCCATTGGTGAAAAAATATGTTTCAGGTCAAGAAAAAGTGGTCGTTGATGAAAATTCACCTCAGAATGCCACTACGCATTTTTCAATTATAGCAAAATCCAAACACAATGTTGCTTATTTAAAATTACAACCAATTACCGGCAGAACCCATCAGTTACGTGCACATTTAGCTCATATAAATTGCCCTATTCTTGGTGACGGTAAATATGGTGGTAAAAAAGCTTTTATTGATGGGATAGCAAATAAAATTCACCTTCATTCGCATTCTTTATCTTTAAAACTGCCAAACAATAAAGAAATCACTATCACCGCTCCTATCACTAAACACATCGAAAAATCCATTGAAGCGCTATTTTTCGACTGAAACGATTTCACCAATCAACTTTTCTGTCTTTGGCTTTAATTTGAAGCACAGATATTAGGCTAATTAATGTGCAGGCAGTAAGATAAATGCCTGCTGCAAGTTTTGTTTCGGTTTTTTCTATAAGCCACATGCATATGTATGGAGAAAGGCCACCAAAAATTCCTGCAGATATATTATTTGCTAAGCTTACGCCAGTGCATCTTACTTTTGTTGGAAACAGTTCACAAATAACAGAACCATATATTCCAAAAGATGCACCTACTGGTATAGTAATCAATAAGTAAGTTATTATTACGACATAGTGGTTAACGGAAGATAATAATGGTAATACACATGTACCAATCAGAGATAGCATAATCAGTACAGGAATCATTACGCGTTTTCTTCCAACTTTATCAGATAAAATTGCAAAAAGTACCGCAGATGCTGCAAATACAACCTGTATTACTATCCTCATTAAATCTTTAACACTAATAGATAAAATAACTAGCTCTTTTATTGATATATTATAAAACATTATTGCTGCGTAGACAATTGCATTCTGAGCAATTCCCAGATTGATTGAAATAATAAGCGGTCTTTTATAGTTTCTTACTAGTTCTAACAATGGTGAATGTGCTAAATTATTAGCGTACTTATTAGTTTTATATGCTAAGCTTTCTTTTAATATGTACCTAGTTAAAAAACCTATTGTCCCCAAAAAAAAGCAAAAATAAAAAAGCAACTTCCATCCCCATATTTCATAGTTCTCACCTGTAACTCTTTTGCAGATAAATATCATTGTTATGCATAAGAGCGTTCCAAGGGCTCCGCTAAAGGGCTTCATACTTCCTAAGAAACCTAGATTTTTTTTATCTTTTGAATGCTCTATCGTAAATGCTGTATTAATGCTTGTTTCACCTCCTGCAGTTATTCCTTGCACTATTCTACAAAACACAAGCAATACAGGTGAAAGCAACCCTATTTCTTTATACCCAGGTATAATTCCCATAATTGTGGATGATATTGAAATTAATATTACTGAAGTAAGTAAAGTCTTTCTTCTGCCATACTTATCTCCCATATAACCAAAAATTACTGCACCAATTGGTCTAAACGCAAAACCAATTGCAAAAACACCAAGGAATTTGAGTGTACTCAAATAATGATCTTCTGATGGGAAAAAAACGTTGATGATTGTATCTGTTAATACTCCAAAAAGAGTGAGTTCATACCACACAATCATGTTACAGATCATGCCCGATAGTATTGCTTTTCGGATATTATTCATGGTCTTTCAATTTAACATAACCTAATATATCATTAACCGGTGCTCCTTGCTATAAAATTTTTCATTCAATAACCTTCAAGGATAATTCACGTAAATGCTTATCCTCCACCTTGGAAGGAGCACCCATTAGAACATCTTCACCTTGCTGGTTCATAGGAAAACAGATTACTTCACGAATATTTGGCTCATCAGCAAGCAGCATAACTATTCTATCAACTCCTGGTGCTATTCCACCATGAGGAGGAACACCAAATCTGAATGCACGTACAAGTGCACCGAATCTTGTATCAACTTCTCCCCGGCTATAACCTGCAATGGCAAAAGCTTTATACATGATATCCAGTTTGTTATTACGAATCGCCCCACTTGACAGTTCTATTCCATTGCAAACAAGATCATATTGGTAAGCAAGGATATCCAGTGGATTTTTGTCCTCTAAATCTTTCAGACCACCGTGTGGCATGGAGAATGGGTTATGAAAGAAATCTATTTTTTTACTTTTATCGTCATATACAAAATATGGAAAATCAATGATCCAACAAAACTTGAAGATATTATCATCTATAAGACTGAGTTCTGACCCTAAAAGAGTGCGTACTTTTCCTGCAATGTTTGCCGCCTCATTCTCTTTGTCAGAAGCAAAAAATACACTATCTCCTGGCTCTATGTTTGTTGCTTCTCTTATGTGGTTTAGCCTATTTTCATCAAGAAATTTAGCAATTGGGCCTTTCGCAGTTCCATCTTTATCAAACGTTATATATCCAAGACCCTTAGCACCGAATTCTTTTTGCGCATGTTCTATCTTTTTATCAAAGAAGCTGCGTGGTTCCTCTGCTGTTTTAGGTGCAGGGATGGCTCTCACTACCATACCACGCTCAATATTGCTTTTGAAAATATTGAACCCTGAATCACGAAAAATTTCTGTAACATCGCTGATTAATAGTGGATTACGCAAATCTGGCTTGTCAGAACCATACTTAAGCATTGCCTCTTTGTATGTAATGCGTGGAAAATCTTTATCGACAGACTTGCGAGAAAATTTGGCGAACACTTTATATAAAGCAGATTCAATAACGTCAAATATGTCCTCTTGAGTCACAAAAGACATTTCAAGATCTAGCTGATAAAACTCTCCCGGAGAACGGTCAGCCCTTGCGTCTTCATCACGAAAACATGGTGCAATTTGGAAATATTTATCAAACCCTGAAACCATGAGCAACTGTTTGAAAATCTGCGGAGCTTGTGGCAATGCATAGAACTTGCCAGGATTTAGCCTGCTTGGCACTAGGTAGTCGCGTGCTCCTTCAGGAGAGGAAGCAGTGAGTATTGGAGTTTGAATCTCTAAAAATCCTCGCTCTATCATGAGCTTGCGGAGCTCTGCAATAATTTGTGAGCGCAAAATAATATTGTTGCGGACTTTTTCACGTCTTAAGTCAAGAAATCGATATTTAAATCTCATGTTTTCTGGGTATTCTTGCTCGCCGGTAATGCTTGCCAATATACTTCTTTCTTCTTTTGCTATTTCTTCATCAAAGTGGAACTCAACTTCCGATTCAACGCGCAAATTGTTGACTATCACCTCGATTTCTCCGGTAGAAATAGAGCTGTTTACCGTATCTTCAGTTCTAGCTTCAACTATTCCTGTAACAGTAATTACACTCTCCAATTTTAAATTTGATATCTCATCAAAAAAGTCTTTGTCATTATTAAATACTAGCTGAGTGATTCCGTAGAAGTCCCTTAAATCAACAAAAATTAGGTTACCATGGTCGCGCTTACGATATAACCATCCAGAAAGGGTAACTTCCTTTTCTACGTCGTTCTTCCTCAGTTCATTGCACGTATGAGTTTTATAGCAGTTCATATTTGTTTTACTTCTAAATTCTTTAAGAAGTATAGAAATAAACCTTATTACATACAAGCCCGTTCGTCAGATATTTGCGCAATTTTCGAAATAGAGCAGTACTGCTTTTATATTGTCTTTACCCGCAAAAAAATTGCACAATTTCTATAATTATGGTATAATAGCAAGGGTATTTTTAATGAATTAGATACAGGAAATGCCACTTACACAGATCATATTATATAGCGTAACATTACTTGCTGTAGCTGCAGTATTTCTCTTTTTGAGAAAAATATACAAAAATCGCATTAGAAAAATCATATTTCCTAGAAAAGTTTTTAAAGAAGAGTGGGAAGAAGACAGAAAATTCAATGAATTATATCAAAAAAATAAGCAAAAAGAGTTGCTGAAACAACAAGAAACGCTACGCGAGAAACAAAAAGATGTGCAAGTTTATAAAGAAGATCCAGAAATAGTTGACATAGCAAAACCGGTAGGTAAATGGACAAAGATGGTTATGATGGGTAATGGTTTAATGCAGCGTTTTGCACAATTGATACATAGAGAAGGCGGACAGAAAGGATTTTGGGAGCTGTTTGTAAAAGCTCAGGCTTCAACTCAAGGTAAACATAAGGGAAAGGGCAGATAATCCATGCTTGAATGTGAAAATTTATCCTGCACTCGTAATAATAAGGTACTATTTAAGAATCTCAGTTTTAAAGCTGAGCTAAAATCAAAGATTCTAATCACTGGTCCAAATGGTAGTGGTAAAACCAGCTTAATTAGAAGTTTATCTGGACTTTTACCGCCGGTATCAGGCAATATAAGGCACTGCGGAAAAGATATATATGATGATCCAAAATCCTATATATCTTCTATGGTCTATATAGGCCATAAGAATGCCTGTAAAGATAGCTTAACTGTTGCTCAAAACGTAGAATTCTGGGCAGGAATACGAAATACTAGAGAATTGATTGTGGCAGCTATTTGTTGCTTGCAGTTGCAACCTGTACTTAATATTAGATATGGCGAACTTTCTGCAGGCTGGAAAAGGAGAGTTGCGCTTGCTCGCCTCTTGATTTCTAATGCAAACGTTTGGCTGATAGATGAACCATTTTGTAATCTTGATAGTGCAACGTGTGAATTAGTGCTGAACTTAATCTCAATACGCTCTGAGCAAAATGGTATAGTAATTATTACAGGGCATAGCTCTACAGAGCAATTGTGTGATTTTACAACGATTGATATACGCGATTTCAATAGACTTCTTGCATAGTTTTTGGCAGCACGTTAACAACCATTAGAAACGAAAAAACTTCCTTGACAAACTCCGCCAGCCTCCTTATCATGAAACTGAAGCTATTTATTTATCTTCTCTGTACAGATTAAATGACAAAAAAACTCACGTATCTGGCGTCTCATGTTTAATTTTTTGCACTATGTGCACTCTATGTCTTTATCAAATTTCTAGGTTTTTACCTATACAAGCTGAAATACGCTTATAAAGCATTTAAAACATCAAAAAACGCCAACTTAAAAAATGGATAGTGAATAATTAGCTACCCTAGGGTTTCTTTTGCCTTTTTTTCTGTTTAGTAAATTTCTTAAACATTTATGACTAAAGGTTAGTTGCATTAAAAAGCAGCTAAATCGCGGTTATTAAGCGTTTAGAATAAAAAAACGCCATACTTGAAAGTATAATGTAAGTAATTAGCCAACCACGGGGCTTCTTTTGCCTTTTTTTTTATTTGGTAAATTCCTTAATGTTTATGGCTAAACGACAACCGTCATCCCGCTGCTTGTTAGCGGCTAAGGGATACCGCGAAGGGATACTGCGAATGAATCGCGGTATGACGGTTAATTATTCTGCGGCGGTATGACGTAGAGCTCGCGTTAGCTATACTTTTATACTCACCAACTCAGTATCCAATCTGGATCCAAGTAGTCAGCTACTTGGATGACACCCTGTTGAGGCTGCGCTTACACATTCCACTTTCTATGCTCACCAAACAAATTTGCTTATTCGCAGCAAAATTTTCTGGATCCAAGTATTCAGCTACTCGGATGATATCTTTGTGTTTGAAGCAAAACCAGCTATAACATTTCTTCGCAAACAAATGTTCGTACAGTTGTGCGCGTGATGCTGGAATCTAGACAACAATTAGATCCTATTGTCAAGCAATAAGCTACATGTGCTATTTATTTAGTAGATTAAATATGAAGTTTAAAACTCTGCTATTGACTTCCTGTAGAACTAGTGAAAACCAAACTTGCTTAAAACCACTTAATTAGTTATAGTTATAAGTTTAGGTACAGCAAAATGACAGCTTTTGTCCCCTTGATTATTTTTTTAATCTTGTATCTTGGAAGTGGTGCTTATTTTTCTTTTATCGGAACTGATAATCCACTTCATCAGGTTTCACCAGTAATCTGCTTATTACCAGCACTATTTTTTGCTGTCTCACGTGGTACAAATAAAATTCAGCATAACATCGATACTGTTATCAAGGGCATGGGTGACAAAAACACCCTTACTATGTGTTTAATTTTTTTATTTTCTGGAGCATTTTCTGCGGTGACTCAATCAATCGGTAGCGCAGACACTGTTGCTAATTTAATTCTTAATTTCCTTCCAGCAAGATTACTGCTGCCTGGAGTATTTTTGGCTTCTGCTTTTATTTCAACTGCAATTGGCACATCTATGGGAGTTGTTGCGCTGATGGTACCTATAGCTGTTAATCTGGCAAAAAGTGGAGCTTTTGGTCTCGAAATAGGAACTGCAACTGTAGTAGGTGGTGCCGTGTTTGGCGATAACCTTTCGATGATATCTGATACCACCATTGCATCTGTTTCTTCACAGGAAGCTTCAGCAAAAGATAAACTTAAAATGAACTCTAAAGTTGCACTTATTGCCAGCATTATAACACTCATCTACCTAGCAGTTGCCTCAAATAGTACAAAAATTATTTCTATATCAAATTTAGATTATTATTCTATAATAAAAATTATTCCTTACATTTCTTTAATAATCATGGTGCTGCTTGAAGTCGCCACTTTAGTAACAATAACTATAAACATAATTATTGCTGGTGTGCTAGGAATAACTTTTTTTGACTATGCTATCATTCAATTTCCTCATGACGTGTATGACGGTTTCAAAAAAGTAAACGAAATAGTGATATTTGCTCTATTTATCGGTGGATTGAGCCATATAATGTACAAGCAAGGTCAAAAAGCGTTGCATAAACTCATCGATGAAAGCAATATCACAAAAACTAAAGCTGAATTTGTGATAGCAGGAATTGCGTCTATGTTTACTACCTTAGTTGCCAATAATACCATTGCTATTTTACTAAGTGGTGGCATTGCAAAAAGGCTTGCACAAAAACACAGTATTGCGCCACATCGCAGCGCATACTTATTAGATGTTTTTGCTTGTGCTACAAAAGGTATCTTACCTTATGGTTCCCAACTATTGCTAGCAGGTAGCATCGCCTCTGTATCACCTATTTCTTTATTAACACAGGTATATTATTGCTTTATTCTAGCGGCAGTTACAATAGGCGAAATAATCATCAACAGCAGAAAAGAGAAACATTGTGCGGCTGCAACTTAGAGTTTCTCTTTTTTTACCCATAAGGAACGGAATTACTTGACACCCTTCGCCAACCCCCTTATTATGATGTGTAGTACAATGATACAAATTAAGAATTCCCCCATCCTGTGCTGGTTCTTCGATCTGAAATCCTACTTCTACCTGATCACAACCAATGTTAATTTGTCCTATTAATGCTTTAATAATGCCGCGCTTAGTTTGCCAATCTAGCTGTTCCAGGTTCGATTTTACACTAGAATAAAAATTCTTTATGCTATTTATAATAAGACTTATTCCTTTTTCTACTGCCTTCTGATCAACTACCTTTTTTTTCTCTTCTTCTATCCCTTGTAAGCGTTCTTTCATTTTTCTCATTGTCTGTTTAAATTCTTCCTCGCTTATATATCCTTTCTCTCCTGCATTTTCTTGACTATAATAATCTTCCATTAATTTTTCGATACCTTCTTTTATTTGATTTTCTCTTCTTGCAAACTTTTTCTCTGATGATTCATCATTTTTATTTTCTAATACTCTACGTTGGTATTCCTTTTTTATCATCTCTGGGTTTTTTAGTACATCTTTCACCTTTTCCCATACTGACCTTACCCAGAAAAAGTGGAGAGAAAGAAAAGAGTTTTTTTGGGTAAAATAAAATTTTGGAGGATTAGAAATGGCAAGAGAATATACGGCAGAATTCAAATTGGAAGCTGTTAAGCTGGCAAATGAACAAAGAAAGGTAGGTCAACCAGTTGCAAAAGTAGCAAGAGATCTAGGAATAAGGGATAGTGTATTAGGAAAATGGATGAAGAAATATAACGAAAAAAAGTCAGCGGCAAATGCATTTCCAGATGTAGCACCTTATGACAAAGAGAGATTTGATTTACAGAAAGAGTTAGCAAAAGTAACAAGAGAAAGAGACATTTTAAAAAAAGCCCTGGCCAGTCAAAAAGAGTAAAATATTTTTTCATAAAAGAGCATAGTAAACACTATAAAGTGCAGGAATTATGTAGGGTTTTCTGCTAGTGGCTACTATAAGTGGACTACAAGGAAAATAAGCAGTAGAGAATCAGCAAATAAAGAGTTATTAGCAGATATTCAAAAAATATATCAAGCTTCTAAATGTAGATATGGAGCTCCTAAAATTCATGCTGAATTAAAGGCTTTGGGTAAAAGTTGCAACTTAAAAACAGTGCAAAGTATTATGCAGAAAAATGGTATTCAGGCTATATTGAGAAGAAAATTTAAAATTAAGAAACAACAAACGGACAGTAGCTCCCAATATATTAGACCAAAACTTTATTGTCGATCAACCAAATAAAGTATGGGATTACTTATATAAAAACCAAAGAAGGATGGCTATATTTGGCAACAATAATCGATCTATATTCACGCATGGTAGTTAATGAGCAGTTCAATAAATAAACAATTGGTTATGGACTCTTTATTAATGGACGTTAACAAGCGTAAACCTGCCAAAAATCTACTATTACATAGTGATCAAGGTTCACAATATACTTTGCAAGGTTATCAATATCTCTTATCCATAAAAAACATAGATGAGTCATAAAGGTTGTTGTTACAACAATTCTGTTGTGGAAAGCTTCTTTAGCTCATTGAAAAGAGAAATACTTATTGATACTTCACAACACTCTGCTCAACAAACTAGAACTGCAATATTTGAATACATAGAAATTTTTTATAACAAACAACGTCACTATTAACTATTGCATTCCTGAGCATTTTGATTCATCATTCTCTTTGTGAAAAACATTCCAAACTTTCTCTCCACTTTTTCTGGGTAAGGTCACATGTCAATGGCTCCATAAGTTCACATTCTATTCCCAAACTTTTTTTAACTAACTTTAAAATCATAGAAAATACTGTCGAAAAAGGAAGTTTTCTTGTTCGTGTAAAACTCAACACAATGGATTTTCTGAAAAGTTTTCGAGTATATTATATTTTAAATTTGTAGAATAAGGTTTTTTCCTTTTTGCATATTTCACCTAAAAAGGACACATTTTAGACTTCTTTGTTGAAATAAAACAGAAACAAAAGTGCTGTCCCTTGCACTCTTTGGATAATTTAATGATAAAAAATTTGGAGAGAAATTTTATACACTATCGCTGATATTTTTCCTTAAGTTGACGCCATTGCCTGAACGGATACATGACAAATCTATCGTTTATCAAATCGTCGGTAAGCCTAAAGCTATAGCCATTAAGCACGATAAAGAAAATCATTCATAATCGCTATAGCAACTAGTGTAGACACTTGACGTTCCTTGTGATTTGATAAATAGAGGTTTTTATCTGACTTCACAACAAGGGCTTCTGGATGACTTTGAAAGTGAACATTACCATGCTTATCTTCAATAGCCTCTATTACCCCCTCACTGGAAAATGCTGCAACTTTATATCCAAGTGACTCCAATTTTCTTCTATTTTCTGGTGTATTACTTACTGCTCCTGAATGAGCATCTGGAAAATATGTTGAAAACCAGCCATTTTCATTAGGTATTAGGAATTTGGCTACTACTTCTGCTAAACGACTATTTGGAACGATCTTTATCTGCTGGAGAGGTACATCCTCTTTCTGTGGATTAGGTGCTGATTTTAAATGAGATCTTCGTTTCTCTTCATCACTCACAACACTCACTACTTCAATTCCCTTTGCATTCATTATGCCTTCACATATGCCAAGCAAATGAATTACAGGGTTATCATCCACTATTTTTACAATTGCTTCAGTAACAAGCTGGCGACAAGGAGTGGGTGCTGAGTGTAAATTATCCGGAATAAATATTCTATTTATTTTGTGCTCTTTAACAAACTTTGCAACTTCAACTTTTATTCGGTCTAATGTTAGCTTCTTTGCCAATGTTTCATCTTGTTTTGCGAGATTAAGTGACTCTGTCTGAATTTTTTTAAGGCTAATTATCTTATTATAATCAATCAGTACAGTCTTAACCCCAAAGTTATTAAACATCTCATAGATATTTTGAGATAGCCCAAGTTCATGTGCTTCTTCCGTTTTCAACAAACCAACAACTACGTCATTATTTACTGTATTTTCTGCCGTCAAGACAGTTGACACTGGTTCTTCTTTTCTGGTTACATGTTGAGATGCCGGTTTTTCACTAACGCCAGCATAAGTAATATTGCTTAATAATAGAACTATAATTAATAAGATATTAAATAGTTTATTATAATATTTATATACTATGACTTGCCTCCCTAATATTTATATTACGATATAGAGTATTTTATAACAAAAAGGCAAGTTTGCCAAGAAAGAGAAGGTGGCCTGAGCAGGAATCGAACCAGCGACACAAGGATTTTCAGTCCTTTGCTCTACCAACTGAGCTATCAGGCCAACTGTATACTTTTATTTTTAGATAAAAAATGTTATTATGTCTATCAAAAGTTTTTAAAGTAGTTTATAAAAATAAAGGATGAACATTAATGACAAAATAGGAATCTACCCTGGCACATTTGACCCTATAACTTTTGGGCATATTGACATAATCAAAAGAGCGTGTAAACTAGTCGATAAATTAATAATAGGAGTTGCAGAAAACGTTAATAAGCATACTGCCTTTGACACAAAGCTACGCACAAGCATGGCTGAAAATGAAATCAAAGGACTAGGAATTGATGCAGATGTTATATCTTTTAATGGGTTGCTAGTGAAGTTTGCCAAAGAGCAGAATGCTTCTGTTATTATTAGGGGATTAAGAGCAGTATCGGATTTTGATTACGAGTTTCAAATGAGCTGGGTAAATTATAAACTTCTTCCTGAAATCGAAACCATATTTCTTCCTGCTTCTGAAGATACTCAATTTATCTCATCAAGTTTTGTAAAGGAAATAGCAAGATTAGGAGAAGATGTTAGCAAATTTGTATCAAAAGGCGTTCAAAACGAATTGATTAACCTGAATAGGATAAAAAATGGAGAATAGTGCTTGTTGTTTTTTATTTCTGAATGGGTATATTCAATATATAAAATGTTATAAGCTAAAGGAGCAGCATGTCAAAAGTGAGGGTTAATAATAGAAAAGTTTGTTGTCATGGTGATGAGAATGATGAGGGTTCTGGCCATCCATTAATATATTTAGATATGGGAGAAGAAGAGGAAATAGCCTGCCCTTATTGTGAAAAGACGTTTGTCCATGACTGCACTGTAGAAGCGGTTGGGGAGCTGACTAGGGATGAACTCTAATGGCACTTCTGCAGACTTAGCTTATGTAAATAGCAATAAGAGGGGCAGTAAAAATGAAACTGTCCATACGGTCGAGCACTCCCCCATGGCCAGGTATCATATTTCCACTATCTTTAACACCGTAAGCTCTTTTAACAAGCGACTCAGTGAAATCGCCAAGTTGCGCTAGAATAGCAATTGCAAGGCCAATGATTGGAGAATAAAAAATTGAAAATAGACCAAAAAATATTGATCCAAAAATTGTGCACACTACTCCAGCTAAAATCGCACCAAGAAGTCCTGTCCAAGTTTTTCCAGGGCTAAGAATTGGGCAAATTTTAGCTCCACCAAAATTCTTACCAAATAGGTAGGCAGTAACGTCAATTCCCCAAATGGTTAAGACGAACCATACTAATGCGTATTTTCCCTGTGGTAGATTATATAAATATATTAATGAGGCGCTTGGTAGTGCAATCAATAATAATGCAAAAACGTATAAAATTTTATTTCCTTGGGTTAGATTATACCATTCAAAAGAAGATAAAACTGCTATTGAAAAAATCAATAGGTAAAACGATAAATCACTAAAATATGTAGCAAAGGAAAATATGAATAATATTACTATTGAGGACAACATTCTAATTATAAAATTATTATCTACCATATTTTTTCTCTCTTTTTGTATAATCTTCTAATGCTTTACTCAAATCTTGACAAGAAAAATCAGGCCATAAAGTATCACAAAAATACAATTCAGCATAAGCTGCTTGCCATAATAAAAAGTTGCTTAACCTTTTTTCGCCGCCAGTGCGAATTAATAAATCCAATTTTGGCAAATCTTTAGTATACAGAAATTTTTCAAATTCCTCTTCTGATACATAAGCAATATTTTCTTTTATAATATTGCTTATAGCTTGTGTAATTTCTTGCTTTGCTCCGTAACTGACTGCCACAGTGAGTAATAAACCATCGTTCTTATGTGTCATTTCTTCTGCTTTTTTAATTTGATCCAATATTTTACTGGATAACAGACTTAAATTGCCAATAAAATTCAACTTAATGTTACAGTTGCAAATGAAATTGACTTTATCTTCATTAGTTAAAACGGAGTAAAATAAATCAAATAGACAGTCAGTTTCGTTTTTGGGTCTAAGCCAATTCTCCATAGAGAATGCATACAAAGTTAAGTAGGGTATGGTTAGGTCCGTACAATACTTGGCAATATCGTATGCAACTTCACTGCCCTTTTTATAACCATCAATTTTTACCTTTCCTTGATTGTTCGCCCATCTACCATTACCATCCATAATAATTGCTAAATGTTTCGGTAAAGATTCTTGATTCAACATTTAAATTTAACCTAATTTTGACTTGAGTGAAATTTTTTGGATTTCAATGGACACCTGGAAGGTGTCAGCTACTTGCATGACAGGAAGAGAGTTACTGTAGTGACACCAATAGTTGATACTTGAATGCAAAATTGGTGTCATCCCAGTGCTCCGACACTGGGATCCAGGAAATTTGATTTCAAACAAGTGCATCAGATAGTTGTATAGTAAAGACTGGATTCCAGTGTCAAGCACTGGAATGACATCATTTGCTATGTAAGCTTTCTCCATATCATTTAGTGATTCAGTATATCCTTTTCTTTGATGGACAATTCACCATCAATTTTTTTTATATTATTATCAGTAATATTTTGTATTTCCTTTTTAGCACCATGAAAATCATCTTCTGAGATTTCTTTATTTTCCTTCATTTTTTCTATTTCTTCCATAATATCTCTACGTATATTTCTAATGGCAATCCGTGCATTTTCAGCAAACTGATGCAATAATTTCACTAATTTTTCACGGGTTTCTTGTGTTAAGTCCGGAAGAGCTATACGTATGGTATTGCCCTCAACAACAGGATTTAAATTCAAGTTGGCATTTAATATAGCATTTTTCACTTCACCGACAACATTAATATCCCAAATTTTAATTGATAGAGTTTTGTTATCTATAACCGAAACACCTGCAACCTGATTTAACTTTTGATGTCCACCATAGATATTTACAACTATACCATCAAGCAACGATGCGCTAGCTCTACCAGTGCGTACGCCTTTAATATCATCATGAAAGGACTGAATAGTTTTTAGCATTCTTTCTTTTGTTTTAGCTTTTATTTCATTTAACATAAATTACCTAATGTTTACAATCTGAAACTATAGTATAAGTACCTTGACCCTTAATAATATTGACTATTTTTTCTCCCTTCAAAGAAAAAACTATAATTGGAATAGAATTCTCACGAGCAAGTGAAATTGCTGATGCATCCATAACTTTTAAATCACGAGTCAATAAATCCGTGTAAGAAAGCCTATCATACATTACAGCATCCTCATTTTTTTTCGGATCAGCGGAGTATACACCATTTACTTGCGTACCCTTTAGAATAACATCACAATTCATTTCAACAGCACGTAAGGCTGCAGCTGTATCTGTAGTAAAAAATGGGTTGCCTGTGCCTGCTGCAAAAATTACCACTCTACCTTTTTCTAAATGACGAATAGCTTTCCTTCTTATGTAAGGTTCACATACAGTGGCCATGGGTATTGCAGATAATACCCTAGAAGCTATTAAATTTTTTTCTAAAAAGTTTTGTAAAATTAAAGCATTGATTATAGTTGCAAGCATTCCAATATAATCACTACTTGCTCTTTCACAGCCACTTAAAGACGCAGATGTGCCACGAAAGATATTACCACCACCAACAACAATACATACCTGAACTCCAAGCCTGTTAATATCAGCTATATCTTTGCATAATTGGCTTATTATTCCCATATCATAGCCAAAAGACTGTGACCCCATTAAAGCTTCACCAGAGATTTTAAATAACACTCTGGAATATTTTATTTCGCTTTTTTCATTTGTTGAGGGAAACATTTTTTACCATTTAGTTTGCACCACCCAAAACAAGTAACTTGTAATTAGATAATTTAATAGCACTCACCTCGCTTGACTTTATAAAATCAGAAACTTTCATTTTATCATCCTTTATGAACTTTTGTTCTAGTAAAACAACTTCTTCATAGTACTTAGCCATTCGTCCATCTACTATTTTTTTTGCTACTTCTTCAGGTTTATTTAAGCCCCTCACTTGCTCTTCAATTATAGAACGTTCATTTTTCAACTTCATTTGATCTAAATCATCTATAGACAAAGCTTCAGGCTTCATAGCAACTACATGCATAGCTATTTGTTTCCCAATCTCTTGTAGCTTCGCCTTATCACCAGATGATTGCAATGCAATTAAAGCACCAATCTTACCTAAGCCACACACATCACCATGTACGTAGCCAGCAATAACTCCATCCTTAGCTTCTAAGTAACAAAGCTTGCTTAACTCTAGCTTCTCACCAAGAACTGACGTACCATTCATAATAGCTTCCTGCACTGTGCCAATGCTTTCATACTTGGCATTTTTTAACTCATCAACGCTAGTACAGCGTTCTTGATGAGCAATTGATGCTAAATTTGAAACTAACTCTATAAATTTCTCATTCCTTGCAACAAAATCTGTTTCGCAATTGAGTTCAACCAATGCACCATAATTTTCAGTCAAACACATAACAACGAGTCCATCTGAAGCTACTCTATCAGATTTTTTGTCAGCTTTAGCAAGACCTATTGTACGTAACTTATCAACGGCTTTCTTAATGTCACCATCACATTCTTCTAATGCTTTTTTACAGTCACTTAAGCCAAGCCCTGTTCTATCACGTAATTCTCTTATATCATCTGGATTCATCTTCATTTGTTACTACCTCCCTTTCTTCTTCTTTGTAAACTTTACTACGTCTCTTTTTAGTTTGCACAATACCGTCTTCTTTTTCTTGAATAAACTCATCACCCCTTATATCATCAATCTTAACTCCAGATTTTGCTAGACTAGACTCTATTCCAGCTAATATAGAGTCGGTAGCTAATTTACAATAGAGCTCTATTGATTTTCTTGAGTCATCATTTCCAGGTATTAGATAAGTAATACCATCTGGATCAGAATTAGTATCAAGTATTGCAACTATTGGAATTCCTAACTTCTTAGCCTCCTTAACCGCTATATGCTCTTTATTAGTATCAATGATGAATAAGATATCAGGAATTGCTCCCATTTCTCTAATACCGCCAAGCGCCTTATCAAGCTTTTGCTTTTTCTTTTCAATGTTTCCCAATTCTTTCTTTGTTAAAATGCTATCCTCGTCATTTAATATTTTCTCATATTGCATCAAGGTTTTTATCGAAGAAGAAACAGTGCCCCAATTAGTAAGCATACCACCAAGCCAACGATGATTCACATAATATTGACCACAACGAATCGCTTCACTTGCAATAATATCAAAAGCTTGAAACTTTGTACCAACAAATAGAATGCGACCACCTTGAAATGCAACGTCATATAAAGCCTTCATGGCCACCTGTAGCAATGGTAATGTTTTTCGCAAGTCAATTATATGTATACGATTTTCTTGATGTACCCCATATATATATGGAGCCATTTTTGCGTTCCAGCGACTAATTTTGTGACCAAAATGTACACCAGATTCAGCTAAATCACGCACAGTGACTTTAGGCAAATTTGTCATATATCATTCCTCCAAATAGTTTATCTTCCATGGCATAACCCTAATGGGACTACTTGTACAAGCCATGTGTGAAATTAAATTATTTACATAGTAATAGAAAAGACAGCAAAGCGCAAACAAAAAATATTGACAAAGGGCAACATGTTTATTAGCTTTAAAGTTGAAGCCCGAAAACGCTAAAAAGAAATTAGGGGGGTGTAGCTCAGTTGGTTAGAGCGCATGCCTGTCACGCATGAGGTCGTGAGTTCAAGTCTCATCACTCCCGCCATATTAGTTTTAGCATAACTTAGAATTCGCAACCGATATTGAGAAATGCTTCCACCAAACTTGACATGGCATGGTATTGTAATTAATACTTAAATAGGTTTGTTTTTATCATTAACAATTAGGATTAAATATGCTCATTTCTGAAGTTTTTGCAGCAGATGCAACTAGCAATACATCAAGTATCGGCGCATCTTTTGCTAGTTTTACTCCATTGATTTTAATATTTGTGGTATTTTATTTTCTCATTATTCGCCCACAACAAAAAAAACTAAAAGAACATAGAAAGATGATAGATCAAATAAAACGTGGTGATACAGTCATTACTTCTGGTGGAATAATAGGTGAAGTTAATAAAGTTGATGAGGCAAATGCACAATTTATAATAGAAATAGCACCAAAAGTTGAGATAAAAGTTCTAAAGTCCGCTATATCTGAGGTTTTAAGCAAAGAAACTCAAAAAGTAGCAGCTAAACCAATTAAAAAGGTAAAATCGAAAGAATGATAAAAAGAATATAAATCAACCAGTAATAAAGGCAAAAATGCTTAACATGTTTAGAAAAAAGTTTGTTTGGTGATCCATTTGTGTGCGGAATATTTGGTGTAGTAAGTAGCGGTGATTCAGTAATACCAACCTTACTAACTGGGTTACAAAAATTGGAATATAGGGGATATGATTCCTCAGGTATAGCAATCATAAATAACGAAGGTAAGATAGAAGTCAAAAAATCAGAAGGTAAAGTCGAAAGGTTATGTGAAGTTGTTGATGACAGCAAGATGTCTCACAGTACAGTTGGTATAGCACATACTCGCTGGGCTACACATGGAGTTCCAGGCCTTAAAAATGCTCATCCCATTCGTACAAATAATGTTGTTGTTGCTCATAACGGCATAATTGAGAATTACAATCTGCTAAAAAAGGGTCTAGAAGAAAGGGGAATGCCATTCCATACTGACACTGACACAGAGATCATACCAAACATGCTAACCTTATATCTTGATGAAGGATTGTCGCCAGTTGATTCTCTATTTAAGTGTTTAAACAACCTACACGGCTCATTTGCCTTGGTCTTATTATTTACAGAATATCCAGACGCCTTATTTGTTGCGAAGAGAAATTTGCCTTTAGCAATAGGCTATAACTGTAACACAGTGTTTGCTGCATCTGACTCTAATGCTTTAAGTGCATTTGTGGAAAAAATATCGCATTTGGAAGATGATGACATTGCAGTGATAAAATCTAGTGGAGTTAGTATATACAACAATGGTACACAAGTTAAACGCAGTATAGAAAATAGTAGTCCAAGTGATTTTCTAATTAGCAAAAATGGTTACCCTAGCTTCATGTTAAAAGAGATTTTTGAGCAACCTTGTGCATTAAACAAAACAATAAACCAATTTTACAAGCAATATAAAGAGGTCAACAAAAAATTATTCTCTGAACTGAATCACATTACTATAGTTGGATGCGGGTCATCTTATTTTGCTGGGCTAATAGCAAAGTATTGGCTGGAAAATGTCGCTCAAGTTCGAGTATATCTAGAAATCTCATCAGAATTTAGGTATAGCAACGTCAAGCTGGAAGAAGGCAGCATTGGGTTATTTATCTCTCAATCTGGCGAAACTGCAGATACCATAGAAGCGCTGCGTTATGCGAAATCACAGAAGCAAACAATCATAAGTATAACTAATACATTTAGCAGCAGCATTGAAAAGATCTCAGATATTGTGTTACATACTCTTGCTGGGCCAGAAATTGGTGTTGCTTCAACAAAAACCTTTTCTGCGCAACTTGCAACTTTAGCATGCTTTGCCGTGGAGCTTGGAAAAATAAAAGGTATACTGGGTGGAGAGAGAATAAAACAGCTAAGCAGTGCTATCAATTCTATTCCCGAGTATGTTGAGCACGTTTTGAATGTGATGAAAATACAACATATATCGGGCAGTATATTAGAACACAATAACGTTATTTTAATCGGCAGAGGAAGTTCATACGGAGTTGCAATGGAAGGCGCATTGAAAATAAAAGAGCTTTCATATATCAATACAACTGGTATTGCAGCGGGAGAAATGAAGCATGGTTCTATTGCTTTAATAGACTCTACTGTGCTTGTTATAGCAATTATCCCTTATGATGATTTATTCTTTAAAACGCTATCTAATATACAAGAGATTATTGCAAGAAAAGGCAAAGTAATTGCCTTCAGTGATAAACAAGGAGCGCCATTCCTAAGGGGAGTTTGCGCAGATGTGGTGCAACTTCCAGACACTGATAATTTTATCTCTCCAATCATCTACAGTGTTGCTATGCAATTCCTTGCTTACTTTACTGCAGCAAAAAAAGGGTTAGATGCAGATTGTCCAAGAAATTTAGCTAAGTCTGTCACGGTTGAGTAGTCCATTTAAAGTTAAAGCTAAACTTCTAATAAGGTAACCAGACTGCATTCTGTGATTTTTAGCAAAACACGATACACAATCGTCATTCCGCTACTAGTTAGCGGAATCTATGCCGAGATACCGCGGCGGTATGACGGTTCGCGGTGGTATGACGGTTAAGTAATTCGTCATCCCGCTGCTTGTTAGCGGGATCTAGAGATACCGCGGCGGTATGACGGTTCGCGGCGGCATAGCTATCTTCAAAAATATGGTTGAATAATTGTTAATAATAGTGTATAATTATTAATATTTTTAAGCACTTTGGCTATGGCTTTATCTAAGTTTCTCGACCCTAAGCTGGATTTGACCTTCAAAAAAATATTTGGCACTGAAAAAAATAAGAATATTCTCATACATTTTTTGAATGATATTTTAGGGTTTACTGAGATAAATACTATACAAGAAGTGGAATTCCTCAGTACTATAATGGATCCTGAAATTGCATCTGATAAACAAAGTATAGTTGATGTTCTTTGCAGGGATTCTAGTGGGGCCAGGTATGTGATTGAAATGCAGCTTACTCGCGATAAAGGCTTCGAAAAACGAGCTCAACTATATGCTGCTAAGGCTTACTCAAGGCAAGCTGATAAATCTGGTAAGTACATTGATTTAAAGAAGGTTTTCTTTATTGCTATCTCTAATTGTAATTTATTTCCTGATAAGCTTGATTATATATCCAGCCACACTATAAGAGATGAGAAAACCAATGAGCATGACTTAAAAGATTTTCAATTTGTATTTATTGAACTACCTAAATTTCCTAAGAATAAGGAAGAACAGCTAGAAAGCATAGTGGATCGTTGGTTATTTTTCTTCAAATATGCAGATGAAACTACGGAAGAAGACTTAAGGAAAATAGCAGAAAAAGCACCAATAATAAAGTTAGCCTACGATGAATTAGACAGGTTTAGCTGGAATGAAAAAGATTTAGTAGCTTATGAAGAAAGAATAATGGATCTACGGAAAGAAGAAGCCATTCTTGAATACAGACTTGACCTTGCTACTGAAAAAGGCATCCAAATTGGCGAAGAAAGAGGCATCAAAATCGGTAAAGAGGAAGGGAAAATTGAAGGAAAAATCGAAGGAAAAATCGAAGTCGCAAAAGCAATGCTGGCTAACAATGTTGATGTCAACACTATTGTCAAATTTACTGGCCTTTCTATTAGTGAGATTGAAGAATTAAGTGTGAACGGTTACTAATTAAGAACTTTAATTATCAATCATAAATCACTGAATTTCGCTAGTAAATTTGTTGCCATTGTCCATATTGCACAATTGTATATAAGATATAGTATAACAATAGTGTCCGTTCAGCTAATACCAATTCCCACTGCACAATAAACGGATAGATAACAATGGAAAAAAAGCCATACTATTGCCTTTCTTTCTCACTCCACAATTAAATAACTCTACAATATCGCTTATTTGATTCACTAATAATGAGAATTGGTATAACTTTGCTATTTTTCTCTCTAGATTCTTGCAAAGTTCTACAAGATTAACCACATTACCTCACGGTTTCTCTATGATTATTTTTTTAGATTACTTGTTTACCTTATTTGCCGTTCTCCTGAACGAATATACATAAGCTATAAAAACTATCTAATAGCTACCCAAAACCCTTATTTCCCACTCAAGTTCAACATTAAATTTATCCTTTACTGCATCTTTTACTTTGTTGCCAAGGTTTTCCAAGTCAGATGCAGTTGCATTATCGTAATTGAGCAAGAAGTTACAATGTTTCTTAGAGATTCTAGCTCCACCAATATTTAACCCTAGGCAGCCAGATTTATCAATTAACTCCCATGCTCGGTAGTTTTTTGGATTTTTGAATATGCACCCAGCAGTTTTTCCTCTTATTGGCTGGCTTTTATTTTTCCTCTCAATAACTTCCTTTAACCTTTGCAGTATAAGCTCATACTCTGAGTTTATTCCTTTAAACTCAGCTTCAACAAAAATCCAATTTCCTTTTAGGCTATGTCCACGGTAAAAATACCCCATTTCTTCGCTGGAGAACTCATATAGGTTTCCATCCTCTAGATTCACTGCTTTTATGGATTGTACAACACTTGCGATATCACTACCATATGCACCTGCATTCATTTCTATTCCGCCACCAACTGTTCCTGGAATTCCAACTAGAAACTCCAACCCACTAATCTGCTGATTTCCCGCAAAGTGAGCAAGGTTGCTGAGCAGCACAGCTCCCCCAGCTACAATAGAGTTGTTACCCTTACTTTTAATATATGTAAACTCCTTACCTAATTTTACTGTTATTCCTCGAATGCCACTATCTCGCACTATTATGTTGGATGTTGCACCAATAACGCTAACTGGCAGTTCAGTATTTTTAATCAAGTATGTTAAATCTTCAATATCACATGGTTTAAATAATACATCAGCTCGTCCACCAACATTTAACCACGTCGCTTTAGACATTAAGACATCATAACGATAGATTCCACGTACTTTAGGTAAGCTTATAAGCATTTTGATTTCAACTCTAATCCTGCATCCATACCCATTTTCTCCGCATCTTCTATAAATGAAGTGCGCTCAGTGAAGTATATATTTTTTCCACTTGCTAACATACAACGAAGGTGTAGCATATTTTCGCTCACATATTCAGCCAAAGCTGCAAGTGGTGTAAAACATGAACCATTCACTGTCTTCATAAAACTGCGCTCTGATTTCACTCCTATAAAAGACATATTATTATTAATTTTCTCTAAAAGATTGATAATTTTTACATCATTCCTTCTACATTGAATACAAACCGCCCCCTGCCCCACTGCACTTAACATAACTTTTGGTGGCAATACCTCTGTAATCAAGTGATGTTTTTCTAATCTTATGAGTCCTGCTTCAGCTAGAATTATTCCATCAAAACTTTGATTTTGCAATCTGGTTGTTACATTTCCACGTAGCGGTACTATATTTAAATCTGGTCTAACATTTAATAACTGAACTTTTCTTCTTATTGAAGAAGTGGCAATAGTAGCCTGCTGTGGCAAAGACTCAAGGCTATTGTGTTTATGAGAAATAAACGCATCGCATGAACTTAGCCTTTCTAAAACACAAGGAATTGTTAAACCCCCTGAGAAAAACGCAGGCATATCTTTTAGCGAATGAACTGCCATGTCTATATTATTTTCGAGCAATTCAGTCTCAATTTCTTTAATGAATAATCCTTTGCCTCCTATTTCAGCAAGATTTGCGTTTGCATACTTATCTCCAGAAGTTTTTATTTTAACAATTTCAATAGATAAGTTAGGAAAAGAATCCAGCAACTTTTGTTTTGCTTCCAAAGCCTGGGCAACTGCAAGCTTGCTTCCTCTGGTACCTATTTTGACTGGCATGTGTACGACTGTTTGAATACCAAACCTTAACCTAATTAATTATTTAAACACTTTGGTAGCGTGTATCGCATGAACCTCGGTTACCCTCTCTCTGATGTCATTCAAGTACTTGGATCCAGTTTATATGAGCCTTTGCATTTATTGTACTTTAACTTAAAACCAAAAGCAACTTTGACTTTACAAAATAATAGCCTTTTACATGCATAAATAAGCTTACTGGATTCTAGTACTTGCATGACAAGGTATAAACCTTATCGTCATACCGCCGCGAACCGTCATACCGCGATTCATTCGCGGTATCTCTAGATCCCGCTAACACGTAGCGGGATGACGAGCTTATCGTCATGCTGTCGCGAACCGTCATACCGCGATTCATTCGCGGTATCTCAGCCGCTAACAAGAGATCCCGCTAACAAGCAGCGG
The DNA here is from genome assembly GCF_000376605.1 of Wolbachia endosymbiont of Drosophila simulans wHa. NCBI lineage: Bacteria > Pseudomonadati > Pseudomonadota > Alphaproteobacteria > Rickettsiales > Anaplasmataceae > Wolbachia > Wolbachia endosymbiont of Drosophila simulans. The sequence continues at coordinate 519,005 of NC_021089.1, forward strand.
GATGACGAGCTTATCGTCACGCCGCCGCATACCGTCATACCGCGATTCATTCGCGGTATCTCTAGATCCCGCTAACAAGTAGCGGGATGACGATTGTCGTTTAGCCATAAATATTAAGAAATTTACCAAACGAAAAAAAAGGCAAAAGAAGCCCCGTGGTTGGCTAATTACTTACATTATACTTTCAAGTATGGCGTTTTTTTATTCTAAACACTTAATAACCGCGATTCAGCTGCTTTTAAACCGCAACTAATCTAAATTATAAACATTAAGAAATTTACTAAACAGAAAAAAAGGCAAAAGAAACCCTAGGGTAGCTAGTTATTCACTATCCATTTTTTAAGTTGGCATTTTTTTATGTTTTAAATGCTTTATAAGCATATTTCAGCTTGTGTAGGTAAAAACCCAGAAATTTGATAAAGACATAGAGTGCACATAGTGCAAAAAATTAAACATGAAACGCCAGATACGTGAGTTTTTTTGTCATTTAATCTGTACAGAGAAGATAAATAAATAGCTTCAGTTTCATGATAAGGGGGCTGGCGGAGTTTGTCAAGGAATTTTTATGGCTGCGCTGGAATGACATTTGGGAGTTGTGGTCCACTTCTAAATGATAAGAGCCTCAATGAATTTATTAGTTTATTACATGTCTCTTTTCATGTATAAATCTATAGAAAGTTTTATACGGAAGTTGTTTTATGAGCAAAATTATAGAAATCAGAGCACCAAAAACTCTTGGTGGTGAATCAGTTACAGAAGGTATAGTAAAAATAAAGAAGGGTATTGGAGAAGCAGTAAAAGTAGATGACTTGATCTTTGAAATTGAAACTGACAAAACAGCACTCGAATTAACTGCAGAAGCTTCGGGGCAAATAACTGAATTTCTTGTAAAGGAAGATGATGTAATAAGCCCTGATCAATTGTTAGCGAAGCTTTCCGTGGGAGAAGTAAAAGAGGAAGCGAGAAAAGAAGATAAAAGCGAAAGTGCTGCTAAAAAAGATGCTCCATCAGCTCGTAAAATTATGGAAGAAAATGCAATCAGTGCAGAAAGCGTCAAAGGAACTGGCATGGGAGGCAGAATAACAAAAGCAGATGTGATAGGCCATATGAACAAAGCTGAACAACCTGCAATAAAACAATATGAATTGCCAAAAAGTGTAGTAAGTGGAGAGCAAAGAGAGGAACGAGTAAAAATGAGCAAAATAAGACAAGTAATTGCCGCTCGTTTGAAAGCATCGCAAAATACTGCTGCAATACTGACCACGTTCAATGAAATTGACATGAAGAATGTCATGGATCTAAGAGCAAAATATAAGGACGCCTTTGAAAAAAAATATGGAATAAAACTTGGTTTTATGTCGTTTTTTATAAAGGCAGCGGTGCAAGCATTGAAAGAAATTGCTGAAATTAACGCTGAAATCTCAGGCGATGAAATCATATATAAACATTACTATGACGTAGGTGTTGCTGTTGGCACCGATAAAGGTCTTGTTGTACCAGTTATTCGGGGTGCCGATCAGATGTCATTTGCAGAAATTGAGTTGACTTTAGTTGCTCTTGGCAAAAAAGCACGAGAAGGTAAATTACAAGTATCAGAAATGGAAGGTGCAACATTTACCATTTCAAATGGCGGAGTATATGGTTCGCTCCTTTCTACTCCGATAATAAACCCTCCGCAATCTGGAATACTTGGAATGCATTCAATACAAAACAGGCCAGTTGCCATGGGCAACTCAATTGAGATTAGACCTATGATGTACATTGCCCTCTCTTACGATCACAGAATAGTTGACGGCAAAGGAGCAGTTACTTTCCTCGTTAAAATAAAAAATTATATAGAAGATCCAAATAGATTAGTTTTGGAAGTGTAGCTCAAATGAATTGTTGTTAATCCAGTATTGCTAAAAACCTAAATGTCATCTAGTTCTGCCAGCAGTTTAGCAACTTCCGGATGATCAGGGCCATAATGTTTCTCAAGAATAGGTAAAGCCTGTTTAAGTAACTCCTTTTGTCTCCTATGATTACCCAGATCCCCATAAGCGATACCTAGATTTGCCAGCGCTATAGCAACTTGAAAATTATAAGGCCCATAATATTTCTTAAAGATAGATAAAGCCTGTTCAAGCAGCTCCTTTTGTCTTCTGGGATTACCCAAGTCATGGTATCCATCGTTCATCCATATTAACAAATACACAAGATAATCCTTTTCTATTGTTTGTTTTTCTGAAGGATTTTTTGCTAGCCAATTATCTATATGTGATAAAAACGCTTCTAAGTGCGGCAATAATTGTCGCTTCTTAGCATAATCTTCTAATTTATCACTGTCGTCAGGGAAGCTTTCTTTTAATAATTGAAAAACGGTTTTTATATCTTTTTTAATTTTTCCACTTTCCTTTGACTTTAGCCTAATTACATCTTGTACTAAACAGTGAATAGAAACACTACTACTCTGCTCATTGGACACTAGCATCGAATATCTCAATAATATACCTAATACTTCTTCAAAAGGTTTTTCTTCAGAATTGTTCTCTACAATCTCAGGAAATATTCTTAACAAATCTTTAGGAATATCATTGTCTAAATATGCACAAGCTACTAACAACTTGCTTGCTAGTTTAGACTCATTACGAATTGCGTCCATTGTAATATCCCAAGTAATAAACACAGGCTCATGGTTAGAATCCTTAGGTAGTGTTTTATGAGATAATAAATAAAGCTTCCTTTCTGCATAAATTTCTAAGTAACGTGAGATAGTCATTTTGTTTTCTTTGATGTAAGCGCAAGCCTGAGCTAATGCCAAAGGTAATCTACCTAACTTTTCTGCCAATATACCTATATTTGGCCTATCGCTTTCTGAAACCTGGCCTAGAATTTTCTTAACATATAATTCTGATTCTGGGGAAGTAAAAACGTCTACACCTATACTCCCTTGTGGCCATTCAGTATTACGAGACGTAACTATTATTTTGCCGCCTTTTGTAGGTCTGAGCTTAGAAATGACTTCATAATTTGATACATTATCATAAATCAACAACCAGCCTTCACGTTTAGAATCTTCTAGCCAGTTTTTCACATAATAAGCTCGCTGTGCAATAGAAATGTTGTCTTCATCGTGAATAATATTTAATTTTCTTCCTAAATTAACATATTCACTGAGTAGTTGATCTTCATCTTTTGCATTAAACCAACATATTGCCTTGTATTCTTTCCCATGTTTTTGAATAAAATCTAGCACTGACTGTGTTTTACCTACTCCACCTAACCCGTACAAAGCAGTTAATATAACTGGCTCATTTTTTGTCTTTAGATGATTTACTATTTCTTCATTGAGATATTCTCGTTCAATGAAATTTCCACTAGCTATTTTAGGTGGAATGTTCCACCGTTCAAATAGATCTTCTCTAGGTTTGAGACTATAAAGATGTTCTATAACTTCCCTAAAATAATCGTCTTTTCTTGTTAGATAAGAAACTTTGCTACCCTGTTGTGCCCACCATTTCCCTACCTTATCATATACACGGACAAAAACTGTATCAATATCTTCTTCCCCTGATATTTTGTATATATTCCCTATTTCTTTCTTAATAATATCATCTAATTTTGAATGATTAGGTTGATCAACTACAAACCTTATTCTAAGTAAAAAATCTTCTATTTCATCGTCACTACCACAACTGAAGTATTTTTTCAGTTCAGTATGATTTTTTATTTTGTAGCACGTTCCTTTTTGACCTTCATAAATATTTAAAGTGTTATCATTTGTTAACTTTGACTCTTCCAGATACTTCTCTAATGTTTCTACGCTTCCTTGCTTCTCTGTACCTTTTTTTAGGTTCACATTGACATTAGTATGAATGACAAGCGTAATATCACTGTTCTTACACTCAGGGTTTTGCTTAATCTCAGGATGAGATTCAAAATATTTGTTTAACCCGAAATCTTCTTTCTGTTGCTTTCTATCATTTCCATCAATAAACAAATCTTCAAAAGTAATATTCTTCGAAGAGCGATGTGTATTGCAGTGCTTAGCTTGAACCAAGATAATTCTCGATTTGTTCTTCTGATCTTTATACTCAAAAAAAATATCATCAAAGGCTCCAAAACCTTCTATGTTTGATGCTAACCAAAAGTCAATTTTACTACTTAACCCATGAAGTAGATACAGCATTAATAATTTTACTTCATACTTGCGACCATGATCACCTGTTGATGTGCCATCTCTCTTCTTAAATGTACGATTACTAAGTACTTCAGACTGTTTGTTTTCTACATTCATACCCTACTAAACCTACGAATAACTTCTTTCTATAAAAAATTAAAGTCACCAAGTGCCTAAGATAATGCAACAGATTCTTTAACATTGTAATAACAGTGCCGAACAGGGTCAATTTTGTTTGCTGTCTTAAGCATAAAGACTCCCCAAATCTAATATGTAATTGCTGTAGGCTGCATTTAGTAATATAATCTCATATTAAATAAGACTTTACTTAAGTTTATGCTAGATTCTCCGCTAATTTTGACAGCCATTCTTATATTTTTCATTTTTACGTTGTCATTCTTTTTTATAAGAAAGATATTTGGGTCAACAAATAAGAAGATAATAAAATCCTTTAGGAAAATTGTTCAGCAAATAAATGCATTAGAAACAGAAATGCAGAGCTTATCTGATGAGGAGCTTGCTGGTAAAACTGAAGAATTCAATCGAGAATTGAAAAATGGGAAAACGTTAAATGATCTTCTCGTACCTGCATTTGCAGTTGTGCGTGAAGCCTCTCGAAGATTTCTTAACATGAGGCACTTTGATGTTCAACTGATTGGTGGAATGGTGCTCCACAATGGCATGATATCAGAAATGAAAACAGGAGAGGGAAAGACACTCGTTGCAACTTTAGCTGCATACCTTAATTCTTTAGAAGGGAAAGGCGTGCACGTCGTAACTGTTAACGATTATCTTGCAAAACGAGACACAGAGTGGATGAGCAAATTATATAATTCTCTTGGGGTTTCTGTTGCGTTTATTACGAATAACTTGACAGACGAAGAGAGGAAAGAGGCTTACAGTGCAGATATCGTGTATTCCACAAATAACGAGCTTGCCTTTGATTACCTGCGAGACAATATGAAATTTTCTCAAGAAGACATGGTTCAGAGAGGCTTTCACTACGGAATAGTTGATGAAGTGGACTCAATACTCATTGATGAAGCTCGCACTCCGCTTATTATTTCTGGCCCGGTTGAGGAAAACAATCAGATATATAAGCATATCAATAAAATAGTAACCAAATTAGTTGACTCCGATTATGAAGTAGATGAAAAAGGTAGAACGGTATTCTTGACTGAAGATGGTATTTCACGAGTGGAGGAACTACTAAGGTCATGCAATCTCATTCCTGAAAATTCCTCGCTCTATGATACTGACAGCATGATAATGACTCATTATATAGACCAAGCATTACGTGCACATAAGCTGTTTACTGCTGATAAAGATTATATAGTAAAGGATGGCAAGGTAGTGATTATTGATGAATTTACTGGGCGTATGATGGAGGGCAGGAGATATTCCGATGGTCTTCATCAGGCACTTGAAGCGAAGGAGAATCTTGAAATTCAGCATGAAAACCAAACTTTAGCATCGGTCACATTTCAGAATTACTTTCGTATGTACAATAAACTTTCCGGAATGACTGGAACAGCAGCAACAGAGGCAGAAGAGTTTAGTGATATATACAGATTAAATGTAGTAAAAATTCCAACCAATGTATCTGTAAAAAGAGTTGATATTGATGATGAAATTTATGGCACAGGAAAAGAAAAATTTAATGCTGTGTTAAAGTTCATAGAAGAATGCCATAAACGCCTTCAACCGGTCCTTGTCGGCACGGTAAGCATCGAAAACTCTGAGAAGCTTTCTGCGCTTTTGCAAAGCCATTCTCTTAAGCATTCCGTATTAAACGCTCGTTATCATGAACAAGAGGCGTACATAATAGCACAAGCTGGAGTGCCAGGCAGTGTCACCATAGCAACTAACATGGCAGGACGTGGAACTGATATTCAGCTTGGTGGAAATGCTGAAATGATTGCAAAGGTGGAGCTAAAGAAGATAAAAAATGCTGATGAAAGAGAAAAAAAATACCAAGAAATAGTTGAAAGAGTAAAAAAAGATAAGGAAATTGCTATAAAAGCTGGTGGTTTATGTGTGGTTGGAACCGAAAGACATGAAAGCAGGAGAATAGATGATCAATTACGCGGCCGTTCTGGTCGTCAGGGGGATCCTGGACTTTCTAAGTTCTTTTTATCGCTCGAAGATGACCTAATGAGAATATTTGGCTCTGATAGAATGAGAAGTTTTTTACAAAAAGTAGGGCTAAAGAATAACGAAGCTATTCATCATCCATGGATCAATAAGGCACTCGAGAAAGCACAAAAGAAAGTTGAAGCTAGAAACTATGACGTGCGGAAATCTCTACTTAAGTTTGATGACGTAATCAACAACCAACGTAAAGTTATTTTTAAGCAGAGAAACAATATCTTAGGCAACGAAATTAATGATTTACTTGAAGTATATAGCGAAGTAAATGAGAGCGTAATAGAAGGTATAGTCCAAAGTGGCTATTATGAGGATTATATTGAAGATATAGTCAAAGAATTCCATACAAGGTATGGAATAACGCTTGATAAAGAAGATTTAGCAAAGTTTTTAAACAAACAAGAAGTTTTGGATTATATAAATGATAAGATACAAGAATTTTTTACTGAGAAAGAAAAATATTTCAACAGTCAGCACACTACAGATTTGTGGAATACGATCGTGAAGCAAATGATGATAATGACACTTGATCATTTATGGAGGGAACACCTTTCAGTTCTAGAGAGCCTAAGACAAAGCATAAGCCTACGTGCCATGGGGCAGAAAGATCCACTGAATGAATTTAAACGCGAAGCTTTCTTGATGTTTGAGTCAATGCTTGAAAAATGGAAGGAACTCACCATTCACCGCCTAGCGCACTTTAAGTTGGCAGATAACCAAGAGATAGGCAATAGGTTACATTCTGCTAGAAATAGCAGACTTCCCAAAGTCTCAAGAAACGACAAGTGCCCTTGTAATTCTGGAAAGAAGTACAAACACTGCCACGGCGCGGTTACTGTGGTGAATTAATAATTATGGTTGTACAGTTTGTTTATTTCCATCAACATTACTGCAGCTAACCTCACTTAGCTTACTGTTTAATGAATGCTCTGATGACTTATATGCAACCCCATAGGAAATTCCACCAACGATCAGTGCAGATGCCACAGTAATTACAACTATTGCTAGTGCAGGTAATGCAGTAGCATAAATGAGTGCTAATGGAGCCACAATGGCAGCTAATATACCTACAGTAATTCCTGCTGTTATAGCTTTAGGTCTATGAATAAATGATGGATCTGCACCATAATTTAGCAGAAGTTTCGCTACTTTTGGATGTTGATAATTTAGTCTTGGATGTTCACCATGAGTGTAATAAACAGCATAATATAAAGGAGTTCTTCCGTCTTTATCTTGTGCATTAACGTCTGCTCCCTCTTCTAGCAAAACTTCTACTACTTGTGTGTATCCATTCTCAGCAGCATAATGTAAAGGACTTCTTCCATATCTGTCCACTACATTAACATCTGCCTCTTTTTTTATAAGATGTTTTACTACTTCTATATGACCACTATAAGCAGCATAATGCAAAGGAGTCCCTTTATCTTCATTTTGTGCATTAACGTCTGCTCCTTCTTCTAGCAAAACTTCTACTACTTGTGCATGCCCATGCTGAGCAGAATAATGTAAGGAGGTTTTTTCCCATTCATCTTGTACATTAACATTAGCTCCGTTTTTTGTTAAGTATCTTACTACTTTTTCATAGCCATTTTCAGCTGCTATAAGTAATAAATTGCACTTGAGCACTATAAACGTGTAATTTATATCAAATTCGTTTTTTTTCCACTCATCATATATAAGTTGATTTTCCTGCTGCAGCTTATCTTTAATTCTATCAATTAAATTTTCCTTACTCAGATCTGGACTACTGTTGACTTCTTGTACTATTAACCTTAATGTCATTTCCTTCTCCAAGATATAAAATTTTATTATGGCATATGGAGTGGATTATGTCAATGAAAAACTAAGAAACTGGTTCTTCTTTTTTTCTATAGCTTTAGGTTTACCTACAATTTGAAAAACAACAAATTCGTCATTCCGCTACTCGTTAGCGCCTCGGCGGTATGATGTACGGAAACCTTTCTTGGGTTAGCTATAAAGTTAAGATTCGACCAGGGCAGCCGCAATAAGGTAGCAAACGCCATCATGTCTTTAGGAGAGTTTGCTAATGAAGGCTCTTAAGTTGACGCCATTGCCTGAACGGATACGCCAATTTTTATGTTCATTTGTAACCGTTTATTATTTTACACCCCAGTCTTTTTCAAATATTGCTAGCCCTTGGTCAGTAAGTGGGTGATTAATTAATTGTCTAAGTACTTTTGCTGGCACAGTAATTGAATCAGCACCAAACCTTGCAGCTTCTATTACATGCGCTGGGCTTCTCACTGATGCAACAAGAACTTTAGTATCAAAACCGTAATTAGAATATATAGTACATATATCTTCTATTAGCGATAAGCCATCATAGCTTATATCATCAAGGCGACCAACAAAGGGGGAAATAAAACAAGCACCGACCTTAGCGGCAAGCAGTGCTTGTCCAGGAGAAAAACATAATGTGATGTTAACAGGTATTTTATGCTCTGTCCATAACTTTTTACAAGAAATTAATCCTTCATGTGTAAGAGGTAATTTGATCACAACATTATCAGCAATTTTTGCTAAATTCAGACCTTCTGTGATCATCTCTTCATGGCTATCTGCAACAACTTCAACACTAACAGGCCCTTTTATAATAGAGCATATTTCACGCACTAAATCCTCGTATTTATCTTTACGCCCGGACTTTGCTATTAAAGAAGGATTAGTTGTTATGCCGTCAATGAACTCCTTTAGTCCTTTAATTTCATTTAAATCAACGCTATCAAGAAAAATTTCCATGTTAATCTCCTATAAAAAAAATACCCTTGCAAAATCTTGTCATCCTACCGCTTGACTTACAACCGTATGAACTTCCTGCGTTGTAAACATCAAACAGCCGATAACACAACTGTACAAATATTGAGACATAAGAGTAATTTGTACCAAGAAAAAAGATGTCATCCCAGTGCCCAGACCCCTTAGACAATGTACCATCTTTTGATTTTGTCCATTCTGGGCGGGGTTTTCAAGTTCTTTGATCTTAAATACTACATCTACTTTATCAAGATCAATGTTGACTTCTTTTACTAATGTCCTAATAAGACTACGTTTGGCTTGCCAATCTAGGTCCGATTTAACACTAGAATAAAAGCCCTTTATGCTATTTGTAATAAGATTCATTTTCTGCCGTATTCCCTTTTACCTTTTTCTTCTCTCCTTTAATCTCTTTTAAACGTTCCTTCATTTTTTTTTATTGCCTGCTTAAAGTCTTCCTTACTTATAGTTAGTGCATACTTTGTTGCCGTAAAAACTTCTGGTACCCAAACAATTGTAATAAGTATACACAATCTTTGTCAACTATTTTCGGCACTGGTATATAAATCCAATTCTCTTCATCTGTACTATAAATAGAGTGAGTTCGCCGGCTGTTGCTTTTTTTTGGTTTGACTTCTAGCATTACTGGGCCCGCCTTTGACCTTACCCAGAAAAAGTGGAGAGAAAGAAAGGAGTTTTTTCGGGTAAAATAAAATTTTGGAGGATTAGAAATGGTAAGAGAATATACGGCAGAATTCAAATTGGAAGCTGTTAAGCTGGCAAATGAACAAAGAAAGGTAGGTCAACCAGTTGCAAAAGTAGCAAGAGATCTAGGAATAAGGGATAGTGTATTAGGAAAATGGATGAAGAAATATAACGAAAAAAAGTCAGCGGCAAATGCATTTCCAGATGTAGCACCTTATGACAAAGAGAGATTTGATTTACAGAAAGAGTTAGCAAAAGTAACAAGAGAAAGAGACATTTTAAAAAAAGCCCTGGCCAGTCAAAAAGAGTAAAATATTTTTTTATATAGTAACTGCTATAAAGTACAGGAATTATGTAGGATTTTCTGCTAGTGGCTACTATAAGTGGACTACAAGGAAAATAAGCAGTAGAGAATCAGCAAATAAAGAGTTATTAGCAGATATTCAAAAAATATATCAAGCTTCTAAATGTAGATATGGAGCTCCTAAAATTCATGCTGAATTAAAGGCTTTGGGTAAAAGTTGCAACTTAAAAACAGTGCAAAGTATTATGCAGAAAAATGGTATTCAGGCTATATTGAGAAGAAAATTTAAAATTAAGAAACAACAAACGGACAGTAGCTCCCAATATATTAGACCAAAACTTTATTGTCGATCAACCAAATAAAGTATGGGATTACTTATATAAAAACCAAAGAAGGATGGCTATATTTGGCAACAATAATCGATCTATATTCACGCATGGTAGTTAATGAGCAGTTCAATAAATAAACAATTGGTTATGGACTCTTTATTAATGGACGTTAACAAGCGTAAACCTGCCAAAAATCTACTATTACATAGTGATCAAGGTTCACAATATACTTCGCAAGGTTATCAATATCTCTTATCCATAAAAACATAGATGAGTCATAAAGGTTGTTGTTACGACAATTCTGTTGTGGAAAGCTTCTTCAGTTCTCTAAAAAGGGAGTTACCAATAGACACCTCTCGGCACTCTAAACAGCATATCAAAACTGCTATATTTGAATATATAGAAATTTTTTATAACAAACAACGTCACTATTAACTATTGCATTCCAGAACAATTTGATGCATCATTCTTTTTGTAAAAAACATTCCAAACTTTCTCTCCACTTTTTCTGGGTAAGGTCATTCAAGTGTATCGCCTAAAACGGACTTCTTGGTTGTCGGCGAAAAACCTGGGTCAAAGCTCGAAAAGGCTAAAAAGCTGGGTATTAAAATTTTAACCGAGGAGGAATTTAATATGAGAGAAAAATAAACGCTATTGAAGGGTATCTTTGATGGCCATTACAGTTGCTAAATTCATGACATCCATTTGCTGGCCTTTTAAGATACTTTACAGAATGGTTGATAAAAGAGTACAAAAGGAGTCTAGAGTATGAAATGCTATTCTCAGATCATTTATGGAAGACATTTTTTTCATCAACACATTCAAAACTTAAAAAATAAACTAAAAATAAAGAAGTTGAATATTTCTTCAGAATTGTGTATAATTATTAATGCTTTTTAGGTACTCTCGCTATGGCTCTTTCTAAGTTTCTCAATCCAAAATTAGACTTAACCTTCAAAAAGGTCTTTGGTACCGAAAAAAATAAGAACATTCTTATTCACTTCCTCAATGATATCTTAGGATTTACCGGGATAGATACTATACAAGAAGTTGAGTTTCTTAGCACCTACATGGATCCTGAAGTCGCCTCTGATAAACAAAGCATCGTTGAAGTCCTTTGCAAGGATTCTAGTGGGTTCAGATATGTAATCGAGATGCAACTCGCTCGTGATAGGGGCTTTGAGAAACGTGCTCAGCTATATGCTGCTAAAGCTTACTCAAGGCAAGCTGATAAAGGTGACCAGTATCATAACCTTAAGGAAATTATCTTCATTGCTATAGCAGATTGTGTACTGTTTCCTAATAAATCTGAGTACAAATCAAAGCATACTATTCGAGATGAAGACACTAATGAGCATGATCTAAAAGATTTCTATTTTATATTTATTGAGTTGCCTAAATTCGCAAAAAACAAAGTAGAGCAGCTAGAAAGTACAATAGAGCGCTGGTGCTTTTTTTTCAAGTACGCAGAAGATACTACAGATGAAGACCTAAAAGATATTGCAGAAAAATCGCCAATAATAAAGCTAGCATACGATGAGTTAGACAAGTTTCGCTGGAATGAGAAAGATCTGATAGCGTACGAAGAAAGGATAATGGATCTGCGGAAAGAAGAAGGCATCCTCGCTCAAAAACTTGATGATGCTAGAGACGAAGGCATCCAAATCGGACATGAAAAAGGCAGAAAAGCAGAGAAAATTGAGGTCGCAAAAAACCTACTTAAAGCAGGAGTTTCTATTGATATTATAGCCCAAACTACTGGTCTTACAGCTGACGAAATCAAAAACTTAAGCTAATTTTATCTTTGGATGTCTAGATGAACATCTTTGTACTAGATGAAAACCCAGCAATTGCGGCGCAAATGTTATGTATATAGTAAAAATGCCATTAGAAACTGCTCAATTATTGAGTAATGTTTTTTCAACAGCATCCAAATCCTTTTGTCAGTATCATAAATCAGAATATAGAAGTCCCATATAAACTGACTCACAACAATCATCCTTGTTCTTTGTGGGCTAGGCAATCAGAAGGGAACTTTTATTGGTTCGGAAGAGAATTATGTAAAGAGTACACTTGGCGATACAAAAGAACGCATAAATCCGAAGAAATAGTAGATTGGTGTGATAGTAATAAGGATTTGCTAATTTTTCAACTTTTATACAAGCACTGTCTGATCGCTATAAATGTGGTAGTTCCATAAAAGCCTATAGAAAGTACTATTTACAGGAAAAGATGAGATTTGCTAAGTGGGAAAAGAGCAGAAGATTGGACAACGGAAAATTTAATGCTACAGGCATACAGCTCATAGGTAGAGAATGCATCCAAATTGGATATAAAAAGGTAAAATTGAAGTTGCAAAAAATTCGGGAGTGTTAAATAAACCATACGCGTCAAGTTAAGGAAAAGTGTAAGTAAAGTTGATAGAGTGAAGGAAAATAATAAGGTATAAATTCTCTTGGATATATGAATGAGAGAACTTACAATGGACAGAATAGCTTGCTTATCAAAAGACCTCAATGAATTCTTTAATGAAAAAGCAGACGAAATATCAATTGCAGTAGGTTTTATAAAAAGAAAGAGAAAACTTAATGGCTCATCATTCATAAAAGCTATGGTTTTTGGTAACATAGGAGTTGATGATTGCAGCATAGAAACAATGTGCCAATTGCTAAATGAAGACTCGATAGAAATTACAAAACAGGGTTTAGATTTTAGGTTTAGTGAAGAAGCAGTTGAGTTCATGAAAAAAATGTATAACGAAGCTTTGTGTTTATTTAAAAAAAGTCTACAGATTGATTGCAAAATTTTACAGCAATTTGGAAGCGTTAAATTATTGGATAGCAGCTACATTAGCCTGCCCAGTAGCATGGAAGATATGTACAAAGGATATGGCAGTAGCTATAGAGATTGTGAGAATAATACCAAATCAGGAATAAAGCTACAGTTAGTCTTTGATTACCTGAATCAAGCGCTAGATAAGTTAAATTTTATGGAAGGAATAAGGTCGGATCAAGGTTATAGGGATTATCTGAACGGTTTATCAGCTGTAAAAGACAAGATTTGATCTGACAGACAAGAATTAACTGACAGAAGAATTGAGGTAGTCAAAACTAATATCAGGCTCTTGTGTAATGCTACTAATATTTTTCTGAAAAGCAATATATTTGCTATCAAGAAAAGTTTGCATAGGCGTTTTGCCATAGCAATATTTACCCGAGTGAGGTCTTGTCTCATTATAAGAACGCAACCAATGATCAACATCAATCTGTAGATCTTCCAAAGAACTGTAGATTTTCTTTCTAAAGATGATATTGTAACACTCATCTTGCATGGTTCTATGAAACCTTTTACATATGCCATTAGTCTGTGGAGAGTTGGCTTTAGTTCTAGAATGATCGATGTTTTCTATGCCCAAATAAAGCTGATAAGCGTGATTTTCGGGCTTGCCACAGTACTCCGTACCCCTATCAGTTAAAATGCGTAATAATGGAATTTTCTGCTCATCAAAAAATGGAATAACTCTATCGTTGAGAAGATCTGCAGCTGTAATAGCTGTTCTGTCCGTGTAAAGTTTAACCATTGCAACTCTGGAATAAGTATCAACAAAAGTTTGCTGATAAATGCGCCCTATACCTTTGATATTGCCCACATAATAGGTATCTTGAGAACCCAAATAACCTGGATGTTGCGTCTCAATTTCACCATGAGCTTCCCTTTGTTCTTTCACTTTTTCTAAAGCTGCAAGTTGTTCTTCAGTTAAAATGATTCCGTCTTGAGCTACTTTTGTCTCTAGTGCTTTAAGTCTCTTTTTGAGAGTTTCAAGGTCATTTCTTAGCCATACAGACCTTACTCCTCCCTGGGAAATTATTATACCTCTTTTTCTCAGTTCATTTGCAGCTCTTTCTTGCCCATATGCTGGAAATTCTGTTGCTATACCAATCACTGCTCTTTCTATATCGTCGGAAACTCTGTTTGCTAATAGCGGTTTTTTCTTACTTATTTCATGTAATGCTTCCTCTCCTCCATTTTCATATAACTCCTTAAAGCGATAAAATGTATCTCTTGAGTATCCCATCACTTTGCATGCTTGAGACACATTTCCTAGTTGTTTTGCTAGTTCTAATAATCCTAGCTTTGGTTTTAATATTTTTGTCTGTATTGTACTCATATCTAACACTCCTTTATTTTTATTATTTTTAACTTACTTTTTTAAAGTGTCAGGTCAAGTCTTATTTAATACACTTTTCTTGATAGCAAATATATTGCTTTTCAGAAAAATATTAGTAGCATTACACAAGAGCCTGATATTAGTTTTGACTACCTCAATTCTTCTGTCAGTTAATTCTTGTCTGTCAGATCAAATCTTGTCTTTTACACCTTCCACTAGCTTTACTACGCTCGTCACCTTACGCAGCATAATGGTTCGTTCCAGGTTGCTGGCTAGGCTTTGCCTGGGTTGGATTTTCACCAACTGAACTTTACGCACTTCTTGGCGCACTCATGATGTTTTTCCCCCTATTAAGATTTATTGATTTAGTTGTAGTAGTTGAAATAGCAAACCGGTTAAGTTGCCTAGTTTGGTTCTTTTTTTCAATCAAAGGTATTCTACTGTTTTAAATTCCCTGTAAAGATTTAGCTTATCTTTTACATCTAAACAGCATTAACACGATTTGGCTTTTTGTAGATGAGTAATTCTCTAGGGATTATCCTATTGAATTCTATGATATTATTTTTTGTAACATTATTATACACGTCATGGCATTAAGGGTATTTATGACTCAAAACTTGTTTTTGACCTGCAGGCTCAATGACAAAATTCAGTAAAAAACTCAGGGTATCTTTTGGCGGATTACATAACATTATAGCGGCTGCATGTCTTTTAAAATTTTTCTACATTCAGCCAAATCGCGCTTAAACTAAGCGTCAGCACATTATTATAGCGCCAATTTAAAGTATTAGAGAGTCAAAACTCGCACTACGGGGTTTCTTTTGCCTTTTTTTTCATTTGGTAAATTTCTTAAATATTTATAGTTAAACGACAATCGTCATACCGCTACGTGTTAGCGGCTAAGAGATACCGCGGCGGTATGACGGTTAAGTATCCCGCTACTTGTTAGCAGGATCTATGCTAAGAGATACCGTGACGGTATGACGTAGAAGCTATACTTTTATAAATTTGTTAAGTGGAATTTTTATATTGAGTAATTGTATTTATAATACATTATTTTGTATAATTGATTTTTTAAATTATTATATTAACTCTAATATTTTTGATTTAATGAAAGATGATATTATTTATCACTCTCACTTAGGCGTATACGGTTTAATTTTAAAACCTAAAAGTATAGTTTTGGTGAAAAAAAGTCGAGGTCCTTATAAAGGGTTGTTTGATTTACCAGGTAGAAATTGCTGAAACGCTTGAAGAGGCACTTGTAAGAGAAATTAGAGAAGAAACAGGTTGTTTAGTGAAACAATACGACCAAATCCAAACAGTTACTAGCCTATATCATTATAATGAAGACAATGTAAATAAATGTCTAAAACATATAGCAGTTTTATACAAAATTGAAATCATAGGAGAAATAAAGCGAGAATCTGATGGAAAAGATTCTGATGGTTGTATATGGCAAAGTATAGATACTATAAACTATAAAAAAATTTCTCCGATAGTTCATATAGCAAGTAAATTCATAAAATGAAGACTATTATTTTTATTACAGGTGTATCTACGGTTGGAAAATCAAGTTTGGCTCATATATTAGGTTCAAAGCTTTTTATGCCTAGAAACTTTGCAATTCCACTAACTATAGCTAACCCAAGAAAGGTTTCCCTACGTCATACCGCCGCGGTATCTCAGCATAGATTCCGCTAACGAGTAGCGGAATGACGAATTTGTTGTTTTTCAAATTGTAGGTAAACCTAAGCCACTTTAGCTATACTTGTAGAGAAAAAAGAATAGATGATGATCCTAAATATTTAATAAATTTGACTACCGAGGAATTTCAAAAATCTCAATTTTTTATTAATTGTGAGATGTGGTACATTCTATCTTCATACAGCTTCCTCTTCATACCTCAACTAATGAAATTAGAAGCATCAACTCCCTTCTGCAAGCAAGCAGCAATAACAGTGTTCATCATTAGAAATGCAATGGTCATTGGGCCAACGCCCCCGGGTACTGGGGTAATAGCTTTGACTTTTTCTTTCATTCCCCCGAAGTCAACATCACCTACGAGCTTACTTTGTTCTCCTACGTTAACGCTATTTATGCCAACATCGATCACTATTGCACCTTTCTTTATCCAGTCTGCTTGAACAAAATTTGGCTTTCCGACTGCTGCAACTACTATATCCGCTTTAGAGCAATATTCAGCTAAATCTTTGCTTTGTGAATGCAAGATGGTGACAGTGCAGTTTTCTTGCAATAGCAGGTAAAACATTGGCTTGCCCACGATATTTGACCTACCAATTACCACTGCGTTTTTACCGGAAAGGTTCTCTTCAATTGACTTAATTAAATGCAAAGAACCTTTAGGAGTGCAAGGTATAAGGCAGTTTTTTTCACCTTTAACTAATTTGCCAACGTTTTCATCATGAAAGCCATCTACATCTTTTTCAACACTTACTGTGTTAATTACTCTGCTTGCACTAATATGATTTGGTAAAGGCAATTGCACTAAAATGCCATGCACAGATGGATCTTCATTTAATTCATTGATTTTTTCAATTAATTCATCTTCTGAAATATTATCAGGCAAAACAATGGTCTCAGAACTTATGCCTATTGATTCTGCTTTTTTCTGTTTGTTGCGAACATAAACCTGACTTGCTGGATTGCTGCCCACGAGAATTACTTTCAGGCAAGGAAAAATGTTATACTCTCTCTTTAAAATATCAATTTTTTGTGATAGCCTCTCACATAGGTCGTTTGCTATTTTTTTACCATCAATAATAATTGTCACTTCCTTGCCACTCCTTAAAGTCGGGTAATTTGATATCAAATAAATCCAATACTTTGCCAACAGAATGATTAATAATATCATCCAACGATTTTGGTTTAATATAAAAAGCTGGTACTGGTGGAGCAATAATTGCTCCCATCTCCGTTAATTTTAACATATTTTGTAAATGCCCAAGATGCAGTGGTGACTCTCGCACCATAAGAACTAACTTTCTTCTTTCTTTTAGCGTTACATCTGCAGCCCTTGTCAATAGATTGGAAGTAACACCTGATGCGATTTCAGACATTGTCTTCATAGAGCATGGTGCTACAATCATCCCTGAGGTTTTAAATGAGCCGCTTGCTATTTTTTCTCCAATCTTTTCTTCAGAATAGTAAAAATCTGCAAGTGATGTAATATCTTCAAGTTTTTCTTTAATCTCGTGAGCTAAAGTTATTTTCCCAGCACGACTTATCACTAAATGAGTTTCATAATCGACGTCTTTCAACGCTTCTAAAATACGCACACCGTAAATAGAACCAGATGCTCCACTTATTCCAATTACAATTCTGCTATTCACTTAACTCTTCTTCGTAGCTCATTCCCAATGCACGTTTATAGGTATCAAGCAATATTTCTTGTTCCTCTCTGTCATCATCATCCATCTTCCTCAGCCTAATAATTTGTTTCATCACTTTTATATCCCAACCTTCATCTGCGGCTTTTGCATATACATCACGAATGTGATCTTGCACATCCCTCTTTTCTTGTTCAAGTTTTTCGATTCTCTCTATGTAACCCTTCAACTCTTCAGCCGTGATTTTTACTGTATCTTCCATGAAACTCCACTAATTAATTGCTGCCACTAATATTACCAGTTTTTACTTGCACTTCAACAACAGTAATAATATTTTTATCTTTTTTTAAAATCTTAAAGCGAAAACCATACATGGAAAACTCCTCGCCTTCGTCAGGAATGCGCTCTATTTCATTCACAATCATACCTGCTAGAGTTGTAGCTTCTTCATCAGGGAGATTCCAGTATAACTGCCTGTTAATGTCCCTAATAGTAGATTTTCCTTCTATGTGATACATATTATCAGATATTTTCTTTATAAAATTCTCCGTAATCAAATCATGTTCATCCGAAATTTCTCCAACTATTTCTTCCAGTATATCCTCAAGAGTTACAATTCCCTGCAGTGCTCCATACTCATCAATAACAAATGCAAGGTGTTTCCTGTTCTTACGGAAGTTGTGAAGTTGCACGCTGAGCGGTGTACTTTCTGGTATGAACCAAGGCCTTGACATAACTTGGGTAATGTCAACTCCTTCCGCTTTATTATTCTTTTCACGCAAAGCATTTATTAGAGCTTTCACGTGAATTACACCTACAATGTTATCTGGTTCCTTCTGCCATAAAGGTACTCTACTGTGACTGCTGGTTAAAATCTCTCTTATTAACTCTTCTTTATTCCGATCTATATCAAGAGAAAATAGGTTTCTTCTATGGGTCATAATTTGTGATATCTCTGTCTCAGCCAAATCAAGTATGCTGCTTAGCATATCTAAATCCTGTTGCAACATAGTTCCTTCACTGCGGTGAAGAGTAATCATATTACGCATTGCATCCGCTGCAGATATCACTTCCTTATCTTTATGCAGCCCACATAATTTTAGGATGAGGTTAACAATAAATTGAATACCTAGTGTCAATGGAGAAAAAATCTTTACAAAAAACAATACAAAATAAGCAGAAAATGATGCAAATTTTTCAGGATTTTGAATAGCATAAGTTTTTGGTAGAACTTCGCAGAACAATAAAATACAAAATGTCATTATAATTGTTGATAGGAGAATGCCCTCATTTCCAAAAAGATTGATAAATATTGCTGTAAATAAAGCAGAGCAAGTAATATTAATAATTGTATTGCCGAGCAATACCGTTCCTATTGTCAATTCTTTCCTATTTAATAAGCGATCTATTACCCTGGCTTTTTTGTTACCGTCTAGCTTTAGCTTATTAACTCGAGAACGGCTAATTGAGGTTAAGCCTATTTCTGCTCCTGAGAACAAAAACGATAAAACTAACAAAACAAAAATTGCTGATGATACTAAGACCAATAACCAATCCATTAAAGTACGATGTTATTGTGATAAAAAATAAAATTAATTTTACATGTTATGAGAGGCATTTGCAAGCCTGAATTTATATTGCCGAATTTTATATACCTTTAATCTTAAAAAACAAATCATAAAGCATATTACACGCTGCGTTCACATGCTCATCCTCAATGATAAGTGGTGGGGTTACCCTTACTACTTTGTTGTTTAAAACCCTAGTTATTATTAAACCTTTATCAAGAGATCGACTAATAATTTTATCAGCTACAAGAGTTGCTAGTTCTATTCCCATTAGTAACCCTTCTCCACGAACTTCTAAAATCATCTCAGGAAATTCTTTAGCTAAAAGCAACAGCTTTTCTTTTAAATATTTACTAATTCTTTTAACATGATCAAAAAAGCCTTCTTTTAGCATTATATCGAGCACTGCATTACCAACAGTCATGGCAAGTGGATTGCCACCATAGGTTGATCCATGAGTTCCTGGAGTAATTGCTTCTGCTATATAATCTTTCACTAAACATGCAGCTACAGGAAAACCGTTACCCATAGCCTTCGCACAGGTTAGCATATCAGGTTCAATGCCGACATTTTGATAATGAAATAAAGAACCGATGCGTCCATATCCGCACTGCACTTCATCAAAGCACAAAATTATTCCTTGAGCTTTTGTTATTTCCCTTACTTTTTGAAGATATTCTACGTCTAGTGGATATACTCCACCTTCACTTTGTATGGGCTCTAAAAACACAGCAGCTGTCTCATCGCTGATTTTTTTCTCCAAAGCTTTAATGTCATTTCTTGGCACTTTATCAAAACCAGAAAGAAGCGGAGCAAAACCTTCGCGTGATTTTTCACTGCCTCCAGCAGAAATTGCAGCAATACTGCGGCCATGAAACCCTCCTTCAATTGTAATAATACGATTACGTTTTGCTTGCCCTTTCAAGTAAAAATAACGACGAATAAACTTAATTGCAGCTTCTGTTGCTTCAAGCCCACTTGAGCAGAAAAAAACTTTATCTGCAAAAGTAAGAGTTGTTAAACGCTCGGCAAGCCTTTCTTGCTCGGGAATAGTAAAAATGTTAGAGCAGTGCCATAGTGAGCTCAATTGCTCTTTCAGCTTATCTGTAATGTATGGATGACAATGCCCTAAAGAAGTTGTAGAAATACCTGCAGCAAAATCTAAATATTTTTTACCACCTCTATCAAAAAGATATACCCCTTCTCCCCTAACTATAGGAGTGTCAAGTCTATTATACGCATTAACAACATGATCCATTTTATAAGTATTGTGGTGTTATCTATACTATACCTGAAATGAATCCATTAACACAAAGCTTTTCCTTTAACCTCTTATGCTACTTCAACTAAAAATTTGGCTAATGCAAACCTTTTTTGTCATTCTATAGCTAAAGTGACTTGGTTTTACCAACACTTATTAGCCATTGTAAAAGTTTTTGTTTCTATTGAATGATAGTTGTAGCCTATGCAAGAAGTTTATTGACTTTGAGCGCACTTTAGCCTATACAATTTTAATATCTTAAACTACTGGACATGCCCGATCTAAAGACAATGATGTTAAATTTTGGACCTCAGCACCCAGCTGCACATGGAGTGTTGCGTCTTGTTTTAGAGATGGATGGTGAAGTGATCGAGAGGGCAGATCCCCATATTGGGCTTCTGCACCGCGGTACTGAAAAATTAATAGAACATAAAACGTATCTTCAAGCTTTGCCTTATTTTGATCGCCTTGATTACGTATCACCAATGTCACAAGAGCATGCATATTCACTTTGTGTGGAGAAATTGTTGCAATGTGAAGTGCCAATTAGGGCAAAGTATTTACGTGTCTTGTTTTGTGAACTGACGAGAATACTAAATCATTTACTGAACGTTTCTTCTCAAGCACTTGATGTTGGAGCAATGACCCCTCTTTTATGGCTCTTTGAAGAAAGAGAAAAAATACTGGAATTTTACGAAAGAGCTTCAGGTGCAAGGTTTCACGCAGCTTACATCAGGCCAGGTGGAATTGCAGCAGATGTTCCAGAAGATTTGATTGAGGATATTGCAAAGTTTATAGAGCAATTTCCAAAATATATAGACGATGTTGATGAACTTTTAACAGAAAATAGGATATGGAAGCAACGCACTGTAGGAATTAGTGAAATATCAATTAAACAGGCACTTGATTGGGGCTTTAGTGGCCCAATGTTGCGCGCTGCTGGGCTTGCTTGGGATTTGCGAAAAAGCCAGCCATATGAGATATATGATCAACTAGATTTTGATATACCGATCGGCCAAAATGGCGACTGTTATGACCGTTATCTAGTTAGAATGGCAGAGATTAGGCAATCTATCAGTTTGGTGAAGCAGTGCATAGAGAAAATGCCTGAAGGGCAAATAAAAACTGAAGATAGAAAAATTTCTCCACCGTCAAGAGCAGAGATGAAAAAATCTATGGAAGCTCTGATTCACCATTTTAAGCTCTATTCAGAAGGATATCACGTACCAGAAGGTGAGGCTTACGCAGTTGTTGAGGCACCAAAAGGTGAGTTTGGAGTGTATATAGTTTCAGATGGTACCAATAGACCTTATAGGTGCCGAATAAGAGCACCTGGCTTTGCGCATTTACAAGCCTTAGACTTTATGGCAAAAGGACACATGCTTGCTGACGTTGCAGCAATTATTGGCTCACTCGATATAGTTTTTGGTGAGATTGATAGGTAATCATTGGTACCCGTTCAGGCAATGGCGTCATGCAAGTAGCTGACACATAACTGTACGAACATTTGTTTGCAAAGGCAGTATGTTAAGTGTTATAGCCGATTTTGCCTCAAACACAAAGGCAGTGCCTTGACTACTTGGATCCAGAAAAATTGATTGTGTACTATACAACATTTTCGATTAAAAGCGTAACCGTTCACTGTTAGACTGCATTCTGTGATTTTTAGCAAAACATGATCTTTCATTTGAGCTTCCTTCAATTTAAAATAAATACAGAAAATTGCTGCCTATAGCTAAACTGATCTTACCCAGAAAAAGTGGAGAGAAAGAAAGGAGTTTTTTCGGGTAAAATAAAATTTTGGAGGATTAGAAATGGCAAGAGAATATACGGCAGAATTCAAATTGGAAGCTGTTAAGCTGGCAAATGAACAAAGAAAGGTAGGTCAACCAGTTGCAAAAGTAGCAAGAGATCTAGGAATAAGGGATAGTGTATTAGGAAAATGGATGAAGAAATATAACGAAAAAAAGTCAGCGGCAAATGCATTTCCAGATGTAGCACCTTATGACAAAGAGAGATTTGATTTACAGAAAGAGTTAGCAAAAGTAACAAGAGAAAGAGACATTTTAAAAAAAGCCCTGGCCAGTCAAAAAGAGTAAAATATTTTTTTATATAGTAACTGCTATAAAGTACAGGAATTATGTAGGATTTTCTGCTAGTGGCTACTATAAGTGGACCACAAGAAAAATAAGCAGTAGAGAATCAGCAAATAAAGAGTTATTAGCAGATATTCAAAAAATATATCAAGCTTCTAAATGTAGATATGGAGCTCCTAAAATTCATGCTGAATTAAAGGCTTTGGGTAAAAGTTGCAACTTAAAAACAGTGCAAAGTATTATGCAGAAAAATGGTATTCAGGCTATATTGAGAAGAAAATTTAAAATTAAGAAACAACAAACGGACAGTAGCTCCCAATATATTAGACCAAAACTTTATTGTCGATCAACCAAATAAAGTATGGGATTACTTATATAAAAACCAAAGAAGGATGGCTATATTTGGCAACAATAATCGATCTATATTCACGCATGGTAGTTAATGAGCAGTTCAATAAATAAACAATTGGTTATGGACTCTTTATTAATGGACGTTAACAAGCGTAAACCTGCCAAAAATCTACTATTACATAGTGATCAAGGTTCACAATATACTTTGCAAGGTTATCAATATCTCTTATCCATAAAAAACATAGATGAGTCATAAAGGTTGTTGTTACGACAATTCTGTTGTGGAAAGCTTCTTCAGTTCTCTAAAAAGGGAGTTACCAATAGACACCTCTCGGCACTCTAAACAGCATATCAAAACTGCTATATTTGAATATATAGAAATTTTTTATAACAAACAACGTCACTATTAACTATTGCATTCCAGAACAATTTGATGCATCATTCTTTTTGTAAAAAACATTCCAAACTTTCTCTCCACTTTTTCTGGGTAAGGTCAATAAACTATAACATTTTTACTTAATTTTGTCAACTTCTCTATTCGTTGAAAAAACAATCTTGCATAAAAAAATCAACTCATCTCTTCCAAAGGCTCTATATTGAAGATAGAAAGTCCAGAAGCGATGACGTGCGCTAAGGCTTGCACGAGAAACATTCTTGCAGCGGTGAGGTTTAAGTTGTCTTCCAGTATGAAACGCATGTTTAAATCACTCTTGCCATACCCCCATAAAACGTGAAACGCTTCTGCAACTTCAAGTAAGTAGAAAGTAATTCTGTGTGGCTCACAAAGCCTTGCTGCAATTTCTACCACATCTGGCCACTTTGCTAAGGTTTTTATGAGGAAGAGCTCTCCACCTGTCCTTAAAAGTGAAGGATCTGCTGTTGGGAGCTCTTTTGGAGCATTACGCATTAACGAATGAGCACGAGCATGCGCATATTGCACGTAAAAAATAGGGTTGTCTTTTGACTGTTCTTTAACTTTAGCAAAATCAAAGTCCAAGACCATATCATTCTTGCGTGTTAGCATTATAAAACGAGTTATGTCCCTGCCAACTTCTTCCACTACATCCCTTGCTGTGAGGAAATTTCCTGATCTTTTGGACATCTTAACAGGTTTGCCGTTCTCGAAAAAATTCACAATATTATGCAGTTTTACCTCTATTTTTGCTTGATCATCACTGAGCGCAGAGACGACTGCTTTGAGTCTTTTGACATAACCGCCGTGGTCACTACCAAGCTCTACGATCATATTGTTAAAACCACGCGATATCTTATCAAAATGGTAAGCGATATCCGAGGCAAAATAAGTCCAACTGCCGTCCTCTTTCTTCAATGCACGGTCAACGTCATCACCAAATTTTGTAGAGCGAAATAGCATCTCTTTTCTGGAAGTCCAATTTTCGCTTTCTTTGCCTTTTGGTTTCTCCAGGTACCCTTCATACACTAGACCCTTGTCAGACAATATCTTTATACTCTCTTCAATTTTGCCACTTTTTTGTAGCTCATACTCTGAAGTAAAAACATCATGATTTACTCCAAGTAAGTTCATGTCTTCCTTTATAATTTCTAAGATAGAACTTAAAGTATAGTCTCTAATCACTTGATTATCTTGCTTTTCTAGAAGCTCTGCGCCATATTTTTTGGCCAGCCCCTCCCCTATCGGTTTTAAATATTCACCTGGGTATAAACCTTTTTCAACACTAATTTTTTCTCCCAGAGCTTCTTTATATCGCAAATACACTGACCGAATTAGCGTATCTATCTGTGCTCCAGCATCATTAATATAGTATTCCTTAGTAACTTTATAACCAACTTTTTTCAATAAATTTGCCAGAACGTCACCAAATACTGCCCCTCTTGCATGACCAATATGCAGTGGACCAGTTGGATTTGCAGATACAAATTCAACATTGATGGCCTGATTGTTCCCTATATCTAGGGTGCCAAACTCTGTTTTTAGCTCATTTATTTGTTTTAAAATTCCATGCCACACTTCTATTTTTAAGTGCATGTTGATGAAACCAGAGCCTGCTATTTCCACTTTTGCAACTTCATCAAAAAGTTCAAATTCTTTGGCTAAAACCTCTGCAATTTCAATGGGATTCTTCTTTTCATGCTTTGCAAGCACCATAGCAACATTTGTGTAAATGTCTCCATGGACTCTATTGCTTGGAGGCTCTATGATAAAGTTTGCTGCACTTGTGCTTATAACACCCCTTTGTTTCAACTCATTCAATTTACTAAAGATTAGAGAGGAAATCTGCTTAAAAATGTTCATTCACTATATTGCTATAAAATCTATAGCAGTATAGTGAATAAGTGGGACTAGTTGAAGGTTTATCTTAACTATTTTATCTTCCTGGATCAGAGTTTATATTAAGTCGTTGCCGTAACCATGGTAAGAGAAAGCCATACCTTCGCTGTAACCATCATTACCAGCATCAGGCTCTTCAACATCATCAGGTTCTTTAACATCATCAGGCTCTTTCTCTTTCTTTAGTTCATTCTTAATATTTTCTTTCAGTTCATTCTTAGTCTTATCATCAATCTTACACTTAAGATCTTTACCACATTTATCATAAATCAACTTACCCTTATTGACTTTACAATCATCCAACTTTGTGAACAAATTAATTTTCAACATATCACTGACATAGCACGTATCAAGTGGCAATATACGTACATGATTTGCATTTTTTTGATTCGGACAAGAAAAAGTATTCGTTGGCATAAAATATCTCCATTAGTAAATAAAATTATTAAAAAATTAACCATAAGATGGAAGTGTGTACTAACAATGTACACACTGTATTACTTTTATATAATATGAACAGTGCCTTCTAACACTGACATATTGTGGGTAGAAAAAAAGGCTTCAGCACTTTTTGCATCTAATATAGAAGAGTTTATTACTTCTACACATTTATCACATTCAGAATTGTTTTCACAACTGCCCACAAGTTTACCATCTATAACCTGAAGGTTGTTTTTAGCATTCTGAATAGTTTTTGCACATTCTTTAAACTTGTAGCCTGTTGGCTCTCTGGTCTCAATATCAAGAATATCATCAGTTATTGGGTTGACCGTTATTGCAAGCTTTGAAAAATCAACGATTGTTTTAGATTCAGGTTCAGGCTTAACTTGTGGACAAGGGGGACAAGCAGAACAAGCAGGAGCAGGGGGGCAAGCAGGAGCAGGGGGACAAACAGTATCAGGACAAGCAGGACAAGGTGGTATATTTAAATCGAATTCGGGAAGCTGTATATTTAATTCGAGTCCATCATGCCACGAGTCAAAGCGGTTATGGCAACGTGGGTCAAAGTTATGATGGTACCGTGGGTCAGTTATGCAAGCTGTGCGCACAGGAGTACATGAATCCATACGTGGATACGAAGAAAAATTGTAAGTCATAAAAATCCTTTAAAAAGCAACTATTAGATTATTATAGGATAAAAAAGTTAATGATTTAATAATTTTAAGGCTAAAATTAGCATATACAAAGTCCTTAACCTACAGTACATTTCAAAATACGACTTTAATGTAGCAGATATTAGAGTTAAAAGTTTTACTATGGTAGAATAATGATAAGATTCCAAGAAGAAGCTGTCAGTAGTCAAATTAGTCGTGTTGCTGAAATAAATTGTAATATATGGTTACTGTGAATAACAATTGCTTATCTTCTCAAGCAAAACATGAAACACATGGGTTGAATAACACCCATGTGCTCTTGGAAGCACGTATAGCTAGACGTGCGTTTATGAGTTGTTTAAAAACAATCTTCTAACAAAGAAACCCAAATTCATCACAAGGATTATGACATGTGTCATAATAATTATGATATGAGTCAAAATGATTGTGGCACGAATTAGTAGCACAAGGTGCGTATGCAGGTGCACAAGCTTGTGCACAGTTCGATACTGGTGTTGGTGAAACTGATGCTGGCGAATTAAAAGCCGTACATGGTAGTTTTGGTAAATGACTATAATTATAAACCATAATGATCCTTTAAAAAATACTATGAGATTATTATAAATTAAAATAATTAAAAATTTAATAATTTAAATTATAAATCTAGCATATCAACTAACGGTATGATTTAAATTTTTTTTCAACTCCACTGTATCTTCGCCAGTTTTGCATACATCCCGTCTTCACTTATTAGAGAGTTGTGAGTTCCTATTGGCAACCGTAGCTCAGTTGGCAGAGCGTTAGTTTGTAGTGCTGAATGTCGCCAGTTCGATCCTGGTTACTCACTCTATTTTTCTGCAAAAATGCCATCTGGGCTGAAAAGCCCAGAAAGCATTCAGTCTTATATAAAATTAGTATCAACAGAAACAAGACTATCCTCATTATCATAATAGTAAGGATTTGTTTTTTCCGTACTATCAAAAACAGTTTTTAATAGTACTTCCTTATCACTGTCCCATGCAACTTTCTTCATAATTTTAGCAAAATCTTCACACTTTTTGTCAACTCCACAGTCCTTTATTTTGCCATTAGCCTTTAGATAAGGCTTTAATGAACTATACAATATCTGAGTGTTATTGCCCTCTTTATCTATCATTTGTCCTAATGTGTTAACAAGTATCAATGGTGCAATTTGTTTTGCTTTCGCAACAATTGTTCGATCGGACTCTCTAATGAGATCAGGACATGATTCTCTCATAAAAAAGCTTTTGTTGTATTCTTTATTATTATGATAACCGGCAGGGTAACAGAAACTCTTAATTTCATCGTCTTGACAGGCTATCTCTTGTGGATTATCCATACATTTTTTACATGACATATTACTAAAATAGTGTGCTGAATCAAAAAGCTCTGTAAAGGCAAATTTAAAATTTACTACACCGTAATAACCCTCTATTCCCTTTTCTATATATGTCGCAATTTTAGGATTACTATACATCTCAGGATACAATTCCTTTAGTAAATCAGATGTATTAAAACCTTGATGACCTATCTTATTATAAGCTGTATACCAAGAAGCATATGCTCCACAATTTTCAGCTTGGGAACAATCTAAGGTTATTTCTTGAGATGTAATGACACTTGCTTTTCCAGTTTCATCTTCTTTCTCATCAGTATCAGGTTTGTTTGTACCAGTTTCATCTCCTTTTTCACCAGTATCAGGTTTGCCTGTACCAATTCCTTTCTCTTTTTTGCATTCTTCAGCTTCTTTTTTATACCACTCAACCTCTGCCTTTGCCATTCCAATTTTACACTTTACAACTTCTTCTTTGGCTTTCTCAACTTTCTTTTCACACTGTACAAATGCTTCTTTTATCCCTTCAGCCTCCTCTTTTGCTTTTCCAGCGTCTGCTTTTGCCTGTTTAGCTTCTGCTTTCACTTTTTCAATCTCATCTTGAGCTTGTTTTATTGCTAAATCGGCTTTTGCTTTAGCATCATCTTTTGCACGTTCTATTGCCTGTTTAGCATCATCTTTTATCCTCTCAGCATCTTTTTCACATTTCGCAAACTGCTCTTTTGCTTCTTTAGCTTCACCATGTGCTTGTTTTACTGCTTCCGCAGCTTCTGCTTTAGCATCATTCTTTGCCTGATTGATTGCCTTTCCAGCGTCTTCTTTTATCCTCTCAGCATCTTTTTCACATTTCGCAAACTGTTCTTTTGCTTCTTTAGCTTCACCATGTGCTTGTTTTATTGCCTTTTTAGCATCATCTTCTGCACGTTTTACTGCCTTTTTAGCACCATCTTCTGCCTTCTTAGCCCTGTCTTTGCACTCTTCAAGTGTTTCTCTGGTAAATTCATCATCCTTTTTCTCTTTTTCGATCTGATCTCTTAGACCCGTAACCTGATCCTCAGTTACTACCTTATCATCAGTTACTACCTGATCTTCAGTTGTGATTTTATCCTTGATCGTCTCATCTACACCCTCATCACTATAAGAAAATTTGTTAGTATATGAATAGCGATTATTGATTTTATCACTATAGTTATGTTTTAACATAGAGACCTCCTATACAGTTAAAATTGGAATTAGATTAAGATAGAACAAGCTATGAATATAACGTGAATGAAAGAAACCACAGGTCACGAAATTTCCGGATAACTATGGAACCATTATAAAATAACAAAATTAAAAAATTAATAATTTTAATTTTAAATCTAGCATACTCATTAAATCAACAACGATATAGCTTAAATTCTCTTTTAATTTACACAATATTTCATGCCTACTGTATCTTCGCCAGTTTTGCATACAGCCCGTCTTTACTTATTAGAGAGTCATGAGTTCCTACTTCTTCTACTTTTCCATGATTAATTACTATAATCTTGTCAGTCTTGAGTGCGGTTGATAGCCTGTGTGTAATTACGATTGTTGTTCTGTTTTGCATTAACTTGCTCAAGGCTTTTTGCACGAGGTTCTCACTTTTGTAATCAAGGGCAGAGGTTGCTTCATCCAGTATTAAAACCTGAGGATTGTTGAGTATGGCCCTTGCTATTACAATACGTTGTTTTTGTCCTTCAGAAAGTTTTAATCCTCTTTTTCCTACAAATGTATCAAATTTATCAGGCAGCTTATCAATAAATTCCATCGCATAAGCGCTGATGGCTGCTTGCTTCACTTCCTCATATTCGGCACCTGGTTTGCCATATAGTATATTTTCCATTATTGAGCAAGAAAATATCATGTGATCTTGTGGCACTAAGCCAAACAACGATCTGAGGTCATTTAGCGCAATTGACTTAATATTGTGCCCATCGATAGTAATGCTACCTTTGTTTGGATCATGAAAACGGAGCAGAAGCTTTAAAATGGTGCTTTTACCACTGCCAGATGGTCCAACAATTGATACTGCTTGACCTGCCTCTATAGAAAATGATACGTTATTTAACGCTGGCTTATCAGACTGAGATTCATAAAAAAATGTTACGCCATTAAACGAAATTCCCTTTTGAACACTACAAATTTTTATAGGATCATCGGGATCTGCTATAGAGCTTTTCATATTTTTAAATTCAAATAAACGCTCTACTATTCCAAGACCTCGTTGTAAATCACTGATATTATCGCTCAAATTATTTATAGCTCCTGCTGCGAGCGCTGAATAAAACACAAATGAGGAGAGTTTTCCAATAGTTATATTATTGCTTAAGACTTCTTTAATACCAAAAAAGAGCAAAACAACTAGTGAACCTATCACACACGTGATAACTAGAGTTACTAAAATAGCACGCAAGAGTACTAATTTTACGTATGATTTTGATACTGAGTTTAAATGTTCCTTAAAACGGATTTTTTCGTTTTCCTCGAGTACAAACGATTTGATAGTCACTATAGATCTAAAATTTTCCTCACTAAATGACGCAAGCTCACTTAATTTATCCTGGGCAAAGCGTGCATAGCTACGCACTTTTTTTCCAAGTGAGGTCATGATAATGAGTAGTATAGGTATTATTGCGGCTGCATACGCAGTTAGTTGTATATTTGTATACAATAACATAGCAACACTACCAATCAGAATCACAAAATTTCGTAATATGGTTAGTAAGCTGCTGTTTATTATTGATTGCAGCACAGAGGTATCAGTAACTAACGCTGAAATAACATCTTGTACGCCTGTGTTCTCAAAGAAACTTGGTTGCAAGTTAGTGATACTGCTATATAAGTCATATCTGATTCTTGCGATAACTTTCTCGCTGCCAATGCCAATGAAATATAACCGAGTAAATGCAGTGAGAGAAATGGCTAAAACTATAAGTATTGCAACTAATAGTTTGGTAGTAAAATCGTGCTCTGTGCCAGAATCAATTATATTGCTTAAGCCTCTGCCAAAGAGGAGGATCATTAAGGCTGAAAATAAAACTGCAATAAAAGCTATGATGAAATAAGATAGATTAGGCTTTATATAGTAAAATAACTGCCTAATATTAGATCGCATCTTATTTTAAAGTTTCTAAAGTTAAGTATATAGATTCTAGTTTCAGGGGAAAGGGAAAAGGTGTAGTATGAAGCAATTTAGGTTCTGCAGCTGTTGTGATTTTAGTCCACCAAGAAAGGGTAGTAGCTCGCAGAAACAAAAAACTTGCTTGACAAACTCCGCCAGCTCCCTTATCATGAAACTGAAGCTATTGTATTTGCTTTCGCCAATCTGCAGATTAAAAGGTAAGGATTACTTAATGTATCGGCGTCTTATGTTCAATTTTTTGCAGTATATAGATACTGTATGTCTTTACAAAACTTCATCTACATCTAGATTTTTATCTAAATAAGCTGAACGCGCTTACAAAGCGTTACAAGGCATCAAAAAATGCCAATACTCGACAGAGATAGTAAAAGACTAGCTAACTCGGGGATTCTTTGTCTTTTTTTCTGCTTAGTAAATTTCTTAAACATTTGCAGCGTAGGTTAGTTGCAATTAAAAGCAGCTAAATTGCAGTGTTTAAGACTTAAAAAACGCCAATACTGAAAATAGACAATGACTAGGGTTTCTTTTGCCTTTTTTTCGTTTGGTAAATTCCTTAATATTTATAGCTAAACGACAATCGTCATCCCGCTACGTGTTAGCGGGATCTATGTTAAGGTATGACGGTTAAGTAAGGGATCTATGTTAAGAGATACCGCGGCGGTATGACGGTTCGTGGCGGCGTGACGATAAGCTCGTCATCCCGCTACGTGTTAGCGGGATCTCTTGTTAGCGGCTGAGATACCGCGAATGAATCGCGGTATGACAGTGTAGATAGTAATTCGTCATTCCGCTACGTGTTAGCGGGATCTAGAAATACCGTGAATGAATCGCGGTATGACGGTTTGCGGTGGTATGACGATAAGCTCGTCATCCCGCTACGTGTTAGCGCCGCAGCGGTATAGCTATACTTAAAAATATGGTTGAATAGTTGTTAATAATAGTGTATAATTATTAATCTTTTCTCAGTATTTTTACTATGGCTCTTTCTAAATTTCTCGATCCAAAATTGGACCTAACATTTAAAAAAATATTTGGTACTGAGAGAAATAAGAATATTCTTATTCATTTTTTGAACGATATTTTAGGATGTACTGAAGTCAACACTATACAAGAAGTAGAATTCTTAAGCACCATTATGGACCCTGAAATTGCTTCTGATAAACAAAGCATTGTTGATGTTCTTTGCAGGGATTCTAGTGGGAACAGGTATATAATTGAGATGCAGCTCACTCGTGATAAAGGCTTTGAAAAACGTGCACAACTTTATGCTGCTAAGGCTTACTCAAGACAAGCTGATAAATCTGGTAAATACGTTGATTTAAAGAAGATTTTCTTTATCGCGATTTCAAATTGTACCTTATTCCCTGATAAGCTTGACTATATATCTAGCCATACCATAAGAGATGAGAAAACCAATGAGCATGACTTAAAAGATTTTCAATTTATCTTCATAGAGCTGCCAAAATTTCCTAAGAGTAGAGAAGAACAACTAGAAAGTGTAGTAGACCGTTGGCTATTTTTTTTCAAATATGCAGATGAAACAACGGACGAAGATCTCAGAAAAATTGCGGAAAAATCACCAATAATAAAGCTAGCATATGATGAATTAGATAAGTTTCACTGGAATGAAAAAGATCTAATAGCTTATGAAGAAAGAATAATGGATCTGCGCAAAGAAGAAGCCATTCTTGAATACAGACTTGATCTTGCTAAAGAGGAAGGTAGAAAAGAGAGGGAAATTGAAGTCGCAAAGAATCTACTTAAAGCAGGTGTTTCTTTTAATATTATAGCTCAAACTACTGGTCTTTCTATGAGTGAGATCAAAGAATTGCAGAATTAAGTGTGAATGGTTACGAAAAATATAAGTTTTTGCGATAAACGACATAGTGATGTATTTGTTGTTCAGCATGTCAGTGGAATATTTTCTGAAAAATTTCCACATAACTCTTTCAGATTTCATAATATCTCTTGCCACTCATCTGAACAGATACCCATTTTGGAGGGATACCAATAATAGTTGTGAGCGGTACAAGTTTAGTCCATATACCTTCCAAGCATAATACGCTCACGAAACTTTAATGCAATAGCTTGATTTCTACTAAAAGACAGCATTATGCCAAGTGCGATGCTCGAAGATAAAAGAGAAGAACCACCATAGCTAAGTAACGGCAGGGTTATGCCGGTGGTTGGAAAAACACTCAATGTTACCCCTATGTTTATTATGAATTGTGTGATGAATTGCATTGAGATACCGAGAATCACTAACAGATTAAATAATTCATTTTCCCTATATGCAACGTAAAGCAAACGGGCGGAAATGATGCCAAATAACATCAATGTGGCTAAGCACGTAATCAAACCAAATTCTTCTGCTAAAACAGAAAACACAAAATCTGTATGACAATCAGGAAGAGAGGCTTTTACGCTACCTTCACCAGGTCCAACCCCAGTTAATTGACCTCTTTTGAATGCTTCTAATGATTTTGTGACTTGAAAGTTATCGCGCTGCGTAAAAAAGACAAAATTGTAAATCCTTTGCTTTATATGTGGGAGGCATAAGTAAGCTATTGTAGTTCCAGTTGTGGCCATTCCTATTATGCATAGAAAGTATAAAAATGGTATACATGCAATAAACATTTGACCAATAAAAGAATATGTTAAAAGCATAGACATACTGAAATCAGGTTGCAAAAGTAACAACACAAAAACTAACAGAAATATTATGATTGATATGTGTATTTTAAACTTCATTTCGCTGGCCAAGATACTAGCTATAACAACAGAAAAAAATGGCCTTACAAACTCAGATGGTTGAACTGAAATTTTGACAATATGTAACCATCGTTTCGCACCTTTTACCTCTATACCAAGTATTATCGCAATTGCTACTAGAATAGTAAATAAAATGAAACCTGCGAACGAGAGGTTAAGTATAGTTCTTGTGTTGAGAAAAGAAAATGTCACCAAGGTAATTAGTGACAGGACTATATAAATTGTGTGACGCCGTATAAAATAATCTTGTGGTAAAGAAAGACGCTGCGCAATTACAGGGCTTGCTGAATAAACAAGAATGAAGCTTATAGTGAGCAAAAAAAACACTGGAAGGATGAGATAGTAATCCAGCGTTCTATACCAGAGTTTAATATTCATTTTGTTCCAATGTGTAATGCCACTATTCCATAGCTCATATTATGAAACTCAACATTCTTAAAGCCTACCTCTTCAATTTCCATTTTAAAATCAGCCTGAGTTGGAAACTCTCTAATGCTCCTCACTAAATATTCATAAGAACTCTTGTCTTTAGCAACTATGCTGCCAATTTTAGGAATTACTTTAAATGAATATAAGTCATAAAGTTTGGTAAATATCTCATTTTGATAGTGCATAGGGGCAAATTCTAAGCAGATAAATTTTCCATGTGGTTTTAATACCCTGTGCGCCTCATTTAAAGCCTTCTTGCGGTCAGAAACGTTTCGAATGCCAAAAGCTATTGTGCAATAATCAAATTCGGAGTCTTCAAATGGTAAACTTTCTGCACTTGCACATACCCAATCAAAATTAATTTGGTTTGAATTTATAGCTTTATCACGTCCTCTGTTTAGCATGTTTTGATTTATATCGCATACTGTAACCTTAGCACTTGGCTCTTTTCTTACTACTCTTATTGCTATATCTCCAGTTCCTCCAGCAACATCTAAAACCTTAGAGTTTTTTGTAAAATGCACACTATTTACCATCTTATCTTTCCATAATCTGTGCATTCCGAGGCTCATTATATCATTCATGGTGTCGTAGCGACTTGCCACGGAATCGAATACCTCTTTAACTAATTGTGATTTCTTCTCGATTTTTATAGTAGACATTACGTAAAAACTCCTTTATAATTAGTAAAAATTAATTTGAATTAACACAAATGTCAACGACAGGCCTTGAGCCTGTTAAAATCTTCTTCAGCGTGGTATGATGACCGAGTTAGTGGGCTTGATGCAACCACTAGGAACCCTTTGGAGTAAGCGATATATTTATAATGCTCAAATTCCTCTGGGGTAACATACCTATCAAGTTTTGCATGTTTTGGAGTTGGTTGTAGATATTGACCAATTGTAATAAAATCAACCTCAGCACTGCGCAAATCGTCCATAACCTGAAGTATTTCCTCTTTTGTTTCTCCAAGACCAACCATAAGCCCTGACTTTGTGAAAACTTTAGAATTAATCTGCTTTACCATCTTCAGTAAATATAGTGAATGAAAATAGCGAGCTCGTGGTCTTATTTTTGCATACAATCTCGGCACTGTTTCAATATTGTGGTTATAGACATCAGGTGATGCAACAGCGATTGCTTCAAATGCTCCTTTCTTATTTAAAAAATCAGGAGTTAAAATCTCTATTGTTGTTTCTGAAGTTATCTTTCTAATTTCTTCTATGCACTGTATAAACTGATTTGCGCCACCATCTGGTAAATCATCACGATCAACGGAAGTAATAACAACATGCTTTAAGTTTAACTTTTTTATTGCTTTTGCTAAATTTTCTGGTTCATGAGGATCTAGTTTATCAGGAATGCCAGTTGCAACGTTGCAAAATGCACAAGCACGAGTGCAAACAGAACCAAGAATCATCACAGTAGCATGACGTTTATTCCAACATTCACCAATGTTTGGACATGCAGCCTCTTCGCACACTGTATGCAAGTTATGCAGTTTAACGATGTTTAAGGTCTCATTGAACACTTCACCGGTCGGAGCTTTTGCTCTGAGCCATTGAGGTTTGCTATGCATCTGAAACTGCTAACTCTACCTCTTGCTTTACTAAAACTTTTTTCAACCTTCTTTTTATCTTCTGCGCTTTCTCACTTAGTTTAATCGTTCTTGTGTTGAGCAAAAAAGCATCTAAATCACCTTTGTAATCTATAGTTCTCAAAGTTCTTGTTGCCACACGAAATCTAAACTTTTTATTCAATATATCACTTGTCAACGTAACCTTATGTAAATTTAAAAGAAAGGTACGCTTTGTTTTACGATTTGAATGTGATACCTTATTACCAAAAGATTTTTTTCTATTTGTTAATTCACAAACTCTACTCACTTCAATATACCAAATTATTCTATGTACTTAGATTACCTTATATAGTCAAATAGTCAATACTCTCTTGCTTAATTTTTATACCATATACTGCTTTATAGCCAAAAAATATCGTAATTTTTTCTATTATAAGAGAAATCATATGCTGAATTTCCAATGCTTTGCTGCCATTTGTTACTACCAGATGCAACACACCCGAATTTATATTCTGTGCATATGAGATCTTTTTCGGTTTTGTACACTCTGCTATTTCTTTCCCTACTATATTTCGCCAGTTTAAAATAAGACGTATTTCATTTTTGCTAATTTTATTTTTCATGCATTTTAATGCATAGTTTTCTATTATAGACTTTAATTTTTTTGGACCGCTACGTTTGAGCATTTTTCTGTTTTTTTAGTAGGTAGATAATATAAAAGTATACATATAACTTGAGATTTTGTCATTACTGCTACATGTTTGTGAGATACCGTGACGGTATGACCATAATCGTCACTCCGCAACGCATATTGCATAGTCGTCATTCCGCGGCGTGTTCGCGGAATCTAGCTCTGGTCACGCTACTTAGATGACAACCTTCTAACTGCTTTACAAACCTCTAGCCTCACACCGTAAAAGCAGTATTTTTATGCAAAACTTATCTCAACGTAGCACTTGTCAAGATCGTTCCATTTACCAAATTTTGTGCTGTCATCTTTGCCTCATAATTAACCTTATAGCTGTTTTAATTGTAATTAGTTAAATTATTATTAACTTGCCAGGCTAGATCCAAAAAATAGCATAATCCATATGCAAATTGTAATAGAAATCACGTTTGCGTATGGTTTATTGCTATGCGGTTAATCTTTCCTCAATCCAAGCTGCCTGAATGGCTTCGAGTATTTTCTCGTTACAGCGTTTTTCATCATCATCAAATTCCTCTAAACTCAAGACCTTTTTTTTAAGCTCAGTGAATCTGATACTAATTATATTCTCATTTGGAAATTTTTCCTCCAGAGCTTCCACAATATCTTCTATATCAAGCCATTTCATACTTTTTTGTATTTATCTGCTAAGTTAAATTGGTGCCCATGGGGAGACTTGAACTCCCAAGGTCGCAAAACCCACGGATTTTAAGTCCGCTGCGTCTACCGATTCCGCCACACGGGCTTTTTTTATCTATCTAGAGTAAAACTCTACTACTAAATTGACTTCCATGTCTGCTGAATAAGGAACCTCAGAATATTGAGGTGACCTCAAATACTTCACTGAATGCTCTTTACTATCTGCTTCTAAATAATCCGGAGCCTTGCGCTCTTGTTTTTGTTCAGCCTCTACTACTACAGGGATTTTTGCTGCCCTTTCTCTTATTTTTATTATATCACCTGGCTTCACTCGATAACTCGATATGTTAACCACCTTATCATTAACTGTAACGTGCTTGTGAGATATGAGCTGCTTTGCTGAGTAAATTGTTGGAACAAGACCAGAGTGGTATAAAACAGAACTTAATCTCGATTCTAAGATACCGATAAAATTATCAGCCGTATAACCCTTTCTGTTATAAGCATCTAAAAATGTACGTCTGAGCTGCTTACTTGAAATCGCATAGTAAAACTTAAATTTCTTATGCGCAGCAAACTGCTTACCAAAGTCGGATAACTTCTTGAATCCAAGAATACCATGTTGACCTGGAGGGTATTTCCTTTTGTTTACTGGGTCTTTAGCTCTACCCCATAAATTTACACCAAGTCTACGGCTAATCCTATACTTTCTAGTGATAACAGTTGTCATATAAAAACTCTCACGATTTAACTTTAGATTATTAAGGATTTTAGCACTCAGTGTCAACTTGTTTTTGCTGATATAATCTTTTATACTTCATTTTTAAGTTTTTCTATTAACACATGAATCATTCACATTTGGAATCTATGGCAAACGCCATCCGTTTTTTATCAATTGATGCAGTACAAAAAGCAAACTCTGGACACCCAGGTATGCCACTTGGCATGGCAGATGTTGCAACTGTTTTGTTTGCTAAATATCTGAATCATAATCCTGATGATTCTAAATGGTTCAATAGAGATCGCTTTGTTTTATCAAACGGTCATGGGTCAATGTTACTATATTCAATATTATATTTGACAGGTTATATTAGCATAGATGAGCTAAAGAACTTCAGGCAAATGGGATCCAAGACCCCAGGTCATCCAGAGTTTGGCTTGACTTCCGGAGTAGAGGCAACAACAGGCCCTTTAGGGCAGGGGTTTGCCGCTGCTGTTGGCATGGCACTTGCTGAATCGATACTTGAAAAGCAGTTTAGAATCAATCACTACACTTACGTGATGCTAGGGGATGGCTGTCTTATGGAAGGAATAAGCCATGAAGCAGCATCACTTGCTGGGCATCTTAAATTGAATAAGCTTATAGCTCTTTTTGATGATAATGATATTTCTATAGATGGCGCTACTTGCCTTTCCTGTTCTGACGATGTAGAGAAACGCTTCTTAGCGTATGGATGGAATGTTGACAAAATTGATGGCCATGATTTTGATGCCATATCCTTTGCAATAGAGCAAGCAAAAAAGTCTGATAAACCTACAATGATCTGCTGCAAAACCATTATCGGAAAATTTTCAAGCCGTGCTGGCACATCCTCTGCTCACAGTGGTGCTTTTTCGGAGGAAGACATCAAACAGATGAGAGAGAAATTAAACTGGAATTATGAACCATTCCATGTACCAGAAGATGTGAAAAATGCCTGGAAGAAAACTGTTGAGAGAGCAAAACAAAATTACAATTCATTGTCATTCCAGTGCGTGACACTGGAATCCAGAGAAAAAAATGAAGAACTAAAAAGAAGACTTGATAAGCGTTTGCCGGATAATATCGCTGGTGTTTTAGCTGACCTGAAGAAACAAATATGTGAGCTAATGCCAAACGAAGCTACTCGATCTTCTTTTGGTAGGGTAATGGAACTTTTAACACAACATATGCCGGAATTAATCGGCGGTTCTGCTGATCTTACCGGGTCAAATTGCACTAAATATAAGCACATGCAGGTAATAAATAGCAATAATTATAGTGGCTCTTATGTCCACTATGGAGTGAGAGAGCACGCTATGGCAGCATGTATGAATGGTATGGCACTTCACGGCGCGATTCTTCCTTATGGCGGCACTTTTTTGGTATTTTCCGACTATTGTCGTCCTGCTATACGTCTTTCAGCTCTGATGAAGCAACAGGTTATGTATGTCATGACTCACGACTCAATTGGAGTGGGAGAAGATGGCCCAACTCATCAGCCAATAGAGCATTTAGCCTCTTTGCGTGCTATACCAAATCTATATGTTTTTAGGCCAGCCGATGCAGTTGAAACTCTGGAGTGTGTTAGCATTGCACTCGAAAAGAAAGAATCTCCAGCACTGTTTGCGCTCTCAAGGCAAAACGTAAGTTACATGCGCAAGTTCTACTCTGATATCGATCAATCTGCTAATTTATCGAAGTTTGGTGCATATATTTTGTGTGAATGTTCAAAAGAATTAAAAGTGACGATATTTGCTACGGGGTCCGAGGTTGAAATTGCAGTTGAAACAAGGGAGAAATTGCAGGAAAAGGGTATAGGTACAAGGATTGTTTCTATGCCATGCTGGAGGCTTTTTGACGAGCAAAGCGATGAATATAAAGCGGCAATATTAAATAATGACAGCATTAAAGTTGCAATTGAAGCCGGAAGTGAAATGGGTTGGCATAAATACATAGGTTCAAACGGTATATTTATTGGCATGAAAAGCTTCGGAGAATCAGCACCTTATAAAACACTTTATGAGCATTTTAATATCAACGCTGATCATGTGGTAAAATGTGTGTGTGAGAAACTGGTTTACATTCAGTAGACTTCTTGCATAACCATATGAAAGCCCACTCTTCTTTGTCATTCCAGCGCGTGACGTTATTTCCATCCAAGATGATGTCATTCCAGCACTTGACACTGGCATCTAGTTTTCTTTACAAATTCACCAAAAGTGCTTCATTCTATAACGCAAAACCCATACTCACCAAACCCAATGCATTACTTGCAATTAAGTTTCCTGGATCCCAGTGTCTGGGCACTGGGATGACACCTCTGGGCACTGCCGTCATAAAGGAACCAGTGTCAGCTACTTGAATACATACCACCATGTCATTCCAGCGCGTGACGCTGGAATCTAGTAAACCTCTGGCTATATTATGTCATTGCCTTCTGAACTACTTGGTGATTCTAATACAACTGGTTGATCAAATTCAGATGATGATTGTGTTGGCTCATCAGACCCAAACAACCATGAAAAAAACCCACCAAAAAATGATGCAACTAATGAAAAAGGCTTCATAAGTATACTAAACAAACTACCAAAAAAAGAGCTCGGCTGTTCTTCTGTTTGTGCAGGTTCTGTGGAAGCAACATAATTTACACCGTTGTCTTGTACATCAGTTCCTTGTCCTGCACTGGTGGTCCCCTGTTGTGTTTGTGGTGTTCCACTCTCCGAATTTACAGTTTTATCAGCTTCTTGCTTTGTAATGTCTGATCCTGATTGAGCATCACCTTCTTGTTTTTCTTTCTCTCGTGTACCAGCATCTTCCTCTGAATTTTCTTCATTGTCCGTCGATGGCTTAGAACCGTCGCCAGGGTTTTTTGCATTCCTTAATAGAGCTTGTATTTCTTTATCAGTGGCTAAATTTAAGGGAGTTTTTTCATTTTTATCTTTTATATTAACATCTGCCCCTTTATCCAATAGAGCTTGCACCACCTGCTGATAACCACTTTCAGCAGCAAAGTGTAAAGGAGTCTTTCCACCTTGATCTTTTGCATTAACATCGATTCCTTTTACTTGCAGTAGGGCTTCTACTACCTCTTTATGGCCCCATACAGCAGCCCAATGTAAAGGAGCCCTATCTCCATCTTGTGCATTAACATCGATTTCTTTTGCTCCCAGTAGAGCGTTCAATACATTTATGTCTATATTGCCCTTTTTAAGAACCAAATGTAAAGGAGTTTTGCCATATTTATCTTGTGCATTAACGTTGATTCCTTCTGCTCCCAGTAGAGCGTTCAATACATTTATATCTATGTTGTCCTTTTTAAGAACAGAATGTAAAGGAGTATCTTTCTTGTTATTTGGTAAATTAACATTGATTCCATCTTTTCCCAATAGGGCTTCTACTACCTCTTTATGGTTCTTTACAGCAGCTAAATGTAAAGGAGTTTCTTGCGACCAATCTGTTGCATTAACATTGATCCCATTTACTTGCAGTAGGGCTTCTACTACCTCTTTATGGCTCTCTACAGCAGCCAAATGTAAAGGAGTCTTTTGCGACCAATCTGTTGCATTAACATTGATTCCATTTACTTTCAGTAGGGCGTCTACTACCTCTTTATGGCCCTTTTCAGCAGCCCAATGTAGAGGAGTCTTGTTATCTTGATCTTTTACATTAACCTTTGCTCCTTCACTTATTAGACGGGTTACTTCCTCAATATTACCTTTTCTAGCAGCCTCAAGTAATTTAGCTGTGTTTTCTAATAGAGTTTGTATTTCTTCGTTAGCAGCTAATTTGAAAGGAGTCTTTCCATCTTTATCTACTGCATTAACATTTGCCCCTTTATCCAATAGGGCTTCTACTACATCTTTATGGCCCCATACAGCAGCAATATGTAAAGGAGTCTCTCCTTTATCATTTTCTACCTTAACATCTGCTCCTTCACTTATTAGACGGGTTACTGCATCAATATCACCTCTTTCAACAGCCTTAAAAAAATTATCTCTACTTTGTGAACTACTCATCCTACACCTCTTTGTAAAACTATATTGTTATGATAAAGCCGTTAATAATCTATGAGCTCTCACCCCCTGTAAAATTATATTATCATGATAAAGTGATTAATAACCCATGAGCTCTGGATCACGCAAATAATGGTTATTCCCTGTGTTTTTCAGTACATTTGAGCTGGCTGTACATAAGAATTGCAATTGTAGAGCATGCTATTGTTAATAGTAAATTTGGTAAAATACCATAGCGAAAAAATTTTCCTACTATATATATTCCAATAGCCCCAAACATCATATTGCAGAATGAGAGAACTGCACTACCAAGCCCTATACCTTTGATCGTTCCTAAAGCAGAAGTTACGTTATTGCTTATTATTAATGCAAGTCCGATATTGGCTGGAATCCAAACAGTTTGAAGAATTAATATATTTAACTTGTCCGCGAAATAAAAATATACCAATAAACTATCGGATATTATCGGTAACACCAAACCTATTATTAGCATTTTGCTAACCCCTACTTTTGGTACATACCTTCTATTAATTAAAGTTCCAATTATGTAAAATATGACTATGATCGATATGAGGTAGCCAAAATACTGTACTTCAATGCCCATCGATTCAAATATGAAAGGGTAGTTAGCAATGTATGCCCAAAGCCACATGAAAGTTAATCCATGAATGGCTGAAAACCCAAGGAAACGATAATTTCTAAATATTGATATATATTGCTTGCAGATATTAGTAGTTATGTTAGTTATACTGGTTTCATTTTTATTTACAGTGAGTGTTTCTTGTAACTTAAAGTAGATAAAAATAAGTATAGCAATTGCTGCAAGTGATATAATAAAAAACAAAAATTTCCAACTATACCCATGTGAAATTATATAACTGCCCACCACTGGAGCTATTCCAGGTGAGAGTGCCACAACCATATTTAATTTTGAAATGACTCTCGAGTATTCACTACCCGAGTACATATCCCTTATTGCTGCATACCCAACAACACCTGCAACACCAGCCCCTGTTCCTTGTATGAAGCGAATTAGTATCAAGAGCGCAATACTGTCGGCTATATAACACATGACACTTGCCAAAGTAAAAATTGTCATACCAATCAGCATCATTGGACGCCTACCATAATGGTCCGATAATGGACCATAAATTAAGCCAGATACTGCAAATCCAACTAGATTCAAGCTAATTGTAAGCTGCACTACACTGCCTTCTACTTTAAAATAATTGGCAATGCTTGGTAGTGCAACTGAGTATAGGTCAGTTGCCATATCGACAATTGCTACAGACAATATCATAATAAGAGAGATGATATTTTGCGGAAGAGCTGTTTTCACTTAATGATTTACTGGATTAAATATACTTAATTATAATGTATTTTTTTCATTAGTATAAGTACAATGTTACATAGTAAACGATGTCATTCGAGTAGCGGACACTGAAATCTTAAGCTAAAATCATGAAAAGCCTGAATTTCAATACCTTATCTTTGATTATTCACTTTAAGCTTTAAGTCTTCAACAGAAGATGCATTTGCCTCACTTACTACCTTTAGTGGTTCACCAAGATTATGCTCTATTTTTATATTACGCTCAGGATCGTACTCTA
Source organism: Wolbachia endosymbiont of Drosophila simulans wHa (assembly GCF_000376605.1). Taxonomy (NCBI): domain Bacteria; kingdom Pseudomonadati; phylum Pseudomonadota; class Alphaproteobacteria; order Rickettsiales; family Anaplasmataceae; genus Wolbachia; species Wolbachia endosymbiont of Drosophila simulans. The sequence goes on from NC_021089.1 coordinate 562,634, forward strand.
TTCTTGTATCAAACTCAAAGCCCAATTTCTCACAAAGTTTTTTGAAATACTCAATAAGCTTATTTATAATATAAGTAAGCTTATCAAACAAACCGTCATCACCAGCTTTATAGTCCTCTAACTCTTTAGGAATGGTAAGCAATACCTTACCGTCTTCATACGTCACATTTTCATCCTTACATTTCAGCTTAAACTCCGCTGAACTGCAAAAACCTGGTGTTTCGATATATGTACAATCATCATAGTTAAGCATTTTTGTATATTTCATGCTAAAACTAAGCTTTATACAATTGGGTTCACGACAATCCATAATATACTCTCTTGTCATACAGTTGCCTTGCGTTGACAAATGAAAAGATCCAAGAGCTTGATTCATATCATTAGGAAGAAAATGAGTATATCCGCCCTGATAATAGTTATTTATTAACTCCTCAATAATAGAGTTATTGGGAATTGTTGCACCAACGTGTTTAAACATTTCTGTAAAAATTTGTCTGAGAAATGGACGATAATTCCCTTTTCCGTTTTCATCCCGTAGAATTAGATTTTTATGGTTTGAATACAGATTGTTAATAAATTCGTTAGTTATTTTTTGTCCGTTAATAGCAAGGCCGTGTGTTCTATTAAGATCCTTATATGTTCCCTCACCAGAAATTACTTCGTCCCAAGTGTTAGCTTTGAAATCAGCATATTTGAGCTTCTTCACTTCAGCTTTCAACGCATTGACCATTTCCTTTGACATGTTATATCTCTACCATTAATACCTGTATATTAATTTTAGCACTTACTTTATTAAATTTCAATTACTCAAGACCTTCGCTTCCGTATTATCCAATGAATCACCATAAGTCACTGCTTTAAGGAAAAGTCGTTTTCCTGGTTGCACTTCAAAAGATATTATTGAATCATCAAGTAGAACAAATTTTTCACCTGTGGTGTGCTGATACTCTTTGGTGCCTTCTTGCCCTCTAATTAGGTTGCTAAGCTTATATTTATTTTTATCTATTAGTTCAGCACTCTGGAACTTTATCACCTCTTTTCCAACCAGTGCTAAATTGCTTACATTTATAGTACTAACGTTAGTGCTTGTAAAACCCTCTTCCGTCATCCCAGTGCCCAGACACTGGGATCCAGGAGAAATATAGTCAAGCGCTGGGATGACACCATCACTTAAATAATGGTTATATGAAGAACTCAATATACCAAAACGTAGCACTACTATAAGCCCCTCGTCGGTAGATTCCATTACATATCCGTAAGTAGACTGCTTGTTTGTGCTTGCAATAGGCTTATAATCCTTATCGTTGTACGAAATAAAGAGTGTTGCTCCCTTCCAATTCTTTTCCTCACTAATTAAAGTAAAGCTTGCACTATTACCTTTAATATCCGGTAAATCTATCATTTCTACGATGGTTTTGCTAATGTGAGAGGGAGGGTATTCCTTCAGCATAAGTGACCTTGTTGAAGGAAAAGAAAGCTTATATATAGAGTGATCATAACCAACGCCAATTACTTGAATGGACATGCTTTCGAATTTTGTTTTTATAATTCTCACCGTATGCTTTTTCTCACCGTCTAAAATCGTTATTACATCACTTGGCACAAGCCACGCATATTTTATCGGCAGCTTGAAATTGTATATATTTCTCTCTTGCCACGAAGAATAAAGTAAAACCTCAGCTATATTTTGCGCCTCTCCCTCCTCCATAATGAGCGGTATTTCAACTGTTATAGCAGCGCCTTGCTTTGGCAACTCAGCATATTTAACATCAATTGGATAGCCAAAATTGCGATTAAAATAAACGACGTTAACTTTATTGTTTAAATCTAATTGACTGATATTAGCAAGTTTTGAATTGTTACTGAAAACCATTTCACCAATTGGTATTCCAGTCGTAACTCCCCTGGCCTTTTGGACAAATTTCAGTTTAGAGTCCTGTTCAACCACATCAAAAAAATAGCAACTTTGCAGCATTTTAATAATTGAACGTACCGATTGCTGGTCGTTTATCACATACCCAGACAATAACCCTTTGACGTTGCTTGCATCGAACTGATCGCTTTTTAAACCTGTTTTTTGTAACAGATCCGATAAAACATCGGAAATATTAAGCTGTGAAAGCTTTCCCTGAATCCAATGTCCTGTCTGCCAATTATGGCAGTCAGTCCACATATCACACAAATTGGGGAAATAAGGAAATGGCCTTGCATCCCATGCCCAGAGAAACATTTTTTCTACCATTTCTGAACTTTGCCACTTTTTTAGCGTTCCTTCAATTGCAATTTTTTGCGAAAGAAAGCTCACCTCTCCGTTTGAATATCGTGGATATTTGCTCTCTATGCTGCCTTTGTCAACAAACACATTTGGCTCATTAGTGCAGCCGTTCATACTGGGAAATCCATATTCAGTAAACCATATTTTTTTCATTTTTGGTTGCCATTTTGTTTTACTACCACCGGGGTTTATGTGAGTTTCACTCCACCATTTCTCTATATTTTTCCACGCATACCTGCTGTCGTTATACTTTACTTTTTCAGACTCACTCTTTGAGTAATCATAGAAATAATCATACCCCACTCCACTGCTCCAACCACCCATTACATCTTCCGCAGAATAGCCAAAAGGAGGCTCTGGACCATCAGTCAGTGGAAAATAAGCATCTATGCCAACAACGTCGATGTACTCTGAAGACCACAGTTCATCCATATTATACCAACCATCATATGAATGGTATTCGCTCCAATCTGCAGCGTAGGTAACTGTTACTTCTTTTCCAAGATTAAGTTTTATTCGCTTTGCAAGCTTGACCAGCTCTATAACGGCAGGGTAATTCCCTTGTTCATCCCTGATTTTGGTAAGTTGCGCAAATTCAGAACCAATGATAAACCCTTCCACTTTAGTTTGTTTGGCAATGCTTGCATAATGCTCTATAAATTTGTTGTACTGATTCTTAAAAAAATCACTTATATCTTCAGGAGCCCCACTCAATCTTCCTCGCCACTCTTTGTTCTTTGTATCAAGTAAGGGCATTGGATAGAGCATCACCTTATAACCTCTGCTGTGCAGCTCTTCTATATATCTAGTTAACGCTGCATCACTAACTGTGCCACCATACCTTGGGTTTCCACTCGCATCTTTTGAAATTAGCTGAGCATTATCTCTGGTTACACCCCCTACTTGCCAATCATCAGGTAATATCGCGGAATCATCTTGAAATTCAACTGCAGGGTATATTTTACAATCTTTAATGTTCAGATTATTCACAAACCAATTGACTACCACCGACACCAACTCAACATTTGGCAAATCTTCTTTTAATTGATCCAAAGAAAGCATTGCATCGCTCTTTTTAGTGTGGTTGTTGTGATTTACCCTTTGCGCCAGCCCATATGGGATATATTGGTTGCTGCTTATTTTCTCTTGCGCGATTTTCTTCTGTATTTTTGTATCATATACAAACTCACCTGAACCTGGTATGATATTGATATTCCGAATATTTTTTGCTACTGAAAATTCATTTGACTTTACTGCAGTTTGCACTTCAAACGTAAATACCGGAACATGATTATTATAGTCTGCTAAAGGAAAATTCTTGATGACTATGTAAGATATTCCCCTATAAGCCGGCACATTCCCCTCTCCTTCAATTGATGACATAAATGGATCAGGATTTTGGTCTTCTCTGCCGCTGTAAAAAGTATAATCTATTTCATCAAAGCTAAGTGATGTTGTATCTGCCCAGATTCTGTTTAATTTTTCTACTTTCCCCTTGCAGATCGCAATTGCAAGCGTTGCATAGTAATTATATGTAACGTTCATACCTCTTCCAATTTTACTTTTGGTGGTTATCGCCTCTTCTTTTATTGGCTGTGCCCAAATAATATTCCCTGCAACACGAGCAGTGCCATAGATAATTGGGATCGTTCTGCCGTAGGTTGAGGTTTGAACTTGCAGATTTTTTAGCCTTGCCCCATGCGTTACTTTTTGCTCGGCTTCAAGGCCGAACATTGCCCCATCTAGCTGTGCACCAAGAAGAGCACCAAGTTCTGAGCCGATAATCCGGCCAATTGGCCCAAAAATGCTGCCTGCTTGACCAAAAATTGATGATAAAATTATTGTAGACATGGTAATCCTCCTTTTTGTTTCTATAGTTAATGTAGGCTCTACGTCATGCCGCCGCGCCGCTAACAAGCAGCGGGATGACGAGCTTATCGTTATGCCGCCGCGAACCGTCATACCGTCACGGTATCTCTAGATCCTGCTAACACGTAGCAGGGTACTTAACCGTCATACCGCGATTCATTCGCGGTATCTCTTAGCCGCTAACAAGCAGCGGAATGACGAATTTGTCGTTTTACAGCCACTTGGATGACAATTTGCTACTAAATAGTAGCAAATTCAATAATTTACAATGAATAGTTGAAGTTTGTAATTAAGAAAAGCACATGGTGTAGCTATAATCATTGTAAGCAACAATAAGAAAGTGCGGAAGTAGAAATTTGAGTTGACAAAATAAGAAAAAATATAGTATATTAATAATATTGATATTAACTTAAACTAATTATGCCAGCAGTAGTAAATACACCAGACAACATACAAAGACCGTCAAAATTAAAAAAAGCAAAAGAAATTCTGCTAGCTCCTGTAAGGTGGCTAATCATAGGTTTATCTGTAGTACTTTTGATAATATTTGTTATTTCTTTCCTGGTGTTTCTCTCAATCGCCAATGTATTGAGTAAGCTATATCTTTTTGCAGGAGGCAAAGCACCAGAATGGTTAGAGCAAAGAGCTGAAGCATTTATGGAGGCAGCACGTATTCCACAAACAACGCATGATACTGATGTAAATGATGCAATTAATATTAACGTTCAAAAGCTAAAAGAAAACTACGGTGAGCCTGATATTGATGATAAGTTTATAGAGGAAATAGAAGGATTTATTGATCAGTTAGAGTGCATAGCAAATGGCACACAAAAAGCTGCAGATAAAGATCAACTTACAGAAGATGAGAAAAAACATGCACTTGAGTGCTTGAAGCGTATAAAAAATAACCCTGGTACACATAGTGGAAGCGGGTTAACATTGAAGCAAGTTTTAAATTTAGTTTGGAAGGCTTGCAACGATCAAACTAGAGCAAATAATATAGCTATTAATACCCGCATATCACAGAGAAAATATCAACTAGTTAAATATTTAGTAGAATCGCAAACAGAATACGGAGTGCGTGGTGGTCGTGGTTCAAGTGCATGTTTTACTGGCACATTTAACAGTATTGTCTCTTCCTTGTACACTTTTGAAGAGTTTTCCTTCTTGCAAAAAGCAGATAAGAATACTATAAAGCAGGAATTTGAAAATGAGCTGCAAAAAAAGGGAGAAGAACTATTTAATCAGCTTTCCAATGATAAAGAAAAAAAAGAAGTTGCAGAAGCTTTAAGTAATCCTTCTACAAATTTCTTTTCAAGCTATGTAGAGTCATTTAAAAACCACTCTGCACGTGCAGTTTTAGGTGATAAAGAATGCGACAAATTAGTTAAAACTCATTTTAGTAATCTTCAGTACAATAAAACAATATCACGCTTTACCTAAAGTAATCACTTAACTAACGGCAAAGTGATACCATGCTGATTCATGTATTTTCCTTTCATATCATCATATGATTTCTCGCATTCACTTTCGCCGCTTAAAAATACGAATTGGCATGCGCCTTCATTAGCGTAAATTTTTGCAGGAAGTGGAGTGGTGTTTGAGAATTCGAGTGTGACATGACCTTCCCATCCAGGTTCTAAGGGAGTAACGTTTACTATAATTCCACATCTTGCGTAAGTTGATTTACCAACACAAATGACCAGTACATTCCTTGGTATACGAAAATATTCCACTGTACTTGCAAGCACAAAGCTATTTGGTGGAATTATGCATACGTCTGTTTCTTTATCTATAAAACTATTCTCAGAAAAATTTTTAGGGTCCACGATGGCTGAATTAACGTTAGTAAAAATTTTAAATTTATTATCCACTCTTGCATCGTAACCGTAAGATGATAGTCCGAAAGATATAACACCTTTGCTGCTTTTGTGATTCACAAAAGGCTCTATCATTCCAAAGTTTTCAGCTTTTTCTCTTATCCATTTATCTGGCATAACTGCCATAACTGTTCCTTAAAGTTGTGTAATACTTACAATAATATAAAATAAAATTTAAATGTAAACTGTAGCTTTTGTCATGCAATTAAAGCTTTTCAGTTTGATGTTTTGTTACAATAATTAGATTTATGTTCTTAACTAAAAATAATGCTTAGAAACTTTCTCCTGATTTTTGTATTCGTATTATTCACGCCGCCGTCAAATGCTGATGCCAGGAAATACATCAGAATTGTTGGATCTTCAACTGTTTTTCCTTTTATCTCGTTTATAGCCGAGGAGTTCAATCGTGTATTCCCTTTTAAGACTCCAGTTGTGGAATCAATAGGAAGTGGATCAGGGTTCAAAATGTTTTGCTCAGGAATAGGGGAAGACACGCCAGACATCACCACTTCATCTCGCCCTATGAAGGAAGTAGAAAGAGAACTATGTAAAAGAAATAAAATTAATGAAGTGATAGAGATCATCATTGGCTATGATGGAATTGTCATTGCAAATTCAAATCAAAGCCATAGATTTGATTTCACAAAGAAGGACTTATTTGAAACTTTATCTGCATATTCTCAAGAAAATGATAAATTAGTAAAAAATAATAAGAAGTTTTGGTCTGATGTAAATCAAGCCTTACCAAAAACAGAAATTGAAATTTATGGTCCACATCAAAATACAGGCACATACGAAACTTTGGTTAATTCTATTATGCTTGATCAATATTCATGCATGAACTCGAGAATTTTCAAAGAGAATTATAAAGATCAGGAAGAAAGAAAGAAAGCATGTGGTAATATAAGGGATGACGGAAGGTATATAGAAGTTGGAATTAATGAAAACATAATAATACAAAAATTGAAAAGTAACAAGAACGCTTTAGGGATATTTAGTTTTAGCTTTTTAATGAGGAATCAAGATAAAATACAAGGGAGCACAATTGCAGGAATTGAGCCAACTTACGAAAATATATCATCGGGAAAATATATATTAGCAAGACCTCTATACCTTTATATAAAGAAAGAACACCTGGATACTGTTGATGGATTAAGAGAATTCATAAAAGAAATTATAGATTCGATCGGCATTGAAGATGGGTACCTATCTAGGCTTGGTCTAATTCCACTTTCAAGTGAAGATATAAAGAAAGCTTCAGCAAAGGTTTATGATATAACGTGACGGCAACGTTTCTTTTATATTCTTTGTTCTAGCGTAGTCAGACCCAGCGCGGCGCGCTGGGATGACAATGGATTACTAATTAGACAGTTCTGCGTTGTTGCAACACCCCAGAAACAACCGGGTCCGAGCTTTTCGTATTTGGGCTTTCTGATTTCTCACAAACTCCTCCAATATAAGCTAGTACAGCCAATGCTGAAACTGCTAAAACTTCTAAAACTAATGCAACTACAGGATATGCCAGCACATAGGCTGCAATAGCACCAACTACGCATAGTTCAACAACGCCCAGAGCGATCTTCCCTTTGTGTTCACTCCAGAAGTTTGTATCGTTTTTTTCTGGGGTTTTGTTGTCTGCAGTTGGTGCAGAGTTTACGGTGTTTTGATCTAGATCAGTGTCATCTATAAAGTTAAGATCATCATTCTCAGACGGATCCTGATTGATTTCTTGTGAAAATCGAGTCGCATACTCTTTATCCCATGCTATCTGATCATTAATCTTGGCATTATCTAGTTCATTTTTACTAAGTTTTTCCTCAAATTCTTGAATCAAATCTTGAAAGCATTGCTCACCTACTCCAGGTATTTTAGCAAAACGTTTTTGTGCACATGTAAGTTTATCCATTACATAGTTATTTCCATTGGGCTCGAACCCAAGGAGCCCTGGAGAAGCAGCATCAAACATTAATTTAAAGCTTTCTTTTATCTTTTCCACATCTTCTTGGTTCAATTCTTCACTATATTCAACTTTCAGAGGATAAACTAAAAGGGCATCTACTCTTCCACTACTCCAATATACCTCTCGCTCTAAAACCCTTTCTACATCTTCACCACAATTCTCTAATGCTGCTTTAACTTGATCAATATCAAGGTTTTCTATTGCTTCTTGTAAGTTGGAATCAAGATCCATTACCCACTTGTGATCTTCTATTTTTTGAACAACTTGTACAAGAGCAAAATATTCTGTGCTATGAGGGTCAAATTTTCCTTGAAAGCGTTTAAGATCATCTATTGTATCCGTAAAATATGGTTGATCTTCAAAAGATTTTGTTACCTTGTAATCACACAAAAAATCACGAGTTTTTTGATCAGCTTCCTTCCAAATTAGTTCAATGATCCCTACTTTAGTGTTAACGCTAGTTTTAGTACAGCCAATAACATCATTTAAATGGTACCTTTGTCACTAGTCAGAGTCCCCTCGTGGCTCAAAACTGCTTGTATATCATTATGTTCCTTATTGTTGAGTACGTTCTGGACTTCTTGAAAATTGTCATTCCTGACTGCCTGTCTTAATGAACCTAGAATTTCTTCTTGTGCATCAGTTAATTCAACCATATCTTACCTCTAATAAAAATTTAATTATCATACATATTTACAAGTAAATCAAGTATATTGTTAATAACTGTTAATAAAGGCCAACAAAATGCTTGACGTTAGAGTAGCTTTTATGGCTTTGTATAGCGAGGAAGTAACTCTATGAAAAATCATCAACGTTTACAAACTTTACGTTCAATTGCATTTATTGTGGGAATATTCCTATTGCTATTTAGCTTAGCAATGCTTATTCCTGCTATTACCAATAAGTATCTCAGCTACGAATGGAAAAATTTTTTCGCTGGATTCATAATTACCTGCACATCTGGCGCAATTTTTATTTTACTCGGTAAATTAAGTAGATTGCATGGAATGCCAGCAATTTTTGCGATTACTAGTTGCACCTGGATTGCCTTGTCTCTGTTTGCAGCTATTCCTTTCTATTTTGATAATCTGAGCTATGTTGATGCATTGTTTGAAACGATATCTGGCATCACAACCACAGGGGCAACTATATTTAATGATATTGAAAAACAATCTCCAGGAATACTGCTGTGGAGAGCAATGCTACACGGCATGGGGGGTTTTGGTGTAATCACTTTAGGAATTGCAGTTTTTCCTATGTTTAAGGTTCTCAGCCTAAATAATTTACTTTATTCTGAATATTCAGATGCTACCAAAAGGAAGTTGCCGAACACGCGAAGCGTAGTGATTCATGTTACGGCAATATATTATGGCTTAATTTTGTTATGCATATTTTCCTATTATCTAGCTGGTATGCCACTATTTGATGCAATATGTCACGGAATGTCTGCTGTATCAACTGGTGGATTTGCTAACTATAATGATTCTATAGGGCACTATAATAATCCCATACTAGAAGCCATAACGATCGTTTTTATGATTTTGGGTTCTCTGCCTTTTCTTAGCTATTTAAAAATTATAAGACGGTTAGACATTTGCTATGATGAACAGGTCTCTTACTTTGTTAAGATAGCTACTATCTCATCTTTATTTGCTTGTTTTTGGTTGTATAAAAATGTTGATTTAGGAGTGTCATTATCATTTAGATGCAGCACATTTACCATCACTTCCTTGATTACGTCAACTGGTTATGCAATCTGTAATCATATAGATTGGAGTTTCATTTCAGTCTTAGCTTTTTTTCTAACCTTTGTTGGTGGATGTAGCGGTTCTTCAAGTGGTGGTGTCAAAATCTTCCGCTTGATTGTTCTTTTAAGGTCTATAAGAAATTACTTTTACCTTTTATTAAACCCTGATGCAGACAATGGAGTAAAATTCAATGGAAAAATTCTGGAGAATGATGAAGTTCACTCTGTCTTTATATTTTTTGCAATTTTCATGTTAACGTTTACCATTTCATCAATAGTGATGTCTTACTTAAGCAATGCAGACTTTATAACTAGCATCAGTTCAGTCTCTGCAACGCTTACAAACTCTGGCCCGGGATTTAGTAATTTAATAGGTCCTTCGGGTAATTATTCCTCTTTCAGTAATGAAGTAAAATTATTTCTATCGTTTTTAATGCTGCTTGGCAGACTTGAAATATTGCCAATCTATTTTTGTATAGGTAATTTATTCTTATTTAATAGAGAGAAATAGTTGGTGAAACTTGATATTATAGCTAAACTGACTTACGACAATTTGAAAAACCGTCATTCCGCTACTCGTTAGCGATATCTATACCGCGAATAAATCCACAGATGTACGAACATTGTGATTTGGGCACACCAGGAAGAATGTCATCCAAGTAGCCCCTTTCTCGTCATCCCGCTACTTGTTAGCGGGATCTATGCTAAGAGATACCGCGAATGAATCGCGGCATGACGGTTCGCGGCGGTATAGCTATAGATAGTATTAGCTATTTAATAAAAAGATCGTAGCTAAACCAAGAAATATAAAAGCTGAGAGAATATCAGTTGTTGCCGATGTTAGGATTGAAGAAGAAACGGCAGGGTCAGACTTTAAGCGATGAAGCATTATAGGAATGAAAGTTCCGATGAACGTTGCAATAATTGACATCATAATCATGGAGACCACAAAAATCATCTCCACTTTGAAGTTGTGAAACCTTATTGCTAACACTACTAATGAAATAGTAGATAAGATCACCCCGTTTATAAGACCTATTAAAAATTCTTTCATCAGTATTCTTTTTGCATTTTGCTCAGTTAGATATTTTGTTGCGATTGCCCGGATGGTTAGCGTTACTGTTTGGGATCCTGCATTTCCGCTCATTGATGCAATTATCGGCATGATTATTGGCAGCACTATAAAACTTTTTATTACATCATCGAAAAAGCCAACTACTATGGAACACATTGTTGCAGCTAAGAGGTTAAACAGTAACCAAGGTAGCCTTTTAATTATAGTTTTATGTATAGGGGCATTTATATCGGCTTTAGAAGATACACCGCTTATTTTGAGTACATCCTCTTCTGTTTCTTGTTGAACAACTTTTATCACATCTTCAATTAAGATCACACCAATAATTTTACCATTCTTATTTACTACCGGAGCCGATAATAGAGAGTAATCTTTAAATATTCTTGCTACTTCCTCTTGGTCTACTCCAGTTTTAATGATTTTTATGTCATGATCCATTATCTCTTTTATTATTGTGTCTCCTGAGTGAGATATTACCTTATTTAAATTAACACTGCCTATAGGCTCTAATTTTGAGTTGATAATGAATATCTGGTGAAATTTTTCTGGTATTTTTTTATAGTTGCACACAAATTCTGTCAGTTGATTTATTGTCCAATAATATGGAGCTATAACCATATCTTTATGTATTAACCTTCCTGCACTTTCTTCTGGATATGATAGCAACTCCTCTACCGATTTCTGAGTTTTGCTGGGCAAATAGTAAAGTATATTTTCTACAGACTTTCTATCTAAATCTTTCACTATGGTTACTATATCTTCTACATCAAGGAGCATTAGTAACTTTGCTGTATTTTCTATTCCCAATGTTTCTATGATCTCTATTTGTAAATCTGGCACTACATGCACTAGGGCATCACTTAACAAATGTTGATCGAGGATATTAACTAATTTCTCCCTGTGATCACTGATTGAAGTAGATAAAAAATAAGCTAACTGAACGCTATCTATCGTTTTTACAATACTACAAACATTCTCTAGCTCCTCGTTATCAAGTGACTCTATTAAGTCATCAATAGCCTTTTTGTCTAAACCATAATGAGAACTTATTTTAATATTCATTACTTTACCTTATTTTTTAATAAATATACGCGCTTGATTTCCTTAAACATTAAAGTATAATGAAATTATTTAAATTAACTATCATATGGTTAAATTTCTATTTTGTTTACTGTTATTGTTATTGATAGTAAATATATTAAAATCTAAAGTATAATGAAAACTTATCCAGAAATTCTTGAACACTTTCAAAGCTTAAATAAAAGTATTTCTCTTATCAGGAGGTGTCTTTGACATAGAAAAATTAAAGTTGCGCCTTGAAGAGCTTGACTCCCAAGCGTCGAATGATGACCTATGGCAAGATAACCAAAAAGCACAAGAAGTTTTAAAAGAACGTTCTAAAATTAAGAATGACGTAGAGTCGTTTTTAAAGCTGGAAAGCGATTACAACGATGCCATCAGCTTAATGAAGTCTGCTATTGATGAAAATGATGAAGAATTTTTCTCTGAAGTTGAAAATGAATTAGCTAAGCTAGAGAAATTAATCAAGTATAAAGAAACAGAGTCCTTATTTACTGGTGAAGCAGATAATAATAACTGCTTTTTAGAAATCCACTCAGGAGCTGGCGGAACCGAGAGCAATGATTGGGCTGAAATGCTGATGCGCATGTATATAAGGTGGGCAGAAATTTATCACAACTTTAAAGTTGAAGTTGTAGAAAAATTAGAAGGAGAGTCAGTTGGTATAAAGTCTGCAATGATAAAAATCGTTGGAGAAAAAGCTTATGGGTGGGCAAAAAGTGAAAGTGGAATTCACAGGCTGGTTAGAATATCGCCGTTTGATGCAAATGGTAAACGTCATACCAGTTTTGCAAGTGTAGGAGTAACTCCAGTGATAGAAGATTCAATTGATATTGCTGTGGATGAAAAGGATCTAAAGATCGACACCTACCGAGCTTCTGGAGCAGGCGGTCAGCATGTGAACAAAACTGAAAGTGCGGTACGCATTACGCATATTCCAACTGGTGTTGTAGTTCAATGCCAAAATGGTCGTTCTCAACACAGAAATAAAGATGAGGCATTGAAATTACTTAAAGGACGTTTATACCAAATTGAACTGGAAAAAAAAGAACAGAAAATGGCTGAAGAATATGGTAAAAAATGCGATATAGGCTGGGGTAATCAGATCAGATCGTACGTTATGCATCCATATCAAATGGTGAAGGATTTAAGAACCGGACATGAAGTGGGCAATATAAATTCTGTTTTTGATGGTAATATAGATTGTTTCATAGTTAGTGTGCTTACTAAGCAAAATTAGGTAGGGTTGACTTTCTTGCCATAATATATGATAATTAAAATATTGTTAAAGTAGGAGTAAAGTTATGGCGATTAAATATGATCAGTGGAAAAGTGACCTTACCCAGAAAAAGTGGAGAGAAAGTGTGGAATGTTTTTTACAAAAAGAATGATGCATCAAATTGTTCTGGAATGCAATAGTTAATAGTGACGTTGTTTGTTATAAAAAATTTCTATGTATTCAAATATTGCAGTTCTAGTTTGTTGAGCAGAGTGTTGTGAAGTATCAATAAGTATTTCTCTTTTCAATGAGCTAAAGAAGCTTTCTGCAACAGAATTGTCGTAACAACAGCCTTTATTACTCATCTATATTCTTTACAGCTAAGAGATATTGATACCCTTGCGCAGTATATTGTGAACCTTGGTCACTGTGCAGCAGTAGATTTTTAACAGGTTTACGCCTATTAATGGCCATTAATAAAGAGTTCATAACCAATTGTTTATTTATTGCACTACTCATTAACTACCATACGTGAGAATTATTGCTGCCAAATATAGCCATCCCTACTTGGTTTTGATGTAAGTAATCCCATACTTTATTTGGTTGATCAACAATAAAGTTTTGATCTAGTATATTGGGGGCTACAGCTCTATTATCTGTTTGTTGTTTTTTAATTTTAAACTTTCTTCTCAGTATAGCCCTGATGTCATTTTTCTGCATAATACTTTGCACCGTTTTCAAATTGCAACTTTTACCCAAAGCCTTCAATTCAGCATGAATTTTAGGAGCTCCATATCTACATTTAGAAGCTTGATATATTTTTTGAATATCTGCTAATAACTCTTTATTTGCTGATTCTCTACTGCTTATTTTTCTTGTGGTCCACTTATAGTAGCCACTAGCAGAAAATCCTACATAATTCCTGTACTTTATAGCAGTTACTATATAAAAAAATATTTTACTCTTTTTGACTGGCCAGGGCTTTTTTTAAATGTCTCTTTCCCTTGTTACTCTTGCTTTGTAAATCAAACCTCTCTTTGTCGTAAGGAGCCATGTTACCTCTACCTGGAAATGCATCTGCTGCCGACTTTTTTTCGTTGTGTTTCTTCATCCATTTTCCTAATACACTATCCCTTATTCCTAGATCTCTTGCTACTTTTGCAACTGGTTGACCTACCTTTCTTTGTTCATTTGTCAGCTTAACAGCTTCCAATTTGAATTCTGCCGTATATTCTCTTACCATTTCTAATCCTCCAAAATTTTATTTTACCCGAAAAAACTCTTTTCTTTCTCTCCACTTTTTCTGGGTAAGGTCAGAAATTTAATGATCCAGGATATACTCCTTTGTTAAGGGAGATTGAGCATTTTCGAATATTTCTTGAGTGCTTCCAGACTCAACAATTCTGCCATTATGAAAGAAAATTACACTATCAGATAACTTTTTAGCTTGCTTCATTGAATGAGTCACCATAATTATAGTAAATCTTAATTTCAGCTCTTGTATAAGATTTTCGATTGCATTGGTTGCCATTGGATCAAGAGCAGAGCACGGTTCATCCATTAATAAAATAGTTGGCTTCACTGCAATTGCGCGAGCGATGCATAGCCTCTGTTGTTGGCCACCGGATAAATTGAGTGCGCTATCTTGCAATCTGTCCTTCAATTCTTCCCATAAACCAACCTTGGTTAAACTATTTTCCACCATCTCATTCAATTTTTGCTTATCCTTCGCCATACCATGCAATTTTGGCCCACAAGCAACATTATCATATATTGATTTTGGAAAAGGATTTGGCTTTTGAAATACCATACCAACTTTTGCTCTAAGTAGTACAACATCCATATCGCGTGAATATATATCACCCAGCCCATCGATATCTAATTCACCAACAGTTTTGCAACCTGGTACATAGTCATTCATACGATTAAAACAACGCAAAAATGTTGATTTACCGCACCCGGATGGTCCGATAAAAGTAGTAACTTTTCTTTTATAAATATTCAAATTTATATCGAATAAAACTTGCTTAGAGCCGTACCAGAGATTTAAATCTTTAACAGAGGCACGTGTATTGCTCATATCACATCCTGCATTGAATAGAGCCCCGGAATTTCTCTTTTATTTTCGTATAGCCATACTGCTGCTTGAACAGCTCCTCTAGCAAATGTTGTGCGATCAATTGCTTTGTGGTTTAGTTCTATCCGTTCATCAGAATTAACAAACATCACGCTGTGATCTCCTATTACTCCACCTCCACGAGATACTGCAAAACCTATTCCCCCCTTTTTCCTTATGTTTGAACCACTATGTAAATATTGATTGGACTGAAAATCCACTTTTGAAGCGTTAGCAATTGTTTTGCCAAGTTCTATAGCTGTTCCAGATGGTGAATCCTTTTTTAAGTTATGATGCATTTCCCAAATCTCAACGTCATATTCATTACCTAAAAGCTCAGCAGCTTTTTTTACCAATTTCAGCAACACATTAACCCCAACACTCATATTTGCTGACCATAATATTGGAACTTCAGCAGCATATTCTTTCAAATCGACACCTTCTATTCCAGTTGTGCCACTAACCAGCGGTGTTTTAAATTTTACAGCTGCTTTAAGGCAGTCTAACATACATTCTTTAGTTGTAAAATCTATTACAACGTCAGATGACTCAAATATGCCACTAATAGAACTTGTAACTTTAATTCCTAGATTGGCTATAATTGGTCCAATATCTGAATCTATGTACTTACTACCTGAACGGGCAACAGCACCTGCTATTTCCACTTTGGTATTTGTAATTAATTCATTGAGTATTTTTTTGCCCATTCTGCCTAAGCAGCCTATTACTCCAACTCTGATTTTCATAAAGCTTTTTACGTTTATTAAGAATGTTAGGCCTTTTTTTAAGCTCTGTCACTTCTGATCTATATTCTATAGCTGTACGAACACTGCAATTTCAGATCCCAGTGCCTTGACCACAACTATTGCAATATGGTACATAGTGAACGATGTCATTCCAGTCTGGAATCTAGCCTTTCTGCAATCTCATCGAAAACGTTGTAACCACTTTCTATGCTAGTTTGCTTGCTTACAAGCAAACTTTTCTGGATCCCAGTGTCTGGGCACTGGGATGACAGGAGAAGGCACTGGGATGACAAGAATAGGGCACTGGGATCTAGTGGGCTCAAACTACAATGTTTGTACAGCTGTGATCTATATTCTATAGCTGAATAATTTAACAATTCAAAATGAATACATATCCTATTGAGCTCTATATTACATACCAGGTTGCTCTGCCTTTTCCATGCTGAGTAATGTGATTACTCTTTACGAGATTAGATACGTGCTTCTTTAAGGTATTGCAGTTTGCTTTAGTAATATTTTCCAAATCCTTAATTGTAAGACGTCCATGTTTGCTGAGTAGTGCTAGTATTTCAGCAGAAAGTGGTGGTAAATAGAGATTTAACACTTTTTCATGTGACACCTTTTGTTCAAGATAAAATTTTTGCTTTTGTAGTGACCTTAAAAAGAACATAAGCCATGGATTAAAATCATTGCTGCTCGTCTTCAAGGATTGTTGAGTACGACGCAAAGCTAAGTAGTAACTCTCCTTATTACTTTCAAGGGAACTGTAAGGTACATAGATATACCCTAACTTTAGTAACAAGAAAGTTGTGAGAATGCGTGATAATCTGCCATTTCCATCCTGGAAGGGATGAATAGCTAAAAAAGTAACTATAAAAATGCCAATAATTAATAGAGGGTGTAACGATTTCACCTCTAATTGCTGGCTAGTCCAATAAATAAGTTCTTGCATTTGTGTTGCTGTCTCAAATGGAGAGGCTGTTTCAAAAACTATGCCCAAGCTTTTTCCAGATTCATCAAACGCTTCAACATGATTGGGGAATTTTTTATATTCTCCCATGTGCCTTTGATCTTTATATGAAAATTGTAAAAGCCAGATGTGAAACTGTTTTATAGTGTTTTCTGTAAATGGCATCTTGTTAAAGTTTTGAAATACTTCTTCACACACATACGCATATCCGGCTATTTCTCGTTCATCTAGAGAACGAAATGAGCGTGTATCAAGTTTGGATAGTAATTGCTCAACTTCACGGTCTGATAATCTTGCCCCTTCAATACGAGTAGAAGAACCAATACTTTCAATTGTTGCAATTTTCTTGAGCATTTGTAAACGTTCTGGAGCTAAATTACCAAACAATTGCCATGCTCCTTTAAATTCATCAATTTCAGCAACTAATTTTAACATTTCAGGTGTTATTACAATTTTTGAAATGTCAAACATATCTGTATTTTTATCTAGTTATATTCAATTATATTCGAAAATATCCTATTAGCAAAGAATACTTGTGAGACACACACTAAAGAATGAATTTTGGTAGGCATAAAAGCAGCTATTTTATGTTAAAATACAACATTTTGATGAAATTATAAGAAAGGCTGGATCCGAGTAGTCAGCTACCCGTCAGTGCATGTTGAAAAATCATTTTATGATCTAAATCAGTTTTTTTACAGGTAACTTCTAAGCTTATCAATTTTTCCAAGATCTTCTTAAGTTCTGAAAGTTGCAAACTTTTCAAATGAGATTTAAAACTCTGCAATTGTTTAAAAAACAATGGAGGGCTTAGCTGATCAATCGCAGCCTGCTCACTCATTCCACCTTGCACTGACAGCAAAACGTTTTCAAGGCGTAGGAAATAATTTGATATAATGCGAATTAGCGCTATCGGTGAAAAATTTTCTTGCGATACCAATGCATCAGAAATTCTAATGAAGCGCAACATATCTTTACTTGCTATGGCAGAACATAAATCATCAAGTGTAGCATAGTCGTTGCCGGAAGTTGAAAAGCATAATTCTATATCAGTAAGTTTTAGGTCTTTTCTCTCCCCTAAGTATAAAACTAACTTCTCAAGTTCTGAACATATAGGCAGCTTGCTATGATTAAAGTAAGATTGCAAATGGTAGATTATCTCATTTGTGCATTTTATATCATTTTGTTTTAAGTAACTTGATATAATGTCATAAAGATTGCTGTTGCTGTCCTTATAGCAAGCAATCACACCAAAAATTTTTGAACTCTCCATATAACTTTTAGTCGCAGAATTATATGGAAGATCACTTGCTACCATCATTACATAGTGACCACTTGCGTTATAATCCAATACGTTTTTTAACTCTTTGGATATACCTCCACTCACATTTATCAGCTTAATTAATTTTTTGCTGGTAAACATCGAAACGTTTGCCAATTCAGAAAACAGTAAACTGGGTGACTTATTCACTATTGCAAAATCCATCACCTGAACTGAATACTCACCCAAATTAGCAATTATTTCTTGTACATAAAAATCAACCCTACTGTTATCACTTCCATGAATTAACACACCACGTAAAGCATCAGGTTTCTCTAGGAATTTTTTAACTTTGGATGGTGTGACCCTCATGCTATCTATATGATATCATTCTCATTTGACTGTACATGAGTATCCAAAGACTCTGAGTCTCCTTGTGCAATATTATGCACATCACCTGCTACATCATCTGACTCTTCTGTTTTTCCTGTAATATAATTATAAAATTTTTTCACAGGTTGAGATATATATTTGGAAAAAAATCCTTCTTCGCTCATATTGCTTACTCCATAAAATTAACAACTTATCATTAGCATATAAATAATAGTATAGCAAAAACTATTTTGTGCTAAGATAGTGATGTTTTATAATGAGTATATTACAAAATTATTAACATTCGAGATCAAAATTAAGCCAACCTGCTTAATACTAGCCTTATAAAATAAGCGATAATTAAATATACCGCTGCAACAAGTATAATTGCAGGTCCAGTTAACAAATCAAAACTTGCAGATAACATGAGACCTGATATCCCAGAGATCACAGAAAAAACTGTTGCAACAATAATCATCTGCATTGGAGTTTTCGAAATGAGCCTTGCAGATGCTGCTGGTATTAGCAAAAATGCAGCAATGAGTAATATTCCTATTAGTTGGGCAGCAATTGCTATAAATATAGCAAGAGTGATTAAAAATTCTAGTCTAACAAAGGTAACATTAATTTTTTCAACTACTGCTAAATCTTGATTAATTGAAATCATTAACCAATAACGCCATCTAAATATTAATATCAAAGTAACTACTGCAGAGGTTAAAAAAATCAATACTATATCACTTTGATCGAGCGTTAATATATCACCAAACAGTGAGCTAATAATACTATTATTGCCAGATGGAAGAAAAGACATAAGTATTAAACTCGATGATAAAACTACATTGGTAACAATGTTCAATATCGTATCAGCAGAATATAATCTGTTAAAATTAAGAGAAAGTAGTATAGCAAATGTAATTGCAATGAGCATTATGCTAAGCGATGGGCTAATCTTAAAGATTAAAGCAAGTGCAACACCAAGCAACGAAGAATGGGACAAACTATCACCAAGATAAGATAACCTTTGCCATATCATAAACGATCCTAAAGCGCCTGTTACTAGGCTAATTACAACTACTGCAACTAGACTATTGATGAAAAAGTCCTGGGTAAGCATGCTATATGGCTATTAGATAACTGACAACAAATCTATCTTCGGATATTAAAACGTTATGGGTTCTGCATGCAGAACCTGTTGTCATAAATTCAAAATTTAAACCTTTTTGTTCCATAAGATAGGACTTCACTGAAGAACTTAGTATATTGCGTGTTTTACCAGTACCTATTATCAAAATTTCTATTTCCTCTGTTAAAAAAGATTTAAAATGTTCCTTGCTATTTATATCACTTTCTTTCAATTTAATCACCTTTTCAGGAAAAATTATAATTGAGCCGCAATATTCTCTATTATTCACCAAAAATTTTCCTTCCCTGTAACCATTTATAAGATTTTTATTCTCGGAAATTAAGGGCATAAGTCAAACTATTAATTGAGTGTCACATACCCACCATTCTGGTTGCTTTTTTCCGATATTAACTGCAGCAGCTTTTGCATTTTCCTCACTATCGAATATTCCAAAACATGATACACCACTGCCTGACATGCGAGAAAGTATAGAGCCTTCTTGTGACTCAAGTGTTGATATCACATCCTTAATTTCAGGTACAAAGCTTATTGCTATTTCTTGAAGATCGTTTCTCGTCTCTTTAAGAAGCTTCAACAAATCCTTTTCAGCGTCATCGCTCCATTTAATTGGCTCAGAAAATTTTCCTTCATGTTTGGAAAATACCTCTGGTGTACTCAAAAACCTTTTTTTCGGTTTCACAAGCACCACATTTGTAGGTAAAGAGAATTTTTTAATGTGGCATAATTCTTCGCCAATACCTCTAACAAAAACTGGCTTGCTATCTACGCTTGCGGGAACATCAGCACCAACGTTTAAGGCTATTTCATTTAAAATCGTCCTATCAATCTCCCACAGCTTCCCTAGCGTACGTACCACAGCTCCAGCATCTGAGGATCCGCTACCAAGTCCTGCAGCAATTGGTATGTTTTTTACAACCTTTACAGTGACTTTAGTGCGTACAGGAGCATGCCTAAGCAGCAGATTAACCGCTTTCATTACAGTGTTATACTGGTTATTTATTCTAGACTCGGAGTTTATAAATTCAACTGTAGAGTTATCGTATCTAGAATCCTTCTCACCTACTTTTATTTCCAAAAAATTAGAGAGATTAGCAAAGACAAATAAACCTTCAATCAAGTGATACCCTGTTTCTTTTTTGTCTACAACATGCAAAAAAAGATTGATTTTTGCAGGCGCCTTTACACAAAAACTTTTCATTATATATCTTCACTAACACTATTTTTACATTATATGTATAATGCTATTCTAGTCAACTTTTATAAGGTTCTCGCACTTCTGATGAGATCAAATGCCATAAATCCTAATTTCTCTGTGTGGGTAAATGCGTCCGCTGGTACAGGCAAAACAAAAATCTTAATAGACAGAGTATTGAGACTTTTATTAGAAAACAAAAGAAATATTCTTTGCTTAACATTCACCAATGCTGCAGCAAACGAGATGGAGAATCGCATTCACAGCATACTCAGTAAGTGGGCAATATGTTCAGATAGTGAATTAATAATGGATCTGGAACAACTAGATTTCTTTCCGATGTACCCCTACTTGTCATCCCAGTGCGTGACACTGGGATCCAGAAAAAATAAAGATTATTTAACAAGAGCAAGAAGGCTTTTCTCTGAACTGGAAAATCTTGGTCTAACTATACAAACCATACACGCTTTCTGTTACAAATTAATTTCCAGCTTTCCCATAGAAGCTGGCATTGCTCCAAATTGCACGCTGAGTGAATGTAAAGAATTACATTCCATCATATTCAATAAAGTGCTTCATAACGAAACTGTGCAGGATGATATCAACCTTATTGCAACTGAAATTGATGAAAATAAACTACGCGATTTGCTTTATACTTTATGTGTAAAAAGATCGATGTCAGCAAATGATTCGAAATATATCAAAGATAAATTGAGCGCCCCAGATGGAATTCATGACTTACAGAGTGAAACAATTGAGCACGTGGGAAGACTAGCCGAGATATTAAGTGAAGGCAGTAAAAGAGATCAGAGTTATAGTGAAATACTTTATTCTACTGTCATCCCAGCTGGGATCCAGAAAAAAAGAACCAGTGTCAGCTACTCGGATGACACCGGAATAAAGTGGAATGACACCAAAATAGAAAACCTAGCCAAGGTATTTCTAAAATCAGAATCGCACGAAAAAAAGAGCATATCATCCATTGCAACAAAAAGTATTTTGGAGAAATTCAAAGATGCAGAGCAAATAATAGAGAGCGTTCAGAATGTAGTATTTACCCATATAAGAGACATGAACTCTTATCAAATATTCAAGAGAACCAGTAGCTTACTTGGTATATTTAAAGTATATGTTGATCTATACAGTAGCGAAAAATCAAAAAATGCACTGCTTGACTACAATGATATAATTGGCTTAGCAACAAATCTTCTCAGCAATCCAAACTATAAAGATTGGATATTGTTTAACTTGGATCAAAAAATAGATCACATCCTTGTTGATGAGGCACAAGACAATAGCATCAGCCAGTGGAAAATTATAACAAATCTCTGCGATGAATTTTTTGCCGGTAATGATGAAAAGCGAACCTTATTTGTAGTTGGTGACGTAAAACAATCAATATACAGATTTCAAGGAGCAAATCCCCATCTATTCAACTATATGCAACAATACTTTCATACGAAAACTGGTGGTAGAGATTGGATATCATGCCAACTTGAAAAGTCATTTCGCTCAACTCCAGAAGTTTTGATGCTTGTAGATAGAATATTTAATAACTTCCGCGCAGAAATATCTTTTAATGATAATGAAATAAAACATGTTCCACATAGAGAAAATGACCAAGGATATATTGAAATTTGGCCAGCGTTACCAAGGCGCAAAGAGAAAGAACAGCGAGCTTTACAAATTCCTCTGACATGCAAGGAAGGTTATACAATAGCAGATCGATTACTTGCTCAAACAATAGCTAACAGAATTCACAATTGGTTAAACGAAGGGCGGATTTTAGTCGCTAAAGATCGCCATATAGAGCCAAGAGACATTATGATTTTGGTGCGACAACGAAACGTGTTAGTTGATTACATAATAAGCGAACTTAAAAAAGCAAATGTGCCAGTTGTAGGCCGGGATTATTTTAGAATTATGGACTATATAGCCGTGCAGGACTTAATAGCTTTGGCCGAATTTTTACTCCTCCAGGCAAATGATTTAGCTCTTGCAAATGCTTTAAAATCACCGCTATTTAATTTCACCGAGGATGATTTATTTAACATTGCATACGACCGTAAAGAGCATTCACTATGGGAAAGAATTCAGGATTATTCTGTGGTTATCTATAGTGAATTAAACTATCTCATTAACTTATCTTGCATAGAGTCTCCTCTTGCACTATTTACACATATATTGCGCACAGGTAAGAAGAAATTTGCTGCAAGGCTAGGTCTTGAGTGCTTTGAGGTTCTAGACGAATTTATGAACCTTGTGTTGCAATTTGAAAACCCATCTCTTCAAGCGTTTGTTCAATGGATCAAGAAGAATAATCCGGAGATTAAGAATGATATGCAATCAGAACGCAATGCTGTGCGAATAATGACGATTCACAAATCAAAAGGTCTGCAAGCTCCCATAGTATTTTTGGTTGATACAAATACGGTGCCAAGAAGCAATGAAAGTATCATCTTTGATGGAATGGAAGTGCCATTTTGGTGTGGAAAAAACAACAATGCTTATTGTGATCAAGTAAAAAGAGAGAAAAAACTAGAGGATTATAATGAATATTTGCGTTTATTATACGTAGCACTCACGCGTGCTGAAGATGAGTTATACATCTTAAGCAAAGAGACAGTGCAAAAGGGCTCTTGGTATGATTTAATCACTCAGTATGGAACATCATATGAAAAGAAACAAGCATGCTTACAGCCAATATTTAAAGAAAAAGTTGAAGTGCTATGTGTGAACGCAAACTATCCTTACATTTATAAAAAACGTGATTACTTTGACGTTCCGGTCATTTCTCTTCCGCCAAACCTATCAATGTCATTCCAGCACGTAACGCTGGAACCTAGAGAAAAAAAGCCAGTGTCTAGCTACTTGAATGACAAAAAAAAGAGCACTGGGATGACAGATGGTTATGCAAGAGGCCTAATAATTCACAGCATATTGCAGTATATGCCCAAGATAGAAAAAGAAAGGAGAAAAAATTGGGTCAGAAAATACCTTGATAACATCAACACCAGTGAAGATAAGGATGAAATTTACAGTAAAATATTGGCCTTTAATGAAAAATATGGCTATTTGTTTGACTTAGGAGGCAAATCAGAGATTACACTGAGTGGAATAATCGATGGCGAACCAGTATTAGTACGACTAGATAGGCTATGCATAACGCAAGATAAAGCAATCATAATTGACTACAAGTCACACCGTAACGTTTCTGTTTCCTTATTAAATGAAATAAAAAAACAGATGTTAATCTATAAAACCTTAGTACAAGAAATATATCCAAACAAGCAAGTAGAGTGCGTGGTTATTTGGGTGGAAGATTTAACCATTCAATCTGACTTTTAACGAAACTTGATTGCAAGAAATAGCTACTACGTCATACCACCGCGAACCGTCATACCGCGATTCATTCCACAACTGTACGAACATTGCGATTTGGGCCTACCAGAAGGGTGTCATGAAAGTAGCTGACACTGGTTCCTTTATGACGGTGTCATCCCAGTGCCCTGACTACTTGGATCCAGGAAACTTAATTGCAAGTAATGCATTGGGTTTGGTGAGTATGGGTTTTGCGTTATAGAATGAAGCACTTTTGGTGAATTTGTAAAGAAAACTGGATTCCAGTGTCAAGCACTGGAATGACAAGTTCTCGGCAACCCCTACGTCATCCCGTCACGGTATCTCTTAGCCGCTAACACGTAGCGGAATGACGATTGTCGGTAAATCTAAGTTACTGTAGCTATAAAGGCTTTCACAACAACCTATTTTCCTTGAAACTAAAATAGCTACTGAATGTAATAATAATGTGGTCTATTAATTCTATTCCTATACTTTGGCAAGCTTCTGCTAGTTGTCTAGTGAGAGATATATCGCTATTTGAAGGTTGTGTATCTCCGCTTGGATGATTGTGAGATATTACAATGGATGTTGAACCAATCAAAAGTGCGCGCTTGATGATCTCTCTGACATAAAGAGAAGTTTGATCTACTGTACCAATATTTTGCAGGTCTTCCGCTATTAGACGATACTTTTTATTCATATAGATGACACGAAAATTTTCCTTATTGAGGCTTCCTATACTTATTCTTAAATAATCAAGCAATTTTTCCCAGTTATCGATTACAGGCAGGTTTTTTATTTCTTCTCTTGCAGAACGAACAAAGGCTTGTTTTACACAAAAGATGGCAGATATCGCTGCATTGCTGACATCATCAACGTTTTGCAGCGCTTCCAGGTCAGCATTAAAAACTTTATTCAAACTGCCAAAATTTTCTATCAAACTCTTTGCTATCGGCTTTACATCAATTCTACTGTATGCTGAATATAAAATGTGCTCTAAAACCTCATAATCAAGTAATGATTGTCCATTATCTAAAATAATTTTCTCCCTTAGGCGCTTTCTATGCCCCTTTTTGTAATTTTTCATCATCAATGAATTGCTTATCTCTTGTATAATAAGAAATTAGATTTTTAAGTAAAATATTTAATAAAGCGCATGACGCACAATTGTAAGAACATTCATTTTTAAAGACAGCAAATGGTGTCATGAAAGTAGCTGAGACACTGTCCTCCTTTGTCATACGAGTAGCTGACACTGGTTCCTTTACGACGGCAGTGCCCAGAGGTGTCATCCCAGTGCATGCACATAGTGCAAAAAATTAAAAATAAGACGCCAATACGTAATACTGTTGTCGTTTAATCTGCACAGATTGAAGATAAATGAATACCTTCAGTATCATGATAAAGGGGCTGGCGAAGGGTGTCAAGTAGTTTTTAGCTCTGCCTTCTAAGGCTTTTACTCGTGACAACCACTGTGCCTGCGATCTTATCGTGCCAAGTTTGACAGCGTTTGTTGAAATTTGACCATAAAAAGCCCAAGAACAATGGTGCAACTGACAATATAAAGGAAAAAAATCTCTTTGTTGCTTGTTTTAGGGTCATCTTTTCGAAAGTTTGTGCATCCACAACTCTAAGCCCAAATAATAGTTTTCCAGGTGTAGTAGCAAACTTTACCCACATATATATTACATAGCAAAAGAGCATAATAAACTGGACTATTTGATTTAGGATTAGTAATTTTATAAGTCTACTCTGCGTTGTCTTTTCTTCCGCAGACAGTGGTGCTTGCATTGGGGATTTTGCAGCAATTTGACTTAATATTTTGCTATCCTCTGAGTTCATAAAGAGCTGATTTAAGGCTTGGCTGCAAAACTGCAAGAACAAAACGATAATAATCAAATCAAGCAATACTGATATATAGCGCCTGAGGCCCGTTACATAACATATCCCATTTTCATCTTTCTTTACCTTTTGAATAACATTTATAGAAGAAAAAATAGAAAATAAACGATTAAAAAATTTATGTAACATATATATACTTTCCAATATTTAACGTGCCCCTGGCCGGACTTGAACCAGCATGCTTTTGCAAGCAACAGATTTTGAGTCTGCCGTGTCTACCATTCCACCACAGGGGCATTAAGTTTTAATGCTATAGGCAACACGGAATTAGTCAAATTTTTTTGCCTTTACATCTTTCAAATGAGGACTAAATATTCTACAATAATCAACAGTTACTCTCAAAACTTAAAATGAATGAATTAGCCAATCTCCTCAGTTCAAGAAGTGTAGATAAGGAAATATGTAAATTACCGCATAATTTAGAAGCTGAACAGATGCTTATTGGTGCAATGATTCGTGATAATAGAATCTGTGATGCAGTTGAAGACACAATTACAGCAGAAAATTTCTATGATCCACTGCATCAAAGTATTTTTACGCAAATATCTAAAACCAGGAAACACGGTATAGTTGCCAATGAACTGAGCCTCAAAATGTTTTTTGAGAACGACCAAGCGTTTACCGAGTGTGGCGGGGTAGAGTACTTAGCAAAGCTTGCAGCGAAGGCAAGTATTGCACTTGATATTTATAGTTTGACTAGAATAATCCGTGATACTTACTTAAGGAGATGTTTAATTAAGCTCGGGCAAGAAATAGTTGGTGATAGCTACAACTACGATATTGAAAATCCTGCACAGGCGCAAATTGAACAAGCAATGACAAAATTGTTCAATTTGGCAGTAAAAAAACAAGGTGAGAAAACATATATAAAACTTGCAAGTTCAATTAAAGATGTAGTTGAGAAGATCAGCACACTGAAAAATAATCCAGAAGCGCTAGGCGTTACAACCGGACTTCAAGATCTAAATCAGCTTCTTGGTGGTCTACAAAAATCTGATTTATTAATTTTAGCTGCAAGGCCTTCTATGGGTAAAACAGCATTGGCGCTAAACATTGCACTTAATGCTTGTAAGATGTTGCAAAAAAGAGCAGATAAACAACACTATGTAGCGTTTTTCTCACTTGAAATGTCAGCAGAGCAATTAACTGCAAGGCTGATCACTATAGATTCAGGGATTAGTTATTATAAGGCATTAACCGGGAGAATTAGTGATTTTGAATTGCATGAATTTATCAATACTAGTACAGAATTATCTGAACTGCCTTTCATCATAGATGACACCCCTGCGCTATCAATTAGTGCCCTTCGCACCAGAATACGCTTGCTGTATCAATTATATAATGTAGAAGTGGTATTCATTGATTATTTGCAGCTAATCAGAGGAACAACAAAAAGGAGTAATGAAAATAGAGTGCAAGAAATCTCGGAAGTGACGCAGGGTTTGAAAGCAATTGCAAAGGAGCTAAATATTCCCATTGTTGCACTATCTCAGCTCTCTCGTTCTGTTGAGCAGAGGGATGATAAAAAACCACAACTTTCTGATTTACGTGATTCAGGGAGCATAGAGCAAGACGCAGATATAGTAATGTTTCTCTATAGAGAAGAGTATTATGAACTAAGAAAACAGCCAAATGAAGGAAACAATAAACATCGGGAATGGCAAGAGAAAATGGAAAAAATTAGAAACATTGCAGAGCTCATTATTGCAAAGCAGAGAAATGGACCAATTGGCAGTGTGAAGCTATATTTTGACTCTAACAGAGGTGCATTCAAAGATTACACGGAAAGGCATAGTTCATAGCTTGGCAGCAATCTTCTTGTTCCCAAGTTCATTGATTATTTTTTTTATGTAAAGATAGCTTGACAATTTCTTAAAAATCCTTTTATATATGGTATTATATTTTATAATACGTGAGATGATGAATAAAAACAATGTACCCTATTATATAGCTGGAACTCTGGCTGCTTTAACTTTATTAGCATCTGGAGTGTTTGCTGCAGCTCCTTATATTGGTTTCTTAGCTCCAGTTGCAGCATTAAGTGTTGGCCTTCCATTTATTATTGGTGGTGCTGTATTTTCTGCTGTAGCTATTGCACTTTCGTATGCAGCAGTTAGTAAGAACAAAACTATTTCTGAGAAGGAAGCTCAGCTTTCTGATGAAAAAAGTAGAAGCTAAAGGTAAAATAATTTCTGAGAAAGTAAAAGAAATATCCGAAAAAAATACTCAACTGGCTAATCAAGCAAAAGAGATAGAAGATAAAGATAAAACTATTTCTGAGAAAGATCGGGAGATTTTTAGAATGAAAAATGAGTTGGCTGCAACCAGAAGGATTAATGCTTCTCAGCCAGGTAATGCGGTAGAATTTGATAGCATAAACCAGCAGCTTACTAAGAGAGATTTCGAAGTACAAACTCAAGAGCAAGCCATTATTTCACAAGCAAAAGGGAAATTTAATAGTGTTGGAAATAAATTAAAAAATATTTATGATACTATGCCATCAGCTGAGTTTGCAAAGGATATCAAAACAGCATCTGAAAAAGCATTTACTTCTACAAAAGAAGCATTTATTAGTGGTCGTGTAACTCGTATTGTTAAAGATGGCTTAAAAGATGTTTATGGTACGTCATTTGAACCAGTAAAAAGTGCACTTAATAGCTTTGGAAGCAGCTTGAAAAACACTTGTGATACATCAATTGAGTCAGCAAAAGGGACAATTAGTAGTGTTGGAAATAAATTAAAAAATGTTTATGATACTATGCCATCAACTAAAATAGAATTTTCATGGGTCTCAGAAAAATTTTCACCATACTGGAATAGTGTTAAAAACTTGATGTTTGGTAATAAGGCAGATCAAGCAAGTGGTGCTAGTCAACTTTCAAGTGAATCTCAAGGTAATGGTATTGTTATTCCAGAGGGGGCAAAGCTAGAGCTTTCTCCAATATTATTTGATTTTTTGTTTAGAGAAAAACAGAAGATGGTAAGGCAATTTTTAAGAGAGCAAACTGATGAAAAAAAGAATGTGGCTACACAAGAAAATTTAAAAACTGAGACTCCTAGCCAGGAAAATCAGATGAATATTGATAACGTTCCTAAGCAACCTGATCATTTAAATGTTGATGCTGCTAAAAGTTATTTAATGAGTCTTTCTGAGGATCAGGATGTATTTTATGATGCAGAATCTGGTGATGAAAAAGGTACTGAGATTTCTAGCCCAGAAAGTCAGCCAACTAAAGAAGAAAATGGTCAAGGCTGGTTTGCATGGAGCCTAGGAAAGGTTAAGTCGGCAATGACTGAAGTAGTAGTGATAGGTGCTGATGTTACTAAACCATATTGTGCTAAAGTAACTAAGGCACTTGCCACCTAACTTGAATATGTAGACAGCGGTGTGCACCGTCGTTAACTAAAGATAATCCCATCCAGGAGAAATAGTTTTTACACTATTTCTCCTCTTTAGCATCAACCCTCAAAAAAACCGGCGTAGGTTTAGGCAATGTTATGCCTGAACTTACGCACGCGTCGCACAAAGATTTTAAATCTCGTTGTTCTTTCGGAATTTGCAGTTGATTTAGTATCATCTCTGCTGACTTGGGAACGATTGGCTGCAATAAAATGCCTATTATCCTGATATATTCCAGTAACTTGTAAATTACTAAATTCATGCGCTCTCTGTCAGTTTTGCTTAGTGTCCAGGGTGCACTTTTGTCTATGTAGGCATTTGCTTCAGAAGAGATGTTGATGATTAGAAGTATGATATGGTTAAATTCATACTTTGATAGGTGATTCATCACTTGATCGAGTATAGCTTTGCAACCTGGAAGACTTTCTTCACCTTTAAGTAGGCTTTGATCGATTGTTGGTACAATTCCAGAACATTGCTTGTGTAAAAATGAAATTGTTCTTTGCACTAAATTGCCTATGTTGTTTGCCAGTTCTGAATTTATCCGGCTGATCATATTTTTCTTACTAAAGTTGCCATCTTGGCCGAAGCTTGCTTCCCTGAGGAGAAAATAGCGTAGCTGATCAACACCAAACTCTTGAGCGAGGCCAATTGGATCTATGACATTACCAAGGGACTTGGATATTTTCTCTCCCTCGTTCAACCACCAACCATGAACTGCAATTTGTTTTGGCAGTGGTAGGTCTGCTGCAAGGAGAATCGCTGGCCAATATACAGCATGAAAGCGCAATATGTCTTTACCGATTACATGAACGTTGAAAGAGTTGTCAGCTAGGTTTGCAGCGCTTGACACTGGAATCTGCGTTTTCCCTTGGTTTGGTGTCATTCCAGTGCTTGACACTGGAATCTGTGTTTCTGGTTCTGCCCAAAACCTCTTATATTCCTCACCTTCAGTACTAGGTAAACCTATTGATGTAAGATAATTGGTTAATGCATCTATCCAGACATAGATTACGTGTTTGTCATTACCTGGTACTTTTATTCCCCAGTTAAAACTAGTGCGAGAGATTGAGAGGTCAATGAGCCCTGATCTTACAAACGATATCACTTCATTTCTTCTGCTCTCAGGAAAGATAAAACTTGGCTGATTTTTATAGAGTTCCAGTAATTTGTCTTGCCAGTTTGACAAGCGAAAAAAGTAGCTCTCTTCTTTTATCCACTGAACTTCTGCGCCTGTTGGTGCTTTGCCATCTATCAGCTCTGATTCCTGATAAAATGCTTCATCACGAACTGAATACCAACCCGAATAGGAATCCAAATATATTTGCCCTCTCTCTTCAAGTCTATTCCATAAAGCTATAACTGCTTTTTTGTGACGTTCCTCCGTAGTGCGAATAAAATCGTCATACTCAAAATTCATGAACTTAGCCAATTCTTTAAATGAAACGCTCACATCATCTGTAAATTCTTTTGGCTGCATTTCCTTTGCTTTAGCTGCTTTTTCTATTTTTTGTCCATGTTCATCTGTACCGGTGGTAAATTTGACATTTTTCCCAGCTAGTTTCATGAACCTTGCCACCACGTCACACAAGAGAGAAGTGTATGCATGACCAATATGCGGCTTATCGTTTACGTAATATACTGGCGTGGTGATGTAAAAGTTCTCGAATTGTTCCATGGTTTAGCATTTTGATAAAAATCAACTGAGTTAATTATAGTATTAAAAAGGCAGTAATAAATAAATATTGATTGGGTTAAGCATAATTTTTGAAAAAAGCTATTTACTGAAATTTTATTAAAATAAGAAACAATCAGGCATGATTATTGAAAGAACAATGAGAAATTTTCTTGTAATTCTATTTATAGTTTTCTATGCATTTGATGCACACGCTGATGGAGCAACAGATGTAATGTGTAATGTAATAGGTTACGTTCATGGAATAGGTGGACCAATGATTACAGTGGTAATAATTGGTTCAAGCTTACTTGCAATATTTGGCAGAATGCCTTGGCCTGCACTTTTCGCACTGGGTATGTTTGTTGCTGTGTTTTTTGGTGCTCCTCAAATTGTAACAAAGGTAACAGAAAAAGAAGTTTGTTGTCTTTTTAAAGGTCAAACCTTGGAGAATGGAAAGTGTGTTGCTGCTCCTGGATATGAACGTGTAGGTACAGGTTATGCTTGTCGTTCCGGTTGGGCGCTAACTAATAAAGGCTACTGTATAAAAGCTGGCCAAGATCCTTCAAAGTATTGGAAGTGAAAATGGTGCTTTTATAGAGTTAAATCTAACAAACCGCAAAGTATATAATTAACATCCACGCCTTTAGTTAGATTCCACTCACGCTTTATTACGTTGTACTCCATGCCAGCCATGTTTTGCAGCGTTACATTATTTTCTCTTAAGTGATTTGCAATTTCTGACGGCTTGAGAAATTTATTCCAGTTATGTGTACCTTTTGGCAGCCAATTTAATATGTACTCTGCACCAATTATTGCAAGGCAGAAGGATTTGATAGTTCTATTTATTGTGGATATAAAGATTAACCCCTCCGGTTTTAGCAGTTCTATCGCTTTTTTCATGAAAAGCTCTAAATTATCCACATGTTCAACTACTTCCATCAACAGAACCACGTCGTACTTCTTGTCATTGCTTAGCTCTTCAATGCTGGTGTGTATATATTCTATATTTAACCCTACTTTTTTTGCATGTGAATGCGCTACTTTTATGTTTTCTTCACATACATCTATTCCCACAACGTTAATGCCAACGCGTGCCATTGACTCTGACAAAATGCCACCACCACACCCGACATCAAGCAATGATAATTCTTTTAAATTGCATTTTTTTAACTCTTTTATTTTCTCAATAATGTAAGATACTCTAACAGGATTCATCATGTGCAATGGTTTGAATTTGCCGTTCTCATCCCACCACTGGCCTGCCATTTTAGCGAATTTTGATATTTCATCTTCGTTATAAGTTTTTGTTTTTTTTTTCTTAGAGGTTATATTGCTGAGTTTATCAAGGCGTTTTTTATGTCTGCTTTCTTTTGAAAATTCTGTTTCGAGGAATTGTTTGACTATGTCTTTTGCTAATCCACTCGCAGTAAACCCTGCACCAAGACACAGTACATTTGCGTTGCCATGCTCGCGAGCTAATTTTGCGATCTCAACACTGTTACATAAAGCAGCGTAGATTCCTTCAAAACGATTTGCCACAGTACTCATGCCCAAACCTGTACCACAAATTAATATCCCATAATTTGCTTTTTTGCTTGTTATATCTTCTACAACTTTAACAGCATAGTTTGGGTAATCTACACACTTTTGCTTAGCAGTGCAGCCTTGATCTACTACTCTGTAACCTAGGGCTTCCAGGTAAGGTTTTATTTCTGATTTTAATTCATAACCAGCATGATCTGAGGCAATTGATACTATACCTAACATATAAGAAATAAGGACATTTTATATGGGTTTGAACTTTCTGTCAAGTCATTCAATGCTTCTGACCTTTTGGGAGTTCTAAAGCTATAGCTAAGGTTTTCCTACGTCATACCGCAATTCATTCCACAACTGTACGAACATTGTGATTTGAGAATAATCTCCGCCAGGAAGGGTGTCATCCCAGTGCTTTGGCACTGAGATCCAGAAAACTTAATTTTAAATAAGTACACCAGATAGCTGTATAATAAGAACTGGATTCCAGTGTCAAGCACTGGAATGACACCTTCTGTATAAATATTAAGAAATTTACCAAACGAAAAAAAAGGCAAAAGAAGCCCCGTGGTTGGCTAATTACTTACATTATACTTTCAAGTATGGCGTTTTTTTATTCTAAACACTTAATAACCGCGATTTAGCTGCTTTTAAGCTGCAACTAATCTAAATTATAAACGTTAAGAAATTTACTAAACAGAAAAAAAGGCAAAAGAAACCCTAGGGTAGCTAGTTATTCACTATCCATTTTTTAAGTTGGCGTTTTTTAATGTTTTAAATGCTTTATAAGCGTATTTCAGCTTGTGTAGGTCAAAACCCGGAAATTTGATAAAGACATAAGGTGCGCATAGTGCAAAAAATTAAACATGAGACGCCAGATACGTTGAGTTTTTTTGTCATTTAATCTGTACAGAGAAGATAAATAAATAGCTTCAGTTTCATGATAAGGGCGCTGGCGAGGTTTGTCAAGGAAGTTTTTTGTTTCTGTGGGCTACCTGGATGACAGGATTGCTCTTGAAT
This sequence comes from Wolbachia endosymbiont of Drosophila simulans wHa, assembly GCF_000376605.1. Classification (NCBI taxonomy): domain Bacteria; kingdom Pseudomonadati; phylum Pseudomonadota; class Alphaproteobacteria; order Rickettsiales; family Anaplasmataceae; genus Wolbachia; species Wolbachia endosymbiont of Drosophila simulans. The sequence continues at coordinate 596,421 of NC_021089.1, forward strand.
TTGTATAGCTACATTGTCGGTAAATCTAAATTGCTTTAGTTATAGAAATAAATTTCGAGTCAGATGTGTATAAATTCTATATAATTTTTATCCTACTACTAATTTAACAAGATGGATCATATAGATATTATAAAATCAAAATTATTATTATCCGACATAGTAGGTAAAAAAGTCAGATTAATAAAAAGAGGAGATAGTTTTGTTGGGCTCTGTCCATTTCATAACGAAAAAACCCCATCTTTTTCGGTGAGCAATACTAAGGGGTTATATTACTGTTTTGGTTGCTTGGCTAGTGGTGATGCATTTGAATTTATTTCACAAACTGAAGGATTAAGCTTTAAAGAAGCATTGGAAAAATTAGCATCGGTTACAGGTGTTGAACTGCCCAAAAATCTTAGTATTACAAAAGAGGACAATAAACTATTTTTAGCGCTTGATTTAGCTGCAAATTGGTTTGCACAAAAAAATCAAGGTGTTGTAGATTATTTAAAGCAGCGTAAGATTTCACCTAAAATCATAGATAAATTTAAGATAGGTTATGCACCAAGCTCTGGTTTGAAAGAGTATTTAAACTCTTCAGGTATTGAAGACAGAATTTTGATTGATATTGGATTAGTAAACAAAAATTTTCATGATTATTTTTATGACCGGCTGATATTTCCTATACAGAGCATTGCAGGGAGAGTTATTGGTTTTGGCGGACGTGTGCTAAGTTCTGAGCAACAGCCGAAATATTTAAACAGTCCAGAGAGTCAGCTCTTTAAGAAGAGGGAGAATTTATACGGATTAAACTTTGCTTTAAGCGAAATACGTAAAAAACAGCACATACTCGTTGTTGAAGGATATATGGACGCTATAGCGCTACATCAAGCAGGAATTAGTAATGCAGTTGCTCCGCTTGGTACCGCAATTTCTGCAGAGCAGATAAAAAATCTATGGAGATTTGCTAAAGAAATCTCCATCTGTATGGATGGCGATAGTGCTGGACGTCATGCTGCTACTCGAGTTGCAGAACTTGCTCTGCCAATATTAGAGCCTGGATACACGTTAAAGTTTGTGACTTTGCCAAGTAATAAAGATCCATACGATATATGTAACGAACTGGCATACAAGAAAGAAGACGTGTTGACTGCTCTTGACCATTCAACAAAACTGCATTCTGAATATTTATGGCATCACATAATCGATAGCAATTTGCAAAATTATGAAAAACTTGCTCCGGAAAAATATTCAATTCTTGAGCACAAGTTCATGGAATATGTAAATACTATTAGCAACAGCAGTATTAGAAGGTATTACAGAGATTATTTTTACAATAAGGCTAGTGAACTAAGAAGTAGCTTCAAAAAACAGATTTTTAATAGTAAAACTGGAGCAACAAAAGGTGAGTATCTTCATAACAAATCTCCAGAGCTAATTGAAGCAGAGCAAAATCAGGCCGTAATTTTGCGTATAGCCGTAGAATTTCCTGAAATTTTGAACCGTCCTATATTTTTTGAGCAATTTTCTCATTTTGAATTTACTAATGAGATGAAAAGATTACAACAGCGTGTAATTGATGTAATAAGTAACAAAAGCAAACTCGATAAAGAGGCTTTGTTACAAGAATTGAAACAGTTTAACGTTATAAAGTATGTATTTGAAAAAACTAGTGTACTAAATAGCCAACTGAACGAGAGAAAATCTGCAGAAATTGTGTGGAATAATATAGTGTTACTAAAAGAATTAAATGCATTACGAAAAGAAAGAACCGAAGCGAGGCTGAGCGGTAATCTTGACTTAGAAGAAAGGTTAATAGAACAAATAGAGCAAATAGAAAGTAGTATACAAGAAATGCAAATGGAGTTTATTGAAAAGTAGATATCGTCTCGTTAGTCAACAAGAAAATTACAAAATAAGACAATATTTTACATAAGATTGAAATTTTTAACTAATTAAGCCTTCCTCCAACAGCTTTGCCCTGTAGTTTTTGATATGGTTAGGATCACTTGAAAATGTATAATTTTTGTAGTTAGCTCTGCTATGCATATAAAGCTTACTATTGACTTTTATCACATTATCTCACATTATCTCACATAATATGCATGTGAGAAGAATATGAACTGGAAGAATTTTCGTCTTAGTACACGTCTCAACCTAGAAGGGCCTGTAATTGAACAAGTGTACGAGTTAATTACTGCAGTTGATAGTGTTAAAAATAGCTGGCAGATAACGAAAAAACTACTACCACAAACAATTGAAAGATTAACTCATTCAGTTATTGTTACATCTTCTGGCGCTTCTAACCGTATTGAAGGAAATCGTCTAACCGATAAAGAAGTTGAGGATCTATATAAAAACCTACGTGTCAAAAAATTTAAAAATAGAGATGAGCAAGAAATTGCTGGCTACTTAGAAATGCTTACACTAATATTTCATGATTATACGGATATTCCAATTAGTGAGTCATCAATATTGCACATTAACAACCAGATGCTACTTTATAGTGAAAAAGATTTGTATCATAGAGGAAAATACAAAGCAAGTTCTAATAGAGTTGAGGCAAAAGATCAGAATGGAAAAGTTGTTGGTATAATTTTTGATCCCACACCACCTTACCTTGTTAGAAAGGAAGTACAAGAGCTTATTGATTGGTATCACTGGTCCTTAAATAATAAATTTAAGCATCCTCTTATTATTGTTGCTAACTTTGTTTTTGAGTATCTGGCAATACACCCTTTTCAAGATGGAAATGGCAGAACTAGTAGATTGATGACTAATTTAATGCTGTTGCAGCAGGGTTATGATTTTGTATCTATTGTATCACATGAAAAGATAATTGAAACTAACAAACTTGATTACTACTTAGCGCTTAATAAAACACAAAGTAGCTGGAAAAGTGGCAAAGAAGATATTTCCCCGTGGTTAATATTTTTTCTTAATGTACTCAAAACGCAAGCAAATGAGGCGCATTATATTCTTGAGAGGGAGAATACTGAATATTTATTATCAAGAAAACAATTGTTCTTCTGGGAATGGGCACTTAGCCTTGCAGATAAAGAATTTAGTAGAAAAGATGCTATAGAAGCTCTAGGATTTCCTCCAAGAACAGTAGAGGCAATTACAAAGAAACTGCTAGGGATGAAATACTTACAGCGTCTTGGAGAAGGCAAAGCCACTAGATATAAAGTTATTATTTAAAAGTTTTAGTATATTTTTCAAGATTTTTTTAAATCCAGTCTTATGCACAACTTTGTTTGCAATTTTACATTTTTATTCGATTAAAAATTGCATTTTAGCAATAAAAAACTTACTTATTGTAGGAAAATCTTGTGTTTGTTCTCATATAAAACTATTTATGGAGTGACAATGGTACATGTATTATACTTACATTTCTGATTCGAAAATTTATGCAGTTGTTTCTAACAAGATTGGTCAACAAATTCTATTGTTTAAAGGTGAGAAACAAAGTAATCATCATTTCCAGTATTGCTTTTATTCTACTGTTTTTTATCAGCAGTGCATTTTTAAAAAAAGATCAGGCGGTTCATAGCGATAATGCAACTAGTAGCTTTTCAGTAAAAACTCAAGAATGTGCGCCGCAAAACCGCACTATATATTTAAATTTTTCTGGTACAGTAAATCCCTTACATAGAGCTAGCCTTGTCTCAAAAATAAGTGGTAAGATTATTGCTATTTATTTACCTGATGGTGAAAAGGTAAAAAGAGATGATGTAGTGTTAAAGATAGAAGATTATGACAGGATTGAGCAAGCTCAGAAAGCCAAAGCTTTATTAAAGCAGCGTGAAATTGAGTATGATTCCTCTCACAAACTGAATAAAAAAGGCTATGGGGCACAAATACAAGTAGAAGCAGCTTTTTACTGCGTTACAAAGTGCAAAAGCTGACCTAAAAAGGCTAGAATTGGATTTAGAAAATACTGCAGTCACATCTCCTATAGATGGTTATATTGATAAAATCAATGCAAACGAAGGGGATTTTGTTAATGCTGGGCAAAAAATAGCTGACGTGGTTAATTTCGATCAAATTCTTGTGGTGTTATACGTTTCGGAAAATGAAGTAAGTAAAATAGAGCTAGGCAGCACAGCTCAAATTAATTTACTGGACGGAAAAGAATTGGCAGGTGAAGTAAGTTTTATTAGTAAAATTGCTGAGCCTAAAACTGGGTCTTATAGGGTAGAGGTAAAGGTAACTAATAATAAAATGATATCCTTGCAGGGATTAACTGCCAACGTAAGACTACCTTCAGGCGAAAGATTTGCATATAAAATTCCTTCTTCAGCCCTGAGCTTAAGTGACGAGGGTGCTCTTGGAATAAAGATTGTTGATGACAATAATTATGTAGTATTTGCACCAATAGAAATTGTTGATCATGAGAGCGATGGGGTTTGGATAGTAGCAAATAACGAAGATAAACCCATAAAGTTAATAGTATTGGGCCACCTATTTGTTAAGCCTGGTGATAAGGTTTAAGACATAAGATCCTTTGACCTTACCCAGAAAAAGTGGAGAGAAAGTGTGGAATGTTTTTTACAAAAAGAATGATGCATCAAATTGTTCTGGAATGCAATAGTTAATAGTGACGTTGTTTGTTATAAAAAATTTCTATGTATTCAAATATTGCAGTTCTAGTTTGTTGAGCAGAGTGTTGTGAAGTATCAATAAGTATTTCTCTTTTCAATGAGCTAAAGAAGCTTTCTGCAACAGAATTGTCGTAACAACAGCCTTTATTACTCATCTATATTCTTTACAGCTAAGAGATATTGATACCCTTGCGCAGTATATTGTGAACCTTGGTCACTGTGCAGCAGTAGATTTTTAACAGGTTTACGCCTATTAATGGCCATTAATAAAGAGTTCATAACCAATTGTTTATTTATTGCACTACTCATTAACTACCATACGTGAGAATTATTGCTGCCAAATATAGCCATCCCTCCTTGGTTTTGATGTAAGTAATCCCATACTTTATTTGGTTGATCAACAATAAAGTTTTGATCTAGTATATTGGGAGCTACAGCTCTATTATCTGTTTGTTGTTTTTTAATTTTAAACTTTCTTCTCAGTATAGCCCTGATGTCATTTTTCTGCATAATACTTTGCACCGTTTTCAAATTGCAACTTTTACCCAAAGCCTTCAATTCAGCATGAATTTTAGGAGCTCCATATCTACATTTAGAAACTTGATATATTTTTTGAATAGCTGCGAGTAGCTCTTTATTTGCTGATTCTCTACTGCTTATTTTTCTTGTGGTCCACTTATAGTAGCCACTAGCAGAAAATCCTATATAATTCCTGTACTTTATAGCAGTTACTATGCTCTTTTATAAAAAAATATTTTACTCTTTTTGACTGGCCAGGGCTTTTTTTTAAATGTCTCTTTCCCTTGTTACTCTTGCTTTGTAAATCAAACCTCTCTTTGTCGTAAGGAGCCATGTTACCTCTACCTGGAAATGCATCTGCTGCCGACTTTTTTTCGTTGTGTTTCTTTATCCATTTTCCTAATAAACCACCCTTTATTCCTAAATCCTTTGCTATTTTTGTAATTGTTTGACCTGCCTTTCTTTGTTCATTTGCCAGTTTAACAGCTTCCAATTTGAATTCTGCTGTATATTCTCTTACCATTTCTAATCCTCCAAAATTTTATTTTACCCGAAAAAACTCCTTTCTTTCTCTCCACTTTTTCTGGGTAAGGTCATGCAGCTTTTGGGTAATTTAATGGTAAAAATTTTAGAGAGAAATTTTATACACTATCGCTGACATTTTTCCTTAAGTTGACGCCATTGTCTGTTCAGCTAAGCGGTGTGAGAGACAATATAGCTAAACTGACTTAGATTTACCGACAATTTGAAAAACCGTCATCCCGCTACGTGTTAGCGCCGCGGCGGTATGACGTAGGGAGATCTCTACTGCTATTTCACGTCAAGAACAACCATAAGTTCATTAGGGTTCACATAACCTAAAGCATTTTTTGCTTGCTCATCAAGCAGATCTAAATCTAAGCTTTTTTCATATAAGCCAAATACTTTGTTGTCCAACTTTTCCTTTTCAGAAGAGACATCCTTTAGCAAAAGTTTATTGTACTCGATTTCTTTTTTTAAATCGATTAACGTCAATAAGCCACGTTTACCTGTAATTGTGCTAATGCTGAAATATAATGTAAGGGAAGAAATGAGTAAGGCTGCGCTTAAACACAGTAACTTTTGCTTCTTTTTAGATATAAGCACCGTACTTTCACATATAAAAAATATATAACATGAAAAGGTGAACAAAAAGCTAAGAACCTTGACGCGCTTTACACCTTGGCTTTACCTTATTTATAATGTAAATCTTACCACCCCTTTTCACAACTTTACAATTTTTATCTCTGTTACGATGAGATTTTAGCGACCCTTTGACTTTCATATCTATAGTAAGAATTAAATTACTTTACATTATAATCACTTATCAAGAGTTAGTCAATTGATAACATTTTATTAAAATATTGTATAATTGTTGCTGATACTTCTTCGATCGACTTTTGCGTGACATCGATAATTGGCCAGTTATTCTGTTTAAAGAGCTCCTCTGCTTCTTTAATTTCCTTTTCTACTTTCTCAGGGTTAGCATATATATTATTATCTTCGTTGTTAATTGAAGTAAGTCTATTTTTGCGTATTTCTATTAGCCTACTTACGTCTATTGTTACCCCTATCGTTAGTTTATTTTTTAATTTTGCCAAGTCAACATAAAAGGGTACTCCACTAACAAAAGGAATATTTGCAACTTTATAGCCTCGGTAAGCTAAATACGTACTGGTGGGAGATTTTGATGTACGTGAAACTCCAACCAAAATTATATCTGCTTTATCAATATCTTGAATATTTTGTCCATCATCATGATTAATAGTGTAGTTTATTGCCTCAATGCGCTGAAAATATTCGTTATTTATCTCAGTATGCAAGTCAAGCTTTTCGTCTTTTTCAATTTCAAGATAGGACGAAATTTCTCTAATAATATGTGATAATATTGCTCTATAGGGAATTTTCAACTTTATACAGTTATCTTTTAAATATTTTCTTAGCTCATCATCAGTAATAGTGCATATAACAAAATTATGCTCATCACTTTTCCTATTAATTTCCTCCAGAATTTTGTCAATCTGCTCCTCTTTTTTCACAAAAGACCAAACATATTCGATCGTTTCTATAGAACGAAAGTGTTTCAGAGCTGATTTTGCAACTGATATAACAGTTTCACCACTTGAATCTGATACTAAGTGTAGATTAAGCTTTTTAAGGGTCATATACTAAAAATAATAGCTAGCAATCTGCTACTGAAATTATGCTAATTTGTTGACCTACGTAAATATAGAAAAACTATCCTGTTGATAAAACTCAAACTAATTGGTAAATTCTTAACACAATTATTCTCAAAACGAATGTTTTTATTAAAGCCTACAAATTTCTCTTATTTTTCTAAGAAAGCTCTACCTTGGCTTGGGGTTATTTGTTTCGCATGTTTTTTAATTGGAATGTCTTTGGCGTTATTCTTCTCTCCAGAAGATTATAAACAAGGAGAAATTGTACGAATCATGTACATTCATGTGCCTTCTGCATGGCTTGCTCTTGGAATATATGGATTAATTGCATCACTCAGTTTCATTTCATTGGTATGGAACAATAGCGTTGCTAGTGTCTTGGCACATGCTGCTGCTCCTGCAGGGACAATCTTTTCGGCAATATGTTTAATCACAGGCAGCATCTGGGGAAAAGGAACCTGGGGCACTTGGTGGGTATGGGATGCAAGACTTACTTCAATGCTGATTTTACTTTTCCTATATGTTGGCTACCTTTCATTGTGGAGCGCTTTTGATAATGAAGCGAGGGCAGAAAAATCAGCAGCAGTATTTGCCATCTTTAGTGCTATAAATATTCCTATAGTAAAATTTTCCGTGAATTTATGGTCCACTCTCCATCAGCCAGCAAGCATTTTGAGAAAAGGTGGAATAGCAATAGAAAGTTCCCTGCTGTTGCCACTGGTTGCAATGTTTATGTTTTGTGCCACATTTTTTTTAGTAGTGTGGATACTGTATTCACTTTACTTAATTAATTTATATAAGATAAAGAGAGAAATCAGTATGCGGTATTAGGTAGCTTTGTAAGTATACAGGTAAATATGCTAGAGAAAATTAGGCAAAATATCTTTGGTCACTTTAAATACTTGCCTGCTGAAACTGAAGAACGTGCTATGTTATGTGATCTAACTAATTTTAAAAGCAGCAATGACCAACTAACTAGAATAGATCAGGTATTGAATCGAGATCAACTTGAACATTTTACCAACGTTCTTGAAACATATGATGCAACGGCACGTAGTTTTTACGATGAGGTGCGCTGTAAAATAGCAACCGTTGCAACCATGAACTCTAAAATATTTAAAGAGCCTACTAATATCTTTAAGGTAAATGTTCATGTGATTCCGCAGAATAATTCTGTTTTTTGATTCTATCTGTCCATTTATCATTTTCTATATCTTGTTTGTTGGTTGCTTTTTTTTCTTGCTCAACAATTGCCTTATCTATCTCCTTATGAATTGCATCAATTGCACCTCCTTTTTTGTATACTTCGCTTTTCCCTTCAATAATTAACTTAATAAAAGTATTTACAACAGACTGCACTTGATTATGATTAACCTGACCTTTTATCAAAGAAGGTAAAGAGCCTAATTCCATCAATACTTCTGGTGCTGTTTTATCTTGAGTGGAAAGTCCTAAATTATCTGCTACTTTACTTATTAATAACTCTCTGTGTTCTTTATTATCTTCCAATTTAGCATAATCACTCAATAGATCTATAACGGTAGATACTCTGACTTCAACAATATCATCAACATCTTCATCTTCTAGAGCAACTCCTGACCCCAATAACCTCTCTCTGAGATTTTCGCTTAAAAGATTGATAAATTCTTCATTTGCATCTGATCCTGTGGTTGATATTGTACCATCTAAATAGTTACTTTGAGCACCGAAGCCATGCTCTATTTGTATTTTTGTCTCAGGTTTAAATCCTAATTTTGCACAGAATTTCTGAAAATATTCTTTAATAATGTCAAACAAGCTCTTGCCATTATCTTTATAATTTTTTAACTCTTTAGGAATAGTAAGTGACAATTTACCATCTCTGTATGTTACAAAGTCTTCACCATTGTGAGATTCAATTGTAAATTCCAATGAACTAGACAGATTACATATCTTATCGCCATGCATAACTTGATTTTTAACAGAGAGTATTGGTAGCCTCATATCAGATCTAATTCTCACATTATTTTGGTTAGCACAATCAATGTTTATTACTTTTTTAGGATTTTCTACTATGAACGACTGTCCAAGTGCAAGTTGGGTTTGTATAAATGGAGCAGCCTCATACCCTGCTTGATTACAATTGGTAACTAGCTCTTCTAAAATAGCATCACTTGGAACTTCTGCCCCAGCGTATCTGAACATTTTTTTGAAAACTTCTTTTGCAAAGGAACGGTAATCCTTGTTTTCATCTTTCTCTGTTGGTAATAGATGGATATACCTTTGGCCAGCATTGTAAAATTCTTCAAATTCTTTCTTATATGAATCGGTTTTTTGATGATTGGCAGTTTTGGAATTTTCACAGTGATTTTTCCATAGCTCACCCAATGCATTACTTACAAGCTCTTTCTCAATATCTTCGAGTACTGAAGCAACAAAAGCTTTGCCATGATCCGTATCTATTTCTCTTGTTCCTTTTTTGTTAAATATTTCGTCATTATATATATCATCACTATTAAAAAGTTCGCTTTTGCGGTGCTTAGCTCCTTCCTTAAATGCAATAATAAGATTTTTATCTATTTCTTTTCCGTTAATAATAAAATTCATCCTTTGAAAATCTAAGAACATTGTTTCACCGGAATTCGCTAATTTATTATCTTGATCTGCTCTTAATTTACTAAAATTGAACTCTTTAGCTGTGGCCTTTAATCTAACTACTGGACTCTTATTATTTTTTCCTTTTGTCTCTTTCATAAATAACACCTTACTGTAAATATGCTGTAAGTTATATCATATAATGATGAATAATTTGGTAATATATTAAGAAAATCGACAGTATATTTCTTTATTTAAGGGGTGTAGGAAAGGCGTAGATTTCTCTTTTCATTTGTAGCGTACTGTATTAATATTTATGTATTAATTTAGAAAATAATGATGAATAACATTGTAATTATTGGTCTGCAATGGGGTGACGAAGGCAAGGGTAAAATAGTAGATTATCTTTCTGAGAATGCAGATGTAGTTGTGAGATTTCAGGGAGGAAATAATGCAGGGCACACTATAGTAGTAGATGATGAGGTTTATAAATTAAATTTACTGCCCTCTGCTGTTTTGAGGCCAGGCAAAATATCTATTATAGGAAACGGTGTTGCTCTTGATTCGCATGCTCTAGTTTCAGAAATAGAGTCATTGAAAGTTAAAGGAGTGGACATAAACTATAACAACTTGATGGTATCCGAGAGCTGTCCATTAATACTTAGCGTACATAAGGACAAGGAAAAGCTATTTGAAGATTTAAACGGAAATCACAAAATTGGTACAACAAACAAAGGGATAGGGCCATGTTATGAAGATAAAGTTGGCAGGAGAGCTATACGCCTTTGTGACTTAGAAAACGCAGATGAGCTCAACAAAAGAGTGGATACTCTTCTGAATTACCACAATGCTATCAGAAAAGGCCTTAACTACCAGGTGGTTAAAAAAGAAGAAATATTAAAGGAAATTCAAGAAATTTCAGAAAAAATTCTTCCATATAAAAAACCTGTATGGAAGATATTAAATGACTTGATGAAAGAAGGTAAGAAAATAATATTTGAAGGTGCCCAAGGCGCATTTTTAGATATCGACCACGGAACTTACCCTTTTGTTACTTCAAGTAATACCGTAGCATCGCAAGCAATAACAGGCTCAGGATTATCCTCCAATGCTTACATTATTGGTGTGGTAAAAGCTTATACAACAAGAGTGGGCAATGGTCCATTCCCTACTGAGCAAAAGAACGAAGTGGGGGACAGCTTATTTACTATAGGCAAGGAACTTGGAACAGTGAGCAATAGGAGAAGGCGTTGCGGATGGTTCGATGCAGTTTTAGTGCGCCAGGCCGTACAACTCTCTGGAGTTTCAAGCATTGTATTAACCAAATTAGATGTGCTTGATTCTTTTGATACAATTAAAATATGCACTGGTTACAAGTATAGCGGAAAAATGTATGATTATTTACCCGCATCGCATTCAATACAAGGGGAATTAGAGCCAATATATGAAGAGTTTCCTGGCTGGAAAGAAAACACTCAAGGTAAAAGGTCGATTAAAGCATTGCCTATCAATTTAATAAAATATATAGACAGGTTAGAAAAATTAATAGGTGTACCAATTCATCTAATCTCAACTAGTCCAAAGAGAGAGGATGTTATTAAGCTTAAAGATTTCTGAAAACGTCTTTGTATCTTAGAGCCTGTACGTAATCTCAAAAAAGAGATAAAGTGAGAGGATAAAGTATATAAAGTAGGATATGCGAAGTTTATAACCAAGTGACATAAGTCGAGAAAAGTTTGAGATTATTGTAGCAGATCTGGAATCTTGCAGAAAGAAGACAAAACCAAGAACACTTGATTTACATGATGTATTTTGTGGAGTGTTATACGTGTTAAAAAGTGGTTGCCAGTGGAGAATGGTATCAAAAGAGTTCCCAAAATGGCGCAATTGTTACGACTATTTTAAGAAGTGGAGTGAAAAACCAGATGCAAATAAAGAAAGTGTTCTGGAGCTGGTATTAAAAAAAAATAATTGCGACAAAACAATGGTCGGAAAAGCTTCTGCATAATTGATGCACAGAGTATAAAAAATGCAGATACTGCTGAAGCTATGATGCAGGCAAGAAGATTTCAGGGCCGTATTGCAGTAGATACGCAAGCATGCAATTTATACAACAACAGCAGAGATAACTGACCGTAGCAGTGCTGTGAGAATGGTCGAAAATGCAAAAGAAAACCTCTCGGGAGTTAAAAATGTACTGGTTGATGCAGGCTATACTGGAAAGAATTTTGTAACTCAAATAAAAACGATTATTGGTGCAACCGTTGAAGTGATCAAAAGAAATGAATTACGTTCCTTTGTTGTATTGCCCAAAAGATGGGTTGTGGAGCGATCTTTTGCTTGGTTAGAAAAATGTAGAAGATTGTGGAAAAATTGTGAGCGAAAACTCAATACTAGCCTACAAATGGTAGTTCTGGCTTTCACTGCCTTACTTCTGAAAAAATTATGAACAGGCTCTTACTAACTCTTATCTAATAAAAAAAATACTTGTGTAACTTCGAATAGTCTATTATGCAAGACAGCAGTATAAACATGTAGTAAGAAATGTATAATGAAAAATAAAAGCTCAAGTTTAACACTTGCAGTTATTTTTACACAATTAAGTAATCATAAAAGTTAGTGTAGGACGAGGTTATACAGTTTGATTTCTTTTAATATATGTTAATTGGTATAATATAAATATAGTTAAGGAGGTGTATTATGATTGGAAGTTTGGCTAAAGAAGAAAAAACAGCAGAGGCAGGAAAAACAGGTGATCAACTTGAAAAGTGTATTGGACCAACTTCACTGAATAGGGAGGTTTATTGCTCTACGCTTATCTACTATACATTAAAAGAGTTATATTCACAATTAGGTGATATCTCTTATGCTAATAAAACAAGATCAGAAAAAGAAATAATCAATTTTTATGTTCTACCTCAATTTGCACGTTTTAAAGAAATTATTGATGAAGATATAAAAAAAGATCCTTCGTTTGCAAATTCTGCTATTGTAAAGTTTTGTTCCTCAATTATAAAAAATAACAAATTACTTAAAGAATTAGAAGAAGTTAGTATTCCTGCCAAAAACTCTAGTGTAAAGGCAAGGGTAAGCTTTCAACTGAAAAATCTGAAAGAAAAGGTGTGGTTCTTAAGAGAACTAAAGGAAAAAAAGAATTTCACTTACGTGCAGGGGGCTTTTGGGGATGGGTGGAGTTTTTATGACCTAATAAACGATAGAGATTTTAAACAAACGTACATAGATAAAGCAGTAACAGAGTCTGCTAATAAGAGCTTTAAGGAAGATATAGATAAATGCATAGAGTTGGCAGAGCAGGGAAAAAAAACTGCAAGTAAATATTTTGAGAGGAAAGACGTAGAGCTTCAAGCTTATTACACAGAAACTGATAATGCTCATAGAGTTTTGAATGTTAACCTTATTAATTACAATAAAAGTGAGCCAACAAGAATTAGTGACATTTTACAGCAAGAGAAAGATATTAAAAAATTGAATATCTATTGCAATAAAAAACATGAAATATACGCTTATCAAGAAGATAAGAAAAGATATTATGAATTTAAAGAAGGCACATGTTATGAAATGACAAGCACTTGGCCTATAAAGGATGAGTTCGGGAATGTTTCAATTTGTACCATGATTATGAATGTGAGTAGCGGTCGCATAACTGAAGTACTAAAATTTAATGGTGAAGATTTTGTTTCATCGGAGGAGATCTTAGAATTGATAAAGCAAAATGATGAATTATATATTCAAAGTCTCTCCTTATATGATGCTGTACTAGAAAAGGGTAAGGCTGCTGATGTTGTGCCTACTGCTAATAACAATTTTCAAAATGAATCTATAGTGGCCTATCGCAAGGAACCAGAGGGGGAATTAGACCCTAAAGTTGATGCTGACAATAGCCTTCCTCCTTCTATTAATAGCAATGCATCAACTCAAACGGAAGTCAATTTACAACACACTGAAACTCAAACAGAAGTTGCTTCACAACAAATCGAAACTAAAACGGAAGTCAATTTACAGCACACCGGAACTCAGACAGAATTTGCTTCACAACAAATGGATGAATTGATTTTAAATAATCAGATGCTGTCCGAAAAAAACGTTGAATTGAAGCAAGAAATGTCAAATTTGAAAAAAGAAGCTGTTGAATTGAAGCAAGAAATAGAAGCAGGGTTGCAAGTGATAAATAAAAAGCACCATGAATTAATACAAGAAAATCAGCGACTACAGGAGAAACTAGAAACAACCTAAGCAGAAGCTAATCAAACAATTGTAAAGTTAGAGAAGCAGAATAGCGATTTACAAGACAGGTTTGAAAAAGAGGAGCAAAAAAACACGGAATTGCAAACTGAACTGGCACAAAAAAATGAAGAATTAGCAGGTGTGTTAAAAGAGCTACAAGGGAAAGCACAAGAACTTAAAGGTGTATATGAAGAAAAAAGAAAGCTAAAGGAAGAGCTGAAAATTGTTAATGCAGGAAAGAAGAATTTGGAAAAAGAGCTAAATCAAGCACGAGAAGATGCGGAACAGATAATGGTTGAACGACGCCAGCAGAAAGAGCGCTTGAAAGATCAGCTAAGAGAATTAGATCAGGAATATAAGGTACAAGTAGAAATTGGGCAAAAGATTAAAGAATCAGATAGGCAGGATAGCGATTTACAAGATACACTTGGAGAAGAGAGACTAAAACTCAACATTGAAGAACTAGAAAACGAGTACGAGGAATTTCCAGGAGATAAGGTGCTTACACTTGAACTCACTAAAGATGAAGATAAAGTCGAAGAGTTAAGAAACGAGCTAGAGCGTGAGAAAGAAAAGTGTAAACAATTATTAGAAGAAGAAAATGAATGGGGTGATGAATTGGTAGGAATGCTTGATGGACTGGAAGAAAAAATTCGTGCTGATGAACAAAGGAGCTTCAACAATCAATTAACGGGAGAAATTTCTAATGAGTCTGGTAATGCTCCACGACAGAAGAAAAGGTTATCCAAATCTTCAAGCGTTGATAATGAGTCTTATGTTCCACTGAGAGAGAAGACAACATTACTCAGATCTTTAAGCGTTGATAGTGGACTTGATAGCGATGAAGAAAATTGTGATAATGATTTATCTTTCAACATAAGTCCTATAAGTTCTATTGAGAAGGTGGCAGAGAGTAGAAACGTAGGTAGGGTATCATTGTGAAGATGGTTGGGGTTAAGTTGCAACTTAAGTGGGGCGCAAAAGGTCTTTTGTGTTGATAATAATTTAAAATCTATAGTAGACTAAAAAAGATTATTAAATTATAATATAACATATGATAAAAGACGAGAAATCGAAAACAATTTTTGAAGTGGAAGGGGCAGTAACTGCTTTACTACCTGCAGCAGAATTTAGAGTGAAACTGGACAATGAACATGAGATTATCTGTCATGTATCAGGGAAAGTGAGAAGAAGTAAAATACGCATCATTATAGGGGATAGGGTGTTAGTTGAGATGAGCATTTACGATAGGAATGCGAGAAAGGGTAGGATCATTAGAAGGCTTAAAGGTACAAGTGACAGAACGATCTCTAAATAATCTTATTCTTGCTTCATCATCGAAAAGGCGTATAGCTTTACTAAAACAAATAAACATTGAGCCAGGTTTAATTTTGCCAGCAGATATAGATGAAGCCCCTTTAAAAAAGGAACTTCCGAAGGATTACTCAATCCGTATGGCAAAAAGTAAAGCGGAGAAAATACAAAGCTCAAATCCAAATTACTTTGTGCTTGGTGTTGATACAGTTGTTGCTTGTGGTAGAAGGATATTGCTCAAAGCTGAAAACGTTGAGCAAGCAGAAAAATGTATCCGCTTGTTATCAGGAAGAAGGCATAGAGTATACACCAGTGTATGTCTATTAACTCCCGATCAATCTAAACAACATATCAGGACTGTGGTTACAATAGTGAAATTTAAACGTCTCAGTGAACAAGAAATTAAGTATTATTTAGCATCAGAAGAGTGGAAAAATAGGGCGGGGGGATGCAATATACAAGGCCTAGCTGGAGTGTTCCTATTGTTCTTACGCGGCTCCTACTCTTCCGTTATAGGGTTACCATTACATGAAACCTATTGTTTGCTAAGCAATTATTTTAACTTCAATTTATATTGAAATACCTTTATTAGTATCTTTTTTTTGTTGTGACTCAGCAACCTGTTTAGCCCAATCTAGTGGTCTTTTATTTCTGTTAGCTAATGCAATTCTATTGCGATCATAACCATCAGTGTGTTCTGTTAAAGTATCTCCTCTTTCTTCTTCTATTACTCCAGCTTTCAGTTGTGCTTCATCTTTCTCTAGTAATTTATATAGTTCGCTATTTTTATCTACAGTTGGATTAGTGTCATTATTTTCTCGTTCTGCCACTGTTTTTTCTAACCACTTACGTATAGGGTCATATTGTTTACCTTCTCCTATCTTTTCTAAAATGTTTTCTGAGAATGAATCTTTAGGAATATTTTCTTTAGTAGCCTGTTGTGCCGGTTCTCTTAACCCTTTATCCGGGTTTCCCAATGCTCCTTTTAACTCACTCGTATCTCCGATTTCTTTTGGTTCAATGTTTTCTAAGCTCTTCTTTAACTGTTCAGGATTTACTTGAGATTGTTCATTATTGTCATGAGTTGGAGATGAATAGCCCGAATCGTTTGCTTTTATGTCTGTTGAGCTGTCTTTTAGCAACCCAACTTCTCTCAAGCGTTTTTTAGTTTCTTCGCTAATCTGACTCTGATCAGCTGGTTTTAACCCGAGATTTTCTTGACCTAATGTATTTTTAAGTTCTTCAAATAGAGTTAGATTACTTTGTCTAATATGTTCTTCTAATTTCCTTCCTACCTGTTTTAAATCTGTTTGAGATTTACTATCACTATTAGTTGGAGATATATAGCCTGAATCACTTATACTATTTGGTGTTGAAGCAGAGACACTAACAGTTGGACCTTCCACTATTTTTACATCTGCTAAATCGTCTTTTTGCAATCCATCTTCTTTATCTTGTGACAGTTTATCAGTAGGATCAACTTGCCTTAATCCTCTATTATCCTGCTGTGATCTATCTCTGATTTCTTTAAGAAGATTTTCAGGTGGAGTTTGATCACTTTGTTCAATGTTCTCTAAGCTCTTCTTTAACTGTTCAGGATTTACTTGAGATTGTTCATTATTGTCATGAGTTGGAGATGAATAGCCCGAGTCACTTTTATTATTGAGTGCTGTAGCAGAGAGCGGCTGTTCACTTTCTTTCCACTTAGCATCACTAGCATCTTGGTTATCACTGTTATCTGGAGAAGATGAATAAGGAATTCTGTCCTTTAATGTCTCTAACGGTGATGGGTTATTTTTTCTACTTCCTGCAATTGATGCTTTTCTATCATCAACATCAATGTTCCGTAAGTTGTTTTTCTTGAAATTTCTGATGTCTTGTAACAGATCGCCTTTGCTATTTCCTTCTTGTTGCTGGGTTTTAGGTTGTTGCTGATCATTAGGTGTTTGCTCACTTCCATCTGGTTTTTGGCTTCCAGGTACAGCATGTCCAAATGTAGGATTGTCATACCGTTCATCTTCTTGCCTATTATCTTGATTGTGGCTTACAGACTTGGTGAAAGTAGAACTATCTGAAGAATCAGAAGTTGCACCTTTTTGCTGATTATTAGGTGTTTGCTCATTTTCGCGCAAGTCATCTGGTTTTTGGCTTCCAGATTTGGCTCCCCCTTGCTCATCGAAAACACCTTTTTTAGGTGGTAGTGAACTAGTTCTAGGTGGAAGTGGCGGAGGAGTTTTTTTGTTCTGAGGATTCTCCTCAAAAAGCGATTGTAGGTTATAAACTCGACCTCCCGAATTTGCTTCTCGTGCTGCTTGTCTAAGCTCACGCTTTTCTTTAGCCTCCTGAGAATTAATTTTATCATCAAAATCTTTTCCAATTCCGCTATCGTAAGACTGCCTTCTGCTGTTAGATTGTGGTCCAAAATGTGAATGGTGATCTTCTTTTTTTCGAGTTATATCAGTAGCTTGAACGCTAACATCTCTATTAACATCAATTCTTGTTGTAGTTTCAGATGATAGCTCGTTACTGTCTTTATTATGTTGCACCTCATTCACTTTTCCTTGTCCTTTCTCCCTGAATTGTATTTCATGCAAGAATAAACCACCTATTTTTACATCTCTGTTTACTTCTAACCGTTCTAGAGAAAAATCATCACCTTTAACAAGGTCTACACCGTTAGCATCAATCTTAATTTTGATCTTACATTCCTTCCCCTCCGCATACCACTTTAAAGTCATTTCATATGAACCATCAGTTACGACATAATGTCTTATTTTTTTCCCTTCTTCCTCGGCAACAAAACCATGCATTCCGCTCTTTCCATCACTATGCAATGTTGAAAATCCCGAGATTTCATTCTTCTCACAAAAATCACTGTTTAAAAATTCGCTGATTTTAAACTCTTTTTTGTTATTTCCCAGCGTAATACTTGCGTGATTACCGTATATTGAAACTCCTGCAACATCATCAACATACTCTTTCAACCTTTCTTTAACTTCACTTTCAAGGTCTTGTCCAGCTTTCTTTGTCTTGTCGCATTTCTGAAGAATAACTCCATATGCTTTATCTTTGTTTTCTTCTTCGTCCCAATTCCAGTTGGCGTGTTTTGTTAAAAACTTTACTGTGTTAAAATCAACTCTAGCATTATAAATTGGGTCGTCTTCCTTTCTTATTTTATCAAATAAAGGAAAAATTTCTTGAATGCGCTCATTATAAATGTGTTCTTGTTGTGTATCGTTAGTGCCCATATATCCCTCACTAATAACCCTCTGCCTTTAGTTCTAGCTAATACTAGCTAATATAATTATCACAAGCATTGGTTGAATTTTTATTAAGGAAGGTTGTGTTACTAATGTGATGACACAAGCTATTTTATGGTAACATCAAACGATTTAAGTTGTCATTCCAGTCTGGAATCCAGCCTTTCACGAACCCCATCAAAAATGTTGTGTTTTAACATAAGATTAGCTACTTTTATGCTCACTAACTTAGTGCCAATCAAGATTCCTGGATCCCAGTGTCTGGGCACTGGGATGACATCCTTCTTGGCGGAAATCACTCTTATATCACAACAGCTGCATAGCCTAAATTGCTTTAGCTATAGCTCTGTTTTTGCAACTTCAAATATCTGCTACTCATAGTAAACACTTCTGGATCTTGAGAGGTTAGCTTGAGTATAGCGAGTATGTTGATAAACAACAAAGCAGCAATCGAGATATCAGCAACATCCCATAGCAACCGGACTTTACCTATCGCACCAAGCGGAATGATCATGGTAAAAATTACAATCCAGATTTTAGTGTATTTATTATCCATAGACACATAGCGTATTGTCTGTTTTGAGCAAAAAAACCAAGTAAAAATAGTAGTAAAAGCAAAACAAAACATTATGGCCATAATTAAATAGTCAATATAAGGCCAATTCATTGCCTTTCTAAAAGCAAATATGCACATGTTAGTGCTCTCTAAATCAGTAATCCAAGAATCTGTGACAAGCAGTACCATTGTTGTAATAAACACTATAAACGCAACTATAAAAGGCGATATTATCGTAATTAGACTCTGCTCAATAATAAATTTATTGTTATTTTTCTTAGGAACAATTGAAGAATGTACGATTCCTTCAAGGCCAAGCCCTATATCTGTTGCAAAAATACCTCGCAAAGTTCCAACTTGAATAATAGTCAACATTTCTAAAATCAAACCTAAAGATAAACCAGAGTTAAAGCTACTGGTTGTAAAAAAACTGCTTGTTATTAGCTTTAGAGAAGGAAGAATATTTTCACTAAATTTAAATAATATGATACCGCAAAGTGTGAGGTAACTTACCGTCATTATCGGTATCATAGCCGATATAAAAATTTTAATTTTTTTTAAGCTGAGAGCTGCAACAACAAAAAATATTATGGCCATTACAATGCCACCAATGACTACAGGCACATCTATCATGTTAAGTGGTATTGATAGAGAATTTACCTGAACAAGGTTACCAACTGTTATTGAAACCATTATCATAACAACTAGAAACACAATTGTAGCTTTTCTAGAGTTAAATGCATCAGCCATGTAGGCTACAGGGCCACCTATAAACCGTCCGTTCTTTTCCTTTCTGGTTTTTATACTTAGATAACAAGTGACATATTTTATCACAGAAGTGATAACAATAATTATCGCCATCCACAAAATAGAGCCCGGTCCTCCGGTTTTTAGAGCAACAGCAGTTCCTGAAATATTTCCTACCCCCAAATTTCCCCCTAAAATTGTAAACAGAGCGGCTATAGAAGAAAATTTATTTTCTCCTTTTTTGGCTCCAAGGAGTGAAAGGGCGTATGGTAATCTAAATACCTGTAGCCATTTTAGTTTAATCGATAGGTAAACACCAGCAACTAGCATGAGTAATATTGTTGGCAGTAATAAAACAAACTTTACTGTATCCATCTGTAAAAGTGAGATTTTTATTTGAGTATACAACAAAAATTGAAAATACCTAACCTATTTTCTATGTATGACTTCGTTTCCGTCATTCTAGAAACCTTTTCTTGTCATCCAAGTAGCGTGACATATAACTGTACGAACATTGTAATATGGTACAATGTTAAGACGATGTCATCCCAGTGTCTGGGCACTGGGATGACATCTTTTTTCTTGGTACAAATTACTCTTATATCTCAATGTTCGTACAGTTAGTGCGTGACACTTGTATCTTTATGATGTGAGGCATTAGAGCTAAAATACCTCACAGGGAGGGTGAAGCTGATGCGACACTAATGCCATTAAGCCAGATTTTGCTTCCCTCCCATAGAGTTAAAGACTGAACAGTATCTTTTGGAATTATATCCCGTATTACAAGGTTAGTCTAAACTCTCAGTTTATTTATAGTCTTGGAGGCAATTTTATGCAAGTAAATGCTATTTTGGGTGTGGATATTTCAAAAAAGAAATTTGATGTTTGTTTGTTAGTGGACAGTAAAAAACGACACAAAGTCTTTCAAAATAATCAAGATGGTTTTGCAAAACTTGTAGTTTGGTGCAATGGCCATGGAGCAAATCTTACTCATTTATGTCTTGAAGCAACTAGTTGGTATGGAGAAGATTTGGCTACTTTTATGCATGATTTAGGACATAATGTCAGTATAGTAAACCCAGAAAGCTTTTGGCAAAAGTGAGCTGCTCAGAAATAAGACAGATAAATCAGATGCAGCTATGATAGCTAGATTTTGTATCGCCAACAAACCTGCTCTTTGGAAGCCCATTGCACCTGAAATGAGGCATTTGAGGGCGTTGCATGCAATCGCTAAAAGATGATAAGGTGCAACAGACAAATCGCTTGGAAAACAAAAATATGCATTCCAGTTGCAAAGAAGCTATATCTAAAGTAATTTTGGCAATAGAGGAGCAAATTATTGTTCTCGAAAAAGAAATTAATGAGCATATAAATAACTATCCACATCTAAAAAATATGGTGGAAAACCTTAAGACTATAAAAGGTATAGGATATCTTACTGCTGTTGCTGTTGTCGCAGAAATGCCATCAGTTGATAACTTTGACAATGCTAAACAATTTACAGCTTTTGCTGCCAGGACATTATCAATCGGGATCGTCAGTAAGTAAGAGAAGTTGCATATGCAAAATAGGATCTGAGCGTATTCGAAAAGCTCTTTATATGCCAGCTATAGTAGTCAAAAACCATAATAATCATTTTCAAAAGTTTTGTCAGCGTCTAGCAAGTAAAGGCAAATGTCCAAAAGTCATAGTTCTTGCGTTAATGCGAAAATTAATGCATGTCTTTTTTGGTATTCTTAAAAAGAATCAACCATTTAATTGTAATTTTGTTGGATAATTTGTTTGACAGCAGAGACAGTATCTGGGATCTAAATTTTTTATGTGAAACCATTATGTTTATATACTTGTAGGCCCAAGTTCCTCACATAGTGAACAAAAAAGTAAATGAGATTCCAGTGTCACGCGCTGGAATGACACCTACCCCATGAGAACTCTATTTTTCATACCACTCATTTATAAGTTTATTGATATCAGAATCTATAAAATCCTTTAATGGTTGCCTGATTTTTATCTCAACATTTTTAGGGATGCACCTATCTTTACATATCGCATAATTTATATGGAAGTTAAGGTCAATATACCCTTGATTTAAAAATATATTCATCTTAAAGGGAAATAATACCATATCCTCATATACGTTACTTACAAACGTCTCTCTCCCTACTTTATCTTTATGTTCCTTTGGAATAGGCCAGTGAATATTTATATCTGATGCATTACCTTTGTAACTAATAGACGTGGGAAGGCCAAAATCTCCAGGATCTTTATAATATATGTGCCAGCCTGGTTCTACTGTAACCTTTATTGCACCTTTAAGAGTGAAGCTTGCTTCATTTATCTCGCCAATAAGTAAATCAAATTTTGCAATTTCCTCGTCAGCATATAGTTGAGCGCAAGAAAAAAATAAAAATAATATTAAATATATATATATTTTCATTAAGGTAAATTTCTCCTTTTATAGAGAAAGTGATTTAGATTTTAATTATTACATTTAATAGCATTATATAGATTATTTATTAATATAGCATTATGCTATAGCTAAACTGACTTACAACAATCTGAAAAACGACAAATTCGTCATTCCGCTACTTGTTAGCGGAATCTATACCGAGATACCGCGAATGAATCCACAACTGTACGAACATTGTGATTTTGGCCCATAAGGAGGGTGTCATCCCAGTGCTTGACACTGGGATCCAGGAATTTTATTAAGTTGGCAAGCATAAAAATAGCTGTTTTTTGTTAAAATACAATGTCTTGATGATTATGGAAATGCTGGATTCCAGTGTCAAGCACTGGAATGACATCATCCTTTTTCCTGAATTCCAGTGTCAGCTACTTTCATGACATCGTTTACTATGTGCCATATTGTAATGTTCGTACAGTTGTGGAATGAATCGCGGTATGACGTGTTAGCTATAGTATAAATATACTAGGGATTATAGTTCTTTTATGCTGCCTTTTTGTTATTAGACAACCACAATATAAAGGCATGAAACGGATGCAAACAGTAGTGCATTTCTGCACCAAACGTATTACCTTTAACGAATAGTAAAATGTGAGATTTTTTGGAACTACCGTGGAGCAATTGCTCCACGGTTTCATTCTACTTAGAATCCACCCATGCCACTCATTTCTCCTGCACCCATAGGAGATGAAGCATTTTCTTTGCTTGGTACATCAACTATCATAGATTCAGTAGTTATCAGCACACTCGCAACAGATACCGCTGTTTCAAAAGCAATACGCACCACTTTTGCTGGATCAATCACACCAGCTGTAAATGCATTAGCGTAATTCATAGCCTCAACGTTGTACATAAGCTCTTTATCATTCTGCTTAATCAAATAGTCAATTATAACAGCAGATTCAAGACCAGCATTTTTGACTAACCTTCTAATTGGAGCACTGAGAACTTTCTTGATAATGTTTATGCCTATTTGTTCCTCGTCACTTGCACCTTTTAATTTGTCGAGAACAGATGAAGCATAAAGAAGCGCAACCCCACCACCTGGAACTATACCTTCTTCAATTGCAGCTCTTGTTGCATGCAGCGCATCTTCGACTCTATCTCTACGTTCTTTAACTTCCACTTCAGTTGCTCCACCAACTTTGAGCACAGCAACGCCACCTGATAATTTCGCTAAACGTTCTCTTAGCTTTTCTTTATCATAATCAGAAGTTGAAGTTTCAATTTGAGATTTAATCTGCTCGATTCTAGCTTTCACACTGTCAGAATCGCTATTTTCGCTGACAACTGTGGTATTATCTTTAGTAATTTTAACATTTTTAGCCGTACCAAGATCATCAAGCGTGAGATCTTCCATCTTGATTCCAAGTTCATCTTTTATGACGTACTTAGCACCAGTTAAAGTTGCTATGTCTTCGAGCATCTCCTTTCTTCTGTCACCAAAACCTGGAGCTTTTACTGCAGCAACTTTTAAACCACCACGCAATTTATTGATAACTAAAGTGCTTAATGCTTCACCTTCGATATCCTCTGCAATAATAACCAAAGGTTTACCAGATTTAACAATAGCTTCAAGAATAGGAAGTAAAGGTTGAATAATATTTAATTTTTTCTCTGTAATTAATAGATAAGGATTATCAAGCTCCACGATCATTTTTTCATTATTTGTAATAAAATACGGAGAGAGATAACCGCGATCAAATTGCATGCCAGTAGTCAGCTCAACTTCTAACTCTTTTGAACCTTTACTCTCTTCAACAGTTATTACACCCTCTTTTCCAACTTTTTTCACGGAATCAGCAATACTGTTACCTATATCCTTATCACCATTTGCAGATATTATTGCAACTTGTGCCACTTCGTCTATTTTCTCTAGAGAAATTGTACGAGACATTGACGTAATTTCCTTTAATATTACATCTTTTGCCTTCTGTATTCCGTTTTTAATACCAACACGATCGTTTCCAGCAGCAATTGATTTTGAAGCTTCCATTATCATGTTGCTAGTTAGTATTGAGCACGTTGTTGTACCATCACCAACTTTATCGTTACATTGAGAACAACTTTGTGCAAAGATGCTTGCTATTACAGCGTTTAATGGTTTTTCAGGCTTGATACCCTTCATCACCTTATAACCATCTTTTGTAATTTCTGGTGCTCCATAGGGCTTATTAATCCCTACTGTTTTTCCTCTAGGTCCCGCAGTTATTGCCACCGTTGAGTCTACTATTGCTGCTACTTCACGAAAGGCTTCTTGCAACTGCTCACCTGATACTACTACATTAGTCATTTTTATCACCTCTTGTTAATAAAAAATTTAGAAAACTATAATAAAATCATTCACAATGCGTCATGTTGCGCTTTGTTTAAGTTTAGTAAAATAAAGACTGCTATTTAATGACAGCAAGTATATCGGACTCTTTCATCACGATAAGCTTTTCATCATTATGTTCTATTTCTGTACCAGCCCATTGACGATAGAACACTTTATCACCAGCTTTCACAGTTAAAGTTACGCGTTCGCCACTTGAATTGCGTGAACCTTCACCAATTGCTATAACTTCACCTTTAGTAGGTTTCTTTTCAGCACTTGATGGAAGCACAATTCCACCTTGCTTTTCTTCGCTAATAGGCTTGATCAGCACGCTATCATCTAATACATTTAAACTTATACTTGACATTTGTTTTTCCTCATCAACAAATTAACTTATAAGTTTATATATATACTCGTAAGTTAGATTTCAAGGGCTGGAGCTTGTAAAATATGCACGCCATTATAAAATATGCACGCCAAAAGCAGTTTCTAAAAGAGCCTAATGTTATATAATAAAATTTAGATTTATTTATAGAGATTTCATGAGTTATATACCATTTTTAAGTCGTGGTGTGATAGTGCTATATGGGCCTGACACTAGAGATTTTCTGCAGGGTATTATAACCAATGATATTAATAAGTTGGATAGCCAAAAAGCCATTTACTCTTTATTGCTTAGCCCTCAGGGAAAATATCTATATGATTTTTTTCTTATTGAATATGGTAAATACACCCTCTTAGAGTGCGAAAACATGCACTTGCAGCAAATAATCGAGAAACTGGATTTGCTTAAAACTTACTTGAGAGTGAAGATTAAAGACGTTAGCGCACTATATAAGGTTGGAGTTTTGTTTAATACTAAGTTGGCGGAGTGTAGTGGTAAGTCACAAGTTATTTTTCAAGATCCAAGGCACAAGCTGCTAGGAATGAGGATCATACATAAAGATGAAATAAAAGAGCCGGTTGGGGATTTTACTCAGTATGAAAAAGTTAGAATTCAAAATCTCGTTCCAGATGGAGCGAAAGATATGGTGCAGAATTCATCGTTTCCGCTGCAATTTTTAATCGATAAGGTAAACGGTATAAGCTTTAATAAGGGGTGTTATATAGGTCAGGAAGTTGTAAATCGAATGAGCAGACAAGAAATATTCAGAAGAAAACTTTACCTTGTTGAGGGGGATAACGCACTTCCAGATATTGGCACTAAAGTGACAAATGAAAACAATGAGGAAATAGGGGAACTGCGCTCTAGTGTAGACAACATTGGATTTGCATTGCTTAATACTGGAAAGAGCCATGCAAATTTATATGCAGATGGAGTTAGGTGCGTTAAGACGTTGAAGTCTTAAGGTAGCGCATATAGAAACGAAAAAACTTACTTGACACCCTTCGCCAGCGCCCTTATCATGATAGTGAAGCTATTGTATTTGCTTTCGCCAATCTGCAGATTAAAAGGTAAGGATTACTTAATGTATCGGCGTCTTATGTTCAATTTTTTGCAGTATATAGATACTGTATGTCTTTACAAAACTTCATCTACATCTAGATTTTTATCTAAATAAGCTGAACGCGCTTATAAAGCGTTACAAGACATCAAAAAATGCCAATACTCGACAGAGATAGTAAAAGACTAGCTAACTCGGGGATTCTTTGTCTTTTTTTCTGCTTGGTAAATTTCTTAAACATTTGCAGCGTAAGTTAGTTGCAATTAAAAGCGGCTGAATCTCGCTTGTCAAGCGTTTAAAACATAAAAAACGCCAATATTTTAAAGCGGATAATAACCACGGGGCTTCTTTTGCCTTTTTTTTCGTTTGGTAAATTTTTTAACGTTTATGGCTAAGCGACAGCCGTCATCCCGCTGCTTGTTAGCGGGATCTAGAGATACCGCGAATGAATCGCGGTATGACGGTTCGTGGCGGCGTGACGATAAGCTCGTCATCCCACTGCTTGTTAGCGGGATCTAGAGATACCGCGAATGAATCGCGGTATGACGGTTCGCAGTGGCATGACGATAAGCTCGTCATCCCGCTACTTGTTAGCGGCTAAGAGATACCGCGAATGAATCGCGGTATGACGGTTCGTGGCGGCGTGACGATAAGCTCGTCATCCCACTGCTTGTTAGCGGGATCTAGAGATACCGCGAATGAATCGCGGTATGACGGTTCGCAGTGGCATGACGATAAGCTCGTCATCCCGCTACTTGTTAGCGGCTAAGAGATACCGCGAATGAATCGCGGTATGACGGTTAAGTAGGGTGTCATCCCAGTGTCACGCACTGGGATGACATTATAGGAGCACTGGGATGACACCCTCTTGGATGGAAATCAGTGTCAGATAATTTCATGACACCAGTTGTTGTAAACTCACTTTTTCTCGATTTTTTGGTTTATCTTGTCTACCTATTTTGCCACTCTGCTGAACAGATACACTCAACTAATGGTCAATACATCTTCTATTAAAAATTGTACAAATTCATTGCCATTCCAGTAATTCATAGAGATTTTACCCAAAATAGCTTTAACATTACCCTGCATGATAGCAGAGCCAAGATGAGTATTTGCAGAACGAAATGCAATAGCTCTTACCATAACATTATCATCAGCAATAAAACATTTTATATGGTCAACTCCTATAACTTCAGGCTTTCTTATCTTTGCTCCTTGGATAATAAACCTTGGTTCAGGATTTCCAACTCCAAATGGTCCCAAGCGTTGCAATTGATTCCATAAAGACAAATTTATTGCTTTAGCAGTTACTATACTATCAGCTTTTAAAGTTTTCTTATTTATAGAGTTTGAAAATCTTTCAGTAAAAAAATCATGCAAATCATTTATTTTGTCTTCTTTAATTGAAAATCCTGCCGCCATACTATGGCCACCACCTTCAATAATCAAATTTATAAACTTTGCGGAAAGGACTGCAGCACCGATATCAACTCCCAAAATTGATCTACAGCTTGCTTTTCCTATTCCATTATTTAAAGATATCACTACTGTTGGCAAGTGAAACTGCTCCTTTAGCCTTGATGCAATTATACCAATTATTCCCTGGTGCCAATTGCCACTTATCATTATAAAATTCGCACCTGATTGGGCAGACTTTTCCGCTTGTGCTGTAGCTTCCAAGAGAGCCTCATTTTCTAACACTTTTCTTGCATTATTCAAATCTATTAATTTTAGCGCGATTGAATGTGCCTCTTCATCATCATCGGTGGAAAGCAACCTTGCACCAAGCGATGCTTCTCCAATTCTTCCTCCAGCATTTATGCACGGTCCAATGCTAAACCCCAACCGCGAAACACTTGGTTTTTCAAGGATTCCCAAAGCATCAAATAAAACACGCAAGCCAACGTTTTTTCTTGTTGACATAACTTTTAATCCTTGTGAGACAAGTGCTCTATTGAGGCCTGTGATCTGCATAACATCACAGACAGTTCCCAGGGCAACCAAATCCAACAGATCAAATAAATCTGGTTCTTTTTTGTTGGTAAAAAATCCTTGCTCACGTAGGCTTTTATTAAGAGCAACAATTAGCAGAAATGACACTCCAACTGCTGCTAGGTTATTATAAGGAGAGCTCTCATCAAGGCGGTTTGGATTCACAACTGCTACGGCGCTTGGTAATTTTTCCGTACCAAGGTGATGGTCAACAACTATAATATCAAGACCAAAAGCCTTTGCATCTTCTATTGGTTGATATGCAAGCGTACCACAATCAACGGAAATACATAAATCAATTCCATTCTTTTTAAGTTGTAATAAAGCATCTGTGTTTAATCCATAACCCTCATCAACACGATCTGGAATGTAGATTATAGAGTGTATATCGATTGCTCTCAGGTACCTGTTAATCAATGCTGACGACGTTGCACCATCAACATCATAGTCACCAAATATTGCAAGGTTTTCATCATTTTTTATTGCCCGTATTATACGAGAAACAGCTTTATCCATATCAAGAAAGTGAAAGGGATCTGGTAATAGCGATCTGATTAGTGGATATAAGAAGTCGCTTGCATTTTCTATGTTAACACCACGAGTAACCAATATTCTTGCTAATATTTCTGGTAACTCAAATCTCTGTGTAAGAGTTAAGATTTGCCTTTGATCTGCTTCTTGCAACTTCCACAATGCATTTGTTATGCTGCGCTTTTCAATTTCAAGTAGCATATTCTTTCTTTGTAAATAAAACTACTTTACCAGAATTTTTAAGCTTGTTCTATAATTGTATTAGACTTCTGCATAACCTAAACTAAGTAGAAAAAAGGTATCATCTAAGTAGCTGACACTGGTCTCCATCCAAGAGGGCAGTAGCCCCTTCGGTGTCATTCCAGCGCGTGACCAGGTCTTTTTAGCTATCATAGGATGACAGAAGCAGACACTCCACTTTGTCGTTCCAGTGCCTCCTTTTTTTGTCATTCCAGTGCCTTGACTATGATGGCTTTGTTGCATCGCTAGCTATGATGGATTAAAGATAAAAAAGGTGGAGAATATCAGTAGCTTATTATTCTGGTATTTATAACAAGAACGGTCAGTGAATACCTAAATTCGAGTAAAAGAAATTTCACTACCACTCACTAATCCGGCTAAAATTCAAGAATTTCAATGCTTTAGCTATTTTCAATAGAATTAAATTTATTAATATAAATAACAAGTTACTATTCTTAAATTTGATCAGATTGATTGCAAAAAAAACAAGATTTTCAATAAGTTGCTTATAATCCTAATTATAGTTAGCCTTTCATAAGTAGCGATGCAACAAAGCCCACTGGGATCCAGGAATTTTATTAAGTTGGTAAGCATAAAAGTGTTATGTAAAATACAACGTTCTTGATGGGATTGCGTGAAATGCTGGATCCCAATGTTTGGGCACTGGGATGACAAAGGAGGACAGTGTCAGCTACTCGGATGACAAAAAAAGGAGCACTGGGATGACATCATCCTTTTTTTGGGGTTCCAGCGTCACGCGCTACCTTCCGTATAAATATTAAAAAATTTACCAAATGAAAAAAAAGGCAAAAGAAGCCCCGTGGTTGGCTAATTACTTACATTATACTTTCAAGTATGGCGTTTTTTTATTCTAAACGCTTAATAACCGCGATTTAGTTGCTTTTAAGCCGCAACTAATCTAAATTATAAACATTAAGAAATTTACTAAACAGAAAAAAAGGCAAAAGAAACCCTAGGGTAGCTAGTTATTCACTATCCATTTTTTAAATCGGCGTTTTTTGATGTTTTAAATGCTTTATAAGCGCATTTCAGCTTATATTAGGTAAAAACCTAGAAATTTGATAAAGACATAGAGTGCACATAGTGCAAAAAATTAAACATGAGACACCAGATACGTGAGTTTTTTTGTCATTTAATCTGTACAGAGAAGATAAATAAATAGCTTCAGTTTCATGATAAGGGGGCTGGCGGAGTTTGTCAAGGAAGTTTTTTTTGTTTCTATGGGTCAGTTGGTACGCGCTTTGCCTTTTAACAGATGTAAAAGCACAATTATTACGAACAACATTCCACCAACAACTGATATAGCGCCACCTATAATGAAGCACGTGCGTGCTAACATTGATGAAATACTTGGCAGATCTGCAACCTTCCTTAAAGCACCATATCCACCAAGCCACACAAGACCAGTGATATGGAGAAAATGCCCTATACTGTAGGCATAAATCTGTAATCTTACCATGGAACCTTTTATCTCTTTAAAGTTTAATTTGGGTAACAGCCAATAAATGAAATTCATAAAAGCTATAGTGATCCCAACTACAGAACCGTGATAATGAGCGGGAATGGTGACATTTCCTTCAATAGTCAACACTCCGAGCACATCTCCATAAGTGAACAACAAAAATGAATGTAATAAATAGTTGCTTTTATCATTAATAAAAGTTCTGATGTTGCAGCACACTAATATTATCAAAAAGCACGGCAAAACTGCTCCAGCAATCCTCATATGCCAAGTAAAAAACTGTATTAACTTGGCACTATCAACTGGATAAACAAAATATACAAACGGTGCGCCTACAGCTAAAATCGTGTTTATAAATAGTGGTAAAATAGTAATTTTATTGCTTGAAGCTAAACTAACATCACTGATCATTAAATAGACTAAAAACATTCCTTGAGTAAAAGCAAACTGCAATAAATGTCCGCCTCCCCAAAAGAGATATTCGTAAAATAAATTATTATCTGAGTGATATAGACCTGGAGGCATATTATTATATGCTAAAACAAAGCAAAGAAATGACGATACAAGTATAATAACTAGCCCAATTTGCCCAACAGAGAGAAATGAAACCTCTTTTTTTGATGTGTATGCTAGCATTGTATTTACTAATATACTGGCAATAAATAAACTGAGTCCAAACAAAAATAATTTGTTTTGTAACACGGGAATATAATTACTTTTGATAACTTCAGTGTTTGGAACGAATGCGGATATAAACATGAGCAGCATCGAAAGGGTTGATAGAACCCATGAAAAGTTAAACCAACTATTGGTATTTTGTAGGTTTATGATAAAGAGCAGAGATATTATAGAGCACATCCACACTAAAATTGACAAGTTCACGTGTATTACCAGCGCATTATCAAAAATATATTGTGCAGAAGGAACAAGAGAGGAGATAAAAGGCAATCGTAGAAAAATAACAATTATTGACAGTAACCCAGAGCAAGCAAGAGCACATACTGCCAAGAACATCCATTTTCTACAGAGCGGAGCGTTGTCTTGTATATTAAGCACAATCTTTTTTCTCAATTTTGTTCAATACAATATATAACACTGCAATAATACCTAAAACATAGCAATAGTATACGTGTGGCACGACTGCCAAAGGTGAAACTCCAGCAATAGTGCTAGCCAAAAGCAATTGAGCGCCATACGGTATTAATCCTTGAAATACACAAGAAAATATGCCTAGCCATGCTGCACTATAGTGAGGCGGTATTTCATATTTCTTAGCAATATCTCTAGCAATTTCACCACTAAAAATTATAGCGATGGTGTTATTTGCAAGTAAAATATCAAATATGCTGACTATTTTTGCAATAAATAATTGCGCAGTTTTTTGTCCACCACGTTGTATCATAACCCAAGATGAAAGTTTATCTGCAAGCTCCTTAGAATTTTTACCTACCAGTCCTGAAAGCCCGCCAACCATCAATGACAGTAGCATAATTTCATGCATACTCATAAACCCCTTAGTGATGTTTTGGCTTAAAAACAATAAACCATAATTGTTGTTATTTATAAATCCAATGATTCCAGCAAAAGTTATGCTTAAAACCAATGCCGTAAATACATTTATTCCAAAGTTTGCAAGCAATATAAGTATTATGTAAGGAGTCACAAGCAATAAAGAATACTCCTTAACTGAAATAGCAGCACTATTGCTTGAGCTATAAAATAATATAATTATTGTGAATATAGAAGCAATTAGTGCCACTTTTGCATTCAGTTTTAATTTTTTCTTTATATCAGCCTTTTGAGACATCACAGATGCAATTGTAGTATCAGAGATAATAGATAAATTGTCGCCAAACATTGCTCCTCCTACAACGGTTGCAACTCCTAAGGAAGGAGAAATCCCAGCTTGTGTCAGTTCAACTGCAATAGGAGCAATTGTTGCAATGGTGCCCATTGATGTACCAATAGCAGTGGAGATGAAAGCTGCTACAAAAAATAATCCTATGAGTAAAAATTGTGTTGGTATAAATGAAAGAGCCAAATTAACTGTGGCATCAGCACTACCGATTGCTTTAGTTACTTCACTGAATGCACCTGCAAGTAAAAAAATGATGCACATAGTGATAATATTACGATCTCTTACCCCATCTAGAAAGGCATACATTTTTTCTTCAGTATTGCCCTTGTATAAAACCCAACCCAGAGCTATGGCAGGAACAATGGCTACTAGTGGAGATAACTGATAAAAAGCATTTGACACGCCAAGAACAGTAAAATAGGCAAAAAATTTGTAAAATAAAACATACCTCAGCTCTGATAAACGCAAATCAACTATGATATAATTTATATTATTATAAACCACAGTTGGCACCTTGACCAATGTTTTTCTAGAAAGCAATCCACCAGAAAAGGTTTCCATGAAAAGGACTATTATAATATATCATCTACTTGAATTAAACTGGGAGATAGAATAAGTAAAAAATATGAATGACATAACAACAAAGCAAGTCATATCCTTATGGGATGCACAAGTTGGTGGATTCTTGCCAGATAAAAGAGAAATGGAGATTGATAATATTTTTTTAATCTAATGCTTCAATGTTTCCGACATAGGAAAAGTATCATCTTTACTTTCTATAGAGGAAGGCACACTATTTTGATTATCATCACCATCAATTGGAGTAGTAGGGTGCATTAAAGCAACTTTCATAACTTCATCAATATTCTTAGCAAAAACTACGTTGATCCCCTCTTTGATGCTTGCCGGAATCTCTTGCATATCTTTCTCATTTTCACTTGGTATAATCACAGTTTTGATTGATCCTCTGAGCGCTGCAAGCAATTTTTCTCTTAAGCCCCCAATAGCTAAAACTCTACCACGCAATGTCACTTCGCCTGTCATAGCAACATTTTTGTTAACTGGTATATTCGTCATAAGAGAAACAATAGACGTACATACCGCGCCGCCAGCAGAAGGGCCATCTTTTGGTACTGCACCCTCAGGTACATGTAAATGTATATCATTATTTTGGAATTTTTCGGGCTTTATACCAAAAAACAAACAATTTGATCGAATATAACTATACGCAGCTTTTATAGATTCTTGCATAACCTCTCCAAGCTTTCCTGTGTATTTTATTTCTCCCTTGCCCGGAATTAGGACTGATTCTATCATCAAAATATCACCACCTGTTTCAGTATAGGCGAGCCCAGTTACTATTCCTACTAAACTCTCATTTTCCGCAATGCCAAAGGTATATTTACGTACCCCTAAATAATCTTGTAAATTGTCAACCCCTACGGATATTTTCTTATTTTTATCAGTCAATATTTCTTTAACTGCCTTTCTCATGAGCTTTGCAAGCTCCCTTTCCATACTCCGCACACCACTTTCACGTGTATATAAACGTATCAACTCGTATAACGCCTCATTAGTTATGTCCCATTCCTTCTGATACAAACCATGCTCCTTCTTTAACTTCGGAATAAGGTGGTGTGTAGCAATACTGATTTTTTCATCTTCAGTATACCCGGACAATTGTATAATTTCCATCCTATCACGCAAAGGATGTGGTAAATTTAAGCTGTTTGCCGTAGCTACAAACATTACACTTGAAAGATCAAACTCAACTTCCAAGTAATGATCCGTAAAGTGTTTATTGTGCTCAGTATCTAAAACCTCAAGTAATGCAGATGCAGGATCGCCACGCGAATCAGAACCCATCTTATCTATTTCATCAAGCAGAAAAAGCGGGTTGCATGAATTAGCTTTTTTCATGTGTTGAATGATTTTACCAGGCATTGAGCCAATATAAGTTTTCCTATGCCCTCGTATCTCAGACTCATCACGCACACCACCAAGAGCTATGCGAACAAAATCTCTTCCTACTGCTCTTGCCATAGACTTAGCTAAAGAAGTTTTACCAACACCTGGCGGTCCAACTAAGCAAAGTATAGGACCTTTTATCTCTTTTACTCTTTTTAATACCGCTAAAAATTCTATTATTCTATCTTTTACTTTCTCTATGCCATAATGATTTTCATCTAAGATTTTCTTAGCTGCATTTAAGTTAATTTTTGCATCTTTGTACTTTCCCCATGGCAACTCAAGCAACCAATGCAAGTAACTAGATATAACTGTAGCTTCAGGAGAAATGGGATTCATTTTCTTGTATCTCTTCAAATCAGTTATAGCTTTCTCTCTTGCTTCCTGAGAAAGCTTTGTTTCATTTATCTTTTTTTCAAATTCATTGAGTATATTCCCTTCATCACCATTCTCAAATTCGCCTAATTCTTTCTGTATAGCTTTCAATTGCTCGTTAAGGTAGTAAACTTTCTGAGTGCTTTCAACTTGCGATTTAATTGTCTTATATAAACGGTTTTGTGCGTTCAAAATACTCATTTCTCTCTCAATAAAAGCAAAAGCTTTTTTTAAACGCTCTTCTGGGTCATAAGCCTCAAGTATACTTTGTTTATCTGATACTTTTATATTTAAATGTGAAGCTACCGTGTCTACAAGTTGATCAACTTCTTTGATTTGATCAATGGAGTTAATGGCAACCTCGGGTTGATTTTTCTTGTTTAGCTCACACCAGCTATCGAACGCGTCTACAACAGACCGCCTTAAAGCTTCTAAATCAATATTGTCTTCATCTTCTTTATAATGATTGTCTAACTCTACCCTGGCTTGTAATAAAGTATGAGAGCTAATATATTCTACAACTCTTCCCCTTCTTATCCCCCGGATTATAACTTTTACTGCATTGTCAGGTAATTTTATTAACGGTTGTACAATGCTTGCTAACACACCTACTTCATAAAGATCTTCAGGCTCTGGATTATCAACAGAGCCATCTTTCTGTGCTACAAGAAAAATCTCATTTTGGTGATTACTACTACTTATTGCATACTCTAGTGCATTAACAGATTTTTCTCTGCCTATGAATAAAGGCACCATTATATTTGGAAAAATTACTACATCTCTTAAAGGTAATACTGGCAATGCAGTAAAACTAGAGCTTACAGCACGTTCAATGTTCATAATATATGCCTCAAATTAATCATTAACCGTTATAACATTGCCATTGTTATTATGATTAACCGTTGCTTTTCCTAATTCTACCATTTTCTTAGTGATTACTATAGTGCTACCTTCAAAGCCTCCGTTTCCAGATGTATACATAATGTCAAGCAAAAGTGACTCCAAGATAGCACGTAACATTCTTGCACCTGTTTTGTAGCTTATAGCCTTTTTAGCAATAGCTGATATTGCTTCATCTGAAAACTCAAGGTTTACTTTGCTAAACGCAAGCAATGCTTTGTACTGTTTTATTAGTGCATTCCTTGGCTCTGTCAACACATGTATTAAATCTTCATGATCCAGCTCATCTAAAACAGCAGTTATTGGAACCCGCCCTACAAATTCGGGTATTAAACCGAATTTGATTAAATCTTCAGGTTGAACATCATGTAAAGCATTCTTTTTCTTTTGCTCTTTAGACTGACTTATATCTGCTCCAAAGCCAACTGACGTTCCCTTTTTTCTCGCTTCAATAATTTTATCGAGGCCTTCAAAAGCTCCTCCACAAATAAACAGTATGTTACTAGTATCCACTTGTATAAACTCTTGTTGCGGGTGTTTTCGCCCTCCTTGTGGCGGAACATAAGCAACTGTACCCTCCATAATCTTAAGCAGAGCTTGCTGGACCCCTTCACCTGAAACGTCACGGGTTATTGAAGTGCTTTCAGATTTTCTTGTAATCTTGTCTATTTCATCTATAAACACTATACCACGCTGTGCTTTTACAACGTCATAATTTGCAGCTTGTAATAAACGCGACAACACGCTTTCTACATCATCACCCACATAACCTGCCTCAGTTAAAGTTGTCGCATCAGCCATAGCAAATGGCACATCTGAAACTTTAGCAAGTGTTTTGGCTAGCAAAGTCTTACCAGAACCAGTGGAACCAATAAGCATTATATTTGACTTCTCGATTTCAATATCACTTATAGCATGAAATTGTACCATGGATTGACAATGGTTATACATAGCTACAGATAAAACGTGTTGCGCGTGTTCTTGACCTACAACATGCTTGCTGAGAAAGTTTTTTATATCCTCAGGTTTCTTTAGTAATAGCTTCATATCAGATATACGATCTGAATTAAAAGATCTATCTTTCTTTTGACTTATTGCTTTATGGGATAATTCTATGCACTCATTACAAATAAACACCTTTAAACCATCCGAAGAGTTAGTAATCAATTTATCTACTTCATCTTGCGCCTTGTTGCAAAAAGAACAGTAGTGTAAATCATTATTGTTATCCATTAACCCACCTTTTGTTTAACTTTAATATTTTCAATTTCAATATCTGTACGCTCAGCTATCACCCTGTCAATTAAGCCAATTTTCCTTGCTTCTTCAGGATCCATGAATTTATCTCTTTCCATCATTCCTTCAATTTTCTTCAGTGAATTTCCAGTATGTTTTTCATAAATTTGATTTAGTTTTTTCTTAACTCGCAAAATTTCATTAGCATGTATTTCTATATCAGTTGCTTGACCATGATAACCACCAGATGGCTGATGTATCATAATTCTTGAATGAGGTAGAGAGTAGCGCTTACCTTTTGTACCAGCTGCAAGCAATAAAGAACCCATAGACGCAGCTTGACCTATACATAAAGTTGAAACGTCTGGGTTTATATACTGCATTGTATCGTAGATCGACAAACCAGCAGTTACAACACCACCTGGTGAGTTGATGTACATACAAATGTCTTTATCGGGATTTTCCGATTCTAAAAATAAAAGCTGTGCTACTATTACACTGGCCATATTGTCTTCAATAGGACCTGTTACAAAAATTATTCTTTCTTTCACTAGTCTTGAATATATGTCATAAGCGCGCTCACCGCGACTAGTTTGTTCAACTACAATTGGTATAAGAGTCATACCTTTTCCTATTAAATATTATCAAATAATTCCTTTAATTCTTTCACAGAAACAATCTGCTCTTCTTTACTAACTTTTTCTATTATATAATCTGTCACTTTATACTCAAGCGCTTGCCCTCTAACTAATTCTTGAAATTGTTTATTTGATTCAAAATGCTTAATTACTCTGTCAAATTGCACATCTTTACTGACATATTGATTTACAATAACACTCAAAACATCATTTTGAGTTAATGATATTTTATGTTCTGCACTAAATTTCATAAATAACATAGCAAGCTTTACACGTTTTTCAGCTTCTTTACGAGAATCATTTTGAGCACCCAATTCTCCTTCCATTCTTTGTTGCTCCTGTTTTACTATGTCTGTGGGTAAATCAAAACTATAATTAGCATCCAAATAATCAAACAGCTCCTTTTTAATTAAGAGATTTCTCATTTCGGTGCACTGATCACCAATCATTTTTTTTGCATGATTTATTAGCAAAGAATAATCTTTAAACCCAATACTCTTAGCTATTTCATCATCATTTTCAAAATCTTTGGCAATTTGAATCTCATTAACTCGCACAGAAAAATCAGCTTCCTGTCCTGCAAGGGAAATGGCTTGGTAATTTTCAGGAAATTTCAACTTAAAGTTCTTTGTTTCTCCCTTTTTCATACCAGTTAATTGATCTTCAAAACCATTAATAAATGTGCCAGACCCTAAATTAACGGCAAAATCTTTGCTACTTCCACCTTGAAAGAGCTTATTCCTAATCCGCCCTTCAAAATCAATTATCAATTTATCCCCATCTTTCGCTTGATAAGAAGCATCATCAACAGAGGCAAAATTGGGGAACTTTGTTTTGATAGAATCAATAAATTCTTTTATATCTTCCTCTTCAATCTTTGCTTCAATTTTCTTTAAGTTTATTTTGTCAAGATCTATCATCGGTACTTCAGGCATCGACTCAAAAGATAGCTTGTATACAAAATTGCCCTCCTCATTTTCTTTGCCCAGATCTGGTAATGATATAACATCAACCTTAGGATAAATGTGAGACTTGACTTCAATTTTTTTCATCAAATCACTTGAGCAATAATCAATTGTATTATTTATCACATATTCCAAAGCCTCGTTTTTATAATTTGCAACAACAAGGTCATAGGGCATCTTTCCAGCCCTAAATCCAGGTGATTTTGCATTTTCTGCTATCTCTTGCAACCTGGAATTTACCTTTTGTTTTATATAATCACTACCAACTGTGATTTCATACTCATACTTTAGTTTATCTATACTAAGCTCTTTGTAGGTATATACGCTACTTACTTCGACTGTATTTTGAGGTATATTATTAGACATCATAATTCATTTATTAACATTTTAATTCATATCTTAATAGAGTCATTTTACCAGAATTTAAGTTAAACACAATCCTTAAGAACAGGTTTTTACACAAACAAAAGTGTATTTAGTGATTATAAATTTTCCCTTAAAACCTAAGTTACATGACTTTAAAGTGCGGATAGAGGGACTTGAACCCCCACGAGCAAGCTCACCAGGACCTAAACCTGGCACGTCTACCAATTCCGCCATATCCGCAAGAAATTTTCAGTACCCTATTATAGGTATTCCATTAAAAATATTCAAGGTTTAAAGTCTTACTTAATTTATGGTATTTACACAATCAAAAAAGCTTATTAACATTTCTTAATGAAAGCTCTAAACCATGAAAATCAATAATGAGATTAATAACAAGCTTCTTACTCGCAATTTTTTTGATTACACAAAGTGGTTGCACAACCCTTATAATAGGTGGTGTGGTGGCTACAGCGACAGCAACAGCAATAACAATGCAGGACAAATCCTTGGGAAATATCATTGATGATACGACTATGGTCATCAGAATTAATAAGGGGCTCTTAAAACATGGGCTATTTTCATCCATAAAGGTTAAAGTAAGTGAAGGAAGAGTATTGCTCATTGGAAGTGTTGACACTCCTGAAAAACAACTTACAGCAGAAAAAATAGCTTGGCAGCAAAAAGAAATTAAAGAAGTGATAAATGAAATAAGAGTAATACCAATTCAAATGGCTTCCATGCTAGACACCACTGTAGATGGCATGATAACAGCGGAAATAAGAACAAGACTCCTGGGAAAAAGAAATATTAAGTCAATTAATTATAGCGTTAATACGGTTGATAGAGTTGTTTATTTGATGGGTATAGCCCAAAATAAAGCGGAATTAAAAGCTGTAATAGCAATTGCAAGAAAAGTAAAGGGAGTAAAACAAGTTGTAAGTTATGTACGATACAGGTACAGTAAGTTACGCCATTAGGCAAAAATCGCTTTCAAATTATAACATTTGTACAGTTGTGACAATAGGTAGAGAACATAAATGAAAATTGCCTTTCAGATGGATGAAAATATAAATTTTGAAACTGACACTACATTCGTGCTAATAAAGGAAGCACAAAGGAGGAAGCACGAAGTTTTTGTCTATGCTCCTAACAATTTAGCACTAAAGCTAAACCATCCAATTGCTCTGGCTCAGAAAGTCAGCGTTGATGATTTTAGTTTTATCTCTAAAGAGGATGTAGCAATCAACTTGAATGAAATGGACATCATATTTATCAGACAGGATCCACCCTTTGATATGCGTTATATTACAACAACATATATCTTAGAAAAAACCAGCGCATTGGTAATTAACAATCCAACAGAAATAAGAAATTGTCCTGAAAAATTGATAACTTCATTATTTCCAGAGCTAATTCCGCCAACTTTGATTACTGAAAATATATCAATGATTAGAGATTTCTACTACAACTATCAAGATATTATTCTGAAGCCATTGTATAGTTATGGAGGAAACGATGTGATAAGAATACAAGATGAGAATAGTATTCAAGTAGTAGTGGATCTCATGATAGCAAAATACGAATGCCCTGTGATTGCACAATCATTTTGTAAAAACATAGATAAAGATAAAAGAATATTGCTACTTTATGGCCAACCAATTGGTGTAATGAAACGAATTCCAAAAATCAGTGGAGAGATCAGAACAAACATGCGACTTGGAGCAAGTTTTGAGCCCGCTCAAATGAACGATAGAAACAATGAAATATGTAACAAAATTGGTCCTGAATTAAAGAAAAGAGGGCTAATATTTGTTGGTATTGATATTATAGATGACTTCCTGCTCGAAATTAACACAACTTCACCCACGGGAGTAGTTTATATCAATAAATTGTATAATATATCGCTAGAAAAGGATCTTTGGGACGTGTTTGAAGAAAAAGCAAGCAGCCATCAACTAAACCTGTGAACAATCACCTTAACAAACTCAGTAGTCCCATTCTTTATCCCTGTTTTTTCTGTACTATTGGTCATATCACGCAATTTTTGAGAATTATTTAATAGATCAAATAGTACCTCTGTTAGATTTTTTTTTGCTTCACTATTCTGCTCAACTATTATAGCTGCTCTCGAGTCTTCAATATATTTTGCGTTATAAAATTGGTGATTATCTTTTGAGTAAGGGTAAGGAATATATATAGCAGAACGCCTAGCAAGAGTGATCTCTGCTATTGAAGTTGCTCCTGCTCTGCTAATTACCAAGTGAGCATTGGCCAGTCTATTCTCCATATCATCAAAAAATTCACTCAATTCACAATCGATCTTTTCACTTTTGTATAGACTTTTGACCTTGTTTACATTTTTCTTCGTACATTGCTGCGTCACTCTAATTTTCTTTTTCATTTTAATAGGTAAATCACAAATTACGCTGCTTACTACATCATCAAAAAAATTTGCACCTTGGCTGCCTGCTATGACCAATATATTTAGGATTTTCTCAGTGCTAGAATGGCTCTGTGCTTTTATATCAACAAAATTTCCTGTAAAAATACATTTATTGCCCTCTGCATATTTAGTCTCCGGAAAGCTGGTTGCAATTAATTTTGCACTCTTGAAAAAGAATCTATTTACTCTCCCTAAAACTGTGTTTTGTTCATGTAAAATTATAGGTATAGAAAGAACTCTTGCTGCAAGAAGAGTTGGAAAAGAAGCATAGCTACCAAAACCAATGACCGATTTTGGTTTTAATTTTCTTACTTGATACAGTGCTAACATAGAGCTGTATATCAAGAAAAGGAAAAACTTAAATTTGTTGCTGCTTGGTCTACGTAATGGTAAGGTGTAGCTTTCTATGTCGGTATTTTTATTTGTTTTTTTATCAGTGAATAATATGCAATTGTATCCTTGTGTCTTTAGTGCTTTTGCTAAAGCTATGGCCGGAAAGATATGCCCACCTGTGCCACCTGTTGCTAAAATAATATCCATCTGTAAATAATAAATCCTAGATTGTTAACTGTTATTTAACAATTTGCACGTAGAATTTTATTAAGCGTTATGATAGTTGAGTTAAAAATGCCTAAAAGTAATAGTAAAAAAGAACCTAATGAGAAAAATAAACCTCAAGAACAAAGAGAAGGCAGAAGCGGAGGTTTTTTAGAACTGCTAAAAAATATAATAAAAATTCTTTTCAATTCGGTCGTTGACCTACCTGAGCACGAGCAGCATAATAAAATGAAAAGCACTAATCTACAACAAGGTTTGGATACTAAAGGAAAAGGCCCAGAAG
The DNA here is from genome assembly GCF_000376605.1 of Wolbachia endosymbiont of Drosophila simulans wHa. Taxonomy (NCBI): domain Bacteria; kingdom Pseudomonadati; phylum Pseudomonadota; class Alphaproteobacteria; order Rickettsiales; family Anaplasmataceae; genus Wolbachia; species Wolbachia endosymbiont of Drosophila simulans. Next base: position 638,482 of record NC_021089.1, read on the forward strand.
ATCTTCATCCAAAGGCAAAGCTTGAAGTTAAAGAAGCAGCTAAGGGATTGAAAGAAGAGTTACAGAATTCTGATGCTGGTGGTAATCAATCTATTGAAACTAAAGTGCCTAATCAAACTACTACTCAAAACATTGACAACTCTAAAACGATGGAACGTTAGTTCAACTATTTAACATCTGCAGCAAGCACTGATTCATGTATCATCTCTGAAATGGTTGGATGAGGAAAAATCGTAGATTTTATGTCGAAGTCTGTTCCTTCTAGTTGCTTTGCAAGAGCAAAATTGCTAATTAACTCCGTTACTTCTGCACCTATCATGTGGCTACCCAGAATTTCTCCGGTTTTTTTATCTATAATCGTTTTCACTAACCCTTCAGTTTCACTGAGTGCAACAGACTTACCATTAAAATTAGAGTGAAATTTTCCTATTTTTATATCATACCCACCTTTTATTGCCTGTTCCTCAGTAAGGCCGATGCTCGCTATTTGTGGATGAGAATAAGTGCAATTTGGTATGCATTCTTTTTTTAACGCATGAGCATTTTTACCAGCAATCTTTTCAATGCAGATCACGGCTTCATGGCTCGCTTTATGTGCTAAACATGGTGGGCCAGCTACATCACCTATTGCATACACATTTGATTCACTAGTTTCATACCATTCATTCGTTTCAATAAAGCCAGAAGGGCTTAATTTAATTTTTGTATTTTCTAAACCTATATTTTCAATATTTGCTTGAATTCCAACCGCAACAATCACCTTATCAAATTCTTTGCTTTCACCACTACTTAGTAGCACTTGAGCAGAGTCTTTACTTTTAGTAAGAGCTTTTACGCTACTGTTTGTATATATTTTTATCCCCTGTTTTGTGAATATTTCTTGTGCTAAATCTGAAATGTCCTTATCCTCCAGCGGCAAAATAGTGCTCTTTATCTCTATGATTGTTACATCAACCCCCAAAGTACTATAAAAACTTGCAAATTCTATTCCAATTGCACCAGACCCTATAATTAGTAGCGATTTTGGTAATCTCTCTGGAGTCATAGCGTGCTGCGCATTCCATATTAAATCTCCATCTGCCTCTATTCCAGGCAGATTCCGTGCCCTCACGCCTGTTGCTAAAATGATATGCTTGGAAACAATTTCTTGTTCTTCCTTATCGCTAACGACTTTTATAGTACCATTGCCTGCAAGTTTACCAAAACCTTGATGAACTTTGATATTATTTTTTTTCATCAAATATGCAACACCGCTTGACAATTTATCAACAACGTTTCTTGAGTATTTCACTATTGATTGTATATCAAAATTCGCTCCCTTTACTTCTATACCAAACTCTTTTGATCTTTTTATTAGCCTATAAACCTCAGATGCTCTAAGCAGTGATTTTGTTGGTATACATCCCCAATTTAAGCATATACCGCCTAAATTTTTTTCTTTTTCCACAATTGCAGTTTTAAACCCAAGCTGTGCCGCCCTAATTGCCGCTATATAACCACCAGGACCGCTACCTATAACCGTAATATCATACTCATTCATCAGTTTTCTTCGTATTCAAAAAGATTATATATAACAGATGGAACCCATACAATCAATGGTCTGTCATCTACCGTCTTAAGAGTCAAGATAAAAGTTGTTATTTTTTATCATGGCATTTAAACAAACGATAATTTTTCTCATGACAGCAACTAATGCAACCTTAGCAGCTTTGCCAGAATCAACCAAACGCTGATAAAACGCTTTCATTTTTCTGTTGTGGCGCATAGCAACAAGAGCTGACATGTATAGTGCTTTCCTTGCATAAAACCTGCCTCCTTTGATTTGAGCTTTGCCAACTTTTCTTCCACTTTCACTAGTTTTAGGTGCAACTCCAACTAAGCATGCAATTTCTCTATTCTCTAACCTACCAAGCTCAGGCACCTCTGTCAGTAGAACGCTCGCCGTCTTTGACCAATACCTTTATAGCTGATTAAAAGCTCATTTTTTCCTTTCAATTCAGGGTCAGAATCTATTGTGTCTTCTATGTCTTGCCTAATTTCTTTCAATTGTTTTTCAGCAAACCCTATCTGTCTTTCTATGTATTCTCTAGCTTTTCCCGTCGCACTTTGCAGGCGACACTTGTTTGCATGAATTGCATCATTTAAATTACGCTCAACTGCCCCCAGCTCCTTTAATTCCTCTTGCTTTTGTGAAATTATACATCCTTTTACTTCACCGTCTTTACTGACAAATTCAGCGTATTTTTCCAGTAATTTAGCATCTAACTTGTCAGTTTTTGCAAAATGATTGCAAGCTTTGGCAAATGCATATACCCGATTCGGGTGAGCTTTATGGACAGTTATCTTGCAACAATTTTATAATGAGCTTTTCATAGCCACCAGTTTACATATAACTTGATGGGTAAATCGACTATATTTGTTTCTATAAACTTAGATATAGCATCACTCACGTTTGCTATGCGCTTATGCTTGCCATTAATTGAGATGTCCAATGCTTCCTTGGAAACATCTACTCCCATGAAAATTATTCTAGCCATTTTTGTACCTATAAATATAATCAAACAATAATGCAAAATGCTGTATACAGGATTGTAATTCGATCTTTTAGATCCACCTACCGTTCGTACTACATTTTGCTTTAAGCCTTACTATTACCCACAAATAAAAACATAATATTGTATTTACTCAAATAATTTAATTTTATTAACCTGAAAGCTTATTAGACTAAAATTATTAAACTAAGAGTTATAATTTTAGCAACTAAAAGCTGTAAATTGCACCATATAAACAGTTATTTCAAGCAAAAGTTATGCCATTAAGAGCTATGCAACAAACATTTATATTTGTGGGTAATAGTAAGATCTAAATCCGATAGAGCATTGTTGGCACACCATCAAAAGTCGCCTCAGACCTCTAATGCATCAATGTACAAACTTACACCTTTTAGTTGGTAATACCATTTTAGACGTTTATCATTCGTTTTAGAAAATACTATAGTAGCGGAATGACGAATTTTTGTTTTTCAAATTGTCAGTAAATCTAAGTCAGTTTAGCTATATAAAACATAGTATAAAAAGAGCTATTTTAGCAAAATTTTAAACAAATAAAGTTAATTACTTCACAATTGATACCTTACGAGAAAAGCACATTTGATACAGATTTAAAATACAAGTTAACGAATTATTATGATTTTTACCAAGATAATAATATAGTAAGGTTTGGTAGTGAGGTATCAAAATGGAAAAATACACCAACGCATGGTTTAATAAGAAAGATAATCATGATTGTGCAAATGATGGCACTTGCGGGCAATCTATAAAGGATTTTAGGATTGGTAATTCTGATATTTCTTTTTTTGATAGTAACAAAAACTTAATTGCCAAAGTACCTAAACTACCAAAGTATTCTAGTGATAAATATGGGCATCAATTGTATAAAGAAGCCGAGTCAAAGCAGTTCAATTATTTTTCCACAAATATACATGATGTTTTGTCTAACAGCTTTACCGTTAAATACGGGTATATAAATTGTACTATAAAATACGACAACTTATCTGAGCAGGAACAAAACCAAATAGAAACAGACATTAAAACTGCCTATGAGGCATTTAAAGAAAAGTTTTGCTTCAAAGATAGTAGCATAAGTAAAAATATAACGGTTTACATTTTCAATAATAGAAGCGATTATACAAAGTATAACAATCTTCTCGGCATAGATGAAGATGGTAGTCCAGGATATATTACACGAGGAGTAACAGATTGTCAGAATACTCTGACATATAAGCAAAGTGCCATGGATTTTGTTCTGGGTCATGAGCTAGGCCACATATTTCAATTGTGTTTTTCACCATCGGCAACAGTCCAAACTTTGAGTATTCTGGATACTGAACTCATAGCAAATGTTGTTGGACGAGAAGTAGAAGAAAAAAATTATAAAGCTATTTGCAAGCAGATGGGTGTAGATGAATATAAATACGATGGATGGAGTTTTATTTTTAAATACATAGGTACAACTGGTAGTGTATACCGCCTAAACCTTTCAGAAGAAGAGAAATTTCAAATTATACAACGTGTCAAGAGTTCTGGACTAGATGAATATGAAGACCATGGATGGATGTTTAAATTTAAATATAAAGATACAACTGGTAGTATATACCTCAAGGACCTTTCAGAAGATGAAAAATTTCAAATTATACAACGTGTCAAGAATTCTGGACTAGATGAATATGAAGACCATGGATGGATATTTAGTTTTAAATACAAAGGCACCACTTATAACGTAAGATACAAGGACTTTTCAGAAGATGAAAAATTTAAAGCTATACAAAATGTCAAGAATATTCATGAACTAGTAGATGAATATAAAGACCATGGATGGATATTTAGTTTTAAATACAAAGGCACCACTTATAACGTAAGATGCAAGTACTTTTCAGAAGAAGAAAAATTTCAATTTATCAAAGACATTAAGAACTCTCATGAATCGCTCGTTAGTGAATGTGATGGATTGGGGAATGAGAATACAGTTTTATCGATTCACGTTGATGAAAATAAGGAGATAAGTCGAATGTATTTTCGAAACTCCGACAAAAATATATTCAAACAGCTAGATAAGACACTTATAAGCAGAAGTAAGTCTGAAGAAGAGGTAAATGAAAACCGCACGAATCCAGAGCCAGAAGAAGAACAAAAAGGTGATGACTACACAGAGGTTACAGGAATGTTGCAATTTAAGTACAAAGGGACCAATTATGCTATACAACACAGAGGTTACCTTTTAGTAGAAGAAGAAAAACTTCGATTGATTCAAGATATAAAGAACTCTCATGAATCGCTCGTTAGTGAACGTTATAGATTAAATGAAGGGTCATTAAGTCAGAATGCAACTGTAGTAATTTTTGTTGATGAAAACAAGGACATAGAGAAAATGTATTTTCATAATCCAGACAAGAATATGTCCAAATGGTTAGATAAGACACTCATAAGCAGAAGTAAGCCTGAACAAGATGTGGATGACACAGCAGGAAAAGAGCCTGAACCAGAATCAGCCGAAGAGGATACTCAGCAACCCAGTAATTTCTTATCCAATATTTTTTCAGCAATTAAATCCATTATTGATTCTATCTCATCACTCTTTTCATGGTTATTTGGGTCGAAAGAGAAAGAGTCTAATCAACAATCTGATGATAATCCTTCTTTGTTTAAGCTCGATGCTAATGAGTTAGATCACGAAGTTAAGCCTGATGCCAATGAGTTAGGTCACGATGTTAGAGATCACTTATCAGACAATTATAACCATTACAACTCATCTGATGGGCTAATGTAATATAGCTAATTTACAGTATCTGTTCAGATGCATGGCTAATGTACAAATATTGAAACAAAAATTCCAGTGCCCCTGTGATGTCATTCCAGTGCTTGACACTGGGATGGCTTTGTTGCATAGCAACTGAAAAAATCTGGTGGCTACTGACAAAATTCATTATAAAATAGCCATTTAACCTTGAAAGAAAAAATATGCCACAAAAAATGAGGGTCAGTAACCATAGCGAATATAACAAATTTCTAGAAAAAAGAGGAAATATTTTTCATTATATCAACGAAGCCATAGAAAAGTGGTACGAGAATGGTCCAAAAATACCAGGTGGCAACAATATTTATAGCGATAAAGTTGTAATTTTGGTGCACATAATAACTTGTTTATTTAGAATAGGCCTGAGGCAAACAGTTGGGTTTATAGCAGGATACCTTGAGCAAATTGGGAAAAATTTGCAAGTTATCAGCTATTCACAATCATCAAGAAGGTTTAAGAAACTCAATATTAAGATCAATGATTGCAGAAAATAATATGGAAGATATCGAAATTGCTATAGACAGTACAGGAATTAGTATATACAACAACACTCCTGGTCATAGCAAAGAAAATAGCGAAGATAGAAAGTATCGCAGCTATGAACAGACAAGAAAATTGCATGTAATGTTGAATACAAACAGCAAAAAAGCCATAGCTGTAAAATACAGTAACGGCTGATCACTATGGAGCTTGTGATTTGCTAAAAGAAGTCGATTTTCAGTATGTCATAAAAGTACTATATGCAGATAGGGCATATGACAGAGAAAAGCTCTATAAGCTGTGTAATCAATATGGTATAAAAACGAAAATTCCTCCGAAAAACAACGCAGCAGAGCATCCAAAGTTAGACTATATGGCTGAGAGAAATTCTGCAGTCAAGCTCATAAAGTCATATGATGAAGATGGTATAAAGAAGTGGAAAAAAGAGATGAGTTATGGAAAAAGATCTTATATAGAAGGTTTTTTCTCGCGATTAAAAAAGACATTTGGATTTAGTTTTAGGAACAAATCTGAAATGAATCGTGAGAGGGAACTGCTACTCAAATGTTATTTGCTTAACAAATTTACTGAAATAGGCATGGCTAAATTTGAGATAGCTTCATAAATTTATTGTGCGTTACCTACTATCCGAAGAGCGATGCAACAAAGCCAAACCAGTGTCACGCACTGGCATGACACCCATTTGTTCCTATAGTTGTCTTTTCTCGTCTACCTTATTTTGCCACTCTGCTGAACAGATACAATTTACAACCACCCCCCTACCCTTTTTAGTTGTTCAGCAAATATAGAGAGGTTAAAGGGAGTGGTATTACTTAAACAACTAAATAAAAAACCAGGTAGATCATTCTGAAATTCTTGCATTTTTGTCCATAATTTTGTTAAATAACTTCCCTTTTGGTCATATCGAACCAAATTTCTTTTTCACACCACCTTTTAAGCCACTTTCGTTAGTTTTTGTCATAATGCGATCAAACACTCCCAATAACCTCTTTAATAGGTTTGGAGTTAGCGAAGAGATAAGATCAACAGATACGTTATTGTTTTTGTCATCACCACTTGCTTTATAGTCTATTGAAACGATTCCCCTACTTTTCCCACCAGTAAGAAGTTTTCCAATTATAGGAATTTTTAACAAAGATTTATTAATTGAATATGCTGGTATTACTTGTCCTGCAACCTGGAATTTATAATTTCTAATATCGAGCTTACCACCAGTGCTAATACCTAACTCCGCCCCTTCAAGCCAAGATTCTTCAATTTCAATAGTGCCATCTTTGTATGAAAAAGGTGCATTACATTTGTAAAAGTATACACCTTCATTTTTTATGGCATTTACAATGCCAGGCAATGAAGACATCGACAATAAAGTAGTAAGTAGTGGAGCATCTTTGATGTAGAAATTGCTAATGGATAACGTACCATAATGTTCTCCACTTTCTCTCTGAGGAGAGAGATAAAAAGACAATTTGCCGTTTTTAATTGATTTACTAATGCCTAAGGAACGCAAAAGCATACCTGAATTATCCGCATATATTTCGAGCCCTATTCCACTGTATTCTGCTAGTATGTTGCTGCTATCTTCCAGAAACTGCCCTGTAAATTGACTTCCATTGCAATTACCTTTAGTACAGGTTACATTCAGCTTAGCATTTTTGATAACGATGCCTTCTTTCATAATTACATTGTCAACATTCATACTAATCTCTATATCTTTATTTAATCCATTACTGTTTTTGCCAAGCAAGCCTAAAATATCACTTAAGTTAATTTCCTCACCATAAATAGTTATGGCATTTTTCTCCTTACCTGATTCAATTTCTATACTAAAATCATTATCAGGCAATTTAAAGCTACTAGAATTTAAATATAAATTTCCATTTTCTACTCTTCCGCTGAATTTTATATCTAGGTCATTTCCTACAATGTCTAATTTATCTACTAACAATTCACCTGCTCCTTTTAACCTTGTAGAAAACAAAATTTTATTGTGATCTTCAAAGCGATTTTTCCACCCTAAGTAGCTTGAATGTGATTCAAATTCTGATAAATCTATATCACCATTAACATACCCCGTCTTATCTTGATTTATCACTGACTCTAAATTTGCACTGACATAGCCACTATCAAAATTAAATATTTGAGCGGGTAAATCTCCGGTCAAATTCCAGGCGAAACTTTCATTCCTATTGCTACTTTTCAGGTCAAATAATAGCTGTGTGTTATTCACCATACCACTACCATTTAAATCTATAAAGTCACTGCCAAAACTAAGCTTAATATCATATTTACCAAGACTTGCATTATAGACGGCCAAATTGTCAATTTCAGAATGAAAATTTGCTGAGAAGTCTACTTTTTTGTCATCAGCATTTAGATTAAAAATGCGAAAATTAAATACGGATTTTGCCATTCCACTTACTTTATCCCTTTCAACCTTCACCACATCATCCAGCTTAAATCTTATAGGCTCATATAAACCATACGCATCACTTACAGCTTTGCCATTAATGGTTAGAACTGAATCTTCCTTATTTAGAGATTTCATTTCAATATCACCACCATTAACAGTGAAATTCTGAAACTTAGCGCTATTTACAGTAATTTCAAGATCGTTATTCTTGATGATCAAATCACCCTTTAATTCCTTTACTTGCTCAAAATCTTCATCAAATTTTACGCTACCGTTTTCTATATCAGCAACAATTACAATGTCTGACAGATCGTCATCAACCAAATTGTTAATTTTGCCATTGAAACTTACAATGGTATTTAAAACATCCCCATCAATATTATCACAATACCAGCTTTTAAATTTACTATTTACTACACTATCTGGTATATAAGTACATAAATCCTTTGCAGCAAACTTACTAATATTAATTCTAAGCAAAGCATGACTTGTACCAAAGTTCATTTTGCCTATTAAAGAGAGATACGTGTCATTTAACTTAAAATGGAAGTTTTTTACACTAATAATTCCATTACTATATGTTAAATTTATATTTACATTAGTTAAGGCCAAATTTTTGTTCAAATAATTTTCTGTATTCAATACGTATATATTTCCATCTACAATTTCATCCTTTTTATTAATTTTCACTGAGAAGCTTCCTTTGAATCCTATATTTTTGTCCAAATTGTAGCTTTTAACTAATGTAGAAAACTCGCTTAATAGTCCCAATTTTAGATCATAAAATGTCCCGTACACATTTAGCAAATTGTTGCGATTTTTTATCGTAATTGATAAATCATCCAAAAATCCCTTTTCATCTTTTGTATTCACATGAATATCTAAAACATTAAAATCTTCCCCCTTCCCTATATACAATTTATCAATAAAAAATTCATCTTCCGTGCCTTTATTAATAGCGATGTTAGTAAATTCAATTTTTGAATCCGCATTTAAGTCAAAAAAAAATTCCCTTATTGTTTTTAATAGATTTTTTGCACTGCTTTCTGTCATCTTGAAATTCTTCCCTGTCATCCCAGTATCTTTTTTTCCTGTCATCCCAATATCTTTTTTTCCTGTCATCCAAGTAGCTTGACTACTTGTTTCTTTTTTTCTAGATTCCAGCGTCACGCGCTGGAATGACACCGAAGGAAGGCGGTTATTACTTAAATAATGATTATCCAAAAGGTCTAATGAGTTTTGCGGATTAACATTAATTTCTTCTCTCTTGATATATACACGCACATTATCAGCTAAAACTTGAGAAAATTTTATGTTACCTTTAAATAAGGAACTTAACTTAAAATGTACAAAAAGCTCAGGAACTTTTATAGTAAAATTAGGGTTTGCTATTGCCAAATCTGTAATGACTAAATACGGATCTTTGCTACCTTTCTGCCAAACAACTGAGGTATTCTCCACATTAACGCTTGAGCCAACAAATATTTTTGATATTTTATGTTTAACATAAAAATTAACATAATTAATATTGATTTCTAAAGGCTTTAAAAAAATAAAGAAGCACAATATGAACAATAAAGCTACGGAAAATAATACAGTAATTTTTTTAAGCATTGATTATTGCTTTTCTTGCTAAACTATCAGCCTCCTCATTATACTTATCGCCACTGTGTGCTTTAACCCACTTCCAATCAATTTCGTGTTGTAAAGCAACGTTGTCTAACTCTTTCCACAATTCCATATTTTTTACTGATTTTTTATTACTTGTTTTCCAACCATTCATTTTCCACTTATTTATCCACTCTGTTATGCCATGTTTAACATAGAGACTATCCGTATATAAATTAATATTACAAGAAAATTTCAATACTTTCAGCCCATTGATCACCGCTGTTAACTCCATTTTATTGTTTGTGGTATTTTCTTCTCTACCATAAATGTCTTTTCTATAATCTTGAAATAATATGATAGCTGCCCATCCTCCCGCTCCAGGATTACCAGAACACGCCCCATCCGTATATATTGTCACTTCCTTTTTGCTCATCTTTAACTGTAATGAATTAATAAAGTATATAGTTGCTTCTATGAAAGCACAATTTCTAAAGGTAGTTTAAGCTGCACCTTTAAATTTTATTATAGAAACAAAAAAAAGTGTGACAACGAGCATTACCAAAAGGAAAAGTAAAAAATAGTTTTTATGCTTCTGCCGTTCTTTCATAATTAAAATAAATCAATAGAACAAAAAATAATACTGGCGAATAGGGAAAATAGATAAGAAATTGAATAAGAAAACATTTTTTTCTGTGAGCTGTGGTTCTTGAATCTGAGAATTGATATAGCGTACCAAATAAAAACGCACCCTTCAAAGGTTGCCATGCTTAGATAAAGTAAAGCCTTTTTCAAGAATAGAGCTGGAAGCAAGCTAGTTAGCACCAGCAAAACACTATAAATTAATATATATTTTCTTGTTTTCTTCGGACCATAAACAATATTGAACATTGGAATCGATGCCTTTACATAGTCTTCAGACTTATTTAAAGATAGGGCCCAAAAGTGTGGTGGAGTCCACATAAAAATTACTAAAAATAAAATGAAACTTTCCCAACTTACAGAATTAGTCACAGCTGCCCAGCCAATCATTGGAGGGAAAGCACCTGCTGCACCACCGATAACGATATTCTGCGGAGTGCGTCTTTTGAGCCAGATCGTATATACAAAAACGTAAAACAATATGCTGATTGCAAGTAAAGCAGCAGAAATATAGTTTACTGCTATTGCCATGATAAATACTGATAATATTCCAAGAGTGATACCAAATTCAAGCGCGCTTTCTGCAGAAACTCTACCTGAGGGTATAGGGCGGTTTTTTGTCCTTTCCATGAGCAGATCTATATCTCTGTCATACCACATATTTATAGCACCTGCAGATCCTGAGCCAAGAGCAACACATATAAGAGATATTAATGCTAGAAAAGGATGCATACCACCTGGTGCAGCAACCATACCGGCAACTGCAGTAAATACCACAAGATACATTATCCTTGGCTTCAGCAAACGCCAAAAATCCAGTATTGTTGATTCAACATTTAGCAAAACACTTGTGTACATTCTATTTTACCACTGGTGGCTTTTCGAAAGTATGAAAAGGCGGTGGTGAAGATACCGTCCATTCCAAGGTGTCACCTTTCCAAGGATTATCTCCAGCTTTCTTGCCCCATTTGAAGAGATGTATAACTATAAACACAAAAAACATAACTGAAACAAAGGACATATATGAGCCAATTGAGGATATATAATTCCAAGGGATAAACGCATCAGGATAATCAGGTATACGTCTTGGCATACCAGCTAATCCCAAGAAATGTTGAGGTAAAAAAGTGATATTGGTGCTAATAAAAGTAAGCCAAAAGTGGATTTGACCTAAGCGCTCATTATATTGTTTACCCGACATTTTACCAATCCAATAATAAAAGCCAGCAAAAGCTCCAAATAATGCAGCAAGTGACATGACATAATGGAAGTGAGCAACAACATAATAGGTGTCGTGCAAGAGCTTATCTATTCCACCATGAGAAAGAATTATTCCCGTTATGCCACCGCCAACAAACATGAAAATAAAACCTAGTGCAAATAGCATAGGGGTCTTAAACTCAATTGCTCCACCCCACATAGTTGCAATCCAGCTAAAGACTTTTACACCAGTTATAACACCGATAAAAATTGTGGTAGTGCTAAAAAATGCAGCAGCGTCAGCACTAAGCCCAACAGTGAACATATGGTGAGCCCAAACCATAAAGCCAAATACTGCTATACCTATCATTGCATAAACCATCCCTATGTAACCAAATACAGGTCTGTGAGAAAAAGTTGATACAACCTGACTTATGATGCCAAATGCAGGAAAAATAATTACGTAAACTTCTGGATGACCAAAAAACCAAAATAGATGTTGAAATAACACAGGATCGCCGCCACCGGCAGGATCAAAAAAGGAAGTACCAATATTGCGATCAGTAAGAAGCATAGTTATAGCACCGGCAAGCACTGGTAAGGCAACAATCAACATAAATGCTGTTAACAAGACAGACCAAACAAACAGTGGCATCTTAGTTAATGACATGCCTTTTGCGCGCATGTTAAATATAGTAACTATAAAGTTGATCGCCCCAACAATTGACGACATACCAGCAACGTGGAGTGCAAGTATAGCAATGTCAACTCCTGCACTTGGATGGGACATTACCTGTGATAAAGGTGGATATAAAGTCCAACCTGTACCTGGACCTTCACCAATAAACACTGAGAGAATGAGCAAAATAAAAGATGACACTAATAACCAGAAACTCAAATTATTCATACGAGGAAACGCCATATCTGGTGCGCCAATCATGAGAGGTACAAACCAGTTACCAAATCCTCCCATGAGGGCTGGCATTATCATAAAAAACACCATTATCAACGCATGCCCTGTAACCATTACGTTATATAATTGATAGTTATTGTTAAGTATATTAATGTGCATTAGCTGAGTGCGAATAATCACCGATAATAATCCACCAATAATTCCAGCTAATATGGAAAAAATAATGTACAGTGTCCCTATATCTTTATGATTGGTGGAAAACAACCAACGCTTTATGCCCTTTGGTACGTCACTCATATCTATACTCCAAATTTAACTCACTAATTTTCTATTTTCAATCCACTTATTAAAATCTTCTTTGCTTACTGCTTCAACAACAATTGGCATAAATCCATGGCCTTGACCACACAATTCGTAGCACTGCCCATAATAAACACCAGGCTTTTTGATATTAAACCACGCCTCATTCAGCCTACCTGGTATCGCATCAATTTTTACACCAAAAGCTGGTACTCCCCAGCTATGTATAACATCTCCTGCTGTAACTTGTAAACGAACGTTAGCATTAACGGGTAAAACGATGTTGTTATCAACAGAGAACAGCTTTAAATCTCCTTCGATAAAGTCTTCTTTTCCCTTAATATAACTATCAAATGACACACCTTGATATTCTGGATATTGGTAACTCCAATACCATTGATGGCCAATAACTTTCAGTGTTATATCAGCTTTCGGTATTTCTTCCTGTAGCTTCAGTAATTTAGCGTTTTCAAAGGCTAATATACCAACAATGATAGTTGGTATAACAAACCAAATAATTTCTAAAGGAACACTATGGGTAGTTTTACTTATGTTTGTTACTTTGCTTTTACGAAAGCGAAACGCTATATAAGCAAGCAGCGCCCACACAAAAAGCATTATTGTAACCATCACAAGCATCACAAACGAATGTGACCTAACTACAGCCTCCATTACTTCAGTTGCAGGAGCAGGAAATCCAAATTGCCAGGAAGTAGGAGCAGAGGCAACAGATATATTTGAGTAAAATATTATCAATAGTGCAAATAACTTCACCATATCTTTTGTTTGTTTGCTATAAAACTAAGTGATATACTGTATAATAGTATATATAAACTTACTATGCAAATAGAGATTAGTGATGGTTAATAATTTTTTAGCATTCAACAAGTATAATAGTACAATACTAATTGAGGAAAAAAGCATTTACATAAATCTATTGTAAGTAAAAATATTATAATATTTTAAATTAAGTATTTACTTTAAGTAAATTTTATAATAAGTTTAATAGTGTCTGTTACTGCTAATAACCCTCTAGCCTCACACCTAAAAGCAGTAACAGACACTATTAAACTTTATGACAAGTTTATAATCTGTAAGATCAAAGTCTTACAAGTTTCTTTATTTAATTATACATTGCAGTTTGTTAATTAACTTTTAATGCCTATGGTGGCATTTACAGCTTGGACCAAAGGTTTATGTATTATAGAAAATAATTATAAAAAAAACACACTATTTGTATACCATACAAACTTTTTTTATTCTGCATAGCTAAGTTACTAGATTCTGTAAACGAAATCTTTAGAGAAGCCAAATGGGCAAAGTTTCATGAAGGTCTTTGGCATCTCTTAGCATAGATCCCTTACTTAACCATCATACCGCGATTCATTCGCAGTATCTCAAAGCATAGATCCCGCTAACACGTAGCGGGATGACGATTGTCAGGCTAGCTGTCATCCCAGTGTCAAGCACTGGGATGACAAGGTATAAACCTTATCGTCATGCCGCCACAAACCGTCATACCGCGATTCATTCGCGGTATCTCTAGATCCCGCTAACAAGTAGCGGGATGACGATTGTCGTTTAGCCATAAACATTAAGAAATTTACCAAATAAAAAAAAGGCAAAAGAAGCCCTGGGGTTATTATCCGCTTTAAAATATTGGCGTTTTTTATGTTTTAAACGCTTGACAAGCGAAATTCAGCTGCTTTTAATTGCAACTAACCTACGCTGCAAATGTTTAAGAAATTTACTAAGCAGAAAAAAAGACAAAGAATCCCCGAGTTAGCTAGTCTTTTACTATCTCTGTCGAGTATTGGCATTTTTTGATGTCTTGTAACGCTTTATAAGCGCGTTTCGGCTTATATAGGTAAAAACCCAGAAATTTTTAAAGACATGCGATGCACGTAGTGCGAAAAATTAAACATGAGACGCCAAATACCCTAAGTTTGACTCGCGACATAATGTTGAACATTTTTTTTTGCATTTCCAGAGCAAGTTCTTGAAACCTAAACATTATATGTACATCATCATGATCAATTCTAATGCATCTAACTAATGCTATGATGACCTTACCCAGAAAAAGTGGAGAGAAAGTTTGGAATGTTTTTTACAAAAAGAATGATGCATCAAATTGTTCTGGAATGCAATAGTTAATAGTGACGTTGTTTGTTATAAAAAATTTCTATATATTCAAATATAGCAGTTTTGATATGCTGTTTAGAGTGCCGAGAGGTGTCTATTGGTAACTCCCTTTTTAGAGAACTGAAGAAGCTTTCCACAACAGAATTGTCGTAACAACAACCTTTATGACTCATCTATGTTTTTTATGGATAAGAGATATTGATAACCTTGCGAAGTATATTGTGAACCTTGATCACTATGTAATAGTAGATTTTTGGCAGGTTTACGCTTGTTAACGTCCATTAATAAAGAGTCCATAACCAATTGTTTATTTATTGAACTGCTCATTAACTACCATGCGTGAATATAGATCGATTATTGTTGCCAAATATAGCCATCCTTCTTTGGTTTTTATATAAGTAATCCCATACTTTATTTGGTTGATCGACAATAAAGTTTTGGTCTAATATATTGGGAGCTACTGTCCGTTTGTTGTTTCTTAATTTTAAATTTTCTTCTCAATATAGCCTGAATACCATTTTTCTGCATAATACTTTGCACTGTTTTTAAGTTGCAACTTTTACCCAAAGCCTTTAATTCAGCATGAATTTTAGGAGCTCCATATCTACATTTAGAAGCTTGATATATTTTTTGAATATCTGCTAATAACTCTTTATTTGCTGATTCTCTACTGCTTATTTTCCTTGTAGTCCACTTATAGTAGCCACTAGCAGAAAACCCTACATAATTCCTGCACTTTATAGTGTTTACTATGCTCTTTTATGAAAAAATATTTTACTCTTTTTGACTGGCCAGGGCTTTTTTTAAAATGTCTCTTTCTCTTGTTACTTTTGCTAACTCTTTCTGTAAATCAAATCTCTCTTTGTCATAAGGTGCTACATCTGGAAATGCATTTGCCGCTGACTTTTTTTCGTTATATTTCTTCATCCATTTTCCTAATACACTATCCCTTATTCCTAGATCTCTTGCTACTTTTGCAACTGGTTGACCTACCTTTCTTTGTTCATTTGTCAGCTTAACAGCTTCCAATTTGAATTCTGCCGTATATTCTCTTGCCATTTCTAATCCTCCAAAATTTTATTTTACCCAAAAAAACTCCTTTCTTTCTCTCCACTTTTTCTGGGTAAGGTCAATTCGGAACTCTATTTCTTTTTTACGATCTTTACTTTTATTCTTATTGTTCATATAATATACCCTTCACTAATAATAAATTATTTTTAAATGTTTACTGTTATTTTCTTAGCAGTATTGGCATAAAGCCATAGCTTTTGGGTGAAGTCAAATCAAATTTTCAATTTTTTTTTGTTTATTTTTTTATGAAAAGGTAGAAGATATTAATAGCTGCTAATTTCTTTAAACGATGTTGTCGTAGATTCGTATTTTTATACACCAAAAAGGGTATCTTTGATATCTCCTTGTATCTTGTCAAAAGCATCTGATGTTTTAAGCTTAAGCATTAGGTGGAGAAGGGAAGAACTTTGAATATCTCCTTAGATATAAAATCTGTGTGGTAGACAAGAGTTCCCTTCTCAAAAGTATAGGCTGAACGGTATCGTAGAAAGACCTAAATGGTTATAATTCTGTATCCACAAGGTTAGCCTTACTTTTCATTTTAATAGTAACGTATGGAGTTATATATGATCAACAACTTTTTGGGTATAGACATATCAAAAGATCGCTTTGATGTTTCTCTTTCATTCATAAGCAACAAAGGAAAACGTGAAACCAGGAAAAGGAGTTTCAAGAATAATGATCATGGGTTTCAAGGTTTACTGAGCTTTCTACAAAAGCATAATGTAGAACAAGTAAAAGCCTGCATGGAAGCTACTGGTTGTTATAGTGAAGCCTTAGCTGAATTTCTACACAATACTGGACATTTTGTGAGTGTTGTTAATCCAGCTTGTATAAGATTTTATGCAAAAAGTAAGCTTATACGACAAAAGAATGATCAGACTGATGCAGAGATAATTGCCGATTATTGCCAAAGACAGGAACCTATTCGTTGGGCACCACTTCTCCTGAGTTAAAGAAATTAAAGCATCTTTATCGTTGCTCGGCTGCGTTAAAAGATGAATTGACATTAGTAAATAACCACTTAGAAAAAAAAGAGAGACTGCCTAAAGAAGTTGCAAATGCTTGGGAAGACCTTGCAATGAACATAAAACAAAAAATAGAAAGAATAAAAAACTCCTTACGTGAACTATTAAATAAACACAAAGAATTGTTGGAAAATTTTCAACTTCTATTGACCATTCCAGGAATAGGAGAAGAATCAGCAGTAGCTATTTTGGCTGAAGTTCCTAACATAAAAGCTTTCAAGGATGCCAGGCAATTGGCAGCATATGCTGGAGCTATACCACGAAATATAACGTCAGGTACGTCTGTACATGCCAAGCCCAGATTAAGTAAATCCGGTTCACGAACATTATGTAAGGCAATGTACTTTCCTGCCATAGTAGCTAAGAATCATAATCCTACTATTATGACTTTTTGCAAAAGGTTAAAAGAGAAAGGCAAGCATAACATGGCCATTGTGGGAGCTGCAATGCGTAAGTTACTCCATATTGTTTTTGGTGTTTTAAGGTCAAAGAAGGCTTTTGATCCAGATCATATCAAAAACTACAGAGCTAGGAGTTTGGCTGAAAGTTTAGTGCTTTAAAATCAAAAAACGCTCCAATTATGTAAAATAGTATCTTACACAAATTTTGTAACTGGTTAGTGAATATGTTGATAAGTAAATTAATTTTATACGTACAAAAAAGCGGAAATTTACTTATCAACATATTCACTAACTATAATCTGTGTACCGTTACACAAAATGTGAATTGGAAGTATTTTTTAATTTTATGATACAGCTTGAACAATTTTTGTAATTTTTTTGTTGACTTGCAAGACGGTATCTACAGCTCCAAACTCATAGCATCCATTTGCCAGCCTTTTAAGGCGCTTTATAGAAGGGTTAATAAAAGATGTAAAAAGGACGTCTAAGGTGCGTAGTAGCATTCTAAAGCCATCTATGGGAGACATTTTTTTCATCAACGCATTCAAAACTTAAAAAAATAAAAAACTTGAACATTTCTTCAGAATTGTGTATAATTATTAATGCTTTTTAAGGTTCTTTCTTATGACTTTTTCTAAGTTTCTTGATCCCAAAAATGATGTATCGTTTAAGCGTATCTTCGGTACTGAAAAAAATAGAGATATCCTTATTCACTTCCTCAATGATATTCTTGGCTTTACTGGTAAAAATGAAATAAAGGATATAGAGTTTTTAAGTACTATTCAAGACCCCGATATCGCCGCTAAAAAGCAAAGTATTGTTGATGTTCTCTGTAGAGATTCTACAGGTGCTCAATACATTTGCGAAATGCAGGTCGCTAAAACTAAAGGCTTTGAAAAACGTGCCCAATACTATGCTGCTAAAGCTTACTCAAGGCAAGCTGATAAAGGTGACCAGTATCATAACCTTAAGGAAATTATCTTCATTGCTATAGCAGATTGTGTACTGTTTCCTAATAAATCTGAGTACAAATCAAAGCATACTATTCGAGATGAAGACACTAATGAGCATGATCTAAAAGATTTCTATTTTATATTTATTGAGTTGCCAAAATTTCCAAAGAATAAGGAAGATCAGTTGGAAAATATAGTTGAAAAATGGGTTTATTTTTTTCGATATGCAGATGAGACTAGTGAAGAAGAGCTGGAAAAAATAATAGGTAGTGATGTAATAATTAAAAAGGCCTATGAAGAGCTAAATAGATTCAACTGGTCAGAAAAAGAATTTATTGCCTATGAACAGGAAATAAAACGTATTCTTGATGAACAGGCTGTCCTCGCTCAAAAACTTGATGATGCTACTGAAAAAGGTAGAGAAGAAGGTAAAGAAGAAGGCATCCAAATCGGACATGAAAAAGGCAGAAAAGCAGAGAAAATCGAAGTGGCAAAGAACTCACTTAAGGCCGGTGTCTCTATTGATGTTATCGCTCAAATTACCGGCCTTTCGATAGATGAAATTCAAAAATTAAGGAATTAATACTTTACCTTGACCTCTAGCTTGAGTTAAATGACATTGAACAGAAGTATTATTTAGATAACTTTTAGGCTCCAAGCTTATTTGTTGTTCTTTTACGTCACTCACTTCTAATCTGCTTAACATTTGTTGCATTAATTGATTTATTACTGGGTCTATTCTTCTATTAAATTCAGCCATAAACTTATCAAACTTTTTCGGACTTAATCTACCGGGATCTCCGGGTTCTCTACCAGGCAATGCTTCCTCTGCGTATGATTTTAAAATCCCTGAAATTTCATTAAATTCACCACTCCTAATTTTTTCATTAATCTTCTCAAATAATTTCTCAAAATTAATATCTAAGCGGTGCATTTTTATACCACCTTTCGATTCAGCTTGCTTCTCTAATACTTCCTTGAACGACTTTATAATATCCGATGTGTAAAAAAGAGCCTTTACAGGATTAACATCAGAAAACTTAGGAAGAGGACACTTTTTATCTAGAAAAGCTTGTAACAAGAAAAACATCAAGCTAGCATTATTACTCGCACAAACTTCACGACTAAATTGGCTAGTATATTGGATATTTGGGTTTCTTACTGTATCAGAATGATTGGAGCTACTTCCTGCTGTACCAGAACGGCTAGAGCTATTTTCTGAAAATGAAGGCAACGCAGCCCTTAAAGGGGAAGAGATAAACTGAAAAACACCTTTAACAGCATCTATCCATGAAGACGGCTTACTTGCTCCGCTTGTAGCTCCTATTTTGTTATAGCCTATTTCGTCACTTTGCGATGAATTGTCTGATGCATTATCATAAGATAGATCACACTTAGCTTCTTTTGTAATACTATATTGTACATCACGCTTCTTGCGAGTAGATCCACAATCCTCAATTTTCCATTGACATGGACTATCTTTGCCCCTGGCCTCCAAGTAAATACTCTCCTTCTATCCCTATCATGGCTAAGATAATCACTAGCAGGATATAAATACTCATTACTATAGTAAACACTTTTAATACATACCTCCGATAAAAATACTGCATTCTTTACTGACTCTGGTAATTCTCCTTTTATCCTTTCAAGCTCAGATTTTTTTCCGAATGAACATTATGGTAATTACTCATCTCCATAATTCTTTTTACATAACGGGCTAACCTAAACTCCGCATTTTCTACACCTTTAACTTCAATACTAGCTCCAATATTGAGAAGATTTGTAACTTCACTAACATTCCCACTTTCTACAGCAGCAAATAAAAGTCTATCATACTCACTTTGCTTTGGTCCTAAAAAGTTTACTACTTCTGACTGACGAGAGGTATTTGCTACATCTAAAGGTTTTCCACCATCCTTATTTTTAGCTCCAATGTTAGCCCCCTTATCTATAAGAAATCTAATTATCTCTAAATGACCTCCTTCAGCAGCCCTATGCAAAGATGTGTAACCATCACTATCTCTAGCTTCAATATTAGCCCCTTTCTCAAGAAGTTCTCTAACGTCACTAAGGCGTCCTGCTCCTGCAGCACTAACTAATAAATCATCATTGTTTAAAGTCATTTGTCCCTCCACATTTATAAAAACTTACCTAACTTAACTAAGCAATCACACTATAACAAGCCACTCTTACCCTGAGCTTTTTTCTTTCCTCAAGCAACACAGAAAGGACCATCTTCCCTCAAACAAGAATTCTGGAATGCCCTCACATAACATAGCCCGCTCACAAAAGTAAAATTACCTTAGCCATCACACACTTACATACCATAAAAAATTAGTAATCTAATGTATTTCAGGAATAGTACTCCACTTTTAAAACTTGTCAACCCCTAATTTAAAATTTTTTTGAAATAATTTTTGATGAAAATTTTTAATGAATTACTATTAATTTAATATTAAATATTACTAAGAACCTAAATAATACAACCACTTTCAGCAATAAAAACCAGCTAGCATGAGAAGATTTTTTTGGAAATCGATTGGTATTGCAAATGTGCTTAAAATCTTCGTTTCAAGCCCTGGATGTAAGTTTGTTTGCCTTTTTTTGACTATTTGGGGTTCCTTCTCTATCTCTTGGTGTTAAAAGTTCAAATGAATCTGCACTTGTACGTAAAGCCTTTGCATTTCTCCCATTTTTTCTATTATTTTCTTCACTTTCAGCCAATAAGTGGTTTTCTATTTCACCTTTTTATATCAATTTATTACTTTCTTTTTGATTTGACACACTTTTTTGAACATCTCTATTGTGGAACAAACTTTCTCTTGGTTCTCCAATTTAGACACATGAGCAAAGATTGTGAGCTTTCTCCTCTTACTTCAAAAACCAATATCTTCTTTAATATGATTACTTCTATGTACTTACTAAATTAGGCTACTTAAATTCCTTAGGCAGGTTATAAACGGATACCTTTGCTGAGCTTTCAAAGCTCTTTATAGAGGTAGGTGATTCTAATGTTCCAGGTACGTCATCATAATCAGATAGTTGCGTAGAAATTGAATTCGTCCTAATACCCTGAGATGTACCTTCTTGAAAATGAAGTAATTTATTTTCCAACTTATCTCTTGCTTCTCTAAAACTGTCCAATTTTTTTTGCAAGCTAACACTTTCTTCTTTATACTTTGAAAGTGTTAAATCGATAAAATGATTACACAACACTATTAGACCTGTAGCACTAGAAAATAACAACAAGAGAGGATGAATGGTAACACCTGGCATATCTCCACTTCTTGCATCATGAAAATTTTTATACATATTAAGACAAGAGCCAAAAGCTGCAGAGCATACAAAAGCAAGTTTTGTTCTGCACAGGAAATACTCGACTTGCGCTAATTTTTCATTGCAATGTGCTAATTCTTTACGCAAATCATTAATTTTATCACTATAATACCTAATAAACAATTGTTTTGTTTCTTCATTATTAACATATTTCCATGCTCTGTAAGATCTTCCATCTATGAGCTCAACGTTTACATGCTCTGATTTTAGAAGCGCACTAATTGCGTTACTACTTCTAGAACGCACAGCTTCATGTAGAGGTGTGTAATCGCTTTTAACATCTTTCCTTCTGTTAATATTTTCATAAGTTAAATACTTGAAAAGAGCCGAAATACATTCTGGGTCATTACCTTCAATAGCCAGAGTAATTGCATCTTTTCCTTCTTTATCCTTAGAATTAATAACTTTAGAAAGCGGCTTTTCATTTTCTTGCTTATCTTCAAAATACTTGCACTTATACACCTTATTCGAACGATATGGCTCCTTAAGAATACACAAAAGTTCTTTTACAAGATCAACCTGATTTTCTTTAATAACCACATGCAAAAGT
Organism: Wolbachia endosymbiont of Drosophila simulans wHa; assembly: GCF_000376605.1. Classification (NCBI taxonomy): domain Bacteria; kingdom Pseudomonadati; phylum Pseudomonadota; class Alphaproteobacteria; order Rickettsiales; family Anaplasmataceae; genus Wolbachia; species Wolbachia endosymbiont of Drosophila simulans. Next base: position 660,889 of record NC_021089.1, read on the forward strand.
GTGTTTTGATTTTCCTCATCTTGTAACAGTAAAACATCATACAAATAAGCATTTTCATGTAGATAACTAATCTCTTTATTGAAACGTGTTTTATCTATACCTTCTCTTCCTCCTTTACAGATACTGAAGAGTCGTAAACTACCTTCCAAAGCATTGTGATCAATTGCAGAGGCACGTTGCCTTCTGTATAAAATTGGCGCTCCTTCTACGCAAACACTTCCGAAGTAACGAGCAATAGGGGAATGGATACATGCACTTAAAAAATTAGTAAGAGGGTTACAAGTGTTCACACCATTCCTACCTTCAAGCAGTCTAACTACATCTAATTTATTATACGAATCAGCATAATATAAAGGATCCCGATCATAACAGTCCTTAGCATCAATTATAGCATCACATTCAAGAAGAAGTTTAGCTACATCTAAATGACCTTCCCTAGCAGCATAATGTAAAGGTGTTCTAGCTTTTTCATCCATGGCCTCAACTTTAGCACCTTGGCTTATAAGAAAGCTAACCATACCCTCTCTATTGTAGTAAGCAGCATAGTGTAGAGGAGCTATACCCAAACGGTCTTTAGCATTAATTATAGAATCATGGTCAAGAAGAAGTTTAGCTGCATCTAAATGACCTTCCCCAGCAGCATAATGTAAAGGTGTTTTATCTTCTTCATCCATGGCCTCAACTTTAGCATCTCGGCTTATAAGAAAGCTAACCACATCCTCTCTATTGTAGCAAGCAGCATAGTGTAGAGGAGTCATACCAAAACGGTCTTCAGCATCAATTATAGCACCACGGTCAAGAAGAAGTTCAGCTACATCTAAATGACCTTCCCCAGCAGCATAATGTAAAGGTGTTTTAGCTTCTTTATCCACGGCCTCAATTTTGGCATCTTGTTTTATAAGAAAGCTAACCATATTTTTTCTATTGTGGTAAGCAGCATAGTGTAGAGGAGCCATACCAAAACAGTCTTCAGCATCAATCATAGTACCACGGCCAAGAAGAAGTTCAGCTACATCTGAATGACCTTCCCTAGCAGCATAATGTAAAGGTGTTTTTCTACTATCATCTTGAACGTTAACCTTAGCATTTCTACTGAGAAGAAGTTTAAGGACATACAAATTACCCTTACAAGAAGCTACACACAAAGGCGTTTGATTGTTTATACCTTTAGCCTCAATATTAGCACCTCCATCAAGAAAATCACTAACCTTTCTAATATCCTTTCTTTCTATAGCAGAAAATAAATATTTATCTAGCTTTGCTCTCAAAAAGTTTGCTACTTCTGTGTTACCAAGCTCATTTACTATGCGTAAAGGTGTCTTAACATTATTATCCTTAGCTAAAATGCTGGCACCTTGATCAACAAGAAATCTAACCATATCGTATTGACCTGCACTAACAGCATAGTGTAGAGGTGTCCAATTTTGGTCACATCTAATGTCAATATCAGCACCAATACTAAGAAGAAGTTGAGCTACATTTACACTATTTTTACAGGCAGCCCAGGACAGCAAAGGCAACTTATCTAAAAGTTCACGATTAACATTATATTTATCAATATGTTGATCAATATATTCCTCCAACCGTTTAAAGTCGTCATTTTCTATAGCATGCGTAAAATCCGTTGTAAGGCTCGTTTGATCTTTCATAAACTATATAAAAAAAACTATTTTCCTACTCAGTACAATACTCCATTTTTAAAACTTATCAACCCCTATTTAGAAATTTTTTATGGAATAATTTTTGATGAAAGTCTTTAATATATTGCTACTAATTTAGCAATATATACTGTTAAAAACCTAAACAATATAACCATTTCCAGCACCCAAAACCAGCAAGCGTGAGAACAATTTTTCTTGGAATCGGTTGGTCTAGCAAAAATTACATTACTAATTCCAAGAAAGCGGAGCATTTGGATCATCTGGAATTTCATAAAAAGGCAGCCTATCAATTAACAGACTTTCTTCATCTCTACTAAGATCTCTTGTTACAATATTGCAAAAATCTCTATTGCTCCCAAAATTAGCTGTTACTGCAGTCCTTAAATCTTGATTTCCTGCCACAGCTTCCTGAAAGCTGCTGTTATTGGCAAGATGAGTTTCCAGCACAGGTTTTGCGTCATTACCAAATTTGTTTTTCACATTCAGAATAGCTTGTCCCAATTTATTTGTGTTGCTACTAATTAATTTTTCTGCCACTCCTTCCTGCAAAATACGACTACCTGCTAAGATCTCTCTATTTTCATTATCCTTCACAACCGCTTTCCCTATTTCATCTACCTTGGTATTCAAAAGGTGCTGAGTTACGTTATTGACTAACGTCTTCGACTCATCTATATTATCGCCTAAGCCACTTGCATTAAACAAATATTCAGCTAATTTTTCAGGGCTAACCTTCCCTTCAGTAATTCTTTTTGCTTCACCTTTTTCTATACTGCCAGCATTAAATAACAACTCAGCTAACCTAGAAGTGCCGACATTTTTTATTATATCTTCAATAAAGCTCTTTTGATCCCACTGATAATTCTCTGCTAGTGCATTCTTAGCATCGTTAAATACTAGTTCAGAAATCTTATACGAGCTAACTTTATCTTCGGCAATCTTTTTGGCTGCAAGTTGATCTAAGTTACTTTTATTAAAAAGCAACTCAGCGAGTTTTATTGGATCAGCTTTATTTATAAAATCCTGCGAATTAAGATTTATTTTATTAGCAACATGAGTAGCAAGATTTTGACCAGTGCTATCAGTTATATCAAGTACTGTTTTTCCCAATATATCTTTATTTTCATCAGTAAGTAGCTGTGCAGCGACTTCCTCAATTGATGGGCTTTTTCCATCTCTACCTGCCGGACCTTGAGGACCATCTGCACCTTTTGATCCCTGCACCCCCTTGTCTCCTAAAAAAGCTTTTGCTATCTTACCATCATAAGCATTTTCGTTATCAGCAGTTTGATCAAGAAATCTGCCTAATTTCTCCACTAAAATTGATTTCTTTTTCCCATCTCCTATATCCTCTGTTGCATCAAGTATTTTTTTCGTGAATTCTAAAATTTTTATATTAGAGCCATCAGCTTTAGCAAAATTACCCTTTTCTGCCAAAAAATCTTTTGCTGTTTTATTATCACCATATATTTCATATTTTTCATCAAGAAGCTTCCCTAATGTATTAACTAAAATTGAAGTTGCATTGGGATCATGTTTATAAAATAATTCCCTTGCTAATCTATTGATTCCGTCACTGTCACGAGAAATAAATCCTCTATCTGTATCTTCCTTAGTATATACATTTTCAACATCAACCTTTTTATTTAATCCTTCATCTACTTCTTCCTTAGTATATACATTTTCAACATCAACCTTTTTATTTAGGTAAGCAAGCAGAACATCTCGCCTAGAAAATGTACTATCTAGTATCAAGTTAGAGATTCTATCACCCTTATCAAAATCTTTTGCATAAAATATCGCCTCCACTATGGACTTTTCTGCTAACTTCTCTTCAAGTACTGTATGTTCATCATTGTTAGTACTTTTCATATCAAGTAGACTTTTAAAAGCTGCCGCTAAACCTCCTACTTTATAGCTTATTTCACCTTGACCATCTTGTTTATATTTTAATTCCAGACTACCATTGCTTGCATCTAAAGTATACTTATTACCTTTCTCATCGCTCAAGGTTATAATTTTAACATTTTCCAAATTTGATATCGATGTGCCGTGATTATCTTTAAACTCTACATTAGGTGTCATATCACTTCATATTAATTAAAACGAAAGGATACGCAAAAAAATATATTTTTTTATTAATACATGATGCAAAAAGAGCTTTATTCTATTTTAAATATAGAATTGCAATGAATTTTCCTTTTATTTCCAAATAAACTAATTTTCACTCTTTAACATTAATTACCACTAACTCAAATAACACAACCATTTCCAGCATTCAAAACCAAGGGTCGTGAGAAGAGTTTGTTTTGGGATGGATTGGACTACCGCTTAAACCGTTTGAACTTTTCTTTATAATAATTTTACTATACCGTAAAACCAGCTATATTAGCCTACTTTTGCCATATTTAGATATAAACTAATACACCTAACTTTATTGCAACAATTTTACGTTTTTATTTTTATAACGCCGCTTTTATTTAAATTATTCTCACAAATATACTTACTTTTTTGCGTTTTTGGGGAAAGTCAATAATTAAAAATTTTGTGATGCTGAAGAAAGGCATGTTTCTATTGAATTGCACAAATATGCTCCTTCTACCGATCAAGCAGAGCAACTAAAACAATCGCTCGTAATTTTCAGGAAGACATATAAAATTCTTGACTTTTGTATCAGGCATATAATGATTAAAGCGGTTTTAAGCTAAGGTAAAATTATGAATTTAAGTGAGTTGCAAGAGATATTAAGAGCAATAATACAAGATGGTGTAGATGAGAGTAATGTTATTGATAGAATAGAAAATCAGCTAAAAGAACAAGATTTTGACATAATATTTTCCGATATGGATGTAAAGACTACTTTACTGCATGTAGCTGCTTCCATGGATCGCTTAAGAATAGTTGAATATCTTGTAGGTAAAAAAAATGTTGCTATTGATTTACAAGACAAGGATGATCATACTCCCCTACACAGTGCTGTTCGCAAGAATAATTTCAGTATAGTTGAATATCTTATAAAAAATCATGCTGATCCTAATGCAAAGAACAATCACGGCTTTACTCCTTTGTACTTTGCTGCCTTTAAGGGTTACTTAGACATAGTTAAACATCTTGTAAAAAACGGAGCTACTCTTGATCTACAAGACAAGGATGGTGATACTCCTTTATATGCTGCTGCTTCAGAGGGTTACTTAGATATAGTTGAATGTCTTATAAAAAAAGGAGCTAATCCGAATATGAAGAACTATCGTGGCACTACCCCCTTACATGCTGCTGCTAAAGGTGGTTACTTAGACATAGTTAAATATCTTGTAGAAAATGGAGCTGACGTTGATGCAGTGGATGTTAACAAAAAAACTCCTTCAGATATCGTTGATGAGTATAGTCATCCAGGTGTAGTTGAGTTTCTTAATAAAAAGCGTGTTGCTTCTGATGCAAACAATAATGTTCCTTCACAGGCTGCTAAAAGAACTAAACTGGATAAAGTGCAAGAAGATAATATTGAGTTACTTATAACATCCATTTCAAAATTAGGTCGTACTGGAGGTATCACTAATAAGATGTAGCATTAAAGCCTAGTAATAGGCTAAGCGAGTCCAACGTAAGTAGGCAACATCCACTGATACATCTTGACAGTAGATGGGTTTTTGTATAGCTAATTGTGTTTAGTGACAAATTAAATATGGAAGAGCTAAAAAAATGTGGTTGTGAGACAAGTGCTGCTAGGTGTAGTGGTAAGAGCTAAATATAAACAATTCAATAGCATAGGGTAGAAATATGATACATTATAAGTGGTTAGAAATATTAAGTGCAATAAATTCTGACAATGATTTAAATAGGGATAACATAATTGAAAAAATAAAAGAGAAGTTAAAAGCAATAGATCCAACCACGTATAAAGAGTGGAAAAATTTTAATTTTAATGTGAATTATTGGATAAACAATTGCGCAGAGAGATGTACTCTATTGCATATCGCTGCTGGAAATGGTTATATAAAGGCAGTGAAGACTCTATTGGAAATAGGTGCAAAGGTCAATGCAGTAGATCTAGATAGGATGACTCCGTTACACTTAGCTGCCGAAGGAGGTCATGCAGAGGTAGTAAAAATCTTAATAAACGCAGATGCAAAGGTCAATGCAGTAGATCTAGACAGGGTGACTCCGTTACACTTAGCTGCCGAAGAAGGTCACGCAGAGGTAGTAAAAATCTTAATAAACGCAGATGCAAAGGTTAATGAAGTGGATAGAATGAAGCGTACTCCATTGCATATGGCTGCTAAAAATGGTCATATAAAGACAATGGATGCTCTATTAGAAAAAGGTGCAGAAATTAATATAATAGATAAAAAGGGGTTGACGCCATTATTTCTTGCTGCCGAAAATGGTCATAAAGAAGCAGTATGTGCTTTAATGGAAAAGGGAGTAGATTTTTTATTGGGAAATAAAAATAGAATCCTAAAGTACTTAGAAAAACTAACCAAAAGTGATAATTTAAAACAGTTTCGAAAAGAGCAAAGGGATGATGAATATGAATCACTTAAATACTCACTGCTATGTCGTGATGATCATTCTTTAGTTGATATTGTTGGAGGAGATATATTCAATAGCTTAATGCATATACGGCTTGCTGGCATATCTGGTCTAACACCAAGTCAAAGAGAATTAAATAAAGAATTATTCAGTATCCTCCAAGCATACCTGTCTTTTAGTGATGAAGGTGATTATAATGAACATGGTTATATTGTGAGACTTAGAAATTTTTTACAAGACAATGGAGATAATCAAGATCTAGAAAAAGTCCTTAATCTTAGAAGAGGAGAATCTAAATTAACAGTATTACACATAATATCAAGTATAGCTGGGGTAGAAAAAGAATATGACGATTCTGTAGCTTTACTTTTGAAGGCAGGAGCTAACCCTAATGTAAAGGATGATAGAGGAAAGACACCCTTGCATTATGCTACTGGACCTAATAGTATAGCTTCTCTTATGGAAAAAGGAACTAATCTTAATGAGCAGGATAATGAAGGAAAAACACCCTTACATTGTATTGCAAGCACTGATTACAATGATCTCATCTCTTCACTTCTGGATAGTGGAGCTAGATCTGATATATGTGATAAACAAGGAAAGACCCCACTAGACATAGCAATTGATAATTGTAACTACTATGCTGAAGGTTATCTTTTAACTGAGGATCACAAAAGGTTGCAGCAAGAATTAGACTGTATTCTTGGTGGTGTTGACAAAGATAACCCTTCTTCTCTAAGTAAAGGTCTTACTGTATTAGAAAAGTTTTTGAATGAACGCAAGGGTACTCAAGACTTAAAGAGAGTTTTAAGCCTTCATAACAATAAAGGGAAGTTACGAATCTTTCAATATATCAGAGATGTTTTTCATAGTGATGAAACTTGTTGTAAAGAAGCAGAAAGATTGTTGCTGGCAGCAGGAATAAAAGATTTCAAAGGGTTAGATAGTGAAAAGCATCTGCTTAAATCTAGGACTCTATGGGATAATTTAATACTAGACCAGCAGGCAAAGTTAGAAGTGTTTTTAGATGAAGTAGGTAAAGCGCAAAACATGAATCAATTAGAACAAGTTGTAAACGAAGCTATAAAGTCTGGAATAAGGTTTAATTTTCCTCATCAAGGAAAGCTATATGGAAAGATGTATGAAGATAAGTATAACTTTATGGATTGTGTGATGAAAAGAATAAAAGAGATTAGTGAATTAGAAAAGAACTCCAAGGTTGCTAGTGATATAATATGTAAATTAGTATCAAAAGGAGCGGTGTGGTATGTTGTAGATAGTATGTATGTGCTCAATACACTGGAATTAGAATTTGAAGATCATGAAACTAATATGATAAAAGCTCATGGAAGTTGTGCAAATCTTACTCTCAAGTTTATGGAAGTTGTTAGAGGTGCAACTAATGGTAAGTTAAAAGATGCAAAAATGGACAACTCTACTTTCTACTTAGAGTATTCAGAGGATAGCATAATAGATGTCGCAAAGATAACAGATGGGGCAAGGAGCTTAGGGTTAACTCAAGGAAAAATAGAATACGGAAGAGATATAGTAAAGATCGGTAAAAGTGAGGTAGAAATTATAACGGAAAATGGCATAAGGCATTACACTAATCTTGCAGACAATAGTAATATAGTGTTAACTTTCTCTACTAGTTTAGGAGAATTAGAAGTTAATTTGTACCCTGACAAGCAAGATAAAATAATAGTAGAAGTTAGTAACAAAAAGGAAATACTGGAAAAGTTCAAAAATTGTAAAGAAGAATTAGGTGAGAATTGCTCGCTTGGTGGATATTGGGTCTACGATGCTATTAAACAGGGATATTTTGAAAGGTCTGGAAAACTTTGTCAATCTTTTGAAACAATTAGTCTATCTAAAAAAGTCTCAGAAGGAGTCAAAGCAGCGGTAAAAGGTTTAAAGTGTGGTGATATAGTGAGTTCTTCATCCAGTAATATATTTTCTCCAAAAGTGATTATGTAGGAAGGTAAAGCAAGAGTACCAGGAGCATGAACTCAAAGTTGCTTAGGGTCAAGTTTTGAGTATTTTACTAAAATAGCTTTAACATTTTTTGGGGAATGTTTTAAATCCTATGGTGATGTTAAGTTAATAGCTTAAGAGATATTCTAAAGGAGTTATCTTATTTAAAAAATTACTTGGACGCTTATAGTTTTTTGAGCATAGCCTTTCATGTTAGATTCAAAGAAGACTGAATAGGCTGCTCCACACTTTCTACTTTCTCGAGCTTGGTGTTGGGCTTAAAGGTATTGACCTTACCCAGAAAAAGTGGAGAGAAAGTTTGGAATGTTTTTTACAAAAAGAATGATGCATCAAATTGTTCTGGAATGCAATAGTTAATAGTGACGTTGTTTGTTATAAAAAATTTCTATATATTCAAATATAGCAGTTTTGATATGCTGTTTAGAGTGCCGAGAGGTGTCTATTGGTAACTCCCTTTTTAGAGAACTGAAGAAGCTTTCCACAACAGAATTGTCGTAACAACAACCTTTATGACTCATCTATGTTTTTTATGGATAAGAGATATTGATAACCTTGCGAAGTATATTGTGAACCTTGATCACTATGTAATAGTAGATTTTTGGCAGGTTTACGCTTGTTAACGTCCATTAATAAAGAGTCCATAACCAATTGTTTATTTATTGAACTGCTCATTAACTACCATGCGTGAATATAGATCGATTATTGTTGCCAAATATAGCCATCCTTCTTTGGTTTTTATATAAGTAATCCCATACTTTATTTGGTTGATCGACAATAAAGTTTTGGTCTAATATATTGGGAGCTACTGTCCGTTTGTTGTTTCTTAATTTTAAATTTTCTTCTCAATATAGCCTGAATACCATTTTTCTGCATAATACTTTGCACTGTTTTTAAGTTGCAACTTTTACCCAAAGCCTTTAATTCAGCATGAATTTTAGGAGCTCCATATCTACATTTAGAAGCTTGATATATTTTTTGAATATCTGCTAATAACTCTTTATTTGCTGATTCTCTACTGCTTATTTTCCTTGTAGTCCACTTATAGTAGCCACTAGCAGAAAACCCTACATAATTCCTGCACTTTATAGTGTTTACTATGCTCTTTTATGAAAAAATATTTTACTCTTTTTGACTGGCCAGGGCTTTTTTTAAAATGTCTCTTTCTCTTGTTACTTTTGCTAACTCTTTCTGTAAATCAAATCTCTCTTTGTCATAAGGTGCTACATCTGGAAATGCATTTGCCGCTGACTTTTTTTCGTTATATTTCTTCATCCATTTTCCTAATACACTATCCCTTATTCCTAGATCTCTTGCTACTTTTGCAACTGGTTGACCTACCTTTCTTTGTTCATTTGTCAGCTTAACAGCTTCCAATTTGAATTCTGCCGTATATTCTCTTGCCATTTCTAATCCTCCAAAATTTTATTTTACCCAAAAAAACTCCTTTCTTTCTCTCCACTTTTTCTGGGTAAGGTCAAGAAGCCTATTGTCTAATTATGTACCTAAATTTTATTACGGCACTTTCACTACTACTTTAACGAGTGAGCTACCTTTCTATAAAAGACCTATCGACTGTTGCAATTATAGGCGTAAACAAGAATGATAAAAGAGTACGAGATTGAGTAACTATGTACACTTCTGCTGGCATACCAGGGTATAGGTATACGTTTTTAAACTGAGCAAGCTCTGGTTTTGGTATCACTACACGTACTGAATAATAACGCCCTAGCCTTGGATCATCAAGGGCATCGGGAGAAATATTGCTTACTATACCATTAATTAAACTTAAACGACGTGCACTGTAAGCACTTAAACGAACTTTAACCCTTAGCCCTTCTAGCCCATCAATAGAGACTATGTTGCTATCTTTCTTTTGTGCTGACAGTATCTCTTCTATGTTTCTGGTCTGAATTTTAGCATCTATTATTAGGTCATCATCCGATGGCACTACGCTCATGATCGGAACTCCAGATTGTATAACACCACCTTCAGTATGGTATCTTATATCTGTGACTATCCCATCTTGAGGCGATTTAATTATTGTACGTGCTAATGAATCTTCAGCAACCATCAGTCTCTCTTTCAAGTCTGCAATAGACGTACTAACTTCCTTAAGTTCAGCGTTTGCTCTTTCTTGAGAATCATTTCTCACGTTTATAATTTCTAATTCGTTCTCTCCAATTTTTTGCTGCACTTGAGATATTGCAGAACGGTAATGTCCAACTCTGCCTTCAATTTCAGCAAACTGCTTTTCTAAAGCTAAAATGTGTGGTTTGCTTATATGGCCACTATCAAGTAATTGTCTTTTTGTTTCCAACTCCTCAGTTATCAAGTCATATTGCTTATGAGCTGCATTTAGTTGAAAGTTTAGCCCCGCTAATTCATCATTTAACTGCTTTATACGTTGTTGCAGTATGTCTGTTTTTCCCAATATGCTCTTTCTCTGAGAGTTGAACAACTTTACTTGATTCTTTATCGCTTTATTTACAAGTTCATCGTGAGATAATTTTTTAACCTCATCAGGAAACTCGAGCGTGTCCAAATCTACTCTGATTGCAAGAAGCCTTGCTTCTGTTGCTAAAAATGATAAGAGCTTCTCTTTGATGATACTTAAATTCGCCTTCTCGTTAACATCACTCAACAAAACTAGAGGCTCATCTTTTTTAACTGCTTGACCCTCTTTTACTAAAATTTTGCTTATTATTCCTCCACCCAAGTGTTGAACTATTTTTCTATTTGAAGATACAATAACTTCTCCACTTGCATGCACCGCACCGTCAATTGGAGCTATAGCCGACCAAATACCACCTATCCCAAAAAAGATGAGTATTACTACCAGACCAAAAAATAGTGGTCCCCACGTTACTTTCAGGACTTCATTTACGTTATTACTTTCGCGTTTTAAAATAAAATTTATCACTGCATCAATCAATGCAAACGTCTTATCCAAAAATTTTGGGTACTTCTTCTTTTTATTTTTTGCTCCTTGCATATTTATATTATCACCATGGCCAATCAAGCCTGTCAAAGAAAATCCAGCGCTAAGCTTTTTTAACTTACTTATCATAATACTACTGTGAATTTGTGTTAACTCAAGATAACACACAAAAACAAAGAATCTATAATTTAAGCATTCCATTTAGACTGTAGAGCACCAGAATAAACTATTTAGTAACAATTCCTGCATCAACTATGTTTTTAAAATTTTTTGACGTTTAACTTTATTATAACTTTTTCTTTATTTTGTGAATATCTGAGTTACTTATATTATGTAAGAAATCTATTGCCAACTAGTCAATATTCTGTTAGGAATTAAGATAATATAAAGTTATTATGCTTAAATTGGAAAGCAGAAAGTTCCTGATTACTGGCGCATCAGGCGGAATAGGGCAAGCAATTGTAAAAATTATGCACAAAGCCGGAGCAACTTTATGTATTTCTGGCACAAAAAAAGAAGTGCTCGAAGAAGTTGCTAAACAATATGAAAAAAACATGCATGTACTCCCTTGTGATTTATCAAATGCTGAGGAAGTAAATCAACTAATAAATAGAGCAAGTGAGCTGATGGAAGGCTTTGACGGGCTCGTATGCAATGCGGGTATTACGCGAGACAGTTTATTATTGAGAATGACAGATGAAGCATGGCAGAAAGTAATTGATATTAACTTGAGCTCTACATTTAAGCTGAGTAGAGAAGCATGCAGAAAACTAATTAAGAATAATTGGGGAAGAATTATAAATATTTCCTCAATAATAGGGCTGACAGGAAACGCCGGGCAAGCAAATTATGCGGCGTCTAAAGCTGGAATAATAGCTATGAGCAAATCCATAGCAAAAGAAGTTGCAAGTCGTAATATAACAGTAAATTGTATTGCTCCTGGGTTTATAGATACTAAAATGACTGAAGTTTTAAATGAAGGACAAAAGGGAAAAATATTAGATAATATTCCAATGAAAAGAATGGGAACAGGGGAAGAAATAGCAGCAGGGGTCTTGTTTTTAGCAAGTGATGAAGCAAAATATATAACAGGGCATGTGCTTAACATTAATGGTGGGTTATTTATGTAGCAACACTTATGTATGGACAAATTATAATTTTTACTTTAAAATAAAAATATGTGTAGGTTTAGGTTTGCGTTAATTTATTATTTAGAGGCAAAAAAATGAGCTCTATAATAGGATTTTTTGGTGTTTTGTGTGTAGTATTGCTTTTCTCTTTCTCAGGTTATGCAGATAACCCTGGTGTTGATATGGATGACACAACTAAAGTAATATGCAATATTATTGGTTATGTTTGGGGGATAGGCGGTCCACTTATGACGGTAGTAATAATTGGTGCAGCTTTGCTTGCAATATTTGGCAGGATGCCGTGGCCAGCCCTCTTTGCTCTTGGCATGTTCTGTGGTGTATTTTTTGGCGCTAAAACTATCATAACGAAAATTATGCCCAACGTAAGCGATGAAGCAAAAACTATGTTGGAAAAGTGTGGACAAAAATAATCCAAAAAGTGCAGAAATGCTTTTTTGTTATCCATTAAACCGCTTCATATCTTCAACTTGCAACAAATAAGGGCTATCTTTTGGTAGAGTTTTAACAGCTAACTCAGCGTATTTCATAAATTGCTTTAAATCACCTTCAATACAAGCCTTTTTTGTCAAGGCAAAATAATGCATTGCCGTATCAGCTTCACATTTATATGCAATGCTTAAATATTTCCAGACAAAAGCGTTATTTGGTTCTACATTCAAAATCTGCTCCAGGTAAAAAATCGCCTTTTTTGCATCACCGTGTAATAATAAAGTATGAGATAATGCAAGTTTCACTAAATAACTGTTTTTCTCAGATAAATACCTAAGCGATTCCTCATACATTTTTATTGCTTCACTTAAATTTCCGGCCTTGTATAGCATTTCTGCTTTTAATTCATATAGGTATGGATCACTGTGTGATTCTTGAATCAATGAGTTAACTTTAGCAATAGCCTCTTCTATCTTTCCTTGCCTATAGCAAACTATAGCATTTACATACTCAGAATTATCTTCATATTTATTAGATAACACATGAATAGGAGCAAAGAAAGAGTCTAGCTTTGCAACCACACGCTCAAACTTTAGTAACTTATCCGCAAAAATTGGTTTTACGTTGTTTTTAACCTTATAATTTTGTACAGCAAATATGCGTTTCTCACTAAGTGGGTGAGTGCGGAAATATTCCTCGGTGTTCTCATGCTCAATACTTTTAAAATAATCAAAAATCTCTTTCATACCTGAATTATCATAGCCAGATTCATCAAGATACCTTAAAGCATAGCTATCTGCTACACTTTCTTGCTCTTGAGAATAGTTAAAAAATAGCCTTGAACTAAACGCTACACCACTAAGCAAAATTGCACCAGCAACCTGAGGGTTAATGATAATACTAGAAACTAATCCTACCATATAACTAATCATTGCTATCGATTGAAAATAACCCATAGCACTACTCATTTGCAATATATGACCAGCAGATATGTGAGCAATCTCATGTGCTAATATACCAAGCAGGACATAAGGTTTAGCCGAATATTGTAAAAGTCCTAAATGAATGAAAATACTGTTATTGTTAATTACAAAAGCATTAATCGAATTGTCATTAATTATAAAAACTTTTATTTGCTCATGATCAATATCCGCAGCAGAAAATAAAGGTTGCGCTAGCTCTTTCACTATTGCTTCCACTTCACTATCTCTAATAATGTTAATAGAGTAAGCATTATTACAATATGCAAAAAAGAACAATAAGGTCAAAAACTTAGCAACTCTAAACATGAAAATTCTGTGCTTGTATAATTTATAGAAATCCTATATTTTAACACTTAAATTATACAAATTTATAAACGCTAGTTTAAATTTTTAACGTAACTGATAAGTTTGTCGATGGTAGTTAACTTAATTTTATGTTGTTCAGCAAATTTAAGTAACTGAGGTAAGCGCATCATAGAGCCATCATCATTCACTAATTCACAAATAACTGCTGAATGATCAAACCCTACTAACTTCGCCATTTCAACACTCGCTTCAGTATGACCAGCACGTTGTGCCACCCCACCTTTATGTGCAATTACAGGAAAAACATGACCTGGAGTTATGATGTCATCCTGAGTACCATCCTTGTTGATAGCAGCATGTATAGTTTTCGTTCTATCCTCTGCTGAAACACCGGTTGTAATGCCATAACGTGCATCAATTGATGTAGTAAATGCGGTATGATTTTCACCAATATTTTTCTTTTCCATGAAATTAAGGCCCAACCTTTTCATGTGAAATTTAGTCATTGCTAAGCAAACAACCCCTGTACCGTACCTAACCATAAAAGCCATATGTTCCGGCTTTATTTTCTCAGCTAAGACAATCAAATCGCCTTCATTTTCTCTATTTTCATCATCAACTAAAATGAATAATTTACCGGAACGAGCATCCTCTAATACATCTTCCACAGAAGAAATACCTGGTAGACTCATTGAAGCATAAGTGGCCTGTACCATAATAATTTACTTAAATTCAATCTTAACTATTTTATACAATTTCTCTCCATTTGGCACTGTCACTTCCACATATTCACCGACTTTTTTGCCGATTAAGGCACTCCCAAGTGGTGAACTAGTAGATATTAACTGCTTTGAAACATCAGCTTCATATTCGCCTACAACCTTATAAACATATTCCACTTCACCGTTATTATCACTTAACATGCTTAATGTCACAGTTGCACCAAACATTACTGAATCACCAGACAAATTTTTTACTTCTATTACTTCCGCATGTGAGAGCTTACTTTCTATCTCCATTATACGGCCTTCAATAAAACCTAACCTTTCCCGTGCTGCATGATACTCTGCGTTTTCAGACAAATCACCTTGATCACGAGCATCAGAAATAGCCTGTATCACAGAAGGTTTTTCTTCCTTTAATTTTTCAAGTTCGGCTTGCATATTCTCAAAACCTTCCCTCGTCATAGGAAATTTATTAATAATGGATGAAGCCATAATCACCACCTAAACGCAATTAAATTGAGTAACGAAATTACTCACAATGTTAAAAATATCACCTTTTATATCATCACTCATGTCATTTGACAACTTTTTTAAAACCCCAGGGTGTACAGTATGAAAATAATTAATAAGATCATGTTCAAATTTATTAATGTAACTTATTTGTATTTTACTTAACTGATTATATAGGTTAGAAAAAATATACATCAGCACTACTTGCTCTTCTATTGACATAGGTAAATGTTGTTTTTGCTTTAATAACTCGACAAGATATTTACCCTTATTCAAGGATAATTGAACACTAGCATCAAGATCAGAACCAAATTTTGCAAAATCTTCTAATTCTCTATACTGAGCTAAGCTTAGCTTTATAGAACCAGCAACTTTCTTCACAGACTTTAGTTGTGCAGCAGAACCAACCCGTGAAACTGACAAACCTATATTTACTGCAGGTCGAAATCCTTTATAAAATAATTCAGACTCAAGAAAGATCTGCCCATCGGTAATTGAAATAACATTTGTTGGCACATATGCAGATACATCACCAGCTTGAGTTTCGACAATTGGCAAAGCAGTTAAAGAACCCTGCCCTTTTTTATCAGACATTTTAGCAGCTCTTTCAAGCAAGCGAGAATGTACATAGAATATATCTCCAGGGTAAGCTTCACGACCAGGAGGACGTCTGAGCAATAAAGACATCTGCCTATATGCCACAGCATGCTTAGATAAATCATCATATATAATCAAACAATGCATTCCATTGTCACGGAAAAATTCCCCAATAGTGCAACCAGCATAAGGTGCTAAAAATTGCATAGGCGCGCAGTCAGATGCACTAGCCACAACTACAGTTGTATACTCTAATGCTCCGCTTTCTTTCAGCTTATTTACCACTTTTGCTACTGTTGAAATTTTTTGCCCAATAGCAACATAAACACAGTAAACTTTTTGATTTTCGTTTACCTCATCGTTAATCTTCTTCTGATTGATAATAGTATCAAGCGCAATAGTAGTTTTACCAATTTGTCTATCACCAATAATTAATTCACGCTGCCCTCTACCTATTGGAATTAGCAAATCTATAATTTTAATTCCTGTTTGCAGTGGCTCATGCACAGACTTACGATCAATAATGCCTGGCGCTTTAGATTCTATATCCATTCTGTTTTTGGCTCTAATTTCCCCACCGTCGTCCATAGGATGGCCCAACGCATTTACAACTCTCCCTAACAATTCATGCCCTACAGGCACCTGCACAACATCACCACTACATTTTACAACGTCCCCTTCTTTCACATCACGGTCATTACCAAGCACAACTATTCCAGCCGTATCATGATCTAAATCGAGAACTATTCCTTCTACACCACTTGCAAAAAATACCTTTTCACCGAATTTTGCTTTTTCCAGCCCATAAACCAATGCGATACCATCTGTTACTGAAATTACTTCACCTATATTTTCCCGCTTTATAGGATTATCAAACGTCTCAACCTTTTCTCTTATTATACTTGCTATCTCAGAAACATTCATACTGTTCTTCATACAAAATTCCTTACTTTTAATATTTCCATTTTACTTAAGTCAACTAACCTATCCAAGTAACTTTTTAGCGAAGCATCGATCAAATTAAAACCATACCTAACTACGAAGCCACCTAGTATAGAAGGGTCAACCACATTGCTTACTTTTATTATTTTACCAAGAAAGCTCAAAGATTCAGTAATTATTTTTATATCAGATTCCTTTAAAGTTTCTGCTGACTTTATAGTAATTTCGAATTCATTTTCATTTTCTCTTGCAAGACTTAAGAATTTTTCTAATATAAGGATCAATAAACTAGAGCGTTTATTTGCAAATATAACCATAATAAATTTTACTAAATTCTCACTCAAGTGCTCATTTATAGAAAGCATCACTTCTTTTTTGTGTGCAAAAGAAATCATAGGATGAGATAGGTACACAAAAACATCACGTTGATCCTTAAAAAAAGCCAACAAAAATTCTACTTCTTTCCTTATAATACCTAACCTGCTTCCTGAGACATGAAATAGCACTCTAGCGTAAGATGAAACTAAATTATTGTATTGGGTCTTTTTCATATTAAATCCAGTAAATCTAAATTAATTCAGCTACAAATCTTTCATTCTTCAATCCAAGCATTTTTTATATAAACAGGTCTTCTCTTTAAGGAAAGAAAATATAAATCATATCTGACTGAATAATCTAAAAAACTAAGGTTTTTACTTAAGAAATACTTAGAAGAATTTATAATAGACTGACATTGAAGATGAGATATCGGTATTTCTTTTCCAAGTAAACTTGTTTTAACTTCTATAAAAATCAGCTCCTTTTTTTTAGATACAATTAAGTCAATTTCACCGAACTTACAACGGTAACGGCGTTTTATAACATTATACCATTTCAGTTTTAAATATACTAAAACTAATAACTCGCCAAAGTAACCTACAAAGTAGCGTAACCTACTTACCACAAGAAGAACAATTATGATAACAATTAACTTTGTGTAACTACTTTGCCTCCTTCTTTATTTTTACTATAAACCTTACCTCTTGCTGCAATATCCCTATCAACCAGTTCTATCACTGCCATTGAAGCGCAATCACCCTTTCGAGTGCTAAATTTTATTATTCTAGAATACCCACCTTTACGATCTTGATAACGGCTGGCTAAGACGTTTAATAACTTATCAACTGCTAACTTACTATTATGAAGGCGTGAAAGCAAAAGTCTTCTACCATGTAAAGTATTCTTATTCTTAGCAATTGTAATAAACTTTTCGACATATGGACGAAGTTCCTTAGCTTTTGGTAAAGTAGTTACAATCTGCTCATGGTTAATTAATGAGATAGATAGATTCTTTAACGTCGATAATCTATGTTCAGTACAACGAGATAGTTTACGTTTTTTTATTCCATGTTTCATATATCACCTAATCTTCATCAGTATGTTGTTTAGCCAACTCATCTATATCCTTAGGTGGCCAGTTTAGCACATTCATACCCAAAGACAAGCCAAAATTAGTCAAAACTGCCTTAATCTCATTCAAAGACTTTCTGCCAAAATTAGCAGTTCTTAACATTTCACCTTCTGTCTTTTGCACAAGATCACCTATATAAGTGATGTTTTCGTTTTTCAGACAGTTATGAGACCTGACAGATAATTCCATTTCATCTACCTTACGCAATAAGACAGGGTCATAACCCAAATCTTTAGCACCACTAGACGAAGAAACCTGCGATTTTTTATAACTTACATCAGAACTAATAAAGGGCTGAAGTTGCTCCTGTAATATTCTTGCAGCAGAGTCAACAGCTTGACTCGGAGAAATTGTACCATCAGTTTCAATTGACAATATCAGCTTATCCTTATCAGTCACTTGGCCAACACGACTGTTCTCTACCCTGTACGAAACCCTGTTGACAGGGCTATACAAAGCATTAACTGGAATAAAACCAATTAAATCCTGTTCACTCATAAGCTTCAAAAGTTCATTTTCTTTATATTTAGTTACAGGAAGATAACCTTTTCCGCTAGCCACATATATGGTCATGTTAAGCTCCACATTTTGCCCCAGCGTACATATTAACAAATCTTTATTAACAATAGAGCATTGATCATCAGTTTCTATCATCCCAGCTAATACCTGGCAAGGCCCTTTAGCGTTTAAATTTAAGCATTTATTAGAAGCACCATTTAATTTACACCTCAACATACCCATATTTAATACTATATCAGTTACGTCTTCTCTCACCCCTTGAATTGAAGTGAACTCATGAGTTACACCTTCAATTTTTATTCCATAAACAGCACTACCTTTAAGAGAAGATAACATTACACGTCTTAATGCATTACCTAATGTTAAAGCAAAACCACTTTCCAACGGTTCTAGCACTATATCACTTTTTTCACTTGAATCATCTGATATTACCTTAACTGAACTAGGTTTAATCAATTTATCTAAATTGCTACAGAGAGAAACATCATTATTATAATACATAAAACAACCTTTTCAAATATCCTATACTCTTCTTTTTTTTCTTAACCTGCACCCATTATGAGGAATTGCGGTTTTATCTGCAATTGAAGTCACAGTCAACCCACAGCTCTGAAGCGCTTTAACCGCAGCTTCGGTACCAAAGCCAGGACCGCGAATTATTACAGAGACAACCTTCATACCAAATCTCTCCATTGCGTTCTTCGCAGCAGACTCCGCAGCCTTACCTGCAGCATAAGGTGTGGATTTTCTCGAACCTGAAAAACCACATGCACCCACAGAAGTTTGACATAGCGTATTACCATGAACATCAGTTACATTTACAAAAGTATTATTAAAAGTTGCACGAATATGGACAACACCAGTAATAAACTCCTTCTTACTCTTACTAACCGTTTTGACTTTTTTCATTAAAACTCACAATAATAATAAATTTTATTTTTTCCCAGCAATAGGCAACCGAGATCTACCTTTACGAGTCTTAGCATTAGTATGAGTCCTTTGCCCTCTCACAGGTAAACCTTTTCTATGTCTCACCCCTCTATAGCATCCCATTTCCACTAAAGATTTTATGTTCATAGCCACTTCTTTTCTGAGCTCACCTTCTATAACATAATTTTGTCTAATGAAACCGCTGATCTTTTCTATATCTTCATCTCGTAATTCTGAAACACGTTTGCGCTTATCAACTTCGCAAGCGTGACAAATTACATTCGCAGTAGCAATACCTATACCATATATATAAGTTAATGCAAAAGGAACACATTTCCTCACTGGAATATTTATGCCTGCAATACGTGCCACTGGTACCTCGATACTTTATTAATAACAACTCTTAATTTATACCATAAAACAACTCAGAGTCAAACCAAATTACAAGAAATTTTACTTTCAATCTCTTGCGTTACCTCATCAACACTCAAATTAGCGTCAATTGTTAATAATTTGCCTTTATAATACTCGCGTAAACCTTTCATTTGAAGGTGATATTCACTTATTCTCTTATTAATTGCAGACATATCAGCATCATCAATTCTTTTCTCTAACCTCGTACTTTTACATTTAGCACAAGTAGTACTCTTAAAAGAAGATACACTATATATGCTTTTACAGTCCAAACACGCGAGACGATTTTTTAACCTATCGATTGCAATATTATCGTCAAGCTGCAGCTCAACTACAATGTCAACATCCCTATTATATTTTTCTTGCAAAACTTGAGTCAAAAAATGAGCCTGGTTTAAATTTCTCGGAAAACCATCTAATAAGCAATTATCATCCACTAATGCAAGCTGGTCACGTAATAATCCACATATAATTTCATCTTGAATTAAATTACCAGATTCCACGGTACCCTTTATTTTTTTACCTAACTCACTACTGCTAGATATAATATTCCTTAATAAATCCCCTACTGAAATTAATTTTAAATTATATTTTGCTATTAACAAGCTTGACTGAGTACCTTTACCAGAACCTGGAGGACCAAAAATCGTAATGATCATCTTACTTTCCTCGTTTTAGACTCATATTTCTTTATCCAGTTGTCGTACCTATTTGAAAAAATATAAGATTGTATTTGCATAATAGTATCAGTAATAACGTTCACTATAATCAGTAAGCTCGTCCCACCAAAAATAAATGGTATATCATAATAATATCTCATAACTTCAGGTACAGTACATATGACTACCAAATACGCAGAGCCAATGAATGTCAACTTAAAAACTATATCTTGAAGGTAATCAGAAGTATGTTTCCCAGGGCTTCTACCAGGTATAAAACCACCATTTTTTTTAAGAAAATCTGCGTTTTCCTCTGGATTAAATATAAAATTGGTATAGAAAAAATTAAAAAATACTATCAGCACCAAATAGGCTACAATATATACTACTTTATTTGCCATAAAGTAATTCAAAATAAAATCAGAAAAAGCGTGCCCCTTATAGAAATTTGCAATTGAAATAGGTGTCAATAAAATTGCATTAGCAAAAATGGTTGGTACTACACCAGATAAATTAATCTTCAATGGAATATAAGTAAAATCGTCATTATGTAATCTTTTAAATTGCTTTTTAGGATGTTGAACAATAACCTTTCTATAAGAAGACTCTACAAAAATGACTAAGAGTAGCAGCAAAAAAAACAATACCAAAACAAAAAGGATAATAAATAACGATACGCTACCGTTTTTATTTAACGTTAACAAAGATGACAAAGCGCTGTGTAACTCTGATATTATACCCGTGAAAATGATTAATGAGATACCATTGCCTATACCGCTAGCGCTGATTCGTTCACCAAGCCATATTAAAAGCATAGTTCCACCTAAAAGGCTGAAAACACCTATTGTACGAAACATAACACCAGGTTCGATTACAACCAATACCCCTTCCCTATTCATCCCTTCCAATCCAACCAAAATTGGAATTGATTGAAATACACAAATTACTATGGTCAGATAGCGTATATAAGAATTCATCTTTCTACGGCCTGACTCTCCATCATTCTTAACTTCCTTCATTCCTTTAATCGCAGAAGAAAGTAACTGAATAATGATAGAAGCCATTATATATGGCATAACGTTCAATGCTAGAATTGTCATTCTAGCCAATGCACCACCAGAAAATAAATTAAATACTCCAAAAACGCCTGAGCCATCTTTGGGAAATATATCATTAATTACATCAAGATTAATTCCAGGAATAGGCACATAAGTACCCAAGCGATAGCAAATTAAAGCTATTAGCGTAAAAAATATACGCTTTAATAAATCGCCTTTATATAACAACGTAGGATCCAAGCTATTAAATGCTGATTTATTGCCCATGACTTACGATAGTATTTCCACACTACCACAAACTGAAGCTACAGATTTTTTTGCAGCTTCTGACGCAAAATCAACATGAAACACAAATTTTTCGCTCAACTTACCTTTATTAAGAAGTTTAATTTTATCCTTAATAGACTTTATAAAACCTAATTTATACAGCCTCTCCTTATCTATAACAGAGTCCTTCACTATTTTTTTAGCTTCCATTAAGCGCTGTATATCGCCAACATTAATTATAGAGTATATGCTCCTACGTATAGGCTTAAAACCTCTTTTAGGCAAACGAATATATATAGACTGTTGTCCACCCTCAAAACCATTTATAGAAACTCCACTTCTAGCCTTCTGCCCTTTATGCCCTCTACCGGATGTTTTACCTTTACCACAACCGATACCTCTACCCAGCAACTTAGGCTTCTTTTTCTTAGATAATTTAGTAAATATAGAGTTTAATTTTACAGCATTATTCATACTTTACCTGTTTCCAACTATCTCGCTAATCTTTTTGCCTCTTTTGCTTGCTACCTGACGAGGAGATAACATACTATCAAAAGCCTTAAACACCGCACATATAACGTTATGAGGATTATTTGATCTAGTGGATTTAGCTACCACATCCTTTATACCTAACACCTCAAAAACTGATCTAATCGCTCCACCAGCAATAATACCTGTTCCGGCTCTTGCGGTTCTTAAAACTATCTCACCAGAACAAAATTTAGCTTTAATATCATGATGCAAAGTTCTACCTTCACGCAAGTACACTCTAATCATTGATTTCTTTGCAGCATTTACAGCTTTGACTCTTGCTTCAGCAACTTCTGCGTGCTTACCTATTCCACACCCTACCCTACCCTTCTCATCGCCAACAACAACCAAAATTGAAAATGAAAATCTTCTACCACCTTTGGTAACCGTTGTCACTCTTCGTACCGAAACTAAAAGCTCTGATAAATCATTATTATTTTGTAAATTCTTTATAGCCATATTCAAAACCTTCTAAAATTCAAATCCAGAACTTCTTAAAGCCTCAGCAAATTGAGAAACTAATCCTGTGTATTTATACGCTCCACGATCAAACGTAAGCTGCTGCTCTAATTTCATGCCAGACAGACGCTCAACCATTAAAGAAGAAACCTGTTTTATAGTTTCAGCGTTGACTTTCCCTTTACATACATCCTTAATTTTAGCATCCAAAGTAGAAGCTGAAGTGAGAGTTATTCCTTTTACATCATTAATTAACTGGACATAAAAATGCCTATTAGATTTAAATATGGATATACGTAAACGTTCAGCGCTCTTGTCAAGCTTCGCTCTATTACGTAACTTCCTTTTTTCAGAATTACTTAAAAAATTATACGATCTTTTCATTTTTATTACTTCTTTTTACTTACAACCTTACGCAGCATAAATTTGCCTTTTATTACAACACCCTTACCTTTATAAGGATCATATTTTCTAATTTTGCATATATCAGACGCCACCATATAGACCTTCTGCTTATCCATACCACTAACTACTAAGTGAGTTGGCTTTATGCACTTAATCTCAACATCTTTAGGCACTTTATATTTAACATTATGGCTATAACCAAGATATAAAGTCAAATACTTACCATCACACTCTGCCTTATATCCCACACCGTTAATCTCAAGATTAACAGAAAAACCATCAACCATGCCGTTAATGATATTATTAATATTACTCCTATAAGTGCCCCACATAGGCTTTATTTTATCATAATTATCTTTATCTTGATCAACAGAAAGCAATAGCTGATTATCAATAATCTGACACACAACATCCCTGATCAAGCTAACTTCCTTTTCAGCCTTAGCGCTCTTTATTAACATACTACCATTATTATATTCAACTGAAACACCAGCAGGAATATTGATAGGAGCAGCACCTATACGAGACATGAATTTCTCCTATTATTTAAAACACACGACACAAAACTTCTCCACCAACCTTTAACTTATGTGCATTATAATCAGTCATCACTCCTTTGGGTGTCGATATAATAAAAATACCAAGACCATTATATGCTTTAGAAATGTCCTTATACTTAGAATAACGACGACAACCAGGCTTTGACACCCTAACTATGTCACTAATTACAGGTGACTTCTCATAATACTTCAATTTTACAATGAAAGAAGGTAAATTATCTACAACTTGCTTTTCATAATCAAGGATATACCCTTCCTCTTTTAAAATCTCCAATATAGAAGAATTCATCTTAGAAAATAGTACCCTTGTTGCCCTATGCATTGCCAATTGAGCATTACGTATCCTTGTTAAAAAATCACCAATACTATCAGATAACGCCACAATATACTCCTTATATTATATTTACCAACTAGACTTTGTAACTCCTGGAATTTGCCCAAAAGAACATAAATCACGCAAAACAATTCTACATAAACCAAATTTTCTATATACTCCTCTTGGTCTCCCAGTTAAAGCACACCTATTTCTAATTTTGGTTTTAGAAGAATTTCTAGGCAATTTTTTAATTAATTTATTTTGAGCTGTAAACCTTTCTACAATAGACAAATTCTTATTATTTATTATAGATTTCAATTTTTCTCTTTTTTCTTTATATTGATCGCACAACTTTATTCTGCGAAGATTTCTTTCTATCATAGATTTTTTTGCCATATATTTCTCCTCTCAATTAATCAAAAAAAGGAAATTTAAGAGCCAGTAATAATTCCTTTGCTTCCTTATCACTAACTGCACTTGTTATAATATTAATATCCATACCTCTAATTTTACTTATTTTATCATAGTCTATTTCTAAAAACGAGATATGTTCCTTTATACCAAAGGAAAAATTACCATTACCGTCAAATTGCTTCACACTAAATCCTCTAAAATCTTTTTCCCTTGGCAAAACAATATATATCAATCTTTCTAAAAACTCATACATTTTATCTCTACGCAAAGTTACTTTGCAACCTACTGTAGCACCTTTTCTGATCTTGAAGCCAGAAATAGATTTTTTTGCAAAAGTTGATAAAGGCTTCTGCCCAGCAATCAAATATAGGCTATCAAGTGGTTCATTTATTGCTTTACTATCTGTAGCAGCATCTCCAACGCCCATATTGATACACACCTTGACAAGTTTAGGCACTTGCATTATATTGCCGTAATTAAACTTATCCTTCAAGGACTTTACTATGCTATCTTTATACAATTCTTTAAACATATCAACCTAATCTATCACTTCTCCAGAAACTTTTGCAAAACGCACTTTTCTACCGTCTATAACCTTAAACCCCACTCTAGTTGGAGTTTTATATTTAGGGTCCAATGTTGCAACGTTGGATATATCAATAGCTAACTCTTTATTTAATATACCACTACTACTACCAGCTTTTGGTTTAGTATGTCTCTTATGCACATTCACTCCAGAAACAATTACTTTCTTTTTAGCATCACGTGCTATAACTTTGATTACCTTACCAATTTTTCCCTTATCTTTACCAGTTAAAACTATAACGTCGTCACCACTTTTTATTTTAGCACTCATTATAAAACCTCAACAGCTAATGACATTATCTTCATAAAAGAACCAGATGATAACTTTTTTACCGGACCAAACACCCGAGTGCCAAGTGGTTCACCTTGATCATTAATCAAAACTACAGCATTGCTAGAAAAACGAATTACAGAACCATCAGATTTTCTAATAGGGCTTTTCACCCTCACCACAACTGCTCTATATACTTTTCCCTTCTCAACTTTCCCTCTTGGAGTAATAGATTTAGTAGATACAATAACTGTGTCACCTATAGATGCAGATTTTCTACCACCCAATAAACCAATACAAAGCACTGCACGCGCACCAGAATTATCAGCTACTTCCAACAATGTATTTTTTTGAATCATATAAATATCCTATTCAATGTGAGCTATTAACAATAACCCATTTTTTAGTAGTAGAAATAGGCTTGTGTTCTTGTATTAAAACCTTGTCCCCTTCTTTACAACTATTATTCTCATCATGTGCTGTATACTTCTTGTATTTTTTTATAACCTTTTTATACAGCTCATCCTTATACACTTGTAATACCGAAACCTTTACAGTCTTATCACACTTAGCCTTAGTTACAGTACCACAAAAAACCTTTTTAGGCATTCTTTTCCTCTCTTCTTCTTTTATTTAATGTAGTTAAAATACGAGCTATGCTCTTTCTTATTAAGCTAAAACGCGAAATATTGTTGCACTGGCCCAGCTTCTTTTGAAAAACCAAATTAACAAACTCTTTTCTCAAATTCACAAGAATTTCATGCAATTCTTGCGAGGACCTCGATTCAATGTCAGCTATATCCATTGCAACTCCATTTAATTATGATTAGATACAAATTTACACTTCATAGGAAGCTTAGCAGTTGCCTTTTCAAGCGCCAATCTTGCTAAATGCATGGGAACATCACTGCTAATTTCAAACAACATTCTACCGGGCTTAGCTTTAAATACCCAAAACTCAACACTACCTTTCCCTTTACCCATACGCACATCCGCCGGCTTTTTACTAACAGGGGTATCAGGAAAAATTCTTATCCACACTTTACCAGAGCGTTTTAATGTTCTAGATATTACACGCCTTGCAGTTTCAATATGCTTAGATTGAATCCTACCTGCTTCCATAGCCTTTAGACCATAATCTCCAAAAGATAATGTGCTACCACCTTTCGTGTTACCCTTAATTCGTCCTTTAAATACTTTTTTATATTTACTTTTTTTAGGAATAAACATTTCAATATACCTAATTAGTTACCAATATAAACCCAGACCTTAACTCCTATGATGCCATATATAGTTTTTGCTTCAGCAAAAGCATAATCTATATTAGCACGTAAAGTATGCAAAGGCAAACGGCCTTCTTTATACCACTCAGTACGAGCTATCTCAGCTCCGCCAAGGCGCCCAGAACAACTTACTTTAATACCTCTAGCACCCATCCTCAAACAACTTTGAATAGCTTTTTTCATCGCTCTTCTAAATGAAACCCTTTTTTCTAACTGCTGTGCAATGCTGTTTGATATTAAAACTGCATCTATTTCAGACCTTTTAACCCCTACTACATTCACTTCCACATTATTTTTTACTTTTTCAGCTATCTTTTGCTTTATCTTCTCAATATCCGAGCCTTTCTTACCTATTATCACTCCAGGTCTAGAAGAATGTATTATTACAGATACCAAATCGATCGTACGCTCTATAATTACTTTAGAAACACCAGCATGCTTAAAAGATTCATTTATATAACTGCGAATAGATAAATCTTGATGCAACCATTGTTTATAACCCTTCTCAGCATACCAAATAGATGACCAAGTATTAATTATTTTTAACCTAAATCCTTTAGGATTAACGTTTCCCATATTTTTGCACTTTCCTTATTAATTTTCTATTTTTATGAATCATATAATTTCCCCCAATTTTACAGTTATATTACTATAACGTTTACTAACTCTATTAGCTCTACCCATAGCTTTTGGACATACCCTACGCAAAGTAAGAGACTTACCTATTAAAATTTCTTTTATATATAAATTATCGATATCCAATCCATAATTTTGAGCATTAGCAATCGCAGAATTTAATACCTTCCTTATAAGACCTGCAGCTTTCTTTTCACAAAATCTTAATTGCACAGTGGCAAAAGAAACTTTTTTATTACGTACTAAACCAGCAACCAAATTCAATTTACGAGGAGTTGATTTTAAAACCCTAGAACCAGCTTTAACTATTACATCTCTGTTTTTCATATCAATTACCTTCTTGTCGCCTTTTTATCACCACTATGCCCAGTAAATTTACGAGTGGGTGAAAACTCACCAAACTTATGACCTATCATATTCTGATCATTAACATTCACAGGAATGTAATCCTTACCATTATAAACAGCAAACTTTAAACCTAAACAATTAGGAAGAATTACAGAAGCCCTGGAATGAACTTTTATAGCCATGTTAACAAACCCCTTGTTTAAAGCATTATTCACCGACTTTAATATAGAAGGATGACAAAAAGGAGGCTTCCATGCAGATCTACTCATAAACTAACCT
The DNA here is from genome assembly GCF_000376605.1 of Wolbachia endosymbiont of Drosophila simulans wHa. Classification (NCBI taxonomy): domain Bacteria; kingdom Pseudomonadati; phylum Pseudomonadota; class Alphaproteobacteria; order Rickettsiales; family Anaplasmataceae; genus Wolbachia; species Wolbachia endosymbiont of Drosophila simulans. The sequence continues at coordinate 689,040 of NC_021089.1, forward strand.
TTCAATTGTTTTATATACTTATCACTAGATTTATTTCTCCTTCGAGTTTTCTTTCCTTTTGTTGCAACACCCCAAGGAGTAACAGGATGACGACCACCAGAGGTTTTTCCTTCCCCGCCTCCATGAGGATGGTCAACCGGATTCATTGCAACTCCACGTACAGTAGGTCTAATCCCAAGCCACCTACTTCTCCCAGCTTTACCCAACTTTCTATTCTTATGGTCAGGGTTAGATACTACACCAATAGTAGCCTTGCAAGAAGATAAAATCAACCTAATTTGACCAGACCTGAGTCGTAATAAAACATATTGGCCATCACGACCAACGATTTGTGCATAACAACCAGCAGCTCTAGCAATCGCAGCACCATTACCTGGCTTCAGCTCAACATTATGAACGAAAGAACCAACAGGTATATGCTTGAGTAGTAAACAATTCCCTGGCAAAATATCAGCATCATTCCCAGCTGTAACAACATCACCTGGCTTCATACCTTGAGGAGCTAATATATAAGACTTAATATCATCTTCCTTATATGATATTAACGCCAAAAACCCACTTCTATTTGGGTCATACTCTATTTTTTCAACTATACCTTGACCACTTCTATTACGCTTAAAATCTATCACTCTATACTTCTTTTTGTGACCACCACCCCTATGACGAGTTGTAATTCTACCATGATTATTTCTTCCACCACTGGACTTTTTACCGGATGTAAGAGACTTTTCTGGCTCATCTTTTGATAAACCAACTTTACTTACTAACACAGTCCCACGAGAAGACGGAGTAACAGGATTAAAAAATTTCATACCCATACTAAACGCTCATTATATCTAATTTTTGACCATCCATCAAAGAAAAATAAACTTTCTTTTTCTGTTTTTCACAACCAATCACACCCCTAAAACGCCTATATTTAGGCTTAATTCTAACAACATTTATAGAAGAAATTTTAACATCAAATAGAGACTCTATTGCCAACTTTATTTGACGCTTATTTACATTTACAAAAACATACAAAGAATATTTATTAAACTTCTCCCTCAAAAAAGAGGCCTTTTCTGTAATTATAGGAGATTTTATTATATTATTATATTTGATCATAACAATCTACCTTCAAGATGCTTTAAAGTATCCTTTGTCAACATCACGCATTCGTGATTCAATATATCAAAAACATTTAACCCAATAGGTTTGATTAAGTCTACATAGTGCAAGTTTTTAGCCGCACGCAACAAATCATCTCCATAATCACCAACTATCAAAAAGGAAGAAAATTTAAAATTTTTAATACATTTACACATTTCAGACGTTTTCTTCACATCAATATTTAAATTATCCAGAATAATTACTTGATTATTTAAATACTTTAGAGATAAAGCAATTTTTAAACCAAATTTGCGTACCTTCTTATTAAGAGAATAAGTATGACTCCTCACAACAGGGCCGAAAATAATCCCACCACCTCTAAATTGAGGAGATCGCAAGCTCCCTTGTCTTGCCCTACCGGTACGTTTTTGATCATAAGGTTTAGCTGTTGTACCAGAGACATCACTAATACCTTTTGTTTTATGAGTACCAGCTCTTCTCTTCGCTAATTGCCATCTCACTATATCATGCAAAATACTCAATTTTTGCTTAGCAGAAAATATCAAAGGATTGAGCTGAGCAGTACCTACATTATCATTAGATAGATTAACTAAATTACATTCCATAACTAACTTACCAAATTACTAGCATCATCATTTACATCTAACAGTAAACCTACCGGAAAAGGAACATCTTTATGTAAAGATTTTTTAACTGCATCTCTTACAAAAACATAGGAATTTTTAAACCCAGGAACATTATTACCCTTCACAGCAATTATACTATTTTCATGATCAATGGATAATATCTTCATATTTTGTGCAGTTATCCTGCTGTTACCTAAATGACCAGCCATTTTCTTTCCTTTGAATACTCTACCAGGATCCTGACATTGGCCAGTGGAACCTTGTGATCTGTGAGCAATAGAAACACCATGAGATGCCCTAAGCCCACTGAAATTATGCCGCTTCATCACACCAGCAAATCCTTTACCTATAGAATAACCCGTAATATCAAGATATTGACCAACCACAAAATGATTGATTCCCACTTTTTTACCACATTCTATTCCCGACAGGTCATTTAATCTACTTTCGTATAACTTACATTTATTATTTATACCCTTTTTCTTTAAATATTCCAACTGAGGTTTTGCTATATTTTTAAAATCTCCTGTGCCTAAAATGACTGAATTATAGCCACATTTATCTTGTCCTTTTATATCAATAATATAAGTTTCGCTGAGATGCAATAAAGTTACAGCCATGCGACTATTGTCAGAATACATAGCAGTATGACCAATATTCATCATTAGTAAACCAATTCTCCTCAGCGAATTTATTCTCTTCATTTCCTTCTCCTAAACCTTAACTTCCTTGACTTTTAAATCCACTTCTACGCCAGCAGAAAAAGATAAACCTGTAAGCATCTGCATCATAGTAGGAGTAAGATCATGTAAAACAATCAAACGCCTAGAAGTTCTCATTTCAAACTGTTCACGAGATTTTTTATCAACGTGAGGAGATCTATTAACAATAAATTTAGAATCTTTCCTTGGCAACGCAATCGGACCAGATAATTTTGCACTGGACCGCTTTAATTCATCAACAAATTTTCGAACACACTCCTCCAATAAAGAACAATCGAAAGCCTTAATGTTAATATATATATCTTGCTTCATCTTAGTTACTACACTCACTCCAAAATTTCAGAAACAACACCAGAACCAACAGTTCTACCGCCTTCTCTTATCGCAAAACGCAATCCCTTATCCATTGCTATCGGTACTTGCAATTCTACTTCTACACTCACATTATCTCCTGGCATTACCATCTCCTTCCCATCTAGCAATTTTATGCTCCCAGTTACATCCGTTGTCCTTAAATAAAACTGTGGCTGGTAATTCGCAAAAAATGGTGTATGCCTTCCTCCTTCCTCTTTCTTTAATATATAAACCTCCGCCTTAAACTTTCTATGCGGTGTTATCGTCCCCGGTTTCGCTAATACTTGCCCTCTCTCCACTTCTTCTCTTTTTGTTCCTCTTAACAATATTCCTACATTGAGTCCTGCACTTCCCTTATCCAGCAACTTCTTAAACATCTCAACACCTGTGCATATCGTCTTTTGCGTCGCTTTCAGACCTATTATCTCTATCTCTTCTCCCGTCTTTATCTCTCCCTTCTCTATTCTTCCTGTTACCACTGTTCCTCGCCCCGATATCGAAAATACATCTTCGATTGGCAATAAAAATGGTAAATCCACAGGCCTTGGTGGAACCGCTACATATTCATCTAACTTTTCCATCAATTTGTCTATTGATTTCTTTCCATATTCGCTGCTGTCATCCTCCAGCGCCTTGAGCGCTGAACCAACCACCACAGGCACTTCATCCCCTGGAAATCCGTATTTACTCAGTAATTCCCTCACTTCCATTTCTACTAAATCTATCATATCAGCATCAGCAACATCAGCTTTATTTATATACACCACGATATATCCAACACCTACCTGCTTCGCCAGCAATATATGCTCTCTCGTTTGTGGCATTGGCCCATCAACCCCCGACACTACCAATATCGCCGCATCCATCTGTGCTGCACCTACTATCATGTTCTTTACATAGTCAGCGTGTCCAGGACAATCAACGTGTGCATAATGCCTTTTTTCCGTCTGATACTCAACATGCGCTGTTGCTATCGTTATCCCCCTCTTCCTTTCTTCTGGCGCTTTATCTATCTGATCGTACGCTACAAAATTTCCATAATGCTTCGTTATCGCCGCTGTTAACGTCGTCTTCCCATGATCCACATGTCCTATTGTTCCCACATTTACATGCGGCTTTCCAAATGCTTCCACTATTGCTGTCATAATTTAAACTTTTCTACCTAAAATACAAATACATCAATAAATAATATGTTGATTTTATAAAAATACAACAAAAAAAAGAGCGGATAGTGGGAATCGAACCCACGTCACTAGCTTGGAAGGCTAGAGCTCTACCATTGAGCTATACCCGCACAATGGAGGAGGTAGGATTCGAACCTACGTACGCTCACGCGGACAGATTTACAGTCTGTTACCTTTAACCACTCGGTCACTCCTCCGCAAAAATTTGTTAAGAGAATACTATTTTAGCATCTTAACTTAAGCTCTTATTGTATTTAATACTAAACGCCTAAAATTAAAAAATCAAGCAATAAAACCTACCCTGATTAAAATCACGCAGATTTCATTTTATACAACACAATATTGTCAATAAAACGTTTAAACAAATAATGCGAATCATGCGTACCTGGCGCTTCTTCTGGATGGTATTGCACAGAAAAGACTGGGTAATCCTTCATCATTATTCCCTCTACACTATTATCAAATAGAGAAATGTGAGTAATTTCAACATTACTTAGAAGAGAAGCTGAATCAACAACGAAACCATGATTTTGGCTAGTGATCTCAACTTTTCCACTAATTACATCATAAACTGGATGGTTACTCCCTCGGTGACCTATATCCATCTTGATGGTCTTTGCCCCCAAAGTAATCGCAAGTAATTGATGGCCCATGCATATGCCAAAAATTGGTATTTTAGATTTTATAATAATGTCTATTTCTGAAACTACACTTTCTCCTATTTCTTGCGGATCACCAGGACCATTTGAAAGCACTATCCCATCTGGATTCATACTCAACACTTTTTGAGCAAAACCTGTGCTTGGTCTGATTAATTCAACTGTACAACCAAGTTCTATTAAGCGTGAAACTATACTGATTTTTACGCCAAAATCAACGATTACAACCCTATATTTTGCATTAAGGTCACTTTTAAAATTACTATGCAAGCTGACTTTATTGGTTATTTCTATCCCATTTACAGATTTGTATTCCTTCAATTTGTCCAACGCATGCGCCTTACTCGATGAGCATATCATTCCATTTTGAGATCCATGTTCTCTCAAATGTCTCGTTAAAGCTCTAGTATCAACTCCTGATATCCCAATCACGTTATTTTTCTCTAACCAATCATTTAAACTGATATATGAAGAAGGGTGGGACATAGAAGAAAGTTCACGCATAACCACACCACTTGCAAAAATTTTCTTTCCTTCATTATCCTTATGGTTTATTCCAACGTTACCAATATGAGGAAAAGTGAACGTTATAATTTGATCGGCAAAAGAAGGATCAGTTATAGTATGCTGATAACCGGTCATACCAGTGGTAAAACAGACCTCACCTATGCATTTGCCTTTTTTACCTACTGATTTTCCCCAAAAGCACTTGCCATCTTGTAAAATTAAAACTGCGTCCTGCACTTCATTATCTATTTAACTGATTCAAAACAGTATACAAGAATTTCAAATAATACGTAACTCTTTCTAAAATTCCAAATTTAACCACGAAGCAGCAAAAAATAACATGAAAAACTTTTAATACAATCTTTCATATAAAATATATAGTTGACTACCTTCATATTTCGTATTAGATATAGGTAAATCATAAGTAAAGTGGAGGGTAATAATGAACACTGGTACAAATCAATCAAAAAAAATAAATGAGAAGTGGTTAGCTGGAGGAATTGGCGCGCTATTATTTGTAATGATGCTACCGTCGATTCTTCTTTTAGCAAAAATAGCTATAGGGCTAATTATGGTTTCAGTTGCAGCAATAGCGATAAAAGTTGCCTTAAAAACAATATCGAATGCTTTAGAGGATAAACAGGCAGATCAAAGCCAAGCGACGCAACAAACAACACAAAGTAAAATTATAAACCTGGCTATTGGATTAACATCTATATTCGTAGGAGGATTATTACTATTCATTATAGCACAAACTGGCTTAATTGCAGCATGTGCAGCTATAACTGCTTTAGCTCTACACGAATATGTTAAAAATCAAGAAATAGGAAAAGAGATAAATGATAAATTCGATAAGGTAGCTGACGATACAATCAATTTTATTGTTAGCAGTGTTGAAAAACTTATTCCAACAAAGCCGCCAGGCATAACAGCCTAAACTGTCTCCGTTCAGGGCATAAGTGTTACAAGTAGCATTATATAAAGCGATTAATGGCATCCTCCTGATAATAGAATAATTGTATCTGTTCAGGGGCATCGCAAATATTGAAGCAAAAGTGGTCAGTGCTTACTATACGAATATTGTGATTTGAATCCACTAGGGAGGATGTCATCCCAGTGCCCAGACACTGGGATCCAGGAATTTTGATTAGAGATTAAATTGGTGAGTATAAAAGTAGCTAATCCTACGTTAAAATACAACGTTTTTAATGGGACTGCGTAAAAGGGCTGGATTCCAGTGTCAAGCACTGGAATGACACCTTTGTGTTTGAGGCAAAACCTGCTATAACATTTCTTCGCAAACAAACGTTCGTACAGTTATGTATCAGCTACTTTCATGGCACCATTTGTTGTAAACTCACATTTCTCTATGATTATCTTTATTTGCCGCTTTCCCGAACGGATGCTCTACAGTTATTTCCTCATTAATAGAGCGAGGTGCACCGGAACCAGGTACAACGATATTCTCGTGCGATTGCATATCCTTCTTTTCCTCACATGGTGTTTGCTTAATGAAATGTGCTGCTAAAACTTCATGTAAAGCTTTACCTTTTATAAGCACAGCCTCGTTTTGCTTAGCTAACTCTAAAATTTTCTTTGGTTCAACATCTTTACCGTCAATAGTTGATTTTTTAATACTAACTTGACCTAAATTTATATTTAGAACAACAGTACAGTTAAGGTCTTTTCCAGATTCATCTTTTGCACCCCAACTAATTTCGATGTCACATATTGCAAATTTTGTAAAGGAGTAGTTCCTCTATTGTTTCTCATTCTTCTCAATTGTTACTATTCTTTCACCATTGCTGTATATTTTTGCTCTTTTTACCTCGCTTTTCTCTTCTTCCATTCTTTTAGTTTTTTCAGTGAAAAGACGACTGGTTTCTAAACTTTGTTCAGGTTTAGTAATGTTGATATTAAGATGGTCATAATGATTAAGAAGACGGTTTGCATATGGACATGGCACATAACACCCATCAAAGAAAGCAATTGCACTACCAGTTTTTAGAAATTCTTGTCCATCGCTCATTCCTTCACCAATTCGAATAAGATATCTACCCAACCTCTTTTTAAAATTTTCTTTTAACTCCTCCTGATCTTTAGAAGTAAGCTTCTTATCCAATATACCCATTATTTCTTTTCGCTTACTCAATACCACATAATTGAAAAGGAAAATATCATCCTCTCGATAATAATTTGCTATCTTGTCAAATGGATCTGCCGGCCAACCGTTATTATAATTTACAGAATCAGAAGAATCTTCACACTTATTATCCTTAAAATCAAAATTCAATCTTTCAAAATCTGATAATACTTTTTCTGCCCTATCTTCAAAAGACCGAAGTCCATCTTGAAGTTCTTTTCCATAACTCATTCCTTTGTCAATTTGAAGAACATATTGACCATATTTCTTTCTAAACTCCTCCTGTTCTTCGAGGAGAGGAAGATTCCTATCTAATATATCGATTATTTCTTTCCGCTTATTCAATATTACATAGTTAAAAAGGGCACTCTCCCCCTTCTTTTCATAATCGTCTGCTATTTTGTCAAAACACTTATTATCCTTAAACTCCAATTCCTCAAAATCTGAGAGCACACTTTGTACCTGAGTCTCATCGAATTGAAGATTTGCTTGAGGAGATAGAAGAGTCAACTTTTCTTCACTTTCCTTGGTACTCGAATTTTTGAAAAAACCATTCAATGGATTTACAATACTAGAAAACATTTCACACCTCTATTGTTATAAGTAAACTTAATTATATCTTAATGCTAAATGTTGTAAAGCTAAAATTAGAAACTAAAAAAGCTAACATAAGTTCTGCATTGTTTGCAGCTTTATCAGGTTGTTAGGTAGAATTATTAAAGAACTAGTTGAACATATGTTATCAACTCCATCCACAAGTTCTCCGCTTGTTACTCCAGTTGCAATGAACACTGATTCACCTCTTGCCATATCTTTTACGGCGTAGACTTTTTCTGGGTCATCAATATTTAAATTTTTTGCTCTTTCTTTTAACTGATCTGTGTCAAATATCAATCTTCCCTCCATCTGCCCACCGATTGAACTCAGCGCTGCAGCCGCAAGCACCCCTTCTGGTGCCCCTCCTATTCCGATATACATATCATGATTGCCATTTACTAGTGAAACTACGGCCACAATATCACCATCATCTATTAGTTTAATTTTTGCTCCTAACTTCCTGATTTTTACTATTAATTCATTGTGCCTTTCACGATTAAGTATAGTTACCACGAGATCATTTACTTTGCATTTTTTTGCCTTGGCTAAATTGTCTAGATTCTTTTCAATGCTATTTTTTAGTGAGACTACACCCTCTGGAAGATTTTTTCCTACCGCTATTTTTTCCATATAAACATCAGGTGCATGTAAAAAATTACCTTTTTTCGTTGCAGCAAGAACAGACATTGCCCCTGGTTTGTAATGAGCACAAATCGTAGTGCCCTCAAGTGGGTCAACGGCAATGTCGATTTCAGGACCATTTCCAGTGCCAACCTTCTCGCCAATATATAGCATCGGTGCTTCATCTCTCTCACCTTCACCAATTACGATAGTACCATTTATTTCCATTGAATTTAATACTGTACGCATTGCATCAACTGCAACCTGATCAGCCTTTTTTTCATCGCCGAAGCCTGCTAGTTTATATGCAGCAAGCGCCGCAGCTTCGGTCACTTTAACTAATTTATAGGCTAAATCTTCCATCATTTGCTTTAAGAACTATATTCAATATGTATCATGATATATCATGCTGCTTGAAACTGCAATATGTCTTGACTGATTATTAGGGAGTTGATATAATATAAGCATTATAGTAGTGGGATTATAGTTATGGCATATAGTGATGATGATGTTAGAAATTTCTATCTAGATATAGATAGAATTACAGGACGTGATAACACAGTTACTAGTTTGGAAGAACTAAAAAAGAGGTTAAGGAAAGAAGTTAATTTTCAAGATGAATGTGAAGGAGGCAATTCATTAGGGAACCTACTTCTAAAACATGCAACCGAAAATAACAACCCACGCGTTAAGGATTTTCTCCTCCAAAATGGGTGTGAACCCCTTCAACAAGAGCAAATAACCGCAGCAATAAACAAGGAAGAAGAGGCACCTAATGTGGAAGAGAATAGAGCAGACAGTAATGAAGTAGATTCTAGTAACTTCATAAACCCTGGTATGACTGCTGAAGTACTTTACGAGCAACTAATACAAGGGAAAGAAACAAATCTGGCAATTTTTGACTCGTTTGCAAATGCTGTAAGAGAGTCCAATATTACCGGCGATCGTGGCATATTTCTAGATGTTGTAAAATTGTTTACAGATTTAGATGCTGTAATCCATCTTACAGATACTGCTTCCAGAACTATATTGGGCATAGCTACAATAACAAAACAAGCTGACGTTGTTAAGGTACTTTTGGATAGTGGCAAATTTTATGAAGAAGAAAAATTTAACGCTCTGTGTCTTGCTATTACTCAGGATAATGCCCAAGAAGCTGAGCTAATTTTAGGTTACGTGAGTCCTGCAAACAGGAAAGAGGCTTTACAAGTGGCCATACAGGTAGGTAAAACTGAAATTGTTAATGCGTTCTTGAATAGAGGTAAGCTTAATGAAGAAAATAGAGCAGAACCCAGCAGCAGTAATGGAAACATTGGTAGTAGACCTGTAGCAACAGTGCCTCCAGTTAGTACTAATGGTGATAATCGCAATCACGACAATGAAATACCTGTAGTAACAGAGACTAACCAAACTACCACGCCAAATAGTGATAATGTTAATGGCCAATCAAATCATAATAACAAAAATAAAACGCCTGTAATACCAGAGGCTAAGCAAACTGCCACACCAAATAATGATAATAAAGCTAACGGCTTTGTAGATGCTCAATTTTCTGTGCCAAATGAAAAAGAAGCTAAATATAAAAAAAGCAAGGAAAATTTTTACACCTCATTAACAAAAGATGTTGTTGGAGTTGTTATTACAGGATTATTCATTACTGCTGCTGTGATGGTTCCATTTGTAACTGGTGCAGTGATTTGTGGTGTTATAGCTGCTTTGGTTGCAATAGCTACCGGGTTGCATGTAAAAAATTCTACATTACCAAGCTATAGAGAAATGGAAGAAAATAAAGTTGAACACGTCCAAAAAACTGCAAAAACGTTGTGATTCAATTTCGCTAGGGAGGATGTTATGCCAGTGCGTGACACTGGCATCTAATTTACCCAACACACTTAGATTTTATGCTAAACTGTGCTGCCACTAACTTTGCAACCGGTACTCTATAGGGTGAGCATGAAACATAATCCACCCCTGATTCGATGAGAAACTCTATAGATTTTGGATCTGCTCCATGTTCTCCACATATACCCAGTTTTATTTCTTTTCGGGTTTTTTTGCCTCTTTCAATGGCCATCTTGATTAACTCCCCTACCCCTTCGATGTCCAGCACTTCAAATGGGTCGTTTTCGAATATGTTGCTTTCCTTATAAGAATCGAGGAAATTAACTGAATCATCTCTTGAAAGTCCCATGGTTGTTTGCGTTAAATCATTAGTGCCAAAACTAAAGAACTCTGCATGTTTTGCTAACTTATCAGCAATCAGTGCTGCTCGTGGTAGCTCTATCATTGTTCCAATTGAGTACGCCTTGTCTGATGTCATTCCAGCGCGTGACGCTGGAATCTGCTTCTTGATCCTAGCTGAGATGACAGAGGATTCTTTCTTCACTAACTCGCATATCAAAACAAACTCTTTCTCATTCATGATAAAGGGGACCATGATTTCAGGCTCCACTTCTATCTTCTTTTCTTTCTTTAATTCACTTGCAGCACTAAGTATTGCCCTAATCTGCATGCTATATATTTCAGGATGAGAAATGGCAAGTCTACAACCTCGATGGCCAAGCATTGGGTTCTTTTCTGATAACTGTGCTATTTTATTTTTTACTGATTCAACTGACTTACTAAGTGATTTGGCGATTTTTTCTATAGTAGACTGATTATTGGGTAAAAATTCATGCAAAGGTGGATCAAGCAACCGTATAGTGACCTCCCTGCCCTCCATAATAGAAAATATTTCTTTGAAATCAGACTTTTGCATTTCTTCCAGTTTAATGAGCGCATTTGCCCTTTCATTTTCATCGTCAGCCATTATCAACTTTTGAATGAATTCGATTCTATCACTAGCGAAAAACATATGTTCTGTGCGACATAAGCCTATACCTTCTGCACCGAATTCTTTTGCAATTTTTGCGTCTTTTGGAGTATCAGCGTTCGCTCTCACTTTGACCGTTTTGATTTCATCTATCCAGTTGATTATCGTTTTGAATTCTTGCGATAATTCAGGTGAAATTGTAGGAAGAATGCCAAGCATAACCTCCCCTGTTCCTCCGTTGATGGTAATTGGTTCACCTTTATTTACTTTTGTATCCCCCACAGAAAAGAAAGTTCCATCTTTATCGATATAAAGTCCACTTACACTGCAAATGCATGGCTTACCCATTCCACGGGTTACAACAGCAGCGTGCGAGGTCATCCCTCCCCGTGCTGTTACTATGCCACTTGCAGCATTCATTCCATTAATATCTTCAGGACTCGTTTCTGACCTTACTAAAATCACTTTTTTACCCTGCTCTGCAGCTTTTTCAGCATCACTTGCACTAAACACTACATATCCAGAAGCAACCCCTGGAGAAGCCGGCAGTCCCTTCCCTATTACTTTTTGGTCACTCTTAACGTCAAGAACTGGATGCAATAAATTGTCAAAAGTTTTTGGATCAATTCTCAATATTCCTTCTTCTTTTGTAATCGTTCCTTCGTTTACCATATCAACTATTATGCGAATAGCAGCTTCAGCCGTGCGCTTGCCAGACCTAGTCTGCAAAATCCATAATTTACCGTCCTGTACAGTAAATTCGATATCCTGCATGTCTTTATAATGCCTTTCAAGTTTTTCACATACCGCGCATAATTCCAGGTAGACACTTGGCAGCAACTTCTCCATGGTGTTTTTTTGCTCTCCGTCAATTGGCATAGGAGTATAAACACCAGAAACCACATCCTCACCCTGAGCATTAACCAAAAACTCACCAAAAAGCTTTTTTTCCCCAGTTGAAGGATTTCGTGTAAATATCACACCAGTTGCAGAATTATCATTTAAATTACCAAAAACCATTGCTTGCACGTTGACCGCTGTTCCAAGGTTTTCAGGAATATTATGTATTTTTCTATAGGAAACAGCCCTATCATTTTTCCAAGAAGCAAATACTGCATTAACTGAGTTTAACAATTGCTCTTCAACGTTCTGCGGGAAATGTTTCTCAGTTTTTTCATATACTATCTTTTTAAAATCGTTAACAATTCTCTTTAAAACATCAACATCAAGATCAGCTAAGCTTTTTGCTCCACTCTTTTGCTGCTCATTATCAATAACATCTTGAAATAGGTGATGATCAAGCTGTAGTACAACATTGGAGTACATCATGATGAAACGGCAGTAGCTATCGTAAGCAAAACGTTCGCCACTTTTTTTTGCAAGCCCAACAACGGTTTCATCATTTAGACCAACATTTAAAATAGTATCAAGCATGCCCGGCATTGAACTAACACTACCAGAGCGTATGGAAATTAATAAGGGATTATTTGAATCCCCAAATTTACAACCGATGTCATTTTCGAGCATCGTCATGTAGTTTTTAATTCCACTACATATGTCATTCCAGTGCGTGACCACATTTTTTTCTGGATCCGAGTAATCAGATACTTGGATGACAGAAGATCTATTGTCTTGATAATAGACTTTGCAAGCAGAGGTGGAAATTGTGAAACCAGGTGGAACAGGAATGCCAACATTGCACATTTCTGCTAAATTTGCCCCCTTTCCTCCCAGCAGATTTTTCATTTCTGCATTGCCTTCGCATTTACCCTGGCTAAAGTAATGTATTAACTTTTCCCCCATCATTTTCTCCGGATTTTCACTGATAAACACATTGTACATATAGTTCCAATAAACCTGTGAGAACTTGAAACCTTAGGATAATAAATTTTACAAAATTTTGCAACAACGTTCCCTCTGGCAACATCAGTAAAGTTAACAAAAAAGATGACAAATTATTGAATTATTATCAATAAGAATATATAATATAAAGATACATTTAAAAATTTTTTTATGGCTCTTTCTAAGTTTCTCGACCCCAAGAATGATGTTGCGTTTCGGCGTATTTTTGGTACTGAAAAAAATAAAGACATCCTCATTCACTTTCTCAATGATATTTTGGGGTTCACTGGCAAAGATGAAATAAAAGAAATAGAATTCCTCAGCACTATTCAAGATGCTGAAATTGCCTCTAAAAAACAAAGTATCGTTGATGTTCTTTGCAGGGATGAAAATGGGGTGCAAGTAATAGTCGAAATGCAAGTTGCCAAAACTAAAGGCTTTGAAAAACGCGCTCAATATTACGCTGCTAAAGCTTATTCAAGGCAAGCTGATAAAGGTGATCAATATCAGGGTCTTAAAGAAATCATTTTTATAGCTATTGCTGATTGTATTCTCTTTCCTAATAAATCTGAGTATAAGTCAGATCATGTAATGTTAGACAAAGATAGCTATGAACATGATTTAAAAGATTTTTATTTTACATTTATTGAGTTACCAAAATTTCCTAAAACTAAAGAAGACCAATTGGAGAGTATAGTTGAAAAATGGATCTATTATTTTAAATATGCAGATGAAACTAGCGAAGAAGAATTGGAAAAGATAATAGGTAGTGATGTAATAATTAAAAAGGCATATGAAGAACTAAATAGATTCAACTGGTCAGAGAAAGAATTTATTGCCTACGAACAGGAAATAAAACGTATTCGTGATGAACGGGCTGTTCTTGAACAAAAACTTGATGATGCTAAAAAGGAAGGAAAAATTGAAGTTGCAAAAACAATGCTAGCTAATAATGTTGATGTCACCACTATTGTTAAGTTTACTGGCCTCTCCATGAGTGAGATCAAAGAATTGCAGAATTAAGTGGACCCGCAAACGGTTACACGAAATAATGCTGCAGCCTGAACAGATGATAAGTACATTTAGCCTATTTATCTTTATACTTTCATGTCAATTTTATAAATCAAATTTATTTCTGTGAGTAGCTACAATTTAAAGACCTTGCTTCATCAATGTAATGGAACAAAACCTTTTTAGTAAGTTCAAAACCCTCTAAAGTCTCTCCTTCGCATCTTGCTGTAATGCAGTTTTGCGTATTTGATACCCTAAGAAGCCACCAACCTTTATTATCGGTTACCTTAACACCATCAAGATCTGAAAATACAATATTTTGCTGCTCCAGTGTTTTCTTTATTGACTCAATTATTTGAAACTTTTTCTCATCTTTCACTACAATCTTCACTTCATGAGTGATATATAACTTCGGTAAATCCTCAATCACCTGAGATAGGCTTTGGTTTTTCTTAAGCAAAATGTCAACTGCTTTAACAGCAGAATATAGCCCATCATCAAAACTTAGCTCAGAAAAGAAGAAGTGCCCGCTTAATTCACCAGCAAACTTTGCCTCTTCCTCTACCATCTTCTTCTTAACTAGTGAATGTCCAGTAGCACAGGTGATAACTTGCCCTCCTAACTTGCTAACAAAATCATGCACTTTCATACTCATTTTTACGTTAGCAATAACTTTGCTTTCTGGATATTCCTCCAACACTTCACGTGCAAAAATTATAAATAAATGGTCATTGGAAACAACGTTGCCTTTATTATCAATTAAGCGCACCCTATCGCTATCGCCATCTAGCGCAATGCCAAGATCACATCCATATTCCTTCACAATGTCAATTAATTGAGCAAGATTTTTTTCCTCTATGGGATCTGGATCATGCAGTGGAAATGCCCCATCTATAGAGTTATTGGTTACGATGTGCGTATGACCAGGCAAGATCTTTTCAATATACCTTATAATTCCACTTGCTGGACTATTTCCACAATCCCAGGCTATTTTTAATTTCTGTGTAGTATTATTCTTCACTGCACTTTTCAATATGCTAATGTACTCACTATATATATTTATGTTAATTAAGCTTCCAATTCTTGTGCTGTTTTTAATTGGACTGCTTATAATTTCCTTCATTTCTTGATCTGAGAAGACTTTTTTATTACTAAAAAATTTAAAGCCATTATATTCGCTGGGGTTATGAGAGGCAGTTATTATGATACCAAGATCCGCCTGTGTGATTTGTGTTGCAGCGTAAAGCATAGGTGAAGAGCATAGTCCAACGCGTATAACATTTGCACCGGATAAAGTTAAGCCCCTAATTAATTCTCTTTCTATACCTGGTGAATCTATTCTGCTGTCGTAGCCGACACAAACACTAGCTACGGTTTGGCCAAACTTTCTACCTATCTCGTACCCATCATTAATCTGCAAATCTTTGCCTACTATACCTCTAATATCGTATTTTCTTATAATGGTATTGTCCATACTGTACTTCTTGAAGTGACTACTATATAACATTTTGGCCAAATGCTCAAGTTTATTTATCCAACAATTAGTTGACTCTTTAAAGAAATCTGTTAATATTATAGTATATTTTTTAAAATGTAAAATTATGCCACAGGAAAACGAAAATGTATTTATAGCTGAAAGTCAAAGTTTAGATGTAGATGAACAGCAGAAAAAGGATATTTTAGATGTGATTGAATCTTGTAGCAGCTTTCAAGAGACTATAAAACAATTGGAGGAAAAAAATTTAATCTGGTATTTTATTGGCCCTTTACGCAAAGATGAGGACATTACAGGACAGATAAATTTAAAGTGGGAAAAGGAGTTCCAAAAATTTGAGCAATCAATAAATGAAACACATAGAGAATTTGAAGCATCTTTACCAAATCAAAATTTCTTAGCGTATTCAACAAAAGATGATGACTTCAAAATTAGATTTGAAAATGAAGAAAAACCAATAGAAATTAGCAATATTTTAAGAGCTAGCAGTGAAGGTAAGGTTTATAACATATCTTTAGGGAAAGATAGTCAAATAACTGCAACCAAAAAAGGCAGCGAAAGGCACTATGATTTTACTGGTTCAAGCTCATGTGAAATGACCATTAATTGGCAGGCTAAGGATTCTGAAGGTAACAGCATAGACTGTAGCATGACCGTAAAATTGGATTCTGGTGGTATACAGAGTGTTATTGGTGAGCCAAAATTTGGAGGAATAACGAGTTCAGAAGAAGTATTAAAGTTAGTTGGACAAAATAAAGAAGTTTTTATCAACAGAAAAACTCTGTATCAAGCTTTTACTGATATAGGTCAAGATATGGACAGTCTCGAGCCCACACAAGATCTATCATCGCAATTGCCTACACCAAGCAGCAGTGGGTATTCCTCTCCTAGCACACCTTCTTCACGTAGAAGTTCTATATCCACCAGCAGTGAATTTAGTGATGAAGATGAAATATTTGAGGATGATATGTCTGGTGATGAAGAAGAGTATGAGCAAGAAGGATTAAAAGATAAAGTAGATGAAATTATAAACGAAATTGAGGAATTAAAGGAAGGAAAAGAAACATTTGCTCAACATTTTGCAGCGCAGGCAAAGCAGCTTGAGGATCTAAGATTAGAACGTGACTCCTTGAGAGATAAAGTCAATGAACAACAGCGAGCGATATTTGAAAGAGGTCAAAGAATAAAGGAACAAGAGGAAGAACTACAGGATAAAAATGATGTAATAAAGAACTTAAATAATCAGTTGAAAGATAAGGAAGGTGAAACAAATGAGGCAAATAAAGAATTACAGAGAAAATTGAAGCAAAGTGAAGCTAATTTAACTGTACTAAAGGAAAAGAATGCAAATTTGGAGAATGACCTGAAGAAAATAGTGGAAGGTTTAAAGGATGATCATAAAAAGCAGTTGGCAGAACAGTTAATGGAAACAAAAAAGGAAAACAATACATTGGCTGAAACGGCGAGCCAATTGTCTGAAGAATTAAATGAATTACAGAGAGAAAAGGAAGACTTAGAGAGGGAAATTCGACAACTTGAACCTGGAAGATCACTTGCAGATGAGCTAAGCGAAGAAAATACGAAGGGGGAAATAGAAAAGCTTCAATATCAACTTAAGGAAAAGGAAGGGATGTTAACGTGTACACAGGAAGAGCTGGCATCTGTCAAAGAGAGTCTAGAGTAACTGCAGAACATATTACAGCAGGAAAAAGGTCAGGCAACTCAAACTGAAGTTGAATATGAAAGTAGAGGAACAAGCATGCAGCAGCAAGACCAAGGTATACAAGCTGTAAACAACAACTCAAGCAGAACAGCTAGTGGGTTAAGACAAGAAAACAAAAAATTGACTAGAGACAAACTAACTATATCTGAACAATTAAAACAAAAAATAAGAGAGATTGACGAGTTAAAGAAAAATTTAAAGCAACTGCAAGAAGAAAATAAACAACTCAAACAAGAAGTTACTAAAAATGCAGGAGTTGATGCATCATCTTCAACAGGTCAAAAAGAAGCTAAAGAAGCAGAAGTTATACCGCAAAACATTATGGATTGGCCTGTTCCAATTCCAGATGATAAACCGGAAGAGCAGAAAACTCCATTAGAGCCAATCAAGGTAAATACAGAATTATCAGATCCAAAATCAATCCCTGCTGAGGGTCCGGAAAAATCTCCTCCTCTTTCAAAATGATGAGTTTTGCTTCTATAGCTGACCCAAGCAACACGTCATCCCGCGATTTATTCGCGTTATCTCAGCCGCTAACACGTAGCGGGATACTTAACCGTCATACCGTGATTTATTCACAGTATCTCTTAGCCACTAACAAGCAGCGGGATGACAGCAATCCTACGTCATGCCGCCGCGGTACCTCTAGATCCCGCTAACTAGTAGCGGAATGACGAATTTTTGTTTTTCAAATTATAGCTAAACATACTGTAATTGCTATTGAATGATGGAGAGACATACTCCATTATTTTAGCACGAAGTAACAAATTCAATGAATTGGTTCTTCAAAAATAATTTAAACTTTTACAGTAGGTCATGAAATATTATAGCGATCTCATTAAAAGAAACTTTTATAAGTATCGTTGATGAGAAAGGAAAAGTTGTTAAGGAAGAAGTTGTTGCAAGCGAAAGTAAGGCAATAGCAGATTAGCCAAGGCAAAAAATACGAACCCATAGGAATAGAAAGTGGATAGTTGTCAATATCAATGTGCAAAGAGTTAAGGAGTTTTGGATTACCAGCAATTTGTGTAGATGCAAGGCATATGGCAGCAGCGTTGTCTGCAAGAATCAATAAGAATGATAAAAACGATGCGAGGGGTATAGCGCAGATGATGAGAAGTGTTAGTAAAATCAGTTGTCAAATTAAAATAGCGCTTGGAAGCAGAAGACAGCTAATGTGTAGCAAACAGCAGGTTATTGGAACAATAAGAGGGTTGTTGAAGATACATGGTCGGTAAAGGATCAAAATTTGAAACTTTCGCTTTAAGAATACAAGAGGCAATAAATAATTTGGATGAAATCAGTAGGAGTTCAATTGAAGCGTTAGTTTGTAGTTTGGAAGCAATAGAAAAGTCATTAAGAAAGCTTGACAAAATGCTTTCAGAACAAGGTGAAAAAGACGATGATTGTAAATTGTTAACTACTGTTCCAGGAGTGGGGATTATAGTAGCAATGACGTATAAAGCTGCAATTGATAACCCACATAGGTTTGAGAAATCTGATACAGTTGGAGCATATATAGGGTTGACACCAAGGCAATATTCTTCTGGAGAAGTTGATCGGCATGGCAGCATATCAAAGATGGGACCACCGGAATGTAGAAGTATGTTATATGAAGCTGCACAAACAATGCTTACAGTTACCAAGAGGACATTTAAATTAAAAAACTGGGGTTGCGAAGAAAAAAGGAATGAAAAAAGCAATTGTAGCAGTAGCAAGAAAATTAGCTGTAATTATGCATAGGATGTTGGTTGATAAAACAGAATTTTATTATCAATAAACATCAAAAGAGCATAGGACAATAATTTTATTGAAAATAAAGATAGCAATGCCGATGGAAGGGACAAGCAAGAACTTAGTTAGACTTCGTGGTAAATATGTTGCCGTCCACTTCCGCCTAACAAGTATAATGCGGCTTGACAAATTTATTGTCATCTCAGACCGCGGAGAGAACCATATGCTACTTTTAACTTATGTAAAATTACCAAGGATTATGGAGAAGATATGCTGTTTTGATTTGTGTGAAAATTATTGTTGACTTATGTGCAATTAGAGAACCTAAGTCACTTTAGCTATAATTCAGAATTGAGAGCTTTTAATAACTTTCCAATTCCCACTTTGGTCTTGGTGCAAAATTAAGTGGATCTATATAATTTTTCTGTAACCTTTCAATTCCTGTCCATCCAACCATAATTGCATTGTCTGTACATAGGTCGTTAGGGGGAAAAAATATGTTTAAGTTTATGTGTTGTTTTAATTTTTCTCTCAAGAAATTATTTGCTGCAACTCCGCCGGTAATCACAAAGTCATTGATTTTGATATTTAAAGATTCGGCCATAATAATCGCATTACTAACCCTGTCCAGCAGTATGTCACTAATACACTCTTGAAACGAAGCACATACATCACACACATCTTGCTCGCTCATTTTAAGTTCTTGTACTAAGTTTTTTACTGCTGTTTTAATCCCAGAAAACGAAAAGTTACATCCAGAACGTTTTATCATTGCCCTTGGCAGTTTGAATCTTGTGCCATTGCCTTTTTTAGCCAACTTTTCAATTAATGGGCCTCCTGGGTAGCTTAAACCCAGCATCTTAGCAACTTTATCAAATGCTTCTCCTAGTGAATCATCGAGCGTTTCTCCAAGTTTAATGTATTTACCTACATCCTGTGCAATTAAAAATTGACAGTGACCACCTGATATTAGTAGGACTAAAAATGGAAATTTTACCTCATGCAGTAACCTAATAACCAATGCATGCGCTTCTAAGTGATTCACTGCAATGAACGGTTTTTGTGCTACATGCGCAATTGCTTTAGCCATCATTGTACCAACTATTAATCCACCTATGAGTCCTGGTCCTGATGTTGCTGCAATTGCATTGAGGTCACAAAAGTTAAGGTTAGATTTTTCCACGGCGCTTTTTATTAGACCACTTAAATGCTTCATATGAGCACGTGAAGCTATTTCAGGGATCACCCCACCGCGTTTTTTGTGTTCTACTTGAGAAAGAATCTTGTGAGCAAGGACTTGCTTGTCACTATTTACAATCGCTACTGCAGTTTCGTCGCAGCTTGTTTCAACAGCTAAAATGGTTTTCATGTATATTTAGTTACTGTATTACCAAAACTATACTTTGAAACGCTATAGAAGTTAACTGCAAAGTTAACTTCTATAGCTAAAAGATTTACCGACAACCGTCATTCCGCTACGTGTTAGCTGATGAGATACCGCGCACAACTGTACGAACATTCATTCTTAAAGGTAAACTGCACAGCAAATGGTGTCATTCCAGTGCTTGACACTGGAATCCAGCCTTGCCGTAATCTCATCAAGAACGTTGTGTTTTAACATAAGATCAGCCACTTTTATGCTCACCAACTTAGTGCCCAATCCAAATTCCTGGATTCCAGTGTCAAGCACTGGAATGACACCATCTACTACTCAAATTACCTGCAAATTGCAATGTTCGTACACCAAAAGAATGAATCGCGGTATGACGGTTCGCGGCGGCATGACGTAGGAAAACCTGCACTATAAGCTAATCATCATCTCCAAATATAGAGCTAATTTTTTTGCCCCCAGGAGAAAATTTATTAGTCCAACTGCTTTGCACTTTGGTTACGTCTTTAGTGGCAGTTTTATTGCTGTATTCCTTGATTTCCTTATCTATTCTCTCCATCATTTGTGAATCAAGGTAGCTCTTTTTCCATTGGCCAGTAGCAAGGAACACTTTGTTTAAGTCTTGAGTGCGGATTAAGTATTCTTTATCTTTAGGGTAAACCTCCTGCGCCCAAGCAAATAGCTCAAAATAGCGTGCAAATAATTCAGATGCACGTGATTTTGCAGTTTGATAAGCCTGTATCTCCTTAAATATAACTTGGCCGATAATTTTCTGCACAAGAATATTTGCTTGCTTTAGGTTCTGCTCAATATCCTGGTAAACTTTATGGAGAAATTCCTGTTCCAAACTTAAGTTCAGTTCATTTTCAACCATGTGTGAAAGTTCATGCACTATAATGTATGGGTTTGACTTCCTCAGTACAATAACATATCTATTTACACTGGAAGACCTGATTGTCTTACACACTCCCTCTTCCATATCCACTAATCCCTCTTGGTATATTTCAAATGAGAGCCTGTTTTGCTTTATTAGTGATAAAGTGAGGTTTAATGTGTTTCTAAACTTCTCAAATTGATAGAGATATTCGACATACCGTATTGCATTTTCACTGCTTCCTACTTGAGTTGCTTGTTTTATTAAATTCCTGATTAGCATACCTTATTATTAAAGGAATTCTTTTTATACTCAAGAATTGATTGGCTACAAAGTGTTTTTAGGAAGCCTGATTGCATAGCTAAAGTAATTCATGTTTACTGATAACCGTCATACCGCTGCTTGTCAGCGGGATCTATGGTGAGATACCGTGAATGAATCCATAGCTGTACGAACATTCATTTTTGAAGGTAAATTGCACAGCAAATGGTGTCATTCCAGTGCTCTTTTTTTGTCATCCCAGTCTGGGATCTATTTTGCATGTAACTCCAATTGTGTTTTGGCATAAAACGCGACACGTATTAGACTTATTTGCAAGCAAAGCTTGCTAGATCCAAGTAGTCAGGGCACTGGGATGACATTACAGGGGCACTGAAATGACACCATTTTCGGTCTCTTAAATTGCTTTAGCCATAAATATTTAAGAAATTTACTAAATAAAAAAAAGGCAAAAGAAGCCCCGTGGTGGTTGGCTATTTACTATGTACTAAAATATCGGCGTTTTTTTTATTCTAAAACGCTTGATTAAGAGCGATTTAGCTGCTTTTAACTTGCAACTAACCTACACCGCAAGTGTTTAAGAAATTTACTAAGCAGGAAAAAAGGCAAAGAAACCCCGTAGTAGCTAGCATTCAAATTCTCCCTTGTCAATTTGACGTTTTTTGCTGTCTTAAACGCTTTGTAAGCGCGTTTCGGCTTATATAGGTAAAAACCTAAAAATTTTTAAAGACATGCGATGCACGTAGTGCGAAAAATTAAACATGAGACGCCAAATACCCTAAGTTTTTTGTCATTAACCTGCACAGATTGCGAAGATAAATAAATAGCTTCACTGTTATGATAAGGGGGCTGGCGAAACTTGTAAAGGAATTTTTTACATCTAATTTATAGCTCCCTGCATGATATCACGTATTATCTATACCAAGGAGTTCTGCTTGTAGATATTATACCAACAATCCACTATTTTTTTTATGTCTTGTGGTTTAGTTTCTGGACCTATACTGATTCTAATTGAACACTCTGTTTGCTCTTTTGTTGCCCCCATTGCAAGCAAAACATGGGAAGGCTCAACTTTTCCAGAAGAACATGCGGAGCCATTACTAACTGCAATATAATTCAAGTCAAAATGCATGAGCTGCACATCACTCTTTACTCCTGGCATATAAATAAAACTTGTGTTTGGCAGCCTCTTAGAGTTTTTACCGAAGATTCTTATGTCACTGACAAGATTTAATAATTCACACTCTAATTGATCGCGTAGCTCCTTTACTTCATCCATTTTTGATAGAAGATCTGGAATATTTTGCAGTGCAGCAGAAAGGCCTGCAATCGCAACAATATTTTCCGTACCACCACGAAATCCCTTCTCTTGTCCACCACCTATTATAATAGGTTCTATCGCAAGTTCTTTATTGAATATTAAAACTCCACTGCCTGCTACACCGCCAAATTTATGGGCGGATAAAGTGAGTAAATCCACTCCTAAATCTTCCATATTAACTTTAATTTTCCCAACACTTTGAGCAGTGTCAGTGTGGCAAATTGCTCCAAATTTGTGGGCTATTTCAGCTATTTCCTCAATAGGTTGAATAACTCCGGTTTCGTTATTTGCCATCATAACTGAAACTATTGCTTTGTTTCCTTTAAGTTCGCTTAGAATTTTTTCTAGCTCTAAAAAGTCAACAATGCCCTCCTGATTAACGGGTATTATGTATGGATTACATGCAGAATTAAGAATTGAAGGATGCTCTGTAGCTGAAATTACATGCAGGTAGCCTGCTATTCCTCTCATAACAAGGTTATTCGCTTCGGTTGCACCAGACGTGAAAACTATTTCTTTATCACTTGAGACGCCAATAGCACCACGTACGTTATCTCTTGCATCCTGAAGAATCTTCCTCGCTTCTTGTCCTCTTTTATGTAGTGATGATGGATTGAGCGTTTGTTTTAACAAGACCTCAAATATACTTTTTTTTACATTTTCACTAATTGGAGCAGTTGCATTGTAATCAGCATATACGCAACCACTATTTTCTAAAGAGAATGGACTCATCTGTCACTTAAATAAGTTTACCATCAACTATAGCCATAACTATGTACGTTAGCTTTAACACGATAAAAAATTTATTGCAAAAACAGCGAAATTAATACATAATTAATAACTCACGTCATTAATACCTGTCAAGCGGGTTCTTATTAGGGGTTACCATGGTTGAAGTTTTTTTGAATAATGCAACAAGAAAGATAGAAGGTGAATACCACCAAAGCAAAGATGCCAACGCGCCGGTTGTGCTGGTTTTACATCATCATCCTCAATATGGTGGTAATATGGATAGTAAAATTGTACATAGTACATATACGTCTTTTATCGATAACAATTTTTCTGCATTGAAGATTAACTTTCGTGGTGTGGGAAAATCTACCGGAACTTTTGATAAGGGTATAAGAGAATTAACTGACGCTGCGGTAGCCATTGATTGGCTTCAGGAACATAATCCTAGCAATGTTCCAATTTGGATCGCTGGTTTTTCTTTTGGAGCATGGGTGGCTATGCAGCTAACAATGCGCCGCCCTGAGATAGTGGGTTTTATTGCTCTTTCTCTTCCGGTAACTAAGTACGATTTTTCTTTTCTTTCTCCCTGTCCAGTTTCTGGGCTTATAATACAAAGCAGTAATGATACAATCTCAGAAGAAAGCGATGTAACAGAATTAGCAAAAAGGTTGATAAATTCAGTAAGAAGTGATCACATGAAATACCATATAATAGATGATACTAATCACTTTCTAAAGGATAAAGAAGAGGAAGTGACTCAAATCGTGGACAATTATATAAAACTGCGCTTGAATAGTGCAACTATTTCTTTTCAAAAGGTCAAAAAAGAGGTAAGGGTAAAAGAATATGCCTAATCTTTACAAACAAGAGAAATGAGTGTAGTAATATAAATGAAAAGGTTTTGTTATGTTTAAAAAGCTATTATTTTTTGTTTTAGCTGTGTTTATGTTATCGGGGTGTTCCCTAAGTAAACAGCGCAAGTTAAAAAGTCCGTGTATAAAAAGCAATGAAAGCATTTCATGCGAGTTGTACTCTGTTAATGATCATTGGTTAGATAAGTATAAGGCATAGAAATTGTGCTATTTTTCCTATTCACAACTTCACTAATGATCGATCTCTCAATTGGAAAATGCAGTCTGCCTTTTCTGCAAGGAGATGATTGTGTGTTACTATAAGCATAGAGCTGTTATTTTCCTTTACGTATGAATGTAGCAGTAAAAACACCTTAAAAGAATTTGTTGGATCTAAATTTCCTGTTGGCTCATCTGCAAGTAAAAGCTTTGGAGAATTTACAATGCTTCTTGCAATTGCAACTCTCTGCCTTTCCCCACCCGAAACTTCAGATACCATGCTACTTGCTTTGTTTTCCAGACCAAATTTTTCCAACATTGCTTGCGAATTTTTTTTTGCTTCAGCTTTGCTTTTTCCTGCAATGAGTTGAGGAAGCATAATATTTTCCAACACCGATAACTCTTGTAACAAATAGTGAAATTGATAAACAAAACTAAGAAAATTTCTTCTTACATGAGTTTTATGCTTATTACTGGCTTGTGTGCAATTTATTCCATCTATCGTAACTATACCTGAAGTTGGCTTGTCCAACAAGCCTGCGATTTGCAATATAGTTGTTTTCCCTGCACCTGAATTGCCAATCAGCGCTACTACTTGCCCTCTTGTAACACTTAAATTGATATCCTTTACAACAGCAGAATTGTCCTTGAAGCTTTTATCTACAGAAGTTAGTTCTAGTGCTACATTACCACCCATGTTTAAAAGATCCAGAAGGCATCTAAGTTTTAGTAATAATTAAACCGAAAAACTGTTACCACAACCACATTGAGACTTAGCAAAGGCATTCTTTATTTGAAAACCAGAACCACTGAGATCCTCAGTATAATCTATAACTGAGTTATTTAAAAATTTTGCTGAACAATTATCAACCATTAATACAGGGTTTCCATTTTCATCATTAATTACTATATCTTTACCTTTTTTGCTAAAACTGGAGTGGCTTCTATAGTCCTCACTTTCTTCATAGTCATCATCTTCGTCTTCGTCATCCAAAGATAGATTTTTATTCATTTGATCCATAAGAAAATTGTATTTGAAGCCAGAACATCCACCACCTGAAACTGCAACCCGTAAAATGGAACTCTTATCCCCTTCCTGCTCTGCAAGAGAGTGGATTTTTTTTAGTGCATTATCAGTTAAGTTGATGTTGTAATTTGTTGACATAGTAACCACCGTTTATTATTGATAACTTATTATAGTAGAAATTTTACATGTCAAACAATAATTTTCTATTAAATTATGCATGTTTTCCAAGCAAAACAAAAGGGAGATACTTCAAAGAGCCAGAAGATGAGAATCGCAGCTGCTTTCAGCGTGATAGGGACCGTATCATTCACTCTAATGCGTTTAGAAAGTTGGAGTACAAAACACAAGTTTTTATCAATTATGAGCACGACTACTATCGCACTCGGCTTACTCATAGCCTTGAAGTTGCACAAATTGCAAGGTCCATTGCGCGTAGACTTGGCTTAAATGAGGATATCACTGAATGCATAGCGCTCGCACATGATCTTGGTCATCCTCCATTTGGTCATGCAGGTGAAGATGCTCTAAAGAAATCAGTTCAAGATTTGAATCTTGATAATGAGAAGTATGAGTTTGATCATAATGTTCAAGCTATAAGGATTTTAACTTATCTTGAACAAAAACATGCTGATTTTGATGGTATGAATCTAAGTTGGGAGGTGATTGAAGGAGTTGTAAAACATAACGGTCCCTTGCTTGGTCAAAACGAGGAGTCTTCTACAAGTAATCAGCTGTTATTAGAATACAACAAAAAATATGATCTAAAACTTGAAGAATTTTCAAGCATTGAAGCGCAAGTTGCTTCAATTGCCGATGATATTGCTTACAGTGTTCACGATCTTGATGATGCACTCAGGGCGAATTTAGTAACCATCGAAGATTTGCTGAATGTTCCTTTAATTGAAAAAATGTTTAAAGACATAAGGAGCAGATATTCAGAATTGCCTCAGAGCAAACTCATACATGAATCACTGAGTGGAACTATAGGAACTATGATAAGTGATGTTGTTTCTCAGACTGAAAGAAATATTGAAGATCACAAAATAAAAAGCGTAGAAGACGTAAGAAGTCTAAATAAAATGCTAGTCACATTTTCACCAGAAGTTGCGAATGCTACAAAAGAAATGAAAAGATTCAACATGGAGAAAATATACAGAAGCTATAAACTGAGTAGAACGATGAACAAAGCAAAACGCATAATACAGGAACTCTTTCAATGTTTTTATGAAAACCCAGGATTACTTCCCACAGAGTGGAGCAAACTCGCTTGTGAATCTCAGCGTTCAGTAATAATATGTGACTATATCTCAGGTATGACAGATAGATTTGCTATACACGAGCACAGAAGAATTTTTGATACCTCATACGAAATGACTTCTTTCTAATGACTGATGATCATTTCATGTCAATTGCATTAAGGCTTGCAGAAAAAAATCTTGGAAATGTTGCACCAAATCCTGCTGTCGGGTGTGTTATTGTAAAGGATGGTACAATTGTTAGTGAGGGATACACAGGGATTGGTGGGCGTCCGCATGCGGAGGTAGTCGCTTTGCAAAACGCTAAAGATTCAACTCATGGCGCAACTATATATATCACTCTTGAGCCATGTTGTCATCACGGAGTCACGGGGCCTTGCACTGCAAAAATCATAAAAGCTAGCATAAAAAGAGTAGTAATTGCAACTATTGACCCAGATAGTAGAGTTTCAGGCAGAGGCATGAAAGCTCTGAAAGAAGCAGGAATTGAAGTTGAGCAAGGTATTATGCAAAAAGAGGCAAAAGAACTGAATGTCGGTTTTTTCACCACTAAAGAATTACATAGACCATTTATAGCTTGCAAAGTCGCAACAACTCTTGACGGAAAAATCGCAACATTTACAGGCGATAGCAAATGGATAACAAGTGAAAATACGAGAAATTGGGTGCATGAGCTTAGAGCAAAATATGATGCAATTATGATTGGCAGCAATACTCTTATTAATGATGATCCACTCTTAACTTGCAGATTACCAGGACTTGGAAGTAGATCGCCAATAAGGCTAATTATAGATAGCCAAGGGAGATTAAAGGAAGAGCATAACATTGCAAAGACTGCAGACAAAGTAATAACTTGGGTCATCACAAATAAAGAAGTAGAGAAAAAAATAAAAAACATTAACTACTTAGTAGTTAATTCAAGCAACGCAGGTAAGGTTTGCCTAAAGGACATGGCATTAAAACTTGTTTCAGAAATTGGTATAACAAGATTATTAGTTGAAGGTGGAGGAGTGTTAATCACAGAACTATTAAAGTGTAATTTAATCGACAGGTTGATAATATGCCGCAGTGGTAAAATTTTAGGCAATGATGCCACTCCTTTTGTAGGAGATTTAGGGATTCAATTCATTAACAACTGTTATCAGTTTAAAAAAACAAAGATAATAGAGTTTAGTGAGGATATAGTTGAGGTTTGGGATAGGTCGTCATAATCCTTACATACTCAAACAGTAAAAAAAAGGTATCCGTTCAGCGGAGCGGTAAAATAAAAAGTAGACAAGGAGTGCTAAAAACATAATATCACAAGTAGTATGTGTGGTAAATATGTCTGATCTACTAGCTAGTCTTCTCAAGCTCTGTGAAAGCTTTAAAATAGAGATAGAGCAACTAAAAGCAGAGATAAAGAGGTTAGAGATAGAAAACGAAAATTTTAGATCTGAGAATAAGGCGCTAAGAATCGAAAATGCTGAATTGAAAGAAAGACTAGGTCTGAATTCACAAAATTCATCGATACCGAGCTCAAAAGAGTTATACAAGCTAAAGAAGAAAAAGAAAAAAAGTGACAGGAAAATAGGGGCACAGATTGGGCATGAAGGAAAGTATCGCCCTAAAATGGAAGCAGATGAAGTGGTGAAAATAGAGTTCTTGCGAGTGCGGAGGAGAAATTGCGATATCGAAAGAGCCATACATTCATCAAAAAGTTGATTTGCCAGCTTATGTTGTGGAATACCAATGGCCGCTGTTGCAAGTGTGGAAAAAGAAAAAGTAGCAGGCTACCAGAAGGTGTTACTGCGGATACATTTGGTCCAAAAGTTAAGTCAACAATTGCGGCGCTGAGCGGATTTTACAAGAACTCGAAAAGAGAAGTAGCAAATATTATAAAAAATATTTTCAACCTGGACATCAGTGTTGGTAGCGTGTCAAATAGCGAGGCTAGAGTTGCAGAAAAATGCCAAGAAGCATATGAGCAAATCGAGCAAGAAGTAAGTAAAAGTGAAGTTCTGCATATCGATGAAACGAGCCATTATAACAAAGGTAAACTTGGTTGGTGCTGGATGTTTGCCAGTAATACAGCAAGTTTTATAAAATTGACAGAGTCAAGAGGAATGAAGGTTTTACAAAATAGTAAGTTCTGCAATCGCAATAGCTTACGACAGGTACGCAGCATACAACTACTTTGCCGATAAGAACAGGCAAATCTGTTGGGCACATTTATCAAGAGATTTTGAAAGATTAGCACATAGTTGAAGTTAAAGTTCTGGGCTGTTACTTAAGAAACGTAGCCACTGAATTATTTGCACTAAAAAAGGCCTTGCTAAAAAATGAGATAGATGTTTTTAGATTTACCAGACGTGCCAGAAAATTGCGAAAACGTACAAGGTATTACTTGAAGCCGTTTACCTGAAGCAATTGGAGCTTCTCGAGTTGCAAAAAATATTTTGAAATCTGAAAGAATAATGTGGAATTTTTTAGATGACCCAGAAAACATTCCGCTGACAAATAACCATGCTGAACGGCAAATACGGCATTATGTCGTTTATCGCAAAAATTCATATTTTACCCAATCGAAGTGGGGAACTTGAACGGATAATTTCATTATACTTGACATGGAAACAAATGGGCTTTCCAAAACCTCTTATCTATCATCTCTCACACCGCTTAGCTGAACGGATACAACCCAAGAAAGGTTTTTCTACGTCATACCGCCGCGGTATCTCAGCATAGATTCCGCTAACGAGTAGCGGAATGACGAATTTGTTGTTTTTCAAATTGTAGGTAAACCTAAGCCACTTTAGCTATATAGGGTCACAACGATGGATTTTTAAGATCGTTTACGGCTTTCTTAATGTCTTCAGCCTTGAATATCGCCGATCCCGCAACTAAAATATCTGCACCTGCTTTTATTATATCAGCTGCGTTAGAAAAGTTAATTCCACCATCTACTGAAATTTGTGTTTTAAGATTACGCTCCTGTATCATTTTTTTTATAGTAGATATCTTGTTCAACTGTGAATGAATAAATTCCTGCCCTCCAAAGCCAGGGTTGACTGTCATAATCAGCACAATATCTAGCTCATGTATTATATATTCAAGCACACTTGGGGAAGTTGAAGGAACAATTGAGACTCCAGCTTGAATCGGTTTTTTTGCATCGTTTACATTTTTGTATGACTTTATCTTTCTTATCAACCTCTCAAGGTGTATCTCTGCTTCTGCATGTACAGTGATAATATCAGCACCAGCATTTATAAAGCTTTCAATGTGGTTACCAGGAGATTTGACCATTAAATGCACATCAAAAGGAAGATTGCTATATTTACGTATTGCAGAGACAACGCTAGGACCAATTGTAATATTTGGAACGAAATTCCCATCCATAACGTCTATGTGTATGTAATCTACACCTAAATCGCTAATTTTTCTTACTTCTTCTCCTAATTTTGCAAAGTCTGCTGAAAGTATAGAAGGTGCAATTTTAATACTCATGAGCTGCCTTTTTTACTAAAAAATAACTTATTTTTAAACTCTGTCACCCTAAACACCATCTAAGTAGCTAGAGAAGCTGGATACCGATATCGGTATGCCTATTTAACTAGATCTTAAATTAGATAAAAAAAGGTAGTCTTGATAAAACTTATTTACAGCAAGTTTTTTTACATTTGGACTTTCTGTTTGTTCTTTTTTGTACCCTAATTTATAGCTTATTGAATCCTTGTATAAACTGATCGTTTTGTATGCTTTGTTCATCTCTCTAGGAAAGATGCCATTAGCAATTACGACGCATAACCCTGTAGCTGTTGCAAAAGCTAGAGTGGTAAATGCTAGATTTTGTAAAAAATTCCTTCCACTAACTTTTTTTTCCTGTATATTAGCAGAGTGCGATTTGTTTGACACTTCTTCTAGATATTCATGCCATATGTGATTGCAGTTCGTACATTTTACCTTTCTTCCAGATGCACCTATTTGCTTAGGAGATACTAAGTAAGTTTTAGTACAACTATTACATTGTATTTTCATAGCACTTACATATAAGTAGTAACAAGCCCAAATGATACGAGCTACAAATTTAATATCAATATATATATAACAAATGGAAGGTTTGCAACTAAAAAAAACACAGAGTGAGATAGAAGATATTTGGAAAAATAGAGAAAAATTTAATGACTGTAATCTAAAGAAAACAGCAAGAATAGCAATTAAAGAGGTAATTGAGCTCCTTGATAGTGGCAAAATTAGAGTAGCAGAAAAGCTATCAAGTGGAGAATGGGTAGTACATAAGTGGATAAAGCAGGCAATATTATTACATTTTCTCACCGAAGAAAATAAAATAATAGATAATACTAATTGCTGGTTTGACAAGATCGGTAACAAATTTAGTGAATGGAATGAGGAGAAATTTCGCCAGTTAAAAATTAGAGCAGTTCCTGGGTGTTTTGTTCGCCGATCTGCTTATATAGGTACAAATGTTGTTCTAATGCCAAGTTTTATCAACGTTGGTGCATATGTTGATTCAGGAACAATGATAGATACCTGGTCAACGATTGGTAGCTGTGCGCAAATAGGAAAAAACTGTCATATTTCCGGTGGAGTGGGAATAGGTGGAGTTCTTGAGCCTATTCAAGCTTCACCTGTCATTATAGAAGATAATTGCTTTATTGGAGCACGTAGCGAAGTGGCCGAGGGTGTGGTAGTGAGAGAAGGATCAGTCCTTGGCATAGGTGTGTTTATTGGGGCATCAACAAAGATTATTGATAGAGAAACTAGCAAGGTATTTTACGGCGAAGTGCCACCTTATTCTGTAGTGGTACCAGGGTCTATTCCATCTAAAAATAATATTTCAACCTATTGTGCAGTCATAGTAAAAAAAGTGGATGAAAAGACGAGATCGAAAATCTCTATAAATGAAATATTGAGGGATTAAACTATCTTACTCCTTGTCGTCACTTTTTTTATCATTATTACTAACCACAGTAATGGCATACGCGCATAACTCTGAGAAAGAGACTCCATTTTCTTGAGATAGTTTATATAATTTTTGTAGACTTTCTTTTACTTTATTAGGAATATTCCCTCCACGTTCTTTTACAAGCCAGGAATCTTGATGATGAATTGGATGAGCATCACTTTTTGGATTTCCTATGTATATTGCAAAAGGTGAACTTTGTCCTTTGAAGTCACATTGTACAGTAAATTTTTTTATAGATTCAGCCATCTAAAGACCTCTACTTTTCTTTTTGGTCGATTTTATAGCAGGTGGAAGAGGTGGTTTCTTTATAAAATCTTGTCTATTGACAACACTTTCTCTACCTTCCAAAGCTCGGCGAACATCAGCTCTGCTTAATTGCGACTCTTTTGCTACCTTCATTCCATGCTTTGCCATAATATTAGCATATGCTAGTACTTTTTTTACCAATGCTAGATCACCATCTAGCATTTGAACTAGCACTTGAAACACTTCCGCTAAAGTTAGCCCATCAGCATTTATAACCTTGTTTTCTATAAAATTGACAGCTTCTTCAAATTTGTATTCAATACTATCATCTTGAGCTATAAGGACAACATAATCGGTGTTTTTGTCGTCCATAACTGAAGCACTATTACTCACAAACTTAAGTGTATACTATATATATAAATACTCTACTATTTTATATTATGGCACGCTATAGTTAAACATTTATTAATAACATGCTCACTTATATACACGAATTAATTGACAAAAGTCAAGGATCAATATCCATCAGTGATTTCATGAATGCCGTTTTGTACCATGAAAAATACGGCTATTATACAAGTAAATTACCGCTTGGTAAGGATGGTGATTTTACTACCGCACCTGAGATCAGCCAATTATTTGGTGAAGTAATTGCAGTTTGGATAATGCATACATGGGAAAAATTAGGAAAGCCATCAAAATTTTCTCTAGTTGAACTTGGGCCAGGCAAAGGAACACTCATTCACGATATAATAAGAGTCACTAAAAAATACAGCAGCTTTTTTAATTCAATGTTGATCCACTTAGTTGAAATAAGCCCTACTTTACGGAAGATACAAAAGGAAAAATTAAAAAGCTTAGATGTTAATTGGCACAAAAATATTGACAACCTACCAGAACAACCAACCATTTTTTTAGCAAATGAGTTCTTTGACGCTCTTCCGGTAGATCAGTTTGTTTACCGCGATGGGCAGTGGTATGAAAATATGGTGACAAAACAAGATGATGGCAGTCTCTTGGTGTCATGCCAGTGCGTGACACTGGAATCCAGAAAAAAAGAATCATGGATTCCAGTGTCAGCTACTCAGATGACAAATGGAAAATTCTTTAATGGTGCAGTGGTGGAAATATGTTCAGTTGGGGTTGAAATATTAAAAAAACTTGAGAAGAAGATATATAATAATAAAGGAGCTGCTTTGATTGTAGATTACGGTTATGTATACCCCGCATATAAGAGCACTTTGCAATCGATAAAACAACATAAGTATGCTAATTTTCTTGAGAATGTTGGTAATAGTGATATTACCGCACTTGTGAACTTTCAAGCGTTAAGAGATTCATTAAAGCATGTAGATTGTGAGATTTTAACTCAAAGGGAATTTTTATATCTTTTTGGCATAAAAGAAAGAACCCAGGCTTTAATGAAAAGCGCAAGTGATGAACAAAAGAATAGGATCTTTAGTGAATTCCTAAGGTTGACTGAAAATATGGGCACTCTTTTTAAAGCAATGCTATTGATATAGCTAACCCAAGAAAGGTTTCCCTACGTCATACCGCCGCGATATCTCAGCATAGATTCCGCTAACGAGTAGCGGAATGACGAGCTTATTGTCATGCCGCCACGAACTGTCATACCACCACGAACCGTAATACCGCGATTCATTCGCGGTATCTCTAGATCCCGCCAACAAGCAGCGGGATGACGGTTGTCTCCTAGCTGTCATCCCAGTACTGGTAGACTCAAATCACAATGCTCGTATAGCTGCAACCCTGGAGGTACTGTTTCTCACCCACTGGAGATATTGCACGGTACTATCTACTTGATCATCGTGGCGCGTTTCTGGAAACATTAAAATTTCATACTCAAAATCATTTAGCCATACTGCTTGATGCGGCAAAATAATCCTGCCAGACTCTATCATCGGAGCAATCCGGTGGAATCGAGCGAGCTTACCATCATGTGGCACTATTTCGATAATGGGCAAATGACTGTTTGCCTTCAGCTCTTGTGCTAATTGCTGACCACTTGTTTTGGCTTCGATCAAAATCGCGTGTGGTGACCATCTTGCAGCTAGTGATAAAACTTGTTCTTTAAGCTTTGGATACTCAAGCTTTGCGCGATATACATCAAGTAAATAGAATTTATTATCTATTTTTGCCCAGGTGGTGCAGACACTAAAGTTGCTCATGTCGCTTGTTGAAACCGCAGTATCCCAACTTTGTGTTATATGCGAGAGATTATCAGGAAATTTTTTATAGCGTTTCAACCACTCTGGTTTAATTATACCACTTGAAAGCGGCAGAGGGTTTTGTTGATATTGAGCAGCAAAAGCGTAACTCCCAAGTTCAACCTTTATCATCTCAATTTCTTCTTTTCCTCCATCTAGGGGATATAGCAACTGACTTTCTTCTCTTGAATATAATATCCTTACAGGTGACGCTGGTTTATTATATAATCGCCTGGTCGCACAGTGCTGAGCTACTCGGATGACAGGAACGGGAGGCATTGGCTTTTTGATTGAATAAATAACCTGCTTATTTTCAGAAATCATTGGCAAACAAATATGATGCCATATGTTTTTGGCTTGGAGAGAAGGTGTCCAGTTAAGTCCTCCTGGTGTAGCCTGTGCATTACAAGAACGATGACTCCTTTTTTTCTATCGTTCAGCCTGGTTACTAAAGTCTGATCAAACCAGTTTATGGCACGCTTTCTAAGCGTTTCACTCAAAGCTTGAGCAGAACTGAGCGGATCGTCCACAATGATAAAATCACCACCTTCACCAGTTAGTGTTCCACCAACTGATGTTGCGATTCTGTATCCTCTCTGCACTGTTTGAAATTTATATTTTGTATTCTGGTCTTTGGATAGTTCTATCTCTGGAAATAGCGCTCTATACCAACTAGACTGCATCACGCACCTGGTGTCGAGCGAGTGCTTTTCGCTGAGCCGCTGAGAATAACTTGCAACTATTATTCTCGCAGTTGGTTGGTTTCCCAGTATCCATGCGGGCCACGCAACGCTTATGCACATGGACTTCATCGAGCGCGGAGGCATATTGAATATTATTCGTTTCACTTCACCAGCGCTCGCTGCTTCCAGCCTGTCTGCTATGACTTTTATATACTGATAATCGTTATACTCACACCCCGGCACTACCGTTTGAAAGCATAACTCAATGAATTTTAGAAAGTTCATGATATAATGTTGAAACCAACGCGTGACGCTGGGATGACAGAAAAAGGAGCACTGAAGGCTATAGGTGAGACGTCGCGGTATCTCTAGATCCCGCTAACAAGCAGCGGGATGACGAATTACTTAACCATCATCTACACCGTCATACCGCCGCGGTATCTCTAGATCCCGCTAACACGTAGGGGAATGACGAGGTCATGCCGCCGCGGTATCTCTTAGCCGCTAACACGTAGCGGGATGACGGTTGTCGTTTAGCCATAAACATTAAGAAATTTACCAAACGAAAAAAAAGGCAAAAGAAGCCCTGGGGTTATTATCCGCTTTAAAATATTGGCGTTTTTTATGTTTTAAACGCTTGACAAGCAAGATTAAGCTGCTTTTAATTGCAACTAACTTACGCTGCAAATGTTTAAGAAATTTACTAAGCAGAAAAAAAGACAAAGAATCCCCGAGTTAGCTAGTCTTTTACTATCTCTGTCAAGTATTGGCATTTTTTGATGTCTTGTAACGCTTTATAAGCGCGTTCAGCTTATTTAGATAAAAATCTAGATGTAGATGAAGTTTTGTAAAGACATACAGTATCTATATACTGCAAAAAATTGAACATAAGACGCCGATACATTAAGTAATCCTTACCTTTTAATCTGCAGATTGGCGAAAGCAAATACAATAGCTTCACTATCATGATAAGAGCGCTGGCGAAGGGTGTCAAGTAAGTTTTTTCGTTTCTATTCCCAATAAAAGTTTGTTATATGGTTATGCAAGAAGTTTAATACTCATAGTTTCAAGCATATACTGAAATATCTCATTAGCAATTGCAACATCTTGGCGTGGGGCTTTGCCGTGTTCTATAAACACAGAGATTGCATAGCGCGGGTTATGGTAAGGGCCATAGGCGATAAATAACTTATGACTTTCGCCCTTAGAGTTTATTTCTGGTGTACCGGTTTTGCCAGCAATTTGTATACCGCTTAGCCCTTTCTTATAGGTTCCAGTTTTAGAATTCACCACATCAAACATAGCTTTTCGAACTATGCTAAGATGCTCACAATCCACATCAATATCGGGAAAATCTTGTATCGTTTTACTCATCTCAATGTGGGGAATTACCTCTTTTCCTGTTGCAATCCTCGCTGCAAGAACTGCAAGCTGTAGTGGTGTTGTAAGCATATACCCTTGTCCTATAACTAAGTTGATAGTGTCACCTAAATACCACTGCGAATATAGCTTTCGTGTACGCCAATCTCTATCTGGCAACAACCCTGGAGCTTCTTCTTTAAACGTTCCAATCAGTGGCCCACTTCCAATACCAAATTTTCTGGCCATTTCTACTAGAGAGTCTACACTTATTTTTTTCCCTATATTATAAAAGTAAGTGTTGCATGATAATGCCATTGCCTCATTTAAAGATACATACCCATGGACTTTGCTTTTCAGACAACGAAATTTCCGCTCACCTATTTTCATATAGCCCTTGCACGAGAATTTCTCTTCTGGTGTTATTATCCCGTCTTTTAAACCCGCAAGCGCAACTATTACTTTAAATATTGAACCAGGTGGAATTTGATATGATAACGCACGATTCACAAGCGGTAATGAAGGA
This sequence comes from Wolbachia endosymbiont of Drosophila simulans wHa, assembly GCF_000376605.1. NCBI lineage: Bacteria > Pseudomonadati > Pseudomonadota > Alphaproteobacteria > Rickettsiales > Anaplasmataceae > Wolbachia > Wolbachia endosymbiont of Drosophila simulans. Next base: position 726,140 of record NC_021089.1, read on the forward strand.
GCATTCAAGTTTTCCCAAGTCTCATTTGATAGCCTGCTAGCAAAAAGATTATTATCGTAAGAAGGTGAATTATATAATGCTAAAATTTCTCCATTATTTACATCAATTACCACTGCGGAGCCTTGGTGATCTTTAAATACCTCTGCGGTTTTCTCTTGCAGATTAATCTCAATTGTCAGTTGTACATCTTGTCCGTCTTGTTGTGGTATGCTTGATAATTCTTTTATGACGCGTTTTTTAGAATTTATTTCCTGCTCAGATTTTCCTGACTTGCCTTTCAATATATGATCATATGTATATTCAATACCGCTGATTCCTACTTCGCTTATGCCTTGCTGTCTTTTTGTATATCCGATTACATGAGAACACATTGAACCAAACGGGTAATAACGTTTATAAAGAGCAGTTATTTTTTCTGACGATTTTGCTATTTTAGACTCGACTTCTGATAATGTCTGCAAATCAACTTCCTTACCAGAACCATCAAACAAAACAACATACGAAATTTTGTTTACCGCAAGTTCAATGCTATTCCTATCTAAAATTTTGCCCCGCTTAGGCATAATAGTAGCAACTCTTATTCTATTACTATTAGATAGTGCTTCGTACTTTTGTCTGTTTCGTATTTGTAAATTATATAACCTGCAACTAAAAACCGCAGAAATGGTAAGCTGAATACCACCTAATATGAATGCTCTGCGGTTAAAGACTTTGTTTTTTGTCCACATAACATTCCTTCAAAACACACTTTTTTCCCCTCTTTTATTGTTACACTTCTGGCTTTTACCGTATTACAAACCCTTTTTTCCCACTCACTTAAGGTCACAAACTTATAATCTGATTTTTTTAGTATTTTAATAATATGAGGTAAAGCTTCAATTGTGTTTGACCTGTTATTGTGATCATGAAACAGTATAACTGCTCCATTATGTACATTACTTAAAACTCTTTCAACTAAAGTTTCTGGCTTATCACCTTGCCAATCTAGCGAATCAACTGTCCATAATATTGAATACATATTTAATTGATCAGTATTTTCAATCAGATTATCGTCATAACATCCATATGGCGGACGAAACCATTTTACATCTTGTTTTATTGCATTTTTAATTGCTGTATTTGTCTTTTCCAATTCTTGCAATTGTTCCTCACTTGAAAGTGATGTCAACTTCCTATGCGACCAAGAGTGATTGCCTAACTCATGACCTGATTCATGAATTTTCTTTACTATTTCAGACGTTTTTTCATTTATACGTTCACCAAGCACAAAAAATGTTGCTTTTGCTTCATAGCTTTCCAGAACATTAATAATATCGTTTATTCTATTGTTGGAAGGTCCATCATCAAACGTAAGCGCAACAAACTTATCGTCGTTATTCAATAATTTTTTTATATTACTTAAATTTCTATATGATAGATCTAGATTACAACTGAGCCCACAGTATGGTAAATTAAAATTACAATCACTACAAAAAGCCGTACTTGAATATAGTAAGAAAAAAGTGATTATCCTTATAAACATTTGTAATCAGCAAAGTGATAGAATACTACACTTTTTTGCTAAGTTAAGCCATCTTTAATTGCTGTAGCCTTTACTTCATCGCTTCTTTAATATATTATATTAACAATTTTATATAATATATTATGATTGCAAATATAAATACCGTTGCGCTTCAGGGAATTAGCACAGTAAATGTCAATGCACAAATTCATATGGCAAATGGTATTCCAGCTTTTAATATTGTTGGCTTGCCGGATAAAACTGTTGCAGAATCCAGAGAGCGCATCAGAGCAGCGTTAAATTCAATCAATCTACTACTACCTCCAAAAAGAATTACAGTTAATCTCTCCCCTGCGGATTTGCTGAAAGAAGGCAGTCATTATGACTTGGCTATTGCTATTGGACTACTTGTTGTAATGAATGTGATACCAGTTGAAAAAGTTCAGTCTTATATAATCATGGGTGAACTGGCTCTTGATAGCAGAGTTATTCCAGTTTCAGGTGTGCTGCCAACAGCAATTAATGCAAAAAAGGACAATAAAGGAGTAATTTGCCCGAGAGGAAATGGTGTAGAAGCTGTATGGGTGAAGAATGTTTCAATTCTGGCTATAGAGAAATTAACTGATATTATCAGACACTTTAAGGGTGAGCAATTAATTCAGCCAGTAATTTTTAATTATAGTGATGCACCCAAAGAAAAAAGATTGGTTCCCGATATGAAGGATATCAAAGGCCAAGTTGTTGCAAAAAGAGCAGCTGAAATTGCAGCAGCAGGTGGGCATAATATGCTTCTTGTTGGCCCTCCTGGTACTGGAAAATCAATGCTTGCTAAGCGCTTTATAGGATTGCTGCCTGATTTAACCGAACAGGAGATAATTGATGTTAATATTATTTCCAGCATAACAAAAACTGGTAATGAAATATTCAAAGTAACTCGTCCCTTTCGTGAACCTCATCATTCATGCTCTATGCCAGCGATGATAGGGGGAGGAAAGAATGCAAAACCTGGAGAAATTACCATGGCTCACAATGGCGTGTTATTCCTTGATGAGTTGCCAGAATTTCCAAGACTTGTGCTTGATTCTCTGCGCCAACCACTTGAAGATAGAAAAGTTACCGTTGCAAGGGCAAATGCTCACATAACCTACCCTGCAAATTTTCAACTGATTGCTGCAATGAACCCTTGCAGTTGCGGTTATTTAGGTGATGCAAGCAGATCGTGCAACAAAGCTCCAAAGTGTGGCACAGATTACAAAAACAAAATATCAGGCCCATTGCTTGATAGAATAGACATATGCATTGAAATGCCAAACGTTAGCATACTCTCTCCTGAAATCTCTGTGGAGGGAGAAAGTACTAAAATCATAAGAGAAAGAGTGATAGCAGCAAGAAAAGTTCAAACTGAGCGCTATAGTGAATTAAATATTCGTTGCAATTCAGAAGTAAGCGGTGAAGCATTTAATAAATTTACTGAACCAGATCAGGCAGGGTTAGAATTGCTAAAATACGTACTGAAAGAAAATTACATTTCCAATCGAGGCTACACACGCGTATTAAAAGTTGCAAGAACTATTGCAGATCTTGCAAAAAGTGAAGAAGTAAAAAGAGCACACATTGCTGAAGCGCTCAATTACAGAATAAAGGTATATTAAAAAATTAGTTTACTTGACAGGCAATTTTTTTTACTATATGCTTCCTTAATGAAATTTTAACATTCTATTTAAGGAGTAGAGTTATGGCATTAACAAATTATGAGTATAGAAAAGGGGATGGCATTTTTCATGCTATTTCAGAAGGATATATACGAGCTGAAAAATACTGGGGAATTCCTGGTGCTGCTGGTGGAGCTGGTCAGTACGCTATGCATAATAAAGGGAGAACAGCATTATTTCCGCTTGCAGTTGCAAGTGTTGTCTTTACAGCAATGCATATGAAAGCAGGCTTTGTTAGTGCAGCAGAAGCTTCTGGGTTTCTTGCTAAGACTGCCAGTTACTTTGTTGGAACAAATCAAGCAATAGCTGCTTCATTACCTGGATTTATCGGAACAGGTGTTGCTGGTCAGATAGTTGCGGGTGCCATAATGGCAATTGCTGCAGCTGCTGTTCTTTATGGAACATATCAAATTGCCTCAAAATTAAAAGATGTTGCGGTTGAAGCATTGAAAGGGGAAGAGAAAGATAAGGAAGCTAATAATCTTTAACAAAATAAAAAGGGATAGATTTCTGTCCCTTTTTATAAACGTTTTCTATTTTTTGCATCGGTTAAGTGATGTCATCTAAGAATCTAGTTATTATAATTAACGGCACTTATTAGTATAAATGTTAAGAATAAGTAAATCCCGTTTACTGTTTACGCCTATAGAAGTGAAAAGTATTTGCATATTATTAAAAAAGCGGTAACTTATTATCAAGTGAATTCGCTAAATTTGAGTAATTTAAATGTCTATTGATCTTAGTCTGCCGGAGTTACCTATATTGCACCCAAGGATTACCGTTGTGGGAGTGGGTGGTGCTGGTGGAAATGCTGTGAATAACATGATCCAATCTAATTTGCAAGGAGTGAATTTTGTTGTCGCAAATACCGATGCTCAAGCACTAGAAAAGTCGTTATGTGATAAAAAAATTCAGCTTGGCATTAATTTAACTAAGGGGCTTGGTGCTGGTGCTTTGCCTGATGTTGGCAAAGGTGCAGCAGAAGAGTCAATTGATGAGATTATGGAGCATATAAAAGATAGTCATATGCTTTTCATCACAGCAGGAATGGGCGGTGGTACTGGAACCGGTGCAGCACCGGTAATTGCAAAAGCAGCCAGAGAAGCAAGAGCCGCAGTTAAGGATAGAGCGCCAAAAGAAAAAAAGATATTGACTGTTGGAGTTGTAACTAAACCGTTCGGTTTTGAAGGTGTGCGCCGTATGCGCATTGCAGAGCTTGGACTTGAAGAACTGCAAAAATACGTGGATACACTTATTGTCATTCCAAATCAGAATTTATTTAGAATTGCAAATGAAAAAACTACATTTTCTGATGCATTTAAACTTGCTGATAATGTTCTGCACATTGGCATCAGAGGAGTAACTGACTTGATGGTCATGCCAGGGCTTATCAATCTTGACTTCGCTGATATAGAAACAGTAATGAGCGAGATGGGCAAAGCGATGATCGGCACCGGAGAGGCAGAAGGAGAAGATAGAGCAATTAGTGCTGCAGAGGCTGCAATATCTAATCCATTGCTTGATAATGTATCAATGAAAGGTGCGCAAGGAATATTAATTAACATTACTGGTGGCGGAGATATGACTCTGTTTGAAGTTGATGCTGCAGCCAATAGAGTGCGTGAAGAAGTAGATGAAAATGCAAATATAATATTTGGTGCTACTTTTGATCAAGCGATGGAGGGAAGAGTTAGAGTTTCTGTTCTTGCAACTGGCATTGATGGTCGCAATAATAAATCAGAAACTTCACCTATAAGTCAGAGCGAAGACTCAGAGAAAGAGAAATTTAAGTGGCCATATAGTCAAAGTGAAAGTACACAAGACAAAACACTGGAAACAAAACCAGCTGAACAGGTAAGCGAAGGAGCTAAGTGGGGCAGCAATATCTATGATATACCAGCTTACTTAAGAAGAAAAAAATAATGCAATTTTGGCTACTTAAGTCAGAGCCAAGTGAATACTCATGGCAAAAAATGGAAAAGGAGCAGGTAGTTGAGTGGGATGGTGTGCGCAATTATCAAGCTCAAAATTACATGAAAATTATGAAAGCAAGCGATCTTGCGTTTTTTTATCATACAGGTAAAGAGAAAGCAATACTTGGAATCGTTGAAGTATTTAAAGAGTATTATCATGTTAATGATCCCAAGTTCGGATTAGTGAATGTAAAGTTTTTGAAACCTTTAAATAACCAAGTAACGTTAAATAATATAAAACAAAACCCACTTTTGAAAAATATGACTATATTAAAACAACCACGTTTATCAATTGCCCCAGTTTCGGAAATTGAATGGAATGAAATAATAAGGATGAGTGATGTGTAATACCTGTCATTTCAGTTCCTAAATGATGTCATCTCAGCACACAACGCACAGCTGTATGAATATTTGTCTCGAAGGCAGTGCATTAAACGTTATAGCCGATTTTGCATCAAACACAAAGGTGTCATTCCAGTTCTTGACACTGGAATCCAGCCTTAATGCAACCACATTAAAGCCGTTGTGTTTTAATATAAGATTAGCTACTTTTATATTCACTAACTTGATGTCTAATCAAAATTCCTGGATCCCAGTGCCTAGACACTGGGATGACATCCTTCTAGTGTACAATATTCGTACAGTTGTGTACATGACACAAGGGTCTATAACTCTTCTTTTTTGGATTCCAGTGTCAGCTATTTGCATGACACCCTTACTGATGTGTCACTCATGTTAGAAGTAAATATTCTTGACAAGAAATGGTGCAGCATTATAGAAAATCCTAAAAATTTTGTATTAGGTGTCATCAATGCTTCTCTAAAAGAATTAAAAATAGACCACTATAAACCAAATATATCAATAGCTCTGGCTGATGATGACTTGCTACATCAACTTAATTTAAAATTTAGAGAAATGGATAAGCCAACTAACGTACTATCATTTCCGTATGAACAATTGTCTAATGAGTGCGATTTAGGAGACATAGCAATTTCAATAGACACAATAAAAAGAGAATCGCATGAGTATTATATACCCATTCTTGCTCACATTGCACACATGTTAGTGCATGGATTACTGCATTTACTTGGTTATGATCACCAAAAAAAAGATGAAGAAATTATAATGAAAAATCTAGAAAGAGAGATTTTAGCTTCGCTTGGCTACAATATGTGTGCGATTTAAAAGGAATTTAATAAAAATATAGTAGATGATAATAAAATATGTTATCTACAAAGGGTTTTAGCTATAAACAATAAAAGGTAAGTGATATGGTTCAGTTTTCTTTGCCAAAGAATTCTAAAATTAATCAAAAGGGCAAAATTTATCCTATTCCTGCTAGAGCAAAAAACATCAGAAGATTTCAAATTTACCGTTGGTCTGCTGATGACGAGAAAAACCCTAGAATAGACACATTTTTTATTGATATGGATAGTTGTGGCCCTATGGTACTTGATGCATTAATAAAAATAAAGGATGAAATAGATTCGACTTTAACTTTCAGACGTTCTTGTAGAGAAGGCATATGTGGATCTTGTGCCATGAATATTGACGGAACCAATACTCTTGCATGTACTAGATCTATACATGATATAAAAGGTGACGTAAAAATATATCCATTACCTCACATGTATGTAATAAAGGACCTAGTCTCGGATTTGAGCCAATTTTATGAGCAATACAAATCAATTAAACCTTGGTTACAAGCAGATAAGCCTGCCCTACCAAATAAAGAATACTCTCAATCTTCTGAAGATAGAAAAAAATTAGATGGCTTGTCCGACTGTATATTATGTGCTTGCTGTTCGACTGGTTGCCCAAGCTACTGGTGGAATAGTGATAAATTTTTAGGACCAGCAATACTATTACAAGCTTACAGATGGATTGCTGACAGCCGTGATAATAAGACAGGTGAAAGACTTGATGTTTTAAACGACCCATTCAAGTTGTATCGTTGTCATACAATAATGAATTGCACAAAAACTTGTCCTAAAGGACTTAATCCAGCAAGAGCAATAGCGAAAGTAAAACAGCTCATGGTAGAGAGAGAAGGAGTTTAAGTATTATCTTTTGCATTCTTCGTAAGAGAACAGCAAACCTTCCGAAGCGTAGGGTATTGTTAATACCCTGAACGCTTTTCCGTTTGTGAAGTGCATCGTATCATCGTACGATTCAAATAATTTTTTGAACAACTCATGTCTTTGGTTACTAATAGTTTGAAAATCCTCTTTTTCTAAAAGCTTTTTAGATTCGAAGAGGTAAAGCATAACTTCGTGATAAGTTGGGTAAGATGCCAAAAATTTTGGGTCAAATTGAAAGGTTTTTATAAAAGCATTATTATAAAATTTTAGCTTTTGATTCTTACTATATATTACTATAGCAACCGGTAACCTCTCAAGCAAATTTTTCTGTGTAGCTAAATAACTGTTTAATTCAGTATATAATTTCTCTGCATCACTAACATCTTTCCCATACATTACTATGCTACCAGAACCTTGTATTGGAATTTTAACAAAATCGAAAACCTTAGGTTCGTTCTTATAAGTTATGACATGTCTTCCTGGTTTTGTGCTATGAGCGCTACCGGTAATAGCAAATTTCTTAGAACCATCTACATATTTATCATAAAACAAGTTATAAAATTCCACCTTTCTACTCTTGTTATATCTTAGTATTGGAAATGGTAAAGAGTTGAAAACGTTTTTATAGCTCTCCACTTCCTGTGTAAGCTTACTATTTTCTAACTCAAGTCCGTTAGCCTTTATCTTACAGTCTGAGACATTCCTTATCCATAACAGCACACCTATCACATTGTTAGAATCATCTATTATGCTTCTACCGTAACATATGCAATAAACCTCACTGTCTTTTGACTTTAAATCTAGAGTAAAAGATTTATTTATTTCCTTTGCCTCAACAAAATTTTTGATTAAGCTTTCTGATTGCTCAAAAAAATTCACAAACTCATTAAATGAGTAAAAAACAGTATTAAGCAAAATTAGTAAATTGGGAGAGAACTTTTCTATACGTTTTTTTGCATCCCAAATATAAAACCCATCATTCACAGTATCAATCAAATTATTTATGATAACATTTTGATGCTGTAAGTTCTTAATCTTATTACTAATTTTTAATTTAGAATAAGAGAGAAAGAATAATATTAGAATCAATATTAAAACCACTTCATACAAAAAAAACATAGCACTTTTAAAACAAATGTAAAAATTTGTAACCGCTCAGAATTATGCTGAAGAGGTATATAAGTAAAGATTGCCTAACATTTGAAAGCCCAATCTCTTATAAAGGTTCACAGAAGATTTCATACAATGTGCTACTATATATTTGCATTCAAGCTGTTTAGCTATCTTTATTCTTTCTAAAACCATTTGGGTACCTATTCCACGATTCCTGTAAATTGGTAAAACTCCATCACTATAAAAACCAGCTACGCTATCTTGAACATAAAGACTGCATGTCCCAATAATTTCATTATTTAGTGTTACAAGAAAAAATCTTAATCTTGAGTTCTTATCATCATAATTTGATAATCCGCGAAAAAATGTGCTGACAATTCCAACGCCATGATAAAAAATTTTAGAAGTGTGTAGATCTAACTGTTCTAAGAGGTTGCTACCATTCACAGCATTTAACCTCAAGTTTGGAATAACATCAGCAGGTAAAAAGTAATTTTTCATATTAAGTAAAGCTTTTTTTGGTGTGCTAACGTGTTTTATTTCACACTTTTCTAAAATATCTCTTATTTTCATATGTGAATTTATTACCCATGTTGCTTCTATATCTCTTGTTCTGAGATAATCTAGAGTTTTTTGTATAGAAAGCTCGGTACATTGATCTCCACAGAACACAAAATTAAATAATGACTCCCTGGTACCATTTATTGTAAATATGATGTTATCAAATTCATCGTGTACTTCCCACTCAGATAAATTCGCTGTGTACAGTATATAATCCTTTAGATTTTGAACAATTAAGCTTGAATAATAAATTTTTTTATCCTGCATACACCAACAATAAAAGGCTCCTATAAGAACACAGGCTAAAATTGCAGCTATAACGTCATCTAGCATAATACCTAAAGGACCTTTGGTATTTTTATCGATTAAATTTATAGGCCACGTTTTTATTATATCAAAAAACCTAAAAGAAAAAAAGCACAACAACAATGAAGAATAATTCATCTCTTGGCTTAACAATATCGAAACTAAAAGTATCGTCAGCAATTGACCAACCACTTCGTCAATTACTACCTCTTTTGGATCACATGAAGTCTTGTAATGTTTTATATAATTACCTGTAGACCATAATCCAATTAAGAATAAAAAAGAAATAATTGCTGCACCTAAAATTTTGTTGCTCAGGATTACAGGAACAAGCGGAAAAGAAGCCAAACTACCCACAGTACCTGGCATTTTTTTTACTGTTCCAGACAGCCACCACGTTGATATTAATTTATATAAAAATTTCACAATATATCCAAATACAAAATTAACTTATAAGAACAGAAATAGTATCCTCTATAGAGGCGCTTTCATACAATAATCTATAGACCGCTTCACATATAGGCATTTTTATCTTTAGCTTTCCTGCTAAATTAAATATGGACTCAGCAGTGCTAAAACCTTCAATCACTGACTTGCCTTCTGACAAAATCTGCTGAACATTAAAGCCATTATCACTATTACCTATTTTAAACCCAAAAGATAAGTTTCTTGAATTCAAGGATGTGCATGTCATAATTAGGTCACCCAGACATGCTGGCCCAAGTAGTGTATTTATATCCACACTACCGTCACCAATTTTTGCTGAGTATAAAGCCTTAATTTCGCTCATACTTTTCGTAATCAATGCTGCATGAGCATTAAACCCAAGTTTACTACCTAGAACAATCCCACACGCTATAGCAAAAACGTTCTTTAACGCTGCACAAATCTGTACTCCTATAATGTCGTTACTAAACTCCAATTTAACATTTTCTTGTTGCAGCTCTGATACTAGCTTTGAACCTAATGTGTTATTTTGGCATGCAAGAACCATTGAATAGGGTAATTTTCTTGCAACTTCTACAGCAAAGCTAGGACCTGAAAAAATAGCAATAGGATTGTTAGGTAAAATTTCATTTACTATTTCACTAGGTAATTTTAATGTAGACTTTTCTATTCCCTTACAAGCTAAAATTATTGCTACATCTTTTTTCAGATTACAATTATGCAATTGCTGACATACCTTCCTCAGAGACTGAGTGGGAACAGCGAGGATTGTTACTGAAGCATTAATTGTGTCTTCAATAGCCAATTTTACTGACACATTATCAGAAATTCGACAACCGGGTAGCTTGTCACTTTCTCTTTTCCCGTTGATTGATTCAAATGTAGTTTCATTGCGAGTCCACAAAATCACATCTTTCTTACTACCTAATGAAATTGCGATTGCTGTACCCCATGCACCAGCACCTAAAATTGATATTGCCACACAATATTCCTGAAAATATTACTTATACTTTAAAATAGTAGGATAAGTAAATTAAAAATATAACACAGACATATAGAATAGTTAAATATTTATTAACCGAAGTATTCTTTTAATAATAGTAACTTTAATTCAATATTTACTAAAAATATTATTACTATCATGGTATGTCTATTATATTTTAGATCTATTTATATAACTTTGGAACAATATATTTACTATTAATTAATAAGTGTAATTTTGATCATTTGTTAATAAAAATTTGATTTATTACTTTCCTTAGTTATATATATTACTAAAATTATAAATTATTTATGGGGTGTAAAATATGCGTATATTATTAATTGAAGATGATCAAGTAAGTGCAAAGACTGTGGTTAACGCCTTAACTTCTGATGGACATTTCTGTGACGTTGTTACTTCTGCACAAGATTATAACAATAATATGGTTTCCTCAAACGGAGATTACTATGACCTAGTTATTTTAGATATACACTTGCCTGGTGATATTGACGGATATGATATATTGCTAAGACTAAGAAGTGCAAAAATCAAAGTTCCTGTCTTAATACTTTCATGTATATCCGCTGTCAATCACAAAGCTAAAGGACTCGGGTATGGTGCCGATGATTACTTAACCAAACCATTTCATAAAAGTGAGTTATTAGCTCGAATTAAGGCCATAGTGCGTCGTACTAAAGGCCATCCTGAATCGGTGATAAAGATTGGTAATATAAATATCAATTTTGATCACAGGATTGTTGAGGTGAAAGGTAAAACGGTTCACCTTACTAATAAAGAGTATTCTATGATAGAATTGCTAGCACTGCGTAAAGGAACAGTATTAACAAAAGAAATGTTCTTAAATCATCTTTACAATGGCTTAGATGAACCTTCAGATAACAAGATAGTTGATGTTTTTATGTGCAAATTACGTAAGAAACTTGAAAGTGCAAATGATGGAAAAAGCCACATAGAAACCGTTTGGGGCAGAGGGTATGTTCTGAAAGAGTATATTGATGATGATGAATATTCTAATGTTAATGTAGGCGAAAGTAGTGATGGCTATCAAGCAGAACAAGTGAAGGACAACGCATGAAATGCCTACACATTTAAATATAGCATGGCTTATATCGCACGTATCATGTGAACGCCTAGGTGAAATATAAGCCGAGTTCTGTTTATGTAGCTATTTATCTGGAGTAAATGTTACCATTTACCGCATGCGATTTACCCGAGTAGATATGAGGAAAACATAAAATCTACTTCTATTTAATCTTGCTCCTAGTGTTGGTTACTCGACTACCAATGTTGCCATTGCCATGGTGTGCTCTTACCACACCTTTTCACCCTTACCTAAAAATATTTTAGGCGGTAATTTTCTGTAGCCCTATAACTGGAGTTACCTCCGGCGGGCATTACCCGTCACTATTTTTCCTTGGAGCCCGGACTTTCCTCTGCTATGTTTATCACACAACAGCAGCTACTTATTTCACCTAGGAATTATACTTTAACATGAAAATCACAAAAGCAAAAGACAATTTCCTAACAGTCTACATATTAAAAACATTTAGACAAATAGCTAAAGGTGATATTCCGGCACATCATCACTATCCCAAGATAAGCTTTTTTCACTTTTAGACTTCGCTTCAGTTAGTCAAGAGCCTGGTCCACCGCTTGAAGACGATGAGCTACTTCTTGATCGACTACTACTTTCTACTGATATACTATTTAGCACTGTTTCAGATTGATATATAGTTCGCATTCTGTTACCAGTGGTAAAAATTTCTTCATCGCTACTTGAAGATGATCGCCTTCTATAACCCAAATCAGTTAGTTCTAATACAGAAGCAGCATTACGACCCTTAACATATCTATATGCTATGAATCCTATAATTCCAACAATACCTATTGCTCCAACCAAAGATCCCCCTATCATTCCTGCCTTATTAGACCCTATAGCAAGTTGAGTAGGTTGTGGTGAAGAAGTAGACTGAGGAAGTAAAGTCGTGGTGAATATAGGAGTTGTTGACTCTTTTGTTCTAGTACTTGGTATACTAAATACTGTTTGTGTAGTTTTCTCTGAGCTTGTTGTTGGCGCAGTTGGTTCCACTGTTACTGTGCTTGTTTGAGTCGTTGACTCTGTTGAAGGTTTACTCATCGTAGAAGTCGACGCACCAGTCGCTGCTGTAGGTTTTACAGTACTTGTCTCAGTCCCTGAAGTTACTATCGGCACACTAGTTGACGTTGTAGCAACCGTGGTCGCTTGTGAAGTAGTAGTTGTTTTTGCTACTGTCGTTGACTCCGTTGAAGGTTTACTTATTGTAGAAGTAGGTGCAACGGCTTCCGTTGTCAATTTAGTAGTCTTCACAGCGTCGGTTTCTGCTGTGCTAGTAATTGCAGCAGTCGGCGTTTTCTTAGAAGTCACAACCGTTTCTGCAACAGTTATAGGAGCCACGGTACTACTAGAAATAATATCTGGCGTTAATCGACCGTTAATGATATTAACAAAATCACTGAGAGTTTTGATGCTATTTGCCGGTATTATTGTTGCTTCAGAAGATTTTCCAGAGCCGTTTTGATTAAAAGTTACAATATTTTCTCCACTTACCGCAGTTACGATAAAACCACCCTGACCGTTGCCCTTAATATATAATTGCTCTATAGGATCTGTAAATTGATAGATAGGAAAATCTGACACTGATCCATTTTTAAGTAGAGTTGCTATATGTAACCTCTGCTCATTAGCTGATTGGTCATTTTCAAGAAAAGCAACTAGATCATTTCCTTCCGTTTGTTCAACATACTGCAAAAAGCTTATTTCATGTTCTCTAGAAAGAGATAGTGCTTTATTATCTATTTGACCTTTTCGATTACCAAGTAAAAAGCCATTAACTCCATCCTTCAGACCCTGAATCACTTTAGCCATATCAAATTTAAAAATACGTGTTTTTCTCACCTCTTGATTTTCCTTAGTAATCCTTTTGCTCACTTGCGAATAAAGCATCGTGTTTCCATTTAATGCCAATTGCCCCTGATTATCAAAATTGAACAATTTTCTTTCTGTAACACCTTTTTCTCCAGTCAATACCTTAAATTTTCCGCTCTCGCTTGACTTTAAGTACCAAGAAACTAAAGTTTGATCCTTTAAGTTATGGGCGATTACAATTACGTCACCATTACCAACTTTCACTGCTCTTGGTTGAAAGTAACTATTGCCCACATTTGCAAGACTATTATTATCAATATTCTTTTGTAATTTTCTTTTATCTAAATGTTCAACTGAAGGAGTATTAACTGATTGTTTAATTCCGTAAGTGTTAAAAGATAAGCCTTTAACGCATTTTTCTCCTTCTTCGCTAATTCCTTCTTCAGGAAAGATAACTCCAACTTTATCTATTTCAGCTGAATCTTCTATTAATGTGAGAGATAATTGATCTTTGAATTCATTTGCTACGCTGATATTTGTACCACATTCGTATGTTTTTGATTGATATAATGGACTAATAAGTAATTTTACTTTACTGCTCCCATTACCATTATCTTGATAGCTGAGTCCGTAAGCAACTCCATTCCCCTCAATTAATTCTACGTTTGTTGGATTAAAACCTATCGCTTCTTTAATTTCCGGTGTATTTGAGTTGATCCCGAGCAATCTTCTTAATATAGACATAATTTTATTTAAAATATTAATAAAATGCTATTATGATTACTCCTGTGTGTTAATGTCAATGAAAATTTTAACTAAAATTAAAAAATTAATATAATATTTTATACTAAAAGGTAAATATAAGCTTGAAGAGGGCTAAGAAGCTTTATGCTATTTCTCAAAAAACCAACAATTGCAATCATTGGTTCTACAGGTATAATCTGTTAAAGTTTACACGAGTCTCATGAATGATAGAAAAAGAAGAGCAGTTTAGTTTTACATCAGAAAACCTCAAGAAAGCGGGAAAGTTTATAGAGATGTATCCCAAAGGTAGAGAAGGTAGTGCTGTTATGCCTTTACTATATCTGGTTCAAGAGCAATGCGGATGGGTTTCTGAATCTGCTATGCGTTATGTTGCTGATATGCTGCATATTCCACATATTCGTGTATATGAAGTGGCAAATTTTTACACCATGTATAATTTAAAACCAGTAGGCAAATATCTAATACAAATTTGTAGAACAACTCCTTGCTGGTTGTGCAATAGTGAAGAAGTTTTAAATACCTTTAAAAAAAAACTTGGAATCAATATCGGTGAGACTACTAAAGATAATTTGTTCACTTTAAAAGAAGTTGAATGCCTAGGTGCATGCGTTAATGCTCCCGTTGTGCAGATCAATAATGACTTCTATGAAAATCTTACTCCTGAGAAAGTAGAAAACATCATAACAGAACTTTCAGGCAAATAGATGAAAGAAGAATTTTCATTCAAGAGAATCAAGCAATCAGGTTCTGCAAGAGTTGGAACAATTAAAACTCCAAATGGAAGCGTAGAAACCCCCGCTTTTATATTCTGCGCAACAAAAGCTGCAATTAAAGCTGCAGATATTGAAAGAATAAGTGAAGCTGGTACCCAAATCATACTTTCCAACACCTATCACCTAATGCTTCAACCAGGAGAGAATACTGTTGCAAAACTTGGTGGTTTGCGCAAGATGATAGGATGGAATGGGCCAATGCTAACTGACTCAGGTGGATATCAGATATTTAGCTTAGGCCACGGATCAGTTTCGGAAGAGATAAAAGGAATAAGAAAAAAACAAAAAACTTTGATCAAAATTAATGAGGATGGGGCAATTTTCCGTTCTTACATTAATGGTAAAATTTATTGCTTAACTCCTGAAAAATCTGTACAAATTCAACAGAAATTAGGTGCAGATTTAATCCTAGTTTTAGATGAATGCACTCCATTTCACGTAAGCAAAGAATACACAGCAAAATCAATGCTCATGAGCCACAGATGGGCTGAACGTTCTTTAAATGAATTTGAAAAAAACAATAATGGCAAGCAGGCACTGTATGGAATTAGTCAAGGCGGAATATATCACGATCTGCGTAGAGAAAGTTGTGATTTTATCAACAATTTACCATTTTTCGGTCAAGCAATAGGTGGATCACTTGGTCAAAGTAAAGAGCAGATGTACGATGTAGTTTCTTTCACTATGGACCACTTGAAAAAAGACAGGCCTACTCATTTGCTTGGTATTGGTGGAATTGTGGACATCTTTCGCGGAGTTAGTCTTGGAATTGATACGTTTGATTGCGTGCATCCAACCCGTTTAGCAAGGCATGGTGGTGCGCTGATTAAAGTAAAAAATAGAGATTCTATTTCTTCAAAGTGCAAAGAGCATATCAATTTGCGAAATCAACAATTCGAGCTGGACGATAACCCAATTGAAAGTGACTGTTTATGTTTTACCTGCAGAAAACATTCAAGAGCTTATATACACCATTTACTGAAAGCTAAAGAGCTCCTGGCTTACACGCTCGTTACCATTCATAATATTTTCTTTATGAATAAGTTAATGGCATCAATAAGGCAGGCAATATTAGATGATAGGCTAGATCAGGAGAAAAATAATTGGATTAGTGAAATACCATTGCACTTTGATTTGGCCTCTCTTTAAGTCTTTTCTTCATTAGACTTCTTGCATAACCATATAACGAACTTTTATTGGAAATAGAAACGAAAAAACTTACTTGACAAACTCCTCCAGCCCCCTTATCATGGTACTGAAGCTATTTATTTATCTTCGCAATCTGTGCAGGTTAATGACAAAAAACTTAGGGTATTTGGCGTCTCATGTTTAATTTTTCGCACTACGTGCATCGCATGTCCTTAAAAATTTCTGGGTTTTTACCTATATAAGCCGAAACGCGCTTACAAAGCGTTTAAGACAGCAAAAAACGTCAAATTGACAAGGGAGAATTTGAATACTAGCTACCCTAGGGTTTCTTTGCCTTTTTTCCTGCTTGGTAAATTTCTTAAACACTTGCGGTGTAGGTTAGTTGCAAGTTAAAAGCAGCTAAATCGCTCTTAATCAAGCGTTTTAGAATAAAAAAAACGCCGATATTTTAGTACATAGTGAATAGCTAACCACCACGGGGCTTCTTTTGCCTTTTTTTTCATTTGGTAAATTCCTTAATATTTATGGCTAAACGACAATCGTCATCCCAGCGGGATCTAGAGATACCGCGGCGGTATAGCTATACCTTTTTTCTACTTAGTTTGGGTTATGCAAGAAGTCTATTCTGTTAACTCTTCCTTTTATTATTTTTCCTTCAGAAGTGCTATAATAAATAATTAATCTATTAATGTTAGCCTTTGTCTTGAATTTGTAAATGTTAGAGATAAAGATATGAATATAAAAAATAATGTTCCATTAATATTTGACTTTGATAATACTATTACTAATGGGCACATGCACAATGCTCTTTCTAGGTTAAGCAAAAGTGACTTTAATTCTACTCAAAATAATGCAGCAACTGATAACGACATAAAAAATTTTCTAGAAAATACAGACGGAATAAAAAATAAAGAGGGGTTAAAATCTGTACTGCAATCTGCACTTTCAAGTGGAATAGAAGTTAATATTGCATCATATACAAAATATCCGGATGCTGTAAAAGAGGTTGTAAAGGATCACTTGGGTTTATTTGAAGAACAAACAGGTAGCATTTCTGTATTTGGTGGGTTTCCAGGAGATTATGATAATCAGTTGCAAGAGTTAGATGTTAGAGAACAACAAAGTCAAGTCGGAAAGAATTTGCACATCTGTGAGGCAATTGTGAAGTATAAGAATAAACACGGTGAGTTGCCAAAAACTGTCATGCTAGTTGATGATGATGTAAAAAATATTCAAAAGATTAATGAGTTTGTTGCATCAATGAGCAAAAGAGGGGGATGGCTTAAAGAAAATGGGCTGAGTGTTGAAGATATAAACAATATTAAATTTGAAGGCGTTCAAGTACCTAAAGAGGACAAAAATGTTGGTTATCTAGAAAGAGTACAGGAGTTTGTCAATGCTAACTTGGTACAAGAACCAATTTATGAAAATTTAAGGAAAGAAGAACCTATATACCAAAATCTTCAAGACACTCAGAGACAATCACCTGAAGAAAAGCCACCACAATTACCTCCTAAACTTAAGAATTTAAATGCAGTATCCCAGAATAATGAGGAGCCACCATCATTACCTACTAAAAAAAGGAAATCAAGTGATGGTGTGGTTGTTGATGATGAGAGTAAAAAACAAGATATTAAAGACATGTCATCATCCAAAGCACAACCAACACGCTCAAAACGTCATGCAATGATGCTTGACCCTCAGCAAATAGAATCTATACACCAGAATGCTGAAGAGCCACCACTAGGTAAAAAATACGCACATACTGAAACCATCTCCTTATTAGAGGCATTTGAGACAATCAGAGATTTTTTTCAAGATTGTGGTCAAAAAATAATAAATACTATTCATAGATTATTAAAGAAGGAAGTAATAACAGGAGTTAAAGAGCAAGGCTATGATGTGAATAGTGAAAAAGGTAAAAGTGAAATTACGATTTATGGTAATAAATCGATAGATATTGACAAAATAAAAACGGATTTTATTGATACCTCTCTAATTCGAATAATGGAATTGGGTGAGGAGAAAATCAAAGATCTTAACAATAATTATAAAGGTGATCAGCTAGGGCGAGAGATATCGAAATTATTGAACGCTGGTTCGCAAAAGGAAAATATAAACTCAAACTATAATGATGGGGAGCCTATATTTCAGACTCGTGAAGAAGCATGGAATTATCCTCAGCAAAAGAAAAATATAAACTTGAATCCTGCAAGCAGCACTACACCTCAAGGTCAAGTATCATCATCTCCTCCTAGAAGCAATATAAAAGAAGCGTGTAGTTCACAGCACACCGCTTCAATTGTAAAGTAGCCAAATTAATGTAATAGAATGCGCTAAGCTTTAAGCATAGAAACCACTTTATCGTAACTTGGTAATGATTCAATTTCTCCAATTGCAGCTAGAGTGGTTTTTTCATGCTGAGATAACAATTCTTCTGCTGCTTTTTTTACGTTAGCAGTGGTAACTGCACTAATTTTTTCTATTAATTCATTTTTACTGATGTACCTATTATAGTTACCGTAGTAGTGTCCCAATGTTTCAGCACGTGAGCTAACACTTTCGCGTGACATTAAAATTTGGGATTTTACTCGCTCTTTCACTCTATTTACTTCTTCTTCCTTCAGATCATCTGTAGACAACTTCTTCAACTCTGTCGTTATAGATTTTAAAAGCTTATCTAAGTTACTACTGTCTGTACCAGCAAA
Organism: Wolbachia endosymbiont of Drosophila simulans wHa; assembly: GCF_000376605.1. Lineage (NCBI taxonomy): Bacteria > Pseudomonadati > Pseudomonadota > Alphaproteobacteria > Rickettsiales > Anaplasmataceae > Wolbachia > Wolbachia endosymbiont of Drosophila simulans. The sequence continues at coordinate 745,137 of NC_021089.1, forward strand.
AATGGAAAACATTCCTGTATTAGTATAGCTGGAATTAAATGAATAAACAGAGTAAGCTAATCCCTGCTTTTCCCTTACTTCCTGGAATAAACGTGATGACATTCCGCTCCCTAATATAGAATCAAGCACTTGAAACGTGTGATATTTATCGTCATGGCGAGAAACACTAGGTAGACCAATTAGCAAGTGTACCTGATCTAATTTACGATGTTCTAAATACTCGCCACCAGTACAGCTCGCATTTTGGCTTTTTTTCAGCTTTTTAGAATGAATCTTTGAGAGAAAATCTTTGGTTAATGCAACAACTTCTTCATGTTCAACATTTCCTGCAACGGCAAATAGCATATTCTCACCAAAGTAATGCTCATTTATGTAATTATCTAGATCTCCTCGAGTAAAAGATTTTACAGTATTTTGCGTGCCTAAGATTGACCTACCAAATGGTTGGTCTTTATAAGCTGCCTCAAAATATTTGTCGAAAATAATGTCACTTGGTGAATCATTAGTTTGAAAAATCTCTTGTATTACAACACCCTTCTCACGTTCCAATTCATCTTCTGGAAACGTGGAATTCATCAATATATCTATTAATATATCAATACCAGTTTTTATGTCTTTCTTGAGGACTTTTGCATAATAGGTGGTGCTTTCCCTACCAGTGCTGGCGTTGAAAACCCCACCTATGTCATCAAAAGCTTTTGCAATTTCAAAGGCAGTTCTTGTCTTCGTCCCTTTGAAAGCCATGTGTTCTAAAAAATGGGATATTCCATTTTGCTTTGCACTTTCTGCTCTACTGCCAACACCAACTCGTATGCTTAAAGCTACGGAATCAATATCACGCACCTGCTCAGTTATTATGCGCAGACCATTATCTAATTTTGTTACCCGGGGTATATTCATCTCATATATTCTTCTAAGTTCTCTTCTGCAAAATCCCAATTAATCAAATGATCAAGGAAAACTTTTATGTAGTCAATTCTACGGTTTTGACAATCTAAATAATAGGCGTGCTCCCACACATCCATAGTGAGTAGTGGCACTTGGCCATAAATTATTGGCAAATCTGCATTTGGAGTCTTGGTGATTTTGAGCTTTCCTAACCTACCTTTTTCGAGCACTAACCATACCCATCCACTGCCAAACTGGCTTACTCCATGACTCGAAAATTCTTCATAAAATTTATCAAAGCCACCGATATCGTCCTGAATTTTTTTTGCTAAAAGACTACTATCTTTAGGCTTACCACCACCATTTTTTTTCATTGAGTTCCAATAAAAAGTGTGGTTCCAAACTTGTGCTGCGTTATTAAATATAGGCAAGTTGCTGCTATTACCATGAACTTCTGTTATTAATCCCTCAATTTTCACATGCTGATAATCCGTATTTTCAACCAGCTCGTTGAGTTTATTTAAATACCCTTTATGATGCTTATCATAATGAAAGTCTAAAGTTTTTGCAGATATGTAAGGCTCTAAAGCTGTTTTATCATATGGTAATCCAGGTAAAGTAAAACTCATAAAAACCTCTTTATTTCTAACCTACTTGGATGGTAGGGCAATATATGCTTTTGTGCAACATATAATTAATAGCTAAAACATTTAGGTATCTATTGCATTATTCTAAATTATACTACAATAACGATTATTATATAAGCCATAGAAATGGATTAAATGCAAAAGTTACTTGACACCCTTCGCCAACCCCCTTATCATGAAACTGAAGCTATTTATTTATCTTCTCTGTACAGATTAAATGACAAAAAAACTCACGTATCTGGCGTCTCATGCTTAATTTTTTGCACTATGTGCACCTTATGTCTTATAAAATTTCTACCTACATAAGCTGAAACGCGCTTATAAAGCGTTTAAAACATAAAAAAACGCCAACTTAAAAAATGGATAGTGAATAACTAGCTACCCTAGGGTTTCTTTTGCCTTTTTTTCTGTTTAGTAAATTTCTTAACGTTTATAATTTAGATTAGTTGCGGTTTAAAAGTAGCTGAATCGCGGTTATTAAACGTTTAGAATAAAAAAACGCCATACTTGAAAGTATAATGTAAGTAATTAGCCAACCACGGGGCTTCTTTTGCCTTTTTCTCCGCTTGGTAAATTTCTTAATGTTTATACGGAAGGTGTCATTCCAGCGCGTGACGCTGGAATCCCAAAAAAAGGATGATGTCATCCGAGTAGCTGACACTGGGATGACAAAAAAAGGAGCACTGGGATGACATCATAGGGGCGCTGGCCTGACAATCGTCATTCCGCTACGTGTTAGCGGGATCTAGAGATACCGTGACGGTATGACAAGGGAGAACAGTTGTATTCCTGCACAATTTATTCTCATGACAAAAACGTCTTAACTTTCTCTCTACTTTTTCTGGGTAAGGTCAATTTTGTGAAAAAATGGATTGAATTATAGGCAGATTTGGCTATTATTTGTAATACATGGGTATTAGGTAAAATGTTTAAATTTGATCCTTTATTATTAGCTCGAATTCAGTTTGCCTTCACAATAGGCTTTCACATTATATTTCCTGCTTTCACGATCGGGCTTGCAAGTTTTCTAGCCTTTTTGGAATGGTGTTGGCTTAAGACTGGTGATACACGTTTCCGTGATGTTTATAAATTCTGGATCAAGATTTTTGCCGTTGCTTTTGGCATGGGAGTGGTATCTGGAGTTGTAATGTCATATCAACTTGGTACCAATTGGTCGATTTTTTCTGACCGCATAGCCAATGTTCTCGGCCCTCTATTTTCCTTTGAGGTTTTAACAGCCTTTTTTCTGGAGGCATCTTTTTTGAGTATTATGCTATTTGGATGGAATAGAGTAAGTTCTCGTATGCACTTTGCTTCTACTTGCATTGTTGCAGTGGGAACGCTTATTTCAGCTTTTTGGATTATTGCGGCCAACAGTTGGATGCAAACACCCGCTGGATTCACGATTGGTGAGAATGGTCTCCTATATCCAACCAATTGGTTAGAGATTATTTTTAATCCTTCTTTCCCTTATCGCTTTATTCATATGGTAACAGCAGCCTATCTTACAACAGCTTTTGTGGTTGGTGGTGTAGGAGCATTTTATCTTTGGAGAAAACGACATGCTCCTCAAGCAAGAATTATGCTTGGTATGGCAACCATTATGGTAGCTTTAGCTGCACCATTTCAGCTGTTCATGGGAGATAGGCATGGATTAAATACACTAAAGCATCAACCTGCTAAGATTGCTGCAATGGAAGGTATATGGGAAACCGAAAAAGGGGCTGGCTTACTTTTATTTGCTTATCCGGATCAGCAAAATGAAATTAATCACTACGAGATAAAAATTCCTAATCTTGCCAGCTTGATCTTAACACATGATTTTTTAGGAGAAGTAAAAGGATTAAAGGAATGGAAAAAAGAAGATAGACCACCTGTAGTATGGGTATTCTGGTCCTTCCGTATAATGGTTGGAGTTGGAATTTTAATGATCATAATTGGGTCAGTAAGTGTTATACAGTATCTTCGTGGCAAATTATTCCAAAGTTGTTTCTTACATGGATGGTGGATATCAATGATGCCGTCTGGGTTCATAGCGTTACTTGCAGGTTGGTTTACTACTGAAATTGGCCGTCAACCTTACACTGTATATGGAATTATGCGCACAATTGAATCATTTTCATCTGCGATTACCGGTCCTCAGGTTGCATGGTCTTTGATTGCATTTATCGTTATGTATACCCTTATATTTGGAGCAGGTAGTTACTATATTCTGAAACTTATATACAAAGGAATTCCTGTCATTAAAGAAGAAGAGCAATTTTATAAACACGGTATTGTAGCTTCAGTGATTGATGCTGGTACATCTGGAAAGGACAACAATCATGTTTGATTTTTCTTCCTTAATTAATTTACCCCTAATCTGGGGATTACTAATTGCCATAGCTGTTTTACTGTATATTTTAATGGATGGGTTTGATTTAGGTATTGGTATTTTACTTCCTTTTGCACCGTCAGATAAATGCCGTGATCACATGATAAGCTCAATTGCACCATTTTGGGATGGAAACGAAACATGGTTGGTATTGGTTGGTGGAGGGTTGTTTGCTGCTTTTCCTCTTGCATATTCAATATTAATGCCTGCTTTTTATATTCCAATCATTATTATGCTGCTTGGCCTTATAGTGCGCGGAGTATCCTTTGAGTTTCGTTTTAAGGCAGAAGGAAAATACAGGCGATTATGGGATTATGCCTTTCATTTTGGGTCACTTGGTGCTGCATTTTGCCAAGGCATGATTTTAGGTGCATTTATACATGGTGTAGAAGTAAACGGACGCAACTTTTCTGGTGGCCAATTTGATTGGGCAAGTGCTTTTAGTGTAATGACAGGCATTGCTGTGATATTTGGATATGCACTTTTAGGTTCTACATGGCTCATAATGAAGACAGAAAATATAACACAAGAATGGGCACGCAAGGTTGCTTCTTATACGCTTGGTTTTGTAGGTATTTTCATGGGACTAGTGAGTGTAGTGACACCATTTTTAAATGAACGTATTAAAAACTTTTGGTTTAGCATGCCAAATTTTTATTATTTATTTTCTATTCCATTACTCACATCTTGGCTATTTTTCATGCTGTGGTTTGATCTTCAGAATACTAAACGGGAGTACCGTCCATTCTTTCTCAGTATTGCTATTTTTTTTATGGGATATTTAGGTTTAGGAATTAGTATCTACCCATGGATTATACCTTTTCAATATACCATTCTGGATGCAGCCGCTTCTGGGCCAAGTTTATCTTTAATGCTCATTGTTATAATACCGCTTTTACCAATCATTTTAACTTATACTGGTTATTGCTATTATGTCTTTCGTGGAAAATCAAATTATGAACACACATATTAAGGAGTTAGTGACCTTATGGTTAAAACGTTACCCTTAAATCAAGCAGTCATTCAGGCAATGGCGTCAACTCAAGAACCTTCATTAGCAAACCCTCCTATGGATTTTCTGAAAAGTTTTTGAGTATATTGTATTTTTAATTTGTAGAATAAGTTTTTTTCCTTTTTGCATGCTAACCAAAAAGGGTTCTGTCATCCTTCTTGTCATATAAGTAGCTTGACGCGGGCATTCAGTTTTCTTTATAATTTTCTTTGTGAAAGAACAAAAATGCTTATTTGTAACCATAGCTGGCTTACCAAATGCTGGGAAGTCTACATTAATTAACAGCATCATAGGCAAGAAAATTGCAATTGTCACCCCTAAAGTGCAAACAACAAGGACGCAAATAAGGGGTGTTGCAACATGCAACAACACACAAATTGTCTTTACTGACTCCCCAGGAATTTTCTCAGCAGAAACAAAACTTGAAAAAGCTTTAGTCAAATCTGCATGGTCGGCAGTTAAGGATAGTGACATCACTTTGTTGCTTGTTGATGTAAGCAATTATTTGAAAAATATAGAAAGAATTAAGACTATATTTATGCGGCTGCAGCGCACAAAAGGCAGATGCATTTTGGTTATCAATAAAACTGATTTGGTAAAAAGGCCTGAATTAAAGATGGCGCATGAGCATCTGAATTTGCTTTATAAATTTGAAAAGGTTTTTATGATATCAGCATTAAAGAATGATGGACTTTCTGATTTGATGAATTACTTGTCTGAAGTTGCATCGGTGAGCCCCTGGTTTTATGAAGAAGATCAAATAACCGATTCCTCGACAAATTTTTTATCAGCAGAAATTACGAGAGAAAAATTATTCTTGAACTTGCGTGAAGAATTGCCATACTCTACAGCTGTTATAATTGAACAATTTGAGGAAAAAAAAGATAAGAGTTTAGTCATCAAACAGATCATATTTGTGTTGAAAGATAGTCATAAAAAAATAGTGCTAGGAAAAGATGGCAGTAATATTAAAAAAATTAATATCGAAGCGCGTGCTGAACTAGAAAAATTATTTGAGTGCAAGGTACACCTCTTTTTATTTGTGAAAGTGCGACCTTGGATCGACCGTCCGGAGGAGTATATAGGCAATGCTTAATTCTTTATTGGTATTTGATATTGAAACTATACCAGATGTAAATTCCTGCAAAAATTTACTCAATATTAGTGATGATAGTAGTGTAGAAGAGAAGAGGGATGCATTAACAAAATATCATCTTGAAATAACAAACGGGCAAAACTCTTTTCTGCGTCAGCCTTTTCACCTTGTTGTAGTTATTAGTTTTTTACTTTGCAATATAAGCTACCAGAGTGGTTATGAGGTGTTCACACTGCAAGAAATAAGATCTGGAGGCACACTAAATTCCAGTGAAAAGGAGCTAGTGAAAGGATTTTTTAACTACATATCAGAGAAAAAGCCAAGATTAGTTTCGTTCAACGGACGCACTTTTGATATACCAGTGCTGAAGTATCGTGCTATGGTCCATGGCATTCAAGCGGAATATTTTCATAAAGCTGGCGATAAGTGGAATAGTTACAATCAGAGATATAGCAGTGATTGGCATTGTGATTTGCTTGAATCCCTCTCTGATTTTGGAGCTTCTGCGAGAGTAAAAATGAACGAAGTTTGTGCAGCATTTAATCTTCCTGGTAAGATTGGAGTTGATGGGTCACAAGTTATGGACTTATACGATAGCGGCAAGATACAAGAGATTCGAGATTATTGTGAAACAGATGTAATTAACACTTATTTGATTTACTTAAGGTTCATGCATCATCAGGGAAGGATTACTACTGAAAGCTACAACAAAAGTGCGGAAGAGCTGCTTTTAGAGTGCGAAAAAAAAGAATACCTAAAGAAATTTAAAGAAGAATGGCAAATAACTTGTGGTGGAAAAATTTTACTTCCATAGAATAAATAGTCGAGTTATAATGCACTAACAAGCGAACCTCTGTACTAAATTTTGGTTAATATACACGTTGAGCATATTAAGAAAGTTGCTTTTAAGGTATTGCATTTTACTTTTATTTTCGTTATAAGGTTGCTTTAAGTTGAATTTTCAACATTTTTATACTATTTACATTTAAGATATGATTTCGAAATTTTTTGGGGGCACTTCATGAAAAAGTCTATGTATACTAGAACTGCTCTAGTTTCTTTATTAACTTTATGTTCTTTCAGCAGTTTTGCAGCTGACTTTCCTGATGAGAGTATGAAGGAAATAAAAAAGCAAGAGAGCACAAAAACTTCTGGAAAAACAGAAGTTATGAAAACATCAAATAAAAAACTGAAAGAAAAGATGGACAGAATATGTAATGCTGATCCAAGAAAAAAAGCTGAAGAGCTTAAGAAAAAAGAGGAGCTAAGATTAGCAGCCGAGCAGAAGAAAAAAGAGGAGATCAGGCTAGCAAATGAGAAAAAAGCAAAGCTTATAGAGGATTCAAAAGCGAAAGCTCTAAACGCTAAGAATTCTAATATAGAAAAAGGTAAAGTTTCAAAAACTAAGCGTTCTAAAACTAAGAATGCTAAAGTTGAAGCTAAAGATGTAAAGAAGGATATAAAAGTTGTTAACAAAAATACAGAGGAAAAAGGTAAGGCAAGTCCTGTTGTTTCAGTTGGTGGAGTTGATATTATCGATACCAATCAAGGGCAAAGTAATTTAAGAATAACTTTTGGTGGTGTTGTTGATGCTCAAGGTTATGGCAAAGCTGGACCAAGTGGCGCAGATTATAAACGTTATAACGTTATGCCAAACAGATCTACAGAGTATTATAATGCCACTCCAGATATAACAAAAGGAGCAAATCCAATATTCTATGAAGGAATAGGAAATATTGGTGATTACAGCAACGATATGGGTATGATTGCTGATGCAATATTGCACCTCAGAGCAGAAAATAAGAATGAAGATTTAGGTCTTCTTTATGGTGCTGACGTGCAGTTTCATGTCCCAGTGACTGAAGGTAAGGGAGCTTCACAGGGTGTTTATGCTGCAAAAGGCAGAAGTGCGCATGTGTTTGTTAACTCAAAATATGGTGACGTGAAGCTTGGTTACCAATTTGGTCCTGAGGCTCTGATGAGGCTTGATGCAACAAGAATTGCGACTGTTGACGGAGCTGCAGATAGTGACTGGTTCAGAAAAGTGAACTTAGAAGGAAGCGCTGCTAGCTTTCCATTTTATGTAACACCACGTCTTTACACTGAAAGTTTTTCGAGTGAAAGTGAAAAATTCTCTTTCCGTATGGCAGGGAAATATAACAAAGGCGTTATGACTACACTGCCATTTAGAGTTGCTTACTACTCACCAAATTATATGGGCGCAAGATTTGGTATCAGCTACTCACCTCGTTATGATAGTGGTTTGTTTACTGTAAAAGAAACAGTTTCAGAAGATAAAGGCGGTAAGATAGAACATAAGGAAACGATAAAGCATGTCGGCCCAGACTATGAGCACATAGTAAGTGCTGGTGCATCATATGAATATGACTTTGATAAACATAACATAAAAGTTAAAACTTCTGCAGTTGGTGAATATGGCTTTCCAAAGCAACCAAGTAAAGATAAGCATCTTTATAAGGAATTTGTGGAGTATAATGACCTGATGGGTGTTAATTTTGGTGTAAGCGCTGATTATAAGATTAATGAAGATCAAGGCGTAAAGTTTGCTGCCTCTTTTGCATACTTGGGCAAATCTGGTCAACCGAAGGGTATTAAAAAATTAATTGGTGATACCTATACGGAAATTGATAGTAAAGATGCTACTGATGGCAAAAGAGTGGAAGGGCTGAAAGCTCAATTTGGTAAAGATAGTATAGATACCATGTATTGGACTGTAGGAGCTGGGTATCAACATGAGAATATCTACACAAGTTTGACGTATTTTGGCAGCAGAATGAATGACAAAGATATGCTTCATGATGGTGCACTTGGCGTTCAATATGATCTGTCTCCTGCATGCAGTAAGAACAAATTTGTTCCTTACGCAGCTCTCCATTATTTTATGACTAACGAAACAGGTAAGCTGAAAGATGAGTCTGATGCTGATGTACCTTCTAACCAAGGAATTCTCCTTCTTACTGGTGTGAAGTTTTCTTTCTAACCAGCCAGTACACACCACAGTTAATTGTGGTGTATTCTTGTCTGTTAGTGTTTATTTGTCGATCAAATAAACATATGGTGTCCTCTCTCCTGTCATCCCAGTGCGTGACACACAACTGTACGAACATTGTGATTTGAGGACACTCCACCAAGAAGGATGTCATCCCAGTGCCCAGACACTGGGATCCAGCTTTCCATGCAACTTCATCAAAAGCGTTTATTCAGAATAAGATCAGCCACTTTTTATGCTCACCAAATCAGTTTGCTTACTTACAAGCAAAATTTCCTGGATTCCAGTGTCAAGCACTGGAATGACACCCTATGGTCACCGGAATGACGCTTTATGGCTACTTAGATGATGAGAAAAGAACACACTGCCCTTATTCTACTGGCCGTATAGCTACTTTCAAATTTAATCAATTAAGCAGGAGGCCCCTATGCAAACCACACTAAAAAATCATTTAGCTGGAGAATTACTTACCACTGCTACGTGCTGGAAATTAACGCTTGCAGGTGGAGAAGTAATGGGATTCACTGACTATGATGAAGACTTAAATATTGATAATATACTCTATAAATCTTCAAGTGGATTTGCAGCCAGTAGTATAATATTAAACAGCGATTTAAAGACTGATAATTTGGAAATTGAGGGAATATTAAATAGTGTTGATATCAAAGAAAAAGATGTTTTATCAGGAAAGTACGACTTTGCAAATATTGAGATATTTCTTGTGAATTATAAAGACTTGACCCAGGGAACAATGAATCTACATTCAGGAATTTTTGGTAAAGTGACATTAAGTAGTGGAAGATTTATTGTTGAAATTAGAGGGCTTTCAGCAAAGCTTGAGAGAAGCATAGCAGAATTATACTCTCCTGCATGCAGAGCACAATTTTGCGATGATAAATGTAAAGCCGATACTAAAAAATTTAGTAAAATAAGTACAATCACTAAAGTAATAGACGAAAGAAGATTTGAAGACACGAATTTAACTGAGAGTGATGAATATTATAAGCACGGAGTAGTAAAATTCTTTGGCTCAATAGCGTTTGAAGGTGTAGTAAAAGAATATAAAAATAAAGTAGTTACGTTGTTTACTTCGCCTCCATACCAAATTTTTGCTGGAGATAAATATTCAATACTCGCAGGTTGCGATAAAACATTTCCAACTTGCAGAAGCAAGTTTAACAATACTGTGAATTTTCGTGGTGAACCCTATATACCAGGTTTTTATATTGTTTAGCAGTACAATTTTCAATATTATGAATAAGCATGGAAAGGTGGCTGAGTGGTCTAAAGCACACGCTTGGAAAGCGTGCACATATGAAAATATGTCGGGGGTTCGAATCCCCCCTTTTCCGTATGTTACTTCTAGAATAGTATAAAACCCCCGGTCGCGCACACAACTGTACGAACATTGTAATATGGTACAATGTTACAACTATGCGGTGGTAATTTACGATAAATTCATGTAGCCATTTCAAATTTAGCCATACCAATGTCAGTAAATTGATTAAGCAAATAACACTTGAGTAGCAGTTCCTTCCCACGATTAATTTCAGATTTGTTCCGAAAATTAAACCCGAATGTTTGTTTCAGTCGCGAGAAAAAACTTTCTACATAAGATCTTTTTCCGTAGTTTGTTTGCCTTTTCCACCTCTTCATTCCATCTTCGCTGTATGACTTTATTAGTCTAATTGCAGCATTTCTCTCTGCCATACTTTGGATGCTCTGCTGCATTGTTTTTTTGGAGGAATTTTTGTCTTTATGCCGCATTCATCACACAATTTATAGAGTTTATGTCTGTCATATGCTCTGTCTGCATATAGTGCTTTTATGGCATGCTGAAAATTAACTCCTTTAAGTAAATCGCAAGCTCCATAGTGATCAGACCGTTACTGTATTTTGCAGCTATGGCTTTTTTGCTGTTTATATTCAACATTACATGCAATTTTCTTGTCTGTTCATAGCCACGATATTTTCTATCAGCGCTATTTTCCTTGCTGTGTGTTGTTATAAATGCTGATGCTTGTGCTATCTATGGCAATTTCGATATCTTCCATATTATTTTTATCAATTCTGCAATCATTGATCTTAATATTAAGTTTTTTTTGAAGCTTGCGAATAGCTGATAACTGCCAAATCTCTTCCTATTTGTTGCAAATATCCTTTTATAAACCCGACTGTTTGTCTTAAGCCAATTCTAAAAAGATTAACGATTATATGCACTAAAATCACAACTTTATCACTATAAATATAGTTGCCGCCCTGCATTTTTGGACTATTTTCATACCAATTTTCGATAGCTTTATCGATGTAACGAAAAATATTTCCTCTTTTTTCTAGAAATTTGTTATATTCATGGCAGTTACTAACTCTCATTTTTTGTGGCATATTTTTTCTTCAACAGTTAAATAGCTATTTATAATGAATTTTGTCAGTAGCCACCAGATTTTTTCAGTTGCTATGCAACAAAGCTATCCCAGTGTCAAGCACTGGGATGACAGGAAAAGAGGCTATTTGGATGACATCTTTCTTCTTGGTATAAATTATTTTATATCTCAATGTTCATACAGCTATGCACGTTGCTGCATAGTGGATGAGGTGTACTACCTCTAAGAATATACATTATCTCACATAATAATATAATATTTCGTTCATAAATCAACGTTTTTAACATGCAGCAAGAACATTTCCGTTGTAATTAAGGTTCTTAAGATGTATATTAATGAATCTTGTTTTCAATAAATAATGAAAGTAATAATTGTCATGATAATGTTATTGTGTAGCAGTTACACAATGGCAAGCGAGAGAATAAGTCTAGTGGATAAAAAACTATCTCAAGGATATGTAGCTCCAGTGCTTATAGAAAATAGCGTTATTTTATCAGACAAGCACGGCGCTTTATATTCCTTTGATATTGATAACTCAAAGGCTATGAATTGGAAATTACACCTCTCACATAGGAAAAAAATTGGTAACATGAGCCTATCACATTATGAAAAAAATGTTTTCTTTATAGTGGATAACACTTTACACGCAATAGGCGCAAAAACTGGCAAGATTGAGTGGGAAAAAGAATTGAGAGCTCCAGTAAGAGGAAAAGCAGCAGTAATAAATAATAAATTGGTAGTATTGACTATTGATAATTATCTGTACGTGTTTGATATAAAAGATGGCAGCTTCGTTTGGACTTATCAAAACGGCATCAATGAGGTTCGAGGTTTGTATTCCATATCGCCAGCAATTTCTAATGATAAAATAATAGCACCATTTTCAAATGGTGAGTTAATAGCTTTTAATGAAGACGGTAAAAAATTGTGGAGCCAAAAATTGGCTACAAACCTTTTGGATACACAGCTCACAGATGTAACTACTACACCGAGAGTGCTTGGCGATACTTTAATAGCTACAAATAATTCTTATATTTATAGCATTGACGTGAAATCAGGAAATATTTTATGGTCAAAGTCACTGCAAGTAAAAAGTGTATCAGACATTGAGTCATATTATAGTCCTCTTATTCCTGCAGAGAAACAAAAAGAAGGCGGCAGAATTTTTATAGTTACTAAAGACGATAAAATAATTGGCCTGGATATAAAAAATGGAGAAACAGTCTGGACATCTGATTTAATAGAAAATACGCAATTGTTTGCTCCAATTATGCATGCCCATACACTGTGGGTGACAAGCAATAAAGGTTCAATGTTTGCTTTTCCGGGATCTGAAAGTGCAGGAAAGGTAGTCAAAGTACCTGGTAATGTGTTTCACACTCCAGTGTTTACTCGCAATAAGATATATGTAACAACTGAGGGAAAAGGTGTTTATTCTTTAGAAAATAGGTTTGTTTTTTATGACTGATTATGATTTAATTGTTATAGGTGGTGGCCCAGGAGGCTATAAGTGTGCTATCGCTGCTGCAAAACTTGGATTGAAAGTTGCCTGTATAGATAAAAATAGCATTTTTGGTGGCACATGCCTCAGAGTTGGGTGCATACCCTCCAAAGCATTGCTCCATTCTTCCTATCAGTATGCTCACACGAAAAATGATCTGTCGAAGCTTGGCATAAAAATTAAGGACGCAAGTTTCGATTTAAAAGAAATGCTAGGCTATAAGGACGCCAGAGTTCAGGAACTTGGAAAAGGTATAGAATATCTGTTTAACCTTCACAAAATCACTAAAATCAATGGGCTTGCTTCTTTTGACCAAGGTAATCTTGAAGTTTCAGTTGAAGGTAAGGTGCTGAAGACAAAAAATATAGTAATTGCAACCGGTTCTGATGTTATTTCTTTGCCAGGAATTAATATCGATGAGAAAGACATTATTTCTTCCACCGGTGCACTATCTTTAACTGAAGTACCAAAAAAACTTGTCGTAATCGGAGCCGGGGCAATAGGGCTTGAAATGTCTTCTGTATGGAGAAGGCTAGGGTCTGAAGTCACTGTAGTAGAATTTTTTGACAGAATCGCTGCAGCAATGGATGGAGAATTAAGTAAGTCTCTACTTTCTAGTCTACAAAAACAAGGAATAAAATTTTTACTTAGCACTAAAGTCGAGGAGATAAAACAAAGTAGCAACTCTTTGAGTGTGAAAGTTTGCTCTGTAAAAGATAACCAAACAAACGTTATAGAGGCAGATAAGGTGCTGGTTGCAGCAGGACGCAAACCATGCACTGAGAATCTTGGTATTGATGAAAAAATAGAAAAAGATAATCGCGGTTTCGTTCAAGTTAACAACAGATATGAAACTAATGTAAAAGGAATATTTGCTATTGGTGATGTGATCGGTGGAGCAATGCTTGCTCATAAGGCAGAAGAAGAAGGAGTGGCAGTTGCAGAGATAATCGCTGGGCAAGTACCTCACGTTGATTATGAAATCATACCATCTGTCATTTACACTCACCCTGCGGTTTCTTCAATCGGTAAAACTGAAGAGGAGTTGAAAAGTGTTGGCCGTAAGTACAAAGTTGGTAAATGTCAATTTGCTGCAAACGGCAGAGCAAAAATCACTGATGATGCTGAAGGATTCGTGAAAGTGCTGACTTGTAGCAGAGCAGATACAATACTAGGTGTGCATATCATAGGAGCATACGCTGACACGCTAATAAACGAAGCAGCGGTTGCAATGGCATATGGCGCAGCAGCAGAGGATATATACAGAATTTGTCACTCTCATCCTGATATAAATGAAGCCTTTCGAGATGCGTGCATCGATGCTTTCTTTAAAAAATAATTGTGGACCTCGGTTCAATCATTGAAAAATGGTATGAGTGGCTGAGGTGCAACAGATCTTATTCACCAAATACTTTAGAGTCATACATGAGGGACTTGAAGGATCTTATAAGTTTCCTAAATACTCACATTGGCGGAGAAGTAAATGTTGGTACTCTGAAAAATTTAAGCATACCTGAGTTAAGAAGTTGGCTTACCTCTCGTTACGCAAGAGGTGTAAACGCAAGATCCAACACTCGAGCACTCTCAGTAATCAGAAATTTCTTCAAGTACATAAAAAATAACCACAATATAGACAATGAAGCTGTATTTTCCTTATCAAGGCCAATTCAGAGAAGAACTCTGCCCAAAGCATTATCAATACCTAATATAAAAACTTTATTGAAAGAAATGAAACTATCCGACCTGGGTGAACCTTGGGTGGTAAAAAGAGAAATTGCGATTATCGTCCTGCTATATGGTACAGGCTTAAGAATCAGTGAAGCGTTGAACCTTAGGGTTAGTGATATCAGTAGCGAAAACTTAATAATTACAGGTAAAGGAGATAAACAAAGGCAGGTATTCATTCTCCCCGTAGTAAAAAAATGTATACAAGAGTATATAAAAGCTTGCCCTTACCTTGATGAAGCACAACATCTTTTTTTGGGAGTAAGAGGAAAAAAATTGGGAAGAACTTATGTGGCCAATCGTTTGCAGAAAATAAGGAGAATGTTAAATTTACCAGAAATTTTATCTCCACATGCATTTCGCCATAGTTTTGCTACTCATTTGCTTCAGGAAGATATTGACATAAGATCAATACAACAACTGCTTGGTCACTCAAGCCTGGAAACTACTCAAATTTACACTCACCTCAATTATCAAGATGTTTTTAACATGTACAAAAATTTTCAGCAGGGCCTGGAGAAGAAATCAAAACTTTAACTTCGTTCTAAACCACCAAGCTGAGTGCTTTCAACATCACTAAGTATTGTGTTTGCTTTATATAAATTACAACATCCTAATAAAAAAAAGCCAGTGCAACTGCTGTAAAGAAAGCACTTATTATCCCTGGATAATCTTCTATTACTAAACATGCAACAACAGTATATACTCCAAGCAATATAAAACATGCAGAAGCGTAGTTGCTTAGTTTTCTACCAGAAGAAATTGCTTGCGAGGATTTTTCGTTTTTATTACTACGGAGCAGTCTATTTTCTGATGAAAGCCTATCTCTTTCTTCCCTTACTTGTTTCAAATCTCTTTTTAATTGTAAAATTTCGACAGTGTCGCTTGCTCTTCCATACACAATTCTATTAAGTCGAGTTACTTCACTATTTAGATCATTGATTTTTGTTTTTTGAGCCGATTTTTCCTGTCTTACTTGCCCTAAATCTCTTTCTAATAGTGAAATTTTGCTAGTTTTATTCGTTAGCTCTTGCTCTTTTTCTACAAGTTGAGCTTTTGTTCTTTCAAGCCCTTGTAAAAACTTCTCAAAATCTTCTGGTATATTATTCGTATTTGCAGGAAATTTTTCATTTAAATAATCTTTAATAGAGTTAACTGGATTATCAACACCCCCCAATGCAGCAGTAACAACTGCACGATTTATAAAACAATTATCTTCTACTAATTTTTTCACATCATCTAAATCTTTTCTATTAATAGTATCAGTTAATCGGCTCTGAATAGCTTGTTCAATTGTTTGCTTTAATTGTGCATACTGCTCGTAACTAAAATCTAGGTCTTTATGTTTTAAAAGTTTTGTCAATACTTCTTTTTCATCTTCTGTTATCGTTCGTAAACATAATCGAATAATTAAGCTAAGTGGTGTTTTTATTCTTCCATCTTGGGTTCTTCTCCAGCAATTAGGATGAAGCTCTTGATTCAATAGTCTTTTCGCTTGGCAAATATTTCCGCTAGAAAGAGCAGCTAATAATTCTTTTCCTTTCTGTGCTTTTTGTATTTCTATTATCAAATGCCCAGTACGATTTTGTCTAGCACATTCCTCAGGATTTTGATGGTTTTTATTGGTTAGATAAGTGTTTATGTTTGGATGACTTAGTAAGAGTTGTAAAGTTTTCTTTTGTTGAAAGCACATTGCTAGATGCAAAACTGTATTGTTATTATTTTGTTCAGAAATATTAACATCTATGCTCCGGTGCAGTAGGAGCAACCTAATCATATTCTGATATTCTTTTTCTGTTTCAGAGCCTGCAGACAAATTAGTAACTATGGACATCAAAGGTGTCATGCCTTCTTTATCAAACGCATTAACATCCGCACCCTCTGCCAGAGCTTCTTTAAAATCTTCTAGGTTTCCATCATCAATAGCCTTAAATAGCTGTTTTGTTGATTCACTTAGCTGTCTTGAAGTTGTCGGATTTCGAGCTTGCGATGCCGTGTTATCACCACCTCCATAAGCTCCATAACATGCTACACCGTTTCTATAAGGCATACTAAACCCTCTTTATTAATGATTTACTAATATAATTATGTAAAAGAAAAGGAAAATTGCAAGCAATTTATCTAAAATCCTAGAATTAACTACGACTCCAAAAACTTTTCTGCATCAAGCGCAGCCATGCATCCTGTTCCTGCTGCAACTACTGCTTGACGATATACCTTATCTTGAACATCACCTGCAGCAAACACTCCTGCCCTACTAGTTAAAGTTGTTCCAGGTTTTGTAATGATGTAACCCTGCTCATCCATTTCAACAAAGCCTTTAAAAATACCCGTATTTGGTGCATGCCCGATTGCAATGAACACTCCATCCACTTTTAATTCTTGGGTTTCTGCTGATTTAATCGCAATACCAGCAACCCTTTTTGGATTTTCTTCTCCAAGAATCTGCTCTACGGTATGGTTCCACATTACTTTTATTTTATCATTTTTAAAGAGCCTATCTTGCATTACTTTTTCCGCTCTTAATTTATCACGCCTGTGTATTAATATCACTTCTTTGGCAAATCGAGTTAAAAATATTGCTTCTTCAACAGCAGTGTTTCCACCACCAATCACAGCTACAACTTTATTCCTAAAAAATGCACCATCGCAAGTCGCACAAGCTGAAACCCCATAACCCTGAAATTTCTTTTCACTTTCTAAACCAAGCCACTTCGCTTGCGCACCAGATGCAATGATAATTGCATCTGAATAGTAGTCATTGATATTACCAGAAGATCTAAACCTATACTCATTAGAATCCTCAAGTTGTTCAACGCTTTTTATCTCATCATCTATTATTTTTGCTCCAACCTTTTCTGCATGCAACCTCATTTGCTCCATTAGTTCTGGACCCTGTATTGAAACAAAACCAGGATAGTTTTCAACATCTGTAGTAATTGTAAGCTGACCACCAGGCTGCATTCCCGTTACTACAATTGGCTCTAAGTTTGCACGTGCTGCATATATAGCAGCAGCATAACCCGCTGCCCCAGATCCAATAATAAGAACTTTTGTACTAAATTTATAATTCTTCACTGTATGAGTTTAGATAATCAGCTACTCCTTCATCGCTTGCCTGCATTGCTGGCTTACCTTTTTTCCACCCTGCTGGACACACCTCACCATGCTCTTCATTATGTTTAATTGCATCAACGATTCTAACGAATTCATCGATATTACGCCCTAAAGGCAAATCATTTATCGATTGATGACGTACAATAAATTTATCATCAATAACGAAAGTTGCTCTCAGCGCAATTGAGTCATCATATAAGACCCCATAGTCTCTTGATATAGACTTTTTGATATCAGACACTAAAGTGTAGCTAATCTCTCCAATACCACCATCATTAACTGGAGTGTTTCGCCATTTATAATGTGAAAATTTTGAATCTACACTTATTCCTATCACTTCAACACCACGCTTTGCAAACTCATTTATTCTATTATTGAGCGATATCAATTCAGTTGGGCAAACAAAAGTAAAATCAAGTGGATAGAAAAAAAGGACAGCATACTTATTTTTTATGCGCTTACTCAGACAGAAATCATCAACAATTTCTCCGTCAGAGAGAACAGATGAAGCAGTAAAATCGATAGCAGATTTTGTTACAAGATTCATAATTAACCTATTCTTTTAAAATAACTTTAATTTTACATCTTGATAAACTTATATGCAAGTTTTCTTTGGTTTTAGTCCTATAAAAACTTCCTAAAATAGCTCTTCTTTTTTACCGATAAGATACAATCCAGGTTGGAATACTGAGTTGGTGAGTATAAAATTCTACGTCATACCGCCACGAACCGTCATACCGCGATTCATTCGCGGTATCTCTAGATCCCGCTAACAAGTAGCGGGATGACGAGGTTATCGTCATGCCACCGCGAACCGTCATACCGCGATTCATTCGCGGTATCTCGGCCGCTAACACGTAGCGGGATGACGGTTGTCGTTTAGCCATAAACATTAAGAAATTTACCAAACGAAAAAAAAGGCAAAAGAAGCCCCATGGTTGGCTAATTACTTACATTATACTTTCAAGTATGGCGTTTTTTTATTCTAAACGTTTAATAACCGCGATTCAGTGCTTTTAAGCCGCAACTAATCTAAATTATAAACATTAAGAAATTTACTAAACAGAAAAAAAGGCAAAAGAAACCCTAGGGTAGCTAGTTATTCACTATCCATTTTTTAAGTTGGCGTTTTTTTATGTTTTAAATGCTTTATAAGCGCATTTTAGCTTATATTAGGTAAAAACCTAGAAGTTTTATAAAGACATAAGGTGCACATAGTGCAAAAAATTAAACATGAGACGCCAGATACGTGAGTTTTTTTGTCATTTAGTCTGTACAGAGAAGATAAATAAATAGCTTCAGTTTCATGATAAGGGAGTTGGCGGAGTTTGTCAAGTAAGTTTTTCGCTTCTGCGGGCTACTTGAATAACGGCTACAATGTTCATACAGCTATGTACATAGCTGGAACCCAAAAAAAGAACCAAGTAGCCAAGGCTACTTGGATGACAAAAGGTAATACAAGAAATCTATTGGCTCTCGTATATCTTAGTGAAACTTAACAAGTTTATCTATAGTTTTAGTGATGATTCTTGGAGTATCCGGAGAAACTGCTGAGCTCAGCCTATTTAACCGCTCTATAGCGAACTCGCTATTCTCATTTGCTATGAAATCACATAAAATATTTTCTATATCCTTAGTAACACTTTCATGCTTTCTCAGAGGATGATTATGTGGATACCTACTGATGGTTTTGATACTGGAATACTCAACAAAAGCTTGATCCTTAAAAGCAAGTTGTCTCAATTTCTCTTTGAATTTTCCTTCTTCCTCTTTTGCTAAAAGGCGAGACTTTATCAGTGATTTTATAATCAAATTTATAGCTTGATGTATTTCAGAATGCACTATAACTTTAATGGTATTTTCTTCTACTATACAATCATAAATATTTTTTTCGCTCTGTAACGACTCTATTAATTTCTTGCTACTTTGTGAATTCAATTCCAAATTCTCCTCACTCATAGGAGTTATTATGAAGGTGTTCTTACTCACTCTGATGTTAAATTGTGGAGAGCCTTCAGAAAAGGAAAATGCTACATCCTTAAATTCAAGTGCATGATTGTATGCAGCAAAAAGGGTGTGTGCTATAACACTGCTGGGCACCTTCATTCCATGTTTACTCAGGTGGTTCAATACATTTTCAACCTCATGATATGTAAAGTCTGTATCTTTTAGCAATTCAACAACTTCTATGCCGTTGTGTTGTTTATACTCTATTCTCACTTCTTCTGTAAAAAGTGTTTTAGCTGCTATATGTTTATCAAGCACTGTGAAAATCTTGATGAAATTCTCTAAATCTTGTTTGTTAACTAATTCGATACTAATTAAGTTTCTGCTAATAATTGAAATATTTTTTGTCATTTTTTCCCACTAAAAAAACTCACTGAATGAATTGTATTTTTAATTCATTAAGAATTGTTTAAAGTGAGCATACTAGTTTTCATTTACGTATTACACGACAAAACAAGATAAAAAGTTACATAAAATCATCATGTGGTATAACACACTCTCCACATTCATCATTGCTGTTTGTGTAGGTTGTGACATCAGTGTGATTGTCATTATTATTTAGCATATCATCCAACTTTCCTTCTTTTTCAAGATCCATCAATTTGTCACACCCCCCAATGTGCTTATCGTTGATAAAAATCTGTGGAACTGTTCTAACGTTATACTTTGATTTTATGTCGTTAAATAGATCTGAGTTTTTGAGCACATCAATTTCTTCATACTTCACACCTTTTTTATCTAGTAAATCCTTTGCCCTTATGCAGTATGGACAGCCCTTCTTTACATATATCACAACATTTTTCACAATTTATCTCCGTAGCTTACTAAAATATAGTTATTATATATAAGAAACATATCAAATTGTATGAAAATTATTTATAATTGTGAGCAAGGAATAGAAAATAATATAGCACTAACCTTCGGAAATTTCGATGGCATTCATTTAGGACACGAGTTTGCAATTTCTACTCTAAAGAAGGTAGCACAAGAAAGAGGATTACCCTCTGCAGTTTTAACTTTTGAGCCTCACCCATCAACTGTTTTATTTGGTAGAAACAATTTTAGGTTAATAGACCAAGAACAAAAAAAGGAACTAATCAGCAGCTATGGTATAGATTACTTATATATTATTAATTTTAATAGAGGTTTTTCTGAGGTTAGCTGCGATGACTTTATCAGTGAGATTTTAATAGATAAATATGGCGCTAAACACATAATTGTCGGAGAAAATTGCACTTTTGGTCATAAACGATTGGGTAATATATTAACTCTAGAGAAATATTCTGAAATATATGGATACTCTTTGACTAAATTAGAGCCATTAACAATTGACGGCAAAATTTGCTCTTCTTCTTCAATAAGGGAGTATGTACAAAGGGGCGAAATAGAAATTGCTAATAAATTGCTCGGCAGGCCTTATCAAGTTTCTGGTGTTGTGACAAAAGGTGCATGTAGAGGTAGAGAAATAGGATTTCCAACCATAAATATTCCTATAGAAGATTGCATGATAAAACCTAAGTTTGGCACATATTACGCTAGAGTGACTTTTCCTGATAGTAATCCAAATTGGTTATATGGAGTAGTCAATATTGGTATGAGACCTACTTTTAAGGATCTGAAAAAGCCTATAATAGAAATGCACATATTCGATTTTGATGAAGACGTATATAGTCATAAAGTCAATATACAACTTTTAAAATTCATAAGGTCAGAAAAAAAATTCCATAGTATTGAGGAGTTAACAAAACAGATAAATTATGATATACTTAAAGTTTATAGGTTAAAGGCAAATTTATGAAAAAGTTATGCTTAGTTGTTATATTAATTATAGTATTGATTGACCAAACGAGCAAATTGTACATAAACTCATTGATTGATGAAGGAGAATCAATTGAGATCGCTAGTTTTATAAAACTAGTTGAAGTTTGGAATTCAGGTATTAGTTTTGGAATGTGTAGCGCTTTACCACATGGCGGTTTCTTTTTTTCAGCATTTTCAATACTAATAATTGGTATACTTGCATATTTGATATACAAGTCTGACGATCAGTCAACTTACCTTGGTTTTTCTCTGATGATTGGTGGAGCAATCGGAAACGTAGTTGATAGGATCTATTGGGGAGCTGTATATGATTTCATATATTTTCATATTGATGATTGGTATTGGCCAGCCTTTAATTTAGCAGATTTATCTATAGTTTGTGGAATGTTTACATTGTTATATAAGTGGTATATATACGATATGCTTATTTCTAAACAAAATGAGGAATAAAATAATTATATTCACATAATGTTGACATCGCTATATAAGTGGTATACATACGATATGTTTATTTCCAAACAAAATGGGGAATAAAGTAATTATGTTTATATTAGGTTAGGATAATGCTTCATAAGCTTTTTAGTTTTCTTATACTACCTGCATTTTTTTTACTTACCCAATTTCTTCGAATGCTTTAAACATAGAGCACAACATAAAACATGCTAAACTCGATAACGGTTTGGATGTTTATATTGTTCCTAATCATCGGATTCCAGCCGTTTTACATGCAGTAATATACAAAGTTGGGGGAATGGATGATCCAATCGGCAAAGCAGGATTGGCTCACTACTTTGAACATTTAATGTTTGAAACTACAGGAAAGTTCACAGATATAGAAGCCACTATGAGTAGCATTGGGGCTCAATTTAACGCGTTTACCACTAAAGAATATACCTGTTATTTTGAGTTGATCCCCAAAAAAGATTTACCACTTGCAATGGAAGTTGAAGCAGATAGAATGGGCAGCTTTAATGTTACTCAAGACAAAATAGATAGAGAAAAAAACATTGTGTTGGAAGAAAGAAAAATGAGATTTGATAATCATCCTAACAACTTGTTATGGGAAGAAATGAATAGTGCATTTTACCGTACTGGCTATGGTAGGTCTGTTATCGGCTGGGAGAGCGATATCAAAACTTACAATTTGGATGACATAACGAGGTTTCATGATAACTATTATCACTCCGGCAATGCAATATTACTGATTGTGGGTGATGTGGAACTTGATGAAGTAGTGAAATTAGCAGAAGAAAAATATGGCGAAATTAAAGCTAAGCCTGTAATGAGAAATTACCCAAATCAGGATCCAGTGCATAATGCAGGTCTATCGGTGACCTTAGAGAGCACTGAAGTAAAAGAACCAGTTTTATATTTTCGTTATCGTGTACCCTTATTTGAGCATATAAATGAAGCTTCCGCTGCTCATTTAGCGGTTGAAATTTTAGGTGGCGGCAAATCCAGCAAACTGTATAATGATCTGGTTTTAGATGAAGATGTGGCAGTATCAGTGTTTGCTTATTATAATAGCCTAGCTTTTAGTGATGGCTACATTGATATTCAGGTCATTCCAAAAAGCGGAGTTAATTTAGATATTGTTGAAAGAGAGTTAGATAATGCTATTAATAACTTCATGTCTAAAGGAATAACGGATGAGGAGTTGCAAAGCTCGAAATATAGATACAAAGCAGCACAGTTTGATAATCTATCTGACTTAACTCATATAGCGATGTTCTATGTGCCACACCTTGCACTTGGTATTCCACTTGATGAAATAGATATTTCATATAGCAAAATAGATGATGTTAATTTAGAGGATGTAAATAACAAAATTCGTACTATCTTTTCTTCCAATAAGTTAATTGGTCGTTTATTACCAAAAGGAGATAACAATGAGAATAAGTAAATTTGTACTTCTGTTTTTTTTCTGCCTAAGCTTTAATTTACAAGCAAGTGGTAGCTTAAATATAGAGGAGGTCACTACCCGTAAAGGATTTAAGTTTTTATTTGTCGAAAACTGTGCTTTACCAAAAGTTTCACTGAATATATCATTTAAAGATGCAGGTTATGTGTATGAGAATGCAGAAAAACAGGGACTTACCTGGTTTACTTCTCTTATAATTCAAGAAGGGGCAGGAAAAAATGATGCCAAAGATTTTGCGAAAAAGCTTGAAGATAAAGGGATTAGTTTAAATTTTATTGCTGATTTAGAAGCATTTAGGGTTTCATTAAATACTTTGTCTGACAATCTAGAGGAAGCAATTTCATTACTGAGCGATACTATAATGCGTCCTAAAGTTGACCCTGAAGGGTTGAATAGAGTTTTCGAGAAAGCCAAAGTTAATTTTAATAATCTTGAAAAAAGTCCTTATTTTGTTGCTGGAAAAGAATTAGATACGTTATTGTTTAAAAAACATCCTTACTCAAAAAGTGTGTACGGTACTCTTGACACTATAATGAACATTACTAGAGATGATGTTTTAACATACATAAAGCGTAATTTTGCTAAAGATAACATAGTTATCAGTGTTGCTGGTTGTGCAAAAAAAGAAGAAATTATTACATTATTAGATAAATATTTATCTAAATTGCCGTCAAAAAGATCAAAAGTTAGAAAAATACCTGTAAAAAATAATTTTGGTTCTGCAGAAAGTAAGAATATTTTTATGGATATACCACAGAGTGTGATACTTTTTGCTCAAAAAGGTATAGCTTATGAAGATCCTAATTATTATAACGCTGGTGTCTTAATTGATGCACTTGGTGGCATGAGGCTGAATTCAATATTAATGACAGAACTGAGGCAAAACTTGGGTATTACTTATGGTGTTTATGCAAGTATTATTTCCAATAAACATGGAAATATTATATCTGGATTTATAAGTACTGATAGTTCTACTGCTGGCAAAGCTATATCAGCAGTAAAAGATACATTTAGCAGAATAAAAAAGCAAGGAATTGACGAACAATTGTTCAAGGATGCAAAAATTGGCTTGGTAAATAATCTTGTCCTTTTCCTGTCCAATAACACAAATACAGCAACGCTGCTAGATAATATGCAGATAAATGATCGTGATGTTAACCGTATAAATAATTATGCGAATATCATTAATGATGTTAAATTAGAGGAAGTAAACGAACTGGCAAGTTCTTTACTGGAACCTGAAAATTTATTTTTTGTTGAAGTTGGAAAAAACGCTCAAGGTCAATAATTATTACAGTCATATATCTTCTGCTATTGACCTTACTGCTTCTACATAACACTTATGCTCCTTAGCTAGAATGCGTTCTGAGAGGCTTTGAATATCATCAGCTGGTAACACTGGTACAACAACTTGAGCAATTATGGCTCCAGCATCAACTTCAGGAGTGACATAATGTACAGTGCAACCTGTAATTTTTACACCTGCTTTTAGAGCTTGCTCTTGAGCGTTTAGACCTTTAAAAGACGGAAGTAAAGAGGGATGAATATTTATAACCTTGTTATGCCATTTACTCAGAAAATCAGCTTTGAGAATTCTCATAAACCCTGCAAGGCAAATTAAATCAACCTTATGTTGAACAAGTATTTCGTGAATTTTACCAGCATCAAGCGGTTTATCTTTAACAATAAACGCTGAGATTCCTGCTTGCTCTGCTATTTTCAGACCAGCAGCTTCGCTATTATTTGTGATAACACATGCAACTTCTGCGGAAAAATTCTGATCTTGACATGCTTCTATTAAGGCCTGCATATTCGACCCCCTACCTGAAATTAGTATTCCGAGTTTTATCTTTTTCATTATAGCACAGTTAGTTTAGAATTTAGTTAATACTAACAAAACAGCTCAAAAGGAAAACTTATTTTATAGCAAAGAAGGCAGACTAAACTCTTTATATAAGTGGACCTCTAATTTTGAACCTCACTGGACAACACAAAATAACGAATAGCCCCATGTACCCAGCTTAAACTAGCTTTAATGCTTAGATATTGTGCTATTTTTGTATAATATACTACTATAAGTATATATTTTTGTAATCGCGTTATTATTTATTTAACAAAGTATTAGTATAATTTATTACACTGGATTAAATGGAGAAAGTTCAATGAGTAAATTACCGAACAATGCAAAAATAGGTAAATCTCAGGTTACTCAGTGGGAGGTAATAAAAAATTGTGAATATGCTGATAATTGCTTGTCAAAAATAGTAACTTTGTACGTTATTAGAATAACTCAGCTATCAGATTTTTATACGAGTGACGAACCTGAAATTAACACTGTTTTAGCAAGAATAAGCGTGACAAGTGAAAATGTATTTTTAAACAAGGCTACTACTATTGAAGTTATGGAAGGTATTTTTCCGTATAAATTCAACAGCAAGAAGAGAAATAACATATTAAGGTTAGAAGATTTGTATAATTATTTATGTTCTATTGTTAACAATAGCCTTCCAAAAGAAATGCTTGAAAGTCTTGTAAGGGAATATAAGGATGCTGTTAACTTATTTAAAGCAATTACTTAACTGAACGTAGTATTTTTAAGATTTTATTTTCTATTTCAGAAATGCCGCTTTCAAGATCTTTATCTATCAAATACATGGTAGAGAAATATGTTTTCTGCTTACTTTCAACATTGATAGTTAAAGTTCCGGGAGTGATTGTGACTGAATTGGCAAATAACGCAATGCTTTCATCATTATGCCCTTTGCATTTTCTTAGAATAATGATTGGCTCAAGCTTAGATTTGAGTTGTAGCACCTTTTTTGTTACATAAACACTTGATAAAATGATTTGGTACATTAACCATGGTATATAACTTACTAACTTATAAAACGACAGTCTACTCGTACTATTTAAAATCTGGCTAAGAGCTCTTTCAGCGTTTATCAACCTTCTAAAGATAAACGATGTGAATATAGAGGAAAACACTCCACAAAAAATAAAAAACGGCTCAAAATAACCAGACAATACAGTCCATAGAACAAATAAAATTATAAATGACAGAGAAAAAAACTTGATTTCCTTCCTAAAGTTGAGGTTTTTCATAGTCTGTAATATAACTTAAATGACTCTTTAAGGAAAGATAATAACGAATATTTAGGTTCTTGACTTCTATGTTAAAAGATATAACAACTAAGTTATGTATTTTAAGTGAGGAAGTTATGAAATATGGCAAATTTATGGAAATATTAAACAAAATAAATGACCTTTCAGATTTGAGCAAGGACAATATAGTTGAAAAAATAAAAGCTAAGTTACAAGAAGAAGATCCAGATTTATGTCAAGAGTGGGAAAAGAGTAAACCTGACAACGATAGTGGATCTGGCATAAATTACATATTTACTATATCTTGTGGTCAAAATTCTAAGAAAGTCAAATTGTTACATCTTGCTTCTTATTGGAACTATGCAAATGTAGCAAAAGCTCTGATTGAAAACGGGGCAGATATTAATGCAGAACATGATAATAAAATTACTCCTTTACATATTGCTGCTCACTATGGCCACGAAGATGTAGTAACCATTCTAACTGGAAAAGGAGCAATTGTTGATGCAAAAAATGGTGATGGATGGACTTCTTTACATTTTGCTGTTGAAAAGAACCACAAAAATGTAGTAAACACTCTAATTGGAAAAGGAGCAAATGTTAATGCAGAAAATGATAAAGGATGGGCTCCTTTACATCTTGCTATTACAAATGGCCACAAAGAGATAGTACAAGTTCTATCAAAAGCAGAAGGAATCAACGTTGATGCAAAAAATAGTGATGGGTGGACTTCTTTACATCTTGCTGCTGCAAATGGCCGCAAAGATATAGTAGAAACTCTAATTGAAAAAGGAGCAGATGTTAATGCGAAAGACCATTATAAATGGACTCCTTTAACATTTGCTTCTCAAAAAGGCCATGAAGTGGTAAAAGGAGCTCTATTAAAGGCACAAGAGAACATCAAAGCTTTGCATTCAGCTGTTAAACATAATAATGAGGAGGAGGTGAAAAACCTATTAAATAAAGGAGTAAACGTTAATGCAAAAGATGATGATGGATGTACTCCTTTACATCTTGCAGCCAGAGAGGGCCATAAAGATGTAGTAGACATTCTAATCGCAAAAGGAGCAAAGGTTAATGCAGAAAATGATGATAGATGTACTGCTTTACATCTTGCTGCTGAAAATAACCACATAGAGGTAGTAAAAATTCTAGTTGAGAAAGCAGATGTTAATGCAGAAGGTATTGTGGACGAGACTCCTTTACATCTTGCAGCCAGAGAGGGCCACGAAGATATAGTAAAAACTCTAATCAAAAAAGGAGCAAAGGTTAATGCAGAAAATGATGATAGATGTACTGCTTTACATCTTGCTGCTGAAAATAACCACATAGAGGTAGTAAAAATTCTAGTTGAGAAAGCAGATGTTAATATAAAGGATGCTGATAGATGGACTCCTTTGCATGTTGCTGCTGAAAATGGCCACGAAGATATAGTAAAAACTCTAATCGCAAAAGGAGCAAAGGTTAATGCAAAAAATGGTGATAGACGTACTCCTTTACATCTTGCTGCTAAAAATGGCCACGAAGATGTACTAAAAACTCTAATCGCAAAAGGAGCAGAGGTTAATGCAAACAATGGTGATAGACGTACTCCTTTACATCTTGCTGCTGAAAATGGCAAAATAAAAGTGGTGGAAGTTCTGCTACACACTGAAGCAGACCCTTCATTAAAAGATGTTGATGGAAAAACGCCAAGAGACCTTACTAAATATCAAGGTATAATTCAGCTTTTAGAGGAAGCGGAAAAAAAGCAAACGTTAAAAAATGAGAATAAAAAAACGCCAAAGGATCTTACTGAAAATAAAGATGTAATGCAGCTTCCAGAGAAAAAGGAAGAAAAACAAATTGGAAAAAATGCAATTGTGAAAGAAAAAGAACAATCTGCAAAAAATGCAATTGTAAAAGGTATTATTGTGTGTTTTGTAACTGCAGTGATAGTTGGTGTTGCACTTGCATTTGCTACTGCCCTATCTGTACCAGCAATAATTGGACTAGCTGCAGGATCTGCGCTCATAGTTGGTGCTGGTCAATATATAATGTCAAAGCCTAAAACTGAAATGAAAGAAGTAAAGGAACTTGTGCCTAGAGAGACAGAAAAAGCACTTACTTGATTTTTGTTATCCTGTTGCTATCAGACTAGCCTGGCACCTTATATTTATTGGGATAACTGTTTTATTATGAATTAAGTCAAAAACTCTGTAATATATTGAAGCTTAAAGATATCTTTAGATATGGAAGTTATTGCAGAAAATAGGAAAGCAAGGTTTGAATATTTCATCTTAGAAGAATTTGAAGCGGGTATGGTCTTATTAAGCAGTGAAGTTAAATCGCTAAGAGAAAGAAAAGTAAATATTTCCGACGCCTACGTTGTTGAAAAGAATAGCGAAGTATGGCTGCACAATATGCATATTGCAGAATATAAAGCTGCGAACCGCAAAAATCATAAACCAAAAAGGGAACGTAAATTACTCTTGCA
The DNA here is from genome assembly GCF_000376605.1 of Wolbachia endosymbiont of Drosophila simulans wHa. Classification (NCBI taxonomy): domain Bacteria; kingdom Pseudomonadati; phylum Pseudomonadota; class Alphaproteobacteria; order Rickettsiales; family Anaplasmataceae; genus Wolbachia; species Wolbachia endosymbiont of Drosophila simulans. The sequence continues at coordinate 774,218 of NC_021089.1, forward strand.
TAAAAAGGAGATAAATAAACTAATTGGTCAAATCAAGACTGCTGGGATAACTGTTGTGCCGCTTTCGGTCTATTTTAACGATAAAGGATTTGCAAAAACTAAAATTGCCATTGTAAAAGGAAAAAAACTCTACGATAAGAGAGCAACCATAAAACAGAGAGAGTGGGATCGTGAAAAAAGTAGATTGTCTAAAAATAATTTATAGCAAAATATGTCTTTAAATCCAGTAATTTTCAGCATCGGTCCTGTTTCTATATATTGGTATTCCTTAGCCTACGTTTTGGGTATAGTGTTTGCATATTGGTATTTACATAGGCTAGATGACCAAAAAATATTTACTAAGAATTTTTACGATTCGTTATTAACAGCCACTATTATAGGTATTATCCTTGGAGGTAGACTTGGCTACGTATTGATATATGATCCAGTTCTTTATATAAGCAACCCTATCGAGATATTGAAGACCTGGGAAGGAGGGATGTCATTTCATGGCGGTGCTATAGGAGTTTTGCTTGCAGTAATAATCTCCTGCAGAAGACATAACATTCCTATATTTTATGCACTGGACCTAGTTTCTTGCGGAGTTCCCATAGGTTTATTTTTAGGTCGCATAGGCAATTTTATAAACGGAGAGTTATTTGGCAGAGTTACAACTATGCCATGGGGTATGGTATTTCCAGAGAGTGGTGATAATTTGCTGCATCATCCAAGCCAGCTTTATGAGGCACTTTTTGAAGGACTGCTACTTTTTGCAGTTGCAAATTCACTGTTTTTCTTAACTAGAATAAGACTGTATCACGGTGCGTTAACTGGTATTGCAGTTATGTGGTATGGAATAGCACGTTTTTTCGTTGAGTTTTTTCGCGAACCAGACTATCAAATTGGCTATTTGTGGCTTGATTTAACTATGGGGCAGTTGCTTTCTATACCTATGGTTTTGCTAGGAATGCTTGTATATCTAGGCGCATTAAATTTAAAATTTAATACGAAATCTGTCACATAGAGAAAAGGTGAGTTCAATAGAAAAATGTAGCCAGAAGCCCCATATTATGCACAATTGTACGAATTTTCTGCGTTGCAGTAGAATGAATCGGTGGGCTTTGTTGCATCGCTAGCTATGATGGATTAAAGATAAAAAAGGTGGAGAATATCAGTAGCTTATTATTCTGGTATTTATAACAAGAACGGTCAGTGAATACCTAAATTTGAGTAAAAGAAATTTCACTACCACTCACTAATCCGGCTAAAATTCAAGAATTTCAATGCTTTAGCTATTTTCAATAGAATTAAATTTATTAATATAAATAACAAATTACTATTCTTAAATTTGATTAGATTGATTGCAAAAAAACAAGATTTTCAATAAGTTGCTTATAATCCTAATTATAGTTAGCCTTTCATAAGTAGCGATGCAACAAAGCCATCCCAGTGTCAGCTACTTTCATGACACCATTTGCTGTGCAGTTTACCTTCAAAAATGAATGTTCGTACAGCTATGGAATGAATCGCGGTATGACGTAGCTTCGCTATAGGCAATGAAGGAAATATTAACTATACTTCTTTTTACCATTGTTTATATTTCCTATTCACATATATTAATATTTTACTCACTTAAAGTAAGCTAACTACCGTTATTAATATTTTTGTAATAAAAATTGTATATGGTGCATGTAATCAAATTAAGAGGAAGATTGTGGAAATTACGCCATCAATAAAAAAAGAATTGAAGCAAAGTACTCTATATGTTTGCCTAGAAAAATGCAAAAGTGCATTTTGGTTTATCTTTTGGTTTAGTGCGGGAATCAATTTATTAATGTTATTCCTACCACTTTATACCTCTCAAGTGCTTGATCGGGTGATATCGAGCGAAAGTGTATCAACACTAACTATGCTGACAATTATCACTTTATCTGCATTTGCATGTTCTGCAATGCTTGAAACTTGTCGATATTTAGCCATGGCAAAAATAGGTGATTGGATCGATAAAACTGCAACACCAGATCTGATAGTAAGGTCAATCAGGCTAACGTCAGTGCAGAGCTCAACTTCAAGTGGTGAAGCAATACGAGATCTCGGAGTGATAAAAAATTTCATTACAGGAAATGGTATATTCTCACTGTTTGATACTCCATGGTCGTTAATTTACCTTGTTGTGATTTTCATGATACATACCTCCACGGGGTTTATAGCTATTACTGGAATTATTATATTAGTCTCTATGGCAATATGGAATGAACTTGCCACTAAACGAATATTACAAGAAACCAACGAAGAAACTATACGGAATATCAATGCTATAGATGTTGCAACAAGAAATGCAGAAGTGGTTGAAGCTATGGGCATGTCAGAATTCATAGTCTCTGATTGGTGTAAACGAAATGATCAGAACCGAGCAATGCAAATTAAAGCACAAAATCGCTCTAATGTAATTACTGGAATCACTAAATTTTTGCGCTCAACTCTGCAAATATCAGTGATTGGAACAGGTGCATTACTTGCAATCACAGCTCATAAGACTGCCGGTAGCATCATCGCTGCTTCAATTTTAATGGGTAGAGTATTAGCACCATTTGATGCTGCGGTTCATACTTGGAAGTTTTTAAATCAGGCTAGAATGTCATATGGAAGGCTACAAAGACTTATATTAACATCGCCAAAAAGAGAGCAAACGATGGCTCTACCAGAACCTGAAGGAAAATTGGAATTTGATAGAGTATTTTTTACTCCTTATGGAAGCAATAAGCCGACAGTAAAAGGAATATCATTCATTATAGATCCTGGAGATGTAGTTGGTGTTATTGGTGCAAGTGCTTCTGGTAAATCCACTATCGCAAAATTAACTGTTGGTGTATGGAAGCCAATATCTGGTGTAGTCAGACTAGATGGCGCTGATGTATATACTTGGAATCGAGAAAATTTTGGTAATTATGTTGGCTACTTACCTCAGGATATTGAGTTATTTAACACTAGTGTCAAAGCTAATATTGCTCGCATGAGGCCAGATCCAAATCCTGAAGAAATAATCAAAGCAGCAAAAATTGCAGGAATACATGAACTAATACTAAGCTTACCAAATGGATATGATACAACAATAGGAGGTCCTGGAGGAGTAACGCTCTCTGGCGGCCAAAAACAGCTTCTTGGACTTGCCAGAGCTTTTTATGGTCACACAAAACTTTTAGTACTTGATGAACCAAACGCTAACTTAGATAGCAATGGAGAGGCATGCTTAATTAATGCAATTGGCATTGCAAGAAAACAAAATACTACTACTGTTATCATCACTCACAAGCTACCGTTATTGTCCGTAGTTGATAAGGTGATCCTCATGTCAGATGGTGTCATTTACGCTATGGGACCAAAAGATGAGATTTTGAGCAAATTAGTTGCTCCATCATCAAGTACCACAGAAGATGAGCGCTCTTCAGCAAATGGTTAGTTTATAGCCTTTCTTATAATAGTCCGAATGCGATAAGATATGTGTTTATGGCTATAGCAGGCCAGTAGCATATTACGTTCTGTTCGGATTATTGTAAAAAGAGCTATACTTACAATAAATTCTGTATCTGAAATAACAACTGTTCCAGAAAAATATATATTTCTTTACCATTAGAAATAATATTACAAGAATAGTAAATAGATTAATAACTCTTATTAATTAAAGTCAATCGGCAGATATAGCCAAAGTGGCTTAGGTTTACCTACAATTTGAAAAACAACAAATTCGTCTTAATGAATTTTCTTAATTTGTTATCTAAATAACTTAATATTAGTGGTAATTTTATAAAAAAATTATAATATAAATAATGTTGCTGCGAAAATTTATAACAATATTTCCCTCTAACGTTTAATGAATTTCAATAAATTGCCTTTTTAATTCTAGATAAGTATATGCTTTGTTAATATGTTTAGTTCAAAATCCAAAAGTAAGTTTATGCTTTCTATTGGAGAAGAAGGCATAATGTTACTATATTTTAAAAATAATACTTTAAATAAAAGGTATTTTGTTAAGGGCAAAAACGATAAAGCAGTTTCCGATTTAATTTCATGTCTTTCGTCAGATAAAAAAGCACCTTTATACCTGGTGCTTAATCATGCAGATCAAAATTACTCGCTACAGTTTATTACAAGGGCAAACAAGATTAGTGCCTATCTATCAGCAAAAACAAAGATGGAGCATTTTTCTCGTAATAATGACATAAGTTCAGTTTTTTTGGTTGAGAAGCCAAACAAATTCAATCAAAACTGGTGCTATCTTCTTGTTTCATCAAAAGCAAAGCATTTAGTAGAATATTGGTTGAATGTGTTTATTGAGATAGGCTCCAACTTTAAGGGAATATTAATGTTTCCTATAGAAATAAGTAATATAACAAAAAAGATTCTACATAAAGATCCTAATAATTGGAAAATTATAGTTGCTGCAACTAAAACGGGAGGCTATAGACAAGTGGTTCTTAAAGAGAATAAAATGGTATTTACGCGCTTAACATCATTTACTAATGATAATTTACCAGGAATTATCGCTGGTGGAATATATCAGGAAGTGCAAGATACTATTCGATCCTTAACTAAGTTTGGGTTTGAAAAAAATAACCCTATCGACCTTTGTATCATAGTGTCAGAAGATATCAAAGCTAGTTTATCAGTCATAAATTTTTCAGAGAACAGTGTGAACATATTAACTCCATATGAGTTAGGCAAACTATTAGGAGCAGAACTAGCTATAAGTGAAAAAGATAACTTTTGCGATACCATAATTTTGTTTCATAGCTTTAAGAATAAATTAGCAGCTATTTTTAATACAAAGGAAACTAAAGAATTTTATCTATTCAATTACCTTTATTTAAACTCTCCTCGAATTTTTCTATACTTCGCCCTGGTTTTAGTTATAACAAACACCCTTTGTTTGCTAAATTTGTATTCAAATTTCAATGTCGCTGATAATTTATCAGCAAAGCAGAACACCTTAAATAACCAATTAACAAAACTTAGCCAAAGCTATAATGTAAAAAAAATAGATGAAATTTATGATTTTATTAATATCAATAATATTTTATCAAAAATAGAATACTCTCCTCTTACACAAGTTAAGTATGTAGAAAAGTTAAAAATACCAGGTATAGAGCTTCGATCATTTGAATGGAATTATAATGAGGCAAAAAGTTATATTACCACAACTTTAAAGTTTAATTTTCAATCCGGTAAAAATATTTCTCATCAATACGAGAAACTACGAAAAAATTTAAACGATAATTTTCGTACCTATGACATTAATATTTCTAGCTTACCTGCTGCTAAAGAGCAAAATCTATCTATTGATGTTGAAATAGGAGAGGCAATGTAGATTAATGACTATCTCTCAATTAAAAAGAAAAGCTACAATTCAGTTTATATCGTATTTGTTATTATCTGTTGGATTAATAGGGTTATTAACATATGTTGTTATCTATAACGAAAAGATTTATAATAAAAACCAAATTGCGATTGATAAAATACGTTCTATTAATTTACAGATTACTGGAATTCAAAAAAAGGAAGTTGTTCTAAATAAAAACCTAGATTTATGGAAAAAAATTTCTTCTTCAAATTTACATAGTAGCAGATACATTGCAAATTTAAATTTCGAGCTTAGCAAGTTATATAAAAAGCACTATATATTAGAACCTGAAATATCAATTTCTATACCCGAAGAAGTTGAGCTCCACAACAAAAGTGAACGCACAAAAGTAATAAAAAGTGAAGTGGTCCTAAATTTAAGCTCAATCAGCGATAAGCATATTTTTTTATTTCTACAGTCTATTCCAAATCTGCCCGGTTATGTTATGATCAAATCTCTTATTTTAAATAAGCAGAGAAATATTGATGCTGCAACTATGAATCAGATTTTGAATGGTAATATGATAGAGATAGTGAGAGCTAATATAGTCTTTGATTGGTATACTATATTAAGTAGATAAGGTGATGAACATAAAGCTGTTTTTTATTTTTACGCTACTCATTTCCAATGTTAATGCATATTGCAGTTGTGAAGAAAGCATAGAAATTTGTAAGGAGTATTCTTGCCGACAATATATTGGCAATGAAGATTTTATTGAGCATAAAATATTAGGATTAAATAGTGGAAATTTATGCGTATATATAGAAAAACAAGGTAATGATGAAATGGTTTGTCATCATTCTCAGTATGGAATGATGATAGAAAAAAGATATTTTGAAAGTATTCTTAAAGTTGGCAATCAAGAAATCGACGATTTTATTGATATAGCAAATTTGCGTGCAAAAGAGTGTTTCTTTATCAACAATCAAAAACTAAGCTATACAGATCGGGACGATATAATAAGAGAAGCAGTGGAAAGTGACTTTGACGTTTTGTCACAATATAGTAACGTAAAAAGCATTTTTTTTGATGAAGAGCCAGTTAATAGAATGGTCAATGAAATGGAAAAGTTCAATTTACGATCTTCAAGAGCTGTAAAAGAGGAGGTATCAGATAATTTCAACTGTAAGGTAGTGAGTTTAGACTCAATTTTATATCTTTCTCCCGATACATGGAAAATATGGGTAAATGGAAAACTGTTTATAAATACTAAGGATTTAAAAGTGCACTCAGTCACTGAAAATTATGTAACTTTTGTATGGACCGTAGATCAAAAAGCAATAAAAAAGCATGCGAATGATTCTCAAAATGTATATTTTGGATATGGGAGTATTATGTTTACGCTTTATCCAAAACAAAAATTTGACTTGGATGGCTTATCTATTAAATAACTTAAATATATATGCGCTTGTAGCTCAGTTGGATAGAGCGTTGCCCTCCGGAGGCAAAGGCCGTGGGTTCGAATCCCTCCAAGCGCACTTTTAATTAAATTTGACAATAGTATTTTCACATAAGATAATAAAAGGATTTATTTAGAGCATAATTATGTCTGGTGGTACCATAAACAAAGTCATACTAGTTGGTAATTTAGGAAAAGATCCTGAAATTAGGACTACACAAAATGGAAAAGAAATGGCAAGTTTTTCAATAGCCACGTCTGAAAGTTGGACTGACAAACTTTCCGGTATGCGCTCTGAAAAGACAGAGTGGCATAATATCGTAATTTTTAGTGAAGGATTAGTAAAAATCGTCAAAGATTTTGCACGCAAAGGCAGTAAAGTTTATGTTGAAGGTTCTTTGAGAACTAGAAAATGGACTGACCAAAACGGTGGTGAAAGATACACAACAGAGGTGGTTCTATATAATTTTAATAGCGCTCTTACTCTCTTGGATTCACGAAATAGTGCGCCAAATTCTGATTACAAGCCAAGTGAATACAAACAAGGTGAAACAGAACAAAAAGATAAACACGAAAGTTTTGACAACGATATAAAAGATGAACTACTCGACGATGAAATACCATTTTAACAATTTAAATTGAAATCTACATTTTTATGGACTGCTTGTGTTACTCCTTTTAATTGCAATGGAGATAGTATAGATTATAGCAGTTTGCAGCGTTTACTGACAATGCAAGTTAAAGCTGAAAATGGCGTAGTGTTGCTGGGTAGCACAGGTGAGAGCCTATCGCTTACTGATTCTGAAAAGCGTACATTAGTTGAATTCGTATGTAAGCTAAAATTAAATACGAAAATTATAATTGGCGTACCAGGAGTGAATCTATATCAGACTCTTGAATGGCTTGATTTTTGCAAGGGTATGCCTATTCATGGCTATCTAATGACAACTCCCATTTATGCAAAGCCCGGAATTATGGGGCAGACTTTATGGTTTGAAAAGCTGCTTGAGAAAGCACATGTGCCGGTTATGTTTTACAATATTCCATCAAGAGCAGGAATAAATCTTCACGCTGAAACTGTACGCAACTTATCTAGTCACGAAAAATTTTGGGCTATCAAAGATTCAAGTAGCACTGTTGATACTTTAGCTCAGTATAAGAAAGTTGCACCAAATATTGAGGTCTTTTGTGGAGATGATAATATGATATCCGATATGGCCGCTTATGGTGCGGCTGGCCTGGTTTCCGTTGCTTCCAATGTTTGGCCATATGTAGCACATGAATATGTTAAGAAGTGCCTCAATGGCAGGAACCCTCAGGCAGATATCTGGCAACAGGCTTGCGAAGCGTTATTTACTGCCAGCAACCCAATACCTACTAAAGCACTTTTGCATGATATTGGTCTTATAGAACATCAAACTGTCCGCCTACCGCTCAGCACAGAAGACTTGCCTTCTGTTGAAAAATTGAGGCAAGTCAATAAAATGATTCTTGGATGGAAAGAATTGGCTACTCTCTAAATAGTCTTGCAACTTTGATTTAATATACAATCCAAGTTTCATTTGAACACTCCCAAACTTATCACTTTATGCCACTGGTCTTCATCTAAAATTTCTACACCTAATTCCACTGCCTTTTTATATTTGGATCCTGGTTTTTCTCCTGCAATTAGGTAGTCAGTTTTAGCAGAAAGATGTGAGCTGACCTTTGCTCCCAGAGTTTTGGCTCTTACTTTTGCCTCTCCTCTACTCATAGCAAGTAGCTTACCAGTAAACACTATAATTTTATTATTTAAAACAGAGTTACTAGAGTTGGAGCTCACAGGAAGAATTTGAAGACAAGCAGTAAGATCATTTAACATTTTGATGTTATGTTCCTTAGAAAAAAATGATTCCAAAGATTCAGCCACTTTTTTTCCTATGCCGTCTATACTGACTAGCTCAGTATTATCTGATGACAGTTCAATCATCGAATTATACCAGTTATTATAAGAAACATAATAATCTGCAAGCAATTCTGCTGCAACTTGACCAATAAATCTAATACCTAAAGAAAATATAAACCTATCTAGAGTTATTACCCTTCTGCTTTGTATAGAATTTAACAAATTAGCTATAGATTTCTCGCCCCAGCCAGACTGTCCTTCCAGATTAAATTCATCCAATTTTTCTTCTAAAGTAAAAATATCATGGATTTGTTTTATCAGACCAAGGTCGTAAAAAAACTCTATCTGCTTATCACCAAGGCCAACAATGTCAAATGCATCTTTCGATACAAAATGCTTTAGTTTTTCTATTATTTGAGCTTTACAGGCAAATTCCTCAGGACATCTTACTGCCGCCTCTCCCTCAACCTGACGTACTTTACTACCACATTCAGGGCATACTTCAGGAAACACAAATTCAGGTGTATTTGGAAGACGAGAATCTCTGCTTACTTCAACGATCTGGGGAATTACATCACCTGCTCTTTTGATTGTTACAATATCTCCCTCTCTTATGTCTTTACGTTTTATCTCATCTTGGTTATGCAGACTTGCTCTACTAACTAGCACCCCACCAATATTGACTGGCACTAAATCTGCAACTGGAGTTAAAACCCCTGTTCTGCCCACCTGTATAAATATCTTATTTAACTTTGTTTTTGCATAAACCGCAGAAAACTTGTATGCAAGTGCTGAGCGCGGTGCTTTGTGAGTATTCCCTAGACGATTTTGTAGTACCAAATCATTTACTTTATAGACTATTCCATCAATATCATAATCCAAGTTATAGCGACAGTTATAGACCTCGTTATAGAACTTCAGCATTCCATCTAAACTACTCGTTAAGGACTGATGCTCATTTACGCAAAAACCAAGTGCCTCAAGCTTATTTAGTACCTCACTTTGACTTTTCTCTGCTCCACCAATTAAAGAATAAGCAAAATATCTAAGTGGTCTACTTGCTGTAATGTTTGCATCCAATTGCTTCAGAGAACCAGCGGCTGCATTTCGAGGATTGGCAAATTCATCGTTTTCATTTAACTTTAAAAAGTCGCTGTTACCGATGTATATTTCACCTCTTACTTCTAGTCTTCCTTGCACACCTTGCAAAAACTTAGGAAAGCCTTTTATTGTTGCAACATTGTGAGTGACATCTTCCCCTACAAAACCATCACCTCGAGTTGCAGCTTTAACAAATCTTCCATCCTCATAAATTGCAGAAAACGACAACCCATCAATTTTTGGCTCACATAATATCTCTATTTTGTCCTCAATTAAAAACCTCTTTATTTTAGACAAAAATTTCTCTACACCTTGTTCATCATAAGCATTCTCAAGAGAAAGCATAGGTTCTTGATGTTCCACCTTAGAAAACCTCTCATCAGGTGGAGCACCAACACTATCTTGTGTTGCATAAATTTCTGGCTCTATTTCAGCTAACTTTTTCTTCAGTTCATCATATTCAGCATCACTTATTTCTGGCTTATTTTTTTGGTGATACAAAACATTATGATAATTTATTTGATCTTGCAGTTTTTCTCTCATCTTTTCTAAGTTAGTCATGATACCAATATAATGCTACATTAGCCTTTGTCGTCAAGCTGTGAATTTTCTTGAATTTATCATATGGTCTTAATCCATCAAATATCAAAGGTGCCACAATGCTATAGCCATACTTATTCTTCTCTCGCTCAATTGTATTAGCAGATCTCACTTGCTTTAGCCATATATTTATATAAAATTAAAATAAATTAGAGTAAACAATATTGCTGTTTAAATGCTAACAAGATTCGCTCCAAGCCCAACTGGCTACCTCCACGTAGGAAACGTACGAACTGCCTTGGTTTGTTGGATGTACACACGCAATCAAAATGGAAAATTTTTACTCCGTTTTGATGATACTGACCTTCAGCGTTCAGATGTCAAATATATAAATGATATCATACAAGATTTGAAATGGATTGGTATCAATTGGGATGCAAGTTTCAAGCAATCAGAGCGCTTTGAGCGTTACAATGAGGTGTTTTTGCAGTTAATAAAAGAAGGGCATATTTATGCATGCTATGAAACAAGAGAAGAGTTAGACATTAAACGAAAATTGCAGTTAAAACAAGGACTTCCCCCTGTATATGACAGAAGCGCGTTACTTCTAACTGAGCAAGAGAAAATTAGTTATGAGCAAGAAGGAAGAAGACCACATTTTAGATTTAAGTTGGATAGAAATGAGGTTGTTAAATGGAATGATGAAGTTAAAGGTGAAATAAATATTGCAACCAGTAGCATAAGTGACCCTGTGGTAAAAAGAGAAGATGGAATTTACACATACATGTTACCTTCTGTTATTGATGATGTTGACTTTAATGTAACCCATGTTGTACGCGGGGAAGATCATGTAACTAATACCGCAGTTCAGCTCCAAATGATTAAAGCATTAAAAGCGAAAATCCCTACATTTGCTCACCTTTCTCTGCTACATTTTGATGATAGCAAGATATCCAAGCGAGCCGGTGTGCTAGATATCAAATCTATAAAAGAAGATGAAATTGAACCGATGGCACTAGTTAGTTATTTAGTGAAGCTCGGAACATCCAATCCAATTGAAGCTTGTGCCTGTATGCAATCTTTGATTGATTCATTTAATATTAAAAAATTTAGCTCAGCATCTGTACAATTCAGCTTGAGTGAAATATATAAGCTAAATAGCAAAGTTCTGCAACAAATGCCATTTGAAATGGTGCAAGACCGTTTAAATCAAATTGGAGTGGACTCCTCAGAGTTTTGGTATTTTATAAGGAACAATATAGAAAGGTTTTCTGAGGTGGCCAAGTGGTGGAAAATATGCAAATCTGATATAGAGCCTGTGATTCTTGATAAGGAGCTTATAAAAATTGCGTTCAATGCATTGCCCCAAGGTGATTGTAATGAAAACACGTTGTCAGAATGGGTCAAAACTATTCGACAAACAGTGGATATAAAGGCAAAAAACCTATTTACGCAGTTGCGTTCAGCTTTAACAGGAACAGAAACAGGACCAGAGCTCGCTAAACTATTAATTTTTATCGGCAAAGAAAATATCATTGCAAGGTTAAAAGAAAAGTGAAAACTAAAGAATTATAGCTAATGCAATCCCTACGTCATACCGCGATTCATTCGCGGTATCCCTTAACATAGATCCCTTACTTAACCGTCATACCTTAACATAGATCCCGCTAACACGTAGCGGGATGACGAGCTTATCGTCACGCCGCCACGAACCGTCATACCGCGATTCATTCGCGGTATCTCAGCCGCTAACAAGAGATCCCGCTAACAAGCAGCGGGATGACGGTTGTCGTTTAGCCATAAACATTAAGAAATTTACCAAATAAAAAAAAAGGCAAAAGAAGCCCCGTGGTTATTATCCGCTTTAAAATATTGGCGTTTTTTATGTTTTAAACGCTTGACAAGCAAGATTTAGCTGCTTTTAATTGCAACTAACCTACGCTGCAAATGTTTAAGAAATTTACTAAGCAGAAAAAAAGACAAAGAATCCCCGAGTTAGCTAGTCTTTTACTATCTCTGTCGAGTATTGGCATTTTTTGATGTCTTGTAACGCTTTATAAGCGCGTTCAGCTTATTTAGATAAAAATCTAGATGTAGATGAAGTTTTGTAAAGACATACAGTATCTATATACTGCAAAAAAATTGAACATAAGACGCCGATACATTAAGTAATCCTTACCTTTTAATCTGCAGATTGGCGAAAGCAAATACAATAGCTTCACTATCATGATAAGGGCGCTGGCGAAGGGTGTCAAGTAAGTTTTTGTATTTTAATTTTAGAATTTTATAGGCTTTTGTTCTCATGAAAATTATGTTCTCATGAGTAAATTAATGTTATCCTTTTTTGTTGATCTAAAGTTTCTTATGTTCATACACTTACGTGTTCATAGTGTTTATTCGCTGCTTGAAAGCTCGGTTAAAATTGAGGAGCTGATCGGCCTTTGTTTGCGAAATAAAATGCCAGCGGTTGCAATTACTGATTCAGGTAATTTATTTGGTTCACTTGAGTTTGCAGAATATGCGGCAAGTAGGGGAATACAGCTAATAATAGGATGCAATATTATAGTTAAACATTCAGAACAAAATTTACCTATATTATTGCTTGCAAAAAATGAGCAAGGGTACACTAATTTAGTCACTTTGGTGAGTGAGTCTTTTAGAAAGCGCAAGAATAACAGCGATATTCCTTACGTTGATTTTGATGAGCTATTGAATTTAAGTACGGGTCTGATCGCTTTAACCGGTGGATGTTTGGCTCAACTATTGTTGGGGCAAGATAAAGAAACGGTTGAAAAACTGCTTTCAGCATTTAATGGTCATTTATATGTTGAATTGCAGCGTCATGGGCTGAGCAAGGAGCTAGAGCTTGAAGAAACTTTAATAGATTTTGCTTATCAGCACAATATACCACTGGTTGCAACAAATGATGTATTCTTTACAAATAGATCTGACTATGAAGCTTATGATATATTAACGTGTATATCAGAGGGTAGTTATGCTCTCGAAAATAACAGGAAAAAGCTAACCTCTGAGCATTATTTCAAATCTGTGGCAGAAATGGAGGAGCTGTTCAGTGATATTCCTGAAGCAATTCATAACACTTTAGTAATAGCTAAGCGGTGCTCTTACATGCCAAGAAGCAGGCAGCCTATTCTGCCTAAATTTCCTTGTAGAGAAAATAAAACTGAGAATGAAGAACTGAGGGAGCAGGCAGTTGCGGGATTAGAATTCCGCATTACGAATGAGACAGACATAGACCTTAAACAATACTACGATCGGCTAAATTACGAACTAAGCGTAATAACTTCAATGAATTATTCCGGGTATTTTCTAATAGTTTCTGACTTTATCCGTTGGAGCAAAGCAAATGGCATTCCAGTTGGTCCAGGAAGAGGCTCTGGTGCTGGATCAATTGTTGCTTGGGGCTTGCAGATTACAGACCTTGATCCAATAAAGTTTGGCCTAATATTTGAAAGATTTTTGAATCCTGATCGTGTATCGATGCCTGACTTTGATATCGATTTCTGCCAAGAGAAAAGGGACCTGGTTATTGATTATGTTCAGAAAAAGTACGGTTATGTTGCTCAAATAATCACTTTTGGAAAATTGCAAGCAAGGGCAGTATTGCGTGATGTTGGTAGAGTATTGCAAATGCCTTACTCTCAAGTGGATAAAATATCTAAAATGGTTCCATTTAATCCAGTAAATCCTGTAACTTTATCACAAGCGATAGAGTTTGATCAAAACCTGCAGAAAGAGCGGGATAGTGATGAGGTAATTGCAAAGCTTCTTGATATATCTCTTAAGCTTGAAGGAATATATCGTCACGTTTCAACCCATGCTGCTGGAATTGTAATATGTGATCAAAAGTTGGAAAATTTTGTTCCTGTGTACTACGATCCAAATTCGGCTCTGCCAATCACTCAATACAGCATGAAATATGTGGAGAAAGCTGGGCTAATAAAATTTGATTTTCTTGGGCTTGGTACGCTAACGCTAATAGATCATGTATGTCGTTTAATTAATCGTGATGGAAAAAAGATTGATATTTCTTCAGTTCCTTTAAATGACCAAAAAACCTATGAGATACTCTCAAGCGGTGATTCAATTGGAGTGTTTCAGCTTGAAAGTTCGGGAATGAGAGAAGCTTTAATTAAATTAAAACCGGACTGCATTGAAGATATTATCGCTTTAATTTCCCTTTATCGTCCAGGACCTATGGATAACATTCCAACTTATGTTGCAAGAAAACATGGACTTGAAAAGCCAGATTATATTCATCCGTTACTTGAGGAAGTATTAAAAGAGACATTTGGGGTAATAATTTACCAAGAACAAGTGATGGAAATAGCCCGTATTCTTTCCGGGTATAGCTTAGCGGAAGCAGATCTGCTGAGACGTGCCATGGGTAAGAAAATCAAGGAAGAGATGGATAAACAACGTGAACTTTTTGTCCAAGGGGCAACAAAAAATGGCGTTGATTATGACAGAGCAAGTTATATCTTTGACCTTGTTGCAAAATTTGCTGGTTATGGGTTCAATAAATCTCATGCTGCAGCATATGCGGTTATATCTTATCAAACGGCTTACCTTAAAGCTAATTATCCATTAGAATTTTTTACAGCACTAATGAATCTGAATATTGATGATAGAGATAAACTGAATTTATTTTATCATGCAGCAAAGTTTAGTGGCGTTACCGTTCTTCCACCTGATATAAACAAATCTAAAGCTGAATTCTCAATAGAGAACGAACGCATACGTTATGGTATTGCTGCCTTGAGGAATGTTGGTTTTTCTATAGCGGAAGGAATAGTGAACGTACGTTCAAGCGCTTGTAAGGACATATGGGAATTCATTCAAAATTCAGGTCATATAATAAATAAGAGAGCGCTAGAAAGCCTGATTAAATCCGGAGCATTCGATAGCGTGCATAAGAACAGAAAGCAGCTATATGAGTCAATGGACACGCTGATTTACTTTGCAAATAAAAACAAACAGGATAGAGAATCAAGTCAAGCTGCTTTGTTTGGTAGCCTTGATGTCCTCAAACCGAAACTTGAGAATGTGGAAGATTTTGATGAAGAGAAAAAATTAGAGCATGAGTTATTTTCACTAGGATTTTATTTAACTAATCATCCACTTGAAAAATTTAGAATTCTTCTGGAAAAGTTAAATATTGGGTTTATCGGAGAAAATAGAACAGCAAAAACTGCTGGGGTAATATTAAATGCACGTATGAGAACTTCAGAGCGTGGAAGGTTTGTTATCCTCACACTTTCCGATCCCCATAACGTTTCTGAAATAGCATTCTATAATAATGAAATAATAGAAGAAAAAAGAGATTTATTTTCACCAGGAACATTTGTGATAATTGATCTTGAAGCTTCGGAAAATACGACAAGATTAGCAGGCAAGGATATATCTGAGTTTACAAAAAGAATCGCTTCTACAATAAAAGAATTAGTTCTCACCACTGAGTGCACGGATTCGCAAAAAGCCGCTATGGAATTAAACGCAATATTGAAAGATGAAGGCAGAACCAAAATAATGCTAAGACTTCTTCTCGAAAAACATAAAGTGAGCATCTTATTACCAGGTGCGTACTCAATTGCTCCTCAAGTTATGTATGAAATATCTAACTTAAGCTGGATTAAAGGCGTAGAAATTAACACAAATAACTTGCTTATATAAAAAAGCTTTATATAATGAAATGTTTAATCGGTATTAAAGGAAGATATAGTGAATCTTTATGAATTTACTTTTATAACACAACAAGGATTATTACAGCAAGAAGTAGAGGAAATGGTCCAAGAGCTAGCTGTTTCATTGAAAAATATTAAAGCAGATGTTATGTTCCAGCAAATCAGGGATATTCTGAAAAAAGGAAATGACAAGCTTACAACACAAGAGTTAGAAGTGCGTGCTGAAAACATTAAAGAAGGTCTAGTTGCTTACTCTGATTTCTTGGAAGATCTTACAAAAATTTTATGGGTTGAATTGGAAGAAGATCTTTCAAATTTGAAAGAAGTGAAGTCAAAAATCGATAAAGAGTTGAAAGATGACCTAAAAGATTTAGGAATAACGCAAGATTTTACAAAATTTCTAGGAGGCAGTACTAAAAGTGCGTTTATCCATAACGCAGTAAATGCTTTGAAGAGAAGTATTTCAGAACATCTAATAAAGATTTTTCAAGATATTTTGAAAGATTTTAGAATAAACGGTCCAACTCAATCGAGCAAAGCGTTGGAAATGCTTTTGAAAAACATTGAAGCATCAGGATTAATCAAGTATGAACATTGGGGTCTTTTGGATTTTGCATATCACAAAAATAAAATGAAGAGCGGTCATTATTGTATAATGTGCATAAGTTCTACTGCAAGCATTCTGGATGAATTTATGCGTAGAATGAAACTTAATGAGAACGTTATTCGCCACTTTCCTGTGCAGGTTGATAAAATTTTTGAAGGTAAATCTCATATGATGAATAAACAAATTGAGGAGCAAAGCGCATAATGATGAAAAGACGAAATAGTTTTAATAATTCTTACGTATCTGTAAATAATAGGACTGGCTTTAGGCGTTCTAAAGTTTGCCCTCTTGCTGCGTCTAAAGATGAAGACATAGATTATAAGAATATAGATTTATTATCCAAGTTTACCTCTGACTATGGTAGGATATTACCTAGAAGATTAACAGGCGTATGTGCAAAAAAACAAAGGAAGTTACGCTTAGCGATCATAAGGGCACGTTTTTTAGCTCTTATTCCTTACTGTACTAAAAAAGTTTAGGTAATTTATGTTGATAATTTTAAAGGAAAATATAAGGACTTTAGGTAAGCTTGGTGAAGTTGTCAAAGTTAAACCAGGTTATGCACGTAATTTTCTTTTTCCACAAAGAAAAGCGGTGAAAGCTACCAAGGAAAATTTAACAAAGCTAGAGGAGCAACGTTTATTACTGGAAGAAGAGAATATAAAAAGATTAAATGTAGCAAAAGAGCTTGCATTGTCACTACATGATAAGTTTGTGGTATTGATAAAGCAAGCTTCAGAGGATGGTAAAATTTTTGGTTCTGTAACAACACGTGAAATTGCGAAAATTTTACTACAAGAAGGACATGTGATAGACCACCGTAGTTTATCTTTTGGTGGAGTAACCATCAAAAACTTGGGTGAATACCAAGTAAACGTAGAATTACATAGTGAAGTAGTAGTACCAATTACTATATACGTCGTGAAATCCGAAACAGATGCAAATGAGCTAAGGCAAGTAAAATTGCAAAATCAGAAGTCTGAGCAACAAGAGGCAGAGCAAGATGCGAATAAAGAAGCTGCTGATGGTGATGATAGCTGATCAAAGATGATCCCTTGTTATAGCCGAAAAGAAATGTCTGCCATGGCTAAGCTGGTGTCATCCCAGTGCTTCCCTCATGTCATCCCAGTGCGTGACACTGGGATCCAGTTTATTTCATCATGGACATTATTTTATGCTTCTAGAATCCGTTGTCCATTGAATAATTTGCAAATACTTTTATACCTGGATTCCAGTGTCACGCACTGGAATGACACCATTATTGGAATAAATCAAAAATGATTCCCCGCTATAGCAGAAAAGAAATGTCTTCCATTTGGGAGGGAAATAATAAATTTAATATATGGCTTAAAATAGAAAAATTAGCGTGTGAAGCTCAAGCAAAGTTAGGAGTGATTCCGAATAATATTGCTGAGAACCTCTCTGGTGCTATTGAATTTGATGTTGAATGTATCAACGAAATTGAATCCATTGTAAAACATGATGTTATAGCTTTTCTGACATATATTGCTAAAAAAGCGGGAGTTGATGTTCGTTATCTTCATTATGGAATGACAAGTTCTGATGTTTTGGATACATGCCTTGCGGTGCAACTGAAAGAGTCCTGTGATATTTTGCTCGAGAATCTAAAAAATTTACTTGCAGCATTGAAAAAAAAAGCTGAGGACTATAAAGATATTGTTTGTGTTGGACGCAGTCACGGAATGCATGCAGAACCAACAACTCTTGGAATAAAATTTGCCAGATTTTATGCTGAATTTAAACGCAATTATCAGAGATTAATTAGCGCGCAAAAAGAGATCTCAATTTGTAAAATATCAGGTG
Source organism: Wolbachia endosymbiont of Drosophila simulans wHa (assembly GCF_000376605.1). Classification (NCBI taxonomy): domain Bacteria; kingdom Pseudomonadati; phylum Pseudomonadota; class Alphaproteobacteria; order Rickettsiales; family Anaplasmataceae; genus Wolbachia; species Wolbachia endosymbiont of Drosophila simulans. The sequence goes on from NC_021089.1 coordinate 792,656, forward strand.
CAGTAGGCAATTTTGCAAATGTTGATCCGTTTGTTGAAGAATATGTAGCGAAAGAAATAGGACTCATACCTGAAATCATATCGTCTCAAGTCATTCCTCGTGATAGACATGCTATGTTCTTTTCAGTTTTGGGAGTGATTGCAAGCTCAATAGAAAATGTTGCTGTTGAAATTCGTCATTTGCAAAGAACTGAAATCGGCGAAATTTCTGAGCATTTTTCCACGGGGCAGAAGGGAAGCTCTGCTATGCCACACAAATGTAATCCTATTTTAAGTGAAAATCTGACTGGACTCTCACGTTTAATACGCAGTTATGTTTTTCCTGCGTTAGAAAATGTTGCATTGTGGCACGAACGTGATATATCACACTCGTCTGTGGAAAGATGCATTGCTCCTGATGCTTGTATAACAATGGATTTTGCTTTAGTGCGATTAACAGATTTGATAGATAAATTGGTGATCAATAAGGAAAACATTGAAAAGAACTTAAATTCTTCAAAAGGTTTAGTTTTCTCACAGCGTGTATTGCTTGAGTTAGTAAATAGTGGTTTGGCGAGGGAAGAGGCGTATAAAATTGTTCAGAGCAATGCAATGAAAGTGAAACAAAACAACAGTGATTTTCTGGCCGAATTGAAACAAGATAAACCCTTACTTAAGGTTATTAACTCGGAAAAACTTGAATCTTTGTTTGATTTGAAGTATTATACGAAACATATAGATCGTGTGTATAATAAGGTTTTTAATTAGGCTGAGTAGCTCAGTTGGTAGAGCAGGAGGATCATAATCTCTTGGTCGGGGGTTCAAGTCCCTCCTCAGCCACTCGAACTAAACTATGTTTAGCAAAGCAGTGCTACTGGTGAAACCCAGTGTCAGTTACTTGGAATGAGTTGTATATCCACTCAGGTGAGGAGACAATGGATAAGAGATTGTGAAAAGGGTTTAGCTTTTGGCCTATGATCTCTTTAAATGACAGAATTTCACTACAAAACTTAACTTTCTTCTATGCAGTTAGCTAAGTCAAGAAAGGTGAATCTATCTCTTGTTGTAAACGCAAGATCGACCACTTTACAATATTGTTCTTTATTCCAACTGAGGTGCTCTGGTAAGTGTGGAATTGATAGATCTTCAAATATTTTTTGCAGGTGTTTTGCAGGTAGTAAATTTTGCTTAATTAAACTGGAAATATTATGCCATTCTTTACAAATAATCTCTTGGATTTTTTGCTGCATAATTTGCTTCTGTTCAAAAGTTCTTACAAATTCGATATTATCAAAGCACTGAGTTATATGTTCTACATCTAAAGTGGTCAGTTTGATAATCGGGTTTTGTATTGATAATATCTTTTCCTGCAAATTAGCCATGGTAATCGTCGTAACAGCAATTTTTTCGCCATGTAGTAAGGAATGATCTCTTGTTACCATTTCCATTGCGTGAGCTATCATATGCTCTCCTTGGCTTGCAGAATAGCTGCCTTTTGATATTACCATTCCAAGTCCTGAAATTAGTAGAACTTCCATAAGTAATAGGACCACTTTTCTACTTCTTTTAGTAAGCGCCGTATACTCTCTTAGCAAAATTTGCTCCAAATCGCGAACAAGTGTAAAAGGTAATTCATTGTATTCTGTGCCAAGCAACAAATGAGATAGTAGCCAGTCAGCCTGAACTGTTGAACGACAAATGAAATCTGCAAATCCGCTTAATGTGAGACGCAGTGGTGCATTGGCAAGTATGTCTATATCTATATATACTGCTCTTGGAAGATGTGCTTTGAACGATTTTTTATATCCATTTACTAATATTGAAGCATTTGCAGAGGTATATCCATTCATAGAAGCGGCTGTTGGGAACGATATATAATCTTTTTTCTCGAGGTAGCTTGCATATTTGCAGATATCGTTAACAGTGCCGCTACCAAATGCAACTATTAAGTCACTGTCTTTTGCTTTGTTTCTAACTAGATTTACAGTTTCAAGAGAGGCAGCTCTGCTTGGTGTCATGCAAGTAGCTGACACTGGAATCCAGGAAAACAACTTATGGATTCCAGTGTCACGCGCTGGAATGACAGGTGGAGCTGGAATAATTAAGTTAGGAATTTTATTAAGTACGTTTTTGTTTAAAAGTTTTGCTGTATTTTTATCTGCAACTAGAAAGACGTCATTTCCGTGTCGTGTGCATATTTCATAGATATCATCAGCAAGGTAGTAATCTGTTATTACTTCCCTTAGAAAAGTTTGTTCGGTTTGATGTAATATTTGTTTTAAATAGTGCATAGAGTGTTTACAATATAGCAGTATAAGTATTTTAAGATTGACATGAAAATTGACCCTGTAGAGCTAACTAGGAAATTGATCTCTTTTGAGAGTATAACACCAGAAGACAGCGGGGCAATAGAGTATATAGCAACAATCTTCAAGAAGAGCGGCTTTGATTGTGAGATTTTAGAATTTGGTGATAAAGTTAAAAATCTTTATGCGAAATATATAAATGGAGTACCAAATTTGTGCTTTGCTGGGCACGTTGATGTTGTACCACCGGGTCAGTTAAAAGATTGGGCATTTGGTCCATTTAATCCAGAAGTAAGGGATGGAATGCTATATGGAAGAGGGGCCGCTGATATGAAAAGCGGAGTAGCTGCATTTATTGCTGCTATGGTAAATTTGATTGCAGAGAAGTTTCAATTTAATGGTTCGATAAGTGCATTGATTACCAGTGCTGAAGAAAGCATGGAAGAATATGGAACAAAGGCAGTTTTGGAATGGATGAAAAATAAGCAGAAAAAGATAGATTTTTGTGTGGTTGGCGAACCAACCAGTAGTGAGAAATTAGGTGATACCATAAAAATAGGCAGAAGAGGTTCTGTAACATTTGAATTAATTTGCCATGGAAAACAAGGGCACGTTGCCTACCCAGACCTAGCAGACAATCCAATATATAAGGTAATATCGATATTGAGTAAGGTAAAAAATACTACTTTTGATCATGGTAATAAATATTTTCAGCCTTCACATTGCGAAGTTACTACTATCGATGTTGGAAATAATACTAGCAATCTAATACCTGGCTCAGCAACTACACGTTTTAACATTCGATATAACAATGAACAAACACCGGGTGGCTTATATAAGCTGATTGATGAAATATGCTCCAGTGTAACTAGCGATTATAAACTTTCTGTGCATAGCAGCAGGGACGTTTTCCTCTCTACTCCCGATAGAAATACTGATATTATGCTTGATGCAATAAGTAAGGTTACCAACATTGATGCTATACTTAGCACAAGTGGTGGCACATCTGACGCTGCGTTTATCAAAGATGTTTGTCCAGTGATTGAATTTGGTATAATCAACAAAACCGCACATCAGATAAACGAATGCGTATCAGTAAACGATATACACAAGTTAACAGCTATATATAAGGAATTTATAGAAAATTATTTCAATCCCACTAATAAAATATTGAATCAGGTCAACGTGGTTAGGAATATATCTAGTGGTCCATTGTTAGCTTAGATGTAATCAGATCTCTTGCATAACTGTTGTCTGAATAACAACTGGTGTCATTCCAGCAAAATGTGTCAAGTAAGTTTTTTCGTTTCTATAGCTACTTGGATGACAAAAGAAGAAATACTAGACTTTATACCTTTTGCACTCAAATTCACATAAATCATGAATTATGCACGTTTCACACGAAGGTTTCTGTGCTTTGCAAACATATCTACCATGCAAAACTAGCCAATGATGAGCATAAAGCAGGTATTTTTTGGGAACCACATTTAAAAGAGATTGCTCTGTTTTAAACACATCTTTTTCTTTCACAAGCCCAATTCTATTGCTCACTCTAAAAACGTGAGTATCAACTGCCAATGTTGGAATGCCAAGCCCCGAATTTAAGAACACATTAGCGCTCTTTCTCCCCACTCCAGGCAAAGACACCAAATCATCAAAATTAGTAGGTACTTTGCTGTTGTATCGTTCTACCAATATTTTACTAAGCCCGATTATATTTTTTGCTTTGGAATTATATAAACCAATACTGCTTATGCATTTTTTCAGCTCACTCTGCCCAAAGCTCAGCATTTTTTCTGGCGTATCAGCGATATTAAATAGTTCTCTTGTAATTTTATTAACGCTTACATCAGTTGTCCGCGCTGATAAAACTATCGCAACCAGTAACGTAAAATGATTGGTATAATTTAGCTCTATTTTTGGCGCAGGATTTGATTGTTGAAACTTTTCAAATATTAGTTCTACTTTTTTTGAGTCCATCTCATTTACCACACCTCTTTTAAATATTTAAACAAAGAACCCCTCTTTCCCATCATACAAATACAATTTGTCCATTCTCACCACGTCAAAATTGTGTTCTTCGAGTTTGATTAGCAAGTTATTTACATCACTATTTGTAATAGCTTGCTTTTCATTATTTGCGATAAACCTACAGGTTATTTGGTCACTTGAAGGTTTTGAGTTTCCTGGCCAAATCGCAAGTCCTTTTGAGTATATTGCTATCATTTGCAGATTACTTGATTCAAATAATCCTACTATTTGATCAACATTACTGGATTTGTCCCAAGCGAGAGTTATATCACTACCCACTAGCTTTTTAACTTTGTAATCTTGTTCGTAATTGTCTAGTACTTTATTTATTTTACTATCCAAATTTATTTTACTATCCGAACCACTGCCAATTATAAGCTCAGCAGGTTTCTTTCCTAAATTATCTATAACAGCTTCTGCAAATTCTTTGGTACCAACTTTCTGTTTACTTCTTTTCTCCTTATATAAATCGGCAGTGTGTATTCCATCCTCCAAAGTCTTGAGCCATGCATCGTAGATTAGTTTTGCAGTACCCACTTGACCTATGTAAATTAGCATATGCACTGCAGCATTTAAAAGACCAGAAGGATTGGCTATGTTTTTTCCTGCAATATCAGGGGCAGAACCGTGCACTGCTTCAAACATTGCGTATTCATTCCCGATGTTGCTACTTCCGGCAAGCCCCACAGATCCAGAGGTTTGTGCGACTATATCTGATAATATGTCGCCATATAAGTTCTCGGTTACTATAACATCAAAATTCTCCGGTTCTGTTGCAACACGCGCCATTCCAATATCAACTATATAATGTTCTGCCTTTATATCTGGGTATTCCTTTGCAATGCGATCAAACGCGGCATGGAAAGTTCCGTCAGTCATTTTCATGATGTTATCTTTAGTCAGGCAAGTTACTTTTTTTCTGTTGTGTTTTTTTGCATATTCAAAAGCGTACCTGCATATCTTCTCTGAGCCAGATCTAGTAATAATTTTAGTGCATTGGTAAGAGTCACCAGTGAGCCTATGCTCTATTCCGGTGTAAACGTCCTCTTCATTTTCACGTATCACTACGATATCAAACTTATCGAATTTATTTTCTATAACAGGATGATATGAAATGCATGGTCTGATATTTGCATACAACCCTAGATTTTTTCTGAGTGCAACGTTTAAGCTTTTGTGCCCTTTACCTTGAGGAGTTGTTGTCGGAGATTTTAATAATATTTTTGTCCTTTCAATTGATTCCCAACCACTTGGAGAAATTCCGTGAGACCATTCTTTACTGTAAACACGCTCCCCTATTTCAATAATATCTATTGAGATTTCCGCTTCTGCTTCGCGCAATATCGACAGCACCGCTTCCATGATTTCTGGTCCGATACCGTCGCCATATGCAACTGTGATTAGTGTTGACATAACTTCCCTAGTTATAAATGATTTAATATTAATTTAAATAATAGAGTGGCACAAGTAGCTAATATTACCCAAGTTAGTATATTTACGGTTATTTAATAACGTATTTTTATATCATATGATGATATTATGAAATATAGGTGGGGTTATGAATACTGAAATAAATGTTAAAGTAAATTATGTAGGATTTACAAGGCGTATTGTAGCAGAAATACTTGACCTCATCATATTTTCCCCTCATTTTATCTTCGGTTTTATCTATGGTGTATTCATCGTATCATTACAAGATCAAGATAAAGACTCTTTTCAGGAACTTGCACAACTAGCAACAGAAATACCATTTATAGTTTCTACAGTGGTCGCAACATTAGTACTAACAATATCCAAAATATTAATGGTAACAAAACTTGGTGGTACCCCAGGAAAACTATTGTGTGGTATGCATATTAAAGATGCTAATACATTTACAAATGTTACCCTTATGCAAGCAACAATAAGATGTATTTCTAAGGGAAGCATCTGGATTATTTTTCGCTTTTTGCTTCATCTGCATTATCATGGTTATACTTTTCTATATCTTTTAATTGTGCTAATTTTATTTTTGTTTGCAGTATTTGATCAACGCAAACAGACTTTTTACGATAAAATTGCAAAAACAGTAGTGATAGACTATAAATCTAGTTGATATTTTTCTTTATAGGTAGTACATGGATAAAAAAGTAAACTACTCAACGATGACAAGACGTACTCTAGCATTTATAGTTGATTGTATTTTATTTATCGCAATACCATTTGGTTTAATGGCGGTGGGTTTCTCACTTACACACGCAATACAAGGGATCATGGGTGCAATAATTGTAATCACCACGATTGTATTTTCTTTATTTTTAATGATACCATGTATATTTCATATATTCATGCTAGTAAAATTTGGCGGCACTCCAGGACACTTGTTATTTAGCATGCGTGTAAAAGACAAAGATACATTTGAGTCAATCACTACAATGCAAGCAATGAAAAGGACTATAGCTCTTTTTATAATTTATTGCATATCACTTTGTAATCCCATTTTATTCTTAGCTATACTAATCTTAGTTTTAGTATGTGCAGTAGGTGATGAACATAAACAAGCTTTTCACGACAAAATTGCAAACACGGTAGTGATAGATTATAAACCTAGTTGATATTTTCCTTTAGCTGTCTGCCACCAAGGGTGTCATTCCAGTGTCACGCGCTAACTTAAGGTAAATTGCCAACTTAACTATAAATATATTTTGGTAAATCCAAATTATTTTAGCTATAAGAGCGTTTTACTTTTTGCTCAGCATATCCATCATAACTGGCTTACTTTTAGTGATTCATGGAGTTAAAAAAGTCAGCATTGCTCTTTGTTAAAAGTAGTTTGTCACGTAAAAATTCCATTGCTTCAACGGGTCCCATAGGATTGAGTATCCTACGCACCACCCATATTTTATTTAGTATAGCCTTATCAACTAATAGCTCTTCCTTCCTTGTTCCGGATTTTGTAATATCAATAGCTGGAAATATACGTTTATCAGAAAGTTTTCTATCAAGTATGATCTCAGCATTTCCTGTACCTTTAAACTCTTCAAAAATAACTTCATCCATTTTTGAACCAGTCTCTATAAGAGCTGTGGCGATTATAGTTAAAGAACCCCCATTCTCAATATTACGAGCTGCTCCAAAAAAGCGTTTTGGTCTCTGCAGTGCGTTTGAATCTACACCACCAGTTAGAACTTTCCCAGACGAAGGAATAACCGCATTATAAGCACGTGCAAGTCTAGTAATATTGTCAAGTAGAATTACCACATCTTTTTTATGCTCAACCATTCTTTTAGCTTTTTCTATTACTATTTCAGCAAGCTGTACGTGACGGTAAGCAGGCTCATCGAACGTAGAACTTACTACCTCACCTTTTACAGAACGTATCATATCTGTTACTTCTTCAGGTCTTTCATCTATAAGTAACACTATTAATTCTACTTCAGGGTGATTTATAGCTATAGAGTTAGCCATTTGCTGAAGCAATACAGTTTTTCCTGTGCGAGGTGGAGCAACTACTAACGCTCTTTGCCCTTTTCCAAGAGGAGCTACTATATCTATAGCACGCATGCTTAAGCCTTTTTTATCATCACCATTATTACACTCAAGTACTATGCTTTCCTCAGGATAAAGAGGAAGCAAATTATCAAAATGGACGTACTTTCTTAATTCACTTACTTCAGTAGAGTTTATACTTTGAACCTTAGTTAAAGTAAAATATCTCTCTTTATCACCAGGTGGCCTTATTTCTCCATATGCCATATCTCCTGTACGTAAATTAAACTTCTTTATTTGCCCGTTAGAAATATAAACATCATCGGTACTTGGGGCATAATTTGCACTTGCTGAACGTAAGAAACCAAAACCATCAGGCAATATTTCCACTATTCCACTCCCTGTGGTTATGCCTCCTTCTTCACTCATTTTTTTCATTAAGCTGAATATTATTTCCTGCTTTAGCATTCTACCATTGCTTTTACCGTTAGTTGAAATTTTTCTTTCTTCAGCTAACTCTAACAATTCTTCTGCTGTTTTCTCTTTTAATTCGCTCAGATCTAATGTTTTTCTGTTTTTCTCAGTACCTTCATTGACCATCTGTTTTACTGTATCGTTATTGTAAATTTGCTCACTTTTTTCAGGTTGAGCTGTAACCTTTCCTTTTGCCAAAACATCTTCATTGATTGTTGTCATAATCCTCCAAAAATTTTAATTGATGCTTACTAACCTAAAATGTGACTATAAGATAATAAATTAGGCTGAGTTAGTTTCAGTGCGTATTAAGCTTAATTATCATTAAACCCCGTACTTTACTTACATTATACTAATAAACACTAGCAAGTCAAGTTAATTTAATGTTAACAAAGCACAAAAATTTGAGGATTTTCAATAGCTATTCTTTATATTTTTTTAACCTTTCTTGCTTCTCCTCTTCTACTTTTGCTTTTTCCACTTCTGCTTCTAAATTTTCTTGACTACATAAGCCGAGTAGTACAGGATCTTGGGGTTTTATATTTTGCATGTTATGATGAGATCCATCTCTTACCTGCTCAACTGTGTAATTTGTTGTACTAATTAATTTAGCTATAACGTTATTGTCCAAGATAGGAAATTTTTTTACTAAATAATAAATCGCATCAGGTTTATCTCTACGTCTTGCCGTAGAGGCAAAGCCAAGAATGCTACCAATCGCTTTACTCCTTTTTTTTATATTTTTTATAATCAAATTTGGTACACGATTTGGATTTTTTTTGCAATCATCGATTTCTTTTTCAGTAATTATTCCAGAAATAATAGGGTTATATTTTTCTACTCCTATTTCCTCATCAGCTATGTCTTGTACTTCTTCAAGGGCCAATCTGCAACATTGTGCTATTTGATTAAAAGTTAAACCAGTGTTGTCTACTAACCAAGCAGCTATTTGCACTAGAAACTGTTTATTTCTATCGTTATTGCCCTTAGAAGATTCCATTGACATCAAAAAAGCATCTCCCATTTAAAGTATCCCTTACTGTTATACAGAGCTAAAATATAAACTATTAAAACTAAAAAAGCATTAATTTTGTCATTCAATAACTTTTTGTTTGTCATTTCCCACCTCTTAAGTTAATTAAATGCGCTTACCTTTAAGCATATTTCAAACAAAATATTTCCCCTTCCTAAGGTATAGTATAACTCAGTTAAACATATGTTCCTATTTAAGATTAGAGAGTTAAATTTTAAGTTAATATATTGTAATATTATATATATTAGCTAATAAAGCAACAGGTTTACAAGCATTAAATTATCACTATTCTATAATTAATCATTAATTAACTGGGTTTAAAATGAATGTTAAAAATTTTTTCACTAAAGTAACCGTTGTCCTTTTAGCTTGCTTGTTAATCTTCATGGGAATTGGCAACCTTTTATCAGGTGATGATGAAAAAGAAGAGGTAGCTAGGGTTGGAAAAGAAGTTATAATGTCAGATGAGTATAAATCACTATATCAAAATTATGAAAAGCAAATTTCTGGATCTGATGCGAGTAGAGAACAAGTAAAAAAGCTGAAATATGATTTGCTTAACGCACTTATAGAGCAAAAACTATTGTTTAACCTAACTAGTGAGCTGGGGTTGACAGTTGGAGAAGAATCTATAAAAAACCATATTAAAAACACCAAATACTTTCAAAATGATAAAGGTGAATTTGACAAAAATAAATTCTATGAAACGCTAAATGACCTGCATATGACAGAGAAAGAGTATATAGCAAAGCTAGAGAAAGTCCTGCCTGCAATGATGTTCATGACTTCATTATTTAAAGATAATTATCCAGTAACTTTTGGCGAGAAAATTGATGAGCAGATATACAAAAGTCGCTACCAAACTAGAGTAGTTGATATTGTTAAAATAACTGAAGATGCAGTTACAAACATTCCTGAACCAGATGATCAAGCCTTACTTGATTTGTACGAAAGAAATAAATCCCATTTTTATTATCCTGAGTATCGAACTGCGCAATATATTTCCCTAGGCCAAAAGTATTTTGAAGATCAAATCAAGATCTCAGATGAAGAAGTTGATGGTATAATAGAACAACAAGAACTTAAAAATCAAAGAGATATATTCAATGCAATATTTTCTACCAAAGAAGAAGCTGAGACAGCAAGAAGAGCATTTGAGGAGGGTAAAACAAGCTTTGAACAGATAGTAGAAGAGTTTGGCAAAGCAAAACTTGAGGAAACTAGAGTAAATAATATAACTAAGGATTTTTTACCAGAAGACGTGAGAGAGAAGGTATTTGCTCTTAAAGTAGGTGAAGTAAGTGAAGTTTTAGCAAGCAGTTTTGGTTGGCACATAGTAAAAGTGGAAAGTGCGCATCAAATCTCTGATGAAGACTTAGTTGATTTAAAAAAAGACATAAAGTCAGTTCTAACTAACCAAAAGTCTTTTGAAAGAGTCAATGATTTCATAAACCAAGTGAACTATAAGATATACAATGGTTCAGAAATTGAAGAAATATTGAGTGAATATAATTTACCTATACAAACTATTGGTCCAGTAGATGCGAGTGGAAAAGATCAAAGCGGTAATAACGTAGGAGATTCTGGTGATTTGATTTCTTTCATTTTTTCGCGAGAAAAGGATCAGAAAGGTTATTTTAAGGGCGTTGGGGACGCCGTTGTTAGTGTAAAAATCGTCGATATCTTTCCACCCAAATTGCAAAGTTTTGAAGAAGGCAAGGCATTAGCGGTAGAGCTTTGGCGTAGTGAGTTTATAAAAGAAAGAATGTTTAAATTCGGGCAAGAGGTTGCAGTTCAACTAAGAGAAAAAACAGATTTGGAAGAAATTCAAGGTGTGGAATTAGTTAAAGGTCAGCAGATGCACCGCAATAAAGTGGATCAACAAAACTACCCCTTTTCTTTTGTAGAAGAGATTTTCAATATGAAAACAACTGGTTCAGTGACAGATCCTATTCAATACAATAATGAAATTATAATAGGTGTTCTAAAAGAAATGCATTCATCAAATGGCAAATTAAACACGCTTGACACCGGAAAACGTGTGATGATATCGCTAAAAGAGCAATTAATTAGCTATCTGGAATCAAAGTATAAAGTCGAAGTTAATCACGCTATACTTGATGATATATAATCAAAAATCTTATAAGCTGCTTCAAACGCATCCAGTGCCCAGACACACAACTGTACGAACATTGCGATTTGAGAGCAATCTTCACTAGAAAGGATGTCATCCCAGTGCCCAGACACTGGGATCCAGGAATTTTATTAAGTTGGTAAGCATAAAAGTAGCCGTTTTATGTTAAAATACAACGTTTTAATGATTAAAAAAAGGCTGGATTCCAGTGTCAAGCACTGGAATGACACCATTTGCTGTGCAATTTACCTTCAAAAATGAATGTTCGTATAGCTGTGCGCCCGGCACTGCCCTACATTATTGGTAATTATATATAAGGTGCAAAAGTTGTATAATTCATTTGACTTAAAACGGCTCATTGTATAAAATTGTGGCTAATATATGAATAAAGGTTAACATGGCAGTTAAAATAAGGTTGGCGAGGTTTGGCGCAAAGAAACGCCCTTTTTATAGGATAGTTGTAGCTGATTCACGAGCACCAAGAGATGGGCGTTTTATTGAGAAAATAGGACAATATGATCCAATGTTACCAAAAGACAATAAAAATCGTGTTGTGGTGAAAGCTGATAGATTAAAACATTGGCTAAGTGTAGGCGCGCAGGCAACTGAAAGAGTACTGTGGTTTATCAAAAAAGGCATAGTAACTTTAGAAACAGAACCAAAGAAAACAGAAAAGAAGAAAGTAGAGAACGAGAAAGCACAAGGGCAAGAGGCATAAGTCTCTTAAAATGCTAAATACTGATTTAACAAACAGCGATAAATTAGACGATATTGTATCTTCTGATTTGTCAGCTATGAATGACTTTGTCTTCAAAAATGTCAATGATGAAGATGCTAAGCTTGCTACTGATATTATATCTCATCTTGTTAGGTCAGGTGGAAAAAAAATAAGGCCTAAACTAGTTTTTATTATATGTAAAATGCTAAACTATTCTGGGGAGAATAGGATCAACGTTGCTGCATCGGTAGAGTTTATACACAATGCTACTTTACTTCATGATGATGTGCTCGATGAAAGTGAGGCACGCCATGGAGTTAAAACAGCGAATAAGATTTGGGGAAATAAATCAAGCATTTTAGTTGGTGATCTATTGTTGACTCTAGCATTTAGATGGCTTATAGAGTGTGGAAATTTAAATATTCTCTCTATTTTATCTAAAGCATCGCATTTACTTGTGAAGGGTGAAATAAAGCAGATGACAGCACGTTTTGACCCCCACACAGTCAGGGAAAATTATTTTGATATCATTGGAGAAAAGACAGCATCTTTATTTTCTGCATGCTGTGAAGCTGCATCAACAGTATCTGGCGCAACAAATGACGAAACAGAGAGGCTAAAGAATTTTGGTTTTAATTTTGGTATGGCATTTCAAATAGTTGATGATATGCTCGATTATACTGCTAATCAAGGCACTTCTGGAAAGCAAGTCGGAAAAGACTTTTTCGAAGGTAAAGTCACCTTACCTGCTATTATAGCATACGAAAAGGGCAGTCCAGCAGAGCAAAAATTCTGGGAAAAATGCTTTTCTTCAGCTAGACACAATTTTGACCAAGCATTACACTATATTAATCACCATAATGCCATTCAGCTTTCTATGGAAAAAGCTAGACACTACATTAATATGGCACAAAATGATATTAGTACTTTTTCTGATTCTTTTTATAAAACTACTTTAATTGACTTTTTAAATGCGAGCATAGAAAGACGAATGTAGCTGGCGCTTGATATTTTCGAATTAATTGCTATATATTTATTAGATTCTTAAGGGTAATAATATGTCAGATAGCAGTAAAGAGAAAAAGAAGAAGTTTGCTGATATGGTAAGTAGGCAGAAAGGTGACGACCAACAAAGTGATAACCATAAGCAGACTGATGATTTAAATGAAGATCTCAATACATTAAAAGAACGTGCAGCTCAGCTTGAAGATCATTTACGCCGTGCTGTTGCAGATAATGAAAACGTCAAACGTATAATGCAAAAGCAAATTAGCGATGCAAGTGACTACGCAGTCACAAAACTTGCACGTGATATGATCGACTCGTGCGACAATTTAAAAAGAGTAATGGAAATTTTGAAAGACGGTGATCCTGTTCATGAGGGGATTAAAGTAGCTTATCAAAAAATTATAAATGATCTAAAAAAACATGAAATAGAGGAAGTAGATCCACTTGGTGAGCTTTTTGATAGTAATTTACACCAAGCTGTTGTGGAAAGAGAAGACAATGAAAAAAAGCCTGGCACCATTGTAGAAGTACTACAAACTGGTTATACTATCAAAAATAGGTTGCTCCGTCCTGCAATGGTTATTCTTTCTAAGAAATCTGCTGATTGTGGAAGCGATTAGCATGAGGTAAATGTATAATGACAAGTATTGTCTTTTCAGGTATCCAGCCAAGTGGCGTACTACATTTAGGTAATTATCTTGGTGCAATCAAACAGTGGATAGACTTACAGGATAAATACAAATCTCTTTTTTGTATTGTCGACCTACACGCAATCACAGCAAATAAGCTTCCCGCAAGTGAATTAAAAAGTAATATTTTCAAAACAGCAGCAGCTTATATTGCATGCGGAATAGATACAGAAAAGTCCATTATTTTTAGTCAGTCCACAGTTAGTGGTCATGCAGAACTGGGCTGGCTGCTTGGATGCTATACACCAATTGGTTGGCTTAATCGCATGACTCAATTTAAAGATAAAGCTGGCAGCGATAAACAAAAAGCCTCTCTTGGATTATATAGTTATCCAGTACTTATGGCTGCAGATATATTGTTGTATCAAACTAAATACGTTCCTGTTGGTGATGATCAAAAACAGCATTTGGAGCTTGCACGTGATATTGCATCAGCTTTTAACAATCATTATAAGCTGGATTATTTCATCGTACCTGAAATCTTAACTTTGGATTGCACATCAAGGATAATGAGCTTAAGGGATGGCACAAGCAAGATGAGTAAATCTGATCCTTCAGAACATTCGTGCATTAACCTTGATGATACGGATGACTTAATTGTCAAAAAAATAGAAAAAGCAAAAACAGATTCAATTCTAGGCTTTGCTACTTTAAAGTGCCGACCAGAAATAAGCAATTTGATAAACATTTATTCAGTGCTTAGTAATGTAAATGCAGAAAAAGTATGTGAAGAAGTGAACAAACATGACATGAAGCACTTCAAAAAAGAGTTAGCTGATTTAATTATCAGTGTTATATCACCCATACGTGAGAAAATGAATGATCTTTTAAAAGACCAATTCCATTTACATGAAATATTAAAAAAAGGCACAAAGAAAGCAGCAGAAATTGCAACCCATAATATAAAAGAAATCAAGGATATTATTGGATTTGCTCAATATCTGTAAGGTTCCAAAGTGTGATGGTGCGAACCGTCATACCGCCGCGGTATCTCAGCCGCTAACACGTAGCGGGATGACGGTTTTTCAAATTGTCGGTAAATCTAAGTCAGTTTAGCTATAGGCAGCAATTTTCTGTATTTATTTTAAGTTGAAGAAAGCTCAAATGAAAAATCGTGTTTTGCTAAAAATCACAGAATGCAGTCTGGTTACAAAATTCTCTAATGGTCTTAAATAAAACTTCCAGTGAATGATTGTCAGACATATTGTGCTCTGCTGATTTTATTAAGTGTACTTCAACATCGGTTGACTTAATTTTTTCAGCTAAATTCAATGAAGTTTGATAAGGAACATCTTTATCATTAATGCTATGCAGCAAGCGCACAGGACAGTTTATATCTATTGTCTTTTTGTTTAAAAGAAGGTTCTTTCTGCCATCTTCGATCAAATTTTTAGTTATTTTGTATGTACAATGCTCTGAAGTAAAATCTATTACACCTTTAGAATCTAGTTCTTCTTTTTGCTTGCCTGACAATTGCTTGAATATCAAATCTTCAGTAAAATCGGGAGCAGACGATATACCAATTAGTGCTGCAATTTTTTCTGGAAATTGAAGGGCAGTGAGCAACATCAGCCATCCTCCCATACTTGAACCTATAATTATTTGTTTATCGCTAGTTAATTCACTCATTACTTTAGCACAATTTTTTTGCCAATCACTTATCGTGTAATCAATAAAATTACCACTTGAATGACCGTGACCAAAATAATCAAATAGCACAAGTGCTACGTCATTTTCTTGGCAAAATTTGTAAATAGCAGTTGCTTTAGTTCCATCCATATTGGATGCAAATCCACCGAAAAAAACTACAGAAGCTTTCTTTCCTTGTAGCTTTCGATATGCTATGTGACCATTATTTCCATCAAACAATTTACAATAATCCATACTACTTTGGCAAAGCAACCGGGCTATCACTCAATTGATGCAAATAACTAACTAGATCTGCAATTTCTTGTGGATTGGAAATACCTGCAAATGCCATACGTGTACCTTTTATATAGGCTTTTGGGTTCTTTAAAAAGGCAAATAGCTCCTCATACCCCCATTTTCCACCTCTGTCAAGCACTGCTTTTGAGTAATTGAATGAGTTACCAAGATGGGCCTTTTTATTTCCAACTATGTTCCATAAGTTTGGTCCTACTTTATTCATTCCACCTTTCTCAAAACTATGGCAGGCTATACATTTTTTTGCTGCTGATTTACCTTTCTCAAAGCTAGCATTCTGCATGAGCGCTCCAATATCAAGCGCCACTTGCTCGATTTTTTGCTGGAACTCATTGCTGCCAGCAGCTACTATCGTTTGGTGTTCAATCTTATATTCTTCTGGACTGTAAAGCATATCAACTACATTACTAACTATCATAATGATTAGCCCAGAAAGTAAAATCGATGCTGCAATCTTATTAAGCTCCATAGTTAATTTTTATTAAGTAATGTTACTTAAATTATGCGAATATTTTCGCAAATAGCAACCAATTACCTTGAAGCTCGCTAAAGATGAGAGTCTCTATAGCTGACCCAAGAAAGGTTTTCTTACGTCCATACCGCCGCGAACCGTCATACCGCGATTCATTCGCGGTATCTCAGCCGCTAACAAGAGATCCCGCTAACAAGTAGCGGGATGACGAGGTTCACTGCCATTAAGTTAAGGAAAGAATGGTTAAAAACTGAACTAAAAAGTCAGAAATAATTAAGGATTTATGACAAATGCTGAAACAGAATAGAGTAAACTTTAAAGCAGATAAACTCTGAAGTGTAAATTACTTAAGAAATAGTTTGTTTAGAAGTCATTTTACAGGAGCTATGGCAATAAGCTACCCAGTTATTATCAGAAGATATGAATACTACCTCTAGTCAAAATATGTGTTTTCTAACCCTTTTTTGGTAATTGAACGAACGAAGATAAGGTACCTTATGACGATCAACTTTCCTTCCCTTTCTTACCGCCAAAGTGTTCATCAAAAATAGCTTTGATAATTGATCCATAATGCAGTCAGTATCTGATTCCGTAGCAAAAATGTCGAAAGCCAAGTTTTTGATCGCGTTAAATGAGACAGATTTGTTAATGCTCCTCTTAAGCTTATCATCGGTTAAGTCCATATTCAACGCTTCTTCTACATCTTCTGTCATAACACTTTCTAGGTTGCTAATAAAGATAGCTGACCAAAAATCCTGTTTAACAGACTCAACACTTTTTCCTGTAAAATTTTCTAGACTTAGTCTTCCTTTGAGTTTTGCAAAAAATGTCTCAACTCCCCAGCGTAAAAAATATAACTCCTTAAATCCTCCAGTTTGAAACTTTTGTTCATCCATTAATGATGTAGCTAACACTTCAATTTCACCAGATGGCAGTACCACTTTGAAGCGTTATTCCACTATTTTCTTGTTTTATCTTACGCTGAGCACATATGGTAACCTCAACACTAGATGGGCTTTTTTCTTCAAACATAGCATTCACTTCATTAAAAGATGATCTGGGACATCGAATGACATAAGCAATTTTTCTTTTTGTAAGGCTAGAAAGAAATTTATAAGATAAATATACAAATCAGTAAGTCATTAGTATTTACAACTTTAAGCATTTCATCTGCTAAGTTAATTTCATGAGTGTTACCTCTATCTAACACTGACCTTATGGCAACATTATTTAGCACATCTTAACAAACCGCAAAGGTTGCACTTGCATAATCACCTAAATCTTTTGGTTTTTGGTTACGTATTTTTCTTGAGCCAAATTCATTTTTTATTTCAACGCTTGTTGGTAAAATGATTTTGGAGGCATCAAGAGCTAACACTCTAAAGCCAAAACAAGTTTTAAATTTTTGGTCTTGGTAGTACAAGGAAACCACACCTTCGTTAATTTCTGAAAATGCACTGTGTTTCATTTTTTTTCTTGCTTGACTAAAAGCACTAGCAGTAACGGTATAGTCTTTTTTCCTATATAAAATAAATTCGTTTAGTATTACTTGCAGCGACTTTACACTTTTTCTTAAAATTAAGATAAATATGTCAATAAAAGATAACTTCCTCTTTCTCATAAAATCTTTTGAAGATGATTTATGGGATTCTATAAATTCTAGACTTGCCAATTCATTTTGAATAAATTTTATTACTGCCTTTTTTACTCATACTACCTTTAAACTTATTGGTATACATCATTATCCCATAAAATCTATCTTTTTTCCTTAACTTAATGGCAGTGAGACGAGGTTATCGTCATGCCGCCACGAACCGTCATACCGCGATTCATTCGCGGTATCTCTTAGCCGCTAACAAGTAGCTGGATGACGATTGTCAGGGTGTAATCCCAGTGTCCCTATGATGTCATCCCAGTGCCTTGACTACTTGGATCCAGAAAACTTAACTTTAAATAAGTGGCTGCATAATAAAGACTAGATTCCAGTATCAGCTACTTGCATGACACTATTTGTTGTAAACTCACTTTTACTCTATGGTTATCTTTTTATACTACCTTGTCTACCTTATTTTACCGCTTTCCTAAACGGATACAACTTGGAGCTATTTTGCCTTTTTTCTATGCAAGAAGTCTATTGTATAGCTATTGCCGGTTGTATATTACTTATAGTTTATCTATTCAAATTTTGACTTTATTTTTCATAATTAATTATTGACACTGTTGATAATCTAGTTATTATTAATATTCTAGTGGTTAATGAGGTAAAAAATGTCTACATCTAACCTTAAAATTTCGATTGCTGCTTTATCATTATGTGTATCTGCCGTTGCAATTTATATACATCTCCCTTATGTTATTGCAGCAGTTTCTGGTTCTGGTGCCATTGCAGCAGTTCCTTTAGCAATCTTTGCTGTTTCTGTGGTTGTTGCATTGGCTTCAGTAGCATATCTTATTAAACTTGCCGTTTCTAGAGATGATAATAAGAAAGAAGCAGGTCTTAATGGACAGGAATTTGGCCATACTGCATCTCAAGAACCATAAAAATCTGCGTGTAAAAATTGTAATAATCTGGACAGTGAACTAATTAGAAAAGGATTGTCTGTTAAGCAAGATAGTGGATCACAGACGGAAGTGAGAAGTTCGGAACATGTTCCGAACCTTACTCCTCAACAACCTCCGCTAACACTTGGTACAGCAATTCCTCAAAATAATAATGCACCTCCGCCACCACCTCCAAGTTCAAATGGAACTTCTTCATCAAAGAATGCTAGTAGTCCTAGTGATCCTGACGTTAAACCTGACATGAGCGCTGTATTTAATAAAATAACACAACAAAAACCAAATCTCATGAGCAAGGAAGAGCGTGATAAGAAGTTAAAGGAACAGGCAGCAAAGAAGTCAAGCAATAAAGGAGGTGGGCAACAAGAAAAAAATGAAGATCTTATGGCTGATTTGAGTAAAGCACTTCAGAAACGAAGGGCAGGCGTTAATGGAAAGCAAGGGAGCGACGTACAACAGCCAAGTCACCTGGGCAGGGCATTCAGTAAAGTGTTAGCTATGATCCCACCACCACGGAGTCGTAGTAGTAGTGTATCAAGTGATAGTAGTAATGTATCTGATGATGAAAATTGGGAGACACATACGCGTCAAGTTAAGGAATGTAGAGAGCTTAAAGTAGATACCCTGGTCTTCCTATATCTGTCTTTCAAAGAAAACTTTGACCAGATTATAGTAAGCTTTTTTAGAAAAATTTTTAAATTATTGACAATATTGTTTAATATCAAAAAGAGCTCTCTAACCCGCCTTTTCAATTCAATAAATGCCTTTGTTAAACTGAGCTCCGTGTTCTTTTTTAGTTTTACACAGCCAATCATTCCGTGAAATACGAGAATAGCACATAATTTTGCGTATAGCTCGCACAATACTCTAAATGGATTTGTCTTTCCTTTTAGTTTATCAAGATTGATATGACTTTTATATAGTTTAAATAGTAATTCGATTTGCCATCTTACTCTATAAACCGTCAATATTTGTTCAGCATTAATTTTACTCTCTGGAACATTAGTTATAAATATTGACCAATCTAATAACTTTTGATTCTTTTGAGAAGATGTATATCCATGTGACTTTGCTAATTTATTAGCCTTTCTTCTTCTAGCCATAGACTGTTCTTCAGTTAGCTTTTGACATATAATTCTTACCTTAATTTTTACTTCCTTTCCTAATAATACTTCTTTTTCTGAAGATAATTGACCTTCCAAATACTCCAATAGCTCTATTTTTTGATTTGTTTCTATATCATATATATTGGTATCAGACTTATAACGACTAACAAAATATGCACCTGCTTCATCAATCTGTTTAAAAGAACTAGGCACAAAGTAGCCCAAGTCAAATATTAGCAAATCATTGGCTGATAAACCGTTCAGATAATCCCTATAACCTTGATCCGACCTTATTCCTTCCATAAAATTTAACTTATCTAGCGCTTGATTCAGGTAATCAAAGACTAACTGTAGCTTTATTCCTGATTTGGTATTATTCTCACAATCTCTATAGCTACTGCCATATCCTTTGTACATATCTTCCATGCTACTGGGCAGGCTAATGTAGCTGCTATCCAATAATTTAACGCTTCCAAATTGCTGTAAAATTTTGCAATCAATCTGTAGACTTTTTTTAAATAAACACAAAGCTTCGTTATACATTTTTTTCATGAACTCAACTGCTTCTTCACTAAACCTAAAATCTAAACCCTGTTTTGTAATTTCTATCGAGTCTTCATTTAGCAATTGGCACATTGTTTCTATGCTGCAATCATCAACTCCTATGTTACCAAAAACCATAGCTTTTATGAATGATGAGCCATTAAGTTTTCTCTTTCTTTTTATAAAACCTACTGCAATTGATATTTCGTCTGCTTTTTCATTAAAGAATTCATTGAGGTCTTTTGATAAGCAAGCTATTCTGTCCATTGTAAGTTCTCTCATTCATATATCCAAGAGAATTTATACCTTATTATTTTCCTTCACTCTATCAACTTTACTTACACTTTTCCTTAACTTGACGCGTATGGTTTATTTAACACTCCCTCACATTCTGCGCCAAAGGCAGATAAACCACTGATATCGCCTAAGCCTGTTAATTTAAAAACGAAACCTGAAGCTCTTCCTGCAACAACAGTGACTAATGAAGCAGGAAAGCTACCAGCTTCTTCTGTTAAGGACCGTTGTAAAATGTTTGGTGGAGCGGCTACTAAATTTGAGAGGGGATCGGTATTAGTACGTTAAGGAAAGCACCACACACTTCCCTTCTTTTTCAAAATAAGTTTACCTATAGATCTGATTGTATTAAGATTGTTTAATACAATCAGATCTATTATATGCGTTTATCCAAGTATTACTTACCAACTCTAAAGGAAAAGCCTGCTCATGCTAAAATTATCTCCCATCAATATTCTTTACGTGCAGGTTTAATAAAGCAGATAGCATCTGGCATTTATTCCTGGTTACCACTTGGTCTCTTAGTGCTTAAAAATATTGAAGACATTATCAGAGATGAAATGAACAAATCCGGTGCTATTGAAGTGTTGATGCCTTGTGTCCAACCAGCAAATCTTTGGCGAGAATCAGGGCGTTACGATGATTACGGTAAGGAAATGTTACGTATAAGGGATAGGCATGAGGAAGACATGCTTTTTGGTCCAACGCACGAGGAGGTGGCAACTGATCTAATTAGAGATATGGTAAAAAGTTACAAAGATTTGCCACTTTGTTTATACCAAATTCAATGGAAGTTTCGTGATGAGGTAAGACCACGTTATGGCGTTATGAGGGGCAGGGAATTTTTGATGAAGGATGCATATAGCTTCGATGTAGATTACGAAGGTGCACTGAATTCATATAATTTGATGTACAAAACTTACATAAAAATCTTCAAACGCATGGGACTTACCCCAATTGGAGTTCGAGCTGATACGGGGCCAATTGGAGGAAATTTGAGCCACGAGTTTCATATATTGGCAAACACTGGTGAAAGCACTTTATATTACGACAACAAATTTTCTGAGTTGCTAGAAAGCGAAGATGTTGAAAGTTTGAAGAGTATATACGCAGTTGCAGATGATATGCATGATCCTGAGACTTGCCCTATATCACAAGAGCAGTTAAATGTTAGTAAAGGTATTGAAATAGGGCATATTTTTTATTTTGGCGACAAATACTCAAAGCCTATGAAGGCAAGTGTTACTTCTCAAGATGGAAAAAATGTCAATATACATATGGGTTCGTATGGCATTGGAGTTTCAAGGCTTGTCGGTGCAATAATAGAAGCTTTTCATGATGATAAAGGAATTATCTGGCCAGAATCGGTGGCTCCTTTCAGAATTGGTTTAATCAATTTACAAACGAAAGTAACGGAGGCTGCAGATAAAATATACAAAGCTTTGAAGAGCGATGAAGTGCTTTACGATGACACGGAAGGAAGTGTAGGAGTAAAATTTTCTAGAATGGATCTGATAGGCTTGCCGTGGCAAATAATTGTCGGAAAAAAGGCAATAGATGAAAAGATAGTTGAAGTAAAAAATAGAGCAACTGGAGAGGTAAAGGAAATGCAGATTGAGGAAGCAATAAATCACTTTAGCACAAAATGATACACGGTATCGGCACTGACATAGTATATATACCAAGAGTATCGAGGATATTACAAAAATACGGGGAAAAATTTCTCAATAGAATCTACACTGAGAAAGAAATAGAGCTAAGTAGAAAGTATAATAGTCAAGAAATGCGAGCAAGGTATTTCGCTAAGCGTTTTGCGGCAAAGGAGGCTTTTGTTAAAGCACGAGGTAGTGGTCAGGGTATTATAATGAAAGATATAGAAATATACAATGATGTAAGAGGCAAGCCATATCTTACCGTTAGCAAGGATTTTATCTCCAAAATTCATCTTTCTCTGAGTGACGATGGAGATTACGCTACTGCATTTGTTGTAATTTGCGTCTAGCAGATATTGTTTCAATTTATGCAGTTGACTTTATGCTATCTATATAGCTAAACCGACTTACAACAATTTGAAAAACCGTCATTCCGCTACTAGTTAGCGGAATCTATGCTGAGATACCGCGGCGGTATGACGGTTCGCGGTGGCATGACGATAAGCTCGTCATCCCGCTACTAGTTAGCGGATGAGATACCGCGAATGAATCGCGGTATGACGTAACGACAAATTCGTCATCCCGCTACGTGTTAGCGGGATCTAGAGATACCGCGGCAGTATAGCTATAGCATATGCAACAACTAAAAAAACATAGCAGTTTTTCTATGATTTTAGTATAATTCTAGCTTTACCTAAACAAAAAATTTAATGGACTATATCTTAATGTATCTTTCCTTACCATTTTCAATTACTGAGAATTATTTATTAATTACTGCGTTGATTCCACTTTTAAGTGCGTTAGTTATTTTTTTTACTGGTAAATGGCCCGGAGTGAACAATAGTATTACTGTCACTTCTTCTGTACTTCTGTTTACGTATACGTGTCTGTGCACTTTATATTGGGTGTATGGTGATCATTCTCAATTTATCCTCATGGATTTTGGTAATAATTTGCACATTAGTTTAAAGCTAGAGTCTACCGGAGTAATATTCAGTTTATTAATATCGTTTTTATGGGTGCTGACCAGTATATATGCAATATGTTATATGCAGAATAACTATGCTGATAGCAATCACTCAAGTTTTCTATGCTTTTTTTCAATATCAATTAGCTGTGCAATGTTTATTGCTTTTTCTGGAGATTTGCTCACTACATTTGTCTTTTATGAGCTTCTAACTATTAGTACATACCCTCTGGTTACTTACAACTCAACAAATGAATCAATGATTGCAGGGCGCTATTACTTTGGCGTGCTATTTTTCTCTTCTTTGGTATTGTTTTTTCCTGCAATAGGCCTTTTATATAATGAATTTCATACTTTAGACTTTGTAAGTGGTGGAATATTCAAATTTGATACTTCACTCATCACTTTCATTGCAGTGTGTTTTGCTATGCTGATTTACGGAATAGGAAAAGCTGCATTAATGCCAATGCATTTTTGGTTACCAAAAGCAATGGTTGCACCAACTCCTGTAAGCGCACTACTGCATGCTGTTGCTGTTGTGAAATCCGGAGTTTTCATCATCATAAAAGTTATATTATACACTTTCGGTATCGGTAACATGCAACGTTTTGCGCAGCAAAGTTGGTTTGCTGGAGGGTGGCTTCCGTACGCTGCTGGATTTACTATTATTACTGCATCATTGATTGCATTAAAGCAAAAAGAATTAAAAAAATTGCTTGCTTACTCTACCATCTCTCAATTGTCGTATATTATATTATTCGCTTCAATTTTTAGTGAGCTCAGCATGAGGGTTGCAATTTTCCAATTAGTTTGCCACGCATTTGCAAAAATCACTTTGTTTTTCGTTGCAGGAGCAATAATAACAAGAGCAGGTGAGAAGTATATAGATAAGATTTACGGTATAGGACGCAGTATGCCAATTAGCATGACAGCATTTGCTATAGGTGCGTTGTCTATGATAGGGGTGCCGCCTGCTCCGACTTTTTGGGGTAAATTTCTCATTTTTCAAGCTGTTTTCAACTCTGGCAATGTAATACTTTCTGTGTTTGTAACTCTAGTGTTAATTGTTAGTACTATACTCAACGCTCTGTACTTTTTACCGATAATTTACAACGCCTTTTTCTTAAAACCTTCTCAGAATTACTTTATTAAAAAAACACCAATTCTTCTAGTTTTACCTCCAGTTATTACTGCTACATGCACTTTGGTTATTTTTTTTAGCTACCAAGTAATATTTTAAAATCTGTATTTATAACCATTAACAATAAATTTAAATGGTATTATACCAGCCAGAGTTGCTTTTATATTCGACAAAGTGAAGCTAATCTCCACAGTATCCTCCTTATTTTGCTCGGTTGTAAAAACTACAGTAGCATTTCCAGCAAATGTAACTAGGTCCTTGGTCGATCGGTCAATAGATAATGTTATTACGTTTATGTTGGTAATTTTTCTTTTGGATGAAACAGCTTCATTATTCGTTTTTTCCTGAAAGCCTTGATGGATTTTATGTATAGAATTGTTTCTTATAAAATTTTCTTGGTACTTCGGTTCAACGGTCTTAATGGACTCGTATACTTCAATGTATTTACTTATTAAGTACCTCGCTGTGGAAGTGTATTCATCTTCCTTTTTACTGAAACTAAGCTTATGCATTGCAGAGAACTCATCTTCTGTGTGGTTCATATACTTCACAAAATTTAAATCTTTTTTAACAGGAAATAACAGGTATATGTTTAATGTTAATAAACATAAGCATACTAGGAGAAGCGATACTATTAATGCCATCCAAGATCTTTCTGCTACACAAAACAGATACCTATGGCAGTACCATTCGACTGCTTTACTGAAATAACTTTTGTTTTTTACTGATTCAAGCAATTTATCTTCCATAACACAATACTACCAGACCTAATCGGATCATTATAATAACAATAAGCTTAGATACTCTAAAAAAAACTTTAAAATATGTCTAAATTTTCCCAAATAGGATGAATGATTATATCACCTTGTTCTGCAATGAGGTAGAATTTATCGATTTTGCTCACATCTATATTTATCATTTTTACACTGAAATTTTCAGGATCATAAGTATTACTTTCTACACTTTTGTGATAATTATAATAATGTAATTTATTTTGATCATCAAAATAACCAAATTCATCAGCAAAGGTTCCCACTTTTCTACCTTTACCACTTTTGACTAGCTCAAATAGATCAATTACATGGTTTTGGGATCCAGGCTCAATAGGCCCTTCTGCAGCAAAAAATTTAGGTGCATGACCAACGTATTCCTTAAATTTTAGATTATGAGTCTTTTTTACACTACCAAAATCCACAAACTTATATTCATCTGAAACGCCAGAATATTGTGGATCATACTTTTTATATTCAAAAAACTCATTACCTAAAAAATTACAAAACGTTAATTTATAATTATCATGATCGGATTTTACGACTTTAAGGTAATGAAAATCTCTAGGAATCCTTACTTCCTCTTCCGTGATATGATTACGTACAACAAACTCACCATTTAGCATATGATAGCCAATTTTTGGCAAAGTGGCTATATTGATTGCCTTGTTTAGCTTAAAATTTGCCTCATAGATGCCACTTAATAACTCCTTTCCTTTTTCTAAGGTGACGTCCTGGTCTAAAGCTATATTCTTGATTGAACTCAATTCTTTCTGCATATTCAGTATAGCTTTCGTCAAAACTTCTATTGATTGCCATACAGTTAATTTATTATCAGTCAAATTATATACTTCAAGTATTAAATTAACAGGATTTTATCATGAATTTATGTTAAAAGTATTATACTTTGTAAACTTATGTCATGATATTAACTACATTAGCTAAAACATGCTTTTTATCTAAGTGGAGTTGCTTAGCAACAACAAAAAGTTCATCTATTTTTTTCCACTGACTTAGCAGAATTTCAACATCATTTACCTCTCTCTTTATGCTTTCTAAAATGAAGGCCTGAATTATATATGATGCTAGTTCTAGTTCGATTTCGCTATTAATTACTTTATTAATCATATTGGGATTCTTTAAATCATGAAGAAATTTATAAAAGTACTTGTATGCTTCATAAGCATCACTACTTATTGCATTTATTATCATTCCTGGCATTCCAGGAAATAAAGTAATGATTTCATCAAATATTTGATCATCAAATTTACATTGAGATGAAACAACTTGCTTTGTTTCATCATAAGTTAATGGGAGTAAATTCAGCTGAAAGCACCTACACAAGATAGTGGTTTGTATATCATATGGCTTATGGCTAATTATAAATATCTTAGAATTTTTTGGCGGCTCTTCTAATATTTTCAATATTGCGTTTTTAGCGTTATTAGTCATTGCCTCTAAGCTATCTATTATAGCTATTTTGTGTTCTGATTGAATGGGACTTAAGTGTAGAAAGTTTTTCATTTCTCTGACTTTTTCTATTCCGATAGTATCACCTTCAACAATGTGTAAGTCCAATGCTACTTCATTATAGCTTTTTATGAGTAACCAATTGGAGAAGGATTTTGCAAGTGTTGCTTTTCCTATACCTTTTTTACCACAGATCAGCCAAGACTGAACAGATAAGTTGTTCATTAATTTTTTTTTGGCCTGGTTGTGACCTATTACTTTTTTCATTCTTTCTTCTATAGATCTTAGTTTGAAAATGCATTGTTTACTGTTTGTAATAAAATTGCACCTTCCCTTAAAACCTTAATCTTATCTTCGGTTAAGTCAATAATAGTAGATTCTATACCAGAAACTAATTCGTCATCTTCAATCACTGCAGATAAATGTTGCTTAATGGATTGTGGTATATCGTCTGCCTTACATACACTTTTTTCTCCTGAAATATTTATACTAGTTGCAACTATTGGAACTTTCAGTTTGTTTAGTATTAAAATTGCAATAGGATGCTCAGGAATTCTGATACCTATACTATCTTTAAAGAATTCGTTTGGCAATATGTTGTTGTTTTTAAGTGGTAAAATATAGGTAATTGGTCCAGGAGAAAAGTGGTTTATTAAATCAATATATCTTTCCTTTACCTTTGCTATTTTTGTCAAATTGTAAATATCACTAACAAATATAGACAGTGGTTTATTTTGAGAGCGTTTCTTTATCTGATATATTTTTCCTATAGATTCATTATCTAGTGCATTACAAGCAAGAGCATACACTGTTTCTGTTGGAAAACACACTAATAAATTGTTCTGTATTGCATTTATTATTTTAGATACCATATAGCTAAAAACTTATTCATAACAACTAGATCAGTTTTGTTGCACTGTATCTTATATAGTAACTGCTAGTTTTTGTAAACGTAATGCAACGCAGCTTACCATTTGTTATGCAGATTTGCTACAACCCAAACTCTTCATTGACTTTATCAATTATTGCCTGTGGTGGATCCTCTCCCCATCCTGAATACAAAATCTCTCCATAGTCTGCAACATCTATAGAGCCAGTTCTGCTTTTTGCTAGAAACATTTCTCTTTTCTCTTTATCAACTAACACATAATGCCACGCTGATTTTCCACGATCTTTACCACGGACTAAGTATACAAGATCTGACCTACTTCTTTTTGTTGCATCAGCAAAAGATCTTTCATTGACAGTTCTGCTTTTACTTTTTATGCCGCCACTTTCAGAAAAAGCTTCCTTGGATTCGGTTTTTTTGCCTGCTAATTCAGAAATTTTTCCTTTTTCCCCTAATGCCCGTTCTTTGGTGTTTTGAGACGAATACTTACTGGAAAAACCTTCCCCTGTACCGCCAGGAGTCCTGTTTGTGAAACGCTTAGTAAATGAATTATTGTCGTTGTTTTCTGCCATAAAAATCTCCAAACTTTAGATTGTAGAATCCAAACTTTTACTACACTTTATCATATGTTAATTAAATTAATATAAATGAAAAATAATATAGTAATTATTACAGGAATTACGGCCTCAGGTAAATCAGAATTATGCGATAACCTGATAGAAAAATATGGAAATATTAGTATAATAAATTGTGATTCAAAGCAGGTATATGAAGAAATTCCCATAATTACTGCTCAACCACCAAAGCAAGAAGTATTTTATAAACTATATGGTTATGTTTCAGCAAAAGAAAATTATTCCGTGGGTCTATGGTTAGAAGATTTAGAAAAAGAAGTTAATCACGCATTAGAAAATGCTCAAATACCTATCATCACTGGAGGAAGCGGGCTTTACATCAGCAGTTTAATCAAAGGCTTATCATCAATGCCACAAATAAGTCAGAAAGTGAGAAAAAACGTAAGTGAGCTCAGGAAAAATTTAAGTAAAGAGGAGTTTTACAAATTAGCGCTAAGCAAAGATCCAAGGATTCAAGGTAAAGTGTTCATGAATGACTCGCACCGCCTTTCAAGGACACTTGAAGTTATCACTGAAACTGGCAAGTCAATTTTTGTATGGCAAGAGAATAGACAGCCTCCTTTATTCAATAATTTTAAGATATATACAATTCTGCCTAAACGTGAAGATGTATACCGAAAAATAAATTCTCGTTTCATTACAATGATTGAAAATGGAGCAATTGATGAAGTAAAAAAGCTACTTAGCATGAACCTAGCCCCACATTTGCCAGCTATGAAAGCACACGGAGTGCCAGAAATTATAAAGTACTTGAAAGGTGAGATTACTTTAGACGAAGCGATACAAATTGCTCAAACAAACACAAGACACTACGCGAAACGTCAGTATACCTGGTTTAAAAAACAATTTCTAAATGCTGAAGTGATTGATTGTGCAAACAAGCTCAAGATATTTTAATTCAGGCCGTGCTCATTACTACGAATAGGGGGTTCCATATTTTCCAGATGGTCGCTTACTTCTAGTGGATCGCCTAAACCATGCTCTATTTTTATTTTAAAAAATCCAAGCCTCTCGCACAATTTCTGAAAGTATTCTTTTATAATGTCAAATAAGCTTTTATCACCTATATTATAGTCCTTCAGTCTCTCAGGAACAGTAAGTGACAAGTTACCATTTGTGTATGTTACATTTTTATCATCTTGAGACTTAAGCGTGAATTCTAGTGAGCTGGATAGATCACACACCTTGTCACCGAATGTACCGTCGCTCCTTTGGAAAAATATTGGTAATGTCATATCAGATTTAACACTCACATTATTTTGGCTAACACAGTCAATACTTATCACTTTTTCAGGTCTTTCTATTATGAATGAATGCTGGCTAAGTGCACCTTGAAACTCTATATGTACACCAGCTTCATATCCTGCTTGATTACAATTGATAACTAATTCTTCCAAGATAGAGTCACTTGGAACTTCTGCCTTAGCGTATTTGAACATCTCCTTAAAAACTTTTCTTGCAAATGGGCGGTAGTCTTCATTTTTACCTTCACTTTTTGGCAGTAAACTATCATGTTCTTTGTATAGCTCGGCAATCAAATCTCTACTTATACTTTTGCCGTTAATAACAAAATCCATTCTCTGAAAATCTAAGAACGCTGTATTACCAGAATTCGCTTCAGCATTGTCTTTACCAGCTCTTAACTTGCTAAAACCAAACTTTTCTGCTTGAGCTCTTAATGTAACTACTGGATTTTCCTTTTCTTCTGATATAGAGCTACTCATTATGAATACCTTGATATAGACTGCTGATAGTATAATAATACATAAAAATGATTAATAAGTTAATAAAATACCTACTATAAGCCCTATGATAGCAAATATAGTTAGGGGTAACTTAGGCTTACCGATGACTTTAAAAACAACAAATTCGTCATTCCGTTACGTGTTAGCGGCTGAGATACCGCGAATGAATCGCGGTATAACGTTAGAGAGCTGTGCTAGCTATAGTGCATACCTGACCATAAGGTGACAAGATTTTAAAAAGGCTCTATAACAGTTTTACACATGTATGAATCTCAATGAGCAATCAGATTTTTCTAAATAGCAGGCTGGAGAATATACCTAAGTTCCATTCCGCAATATTGCCTAAACTTTGTGGTGGGGACAAGGTGGTGGATCTGCTGTTTTATAAGCCACTTAGTTATGTGGATAGAAGCAAGTTACTATCTGATGCTCGAGTTGGAGAATTTACAACTTTCATTGCAAAAGTTTATGAGCATCAGTCGCCCACTTTTAGAGGTAGACCATATAAAATAGTCGTTGAAAGTGAGAGTCAGTATATATTCATAGTCTTTTTTAATTACTCAGTTAAGTATTTATATAAACTATTTCCAATTGGAGCGAATGTGATCATCAGTGGCAAACTCGAAAAATTTGCTGAACATTGGCAAATTACTCATCCAGATTACGTGTCGCTTGACATCAACCAATTTAAAAAAATAGCTTGCATAGAGCCAGTTTACCAATTATGCCGTGGCATTACCAATAAGCGCATTGGGAACATAATAAGCTCTAATCTAAAGGAATTGCCTGATTTACCAGAGTGGATAGATGATACATTAATCAAGCAAAAAAAATGGTTAAGTTGGAGGGAAAGCATCATAAAGTTGCACAGACCAAGCTCATTGGTGGAAGCTGAGGTTTGTAGAAAAAGGCTTGCTTATGATGAATTGTTTGCGTATCAGCTAGCGCTGAAACTTGCAAGAAAAAATCATGTGAAAGAAAGGGGAAGAGAATTTATAATATTGAGTAAATACAAAGAGCAAGTTTTAAATGAATTGTCGTTTCAATTAACAAATGATCAAACTCGTGCAATAGATGAGATCTCAGAGAGACAAAAATCCAAGTATCGCATGATAAGCTTGCTGCAAGGTGATGTTGGTAGTGGCAAAACCGTAGTTGCACTTTTTGCAATGATAAATGTGGTAGAAAACAACATGCAGGCAGCTCTAATGGCACCGACTACTATCTTGGCGGAGCAACATTATAATTGGATTGAGGAAGTTTTATCCTGTACCGATATAAAAGTTGCGCTGCTTACTGGTAAAACTTCGCGCAAGGAAAGAAAGATTATCATGAACGAACTTGCAAGTGGTGTTTTAAATATAGTGATTGGCACTCATGCACTATTTCAAGCTAACGTTACATTTAAAAATTTAGGGCTTGCAGTCATAGACGAGCAACAGCGATTTGGAGTGATGCAGAGAAATCGCTTGGTAGGAAAAGGAGAAAATGCCGATATACTTTTCGTTACTGCAACTCCCATTCCAAGAACTTTGCAGCAAGCTATGTATGGTGACGTTGAATGTTCAATTTTGAAAGAAAAACCAAAATCCAGATTGCCAATAAAAACTGTAACTATGAACATTAGTAGGGTGCCAGATGTTATTGAAAAGCTAAAAGGTGCTATAAACAGGGGCGAAAAAGCATATTGGATTTGTCCATATATAGAAGAAAACGAAGAGACCAATATTGCTGCAGCAGAGATGCGTTTTCAGGAATTACAAAAAACATTTCTTGATAAAGTCGGGATAATACACGGAAAATTGACTCAGGAGCAGAAAGATCAAGTTATGTTTTCCTTCAAAAGGAATGAATTTTCTCTGCTTGTTGCAACCACTGTGATAGAAGTTGGTATAGATGTGCCAGATGCAACCATCATGATTATAGAAAATGCAGAGCAATTTGGGTTATCACAATTGCATCAGTTAAGAGGCAGAGTAGGGCGAGGAAACAAGCCATCTTTTTGTGTATTATTATACGATAATTTAAGTAAAAGCTCATCTTCAAAGTTAAAGATCATGTGTGAGTCACAAGATGGATTTTACATTGCTGAAAGGGATATGATGCTAAGAGGCAGTGGAGATATTTTAGGCACAAAACAATCAGGATGTATGGAATTTAAATTTGCTGATTTATATCAGGACAAAGAGCTGCTCAATCTCGCGTATAATAACGCAAAAGGCGCAATGGCTGATTTTGAATTACTGCTTGATATATTTGAATATAGGAGTAGATTACATTTTTCAAAATTTCAGTAGAAAAACCAGGTAGCCCGCAGAAACAAAAAAACTTCCTTGACAAACCTCGCCAGCCCCCTTATCATGAAACTGAAGCTATTGTATTTGCTTTCGCCAATCTGCAGATTAAAAGGTAAGGATTACTTAATGTATCGGCGTCTTATGTTCAATTTTTTGCAGTATATAGATACTGTATGTCTTTACAAAACTTCATCCACATCTAGATTTTTATCTAAATAAGCTGAACGCGCTTATAAAGCGTTACAAGACATCAAAAAATGCCAATACTCAACAGAGATAGTAAAAGACTAGCTAACTTGGGGATTCTTTGTCTTTTTTTCTGCTTAGTAAATTTCTTAAACATTTGCAGCGTAAGTTAGTTGCAATTAAAAGCGGCTGAATCTCGCTTGTCAAGCGTTTAAAACATAAAAAACGCCAATATTTTAAAGCGGATAATAACCCCAGGGCTTCTTTTGCCTTTTTTTTATTTGGTAAATTTCTTAATGTTTATGGCTAAACGACAACCGTCATCCCGCTGCTTGTTAGCTGATGAGATACCGCGGCGGTATGACGGTTCGTGGCGGTATGACGGTTCGCAGTGGCATGACGATAAGCTCGTCATCCCGCTACTTGTTAGCGGCTAAGAGATACCGCGAATGAATCGCGGTATGACGGTGTAATGACGGTTAAGTAATTCGTCATCCCGCTGCTTGTTAGCGGGATCTCTTGTTAGCGGCTGAGATACCGCGAATGAATCGCGGTATGACGGTGTAATGACGGTTAAGTAATTCGTTATCCCGCTGCTTGTTAGCGGAATCTGCTGTGGCGACATAAACTCAAATCATTTCAAATTTCAATCCAAAGAGGTATCATTATGTCAAACAACTTCAATTTTAAAGAATTTTTTAACCACTATGAAACAAATAGTACGTCAGATGATATACAAAGGTATTATTTGCTGTGGAAATCAGTAATAGCGCAGGCAATGATTGATGCAGCAAGTCACTGCAAAAAAACAGAAAGCTTGGTAGAAAAACGTAAGGCAATTTCTTGGCTATCAGACTTTAGTCAAGATTTTGTGCACACATGTATATTGGCTGATTGTGATCCGGTATACGTAAAAAATAAAATACAGCCAACCTTAAAAAGCCTTACTAGATAAAGCCTTTTTATATACTTAATGAGGTTTACTCCTTTTACCGAAAAAAATATAATTCAATCTCCTATCTATAGTTGCCTCTATATCTTTGATTAATAGCTGCTTTATCATGTTTACTTTTCGCTTTGCATCTTGAGCTTGACGCTCATTGTTACCACTGTTATTGCTGTAATTATTCTTATCACTATAACTACTGCCACTTGGTTTGCTACTGTTACTGAACTCACTACCCTTTTTTCTTCTTGTGTTGAGTATCTGTATTATCTTTTCCTTTAAAAAGGACTTCCAGCCTGTGCCAAGTAATAATTTATAGAGAAAATGCGGAGTAAGAAACGCCACTAATATTCGAATAGAAATTCCGTAACCGAGGTCTTCCCTATTTTCATAATACCACTTGCAATATTGAAACAAACGGTAAAACGCATTTTTGAAAGAGCAAAATTCTACAGCATACCAAAAACCATTGCTGAGAAACATGAGCACAATGCTGAATGTGTAAAGATACATTGTGAAGAGAAACAGTTTCACAATTATATCTTTTAGACTACCTAATATATAATTCAATAATCTTAATTTATAGAAAAGTGATATCATTTCACACCCACTTCAACATGGCTGGGGTGGAAGGATTCGAACCTTCGCGTGGCGGTATCAAAAACCGCTGCCTTACCACTTGGCTACACCCCAATACTACTTACATCAATAACACTATTAGCCCAATTAGTAAAAGATTTATTTGCTTTTTCTATGGGCATCACAGCAATAGCTGGCTGATCATAAGAATGCATTGCTTCAATTTTTTCTACAATTTTATCAACTTGATCATTTTTGCTTTTCATAATTGCTACTACTTCACAACTATTACTAATTTTACCTTCCCATAAATACAGAGAATTCACTTCGGGAAATATATTTACACATACAATTAATTTCTCGTTTAACAATTCTTCAGAAATAGTTTTAGCTTCTTCAAAATTTGAAAAAGTTGTATAAATCAAAACTAAACTACTCATTAGAATCTATATAAACGCACTGCTACTATACTCTACCGAGGTTTATTCATCAAGAGAAAATAACGCCAGCGCGTACTGTATGAACATTTGTTTGCAAAGGTAGTATGTTAAGTGTTATAGCTAGTTTGCCTCAAACGTAAAGGTGTCATCCCAGTGCCCCTGTGATGTCATTCCAGTGCTTGACACTGGAATCCAGTTTTCCATATAATCTCATCGAAAACGTTGTAACCACTTTCTATGCTAGTTTGCTTGTAAACAAGCAAACTTTCCTGGATCCAAGTGGGCTTTGTTGCATCACACTTTATGAGATGGTGATTTATGGTAAATTCATGTAACTATCTCAAATTTAGCCATACCAATATCAGTGAATTTATTAAGCAAATAGCATTTGATTAGCAGTTCTTTTTCTCGATTTATCTCAGATTTATTCCTAAAACTAAATCCGAATATTTGCTTTAATCTTGAGAAAAACCCTTCAATATAAGATCTTTTCCCATAATTTACTTCTTTTTTCCATTCTTTCATGCCATCTTCACCGTATAATTTTATTAACCTAATAGCAGCATTCCTGTCAGACATATAATCTATTTCTGGATGTTCTGCCGCATTGTTTATTGGTGGAATTTTTGTCTTTATATCATATTCATTACACAACTTATAAAACTTGTGCCTATCACATGCTCTATCTGCATATAGTGCTTTTATGGCATGCTGAAAATCAACTTCTTTTAGCAAATCACAAGCTCCATAGTGATCAGAGTAGACACCGTTACTGTATTTTACAGCTATGGCTTTTTTGTTGTTTATATTCAACATTACGTGCAATTTTCTCGTTTGCTCATAGCCACGATATTTTCTGTCAGTGCTATTTTCCTTGCTGTGACCAGGAGTGTTGTTGTATATACTAATTCCTGTACTGTCTATAGCAATTTCGATATCTTCCATATTATTTTCTGCAATCATTTATCTTAATATTAAGTTTCTTAAACCTTCTTGATGCTTGTGAATAGCTGATAACTGCCAAATCTCTTCCTATTTGTTGCAAATACCCTTTTATAAACCCGACTGTTTGTCTTAAACCAATTCTAAAGAAACTGACGATTATATGCACCAAAATCACAACTTTATCACTATAAATATAGTTGCCGCCCTGCATTTTTGGACAATTCTCGTACCAATTTTCTATGGCGTCATTGATATAACAAAAAATGCTTCCTCTTTCTTGGAGAAATTTGTTATATTCATGGCAGTTACTGACTCTCATTTTTTGTGGCATATTTTTTCTTCAACAGTTAAATGGCTATTTATAATGAATTTTGTCAGTAACTGCCAGTTCTTTTCACTTGAGCGATGCAACAAAGCCATCCCAGTGTCAGCTACTCGGATGACACCTTTCCTAGCAGAGAAATCACAATGTTCATACGGTTGTACGCATACCGCTGGGATCTAGGATTTTTCTATAATTTAAAAACAAAAAAGGATGTTACTCATTGAGTAACATCCTTTTGGAGAAGGTGGATAGCTTTGTTTAGTTCGTTTTCACAGCTGTTTGTGCAGCTTGCTGTTGAACGTCAGTGTCAACAGCTACTTTCGTAGAAGGCTGTCCCACCAGTTTGTCCAGATGACCTGTCTTTCTTAAGTCAGCTTGGGTTTTTGCCTTGCCATTTTCAGTAAACATTGTATGTGTTGGAGAAGAAGTTGGTGAATTGAATCCACTATCAGAACCATTACGATTACTAAAAGAATTGTGTAATGTAGATTCAGTTTTAGCACTTAAACTAAATTCTTTTAAGTTTTTCTCCATTGCTGCCCCAACTTCATCTTTACTGAAAGATTGTTCCAATCTTTCTAATGAGCTTGTTGGTGTAGAAGGACCAGATGAACCTCTTGCACTATCAAAAGAATTACTGCGAGTTAGAGTTCCTTTATTCGAATTACCAAGATATTGGTTTACTTTAGGATCACTGAGAACATCTTCACTGAAAGAACTTTGTCCATTTAAGTTAGTCAATGAGGCGCTTCTAGTTGGTACTTCTGGAGTTCCTACCCTAGTAAGGTTGCTAGTACTATTACGTCGTGCAACTCCTGGTCTTCCTCCTATTGTTGCAGTTTTATTAGTATTCTCAATTGGAGTAGGAGTATCAACGTAAAAAGTTCTATTTCCTATTTTTCTAGGCAACGTGTCTGATTCAGAAAGAACTTGATATTTAACTTCAGAAGTTTTTTCTGACTTTTTGCCACTTTTGAAAGGTGATGAAACCCTATCCCAAAGTGAAGAAGGTGCTTTTACTTCTTTATGCTCCGCAGGATTTAACAATTCCGCTTCGCTGCTAACAGTACTGTCAGTCTTTACAGAATTTAGTGA
This sequence comes from Wolbachia endosymbiont of Drosophila simulans wHa, assembly GCF_000376605.1. Lineage (NCBI taxonomy): Bacteria > Pseudomonadati > Pseudomonadota > Alphaproteobacteria > Rickettsiales > Anaplasmataceae > Wolbachia > Wolbachia endosymbiont of Drosophila simulans. Next base: position 829,495 of record NC_021089.1, read on the forward strand.
ATTGCTTTTTGACAAGCTGTTAGATTGTTCAGAGCCTTTTCTTCCCAGTGAAGAGAATGATGATGACACAGACCTAGTTAAACTTTTGACAGAAGGCCTGTTAGCTTTTTTCTCTGCTCTGTCAAACATATTGCTTACGCTTGAGTACAAATGATTTTCTCTACATTCTTTAATAACCTTCTTAATTTCATCGTAATGTTCAGAGAAAACACTGTCGATGAAATAACTACCTTTAGGTAATGACCTTTGTGTTAACAAGTTATGCAAGCTTTTTTCATTTAAATTATTAATGAATTCTTTCTGTACTTGCCATCCAGAAGTATGTTCAATCTCCCCTGATTTTGCCTTCTCTGCCATTTTTAAATCAATTTCTGACGATATTCCAGAAAGTACATTTTTCACTAACCCAGAATTATTTCCTTTATCAGCAAAAATTGCTTTCATATCATTTCTTATTTCGTCAGATTTCTTAATTGCATCTGGAGTAAACCTTTTTACCTTATCTAAATAGTCCGTCTCACCAGATGCCTTATGGAATTTATTTGCCACTCCTTCGCCTACAAAACTAGCGCCTTTTTTCAGTGAATCTACTGAATGTTCATAACCTTCTTTCACCTTATCTTTAACATGCACAGCACCATCTCTAACTTTTCCGGCAGCATATGTTGATGCGTCCTTAACTTTCCCAGCAGTATATTTTGCCCCATCAACTGTTTTTTCTGCTGACCACTTGAGCCCTTTATATCCAGATTGAACTGTTTTTACAGCGACTTTTACAGCGAAATATAAAGCAAGACCAACTATAGCACCTGGTATAGCAAGTGTTGCACCAACTGCCAAAAGTGGTAGTACTGCCGTAAATAATCCACTTGCTGCACTTACTACAAGAATCTTATCTCCTTGTTTCATCTTAGAGAATTCTGTATCCCCTTTTAACAGGTCAGTAATTCTTTCTTTTAGCTTCTTGGGATCATTAGCAATATCTGAATTTGGTAGATTTTGCATCGTTTTATTCAAATCAAAACTATCTTCTGGTTGGTTTTGTTGAGTTCCAACAGAATTTGAATTTTTTTCATTATGTAACATTTTAAACCTCACTATTAATTAAATATATTATAATTGTATTCCTTGATTCTTAAGTTAGTGTTAAATTGATTGCCAGTATTTATTTGTCTTCAAATAATTTCGCTTGACGTGTTTTGTGGTAACATAGAAAATTAGGTCAAGAAGCTGCAGCATTTATGAAGTATAGAAAAAGAACACTCATCTTTTTGGCTGTTATAACTTTAATAATAATAGCTTTACTATTTAGGTATAATTCCCATTTTCACAAAGACGTAGTGCACTTAAAGAGTGACAACAAAGAATTCAAAAAAAAGCCAGAAAATTCCATAGAGTCGACCATATTACATAGAGAAAAGGAAGTGTACAATCATGTTTTCCATCCTGATGATTAATTTGTAAATAAAATAGCAATTTATGTTTGCATTTTCTTATTAAAGAAGTAATATTAGCGTATTAATTATAGAATCAATCATTATGTTTGATGATAATAATCCTTGGAATCTGGGAAAGAAACCGGTAGGGAACAAAACTCCTAATAATGAAGATATTTTAAGTAAAGCTGTATCTGATATAAGGTTCTTTCTTAATGGATTAACCAGAAACAGGGGCAAAAAACCTTATTTCATCATTTTCATTATTTTGCTGTTCTATGCTTGCACTGGCTTTTATATTGTCCATCCTAGTGAAGAAAGTATAGAACTTACCTTTGGTAAATATTCTAATACGGAAACACCTGGTTTGCGTTATCACTTCCCCTACCCTATTGGCAAGGTTTTTAAAGTGAACGTTAAGGAAGTAAATCGTGAAGAAATTGGGGTAAGTAGTTCTTATGGGCGAGATACAGATCGCGGTGAAGGCGTGATGCTAACTGGAGATGAAAATATAGTCAACGTTAACTTCGAGGTTCAATGGCGCGTTAGAGATGCTAAGGACTATTTATTCAAAGTGCGGGATTACAAACCCGGTTTCAGTGTTAAAAATGCTGCTGAAAGTGCCATGAGAGAAATAATAGGTAAAAACACGATCTCTTTTGCACTTGGTCAAGGCAGACCAGAAATTTCTAGAGATACTAGAATTCTATTGCAGCAGATTCTTGATGGATACCAAATGGGTATAGAGATTTTATCTGTTCAAATGAAAAAAATTGATCCACCAGAAAAAGTAATCAGTTCGTTTAGAGATGTACAAAGTGCTCGTGCAGACAAAGAGCGTACTATAAACGAAGCATATGCTTATAATAATGATATTATACCTCGAGCAAAGGGTGAAGCGATAAAGATAAAATTAGATGCACAAGCATATGAAAATGAAGTAATAAATGAAGCAAAAGGTAATGCAAATCGCTTTTTATCTCTTTATGAGGAATATAGACAGAATCCTTCTCTCGTTAAGAATCGTATTTATCTTGAAACTATGGAAAATATTTTCAGTAAGGTAGACAAAGTTGTTGTAACTGATGATCTGAAAGGTATGTTTTCTTATTTACCTCTTACAAATTTAGGAAAATAACCATGAGTAGTAATATTAAAATTGTTTTTGTTTCTGTATTTGTTGTTTTATTGATTGCTTTATCTAATTCAATATTTGTTGTGCAAGAAACAAAGCAAGCAATAGTTATACAACTGGGTAAAGTTGTAAGGGATGTTAGGGAAAGTGGCTTATATTTTAAGTTGCCATTCATAAATAGTGTAGAGTTTCTTGATAAAAGAGTTTTAGATTTAAGTCCTGACAAAACTCCAAGAGAAGTGATAACTGCAGATCAAAAACGTATTATAGTAGATGCGTATGCAAAATATAAAATAACGAATCCTATTACTTTTTACCAGGCTGTGAGGAATGAATCAGGTCTGGTTAGAAGATTATATCCGGTTATAGAAGCTCACATAAGAGAAAATATAGGCAGATTTTCGTTGATTAGCTTGTTGAATGAAAAAAGATCAGAGGTTATGCAATTGATTCAGCGTGGAGTTTATTCTGAAGCTGAAAAATTTGGCATAGAAATAATAGATGTAAGAATTAAGAGAGCAGATTTACCAGAAGAAAATAGTTCTGCAATATTTCGCCGTATGCAAACTGAAAGGGAAAAAGAAGCAAAAGAAATTAGAGCAGAAGGAGAGCAAGCTGGGCAGGAAGTTAGATCAAAAGCTGATAAATTAAAAAGGGAAATTATCTCCAGTGCAGTAAAAGAATCGTACGAAATAAGGGGCCGTGGTTATGCTGAAGCAACTAGAATTTATAATGAGGCATTTAAGGTTGATGAAGAGTTCTTTAACTTTTATCGCTCTATGAGCGCTTACAGTAAATCATTTGCCGAAAATAATACTAAATTTGTACTTTCACCAAACAATAATTTTTTAGATATTTTAAATAAAGGATGGAAATAATTTATGAAAAGTAAGGCATTTATTTTATCTATATTTGCATATTTTCTAATTGCGTTTTCTTCGTATGCTAATATGTTTGATTGGAATGCAAAAAAGGTCGTTGATGCTAGCACTACTGCATGCAACTGTAATCAAGGACTTGCCGATTTAGTGGAAGAACTCATTCCTGCGGTTGTAAATATTTCAAGCGAACAAATCATCAAACAAGAAAATAACAGCAGAACTAGAGTTCCATCTATGCCAGGAAACAATTTTTTTGATGATTTTAGAGAGTTTTTTGAGCATTTTGATCAGTTTTTTATGGATAGGGGCCCTAGTGTTAACAAAGAGGTGGTGTTGCTTGGTTCTGGGTTTATTATAGATAAAGGTGGAACTATAGTAACCAATTATCACGTTATTAAAAACGCCAAAGATATCACAGTTACTATGAACGATAATACTTATTTCAAAGCAGAAGTTTTAGGCTATGATGCAAGAACTGATCTTGCTGTGCTTAAGATTAATTCTGATAAAGATCTTTCTTCTGTTGCATTTGGTGATTCTGATAAAGCAAGGGTTGGTGATACGGTTATGGCAATAGGTAACCCATTTGGTTTGGGTGGCTCTGTAAGCACAGGAATTATATCTGCAAGGTCCAGGGACATTAGTATTGGCACTATGAATGAATTTATTCAAACTGATGCTGCAATTAATAGGGGTAACTCTGGAGGACCGTTATTTGATTTAAATGGAAAAGTTATAGGTATTAATACTGCTATCTATTCTCCATCTGAGTCTGGCGGCAATGTGGGTATAGGTTTTGCCATACCATCTAATTTAGCTATGTCAATTATTGACACATTAAAAAGTGGCAAAAAAATAAAACATGGTTGGCTTGGTGTGCAAGTTCAGCCTATAACGAAAGAATTTGCTGAGTCCTTGGGTTTAAAAGATATAAAAGGCGCATTGGTTGCAAGTATAGTAAAGGATAGTCCTGCAGAAAAAGGTGGGATTAAAGTAGGTGATATATTATTAGAATTTGACGGTAAAAAAATCGATAGAATGACACAATTACCTCAAATGGTTTCAAGAGCTGGACCTGAGAAAAAAGTGCAAGTTAAGTTACTTAGAAAGAGCAAAGAGGTTAATATTAAAGTTGTGATCGGAGAATCTACAAATGATGGCCAAGATAACAATCAAGAAGAAAATAAATCAACATCTGATTATGTAACCGGTTTAACTGTTTCAAATCTGCCAAAAGAATCAAAAGAAAGTAAAAATAATGTACCTACAAAAGGTGTGATAGTTACCAATGTAGATAGTAACAGTAATGCCACGTTGCGTGGTATTAAAAAAGGAGACATTATTATCCAATTAGATGGAACCGATATAGAAAATACTAATGATTTTCAAAAACAAGTTGATTCAGCAGTAAAGAAAAACGGTAAAGATTCAATAATGTTGCTCATTTACCGCAATGGAAATCAATTTTTCGCTTCAATAAAGTTAAAGAAGTAATTTTATTCACTAAATTTACAAAACAGTAGTGTTGTAAGCTCGCTACTGTAACACTTCAATCTTATAAAATAAATTAAAATCTACACTAGATTTCTTGCATAACCATATAAAAAACCAAAGGATGTCATCCCAGTGCCCAGACACTGGAAACTTCACTGTAATGAGCACATTGAGCAGCTGTATAATAAAAACTGGATTCCAGTGTCAGCTACTTGCATGACGCCGTCATAAAGGAACCAGTGTCGGCTACTTGGATGACACCATAGGGGTTACTTGGGTGATACTATAGGAGGTCTAACATGAACTTTCTAAAATTCATTGAACTGTGCTTTCAAACAGTGGTGCCGGGATGTGAGTATAATGATTATCAGTACATAAAAGTCATAGCAGACAGGCTGGAAGCAGCGAATGCTGGCGAAGTAAGGCGCATAATATTCAATATGCCTCCGCGTTCAATGAAGTCCATATGTATGAGTGTTGCGTGGCCCGCATGGATACTGGGCAACTGCAAGAATAATAGTTGCAAGTTATTCTAAGTTGCTTAGTGAAAAACATTCGCTCGATACCAGGTGCATAATGCAATCTGATTGGTATAAAAAGCTATTTCCAGAGGTAGAACTATCCAAAGACCAGAACACTAAATACAAATTCCAAACAGTACAGAGAGGATACAGAATCGCAACATCAGTTGGAGGAACATTAACCGGTGAAGGTGGTGACTTTATTATTGTGAATGATCCGCTTAACCCTGCTCAAGCTTTGAGTGAAACATTTAGAAAACGTGCCACAAACTGGTTCGATCAGACTTTAGTAACGAGACTCAACGATAGAAAAAAAGGAGTAATTGTGCTTGTGATGCATAGGCTCCACCTGGAAGACTTAACAGGGCACCTCTTATCCAAGCCAAAAAACATATGGCATCACATTTGTTTGCCAATGATTTCTGAAAAAGTGGAGATAATCGACTCAATTATAACACAAGAAAAAGGTTTATATTCAAGAGAAGAGAATGAGTTATTATATCCCCTGGAGGGAGGAAGAGAAGAAGTTGAGATGATAAAAGTTGAACTCGGGAGTTACGCTTTTGCTGCTCAATATCAACAAAACCCCCTGCCGCTTTCAAGTGGTATAATAAAACAAGAGTGGCTAAAGCGCTATAAAAATTTCCCTGATAATCTCTCACATGTAACTCAAAGCTGGGACACTGCAGTTTCAACAAACGATTCCAGCGACTTTAGCGTCTGCACCACCTGGGCAAAAATAGATAATAAATTCTATTTACTTGATGTATATCGAGCAAAGCTTGAGTACCCAAAGCTTAAAGAGCAAGTTCTGTCACTAGCTGCAAGATGGGCACCACACGCAATTTTGATCGAAGCAAAAACGAGTAGTCAACAATTAACACAAGAGCTAAAAGCAAATAGCGATCTACCGATTATTGAAATTGTGCCACACAATGACAAACTCACTCGATTTTATCAAATTGTTCCGGTGATAGAGTCTGGCAGGGTTTTTCTGCCGCATCAAGCGGTATGGCTCAATGATTTTGAGTACGAAATTTTAATGTTCCCAGAAGCTCGCTACGATGATCAAGTGGATAGTACGGTGCAATATCTGCAATGGATGAGAAAAACTAACACCAGTGCTTTCAGGGTCAGGGATTTTGGTCCCAACCCTAATAAAACACTTGGGTGGTTAAGATATATCTAAAAACCTAAATTTCTTTCCCCAAAGCTTCTGACGTATGCTTTACCTGTTGCGGATGTTTAAGCTCTGAAGAGACACTTCCCTTATGTTGCACATCAGGAGAACCCATAGAACAAAAACCACTATCTCTATCAACTTTTTTAGAACTAGAGTTATCAGATCTATACTCTACAGGTAGTACCTCCCCTTTCCCCGAAATAGTACCTTGTGACGGGCCTGGATCACCATCTAGAGAACTTACAGGAGAAGTCTCTTTTGAGGGTGAATTATTTTCTGCTCTTACTCTATTTGGTAATGAAAGTCGTTTAGAAATAGGTGGCTTTTTACTTACAGAACCCCCAGGAGCACTTACACTTGAAGATATCGAACACACCAAATCACGCCCTTCATCATGTCGCTTAAGGTTTACGTCATGTTGCTTCTTAAAATGTGAAAAGAAAAATTTTTTTATTTTTTGAACACCACCCCCATGTTTCTTCGGAGATTTACTATCTTGTGACTTTGCTTCAGAATACTCATCACTACTTTTTCGATCACTTTCATCAGTAACTTGCTGTTTTTCAGGTTCCTCATTACAAATGTTCTCCGTATCTTTTAGAGAATCTTCAGAATTTAAGAATGTTGAACTATCCCATGCTCTAAAAGAAGGAATCGATGATGATCTTTTCTGATCCTGAATATTAGCCTCTGTTAGCGTACCTTCACCAGCACCTAAAGATAGCTGTGATTGATCACCAGTGGATTGACTTAGATCTATTTCCCCGGAAGATAGCTGTGATTGATCACCAGTGGATTGACTTGAATCTATTTTCCCCGGCACCAACTGAAACAGCCCCCCTTTTCCTCCCTCTCTTTCCGATCCTTGCCTGGGATGCTTCTCTAACCCTTCACCACAACTTCGCTTGGGAAACTCCTGTGTCGGTGATGCTTCAGCTAATAGCGTTCGAGGAAGCCCAGGATCAATCTCTATTTGACCATCTTTATTGATTACAGAGTTTTCTATAATTACAGGAATTAAAAGAGCAATCTGTCTATTGGAAAAAGCATATACACCACCAAATCTACCTGATCGTGTGGTTTCAGTTTGACCTTTAATATCAGTCAAAAGATCATAACCAAATTGAGCATTAATCTTATTTGCCTCACCACGATTTAGGTACCTTGAAATATTACCCTCTTTGATTGTAGGTATAAAAGCAAAGCGATCTCCATTACTTATCTTGTCTTTATCGATAAACTCATCATAGTAATACCTGTGGATTGATATTTCAGTTAAGCGAAAGATTAGCTCGCCTATAGCATCCTTGTAGTGTTTAGCTTTCACTTTTAAATTATCACTGTGCTGAAGGTAAAAATTATACCCCACCTCTTTTTTAGAAGCTTCTGTTATATTTCTAATGAAACCAATATTTTCAACATCTTTAACATATACCTTATTGCCATCAATATGATAGAAATCTGAATAACTACAACCATGCTCCTCCATTTGTGCTTGAAGTGCCATCACAAAATACGTTTGCAGATTTGGGCCATTAAACAACAGACATTTTATATAACTAGATGACGGATCCATTTTTGCCTGCTTTATACTTGCGTTTAAAGTCTCTTCAATGCGTTTTTTACCAAGATGATGTTTTTCATCAATTTTCTTAATCACTCGGTCTTCGACATCATTTTCAAATTCCTCAGCAAAGTGCACCTTGAGATTAAAAATTACTCTAGAGTCTATAGGAACTGTGAGCTTAGTTATTCTTGTTTTCTTGTCATACTTTAACCATTTCTTATCAAAGTGAAATGGAAAAGATTCAAGATCAAAAACGTGACAAGCTACAAACTCATCAGAATAATATTCTCTTACTAAGTCTCTTGCCATCTGTGATAAGTACCTCTTTGCAGAGCGCCGACCACAATTAAACTTAACGACGATATTATCGCCCTCCACAACAAAATTAGTGTTGACTTTAGAGCCGTAATTACTAACGTTAAATGCATTAACCAGCTCCTTAACAAAATCTAAACTAGTCATAACTCCTCCCCTATCAAAATATTACTTTTCTTTATTTTTACTCCCAGCCTTATCAGCTTTAGTACCACTCATCCTCGTATAAGGATACTTACCACAATCATCAAACCTACTACGACCCTCGTGCATGTCTGGTCCACCACCTTCTCTAGGATTAGCTTTTAGCCAGGCAGCAGAATCATACCCACCAGAGCCTACCTTAAAACGAGGATCTCCTTGTGAACTAGAGCTCGCTTGTTGTTTTTTATCCATAATACCCTCCGTTAATAAAAATATTATGTAATCTATATATTATAAATAAATCATAAGTGCAACAACTTTTTTGCATTTTCATAAATTTTTTTTTCATTTCCCTTTATAACCTCCTTTAGGCTGAACATTTATAGAATTAAGTTCTGATTCTGGTGAAATTTGATCCTGCTCAGCAAGTAATTCACCGCAAATTTTATCTATATCAATTGTTTCTTTGCCAGTATTACTACTCTTTTGTCCACCAATTGACCCTACTGTTTCTTTGCTAGCATTACCACTATTTCTCATATTTTGCTCACCAGTTGACCCTACTGTTGGTGTCTGCCCGCTAATATTCATGCTTTTCTTTTCTGATTTTTCACTAGACCGCCCTGTCTTTTCAACAAATATTGGCCCCTTCTCCGCAGGTTTCTGTGGACACACCTCTTTCTTCTGTTCCTCCGGCTTCGCTTTTTTCTCTTCTTTGTCCACTTTTTGTTTTTGTGAATTTTCATGAGATTTTCTTTCAAGCTCAGTAAGACGCAATAGATGTTTCAAAGGATCTGACACAATTTCAAGTTCTGGTTTGCTCAGAACAACCGGCCTTACAAATCCTGGTGAAATTTCAAAAAGGAAAACTGGCACTTTAGGTTTTTCTCTTTCATCCACTTTCATTTCTACGTTTTCGCAAACTTCTTTATTTTCTTCCTTTAATGATGTTTTTTCTGCTTTTTTATCTTCTTTTTCTGTAGATGCCTCTACCGCAGCCGCCAACTCAACTCCAAACATCTCTGCGAACATTGTAACAATCCATCCGACAACAGCCATTTGTAACCTGAGTTTCAGATCTTGCAATGCAGTTAATCTTTCTAACGCCCTTGCAAACTCTTCTTCTGATAACTCACCACTGCCTAATTTCTCCTGCAATTCTTTTATCTCTTTGTCCAACCTCTGATTGAAACTTAAATCGCGTGCAAAAATCTTCTTGATTAACTCCTTAAGCTTATCACGCAAAAACTTCATTATCGCAGCAATCAGGTTTTTTTCTTTCTTCTCCTTGAGCATTTGGTAGATTTTCGGATCATCTACATCTACTTCAAAAAGGGTAAAGAGAGATTCAAAGAAATTCCAGAAATCTCCGAGTACTCTTCCTTTTTCACCAGTGAAGTAATCCTCATCATCACCTTGCCCGATATGTAGCTCTGCTTGAGATGATATTTCATCGATACAACTAGAAGCCTGACGCTCACACTCGAGCCTCCTGAGCAAATCTTGTCTGGTGAGCTCCTCTATGGCTGCTTTTAGTTCATTTAGCTTCTGCTCTGCAGAGAAATCTTGCTCCCTGATTTTTCCTTGGAAGATCGAGCTACCGTTTCCGTTATTATCTGAAAAATTTTCCATTATTTTTGCCTCCTCAATAAAATTACTGCCTTTGTTGTTACCTGAAAAGCTTTCCACCATTTTTACTTCCTTCATAAAACTTAATAATTTAATTCTACAGTACTAAATATTTAAGAACTATTAATGTAAAGATGTCAATAAAATTATTTACATTTTTACACTATATATATATTATATCATGTGCTATTTAACCTTTCAATAATATTTTTTATTTTTACTGCTTCTTCAAACTCTAGCATGCACTTTTCTTAAATTATCCTTATTAATATTTGCTTTTGCCTCTATCCCACTTTTTCTTGTAAAGTATTTGATATAGATTTTATTATACTCTTTGGCATAACATTTGCAACATACTTTATCTATAAATGGAAATTATTATACTTGCAGCTAGACACAATTTGAAATAATTTACACTATAAAGTTAAGGAACGAGATCCCAGTGTCACGCACTGGGATGACAGCAGTCCTACGTCATACCGCGATTCATTCGCGGTATAGATTCCGCTAACAAGTAGCGGAATGACGAATTTTTGTTTTTCAAATTATCGTAAGTCACTTTAGCTATATCAGACAATAGAGGCAGTGCGTAGAGGAGCTCACCAGACAAGATTTGCTCAGGAGGCTCGAGTGTGAGCGTCAGGCTTCTAGTTGTATCGATGAAATATCATCTCAAGCAGAGCTACATATCGGGCAAGGTGATGATGAGGATTACTTCACTGGTGAAAAAGGAAGAGTACTCGGAGATTTCTGGAATTTCTTTGAATCTCTCTTTACCCTTTTTGAAGTAGATGTAGATGATCCGAAAATCTACCAAATGCTCAAGGAGAAGAAAGAAAAAAACCTGATTGCTGCGATAATGAAGTTTTTGCGTGATAAGCTTAAGGAGTTAATCAAGAAGATTTTTGCACGCGATTTAAGTTTCAATCAGAGGTTGGACAAAGAGATAAAAGAATTGCAGGAGAAATTAGGCAGTGGTGAGTTATCAGAAGAAGAGTTTGCAAGGGCGTTAGAAAGATTAACTGCATTGCAAGATCTGAAACTCAGGTTACAAATGGCTGTTGTCGGATGGATTGTTACAATGTTCGCAGAGATGTTTGGAGTTGAGTTGGCGGCTGCGGTAGAGGCATCTACAGAAAAAGAAGATAAAAAAGCAGAAAAAACATCATTAAAGGAAGAAAATAAAGAAGTTTGCGAAAACGTAGAAATGAAAGTGGATGAAAGAGAAAAACCTAAAGTGCCAGTTTTCCTTTTTGAAATTTCACCAGGATTTGTAAGGCCGGTTGTTCTGAGCAAACCAGAACTTGAAATTGTGTCAGATCCTTTGAAACATCTATTGCGTCTTACTGAGCTTGAAAGAAAATCTCATGAAAATTCACAAAAACAAAAAGTGGACAAAGAAGAGAAAAAAGCGAAGCCGGAGGAACAGAAGAAAGAGGTGTGTCCACAGAAACCTGCGGAGAAGGGGCCAATATTTGTTGAAAAGACAGGGCGGTCTAGTGAAAAATCAGAAAAGAAAAGCATGAATATTAGCGGGCAGACACCAACAGTAGGGTCAACTGGTGAGCAAAATATGAGAAATAGTGGTAATGCTAGCAAAGAAACAGTAGGGTCAATTGGTGGACAAAAGAGTAGTAATACTGGCAAAGAAACAATTGATATAGATAAAATTTGCGGTGAATTACTTGCTGAGCAGGATCAAATTTCACCAGAATCAGAACTTAATTCTATAAATGTTCAGCCTAAAGGAGGTTATAAAGGGAAATGAAAAAAAAATTTATGAAAATGCAAAAAAGTTGTTGCACTTATGATTTATTTATAATATATAGATTACATAATATTTTTATTAACGGAGGGTATTATGGATAAAAAACAACAAGCGAGCTCTAGTTCACAAGGAGATCCTCGTTTTAAGGTAGGCTCTGGTGGGTATGATTCTGCTGCCTGGCTAAAAGCTAATCCTAGAGAAGGTGGTGGACCAGACATGCACGAGGGTCGTAGTAGGTTTGATGATTGTGGTAAGTATCCTTATACGAGGATGAGTGGTACTAAAGCTGATAAGGCTGGGAGTAAAAATAAAGAAAAGTAATATTTTGATAGGGGAGGAGTTATGACTAGTTTAGATTTTGTTAAGGAGCTGGTTAATGCATTTAACGTTAGTAATTACGGCTCTAAAGTCAACACTAATTTTGTTGTGGAGGGCGATAATATCGTCGTTAAGTTTAATTGTGGTCGGCGCTCTGCAAAGAGGTACTTATCACAGATGGCAAGAGACTTAGTAAGAGAATATTATTCTGATGAGTTTGTAGCTTGTCACGTTTTTGATCTTGAATCTTTTCCATTTCACTTTGATAAGAAATGGTTAAAGTATGACAAGAAAACAAGAATAACTAAGCTCACAGTTCCTATAGACTCTAGAGTAATTTTTAATCTCAAGGTGCACTTTGCTGAGGAATTTGAAAATGATGTCGAAGACCGAGTGATTAAGAAAATTGATGAAAAACATCATCTTGGTAAAAAACGCATTGAAGAGACTTTAAACGCAAGTATAAAGCAGGCAAAAATGGATCCGTCATCTAGTTATATAAAATGTCTGTTGTTTAATGGCCCAAATCTGCAAACGTATTTTGTGATGGCACTTCAAGCACAAATGGAGGAGCATGGTTGTAGTTATTCAGATTTCTATCATATTGATGGCAATAAGGTATATGTTAAAGATGTTGAAAATATTGGTTTCATTAGAAATATAACAGAAGCTTCTAAAAAAGAGGTGGGGTATAATTTTTACCTTCAGCACAGTGATAATTTAAAAGTGAAAGCTAAACACTACAAGGATGCTATAGGCGAGCTAATCTTTCGCTTAACTGAAATATCAATCCACAGGTATTACTATGATGAGTTTATCGATAAAGACAAGATAAGTAATGGAGATCGCTTTGCTTTTATACCTACAATCAAAGAGGGTAATATTTCAAGGTACCTAAATCGTGGTGAGGCAAATAAGATTAATGCTCAATTTGGTTATGATCTTTTGACTGATATTAAAGGTCAAACTGAAACCACACGATCAGGTAGATTTGGTGGTGTATATGCTTTTTCCAATAGACAGATTGCTCTTTTAATTCCTGTAATTATAGAAAACTCTGTAATCAATAAAGATGGTCAAATAGAGATTGATCCTGGGCTTCCTCGAACGCTATTAGCTGAAGCATCACCGACACAGGAGTTTCCCAAGCGAAGTTGTGGTGAAGGGTTAGAGAAGCATCCCAGGCAAGGATCGGAAAGAGAGGGAGGAAAAGGGGGGGCTGTTTCAGTTGGTGCTGGGGGAAGAGATAGGTCAGGCTAGTACTTCTTCTCAGCAAACGGACATGCCATCCAGTTCATACGCGTACATAGATAAACGAGATGAAAGTATGCCAGAGGATTCGTACTTTTTGCCATCAACGTTAACTTCTTTTCCACGTGTTATAACTCCTCCAGTTCATTACACAATATCGACGAAACCAATTCTACTTACGACAAAGAATGATCAAAAGTCCTCAAGTCTTGAGTTTTCTGCACGTTCTCCATGTTTGAAAGATGTGAACATTTTGGGTATGAAATCTGAAGAACATGATAAAAGCGAGCAAGGGGCTTGCTCACAGGTGGGTGTGAGAGCATTGGAAGGTGATCAGGCAGATGATGAAAGTATGCTAATAAAGATTCAGGGTCAGCAAGTGAGCTATAGGCCATCATTGACTCCTTTTCCTACAGCATGGAATGATTCAATGTCCTTAAATTCTGTGGCTTCTAATGAGGAACCTGAAAAACAGCAAGTTACTGATGAAAGTGATCTAGAAAGTAACGATGAGTGTTCTAAAGCAAAGCCACAGAGTGAATCTCCGAGTAGCCGGAAAGGGTCAGAAAGTAATTCGTTTTCAGGTAGTAGCACTCCATCAAAGGTACGACAATCTAGTATATTAGAGTCTCTAGAGAACACGTCTTTTGGTGGTATTCCAGAACACTTGCCACAAGATGCCGTAAGCAAGCCAAATGTGCCCGGGTACCGTAGTTCTAAAATTTCTGTAGATAGTGGTTTAGGGTCGCTTGAGCGGCCACAGTCGAATTCTTCTATAACTACTAGTACTGTTCCAGGGATATCTGAATCAAGGAAAGATCTAAATCCTCCCGTAGACAATAAGCGGCCACAGTCACTGCCACTTGCGGATTTTTCTACTTGTGCTAGTAATGAAACAGTAAAAGCTTTTTTGTGTTTTCTAGATTATTTTTCTTCTTCTGAAGGGAAGAAGCAACTACCCTTACTTCTTTCTTCTGAGGCGGGAAAGCAGTTATCCTCGATTTCGGATCCTCGTGAACAGGAAAACCTACTAGACTTTCTTTTTTCTACTGAGGGGAATAAGCAACTATGCTCGCTTTTTTCTTCTGAGAATAAACAACAACTGCATTCACTTTTTTCTCCTAAGGGAAAAGAGCTGCTGTTTTCACCTTCTCCTGAGGGGCAAAAAACGATACCTTTAGTTCTTTCTCCTGAAGGGAAGGAGCGATTACCCTTACTTTTGTCTCCTGAGGGAGAGCGAATATCCAAACCTTTCTCTCCTGAAGCAGGCAATATAATATCCTTACTTATTTATTCTCGTGTAGAACCTAAAAATATGTCACACCGTTCATTTCGTGACAAATTAGCAAAATGGCTTCACCGTAATTCTTCACTCTCAAAAGTGGCTTCTCCTCAAGAAAAACCTCTTACTAATGACGAGAAGAAGGAACTACGCCCATTTCTTTGTCCTAAGCTGCAGAAGAAACTAGATTCCAACTCTCTTGAGGATGCACAGTTAAAATACTTGCTGTATACTCCTGGTGGGAAAGAGAAGCTAAACTTACTCCTTTCTTCTCCTGAGAAGGAGGGAAAGCAACTACACCCAGGTTTACCTTCGGAGGCAGAAAAAGGCTTACTTTTTAAGTTCTTTGATGAACAAGAAATTAGTGGTAACACTTCTACAAATTCTAAAGATAGTGGTTATTCAGGATCGTCTTCACAAAAATCGACTAGTGATACTGGAAGTGATGAAGATGGACTAGAAGCTAGTGGTGGGTCGTCAGTCTCATCGAACTCCAGTACTTCCACTGTTAGAACTAAAATGGATGCTACTAAGATCGAGCAATACTTGCAGGAGAAAAAAGTTAACAGTTGTACCTAATCCACTGCTCTCAGCCACCTAAGTGTTTTATTAGCTGACCCTGAGAGCACTGGTGTTAATTTTTCTCATCCATTGTAAGTATTGCATGGTACTAAATGTTTAAAAAGTATTAATATAAAGATATCAATAAAATTATTTACACTTTCATGCTATGCCCGTAGCATCATATATTACTTAACCTTACAATAATTTTTTTATTCTTGCTGCTTCTTCAAACTCCAAATTTTTAGCATGCTCTATCATTTGCTTTCTCAAATCATCCTTATTAGTATTTACTTTCGGTTCTGCTATTGCCCTCTCCTGTAAGGTGTTTGATATAGGTTTTATTATAGTCTTCGGGATAATATTGTGCAATATATTATGTTCTTCTTGTTTTTTTCTTCTTCTTTCGGTCTCTCTCAATGCACGATCTAAAGAACCAGTGATTTTATCTGCATACAAAATTACTCTACCTTCAGCATTACGTGCAGCACGACCAATCGTTTGAATTAATGAAGTTTCCGATCGCAAAAATCCTTCTTTATCAGCATCCAAAATTGCAACCAACCCACACTCTGGAATATCAAGACCTTCCCTCAGCAAGTTAACACCTACTAAAACATCGATTTCTTTAGATCTCAATTTGTATATAATTTCTATTCTCTCCAGCGCAGCAATATCAGAATGCAAATAACTCACTCTCATATTCAATTCACTCATATATTCAGCTAAATTTTCAGCCATCTTTTTCGTCAATGTAGTGATTAAAACACAAAATCCCTTCCCTATTGTCACTTGTGCCTCATGAATTACATCATCAATTTGACTCTCTATTGGTTTTACAATGCAGATTGGGTCTGTAAGCCCTGTTGGACGGATAACTTGCTCTATAAATACATTATTGGTCTTTGCCAACTCATACTTTCCTGGAGTGGCTGAAATGTAAACAGTCTGCGGCCTAACTCCCTCCCACTCTTCAAATTTTAATGGACGATTATCAAAAGCGGAAGGGAGCCTGAAGCCATAGTCAATCAATTTCTTTTTACGCGCCTCATTACCACTGTACATCGCACCAACCTGAGGAACGGTGACATGACTCTCATCAACAAATAAAATTACGTCTTTGGGTAAATATTCAAACAAAGTAGGCAGTGGATCCCCAGCTTCCATTCCATAGAGATAACGCGAATAATTTTCAATACCTTTACATATTCCTGTTGTTCTCATCATTTCGATATCAAAATTAGTGCGTTGCTCGAGGCGCTTTGCTTCAACAATCTTATTTTGCGAGTAGTAATAATCCAAGCGTTCATGCAGCTCTTTTTTGACTAGTTCAATTGCCTGCAACAAAGCCTCACGCGGGGTTATGTAATAGCTATTTGGAAAAATGGTGATTTTATTTACGCCTTTGGTAACATTGCCCGTTATAGCATCAACTTCAGAAATTTCTTCTATTTCATCGCCAAATAACGATAAACGCCAAGCTTTATTTTCATAATGGGAAGGAAATATATCAATAATATCGCCGCGCACTCTGAAATATCCTCTCTCAAACCTGGCATCAGAGCGCTTGTATTGAAGATCAGTTAAGTTGCTCAGGAAATCATTAATACGAATTTTATTTCCAACACTAAGCGGTATGATCATGCTGCGGTAGCTCTCAGGCGAACCAAGACCGTATATGCAGGAAACACTGGCAACTACGATCGTATCCCTGCGCTCCAAAAGGGAGCAGACGGTGGAATAACGCAGCATCTCAATTCTTTCGTTAATTGCAGAATCTTTTTCGATATAAGTATCAGTTTGTGGTAAATAGGCTTCAGGTTGATAATAATCATAATAAGAAATGAAGTATTCAACAGCATTATGGGGAAACAATCCTTTCATTTCCTCATAAAGCTGTGCTGCTAAAGTTTTATTGTGTGCCATAATTAATGCAGGCCTGTTTGTCCTTGCAATAACATTTGCCATAGTAAAAGTTTTCCCAGAACCAGTAACTCCAAGCAAAACCTGATCTCTTTTATTGCTATTTAGCCCTGCAATTAAGCTATCGATTGCCTGTGGTTGATCCCCAGCCGGTTGAAAATGTGTAGCGATTTGAAATTCCATAGACTTTACTTACTATCTTTGATTCATTGTATAGTAAACACTATATTGCTTTTAAGATAAGTTGTATAGCTATCGTAAAGCCATAAAACATTAACCAACAATGTCATGCAAGTAGCTGACACTGGAATCTTGTTTCAATGTTAAACAAAATACCATAGAATTCAAGAAGACAATTCCTAAAAAATCCCTACATCCAAAAAAAGGCAAAATGCTGCTTGAATAAGCTAAATTTTTTTAGATGCAAAAACAATAAAACATAGTTGATACTAAAGTTATAGTACTCCTATGACAACGTTACAAAAATTAAGGAAATGGATAGCTCTGATCAATTGGAATAGTATTTTCAGGTACCGGTGGTCAATATGACATTTTTAAAATAAAGATTTAGAACCTGTTTAAAATCTTCTCAATAGAAGAGAAATGAAGGAAAGAACGACCATTTGTAGGCTAGTGTTAAGTTTTCGCTCGCAATTTTTCCACAATCGTCTGCATTTTTCTAACCAAGCGAAAGATCGCTCTACAACCCATCTTTGTGGCAATACAGCAAAGGAATGTAATTCACTTCGTTTTATTACTTCTACAGTTGCTCCAATAATCGTTTTTATTTTAGTTGCAAAATTTTCTCCTGTATAACCTGCATCGACCAGTATATTTTTAACTTCCGAGAGGTTTTCTTTTGCGCTTTCAACCATTCTCACAGCACTGCTAACCCCAGTTGTAAATTAGAAAAAATAGAAAAGGTAAGGAAATAGGGTAAACTCCGAGGTATTTGATATTCATTCCTAAAATAGGAGGTTACCAATGAAAGAGAAAGTAACAGAAATCTTTTGTATAGTCGATGATTTTCGCAATACAGTCGATGAAAATTTTGCAGAAAAACTTCTACCAAGTGGCAAAAAACCAACCAGGACGCCAGAGATTACGCATTCAGAGATTTTTACCATAATATTGCTATATCAAGTGCGACAATTTTAAAATTTTCTATGTGCATTATTTGAAATTATTATACGAATCAGCGTTTCCAAAATTGCCATCCTATAGTAGGTTTATCAGGTTAAAATCGCGGATTTTATGGTATTTAGCGCTCTTAATGCAATGGTTTTGCGAACAGTCAAAAGTGACAGGGATTTCGTACATAGATGCAACATCTATCGCTGTTTGCCATCCAAAAAGGACCTCGAGAAACAAAGTTTTCAAAGGGTTGGCAAAGATTGGAAAGACTACTTATGGGTGGTTTTTCGGTACATCTAGTAATCAATGAAACTGGCGAAATTCAAGGGGTTACGGTGATAAAAGGCAACGTTGATACCTGTGCCAAATTTAACTAAGAAATTGACTGGATTATTGTTTGGAGATAAAGGATATATCAAAAAAGATCTTTTTCACGAATTATTCGATAGAGGGTTAAAGCTTGTAACCAGTATAAAAAAGGGTACGAAAAACTCATTAATGGCGCTAAATGAGAAGATTTTGTTAAGAAAAAGATCGATTATTGAGACAGTTTTTGGCTCTCTGAAAAACAAATTTGAGATTGAGCATACTCGCCATAGATCACCGATAAATTTTTTGGTACACATTTTTTCTACGCTTGTTTCATATTCCATACAGCCGCTGCATTTCTAAGCTTTACTTCGTTGGCTAATCCGCAACTGGGGTATATAGGGTTGACACCAAGGCAATATTCTTCTGGAGAAGTTGATCGGCATGGCAGCATATCAAAGATGGGACCACCGGAATGTAGAAGTATGTTATATGAAGCTGCACAAACAATGCTTACAGTTACCAAGAGGACATTTAAATTAAAAAACTGGGGTTGCGAAGAAAAAAGGAATGAAAAAAGCAATTGTAGCAGTAGCAAGAAAATTAGCTGTAATTATGCATAGGATGTTGGTTGATAAAACAGAATTTTATTATCAATAAACATCAAAAGAGCATAGGACAATAATTTTATTGAAAATAAAGATAGCAATGCCGATGGAAGGGACAAGCAAGAACTTAGTTAGACTTCGTGGTAATACCAATTCCCGCTACACAAGTAACGGATAGACAATAATAGAAAAAAAGCCATACTGAAGTAAGTAAAGTAGCGAGGTTTAAATGGCATTAAGATCAAAATTATTGGATGAAAAAGTGGTGGAATCAGCAAAAGAAATGCTGAAGAAAGTAAGAAATAACGCATATGTTGCAAAAAAACTAAATGCTGTAATTGCAGCAAAAAAGCACAGTATAACAGCCGTAGCAAAGATATGCTGCATTTCAAGAAAGGCACTTACTGCATGACCTAAAATTTGGCAGAGAAGAAAAATTATTTGCTCCGCCTCAACGCCGTAGAAAAACTATATTGAATCAAAGTCAACGTGAACAAGTTGAGGTGTGGATAGAGGAAAACCCCAATATTACTATAAAAGAAATGAAAATAAGAATTCAAGAAAAGTTTGGTTTGAATATCAGCAAATCTACAGTACACCGTAATATGCAAAGAATGAAATTCTCATATATCACACCAAGACCAGTGCATAACGGACAAGATAAAAGTAAACAAGAGGAATTTAAAAAAAAATCTTAATGAAACTATTGTCATGTATCCTGAAAAAGAGCTATTTTTCTTCGATGAATCGCGGTTTGGCACACATTCAAAGATTGGACACGGGTGGTTTAAAAAAGGCATTAGGACACAGGTTAAGGTAAAACTAGGTAGGCAAAATTTTTATCTCTATAGTGCAGTTAATCCCAGAAATGGAGAAAGTTCTAGCTCAAACGTCAATACTGATTGTATGAATATATTCCTTGAGCAGATGTCACAATATTTAGGAACAAGGGAGGCATTTCTTATCATGGATTGTGCTAGTTGGCATAAGTCAAAAATTTAAAAGTACCTAAAAATATCGACATTATATACCTACCACCATACTCACCTGACCTCAATCCTGTTGAGAGGTTTTGGTTATATATAAAACAGAACATTTTGCGTAACAAAATCTACGACACAATTGCTTTGCTTGAGAGCGCTTTGTGCAAATTTATTACCTCTCTTTCTCACTCCACAATTAAAAAACTCTGCAATGCCGCTTATTTGATTCACTAGTAATGAGAATTGGTATTACATAACCATATAACATTGGGAATAGAAACAAAAAACTTGCTTGACACCCTTCGCCAGCCCCCTTATCATAAAACTGAAGCTATTGTATTTGCTTTCGCCGATCTGCAGATTAAAAGGTAAGGATTACTTAATGTATCGGCGTCTTATATTCAATTTTTTGCAGTATATAGATACTGTATGTCTTTACAAAACTTCATCTACATCTAGATTTTTATCTAAATAAGCTGAACGCGCTTATAAAGCGTTACAAGACATCAAAAAATGCCAATACTCGACAGAGATAGTAAAAGACTAGCTAACTCGGGGATTCTTTGTCTTTTTTTCTGCTTAGTAAATTTCTTAAACATTTGCAGCGTAGGTTAGTTGCAATTAAAAGCAGCTAAATCTTGCTTGTCAAGCGTTTAAAACATAAAAAACGCCAATATTTTAAAGCAGATAATAACCCCAGGGCTTCTTTTGCCTTTTTTTTTATTTGGTAAATTTCTTAATATTTATGGCTAAACGACAACCGTCATCCCGCTACGTGTTAGCGGGATCTATTGCCGAGATACCGCGAATGAATCGCGGTATGACGGTTCGTGGCGGCATGACCTCGTCATTCCCCTACGTGTTAGCGGGATCTAGAGATACCGTGACGGTATGACGGTTCGCGCGGTGGCATGACCTCGTCATCCCGCTACGTGTTAGCGGGATCTATGCTTTGAGATACCGCGAATGAATCGCGGTATGACGGTTCGCGGCGGCGTGACGATAAGCTCGTCATCCCGCTACTTGTTAGCGGGATCTAGAGATACCGCGAATGAATCGCGGTATGACATAGGGAACCCTTTCTTGGGTTAGCTATAGATTTACTTCGCATATTCAGCTAATTTTTATTACAATTACAACAAAATAATTTTGGCTTTGATGAAAACTGTATATGTATGTCAATCCTGTGGTCACAGCACTGGTAGGTGGGTAGGGAAGTGCATCGCATGTGACAATTGGGATACAATTGTTGAGGAAATAGCAGTAAAAACGGGCAAAAGAAGTATATCTGCACCAATTTTAATAAAGACGTTATCGGGTAGCGAAATTATCACTCCAAGTCGTTTTTTAACAGGAATAGAAGAATTAGATAGAGTTTTTGGTGGGGGTATCGTTCAAGGTGCTAGCATTTTAATTGGTGGCGAACCTGGTATTGGAAAATCCACCCTTTTGCTTAGAATTGCAGCTAATGTTGTGCAACTTTCCTCTTTTGAATGTCTTTATGTATCCGGCGAGGAGTCTTTAGAGCAGGTGAGTCTCAGAGCAAAGCGTCTTAAGATAAATGAACCTAAAATTAAGCTTTTATCTACAGTGTCTTTAACTGATGTAGTAGCAACAATAAAGGAAAACAAAAGTATTAAATTCTTAGTAATTGACTCTATACAAACAATGTATGATAGCAGAATTACATCGGCACCAGGAACTGTAACTCAGGTTCGTACTTGCGCACATGAATTAACTATTCTTGCGAAACAATATGGTGTTTCTCTTTTAATAGTTGGTCATATAACTAAGGATGGACAAATAGCTGGACCCAAAACTCTGGAGCATATGGTGGATACGGTATTATATTTTGAAGGTGAAAATAGCAATCAATGTCGCATTTTGCGTACTATTAAAAATAGATTTGGCCCTGCAAATGAAATTGGTGTTTTTGAGATGTCTGAAGCAGGACTTGTGCCTGTTGATAATCCATCATCATTGTTTCTGATGGCCCATGACAGAGAAGTAGTTGGCAGCGCCGTATTTGCAGGAATTGAAGGTTCAAGACCAATTTTAATGGAAGTGCAAGCATTAATAGCAGGGACTAATATGGCAACCCCAAGAAGGGCAGTAGTTGGGTGGGATATTAATCGATTGGCTATGATCATTGCGGTGCTAAATGCTCGTTGCAAAATGTTTTTGCATGATAAAGAGGTATACCTAAACATTGCAGGGGGACTCAAAATACAGGAACCATCGGCTGATCTTGCTGTTGCTGCTTCCCTTATTTCAAGTGTAGTAAATTTACCGCTGCCAACTTCTTCAATAATCTGCGGTGAAGTTGCACTTTCAGGAGAAATTAGGAATGTCTCGCATGCTGATCTCAGACTAAAAGAAGCACAAAAGTTAGGATTCAAAAAAGCAATTATGCCTAAAAATGGCAATTATTCTTCTCATGATATTGAGATAATTAAGCTTGGTCATGTAAGGGAATTAAGAGAAGTCTTTAATTACAATTAAATAATGCTTCAGCAAATTCTTTACTAGTAAACTCCCTTAAGTCCTCTATATTTTCGCCAATTCCTATAGCATGTAACTTTACCTTATAAGCTTCTGCAAGTCCAATTACTACTCCGCCCTTAGCGGTGCCATCTAGCTTTGTTACGATTAGCCCGGTAACATGGACCATCTTACTAAATGCCTCTAATTGGCTATAAGCATTTTGGCCGGTAGTTGCGTCAAGAACTAAAATAACGTCATGAGGGGCAGTATCATCCAATTTCTTTATCGTTCTATATATTTTTGATAACTCCTCCATAAGGTTCACATTATTTTGCAGCCTTCCTGCTGTGTCAATTAGAACAACATCAACGTTATCTTTTATAGCTTGACTTACAGCTCTATATGCCACACTTGCAGAGTCGCTACCGTACTCTCCAGTAACAATCAAGCAATCAGAACGTTCTGCCCAAATGTTTAACTGCTCACTAGCAGCAGCTCTAAATGTGTCACACGCAACAAGCATAACGGATTTTCCCATCTCCTTATATTTATATGCAAGCTTACCTATAGTCGTGGTTTTACCATTACCGTTTACTCCGCATACCATTATTATATGTGGTTTTTTATTTAAAATTAACGGCTGTACAACTGGGCTCAATATAGCTTCTATTTCGTTCATTAACTGCTGCGAGATAATATTATGTTCAACTTCCTTGTCAAACTTGATGCTTGTGAGCCTATCGATAATCAACTTAGAAGTTTTATGACCAATGTCCATGCTAATTAGCAATTCCTCTAATTCATCTAAAAGCGACTGATCTAATTTTTTTTTGCCAGAAAAAATACTTTTCACCCCGTCGCTAAAGCGAGAAGAAGTTTTTAACAAGCCTTTATAAAGGTTACTAAACAAACTCAAGGGAATACTCCTTTTTAAATTATAAACTTAATGACAACATAGAGACGCTGATTGTAAAGAAATACACGTATTATGTGTATTTGTAAAGTTAAACAATCGTTTTACGGGAATTTTGAAAGTAAAAATCACGTAAAACGATTGTTTTCCTTTAGTTTTTAACCTAAATATGTTATAATGTAAAATAGCAGTTTATAGGTAATTTTATGAGTTATAATGAGAAAATTTTAGATCATTATGAAAATCCAAGGAATGTTGGCTCTCTGGATAAAAATGATCCAAATGTTGGTACTGGTTTAGTTGGTGCACCATCGTGCGGTGATGTAATGAAATTGCAGATAAAGGTCAATGACAAAGGTGTTATTGAAGATGCAAAATTTAAAACTTTTGGTTGTGGTTCTGCCATTGCTTCAAGTTCCTTGTTAACAGAGATGATAAAGGGAAGAACCATCAGTGACCTTACACAGATAAAGAATACTCAAATAGTGGAAGAGTTGTCTTTACCTCCAGTGAAGATACACTGTTCGGTACTTGCTGAAGATGCTATAAAGGCTGCTATTCATGATTATCAAAGTAAGCAAAAGAATTAAGAAGCATGAGTGAATATCAAGAAGTAGGCGGAGGTGAAACTGTAAAAAAGAATAGAAAACTTATCACTATAACTGCGGAAGCAGTAGAAAGGATAAGGTATTTATTGGACCAAAAGAAGCATACTAACCTTGAGAAACCGGAAGAAGCAATAGGAATAAGAGTGCTAATTAAGCAAAAAGGATGTTCTGGTTTAAAATATGATATTGAATATGCGTATGATACTCGTCCTTTAGAGTCGATAATTGAGGAAAACTGCAGTGATGACCAAAAAGTTAAAGTGTTGATCGATCCAAAATCCGTCATGTTTATTCTTGGCTCTGAAATGGATTATGTAGAAGAAAAATTTTCATCGGGTTTTGTTTTCAAAAATCCTAATGAGAAAGGAAAATGTGGTTGTGGAGAGAGTTTTCATGTCTAGCAGCTATTTTACATTGTTTGAAATTGAACCAACTTTCAATATCAGCTTTGATGAGTTAGAGAAAAAATATATTGAGCTAAGCAAAACTGATATAAATGAAAGACAGTCCCAAAACATGGAAAATATTAACAGAGCTTATCAGATACTAAAGTCACCGCTAAAACGTGCCGAGCATTTGCTAGATTTTTTTGATGTGAAAAGCCAAAAGGACCACTTAAATTCTGAAATATTAAGTGAATCAATGGAAATAAGAGAATATTTGCTGGACTGCGATGATTTACAATTTGCAAGCAGGATGATTGATGAAAAAATAAAAGATTGCGTTAAAAACCTAATTAACACTTTTGCTATAAAGAATTTTGATGGAGCTGCTACACAAGTCTTAAGATTGAAATATTTATATAAGTCATTTGAGGAGGTGAAAAAGAATGCAACCAATTCAAATTTCTGAACCAAATTCAAGTGAAGTAATTTTTGGTATAGATCTTGGTACTACCAATTCTTTGATTGCTATGGTAAATAAAGCTGGTAACGTGGAGATATTTGAAGATGAACAAGGAAGAGAACTGCTGCCTTCTGCTCTTTCATATGAAAATAATACATTAAAAACTGGCTACGATGTCGGTCAAAATGCAATCTACTCAATAAAGCGTTTAATGGGTAAAAGTGTTGAAGAATTAAATAAAGAAGGCGTCAATTTTGAAATAGATCATGAAAGCGAAAAAGTTATTAGAATAAAATGCGCAGAGGAAAAGTATCTTACTCCTGTTGAGATTTCTGCTGAGATATTAAAAGCTTTATGTGAGAGGGTAAAAAAGTCTAAGGGACTGGAAGTAAAAAAAGCAGTGATTACTGTGCCAGCTTACTTTGACGATTCAGCACGTAACGCAACTAAATATGCGGCAAAATTAGCTGGAATAGAAGTTCTTCGCCTCGTTAACGAGCCAACCGCTGCAGCGCTTTCTTACTCCATTGAAAAGAACAATAGCAGTAGAATATATGCAGTGTATGACCTTGGTGGCGGAACGTTCGATATTTCGATATTGAAATTGCATCAAGGAGTGTTTCAAGTTCTTGCAGTTGGTGGTGACACCAAACTCGGCGGTGATGATTTTGATCATTTGCTGAGTTCAATTGTGATTGATAAGTATAGAGAAAAGACGGCCAAGCAACTAAATTCCTTACTTATCGAATCACGCTCTGTGAAGGAATATCTGAGCAAAAACACCTCAGGCATTTTTGAATTCAGCATTAACGGCAAGCCATTTGAATGTGAAATTACCAGAGAAGAATTCGAGCAGGCAATCAGTTCTTTGGTCAATAAGACTATCAATATAGTCACTCGTACTATAAGCGACATAGATCTTAAAATTGATAATATAAAAGGAGTAATTTTAGTTGGTGGTGCAACTAGAACACCATTGGTTCAAAATTCACTAGTCAAACTCTTTGGAAATAAAGTGCTGAATGACGTGGATCCAGATAAAGCAGTTGCCATTGGGGCAGCTCTGCAAGCTCATGATTTAACTTCGAGCTCAAAAGATAGGAATATTCTCCTGGATGTTCTACCTTTATCACTTGGCATAGAAACTATGGGAGGCATAGTTGAAAAAATCATACCAAGAAATACGCCACTACCAGTTTCAGAAACAAAAGAGTTTACAACTTATTTTGATGGGCAAACAGCAATGAAAATTCACGTTTGTCAGGGAGAACGTGAAATGATAGAGGATAACAAATCTCTAGCGCAGTTTGAACTAAAAGGTATACCGCCACTACCTGCAGGTTCTGCAAGAGTTGAAATAGAATTTACAGTTAACGTTGACGGAATCTTGACTGTTACTGCAAGAGAAAAAACTACTGGAATAGAGCAGACAGTTGAAGTAAATTCAAGTTTTGGCTTGAGTGAAGCTGATGTTCAAAATATGGTTAACCAGTCAATAAACAGCTTTGATGAAGATATGAAGGCTCGTTCCCTTGCAGGCGCTAAAATTAATGGAAATAAACTCATACACTTGGTTGAAAACAATAATAACCTTTCCACTGATCAAAAGTTGAAAAACCTATTACAAAATGCAAAAAACGCTTTACAAGGCAATGACTTGAATGAAATTAACAACACTATCGCCGAGTTAGAAAATTCTTCTTTAGAGTTGTGTGAATTAACAAATAGGTAGAAAAAGCTTACACAACCTTGTGCAATACCCTATTTAATCTCAAAGCAACAGGTAACCTGAAATTAAATGGTAACCAATCGACCTTCCCCAGTTTAAACGATAAACCAACTATACTTACACGCCCAATGATATTTTCCATTGGTACAAAACCAACTTCAGGAAACCTGCTATCCAAAGAATTATTTCTATTGTCTCCCATAACGAAAAATTGATCGTTAGGTACATAATAAACCGGAGTGTTATATGATAGCTTATTAGAAATGTCATCTACCAAAATCTCATGTTCCTTGCCACTTAAAAGCGTTTCTATATATCTTGGTATGTTACGATTTGACTCATAATCAAAAAAACTTTCAATTTGCCTTCGCTCTACTTTCTGATCATTTAGGTATAATTCTCCCTCTATCATTTGCACTTTGTCACCTGGTGTTCCTATTACTCGCTTAACAAACCTGATGCTGTCATTTCTTGTGGGTTTGAAAACTACTATGTCGCCACGCTTTGGAGGGGTATAAAAAATCCTGCCGCTAAAAATGTTTGGAGAAAATGGAAATGAGTGTTTACTGTAACCGTATGAATATTTACTAGTAAAAATGTAATCCCCTTCAAGTAGGGTGCTTTTCATTGAACCAGAAGGTATATGAAATGGCTCGAATAAAAAACTACGTATTGACAGCGCAATCAACAGTAAAAAAAACAATGAAGATAAAAATCTTCCCGTTCTTATCACCCAGTTTTTGCTTAGTTCTTCCAACTTTGTTTTTCTTATAGATTAAGCTTATTATAATACATAAATTAAAAAATGGTAATATGAAATTTTACTTGTGAATGTTATTCCTCTATTCAAAACGATTTTGAAAAGGCGGTTCATTTCTTTCAACGGTGTCATCCAAGTAGCGTGACACATAACTGTACGAACATTGCAATTTGCAGGTGGCAGATGAAAGTAGCTGATGCACATCTGTACGAACATTTGCTTTTGTTAAGGTAATATGGTGTTATGAAAGTAGCTGACACTGGAATGGCTTTGTTGCATCGCTACTTATGAAAGGCTAACTATAGTTAGGATTATAAGCAACTTATTGAAAATCTTGTTTTTTTGCAATCAATCTGATCAAATTTAAGAATAGTAATTTGTTATTTATATTAATAAATTTAATTCTATTGAAAATAGCTAAAGCATTGAAATTCTTGAATTTTAGCCGGATTGGTAAATGGTAGTGAAATTTCTTTTACTCAAATTTAGGTATTCATTGACCGTTCTTGTTATAAATACCAGAATAATAAGCTAATGATATTCCCTATCTTTTTTATCTTTAATCCATCATAGCTAGCGATGCAACAAAGCCCACTGGAATCCAGGTTGTAACCGTTCACGGATTGTGAGAATGAATAAAGAACTAAGCAGTCGTAACTTTTGGAAGGGATTTTGGCCATTGAGACGTGATGTCAAAAATATCGACAACATTCTTTCCACAAATCTTTCTCCATGTTCCGACCAGGTGAAAAAGCTGTTTTTACGATAGCCGTCTAATTTGCCGTTCTGCAAGGTTGTTGATTGACTTCAGGCTTTCGTAAAAACTTCCACACCATATCCTCGGCCTTAACATCTTAATGGCCATTCTCAAACCATTTACAAGCCTTGTCATTTCATGCCCCCCCTTTTTGCATTAGTTGTGTAGCATCTTTTAATATTAGCAAGGCCTATAATAGTGCAACACTGCCTTACGTATTGCCAATCCAAATTCTACTTGCTGTAAAATAACACAATCTGCTACATCGCTGCTAATCTCAATCCCTCTATTTATTGGCCCTGGGTGCATAACAATCGCATCTGGTTTTGCGTATGATAGCTTTTGTAAATCAAGTCCATACAAATGAAAATATTCTTTCTCTGAAGAACTATTATTCATGCGCTCTTTCTGCAATCTCAAAAGCATAATTACGTCAGCATCCTTTATACCTTCAATTAATGAATAATGGACTGAATCTACTTCAGGAAAATGCTTACAAATCAAAGTTGGTGGTGCGACCAAGTTTATCTCTGCTCCAAACATTTTTAGCAATCTTATATTTGATCTTGCAACTCTACTGTGCAGAATATCTCCACATATCACAACTTTGAGGTCCTTTATTTGCTTTTTGTGATTGCTGATTACAAGATAGTCTGCAAGAGCTTGAGTTGGATGTTCACTACTTCCATCGCCTGCATTGATTAGCGAGCAGTTAACATACTTTGCCAGTGTATTAATGATACCACTACTTTTATGCCTGATTATTATGTAATCAGGATTCATTGCATTTAATGTTTTGATCATGTCTTTTAGATCTTCTCCCTTGTTAATAGAAGAAGATCTTATTGGCAAAGTTACAACATTTGCTCCAAGGCTTTTTGCTGCTATTTCAAAAGACGCAAGTGTACGCGTTGAATCTTCAAAGAATAAATTTATTACTGTCTTATTTTCCAAGATATGACTATTTGCAACTTCTTTTTTAAGGTACTGGTTGGCCAACTTAGTTATATTTTCTACATCATCGACTGTAAGGTCTGAGATGTTTAACAAATTCCTTCTCTTGTTCATAATTTCCTTTTAACATGCAATTGTTATCCAACTACTTGAACCAATTCTACTTTCTTATTATCGTTTTTCAATAGACCTCTTGTGCAGCAATTGTTTTGGTGGAAGAACGGAAAAAGATAGTAAAGTCAAAATCAAGTTAGAAGGAAGAAAAAGTTCAGCAAGTTAAGAGTAAGGTACATTAGCATAAATCTTTCATCCCAATGTTTAGTGGCACTGGAGATTACTTACACTTACACTCATCCGCTATCATAACAGCCTCAAAAAGATGCTTCTCAAGTTCACTTAGAGGCAAATCACTTTGTGAATAATTTCCCCAAGATTTTAGTATATCGGAAGTTTCAACGCCTTCAATAATAGGATATTCTTGGTTTTTTTTAGCGTATAACTCTTGAGCCTGCTTGCTTACTAAAAATTCCAATAAGACTATAGCATTTTCCCTGTTTTTTGCGTTTTTTGTTACTGCTGCACCACTGATGTTTACCATTACACCGTGATCGTTGCGATTAGGAAAAAAAGCCCCTAGCTTGTCTGCAACATTCTTTTTATTTTCTGATGAAAGAATTCTCGCAAAGTAGTAGCTGTTTACTATTGCAACATCTCCCTCACCCGCTGCTACGGCGTAAATTTGATCAGTATCACCACCACTTGGTTTTCTTGCCATATTGCTCACAATTCCGCTTACCCATTCTTTCGTCTTTTCAAAACCATTATTTGCAATCATAAAAGCAATTAACGATCTGTTATATGGACTTGTAGAAGAACGCACTAATATTTTTCCTTTCCATTTTTCATTTGCTAAATCTTCATAAGTACTTAAGTCCTTAGGGTCTACTGACTCTTTATTGTAAACCAATATCCTAGCTCTTTTTGTAAGACCAAACCAATAATCTTCACTGTCTCTAAATCTTGCAGGTATAACACTTTTTAAAACCTCTGAATCTACTTGAGATAAAAGTCCTCTTTTTTTTGCTAGAATTAAGTTGATTGCATCAGCAGTCAAAAATAAGTCAGCTTCACCACCGTTTTCCATTCGTGAAAGTAGCTGAGAATAATCATCAATGATGTAACGTACTTTAATACCTGTATTTTTCGTGAATTCATCAAACAAAGTACGTACTAATTCTTCTTTGCGCGATGAATAAACATTTACCACTTGTGAGTCATTAGTTCCGTCGTTTCTGTATAAATAAGTAATAACTATCAATATAATTGCTATTAAGGATGTGAATATAAAGGCTTTTTTCATATTGGATAAAAAATAACTTCTTTCAGTTAAAGTTACCAAGATGGTACAACTTTAGCAAGTGTAAAGTTCGTTAGATAAATCATAAAAACTTCCTTGACAAGCTTCGCCAGCCCCCTTATTATAACACTGAGGCTATTTATTTATCTTCGCAATCTCTGCAGTGGATTAATGACAAAAAACTTAATGTATTTGGCGTAAATCATGCTTAATTTTTTGCATTATGTGCACCTTATGTCTTTATAAAATTTCTAGGTTTTTACCTAATATAAGCTGAAATGCGCTATTTAAAACATTAAAAAACGCCAACTTAAAAAATGGATAGTGAATAACTAGCTACCCTAGGGTTTCTTTTGCCTTTTTTTCTGTTTAGTAAATTGTATCCGTTCAGCGGAGTGGTAGAATAAGGTAGACAAAGTGATCTAAAAAGATAATCATAGAGCAAAAGTGAGGTAATGTGGTAAACCTTTTAGAACTTTGCAAAAATTTACAGCAAAAAATAGAAAAACTGGAAGCAGAGATAGAAAACTTAAAAGCAGAAAATAAAGCTTTAAAGATAGAGAACGCTGAATTAAAGGAAAGGCTTGGTTTAAACTCGAAAAATTCATCTCTACCGAGCTCTAAAGAATTGTACAAAACAAAAAAGGACAAGCCAAAAAGCGAAAGGAATGTTGGCGATCAGGTTGGGTATAAAGGAAATTTTCATGCCACAATGGAAGCGGATAAAGTAGTAAAAATAGAGTTGCCTAATATTTGCGAATGCGGAGGAGAGCTTGTAATATGCGAAAAACCTTATGTTCACCAAAAAGTTGATCTTCCGGAAATTAGGCCTTATGTAGTAATTGGAACATGGTCGTTGTTGGAGATGCAGAAAAAGAAAAAGTAGCAAGTTACCAGAAGGTGTTACGCCAGATACATTTGGTCCAAGGGTTAAGTCTATAATTGCAGCACTCAGCGGATTTTACAAAAACTCAAAGCGTGAAGTGGCTAGTATCATAAATGACATTTTTAATTTGAACATAAGTGTTGGCAGCATATCAAATCTTACTATTACCCACAAATATGAGGTTCGTGAGCAAGTCGCCATCCTTCTTCTAGATCAAAGAAACGTCTCCACCCTTTCCAAAGAGTAATTGGTCCTGGTTTTGGGTCGCTTTTTCTTGCTAAATGACCTCCAAGTTCACGAAACGGCTTCTTTTATAGTAGGGGCTATATTTGGACATGGTTTCCTGTGTATTTTAACATATAAAACTTTCCATTCTTCCTCAGCTAATAAGGCAGTACATGGTAATGTTGGGTTAGTTCTTGCAATTGATGTAATAAAGAAAATTCTCCAAGCAATAATGCTCATGACTGTTAAATACCTCATTAATCTTTCTGCTGTTCCAAGTCTACATTCCTCAACTTTGAGACCAGATTTTAAAATCTTATGCAATATCTCTATTTTCCATCTCAAACAATACCAACTAACTTTTTCAACAGCTTCTTCAAAAGTACTGACCGGAAAAAAGCATCCACTCTAGAGGACTTGCTTCGGGAGGAGAGTTTTTTTCAACAACATGAATTGCGTGAAGTTGTAGACTCTGTCGGTTTATATTTTATGTGACCTTCTTTACATTTTATATGGCCTTCATGTGATAAATTTTCCGAATCTAATTTCTAAAAACGCTGTCCTTTTTTGCTTGTTATCTCTAGCAGGGATTTCAACTTCTACTTTTCCAGCGCAAGGGAGGCCTTGGATAAATGACCATAATTTTTGCTTGTTCCTGGTATGCATGAATTTTTTATTTACATTTCTGTTGTGGCGAGCTCTTACTAAAATTGCTGAGTTAAGATTATGTGCAAGTTCAAAAAAATCATGCATATCTGCTTCTCTGTCACATACAGTTATAGCTTCGGTTTGGGCCAGATCTATAATATTATTTGTTTTCTTTAAACTTTCTAGCCATTTCATACTTTCTTTATCCTCAATATGAACGTTGTTACGATGGCTCTTTAGTCTTTTTTCTTCTTCAGAAATGAGTTGCCTCGAGTAAATCTTTTGATCCAGTATTCCCAGCTTCCGTACTAACAGCAAGGGCTGTATGCATTACTGCTCCTTTTCCAGCAATAGTTCCCAATCCGCTTATGGCTTGAGTATGAAATATAAGTTGTATCTTGAATCACAAGAATTCTTTTATGAGCTTTTGTTCTTTCAACTGTTTTATCAATGTGTGAAGCTAGAATATCGACTTCTTTTACGTTCTCATTTTGAAAAAAACGTTATGCTGCTTTTGCTTCTGACCAACTTCCGCATGCCTCATTAATTGAGCTTTCAGGTAAACTTATCAAACTATCAGCAATCTTTACTAATCGGTCAGTTAATCTTTTATCTCCAAGTACAGCATCTCCAAATTCATTTTTAGCCCATTCATTACTCTCGTTTGCCATTTTTATACCCTCAATATTTGCAAACTTTAATATTGTAATACTTTATTTATAAGTACATTTATATTTGTGGGTAATAGTAAGATAAATAATAGTGCAAATTTTTCTATGATATGCGGTAGTGGTGTATATGTAAGATCAATTGCTCGTGATCTTGGAATTGCATTAAATTGTTTTGGACACATTACAAAATTAAGAAGAACTATGGTAGGTGACTTTAGAGAAAATGAATCAGTGACAATTGAGCAACTTACTAAAAAAAACACAACAACTTACTCTCCGATGTCATCCCAGTGCTTGACACTGGGATGGCTTTGTTGCATCGCTCTTCGGATAGTAGGTAACGCACAATAAATTTATGAAGCTATCTCAAATTTAGCCATACCAATATCAGTGAACTTATTGAGCAAATAGCATTTAACAAGTAGTTCCTTCTCTCTATTTGTCTCAGATTTATTCCTAAAACTAAACCCGAATGTTTGTTTCAGTCGCGAGAAAAAACTTTCTATATAAGATCTTTTTCCATAACTCATCTCTTTTTTCCACTTCTTTATACCATCTTCATCATATGACTTTATGAGCTTGACTGCAGAATTTCTCTCAGCCATATAGTCTAACTTTGGATGCTCTGCTGCGTTGTTTTTCGGAGGAATTTTCGTTTTTATACCATATTGATTACACAGCTTATAGAGCTTTTCTCTGTCATATGCCCTATCTGCATATAGTACTTTTATGACATACTGAAAATCGACTTCTTTTAGCAAATCACAAGCTCCATAGTGATCAGCCGTTACTGTATTTTACAGCTATGGCTTTTTTGCTGTTTGTATTCAACATTACATGCAATTTTCTTGTCTGTTCATAGCTGCAATACTTTCTATCTTCGCTATTTTCTTTGCTATGACCAGGAGTGTTGTTGTATATACTAATTCCTGTACTGTCTATAGCAATTTCGATATCTTCCATATTATTTTCTGCAATCATTGATCTTAATATTGAGTTTCTTAAACCTTCTTGATGATTGTGAATAGCTGATAACTTGCAAATTTTTCCCAATTTGCTCAAGGTATCCTGCTATAAACCCAACTGTTTGCCTCAGGCCTATTCTAAATAAACAAGTTATTATGTGCACCAAAATTACAACTTTATCGCTATAAATATTGTTGCCACCTGGTATTTTTGGACCATTCTCGTACCACTTTTCTATGGCTTCGTTGATATAATGAAAAATATTTCCTCTTTTTTCTAGAAATTTGTTATATTCGCTATGGTTACTGACCCTCATTTTTTGTGGCATATTTTTTCTTTCAAGGTTAAATGGCTATTTTATAATGAATTTTGTCAGTAGCCACCAGATTTTTTCAGTTGCTATGCAACAAAGCCATCCCAGTGTCAAGCACTGGGATGACACCCTCCTAGTAGAAACGCTTTTGTAATTGCAACATTCGTGTAATCTTTAGCCATAAACATTAAGAAATTTACCAAATGAAAAAAAAGGCAAAAGAAACCCCGTGGTGGTTGGCTATTTACCATGTACTAAAATATCGGCGTTTTTTTTATTCTAACACGCTTGATTAAGAGCGATTTAGCTGCTTTTAACTTGCAACTAACCTACACCGCAAGTGTTTAAGAAATTTACTAAGCAGGAAAAAAGGCAAAGAAACCCCGTAGTAGCTAGCATTCAAATTCTCCCTTGTCAATTTGACGTTTTTTGCTGTCTTAAACGCTTTGTAAGCGCGTTTCGGCTTATATAGGTAAAAACCCAGAGATTTTTAAAGACATGCGATGCACGTAGTGCGAAAAATTAAACATGAGACGCCAAATACCCTAAGTTTTTTGTCATTAACCTGCACAGATTGCGAAGATAAATAAATAGCTTCAGTTTCATGATAAGGGGGCTGGCGGAGTTTGTCAAGGAAGTTTTTTGTTTCTATTGAATGACAGTTGTAACCTACGAAAGAAGTCTGTTGTAATTTGTACGATATCTTTATAAAATGGTTCGCATAAGTTATCTAGCAGTGCAACTAAACAAATACAAAAATCAAAACGTCGCGGTTTTTGGTCTTGGTAAAACTGGTTTATCCGCCATTAACGCTCTAACAAAGAGTGGTGCAAGAATATATGCATGGGATGATCATGAAGAGCAAATAGCAAATACAAAAATGATGTATAAAAAATGTAATTTTATTCATCCCAAGGAATACAATTGGCATGAGATCAGTGCATTGGTTTTAAGCCCTGGAGTGCCAACAGAGCCACATTGGATAGTAAAACTTGCAAGGAGATTTGATTGCAAAATAAAATCAGACATTGAGCTATTTCTTGAAGCTAAAACTACGAACCAGAAGGTAATAGGCGTCACAGGAACAAATGGTAAATCAACCACTACATCACTAATAGGGCACATATTAAAATCTGCAGGGAAAAAAGTAGCTATTGGTGGAAATTTAGGCGTTCCTGTTTTGGATCTAGAAAGAGATGCAGAAATTTATGTAATCGAACTCTCCTCTTTTCAATTGGAGTTGATGAATGAAATTAACGTGGACATTTCAGCACTGCTCAATATTACACCAGATCACATAGATAGGCATGGAAGTATGGAGAACTACATAGCAACTAAATTAAAACTGATAAACGGTAGTGAGGTTGCCGTAATAGGATGTGACAATGAGATTACTGCTGATATATTCAACAAATTCACTGGAGACAAAATTCCAATCTCAGTAACATATTCCCCGATGTCATTCCAGCGCGTGACGCTGGAATCCAGAAAAGAAAAACCATTGCCAACTACTCAGATGACAGAGGGTGGTGCAAGAGATCTAATATCATTGGCAGGTAACAATTTGCTTGATTATAGTGAACAGATTACTGGTATAGATCGAAATTATCTGGATCCCAGTGTCAGCTACTTGGATGACAAAAGGGGCACTGGGATCCAGAAGATCTCGTTAAAACTAGAGAATCATAGCTTATCAGTAAGCGACGTGAAAATAAACCTAATATCCAACGCAGAAAACATAGCAGCCACATATGCCGTATGTAAGGTACTTGGAGTAGATAGCAACACTATTATCAATGGAATCAAGTCCTTTTCAGGACTGAGGCATAGGAATGAACTGCTTGGCAAAATAAGAAATGTGTTTTTCGTGAACGATAGCAAAGCAACTAATGCAAAATCGAGCGAAAAGGCGATCTTATCTTATGAAAACATAAATTGGATCGCTGGTGGAAGAAGCAAAAAAGGTGGAATAGAATCATTAAGCAAGCATTTTACAAGGGTTAGAAAAGCTTTTCTTATTGGAGAATCAACCGAAGCTTTTGCAAATGTTATGGAGAATAAAGTAGATTATGTTAAATGTTGCAATCTAGAAGATGCATTCAGATTGGCTTTTGAAGAGGCCTTAAATAGCGCAGAAGAAGTAACAATATTACTTTCTCCCGCGTGTGCTTCTTTTGATCAATGGAAAAATTTCGAGGAACGTGGTGAAGCATTTTGTAGAATGTTTGAAAATCTCAGGTACAATCACACATGCTGTTTAGTATGATGTTGCGTGGAACAAAAGTTAATAATAGATAAGCTAATTAGGGTTATTCCATTTGAAGGGATAAGCGATGAAACCCTATTAAAGGTGTGCACTGACCTTAATCTAGCTAATAGCTTTTGCAAATTTCAGAATGGAATATATAGCGCTTTGGAGCACATAGCAGAGGACTTAAATAGCTCAATGGAAGCTGAATTAAGAAATTCTAATTTAGAAGATATGAAAGTGCGAGAGCGAGTAAAGTTAGCTATTCAAATACACCTTTCAAACTATGCTAAGCTACCGAATTATAGAGAACTTTTAAAAAATGTTTTATCATTCTCCGTATCACCAAAAAATACATATTTTTCTAGTAAACTTTTATACAGAACTATTAGTGCGATTTGGTATGGCATTCATGACCAATCAACAGATTTTAACTACTATACAAAAAGAGCAATATTAGCTGGAGTGTACTTAAGTACGATACTTTTTTTTATCAATGATTATTCAGAAGATTTTGTGGATACTTTATCGTTTCTTGATAACCGTATCAACAATGTCATGACATTTCAAAAATTCAAAACTCGCTTAAAAGGAATCATAGGAAATTTCTTATAAGCTATTGATTGTTGGTAGAAAAGTACTTGAGCACGATCCTGAAAAGGTTTGTGAAAATAAAAATATTCATGCTGATCATAAAGAACATTTAGTTTATCGTGAGGATAATAATGGTACAACAAAATACACCAGTTACGAAGAAAAAGAAAATAAATTTATTGAAGAAGCACATGAATATTTAATAGACTCTGAATTTAATAAAAATTTTGATCTAGGGCAGTACAGAATAAGTAATTTCTCCGGAAACTTGACGAAAATAGAACTGGAACTCATCAATGAAAAGTATATGCAAGTTCAAGTTAATAGAGAAAGAAAAATTATTCTCGCTGTACCGTAGGTGCGTTCCAAGATTATACTGAAGTTTTTATTGCACTCAAAATCTTCGTTTTTCCTAATCTCTAGAATTATCAATGCATCATCACTTAACCAGCCTGAGTGAGCTAGTCCATTCAACGTTGATTCAACTAGATTGCTATTGTAAGGTGGGTCTATAAAAACTATGTCACATTTTGAAATAGGTTGTGGTAAGCAGTTAGCACTGCAGCAAATTAGCGTAACATTGTCCGTAATTCCAAAATCTTCTGCTGTTTTTTTAGGCAATTGCAAATTGTAATAATCTGAATCTACCATAAATGCATGTTTAGCGCCGCGAGAAAGCGCTTCAAATGAAAAAGAACCACTACCACAGAATAAATCAAGTACATTCAAGTTATAAATAGGTTTTCTTGAGGAAAGCATATTAAATATTGCTTCTCGGACAATACTCATAGTTGGCCGTGCAGCTAAATGCTTACCTGTAGTTATTTTTCTTCCGCAATATTTGCCTGCAATGATGCGTAGCATATTAAATAAGCTCCAAAATAATTAATTATTTATACTATATGATTAATGTCAATATGGCTTTAGCAGTTTAATAGAGAGAAGCTATCGAGTCGCTTGTAAGAAAAACACAAACACAAGACTCATCAGTTATCTTTTTCTGATTTGCCTGCTGCATTAATTGCTTGACCAATCTCATCTTGTAAATCATCATGATCATTTTTTTCATCATGATTTAGCCCTTCAATTCTGCTTTCTAACTCTAACTTAATTATAGTATTGATTTTATCTATATTATCAAGAAAGCCTCTACATTCTTCTTCACTATACTCTTCACCAGATGCTTTTTTTTCAATAAATAGGTTTTTAAATCCTGCTAGATCAGAATTCTGATCGGTATTTAGTACAACATTTCTCTCTATGAAGCTAAGATCTGACAGCAGTAAGCTAACCTCTAACAGATCTTCACTTTTCACGCTTTTAAGGTCTTCAAGACTTTCTAAAATACTAAACACCTTAATCCTTTCTTGTACAATCTCTTTGTCTTCCTTATCAAATTCAGACAATAAACTATGATTATCTACAAATTTCTCACTCAAAGCTTTATTCAATTTAGCAAAATTGACATCCTTGTCAAGTGATGTGTTATCCCGCAACAAGTCTATCCTTGCCCTACGCGCATTTAAAATGTCGTCGTAGTCATTTAACTTTATGTTGCCATCTTTGTCTTGCTGCAATTTATAATAATCAAGGCCTTTGAAATTTTTATTAGTCTTCATCTTCAATCCTCTTCTCATCTCCTTTTGCATCTGGTTTCCTCATTGGTTCCGGTAATTTCCTTTTACTGTCTTCTCGATTTCTTTTTTCCTCTCTTTCAGCACGTTTTTCTACAGCTTCTGGAGTGTTCATTTCAAAAAGTGGTGAGAGGTTATAAACTTTATCTTGATTTCTTCTGCCTTCTCTTTCAGCACGTTTTTCCATACCTTCAAAAGCAGATCCAAAATCATCAATTTCATCTGAACCTTTTGGTTCCGTGCCTAAATTTCGTGTCACTTCATTTGATTGATCAGGCTTATCTTCTTCTGTTGGCTGATCATGCTGTAGTTGATTAGGCTTGTCTTCTTGTTCTGTGCTTAGTTCTCGTACTACCTTATCTGGCTGACCTCCCCCTCGTAGTCGAAGAGGGTCGCCTTCTTCTAGTGGCTGATCATGGTTATCTCTTACTAGTTCCGTGCCTAACTCTCGTTCTACCTTATTTGATTGATCAGGATTGTCTTTTTCTGGTTCTCTCTTACGGCCTATGGTGTCATCATGAAGCTTATTCAAGAAATCTTGCCTATGCGATTTTGCTCTAAAAAGTAAGTTATTTGGATAACCATCTTTTTCTCCTGTACGACGGCTAACTCCTATAGAATCAAGGCCATGCTCCCAAGTAAACTTCATAGCATCTTCTATTGTATAGCCCAAATGTGATCCTACGTATCCTTTATAATAATCTAAATATTTACCGATCCTTCTGTGTGTAATATCTTCCTTATCAACTCCAAATGCCCTGTAGATCTTTTCCTCAAGTTTATCAACGTCATTTTTAGGTGATGTTGCAAATTTTGTTGCTTCAATAGTAGCACCTACAAATTTACGTGGCACATCAATAGCGTATTTCAGCACTCCTCCAACTCTTGGTACTCTCCCCAGCAGATTAGCTGCACCTCCGGCTAATCTATCCGGTAAATGAGTAGCCCAACTGCCTAAAGACTCAAGTCCTCTACCAGCAAAATTTTGCCACTGCTGTTTGAATTCTTCCATTATGCCAGTCAAAGGCGATGCCTGATACATACTAGATATATTGTAAACGCTGAATCCACCACCAGCGATACTTGAGCCCATTTGTTGTACGAACTCGCGTAAAGAGAACATTAAAAATGAAAGCAGGAATAATACAAAGATTTCCCCTGCATTGATTAAATAACCTCTCTGTATGTCTTGCACCCTTTGGTAATCACTATTTTCTTGATAGTTTCTATTTACCTTATAAAAATTCTGTGATTGGCAGCTCCCATCTTGTCTAATTATATCTTGCACTAAAGACTTTATTTCACTTTTTAAACTTGGCTGTAGAATTACTTTTTCTATGATTTCCTTGTAATTAGTACACCTGCTTTCATTTCCTGGCTGCTTACAATAGATTTCTGTCTTTTTACTTATATTATTAATCAATAATAAGATATCAGCTTTTTCTGATGCATGGGATAAACTATTTGTTAAACGCACTAAATCTTTTACACTACAGCTATTATCTACTACCATATCACTTTCTGCAATATAATGGTCTGCTGGATTCTCTTTAGTACCAGGAATTGGGTTAAAGAAAGGATAATCTATATAACGAAACCCTTTTTCAATGTAATCCGGTGGAAGAGGGATATACCCAGCACCGCCAGTAAATTTTATTGTACCACCTTCTCTGCTTATCTTTTCTATACCTTCTATGTTCTTATCTACGTTCAGCGGAGAAGCTTCTCCAAGAGTGTAAGGTACGAAAATTTGCCCTGGGGTCCAACCAAAGTACTGCTTATCAACGATACAAAAACCACCAAACACCCATTTTGGAGCACATAACTTTACCTCGAACCATTTATTGTAGCATACAGTAAAACCTAACTGCCTATAAAAGGTATTCATTATAATGGAAGCCAGTAATGACAAGAGAGCAAATATCATAATCGACTGTAAACAAAAGCTGATGCAGAATTTTATCCAACCTTCAAATAGACTTTTCAGCGGTGAAAATAAAATAGAAATTAGAAACAGTGGCATAATGGCTATAAGAAAAGCTATACCCATAAAACCAGAGAGAAATATTATGTAAGCATATAAGCACAGCAAGAAGTATAGCACAATCCCTATGAAAATTGCCGGTATCATAAGAAGGCTTGCCCACATTTGGTAATGTAAAAACGCTGCAAACTTTTTCCAAACAGAATAAGCAAAAAACTTATTGAACATGTCCTCCATGAAGCTAAACAACTTAGCTTCATCTCCTTGAACAATACTTCCGGTGTTCATGTTGGGAGCAAAATTAGTAATTATACTTATCAATTGTTCAAGACCTTTAACAAATAAAACAAGAAAATGATCATAGAAAAATCTAAAACTTCCAGGAGATATAAGCACTATTACTAGAGTGATTTTCATCATTCTGATGAGCATATCATGCTTAGTTTCTTGTATCATGCCAAAAAGATAAAGAAGCGATGAAATCATTACAAATAGAACAAGCAAGGAAAGAACAAAATTGTGAAAGCTCGTACTTTTTTCAGCTATATTTTCGAACATAGCTTGTGCAACTGCAGGATCATTGCTATTAAAATGTTCTTTGCAATTTTCGTTAATCAATAATACACATTTTAGATAGTTATAAATATAATCAAAAAACTCAACCCCACTCGGTTGCCGCACTCCACTTAAGAACTCAAAAGAGTAGCCACCTACATTATCTAAGTAATATCTATCTAATATTTTTACATATATTTTCCATCCCTTTTTTAATTTCACCGGGTCACAATTTCTGTCCTTTAATTTAGTGCTATCTCTGTCTAAAGCAAAAAGACCGCTCCCATTCTCTGCCACGGAGTTGTAACCTAGATGTACAGTAGGAGATGAAGGATTGCGCATAGATTTCAAATCTTTGTTAGGACTATCGTCACCAGGCCTTTGAAACAAAAGATAAGCACCATGACCGTTGGTAAACCAACATGGAGCACCACGTGATACTGTATTTGCGCTATCATCTTCATTAATGCACTTGCACTTTACAGTGCAACTTGCATTAGACTTACTTGAAATTTTCTGTGGCGCACTAGGTTTGTAATCATTACAAACTAAGTGAAAGTCAGGTAGACTATTATCACCTGACTTGCCTTCAAATTTAGTTGCATATTTTAACTGCTCCAAGCTTTGTAAGGTATAACTGCCTTTTTTAGATTCCTTCTTGTTATTATTACTCCAAGATGTCCATGCACCATTCACTCGCACTTTTAAACTATCTCCATTGGTTTCGAGCCCGGTATCCTCCCACTCCACCACTTGGTTATGGTGAAAACCATAATTAATTTCACCAGTTTCAGGATCAACAACTTCTCCATCTCCTGGAATAAACGCATCGTGGTCGCTTGAAAAATGAGCGCTTACTGCAATAGGTTTAGGACCAAAATAGTCAGCAGATATACACCTTGGAAAAGGCATATCGTTTTTACTACAACCTGTGATCAGCACATAAGCTGCAAGAAGTAATACCCTAAACCAACATTTGCCTAAACGTGATTGCATATCTAAACTTTTTCCAAATACAGAATAAATTTCTAAAACTTTACTTAAAATATCTTTTTAATTAGTTACTCCATAATATCATTTATATCTTACTCCTCTCCATTTTCTTCCTTGTTTTTAGCTTTAGCACTAGGATCACTTCTTATTGTTTCATCAAAATTTTTTTGCTGATCTGATTGTTTTAATGTTTTAGGTCTATCACTCGTTGTTTTATCAGAACTTCCTTTAGAATCTTCTTTTTTGTCTGGTTGCTTTGGTGTGTTAGGTAATTTAGCCTCAATTTTTCCCCGATCTTTACTCATTTTCTGCTTGATACTCTGTATCATACTTTGGGTCTTATCATCAAGGCCAACGGTTGACAGCATAGCTTGCGATGCGCTCTTAGCAACTGTACCAACACCGCCAGTAACTCCATAACCAGAGCTAAATAGTGTTTGTACCATAGTTTCCGATATAGAAACAAAAGCTTCCATTGCACCGGCAATAATGAGGTATATAAACGCCTGGATTAGGTCTATAGGTAATGCTGCAAAGTGTCCACCAGCCCTTTCTCTGGTACTGAGTGCAACATCAACGCTAGTGCCAGGACTGTATCCAAGAGGCAGTATTGATTTCATCAAGCACAGATCATACGATAAGAAATTTACGCTAATTAAACATTGATAGCATGCAGAAAAATTTGTGAGGTTATATAAAACTGAATACATCAACTGATTTAAAAGAGATAAAAATGAAAATAAAATGACTGGTTCTAATGAAACATGAGCCAACGTTTTTATCCAATTATCAAACAAGGGTTTAGTCTTTTGAAATAGAATAAATACGATAAATAAAGGTGTTAATGACAGTAAAAACGCTACTAGAACAGTAGATATTACATATTTCAATGTAGCACTAATAATGCATTTTAAAAACGCATAAGTAGCGCAGAGTATTGCCAAAAATGCAATAACGCCAAAAGGACCAGAAAGCATCAACGATAAAAACTTTAGCCAAGTTTCTGCTGTGAATAATACTCCTGCTGTCAAGTCTAAGAATGCAAATTTTCTCTCCCCTTCTCCTACATAGCCAGAAAAACTATCAACTAAATAAGTGCTACCATCTATAAAAAGTCTGGATAAAGTTGTACCAAAAAGTTCCCAGCTTCTATTGCTAAAGGCAAAAGCTATAAATGCTATCTTGAACATTCTTACAATGAAATCAAATTTACTTAGCTGTATTGTTCCAAGCATATAGCCAACGACAGTAAATATAACGTATAGAGTAAGCAAAGCTCTTACCCCTTGAAGAAGACCTCTTGCATATCCTTTGTATGAATCTTTAACGCTGTCCCCAATTACTTCTTCTTTTATAAGTTTAAATACCCCGTTTACATTCGATGAAATAAAATCATTAATTTTTCTTTTAACAAATAAAGTTACTGTGTACTTATTATTTTCATAATATTTGCCATTTTTATCTGTAATGTCATCTCTCTCTACGTTGCTTACATTGATGCCGAAATATATCTTCTTAGATTCTTCGTTCTGAAAGTGTTCTCCGCTTATTACATCTAATATGGTGTACTCATCTTTTCCGTTTACTCTTTCTCTCACTCCTACCACTT
This sequence comes from Wolbachia endosymbiont of Drosophila simulans wHa, assembly GCF_000376605.1. NCBI lineage: Bacteria > Pseudomonadati > Pseudomonadota > Alphaproteobacteria > Rickettsiales > Anaplasmataceae > Wolbachia > Wolbachia endosymbiont of Drosophila simulans. The sequence goes on from NC_021089.1 coordinate 873,671, forward strand.
TAAAATCATTAGTTCCCACACCATGCAAATCTTTAGGTGGCTCATCACCTAAATATACATATAATTTTTCGCCATTAATATATTCACATGATCTAGTCACCTTAACATGGTACCCTCCTCTATTATAGCAATAATGACCATAATCTGCGATAGCGAGCATCACACTACTACCGGGCGTTACCTCGTCATTTACTGGATAATCATTGTTCAATTCCAGAGAAAAATCCTCGAATTTATTGTTATCGCCAATTTGCAAACACATATTATCCCCTTTTGCACCCTCTTTCTTTGGAAGACATTGAATACCTTTAGCGATATTTTTATCATCAGGATCACCAATTTTTGCAACAAGAGCCTCAGCCCAAGATTTATCATCTTCAGTAAAACTACCTGCTTTAACATTCCCTTCCATTTTTTCTAGATAAGAATACATATCACATTTATTTCCTTTATCGTACTTCTTATACCTTATAGAGGAGACACAGTTCCGTTCTCCTGCTTGACCTAAACCATAGTTCCATATACCCTTCTCAGTATAGCATATATTTTGATGGTAACAGTTAAGCTCATAGGAGGAGTACTTTTTTCTCTCATCAAGACTACAGTTTTTTCCATCACATAACTCGTTCAATCCTATTTTAGCGCGGCGTAAATCAAGTAGTGAACCATATACCCATGGTTCGTTGTCTTGAATATAACCTTTATTAAAATGCACCTTATTATCATATGGGGTATACCCATTGCCAACTAGCACTTTGCTTTCCTTTGCTTTTGTTTTATCAAGAGGTAAAAATTGTATTTTATTTTTTGTACCATCTTTACCATCACAAAAAAACTCTCCCCCCTGATGTACTTCACTCACTGTAGCTTTCTTATATACAGTTTCCTTACGGTCATTTTCTACAGCTTTATAACAATTGTCATCAAAATTGATGCCTTTCCCTTCTGGATTGTCGTAATCAATTGTTATTTTTCTGGGAACTAAGCTGAAGCTTAACTTGTCACCAGGATTTACTTTAATTCCAGTGTCCACATAACGTCTATTGCTGCCAAATCCTTTGCCACCACATAGTTCGTTTTTACTTTCATTAACACCATAATTGTTAGGTACACTATTAATATCCGCAGCCTTACTATAATTTGGTTCTGAGCCATCAGCACAAAAGCTAGCTGGCACAAGTACTTTCCTTGGATTTTTGTCTTCTTTAAAAGGGCAAAAATTTACTGATCCATCGAGGGTGAATTTGATTTTCTCACCCTGACTAATTACCTGACCAGAATCAACCCAATGAATTTTATCGGCTTTACGAACTGGAACATCCACATTAACGCTGGTGTTTTTGCTCTGCAACCCAGGCTCGACACAATCCATATTACAACCAGTGATTGCAAGACACAGTATCAATAATAGTGATCTTTTACTTATCATTGCTGTCTTCCTGGTTGTGGTATCTGAGGCGTTGACCTTTGAGTCCCTTGTGGTATTTGAGGTCTTGACGTACCTGACTGTTGAGAGGCATCTCCTCTTTCTCTTCTTTGAACGCTTCGTTCATCTAACCCTACTGTTCCCATTAAGCTTTGTTGATACTGTCTTCCAGGTTCGCTTGCTACATAAGCACCAAACAACGAGTCAGATATTGCCGAAGAAGCTTCAACTAAAGCTTTCATAGCGTGTCCCAAAATAACAAAAGCCATCATAGCGGTAATATTAGGTGTATATTTGGAAGCATAACCATAAAAAATACAAGGGTTAAAAATCTTTAGGTTAATATTAAGTATACATGTAGAGCAGACCTCAAAATCAAATACTGAATACACAATATAATCCATAACCTGACTTATCAGTGATATAAAAATTAAAAGGACCACTGGATGAATTGCAAATCTTGCTAAATTTTTAACCCAGTTTTGAAACATCTGCCTAGTATACGCAAATAAAAGACAAATAATAAAAATAGGTGCTAAAGAAAGTAATAACGCAACTATTGCTATAGATGTAATAAAAGAAAATAAGACATTAAAAATAGATAAGCTCACTGTGATTAAACCCCAAATCACCAAGCAAAAAGATACAATGCCCAAAGGGCCAGAAAATATAAGAGATACTATTAACAATACTGAATGCGATGACAAGAACCTATTGAGCGGCAAATCAAGAAACTCAAAAACATTTGAAGTAGTGCCTCTAAAATTTGCTATTTCTATTAGTTGTTTTGGAGTGTTAATAAATATAGAGAATGCGTTGTTATAAAAAAAGTCCCAGCTATTATCCTGCAATAGCTGAGCGATGATTCCTATCTTTACGCATATAATTAAAAACTCATATATAGAAATATGAGTTAATCCAAAAAAGTAATAAAGAGTATATAAGATTATATATAGTACTAATAGTGATATTATAGTAGATCTAATGGTATTTGTTCTGCTTGATTTTATAAAACTTTCGTAAAGAGACTTTACAGGACTAGTATCAGAGTGAATTGCGTTAGGGTCTTTATAATTAGAGCCGAAAAATGCAGTTTTCACTTTTTCATCAAAGAAATTATATATTGCACTAAAAGTTTTTGTAGGTGGCTCTTGAGTTGTTAGGTTAATGCTAAACTGACCTTCATTTTTGTAATCGCAGCCATGGTCTCTTATTCCGTAATATATGGTGCCTGTTTTGTCTTTTAATTTTCCTTTCAAGTTTTCCATGTCATGAACTTTGCTGATATCTACAGATATATCCGCTTGATTTTCACCAGGCTTATGCTCAGGGAATTTATCGGAAACACTTATATACAAGCTATTTTCCAGACTATGGTTCTTCGTTACTCTTATGTTGAACCCGCCTTTGTCATTTGTATTGTAGCAGCTCTTGTCATTTCTGCTACATAGACTAAAAGTTAAACTTGGTATTTGATGGTCATTCTCCATCTTATGATCACAACTAGTACATAAACCACCACCTGGAATGTGTTCAAGAGTTTCATTATCCATACCAACTTTTAGAAATGTAATGTCAGTTTTTACCTGTTTTCCCTTTAATACGTTACTAATAATTTCAGCAACAACAGATTCACCACTAGAATTTAAAGCATTGAATAGCTCAATTTCTATATTATTATATTCAATATACACGCAATCCTCGCCTCTACGACCAGAAGAAAATTTACATATACGTCTACAGAGTGAATTTAAAATGTGCGTATCTATCTTACTTGCACTGCTCTCTGAAAGCTTGCTGCAATCTATATTCTCTCCTTGTTTTATAGAGTTAATAATATTTTCAATTTCCTTTTTTCTTTCATCTTGATCTAACTTCGAAAACCAGTACTCTCTTCCACTCAACCATTGCGCATCGCCTATTATATATTTATTAGGACATATCCCATCCTTGCCACCTTGGCATTTCTCTTGATTTAAAACATGTGCAAAATGTTCCGTTTCTTGCTCGCTACACTTTTCGTCGATTTTCAAATACCTGATTTTTGTCTCACTCTCTTTATCTTTACACACTTTACTTCCAATCACACTAAAGCTTATCGTATCGCCTTTTTTAAGTGCAAATGGTAATGCAACGTCATTTCTCCCAGGCCCAATTGCAAAATCTGCATACTGCTTAGGACAAAAATTAACCTTACTAGGCACTATATCAATCTCTGTTACTCTTATTCTATCTGAGATATTAACACCAGAATCAACCCATTTCTGCTCTATTGACACTATATCTAGTTTTTCACGCAAACCTGATAAATTTTCTGGCTTAATACAGTGATGTTCCCCGCAGCCTGACAGAAAAAAAAACGGTATTATCAGCAAAAATTTTAGCATAAATCCAACTCATTCAGTGCTTTTGTTAACACTCTCGGAGCTACTAGAACCAGAACCTCGAGATTTACTCTTGTCTCCACCACTCAACTTCTTAGCAGCAGCACCAGCAACTCCAGCAACTCCCCCAGCAGCAGCTTTGGCAGCAGATAAAGCTTTGCCCACCATTTGTCCAGGTGTCTGACCTGAGCCAAGTGCTGCTCTATGGTTACCAGCAAGTTCAGCAGCCATGCCAGGAAGAATGTTTAAAAAGTGGTAAAAGAGGAATAATACTAAACACAATTTTAATAATTCTCCGATGAGAGAGCTGCCAAACTCCATGTATGTAAAGTCGAATAGACCAAGTATGCTGCTCTTTTTAAAGCTATAATTTTGCATCATACATGCAAGAGTAGTTTCATTTTTATCACATTCCCCATCTTTCAATTTAAACCACTGTTTTTTCTTACTATATGAGATTTCTGCTTGTTTCTTTTCATATGACTTGTCCGGTTGTTCATTTTTATATGACTCGTCCAGTTCAAAATTTAAATTTTTAAAATAGATTTTATCACATGCTATGAACATAAAGGACAAAAACGCAAAAAGGATAACCGGGTATAAGCTATAGGTAATCAACTCTTTCACCCAGCCTTCAAAATATCCTTTGGTGTGTTGGAATAAAACCATAGGAATGAACAAAGGTGATAAAATGATGATTACACTTAAAGCAACTAGAGATAAAATAAATACATAGCACAGCCACAAAATAACCATCATCATCAGAACGGCCATAAATATACAGACAAGAGCTACTAAAATTTGTCCACCAGCAAAAATAATACCGATTACCGAACCTGCAACTAATAAGACAGGAGCAGCACCAAGCAAGACTGCTAACGTTGCAACACCTCCAGTACCAATTTTGCCACCAATTCCATCTAAAGGGGCACCTAAATAAAATAAAATTCTACAATCAAGCCTATCCCAAGGTGCAAGATAACTGTAAGATACCCTCTTTCCTGCACGAGTATATTCATAATCTGTACCTGCTTTATAATTACATATGCCTTTACTTTCAGATGATGCTTTTAGCACTATCTCTGACAAACCATTTGAGAGACGAGTTAATTCTCCATAATAATGAGACATGGTACTGCCTGTTGTGAAGTAAATCACTAAAGCGAATTTTATGATCAACATATACATTTCTTGAGGCCTCTGAACTCCACCAGACATGGCTTTTATAGAGAACAGTATTAAAGCTAAAACTAAAACAGCAGTTACAGTGTTTTTCAGCCTTTTCTGTGCTACAGATATAAAACTCTCACCATTTGGTGCACCTTTACCTGCAACTAAATTATCTAATGATTCCTTAATGCATTGCACTATCATAGAAGTTACGGGAATAGGAGCTAATGATTTACTCCCTGCCTGGTTATAACAAGCTTCAGAAACATACGAGCTAAAACAGCCAGCATTATCATAACCTACAAAAATTTTCCCCCCTTGTCCGTTGAGTCCTTTTTCTTTAGATCTGATAATAGTTTTATAGTCATCATTATTACCAATAGTAACTTTTTCCTCTCCTGTACCATCTTTATTTTTGAATATCATCACAGATTTTTCACACATAGGAGCAAGTGGGTCAGGTGGCAATTCCGTGCACCCCATATCAACCCCTTGCGGCCAAGGAGTCATTTCGATACCAAGCATGCTAACACTGGCTAACTCCACACATAATCTGCCCGTTTTTCTCACTGCTTTGAATGTAGCTCCATGTATGGGTTCGCTCTGTCCTGCTTTGAGAACTCTACATTCCAGACCACCATCAACCTTCGAGGACCATGACCCATCTACGTATCCAGTGTCTTTCTCCCTGACATCAAAGTCTATGTATCCAGGTTTTCCTCTGGAATTAAAGTCTACCTTATTAAAAAGATTACCAAAAGTTAAAGGGTTTCGATGACATACTTCTATATATTCACTGTATTGCACACCATTTTTTGGCCAGTAATAACTCTCTGTACTCTCCTGAACGTTAGAATTTAAGGCTTCTTTTTCTGCTCTTTTCCCGTCATAATCTTTTTTGTTCACGTCTTCCCGAGCTTTATTTTGCAAACAAGAAAAATATTCCTCTTCTGTTTGGTAATTTTCATTGGTGCAGCCACTATAACCTGTGTCTTCTAATTTAAAATTTTTGTATTTTCCATCATGGTCACGTGCAACTGGGTGTTTAACAAAACTATGTTCACAAACAACAAGTCCTCCTATAGCTTTCCAGACTCCAACAATTGCAGCTATCATTCCAACAATAACAAGAGCGGTAAACAAACCAGCAGAAGAAACGATCAAAACAATGCCAGTAAATATTGCGCCAACAGCAATCGCTATTCCAGCAAGTGCTGCAGCTGTTTTAAACGCTCCACAATCAGGATTAGAGGCACGACTAAAACTGCCAGTGGAATTAAATCTGCTAACAAATTCTGTCTTGTCAGTACCACTTACTCCATCTGCAAGCACTGGATATGAGAGTAAAAAGTCTATATTTAGTAAAAATATCGCAATTAATAGCAATGACAGCTTAGTCTTAAACATTTTTTACCTTCTGATAAAATATAGGCAACCATACTTTTGGGTTGTCCCCAACTTCATTTAATATATCGTGTAACAATAGGACACTTTCTGCACGTCCGGATGATACGTTGATTATATCATCCAGGCCTTTTAAGTCTATTCTAGCTACTACAGCATTGACTCCTTGTTTCACCAAAAAGAATCTAGTACTCGGATCTGTGTGCTTAATTAATATATATTCACGTTCAGTTAACATAAAAACATCCCGATAGACACTAGTAGCTTTCAGATTTGGTAAAAAAATCTGTGTCGCTGTTTGTTGTACAAGCGTATCGCTAATAGTACTTTTACTTGCATCCTCAACACTCTGAGTAGCAAAAATCACAAAAGCATTTAGTTTTCTCAGTACCTTCAACCAGTCTTTTATCTTGGGTGCAAAAACTGGATTATCTATTAACGCCCATGCCTCATCAAGAACGATAATAGATGGAGTGCCATCAAGAGATATACTAATCCTATGAAATAAATAAATCAAGACCGGTCCAAGAGCAACAGGATCTTTGAGCAAGCTAGCCATCTCAAAACCAAATACTCTTGCTCGTGAAAAATCTAGCAAATCTTCTTTATTGTCAAATATTGCAGCATGAGAACCATTATCATGCCACATAGATATTGCCCCAGCTAGAGTATCAGGACCTGCAAGCCCTAAAAACGGTACGAGGTTTCTCAAGAATCTGTCTTCTTTTCTTAATTTAAAATTTCCTTCAATTGCATCATTAATTCGTGCAATATCTTCTGAAGTAAATTTATCATTATATACCGAAATTAAAGACTTTATCCACTCCATTAAAAATGTTCTATTATCAGAGGTATCATCAAGTTGTAAAGGATTAAAATTTGTTTTAGTTCTTGGTTCTATTACAGTATAGATACCACTAAGTGCTCTTAAGAAAATCTCTGCACCGCGATCTTTATCAAAAAAGAATATCCTTGGAGAAAACTTCATCGCTTGGGCACACAGGAAATTCATTAAAACAGTTTTACCAGCACCAGTTGGGCCAATTATCATAGTGTGTCCAACATCCCTTATATGAAAGTTGAAAAAAAATGGAGTACCAGATGTCGTGTCAAAAACTGTAACGGCATCTCCCCAGTGGTTATTGAATTTATTACCAGTAGGATAATTATGTTGAGATGCAAATCCAGCCAAATTAAGACTACTTATTGTAGCTTTTCTCACTATATAATCGAAATTACCAGGAATTTGCGCCCAAAATGCTGGTTCAAGGTTAACTCTCTCACGTATAGGGTAAACACCGCAATTAGAAAGCTCTGATTCTACCAACGACAGAGCGTTATCCAATGATTTAGGACTTTTTTCTATACATAAAATAGTCAGGTGATGTTGACCAAACGCAATCTTACCACTCATTGCGTCATCAAGCGCTTGAGAAATTTCTGCTATTTGAGAAATAGCTTTATCTGCAGACTGTATCATTCGATTTTGCTGTATCTGCATTTTTCCAATCGCCATTTGCCTGTTTATAAATTGAAAAGATTGCGTAATTATAAACTCGTGAGGAAGTTGTAAAAACGAATCAAGCATTCCTGCAGAAGTATGATTTCCATATTCTTTGATACTAATTATTCCAGCATATTTACTCTCATTATGAGTCACAACCTGTATCATCTTACGGCCAAAGAATAACCTATGTACTGGTAAGTATCTTGATATTTCAGTTCTTAGCGGAAAAAGCGTATTTGTAACGAAGCCACAATTTACGATTCTAGATAGAAACTCCATTATTTCGCAGAACAAACCATCTGGAGTTTCTTTTACTCCAAGAATTTTAGGCGAATAATTTCTAAGGCTTGTCACTACACGATTTGTCGTTTCCTCTAAATCTTCATACGTGGCACGTATATCACTTTCCCAAGCATGTTTTGAAGTTACATGTCCGAATTTTTTTAGTAGATGTGACAAAAATTCTACTCCTTTTGTGTCCGCTCTACGGATAATCGTAATGTATAGGTCATTAATAAATGATTGCCTTGTTGCGTGTTTTTCTCTCCATTTTAGATTTACGTGATTAGCGAAAAAATTCGGCAAACCTTGACTTGCAAATTCATCAGAAAAAATATTTTTCTTACGTCTGATAGTATGAAAATACAAACTAAATGCCGGAGATGAAATGCTTCTTAGCATCTGATTCCTGATGTTGTTCTGTATGACTAAATCCTCGTCATCGGCAGTTTCAAATGCAAAACCACTTAATTTTATAACCTTAACCAACCAATTTTCTTTTGTCATCAAGGTTGTGCTATTCCAATAGCAAGAATAAGGAATAAATTCAGCAGCGTGAACTTCCCTGTTCAGAGTAGATTTATTCTTTGATTGAATAGCCCTAAACCTCAGCATCACACAACGTTAAGCAATATCATAAGAATTGGCTCCATGGTAAAAACGATTTAAACATTTCGAGCACTTTCCCAATTTTACCATAAATAATTCAATAAACAACGGTTCTTTTGCAGAAGCTATATAACCAAGTCCATGTATACCTGGTAACATTAAGAGAATCACTCTTAAATCATTTGAATTAATGAAAATTAGCATGCAAATCAGGACGTTTAATATTGCAAACATATAACTCACACCAAAGAGCATTGCAGGTCTTGTAAGACCTTTAAATAATTGATCTGTTTGTATACTACCTGTGGACATATCTTTAACCTTCTAATAATAGCTCTAACACTAATACTATATCATTATATTAAAAATCCATTGAAACTAGTAGCACTTTAAGTTAAGATACATTATTTAATCCCGATAATGACAAGTTGGCCATTTCAAGAAGCAGAAAAAATATTGCAAGAGTTTCCTAATAAAAAAGAAATAATATTTGAAACTGGTTATGGACCCTCTGGTTTACCCCACATAGGAACCTTTGGAGAGGTTTTCCGCACTACAGTTATTGTAAATGCATTAAAAAAAATAGCTCCTGGTATAAAAACCAAAATCATTGCAGTTTCAGATGATATGGATGGTTTGCGAAAAATACCAGATAATGTGCCAAATCAAGAGATGCTAAGAGAGCACTTAAATAAACCATTGACTATGATACCTGATCCATTTGGCACTCATCAGAGTTATGGTCATCATATGAATTCATTGTTGTGTAAATTTCTTGATATGTTTGAATTTGAATACGAGTTCAGGAGTGCAACAGAGTGTTATAAATCTGGCGTTTACGATGAAAAACTTTTACTCTTACTGAAAAATTATGATAAAGTGATGGACGTAATGCTTCCATCATTTCGGGAAGAAAGACAGCAGACTTATAGTCCATTCTTGCCAATATGCCCAAAAACTTCTCAAGTTTTACAAGTTCCAGTAATTGAAACAAATACAGAGAAAGGAACAATCACATATGAAGACCCAAACGGGGAAAAAATAGAAGTTCCAGTGACAAAAGGAAAATGTAAACTGCAATGGAAACCTGATTGGGGAATGAGGTGGGCCGCATTTGGAGTAAATTACGAAGCTCACGGAAAAGATTTAACTCCATCTGCTGTGCTTTCAAGTCAAATATGTGAAATACTTGGAGAAAAGCCACCACTTCTGTTTTGCTACGAGCTTTTCCTTGATAAAGAAGGAAAGAAAATATCAAAATCAAAAGGAAATGGCATTTCAATTGAAGAGTGGCTAACTTACGCACCAACAGAGAGCTTAGCATTGTACATTTTTCAGAGTCCTAAAAAAGCTAAACGTTTATATTTTGATGTGATACCAAAATCAACTGATGAATATTTAGAATTTGTAAAGCGTTATCATGAGAACAAAGAAAAGGATATAAATAATCCTGCTTGGCACATTCACCAGGGCAATGTTCCCAGTATAGAAACTTCAGGCATAAATTTCTCACTACTTTTAAACCTAGCAGCAGCTTGTAATGCTGAAAACAAAGAGATCCTATGGGGTTTTATATCCTCTTATGCACCAAACGTTACACCAGAAAATAATAAAATGCTTGATAGACTTTCAGACTTCGCAGTAAAGTATTATCACGATTTTATCAAGCCAACAAAATCATATAAAACTCCAAATGAAAAAGAAAAAGCAGCGTTACTAGATTTGAAGGACACTTTACATTCTCTATCTACAACTGCTACTGCTGAAGAAATTCAATCTCAGGTATTTTCTATTGGAAAAAAATATGATTACACCAACTTACGTGACTGGTTTCAGCTATTATATGAAACGTTACTTGGCCAAAAAACCGGTCCAAGAATGGGATCTTTCATAAAGCTTTACGGAATAGGTAATACGATTTCTCTCATAGAAAGCGCTACTAAATGTATACTTTAGAGTTTACCTCCTTTCATTTGAGCTCTTTAGTTTTAATAAGAATTCCTTGACAAACTCCGCTAGCCCCCTTATCATGAAACTGAAGCTATTGTATTTGCTTTTGCCAATCTGCAGATTAAAAGGTAAGGATTACTTAATGTATCGGCGTCTTATGTTCAATTTTTTGCAGTATATAGATACTGTATGTCTTTACAAAACTTCATCTACATCTAGGTTTTTATCTAAATAAGCTGAACGCGCTTATAAAGCGTTACAAGACATCAAAAAATGCCAATACTCGACAGAGATAGTAAAAGACTAGCTAACTCGGGGATTCTTTGTCTTTTTTTCTGCTTAGTAAATTTCTTAAACGTTTGCAGCGTAAGTTAGTTGCAATTAAAAGCAGCTGAATTTCGCTTTTCAAGCGTTTAAAACATAAAAAACGCCAATATTTTAAAGCGGATAATAACCCCAGGGCTTCTTTTGCCTTTTTTTTCATTTGGTAAATTTCTTAATGTTTATGGCTAAACGACAACCGTCATCCCGCTATTTGTTAGCGCCGCGGCGGTATGACGGTTCGTGGTGGTATGACGTAGAGTGCTTAGAAGCTGCTATTTTGCTACAAATGGCTGTAATGGCATCATCTATTTTATTGCTATCACAGCCTGTTTGTGCAAGTTCAGCGTTCCCACCACAATTTTTTTCAACTGCTATTGATACTAGTTCTTTTGCACTAATTTTATTAGCTAAGTCTTTACTTACTTTAATAATCAAGACTGTTTTATCTTTTTCTGTTGCCGTGAAAGCTATTATCGTTTTTGGTTTTTGTTGCTGCAAAACAAACTCTCTTATTATATTCGCTGGAATATTGGTAAAAGCATGACTTACAAAATTTATTCCATTTATTTCAGTGCTTTTTATGCTCTCTGCGCTTATAAGTTTTTTATATAAATTTTTTATTTTAGCTTCAGATTCTTTGCGCTCTTGATTTAAAATATTTAATCGGTTTATTATTTCACTTGCTGGTGCTTTTACGAATTCTGCAACTTTTTTTAAGTTAATTTCATTATCACGTACATAATTGATTGCTTCCTGACCAGTTAAAGCTTCAATTCTTCTCACTCCAAAAGCAACAGAACTTTCTGTTACTATCTTAAATAAACCAATTTCTCCAGTATGTTCAACGTGCGTGCCACCACACAGTTCTCTTGAATCTCCAATCTTCACTACTCTTACTTGGTTGCCATATTTTTCACCGAATAACGCCATAGCTCCTTCGTCTATTGCCTGATTCATGCTCTGAATTTTTGTAGACGTAGAAAGGTTTTCTCTGATTAGAGAGTTTACCATATCTTCTACTAAGAATAGCTGATCCTGAGTAACTTGAGTGTTATGACTAAAGTCAAATCGTAACTTATCCGGTGCAACTAGGGAACCTTTTTGAGTGACATGGTCACCCAAGATTTTTCTCAATACAAAGTGCAAAAGGTGTGTAGCTGAATGATTTCTTCTTAAGGTTTGCCTTCTTTCCTTGTCAATGCTTGCTGCAACTGTGTTACCTTTACAAATTGAACCGAACTTAACTATGCATCTGTGCAAATATAGGTCATTAACCTTATTGGTATTCTCGACTATAATAATACTTCTATCAGATTTGATCAGACTGCCAGTATCTCCCACCTGTCCACCTGACTCGCCATAAAAAGGTGTTTTATCAAGTATAATGGTTATCTTTTCTCCCTCCTTTGCAGAATCAATTACTTCATTTTTAGAGGAAACTATAGCTAGTATTTTCGCATCATTTACTTCATTGAACTCATAACCAACAAATTTTGTTTTGCCAAATTTATCGATCAAATCAAACCATACTTGCTCAACAGATTTTTCACCAGATCCAGCCCATTTAGCACGTGCTCTCTCTTTTTGTTCTCCCATTGCATCATCAAAACCCTTCTGGTCAAAATTTATTTTTTTCTCTTTTAAAATATCAAGTGTAATATCCAAAGGAAATCCATAAGTATCATATAGCTTAAACGCTAATTCTCCAGGCAGAGTGTCACCTGGTTTTAAATCTGCAGTGAATTTTTCCAATAGACTAATGCCTTTCATCAAAGTGTCTTTAAAGTTTTCTTCCTCTGATTTTAACGTCGTTTCTATTAAGCTTTTAGCTCTGACTAATTCAGCTCCCATATAAGCCGAACTCGTGCTATCTATCAACACTGGAAAAATACGATGGAGTAGGGAATCATTATATCCAAGCAGGTGAATATAACGTGTGGCTCTCCTAATTAATCTGCGTAATACGTAATTCCTGCCCTCATTTCCAGGAAGCACTCCTTCTGCGATGAGAAATGCAGCCGCGCGAAGATGATCTGCTACGATCTTATGCGCTATTTTATTTTCTGTTCTTCCACAATACTCTTGAGATTTATTTATCAAAGCAGAAAATAAATCAATATCATAGTTATCATGGACGTTTTGCATAACAGCCGCTATTCTTTCAAGACCCATTCCAGTATCGATGCATTTTTTTGGCAATTTGTGTAAATTACCTTCTTCATCTTTGTTAAACTCCATGAATACCAGATTCCAGATTTCAACAATTCTATCGCCCTCTTGTAAATTAGGACTCCCATGGTCATAAAAAATTTCAGAACATGGACCGCACGGACCAGTGCTTCCCATACTCCAAAAGTTATCATCCGTTGTAATTCTTATGATTTTATCACTTGAAAAGCCACTTATCTTACGCCAAATCTCGTACGCCTCATCATCAGTATGGTAGACGGTTATGGATAGTCTGTTTTTATCAAGAGATAACTCTTTAGTGATAAATTCCCACGCAAATTCTATCGCAGTTTCCTTAAAGTAATCACCGAAGCTAAAATTTCCGAGCATTTCAAAAAATGTGTGATGCCGAGTTGTATAGCCAACATTTTCCAGATCATTGTGTTTACCGCCTGCTCTTAGGCACTTTTGACTTGAGACAGCACGTTTCATTTCAGTTTTTTGAGCACCAGTAAAAATATTTTTAAACTGCACCATACCAGCATTTGTGAACATGAGCGTTGGGTCATGTTCTGGAATCAAAGGAGAAGAAGAAACCTGCTCGTGGTCATTATTTACAAAAAATTTTATAAATCTTTCTCTGATTTCGTTTAGCTTCATCGTTTTTATTGAGGTTATCTATAAATAATAAGTTGTAATGGAAATAAAATCAATACCACTCTCTAGATCTCAGAACTTCTAGTGACATGCACCTTGTGGTAAGAAAAAATCAATATATTCACGATAAATTTACCTCATATCTGTGTTTTATATGTGGAAATTGGAATGGAAATTTATGTAGGCAAAGAAAAAAGAATAGCAAATGTGGTGACTCAACACTGGAATGACATAAAAGGATCAGACAGAGATTGGCCAGAAAGGCATGAAATAGACACTGCAGAAATAATGGAGTCATGGCAGCATTGTTTTATCATTGAAGTCAAAGATCAAGGTTATATTTGCGAAAATGCAGGAGAAAAGGCTGTTGAATTCTATGGTTTTGAGAACAAGACGCGTATTGATAATAAGTATGCAATTGATGCACCATTTTTGCGACTATATAAAATAGATGCAGTCATTGATAAACTTGATACTGTAATAGAGAGTAAATGTCCAATCAACGAAGAGGAAGAAAGTGAAAGTGTTAAAATGAGGCAAGTATTGTTGCCACTTGGGAATAAAGAAGGTATAACACATATATTGGGCGTAATTACTTTTAAACTCCTTTAATATACAATTTTAATTTGATTCTTTAATAAAATTATTTATACTACTACTTAATTACTATTAAAGAACTCAATAGTAGTGCTTGTAAATTTGTTTAGAATATGAAGAAAATAAAATTAAAAACCAAATCCTCTGTCAAAAAGCGCTTTCACCTTACAGCTAAGGGTAAAGTCATTTCTACTCAGTCAGGCAAAAGGCATGGCATGGTAAAGAGAAGTAAATCTAATATTCGTAATCAGCGCGGTACAACGATTCTTGGTAAATCTGACTCGCGTATAGTTAAGCTTTATATGCCTTATGGTATTTAATAAAATGGAGGTAAAATAAAATGGCTCGGGTAAAACGTGGAGTCACTACTCACGCTCGTCATAAAAAAATATTGAAACTGGCAAAGGGTTATAGAGGGCGCGCAAAAAGTTGTTATAGAATTGCATTACAAAGAGTTGAAAAAGCACTGCAATATGCTTATAGAGACAGAAGAAATCGTAAACGTGATTTTCGTGGTTTATGGATAATACGTATTAATGCAGCAGTAAGAGAGCATGGGCTTACTTATGGTAGGTTTATGCATGGTCTTACACTTGCCGGCATTGATTTAAATAGAAAGATTCTTGCTGAGATGGCCGTTAATTATAAGGATGATTTTGCCAAATTAGTAGAAGCTGTAAGTGGTAAATTAGCAGAGAATTCTTAAAGCAAAGACACCATGAGAATTATTTTCATGGGGTCACCAGAATTCGCTGTTAGTACGCTAAACTTACTATTGAAATCACAGAATAAAATAGTAGCAGTATACACCAAGGCTCCAAAACCTTCAGGGCGTGGACAGAAGCCAACGAAATCTCCAGTACATGTTATCGCTGAAGAAAGTAACATAGAGGTATGTACTCCTATCTCTCTAAAGTTTTCGGCAGAGCAAGAAAAATTTAGAAATTTCAAACCAGACGTTGCAGTTGTAGCTGCGTATGGATTGATACTTCCAAGAGAAATTTTGAATATTCCAAAATATGGTTGTATTAATATTCATCCTTCATTACTACCAAGGTGGCGTGGTGCAGCCCCGATACAGCACACAATTTTAGCAGGAGATCAAGAAACCGGGGTTAGCATTATGCAACTGGATGAAGGATTAGATTCCGGCCCTATTTTAAAACAGGAAAAATTTCTTATCGAAAAGAACGATAATTACAAGACATTGCATGATAAATTGTCTGAATTAGGCAGTGATTTACTGCTGGAAGTGCTAAACGAAATTGAAAAACAGCTTCTCTTAAAACAGAACGATAACGATGCATGTTACGCTAACAAAGTGGAAGACTATAAAATTTATGCAAGTGATGCCTGTGAAGTTGCTTATAGAAAGGTTAAAGCGTTTTACCCAAAAGCATTCATTAAGATAGAAAATAAACGTATCAGGATACTTGATGCTGACTTTGAAGCTCTCGCTTCAGAACAAGGTAAGATTGTTAACGATAATATGCACATAAGTTTAAAAGGTGGCACTTTAATTCCTAAAGTTGTACAAATGGAAGGGAGAAATCCTTGCAGTATTGAAGATTTTATTCGTGGCTTGAAATCAAGCATGGTAAAAAAATTTATAGAATAGACTGCTTTAAATTAGTGTAGAAATGTAATAGCTAAATTTCCTTTTCTTAGATATAATCTTATAAAATTTTCTGTACAAAAATGAAAATCAAAAGAGCTTTAATATCGGTATATGATAAAACGAATATAATTGATCTTGCATCGTTTTTAATGCAGCAACAAATAGAAATTCTTTCAACAGGAAATACTTATAAAGCACTATCTGATGCCGGAATAAAAACGCAAGAAGTATCAGATTATACGCAATTTCCAGAGATACTGGGTGGTAGAGTAAAAACTTTACACCCTAAAATTCATGGAGGAATACTTTATGATCGAGAAAAGCACAAAAAGGAAGTGCAAGATCTAGAAATTGAGCCAATAGACCTGCTTATAACTAACCTATACCCATTTTGGGAGACAGTAAGTAGCAGCTCAAATGAAGAGCAAATTATAGAACAAATTGATATCGGCGGAGTGGCATTAATTAGAGCTGCAGCAAAAAACTTTCGTTTTACTTCAGTTATTTCTAGCATTCAAGACTATGAAGCACTGAAAGCTGAGATGATAGAAAATAACAATAAAACAACATTGGAATATAGAAAACACTTAGCAACCAAAGCATTTGCTCTCACTGCACACTACGATTCTAATATTCACAGTTGGTTTTTATCCCAGAGTAAAAATAATGAGTTACCAGAGTTTTTTGCTCTATACGGGCATAAAGTACAAGAACTCAGGTATGGTGAAAATCCCCATCAAAAAGCTGCATTTTATAGTAATCAATTTACAGAATATCCGTTGGAAAAACTACATGGAAAAGAGTTGAGTTATAATAATATAGTAGATATAGAATCCGCACTTAACATAACTTCTGAATTCGAAGAACCTGCAGCAGTGATAATCAAGCATAATAACCCATGTGGCGCTGCTATTGGTAATAATGCTTTGGAGGCATATGAAAAAGCTCTATCGTGCGATGAAGTAAGCAGTTTTGGTGGTATAGTTGCCTTAAACCGGGAGATAGATTTAAAGCTAGCGGAAAAATTAAACGAGATATTTTTAGAAGTAGTGATAGCACCATCGGTAAACAATGAGGCACTAAAAATTTTACAAAGAAAGAAAAATTTAAGAGTGATTATTCATAAATCTTTTCAACAAAATGTGAAATACCAAACTAAAAATGTTGTTGGTGGGTTTTTGGTGCAAGAAAATAATGACCACACAATAAAAGCAGAACAAGTAACAGAATGCACTGCAACAGACAAAGAAAAAAAAGATCTTATTTTTGCCTGGAAAATATGTAAGCATGTGAAATCCAACGCAATAGTTATAGCAAAAGATGGTTGTGCTATTGGCATCGGCGCAGGGCAAACAAGCAGAATAGATAGTGTGAACATTGCAGTGAAAAAAGCAGGTGAAAAATGTAAAGGTGCGGTGCTTGCTTCAGATGCATTTTTCCCATTTCCAGATAGCATAGTAGAAAGCACAAAACATGGAATTACAGCTATAATTCAGCCCGGTGGCTCGCTAAAAGATCAAGATGTGATAAAAGCTGCAAATGAAAATAAAATTGCTATGTTTTTCACTGGCGTTCGCAGTTTTTTCCATTAGGCTTTGTGTCTTATCGTCATACCGCCACAAACCGTCATACCGCCGCGGTATCTCTCAACATAGATCCCGCTAGCGGGATGACAAATATACCGCCGCGGCGCTAACAAGAGATCCCGCTAACAAGCAGCGGGATGACGAGCTTATCGTGCTGCCACGAACCGTCATGCCTCTGCGAACCGTCATACCGCGATTCATTCGCGGTATCTCAGCCGCTAACAAGCAGCGGGATGACGGCTGTCGCTTAGCCACAAACGTTAAAAAATTTACCAAATAAAAAAAAAGGCAAAGAAGCCCCGTGGTGCGAGTTTTGACCCTCTAATACTTTAAATTGGCGCTGTAATAATGTGCTAACGCTTAAAATAAGCGCGATTTGGCTGAATGTAGAAAAAATTAAAAAGACATGCAGCCGCTATAATTTTATGTAATCCGCCAATAGATACTCCAAGTTTTTTACTGAATTTTTGTTATTGAACCCGCGCGGATCAAAAACAAGTTTTGAGTCAGAAATACTCTTAATACTACAATAAGGGGGCTGGCGGAGTTTGTCAAGTAAGTTTTTTCGTTTCTGTGACCAGTTGGACTTAAAGTCTACACAAAAAACGTTTACAACCAACGTTCAACATGGTAAATTAAAAACGGTTTATTCCTCGGTAGCTCAGTGGTAGAGCAGTTGGCTGTTAACCAATTGGTCGCTGGTTCGAATCCGGCCCGGGGAGCGTTTCTCTGTGAAATTCTAGTGTTGATTTTATATGAACATTAAATCAGTGGTTTTATGTATACTAGATGGCTGGGGAAATGGAATAGAGAATAATAAATACAACGCTATTAGCAACGCAAATCCACCTTGTTGGCAATACATTAGCTCTAATTATCCAAAATGCAGTTTATCCGCCTGTGGAACTGATGTTGGGTTACCTGGTGGTCAGATAGGTAACTCAGAAGTTGGCCACATGAATATTGGCAGTGGTAGAGTAGTAATGCAAAGCCTTCAGCGCATTAATCAAGAGATTGGAACAATAGAAAACAATGTAAATCTACAAAGTTTTATTAATGATCTAAAAAGTAAGAATGGTATATGCCATCTAGTGGGATTGGTGTCAGATGGCGGTGTTCATTCGCATCAAAAGCATATTTCAACTTTAGCAAATAAAATATCACAGCATGGAATCAAAGTGGTGATACATGCATTTTTAGATGGCAGAGACACATTGCCAAATTCAGGAAAAAAATGCATTCAAGAATTTATAAAGAGTATAAAGGGAAATGACATAAGAATTGCTACTGTTTCTGGGCGTTACTATGCTATGGACCGTGATAACAGGTGGGAGAGAACAATTGAAGCTTATGAGGCTATCGCATTTGCAAAGGCACCTCGTCATGATAATGCAGTATCGTTGATTGATGAAAATTATCAAAATAACATAACTGATGAGTTTGTCAGGCCTGCAGTAATAGGTGACTATCAAGGTATAAAACCAGAAGATGGAGTGCTGTTGGCTAACTTTCGTGCTGATCGAATGATACAATTAGCAAGTATTTTGCTAGGCAAAACAGACTATATTGAGGTAGCAAAACTCTCTTCAATTCTAAGCATGATGAAATATAAAGAAGATCTCAAAATTCCTCATATTTTTCCTCCTACTTCTTTCGCTGATACTCTAGGACAAACAATAGCAGACAATAAATTGCAACAATTACGTATCGCCGAAACCGAGAAATACGCTCATGTGACTTTCTTTTTCAATTGTGGAAAAGAAGAACCTTTCTCTGGTGAAGAAAGAATACTCATTCCCTCACCAAAAGTTCAAACTTACGATTTGCAGCCCGAAATGTCAGCCTTCGAGCTCACAGAAAAGCTTGTAGAAAAAATTCACTCCCAAGAATTCGCACTGATAGTTGTAAATTACGCTAATCCTGATATGGTAGGGCATACAGGTAATATAAAAGCAGCCGAGAAAGCTGTGCTAGCTGTAGATGATTGTCTTGCGAAAGTGCTGAGTGCTGTTAAAAAGTCAAGCAACACCGCATTAATTGTCACTGCAGACCACGGTAATGTGGAATGTATGTTCGATGAAGAAAATAATACACCTCACACAGCACACACTCTAAATAAAGTGCCATTTATTGTGTCTTGCGATAATCTAAAACTAAGAGACGGAAGGTTATCTGACATTGCCCCTACTATTTTACAGCTACTTGGAATTAAAAAACCAAACGAAATGACAGGCAGTTCGTTGATTTCTTGCATTACCCTCTGTCATTCCAGCTAGGCAGCGTTATGCACCGGAATGACATCAAATAGATGTGTTTTAACTTAATCCAACTTTTAAATTTTTCGCTGTTAGTACTAATGATTCATTAAAGAAGCTGTCAATATCACCAATACTATCTATATTTTTTGTACTGATAGATTGGTCAATTCTTTTGACCAAATTAGATAAAACTTTATTAGGGCCAATTTCAACAAATTTGTTAATGCCACGGCTTGACATATACAAAACCATTTCTCTCCATTTCACTCTGCTTACAACTTGCTTGGCGAGTAAAGTTTTTATAACTTTGGGATCACTCTCCTCTTTAGCTGTAACATTTGATATCAAAGGAACTATAGGACGGGTTATTTTAATACCCTTCAAAAACTCCAAAACTTTTTCATCAGCAGGTTTCATAAGAGATGAATGAAAAGGCCCACTAACCTGTAATTTAATTAGTTTCCTCACACTCGAGTTTTTGAATAAATCGGGTAACATTTCAAGAGCTTCTCTAGTGCCACTTATAACCACTTGTCCGCCACCGTTATCGTTTGCAATTTCACAAATTCCGTCAATTTGAACTGATTTCAATATATCTTCCACTTCATTTATCTCTGCTCCAAGCAACGCAACCATTCCGCCTTTACATTTCAGTGAAGCTTCATGCATTGCTTCGCTGCGAACTTTCAGCAGCTTGATTGCAGACTCAAGCGTTAACGCTCCTGCAGCACACAGCGCTGTATATTCGCCAACTGAATGCCCACAAACATATTTAACATTGTGATCAGTGAAAAGAGATTTGCCAAACACATGCTCCATAACACGTAGCATTGCAATTGATACTGCCATTATAGCTGGCTGAGCGTTTTCTGTAATGGTTAATTCTTCAATAGGACCGTTGAAGATTAAATGAGACAGCTTTCCATCCAATATGCTATCTACTTCATTAAATACTTGTCTTGCAACAGAAAACTCACTATATAAGCTCCTGCCCATTCCTACAAACTGAGAGCCCTGACCAGGGAAAGCGAAAATCATGATAATTATTACTTATTCCTTATTAAGTATAACATTTTATTTATTTTTTGTCAATATTTTAGAATAATGATTGACTTAGTGAATTAAGTTCACTAGAATGTTAACTGACTAAAAGTTTATAAACAACAATGAATTATCATAAAATTATTATAGTTATGACAGACGGTCAAGAGTTTGAAACTCGTTCCACTTATGGAAAGGAGGGAGATAGGGTAAAACTTGATAGAGATCCTCTTACTCACCCTGCATGGACTGGAAGTTTGACAAGCGGGTTAGCAAGTAAAACTAGCAAATTAGCTAAGTTTAACGATAAATATGGAAGCATTTTCTAATTCTCCTCCTCTTTAAGTTTTAGAGAGTTTACTGAAGCATGCATAAATACAAAAATATAGGCTATGTTGCTTCTCCATCACCAAAATCGCAGGAAGTATCTAAACTATTAAAGAAACTTAATTTTATCAATATAACAGAAGAAAATAAGTCCGAAATCGATCTATTGATAGTTGTTGCCGGTGATGGCTTTATGCTACGCACCTTGCATAATTACGTTATAGAAAATAAAAACATGCATGTGTATGGGGTAAATACCGGCAATGTTGGGTTTTTGATGAATAAATGCTTTAGCCGCAGTGAAGATTTAATTGATCATATAGAACATGCAACTTCAACTCAGTTAACTTTGCTAAAAATGGAAGCAACAGACACAAGTGGCAAGAGGTATCACTACATAGCGGTAAACGAGGTATATGTTTTTAGAAAAGCAAACCAAATAGTAGAAATGAATATCACTATTAATGATAAGCTAAAAGTAGAAAAATTTAGAGGGGACGGAGTAATATTATCTACTCCCACAGGTAGCACTGCATATAACTTCTCTGCCGGTGGCCCAATCTTGCCGCTAAATTCAAATTTACTTGCATTAACCTCTATCAATAGCTATTACCCAAGGCATTGGAATGGAGCGTTAATATCAAACGATACAATCGTACAAATTGACATTAACGACACAAAAAACCGTCCAGCACTTGTAGTATCAGATTACAAAGAATTTCATGATATATCACAGATAAAAATACAAAAAGACCATGAGAACACAATCACTTTGCTTTTTGACAAAGATTACCCTCTGAATGAAAGAATCTTTGATAGACAATTTCTATACTAATAATGTATCTGTTCAGATACATGGCTAATGTACAAATATTGAAACAAAAATTCCAGTGTCCCTGTGATGTCATTCCAGTGCTTGACACTGGAATCCAGCTTTTGATCAAAAATGTTGTATAGTACACAATCAAATTTTCTGGATCCCAGTGTCTGGGCACTGGGATGACACCCATTTGTTCCTATAGTTGTCTTTTCTCGTCTACCTTATTTTGCCACTCTGCTAAACAGATACATTATCTGTAAATTGGTATTTACTACATCTTAATAACTATAGCGTAATCAATGCAGCATAGTAATTAACTTTGGAGTGAATATGCATGGGTCAGTCGAAAAATCAACAGTAAAATTAACTTCTTACGAACAAACAGGTGACAATAGCAAGATAACACTAAAAGATCCACCATCGCCTGAAGAAGCAGGAAATGCTATCTCAAGTGTACTGAATGTAGTACCACGTGTGCAGGGAATGTCACATGAAGAATCAGATGATGAGGAAGTGGATCCTACTTATGCATCTGTAAATCGACAAAAAGATGGTGATGGAGCACCACCGATTTTGCCAAAAGCTCCAGGTTTACAAGACAAAGAAGACAAAAATTTGTTTGGTCTTAGTACTGAAGTACTACCTCCTTCCCTAGAAGAAACAAAAGGTGAGACTCATGATTGGGTATCACAAACAGCAAGTTTAGGTTTAGGAGGATTATCTGGTAATGGATCAGAAGAACATATTTATGCAGCTATAGACCCAAATGCAAAATCTTCGAAAAAGAGTTTAGACAGTGGAATAGGTGGTCAAAACTCAAAAGATGATTTAGGTGCGTCTTCAAATACTTTACCATCGTATAAAAGCAAAGATGACTCTGAAGAGTCTTTGTCACTAAATTCTGATATAGGTAGCACAACAAATAAAAAAACAAACAGATTCTTGCCAAGAGCAAAGTATGCCATGCAGCAGAAGGGTTTTATAATTTTTGGTGCAAGTGCTATTATACTCAGTATATCTGCAGCTTTATTATATTTACAAGATAAAGCAAAATTTATTGCATTTTTTACAAACAGCCCAAAATATATCACTATACCAGTTATCGCACTTGCTGCATTGCTTGCAATTGGTCCAATATTTTTTGCAACAAGGCAATTTATAGATACTGAAGAACATTCCATTCAAAAAAAAGATGCGGATAAAATTTTAGCTGAGGTGTTGGAGCACCAGCCAAAAGATAAAGCTATAAAATCTGTAAGACTGGAATATAGCAATGGCACTCATTCAAATTTTGTACTTAATGCTTGGGAAGCTAAACAAGGCTTCACTAACATTGACGAAAAAGTAATTACTAGAACTAATAAAATAAAATCAGTAATTAACGACAGACCAATATTTACTGCATTATTTACTGGTGTAGTTGCTGCAAATATAGCGTTTCCTCTAGGGCTACTTGCAACACATGGTGTTAATGGTGTACAAAAATTTTACCAAAACCCTTTGACTAATAACATAGGATTATCATTACTTATAGGTTCTGGTATACTTGCATTACTCATTGTGGGTTTTGGCATACATTATTATAGAAAAACAAATTGCACTAATCTTATATATTCGCAGGAAAAGATTGACCCTGAAAGCGTTAACAAGAAATTCATTGAAGAAATAAAACACGAAAGAACAAATGTTCTTGGGGAAAACCACGGTAAAGACGCTAAACGCAGCAGCTTAACGCTTGAGCAAGTTGTGGTTCAATCTCATAATTGTAAGGATGTTGTTTATAGTGTCGGTTAATAAAATGCATGATATAGCTAGTGCAGCCCTACGTCATACCGCCGCAGACCGTCATACCGCGATTCATTCGCGGTATCTCTAGATCCCGCTAACACGTAGCGGGATGACGATTGTCAGGGTAGCACCTCCCTCCCCTGTCATCCAAGTAGCTGACACTGGGATGACAAAAAAAGGAGCACTGGAATGACATCACAGGGGCACTGAAATGACATCCTCCTAGTAGAGATCGCTTTTGTAATTGCAACATTCACGTGTATCCGTTCAGCTAAGCGGTGTAAGAGATGATAGATAAGAGGTTTTGGAAAGGATTGAGACCCCTTTGTTTCCATGTCAAGTATAATGAAATTATCCGTTCAAGGAATGCATTTCCCCGCTTCGATTGGGTAAAATATGAATTTTTGCGATAAACGACATAATGCCGAATTTGCTGTTCAGCATGGTTATTTGTCAGCGGAATATTTTCTGGGTCATCTAAAAATTTCCACATCATTCTTTCAGATTTCAAAATATTCTTTGCAACTCGAGAAGCTCCAATTGCTTCAGGTAAGCGAGATATTTCCTTCAAATAATACCTTGTACGTTTTCGCAATTTTCTTGCACGTCTGGCAAATCTTAAAATGTCTATCTCATTTTTTAGTAAAGCTTTTTTTAGTGCAAATAATTCAGTAGTGACATCTCTTACATAACAGCCAAGAATCTTAACTTCAATGTTCCAGCTATGAGCCAGCCTCTCAAAATCTCTTATTAAATAAGCCCAGCAGATTTGCCTTTTCTTATCATTAAAGTAGTTGTAGGCTGAATATCTATCAGTTACTATCAAACTATTGCGATTGCAAAATGTGCTGTCTTGCAAAACCTTCATTCCTCTTGATTCTGTCAATTTTACAAAACTTGCCGTATTGCTTGCAAACATCCAACACCAGCCAAGTTTTCCTTTGTTATAGTGACTGGTTTCATCGATATGCAAAACCTCACTTCTGCTTATTTCTTGTTCGATTTGCTCATATGTTTTTTCGCATTTTAATGCAACTCTGTGTTCACTATTTGATATGCTGCCAACACTTATGTTCAAATTAAAAATGTCATTTATGATACTAGCCACTTCATGCTTTGAGTTTTTGTAAAATCCGCTGAGTGCTGCAATTATAGACTTAACCCTTGGACCAAATGTATCTGGCGTAACACCTTCTGGTAACTTGCTACTTTTTCTTTTTCTGCATCTCCAACAACGACCATGTTCCAATTACTACATAAGGCCTAATTTCCGGAAGATCAACTTTTTGGTGAACATAAGGTTTTTCGCATATTACAAGCTCTCCTCCGCATTCGCAAATATTAGGCAACTCTATTTTTACTACTTTATCCGCTTCCATTGTAGCATGAAAATTTCCTTTATGCTCAACCTGATCGCCAACATTCCTTTCGCTTTTTGGCTTGTCCTTTTTTGTTTTGTACAATTCTTTAGAGCTCGGTAGAGATGAATTTTTCGAGTTTAAACCAAGCCTTTCCTTTAATTCAGCGTTCTCTATCTTTAAAGCTTTATTTTCTGCTTTTAAGTTTTCTATCTCTGCTTTCAGTTTTTCTATTTTTTGCTGTAAATTTTTGCAAAGTTCTAAAAGGTTTACCACATTACCTCACTTTTGCTCTATGATTATCTTTTTAGATCACTTTGTCTACCTTATTCTACCACTCCGCTGAACGGATACCTTGGGTTAGCTATAGCTAACACCACAATTGTACTAACATTGTGATTTGAGAACAACCTTCACCAGAAAGGGTGTCATTCCAGTATTAAGCACTGGAATGACGAGAGGTAACGCAAGAAGTTTACTCTTAATAAAAACCTGATGATGAATCATTATTACCAAATTTCGGCCTATTTCTGTTGCTGAAACCAGAACGAGGACGAGGAGGCCTCTTATGGTGACTTCCTCCAGGTTTTCTACTAAATGAATTATTGTAATAATTATCCCTGTCATTTGGACCATCTTTCCTTTCCTCGTTGTAAAGCTCACCTTCAAAAAACTCTCCCGTCTCTTGATCAACCCGACGTCTTGACAACTTTGGACACCCACCTTTTTCGAAGTCAATTACTAGTGCTTTGAAAGTATCATCTTGTTTAAGTACGCTCTCTATAGAATCTATATGTTCATTAGCTACTTCACTTATGTGCATTTTTCCTTTTCTGCCATTAAGAAATTCAAGCTCTACAATAGACTTCTCTATTCTTGCAACCTTGACATCAACTATAGAACCTTGTTCTAGTTCTGTTATTGAATCAATCATCATACTCTTTGCAATTTCAGCTTCAGTGCCACTCGTAGCAAAAACAGAAACTTTACCATCATCTCCTATTTCAATTTTTGCATTACTTCTTTCACACACACTGCGTATATTTTTCCCCTTAGAACCTATAGCAGCAGAAATTTTGTCTTTATCTATGTAAAATGATAACATCCTTGGTGCATGGTCTTTGACATCATCACTGTGTTCTGAAATCACTGCATTCATTTTTTCTAAAATAAGTAATCTTCCAGCTTTTGCCTGTTCTAAAGATTTTTCAACAATTTCAAAGCTTATACCAGAAATTTTCATGTCCATTTGTAGCGCCGTAACCCCTTCACTAGTTCCTGCTACTTTAAAGTCCATATCACCAAGATAATCTTCATCACCAAGTATATCGGAAAGTATTACATACTCGTCTTTATCTTTGATGAGACCCATAGCAATTCCAGCAACAGGGGCCTTTATTGGCACACCCGTATCCATTAAAGCAAGAGAAGTCCCACAAACTGTTGCCATAGAAGAAGAACCATCAGACTCCAAAATTTCGGACACTACTCTTATTGTATAAGGAAATTCAGACTTATCGGGTAAAACAGGATGAATTGCTTTCCAAGCAAGTTTGCCATGACCGATTTCTCTTCTTCCTGGTGCACGCGCAGCAGAAGTTTCTCCAACAGCAAATGAGGGAAAGTTATAATGCAACATGAAATGCTCACGTCTATCCCCTTCAATATCATCCACAATTTGCTCATCTTGAGTGGTGCCAAGAGCAGTAACAACCAGTGCCTGAGTATTGCCTCTTGTAAATAGTGCAGAACCGTGAGTTTTGGACAGAATATCAACTTCAACTTCTATCTGACGTATCTCATCATGCTTACGACCGTCTATCCTTACACTTTTCTTCCTAATTATTTCACGTACTAAAGATCTTTCAAAATTTTTTACTGCATACGTAATTAACTTTTCGTCTTTTCCAGTTTCTTTAAGAGTATTCAATATATTCTCTCTGATCGCTTCTAGAGCTTGAACTCGCTCTTGTTTTACTGTTTGCGAATATGCTTTTTCAAAATCTTTACCGTATTTTTCGAGCTCTTGTGTTATATCTGATGCATCAATAGGGGCAAAGCTCTCAGGTTTATTGCCAATTGTATCAGCAAACTCTTTTATGAGCTTAATGACAGGCTTAAGGTGTTCATGGCCAAATTTTATTGCATTAAAAACATTTTCTTCAGAGAGCTCTTTCACTTCTGATTCAACCATTAAAATTGAATTTTCATCACCAGACAAAAACAGATCCAAGCTGCTTGCTTTCATCTCTTGAACAGAAGGGTTGAGTATATAGTTATTATTTTCATCACAACCAACCATCACTCCAGCTATAGTAAAGTGAAAGGGAACACCAGAAATTGCAAGAGCTGCAACAGCACCAATCAATGCTGGCACTTCAGGAGGATTGACTGTATCATAAGTTAATAGATTGCACACCACACTAATTTCATCATGAAATCCTTCTGGGAATAGTGGTCTTATACTTCTATCTATTACTCTTGAGATTAAAGTTTCTCTATCAGATGGCTTGCCTTCTCTTTTAAAAAACCCGCCAGGGATCTTACCCATGGCATAGCTTTTTGCGATAAACTGCACATTTAAAGGTAGGAAATCAACGCTTTCTTCCTTCTTTTTACGTACAACAGTTACTAAAACAGAAGTATCACCGTAATTTACAACTACTGAACCATGAGCTTGGCGTGCTATTTTTCCTGTTTCTAAAGATAAGGCACGACCACCCCACTCTATAGATTTTTTTATAATTTTAAACATATTAAATTCCTCGATTATTTTCTAATGCCTAACTTCTCTATTAATTCCTGATAGGCTTCATTACCAAATTTACGCTTTATATAATTTAAGTGCTTGCGTCTTCTACCTATCAATATAAGTAAACCACGCTTAGAGTGATGGTCATGCTTGTGCACTTTAAAATGCTCAGTTAAGTTACTGATCCTCTCGGTCAAAATTGCACATTGTACAAAAGATGAGCCTGTATCATCTTCTTTAATTGCATATATATTTATCAAACTCTTTTTCTTTTCGGATGTTATCGACATCTAAACCTCATTTTAAATATTAAAAACACGAATAGGTTTCACACAACCATAAATAAAACTGCAGATTGCAATAGGTACACTACCCACCACCGTACAACAAATATCATGATTCTTTAAATTACGCAAGTTATTTAATACAACTTCCTGACCTTTTCTGATTTTCCCCGCATCTTCTAGGGAAATTTCAACTTTGAACATCGATTTTAAAGCCGATTCAATGGGGATGACGAAACTTTTTGTATTACTCCCTGTCACTCCATCATCTTCTGTCATCCCACCCCCCTCTGTCATCCAAGTAGCTGACACTGGGATGACGAGAAAGGAGCACTGGAATGACATCATAGGGGCGCTACCATCATAAAGGAACCAGTGTCAGCTACTTGGATGACAGAGGGGCGCTGGGATGACACCCTGACAATCGTCATCCCGCTGCTTGTTAGCGGGATCTATGCTAAAGGAGATACTTGGATAACAAGAAATATAGGTACTGGAATTGTAAAGAGTTTGCAAATATTAGTTATTACCTGTAGGATATAAAGAAATTAGTAAGGATTTTAATAGGAATAATATGCCATCTGTTACTTTTATTTTACCTGATGGGAGTAAGAAAAGCTATGAAGCTGCAGAGGGAGAAACTCTGCTCAATTTAGCCCACAGAAGTGATCCAGATCTGCTTGAAGGTGCATGTGAAGGTTCTCTTGCTTGCTCTACATGCCATGTAATTGTTGATCCAAAGTTTTATAATGCTGTAGAAATACATAACCCTATATCTGATGAGGAAAATGATATGTTAGACCTAGCTTTCGGCTTAACAGAGACGTCGAGGCTTGGATGCCAAATAAAAATCACAAAAGATATCGACGGCTTGTGTGTAACCATACCAAGGGGTACAAGAAACATATCATTAGATAAATAGGGGAATCATGCGTAAGATTTTTATCTATATTATCATCTCTTTACTTTTGTTTATTCCTGTAGCGTATAGTGGTTTTTGGTATTTTTCTGCATGTAAGGTAAAAAATCTTTTAGCTGAAACAATACTATACATTAACGACGAAAAATTTGATATTTCACATGATTTTAGTGGATTTCCTTCTAACCTAATTTTCCGTGTGACAAACCCAAAATTTTCCAATGAGCAATTAACCATCTCATCTGATGCTTTATTGATAAAAAATAGATTGTTTGATAAATCAGTATATATCTACATACCAAGCAATGAAGTCAACATTGCTGTTCATGATGATGAGAAAAAGAATATAAAATGCCACACAAACGATAGCAGCCACTTTGTTGTTAGACTAAACGATTTACCATCTTCATTGCGATTCAACAAAAATAGTACCGTGATAGACTATATAGATACACTTCGTTACGAAGATTATGGATTAAAATGTGATGTTTTAGAAAATCAGCAAAGTGTTATAACTGAAGTGAATGATAAAAGCAATTACATTCAATTTCACCTCGATAAAGAACCAAGTGGAAATACTAAACTAGGATTTGATTTTTATACTTATCGGTATAAAAATACTGCAAGTCCTGAAAGTTACCTTAGTATCGACACTAAATTTGATTACGAATTTGTAAACCACATCTCAGCTTCCAGAATTAATTTCAACATAGAGAAATTTTTAATTCAAAGTAATAATTTTTCTCTTGCTGCAGATGGTGGAGTGCGAAATTATAATTTGGTTACGTCTTCATTTAAAGACAAAATCAACGTGGCTATATCAAATTATAAAGAATTAATCTCGTTTATGATTGGTGACTCAAAAACTTCAGATGCGTTTGAAAAATTAATGTCTTCCTTATCAGAAAAAACAACTGATGATGGCATTCAATTTTCAATAAAGTACGATGATGATGTAGGGTCAAGCTTTATTGGAAAGTTATCCACCACTGATTTTATGAACCAGCTCAGTAAAATAACCCAATTAACCAAGGATGAGAGCAGTAGTTAGTTTACTTTTCATATTGATATTCCACTCAGGCGTAAACGCTTTTACTCTGGATAATAAACTCAGAGATAAAAGCATGGAAAAACGAGCAACCAGTTTATTTGAAATAATAAGGTGTCCAATATGTTCTGGCGAATCATTGTCTGAATCTGGATCTCAGATCGCGTATGATATGCGAGAAGCAATTCGTAAAAAAATCAATGATGGATACACAGATGAAGAGATAATCTCAGAGTTAAAAAATTCTTACGGCAATTCAATTATAATCGTACCGCCTATAAAATCTAGCACTTACATTTTGTGGTTTATTCCACTTACAACTCTGCTTATTGGGTGTTTTTTAATACAAAGATACATCAATACAACCACTTAAACCTTTTATATATAGCTAAAGTGACTTAGGTTCTCTAATTGCACATAAGTCAACAATAATTTTCACACAAATCAAAACAGCATATCTTCTCCATAATCCTTGGTAATTTTACATAAGTTAAAAGTAGCATATGGTTCTCTCCGCGGTCTGAGATGACAATAAATTTGTCAAGCCGCATTATACTTGTTAGGCGGAAGTGGACGGCAACATGTTTATACCAATTCTCATTACTAGTGAATCAAATAAGCGGCATTGCAGAGTTTTTTAATTGTGGAGTGAGAAAGAGAGGTAATAAATTTGCACAAAGCGCTCTCAAGCAAAGCAATTGTGTCGTAGATTTTGTTACGCAAAATGTTCTGTTTTATATATAACCAAAACCTCTCAACAGGATTGAGGTCAGGTGAGTATGGTGGTAGGTATATAATGTCGATATTTTTAGGTACTTTTAAATTTTTTGACTTATGCCAACTAGCACAATCCATGATAAGAAATGCCTCCCTTGTTCCTAAATATTGTGACATCTGCTCAAGGAATATATTCATACAATCAGTATTGACGTTTGAGCTAGAACTTTCTCCATTTCTGGGATTAACTGCACTATAGAGATAAAAATTTTGCCTACCTAGTTTTACCTTAACCTGTGTCCTAATGCCTTTTTTAAACCACCCGTGTCCAATCTTTGAATGTGTGCCAAACCGCGATTCATCGAAGAAAAATAGCTCTTTTTCAGGATACATGACAATAGTTTCATTAAGATTTTTTTTTAAATTCCTCTTGTTTACTTTTATCTTGTCCGTTATGCACTGGTCTTGGTGTGATATATGAGAATTTCATTCTTTGCATATTACGGTGTACTGTAGATTTGCTGATATTCAAACCAAACTTTTCTTGAATTCTTATTTTCATTTCTTTTATAGTAATATTGGGGTTTTCCTCTATCCACACCTCAACTTGTTCACGTTGACTTTGATTCAATATAGTTTTTCTACGGCGTTGAGGCGGAGCAAATAATTTTTCTTCTCTGCCAAATTTTAGGTCATGCAGTAAGTGCCTTTCTTGAAATGCAGCATATCTTTGCTACGGCTGTTATACTGTGCTTTTTTGCTGCAATTACAGCATTTAGTTTTTTTGCAACATATGCGTTATTTCTTACTTTCTTCAGCATTTCTTTTGCTGATTCCACCACTTTTTCATCCAATAATTTTGATCTTAATGCCATTTAAACCTCGCTACTTTACTTACTTCAGTATGGCTTTTTTTCTATTATTGTCTATCCGTTACTTGTGTAGCAGGAATTGGTATAAGAAGTCTAATAGCAAATTTTTAAGTTCCTCTTTAACTCTTTAACCAGCGGGCTCGCATGAGGAGAGGAGAGTAAAGGTCCTCTTCCATAGATATCTTCACACTTTTTTCTTCTTCTGTAGTTGGCAGACGAGTAAGAAAGTGAATCTTTGGTGCGCCACTAATTATTGCCATTGGTGTTTGCTCCGCCCCTTCTCCCATAACTAAAACAGCAGACGTTGCCAGCGCATCAAGAAGATTGACTTGTGTTACTTGCAGTGGTTGATCATAAAGATCTGGCTTGCCTATATAGGAATAAAATGGTTCAAATCCACACCAACCAAGAGCAACGCCCGTAACCCCAAGGCGCATAGGTGTTATGTTACTATCTGTAATCAAAATACCAAGATGTTTTATGCAGTGTTTTGTCTTGAGATAGTTCCATATTGATAGAGCTGTTTTCTGAACATCCTTTGGGTATAAAATATACATTTCATTACCATTTGATTCATCAATACCAGCAGATGGAATTAAGATATTGTCTTTGATTGTTAAATAGATGCCGTAAGAATTATGGTCTACATCAACAATTGCATCAGCTTCTCTTTTGATTAGCTCTTCTTTAGAACAAGCAGTTTTGCAAACCACTTGTTTTTGACAAATAGAAATGATTTTTGATGTGATAGCAAGAACAACTTCCTCTCCTAGCAACTCTGAAACATAGCGATCAAGAACCTGCTCTAATACTTCCCCACATTCAATGCGGTGGGTATAAATTGCTTTAACATGCATATTAACGTATTAGCCTACATATAGTATAATCTTTCGTTTTGGTGAGAATAGTTTTATGCCATCCATCAAGAAGTGTTAAGTTGAAATATACATCACCTTTATAGGGTTTGTGAATTTCTGTTATGATAAATTCTGAGATTAGATCATACTCCAAAAAAAGATGCGCTATTTGTGCTCCACCAATCATGAAGACTTTAGAATTACTTTGGATTGACAAAAACTCTTGCATAGAAGAAATAATAGTGCATTTTACTCCTCTGTTAAAACAAGAATTTAATTTGTCACGAGAAAAAACAACAGGGATACGATCCTTTAATATGTTTTGAGACATAGTTTCAAATGTTTTTCTTCCCATAACAATAACTTGTTTGTCAGTCACCTGACGAAAATGATCTAACTCACTTGGATAATGCCAGGGCAATCCATTATTTATTCCAATTACCCCCTTGGGATCAACAGCCATAATTCCGATAACTATCATCCCTGTAAAGCAGCTTGAGCTACAAAGAATCGCATGTGATCACGCACATTATGCACTCGAAGGAAATCAACCTTGTTGTGCAATGCAGATGATAAAGCAATTGTTTCTAAATCTCGGTTAAAGACAGGTTCTGTAGAAAAAGAAGAAATAAATGACTTTCTAGAATGGCCAACCAGAACTTTGCAGCCAAAACTTTGCAATGCTTCTATATTGCATAAAAGCCAGATATTCTGATATAGAGATTTTCCAAAACCAATACCAGGATCAATAATTATCGAGCTTTGATCAAAACCTAGGGTAAGTAACCTGCTAATGCTCTTCTCTGCCCAATTATTTATGATATCAATTGGGTCAGTGTCGTCTGGAATAATGTTGTCTCTATGTGGTGGTATTGAAAGTGAATGCATAATAACGATGCTGCAACCATTACTAGCAACTGCTTTTAAGGTATTATCATCTAGATCTCCCTTCTGATTGTTTATCCAGGCAATGTTGTAGTGTTCCAAAACATTTAAAATAACGTCTGGCCAGAAACTATCAATGCTGACTTTAATATCACCAACTTTCATATACTGATTGAGATTATCAAGCACTGGTTTTAAGCGTGCATATTCTGCTTTTGGAGTTTGTATTGAGGAGCCAGGTCTTGTTGATTGAGCACCAAGATCAACTATACTTGCACCGTCTGATACCAGTTGCAGTGCTTGCTTGCTTGGTTGCTTGATCTGCATCATAATAAAGACCACCATCTGAAAATGAATCAGGAGTAATATTAACAATACCTACAAGCTCTGGTGAAAGCGTAAAACTCCTTAAAAAGCAATCCTTAATGTTAGGGTTAATAGTACCAAACGTTTTGTTAACTACTGCCATGGGACTCAGCATTGCCATCAAGTGAAGCAAAAATGGTCTGTTTATCAATTCTGGGTGAGGAATCTTAAGGTAGGATGTATCAAGTGTCAGGTTATCCCATAACAAAATATCCAAATCAATAACGCGAGGTGCCCATTTTTCATAGACCTGCGGGCGGCCAATGTCACACTCAATTTGTTTAAGGCCCTTTAACAGCTCTTCAGGAGAAGAAGAACAACTTCCATACACAACCATATTTAGAAATGGCCTGTCCCACCCAGGTGGAGCATCATTTGGTAAAATAGCCTTAGTTTCCAGAATAATTGAAGATTTTAAATTTTTAAAATAGCGTTCCTGCAGTAACTGAGCAGCCTTTTGTAAATGGGAAAAGCGATTCCCCATATTTGAGCCAATAGAAATGTAAATCATTCTTGCAACGCATTACGATAAGTAAAGAAAACACCTCCATGCACACTGGGGACAGGTGGTGCAACTTTGTGAATAGTTACGCCTATAGAAGAAATAATAAGCTTTTTTTGCATCACAAGGTTATTAATGGTCCTGTATATATCATGAGTTAAATGCTCGATTAAGTTGAATTGCTTGCTTTGAACGAGAGATTGAATACTCTGAACTACCTCCAAGTAGCATATAGTATCCTCAAGCCGGTCAGTTGTAAGTCCTAAAGGGGGGGATTTAAAGGTAAAATCAATATTAACACTAACTAATTGAGAATGATACTTCTCTTCTGCACTATAGCCTAAATGAACCCAAAGCCGTAAGTCAGATATAAGAAGATTACATGCAGACATTGCATTCCAACATCACTGAGTTTAAGCTACTTACAACTACTAACACACACTGGCATTTATCATCCCATCAAGAAAACCCCACAAGAGCTTTGTTCCCTTTTGAGCACCCTGCATAACTTTATCTTGCTCTTTTTCATCTAGATCTTCAATAAGATTTGCACACTCCTCAGAATGCCACTCATCAGCTTCCATATGAACCGTAAAAAATTGAAGAGAACACTCATCACTTATTGAATAGTGTTTTTTTAAACCTTCAATTTTAGACTTAGAAACCTCTGGAGTTTGACGTTCGTAAGCGTATAAGGCTCCAAGACCTGCCGCAAAACCTGATCTTACAATATCAAAGTAACCATCAACTAACTCCTGTGTCTCTTTAATCTGTGCACTTTCACGAAGATCAGATCGCGCAACGCCAAGCCCTTCAGCAAAACGTTGCCATAATTCTGGATAATTTTCATCACCTTGTTCCTCTTCTATTAAATTACCAAGTAAAACCTGTCGCATTTTTAGATCTGGGCACAAAAAATGTATACCACTGATGTAACGAGGAAACGCAGCAACGTGGTGATAATATTCTTTAGCATAGGTTTGTAAAGCTTGCAAGCTTAAGCTTCCTGTATTCCATGACTGGTAAAATGGATGATTTAGTAAGTGCAATTCATCTAACTTGTTATTTAGAGACTTAGTAAATTTCATTATTTCCTCCATTATATCAACATATAGTTCATATACTACAGCTTTCTCATTGTTACGATCATGCTAACAATGGTGGGATTGGTAGGACTCGAACCTACGGCCAATTCGTTATGAGCGAACTGCTCTAACCGACTGAGCTACAATCCCTTTTATCAATATTTATAATACACACAAAAGCAAATTTGTCTATTAGCTTATTTCACTATCAACCCAACTTGACAAATCATTTGTTGCACCAATTTTGCGTGCAATTTCCTTACCATCTTGAAATATGATTAAAGTGGGTATAGATTTCACTCCATACTTACTTGGCACTTCAGTCCCTTCATCTATGTCGAATTTGCAGATCTTAATCTTGCCTTTTCTGTCTTTAGCCAATTGTTCGATACGTGGCATTAGACTTTTACATGGCCCACACCATTCTGCCCAAAAGTCTATCAGAACAAACCCTTTATAGTCAGTGACTTCAGATTTGAAATTTTGATCATTTACCGATGTAATATCATCACTCATAAAATACCTAAATTTTTGTAAAATATAGCATATCTATTAGCAGTTAATCAACTAAATTCTTACCGCAGAGCTTGAAAAATTGCCCTAAAGTGTTTTGCACAAACAAAAAACTTCTATTACATCTGGTGGTTAAAGATATCCACGTTTTCCCAACCCATTAAGTCTAACTCAATACGAGTAGGAAGAAATTCAAAGCACTTTTGGGCCAATTCTTTTCTATTTTCACGTTCCAGCATTAAGTCTAGCTTTTCCTTTATCCTGTGGAGATACAAAACATCAGATGCAGCATAACTTTTTTGTTTGTCTGTTAAATTTTCATTTCCCCAATCAGAAGATTGCTGCTGCTTATTTAGTTTGGTATCAAGCAGCTCTAAGCACAACTCTTTTAAGCTATGATTATCTGTGTAAGTGCGAACTAAACGTGAAGCTATTTTTGTGCAATAGCACGGAAGTGCCCAAGTTTCCAAGTAATAACGTATTATGCTCACATCAAATCGCGCGAAGTGAAATATTTTAGTTATATTTTTATCCTCTAATATTTTTCTCAAATTTGGCGCTGTATAATCGTTCTTGAGTTGAACTAAGTGAGCGTTGCCATCATTAAAAGAGAGCTGCACAAGGCATAATCTATCTCTGCTATGAAGTAGCCCCATTGCCTCGGTATCAACAGCTATAGACCTTACATCATCTGGTATTGAACTAGCTGGCAAGTCGTCTTTATATAAAAATATTCCCATAAAGCTTTGTGGAATAATTAAAAACTTATGATAATCAAAAATAAGCCTTAAGTATACGAAAAGATCATAGAAGGAACCACACAAGTTTATGGGCTCTCACATTTTTCGTGTACACGGGGGTTTACAAATTGCTGTATATGCCTATAATTAAGTAAATTTAGGTTAATTTAATTGCGGGAGTAGCTCAGTTGGTAGAGCGCAACCTTGCCAAGGTTGAGGTCGAGGGTTCGAACCCCTTCTCCCGCTCTTTACTTTCAAAATCATTTCGTCAAAAATCCCTTGACAAACTCCGCTAGCCCCCTTATCATGAAACTGAAGCTATTGTATTTGCTTTCGCCAATCTGCAGATTAAAAGGTAAGGATTACTTAATGTATCGGCGTCTTATATTCAATTTTTTGCAGTATATAGATACTGTATGTCTTTACAAAACTTCATCTACATCTAGATTTTTATCTAAATAAGCTGAACGCGCTTATAAAGCGTTACAAGACATCAAAAAATGCCAATACTCGACAGAGATAGTAAAAGACTAGCTAACTCGGGGATTCTTTGTCTTTTTTCTGCTTAGTAAATTTCTTAAACATTTGCAGCGTAGGTTAGTTGCAATTAAAAGCAGCTAAATCTTGCTTGTCAAGCGTTTAAAACATAAAAAACGCCAATATTTTAAAGCAGATAATAACCCCAGGGCTTCTTTTGCCTTTTTTTTATTTGGTAAATTTCTTAATATTTATGGCTAAACGACAACCGTCATCCCGCTACGTGTTAGCGGGATCTATTGCCGAGATACCGCGAATGAATCGCGGTATGACGGTTCGTGGCGGCGTGACGATAAGCTCGTCATCCCGCTACGTGTTAGCGGCTAAGAGATACCGCGGCGGCTGTAAGTTAAAAATATGTTATAAAAGAAACAAGAGGGAACTACTCACTATAGGAATAGCGGGCGTGTGCGACCGACGCGGCGTTGACAACCGTTTATATCAAGGCTATCCCTCGATACGTTTGAATAGTTGCATGGGACATATGTATGCACCCGTTTACAATCTTAAATCAATAAACTATCGAGGTTATTAATATGGTTACATCTTATCAAAATTTTATTGGTATTGACATCGGAAAATTTAAAAATGTTATTGCGGTTCACACACAGAAGAGTGGTGTCGAATTTGATAATAATGCTTCTGGTTGGCAACAATTGTTTAAAAAGTTTTCAGATATCTTACCTAATTCTTTAGTAACTTTAGAAAATACAGGAAATTGGTTTATCGCATTTTCTTATTGACAAGAATATCGCTGTACATCGAGCTAATACCCGTAAAGTAAAAAGCTTCATCTTGTCACACGGAACTTTAGCAAAGTCCGATAAATCAGATGCAAGGGCTCTTGCTCAATATGCGTCATGGAACTCTCTCTCCCCACTTCTGAAAAACAATCAACCTTGGTTGCACTTTGTCAACGTCGTGATGACATTACGCAAATGAGAACTCAGGAAAAATGTAGACTGGAAGCACCTGAAAACAACCATATAAAAGAAAGTTGTCAAAAAACTATCGGATTCTTTAATAGTCAAATAGATGAACTCAATAATACTATACAAAAAATTATTGATGAAAGCCGTGAGTTACAACAACGTCAAAAAATCCTTAAAACAGTTCCTGGAAAAGTTATCTCAAGACTTTCTGTGTTTAATGCCAGAGCTTGGCTACTTAAACAGAAAAGAAGTAGCAAGTCTTGCTGGCGCATCCAAAAGAAAGTGGAAAAGCTATTGGTTATCGAAGAATAACAGGCGGTAGAAGCAATGTTCGTACTAACGGCTGCAATGGCTGCTCAAATCTGCACTTGGTGCATTTTATTCCAAGCTCATTGAAAGTGGTAAGAAGAAGATGGTAAGCTCTAATGCGTAAAATTATGGTTATTGCTAATGCCAGGCTTAAAGAAGCAGTTAATATGAATTAAAAAAATCTGCATAGGAAATAAGTTAACGAATATGTGCGTCCACACACACTTAAAGCACAAACCATAAAATCTAAGCAGTAACTGTTGTTTGATATAAAATTTTTCTATGATAAATTAGGGTGTTTATTGTCAAAAATGCATTTTCTAATTGAATAAAAATACAAAATTATAAACAAGAGTTGTAATAAAACTAAATTCAAAAAATTTAAAAAAAACATAGTTGATAT
Organism: Wolbachia endosymbiont of Drosophila simulans wHa; assembly: GCF_000376605.1. Taxonomy (NCBI): domain Bacteria; kingdom Pseudomonadati; phylum Pseudomonadota; class Alphaproteobacteria; order Rickettsiales; family Anaplasmataceae; genus Wolbachia; species Wolbachia endosymbiont of Drosophila simulans. Next base: position 912,664 of record NC_021089.1, read on the forward strand.
GACGGTTCGTGGCGGTATAACGGTTCGCGGTGATCCCAGTGTCAGCTACTCGGATGACACCATTTACAACCACTCTCCTACCCTTTCTAGCTGTTTATAGCTGTTAAATCTCAGGAATTTATCAAAATATGGAGAGGCAATAAAGGGTGTGGAATTACTTAAATAATTAGATAAAAAACCAGGCAGATCATTTTTTAATTCTTGCATTTTGTATCTATAATTTTGTATAGAAATAACTTTTATTTTATCATAATCAAGTTTCCAATAAGCAAGTTCTGAGACTTCTCTTTTTGTTATATGTTCTACCGCTAAGGCTTGTAAAATTAATTGCAGAAAAAATCCCGACATTACTTCTTCATTGGAAGGTGGTGTACCAAGCTTATAGTCTATAATTGCCACTTGCCCACTTGGTAGATACTCAACTCTATCACATCTTGCTGTCAGTGAAATTTCTTGTGGCCTATTTGTCATCCCAGCAGTTTCATACTGATCACAAGAACCAGCATCACGCACTGGAATATGAAATATCGGACAGGAAAAGCTCTTTTCCAACTCAACATAGTTGCTTCGAGTTTCATCAAGTTCGACAAAAGATTGAATTACCCTCTGTAGTCTTATCCACCACATATTTGAAAAATTAAACTGACTAGTCGAGAATGTTTCTCGTGCAATGCTCATTGGCGACTTTTTGTTGCGTAAATATCTTGCAAGAATGTTGTGCACCATAGTGCCAAATTCCAACATCGATGGCTTAAAATTCAAGTCTCTTAATTGTTTAAGGCCCAGTATATATTCAACGTAAAATGAATAAGGATTACGAATTAGCTTTTCTATTGCACTGCAAGACATCACCTGCATTTTTTCTTTTCTAACTTCGGTTTGAGGTTTTGGCATAGGCTGAGTACATGGAACAGTACATTCAGGCGTATTTAATATCCTTAGCCAATCACGATAAGGATATTTTGACCCCTGTAACATAATTTCCAAACGCTGCAATAGAATTGGTTTTCTATGGCTTAGCGATCTTGTAATATAAACCTTACTTGCACAAAACAAATTGTGTAAAGTATAAAAAAAATACCCCTGCTCTTCTTGCGCAGAAGGAAGACTAAATTTTTCTCTCGTAAGTGCATTCAAAAGCGGACTTTGAAAGCTTGGCGCTTCATTAAACCCAGCGAGTATTACAACCTTGTTGTGATATAAGCTGAATTTATTTAAGTCATTTGCTACAGAGAAAAACTCTTTCTCTAAAAATAAGGTCAGAATTTGGTTATATAACTCTAAGGAGCACTTAATTTCTACACCCTCACATGCATTCAAGAAATTACAGGTGAAATTACCTATTTCACCATTTAGCTCTGAAAAATTTATACCAGATAGCATATTAACACACTGCAAATGAGTTGCCACCACATCAGAAATAGGGCAATTTATAATGTTAAGCAAAGGATTAAATACAACCTCTAACTTACTGATAATAAGTAATATATCTTCTTTATGTTTTAGCTTTTTATGGGCATTGATAGCATTTATAATATCGCTCAGGCCATTTGTACTAAAGTTGCGTAATACCTCTATTTCAAATTCAGATAAAATCCGAGTGTACTCTTCTTGAGTGTAACCAAAAGTCACTAGCCTATGTTTAAGGAGCGAAAGTAATGACACACTGCTCCAATTTGAGGTCAAAACTTCGATACTATAAAGCAGAAGCGTTATATAAGGGTAATTTTCCGGTATGGCACTGTGTTGCCTTGATAAACATGCTATACGAGCTGCAAGTAATTTATCAAAGACGACCAAAGAAATGTTTTCATAACCTTCATTTTCTATAATTAATGATGTCACTTGTGCTTCTTCCTCTCTGGAATCACAAGTGATGACTTCAATATTGCCAACATGTCCACTACTAACTTTGCTTAGATCGGCAGTTGTATCAAAGACATAGTTAGTTATTTCATTCTCTATAGTGTTCAAGCAGCTAACATCCCTTCTATCTACATTTAAATAATCGAGCAGATCTTTCAGACAATATTGATAGTGTTTTTTATCAAGCAATTTCCAGTCTTTCTCTTTAATTTTCAAATTCAGGTTAGGCAAAATTATTTTTCCAAATGGCAGGTCATATATAGCCTTAATTAACGACTTATCCTTTCCAATTCCAACAAAGATTATATATTGGTCTTTTTGTAAAGAGATTATCATATTGTTTATGTAATCACTCTTATGTTTTAATATATCTACTACTTCTAAACCTTTTAAAGTTTTACTCCAAGTCTCAGTGAGTAAGCTTATGAAATTCTCTATTTTTTTTGAATGCTCATTAAATTGATCATAATCCGTTGTTTGGGTAGATTGAATTTTATCAAGCAGTGATGGCAGGCTATAAGCTAAATCAACTGGGAAATTGTCGTTATTTTTTCTATTCCATTCCAATATGAATTGAATGAGTAGCAGCGTCCTTTTTATTGGACTTATAACTTTAACTCTATCAAGATTTAATATTAAATCTTCCTCATCAATGTTCTCTAGCGAAACTATCTCTGGCAAAATTATGCATTTTTCAGCGTTATAATTCTTGAATGCATTGAGTAACGCTATCACATCCCTCTTGCAAGGAAGTATGACCTTTATCTCGGGAATTTTTTCTCTTTCATATTCAGAAAATATGTGCTGAACCAGCACATCAAAAAGGGATTCATCCACATTAACGGTAAAAACTCTTCCCACTAACAGTAACAATTAATACAATATTTTATTGTATAGAAATTATTCAAAATATAAACGTGCTTGTATGCTATTATATATTAAAATTTTTTATAACATTACATGGCAAACATTAGAATAGAAGTTTTAAATAAATGCGAGCAAATTGGATGCAGATGGTTAGTCAACGTTTACTCGATTTACATACGCAAAGGATTACCATCCAAATTATATGAAGAAATTTGCGGGCTATTTTATAATAAAGTCATACAAGACTGCCGTTATTATTCCTACAATGAAAACCTTGAAGAAGTTCCGTATGATTTCATAGAACCACAAGCAAAGTGGGGCTTGGAAATAAGCTTCTTACCTGGCATGACCGATAATGTAGGCAACACAGCGAAACAAATTGTTAGAGAATATTTAATAAACAAGGACTACATTGATGAAAATGTTTGTATAAAAGCAAGAAGTTCAAAATTGATTCTAAGTCAAGCAACTGAAGATGATATAAAGCAAGAATTCAACCCTATCACTGAGTATTGCACGCTTGTTTATAAAGAAAACGGCAATTACTATTGGAGGCATTACGGTAAGTTAAAAGGCGTCATCCCAGTGCTTGACTACTTGGATCCAGAAAATTTCAAGCAATTGTATAATGAAAACTGGATTCCAGTGTCAAGCACTGGAATGACAGAGGGGGAAACAGGAATGACAAAAGAGAGCACTGGAGTGATATCAAGTAGTAATGGGGCTAAGTCTGTTAACCTAAATGTAAGTGACCAAGAACTTGAGAAAATCAGCAGAGATGGAATCGATGGTAATGGCACTTTAGGGCTCTCTCTGGCAGCAATGAAAGCTATAAAGGATTACTTTAAAAAACTTAATAGAAATCCATATGATATTGAACTTGAGTCTCTGGCACAGACTTGGTCTGAACATTGTAAGCACAATATCTTTTGCTCTCCCATTGATGAAATAAAAGATGGCCTATACGCACATTATATCAAGCGTGCAACGCGTGAGATAAATTCTGACATATGTGTGTCAGTTTTCTCTGACAACGCAGGAGGAATAATTTTTGATGACGATTACTTGATTGTAGATAAAGTTGAAACCCACAATAGCCCTTCAGCTCTTGATCCATTTGGTGGAGCAATGACCGGAGTGCTTGGAGTTAATCGTGATGTAGTTGGTTTCGGGAAAGGCGCGGAGCCTATAATGAATACCTATTACTTTTGCTTTGCCAAAGAAGCAAAAGGCAAATTTTATAGGGATAAAGAGCGCACTGATGAGATCTTACCGCCAAAATATATAATGAAAAAAGTGATCCATGGTGTTAATGTTGCTGGTAATTGCTCTGGTATTCCAACACAACTTGGATCGGTATATTTTGACGATAGATTTTGTGGCAAGCCGCTGGTTTTTGTTGGCAGTGTCGGAATTATTCCGCGCAACATAAATAACGCACCTTCACACATTAAAGGACCAAAAAATGGCGATAAAATCGTAATTATTGGTGGAAGAGTTGGAAGGGACGGAATTCACGGCGCAACGTTTTCCTCAGAGGCTTTGTCGGGAAACAGCCCTTCAACAATTGTGCAAATTGGTGACCCCATAACACAAAAAAAACTATCCAATGCCGTCATAAAAGCAAGAGATCTTGGTCTTTATAATGCAATAACGGATAACGGAGCAGGTGGTCTATCATCGTCTATTGGTGAAATGGGAAAAGACGGATTTGAAGTTGATTTGAGCAAGGTTCTCCTTAAAAACGATGGTATGGCTTCGTGGGAAATATGGATATCAGAATCACAAGAGAGAATGACCTTAGCAGTGCCAGAAGAAAATCTTCCTATGTTTAAGCAAATTATGAAAAAACATGATGTGGAGGTTTGTGTGATTGGAGAGTTCAATGAGAGTGGTAAAGCTGTTGTTAAATGTCCTGAAGGGAAAGTAATAATGGACATCGAAACTGAATTTCTGCATGACGGTAATCCTAAAATGCATTTACAGACAAAGCCGTGGACTGGAGAGTGGATAGCTACTTGCATGACACCAGACCGAGCTTCTGAGCTCCCACTTAGTTCAATAGATGTTGAACTAAAAGAAATGCTGAGCAGACCAAACATATGCAGTAAAGAGTTCATAGTGGTGCAATATGACCATGAGGTTCAAGGGTCGTCAGTGCTGAAACCACTGCAGGGCAAGGGAAGAGTGTGCAGTGAAGCTATTGTTTCAAGGCCAATCCTTTCTTCAAATAAAGGTGTTGTAAAATCGCAAGGGTTTGGCTCGAGTTATGGGGAAATTGACACTTACCATATGGCAGCATGTGCGATCGACACTGCCATACGTAACTATGTAGCCGCAGGAGGAAATATAGACCATCTAGCGTTGCTCGATAACTTTTGCTGGTGTGACGCTTATAATCCAGAAAGGCTATGGCAGCTAAAGAGAGCTGCAGAGGCTTGTTATGATTACGCAACCGCATTTAAAGCACCATTCATATCCGGAAAAGATAGTATGTTTAACGACTTTAAGGGATATGATGAAAATGGCGAGAAAGTGATGATATCTGCACCACCTTCATTACTCATTTCAGCAATTGGAATTATAGAAAATATTGAAAATGCGGTATCGCTTGATGTGAAAATGCCGGGAGACTTAATATACGTGCTTGGAGAAACACTTGATGAACTTGGTAGATCTGAATATCAGTTATATAGTGGAATAGGTAATAACAACGTACCAAAAGTTGATGCAAAGAGCGCTAGGAAGTTGTATGAGCGTTACAACCAAGCAATAAAAGATGGCATAATTGCCTCTGCAATTGCACCAAACTTAGGCGGATTAGTTATTACTCTGGCAAAATCGCTAATTGCAGGAGACCTTGGTGCTGAAATCGATCTTTCACTAGTGCCAATAGGAAAAATACAAAATACAGACATAATAAACAAGATAATAATGTTTTCTGAATCGCAAAGTAGAATTTTGGTTACTATTGCACCACAAAATCAGAAGAGGTTTGAAGAATTGTTTGAAGGTGCAGTTTATTCATGTATTGGCAAAGTAACAGAGAAAAAGGTGCTAAACATAAAGGATGTTTTAAAAGTAGATCTGAAAGATGTGGCATGCTAATATAAAATATTTTTCTTATTATGCTAAATAACTCTTTTACTATATGTAATGTTTATTTAGAATGAATGTATGTTATTAATTTTGGGTAGGTAATTATGTCTATTTTATCGATACTCCTGTTTATCAGTCTTTCTTTACTCAACACTTCAAATAAATTGATGATATGTGCTGCCTTATTTGTGGGAGCTGCTTTAGTTGTAAATTCAATGGTTGAATTTTATGGCAGAAGCAAAGCTACGTACAACTTAATAGTGTGTATAGCGCTATGTTGTGTTTTTAAATGGCAAAGTTTTAATTTGATGATATTGATTTCATATACTGCAATTTTAGTATCTCTTCTCTCAAGCATAATTATTTTTGAAAAATTGAAGTCCAAGTTGAATTTTCATATGGCAAATTTCATTACTTTAATTATAGCATCAGTGGTTGATAGTGCCGTTGTATGTGTTGGATTACTATACAAATTTTCTGCAGGTAAATGCTTATCAATATACATTAGAGATTTAATTTTTAAGTTTTCTTATGTGTCAGTATTGAGCATCTGCTTGTTTGTAGGAATGTATTTATTTTGCTTGGCGAACAAGAAGTATTTTAAGATTTCCACATAACCTGTTTTCTGATATAGCTAAACTGACTTTGGGTCCTGGGGGTGTATTTGGTGGTCCTAATACGTAACAACAGTTTAGAATTTATAGGTAGCCTAAACCCACAACTGTACAAACACTATGATTTGAGCCTATCAGGGGGGTGTCATTCCAGTGCCCAGACACTGGAATCCAGAAAAAAGAATGGTGTCATCCCAGTGCTTGACACATAGCTGTACGAACATTCATTTTTGAAGGTAAATTGCACAGCAAATGGTGTCATTCCAGTCTGGAATCCAGAAATTTTGCTTATAACTGAGCTGATGAGCTAAAGGTAGTTGTCTTACGCTAAAACAAACGTTTTTAATTAAGTTGCATAGAACCAGTGTCTGGGCACTGGCCCACTGGTGGGAATTGCTCCTAAACTACAACGTTCGTACAGCTATGTGCTTGACACTGGGATGACATCATAGGGGCAATGGCCTACTTAACCGTCATACCGTCGCGGTATCTCAGCCGCTAACAAGTAGCGGAATGACGATTTATCAAACGCTGCTTAATTCTCCGTAACAGTTGAAAAAATCAATAGAAAATCAATATATCACTATAAATTCACGTATTTTGAGGCTATAATGGTTAATACGCTATATGGTATAATATGGACGATTTTATCAGAGTTAAGGGCGCAAGGGAACATAATCTGCAAGGTGTAGACGTCAATATACCGAAAAATAAGCTAGTTGTTATAACTGGGCTAAGTGGTTCTGGCAAGTCTAGCCTTGCATTTGATACGATTTATGCAGAAGGCCAACGCCGGTACGTTGAAAGCCTGTCAGCTTACGCGCGTCAATTTCTCAACATTCAGGATAAACCAGATGTTGAGTCGATTACAGGTCTCTCTCCTGCAATATCTATCAACCAGAAATCGATCTCAAAAAATCCAAGGTCAACAGTTGGAACTGTTACCGAAATTTACGATTACTTGCGCTTAGTATATGCACGAATAGGAGTTCCTTATTCACCTGCAACTGGATTACCAATAACAAAACAAACGGTGTCTCAAATTGTAGATACTATAATTGCGTTACCTTTAGAAACTAAGATATATATACTTGCCCCTGTTGTGCGTGGTAGAAAGGGAGAACATCTTAAAGAGATATTGGAAATTAAAAGACAAGGTTACGTAAGGTTCAAAATAGATGGTGAAGTGTACAATGTAGATGACTTGCCTAAACTCGATAAGAACAAGAAACACGACATTTTTGTGGTTGCAGATAGAATATCAATATTGGGCGATATAGGAAATCGACTGCCAAGTAGTATAGAATCCGCACTAAAACTTGGTAATGGTCTAATGTATGTAGAAATAGTAAACCTACCTGACAACCATCACTCCGAGTATAAAAATGGTCAAATTCTGACTTTTTCAGAGAATTTTGCATGCCCCGAGTCTGGTTTCACTCTTGAGGAAATAGAACCAAGATTATTTTCTTTTAACAGCCCTTACGGTGCATGTGGTTCGTGTAATGGGCTTGGTAAAAAGCTGGCTATTGATGTGAAGCTGATAGTGCCAGATGAAACTCTTTCAATATCTGAAGGCGCTTTAAAGCCAGTGGGATCAATGTTCCGTCAAGTGCACACAGGTTATGGATTTTTAAAAAGTGCAATTCTATCACTGGCTGAAAATTGTAAATTTAGCCTTGATGTTCCGTGGAAGAACATAGATCAAGAAGTAAAAGATATGATACTCTTTGGCTTCGGTAAATTTCAAGGTTTGGTCAGTATCTTAGAAAACCAGATGGATTATGATGAAACGCTTGTTGAGCGATATTGCTCTGTTACTCACTGCAGAGAATGCACTGGCTATAGATTGAGAAAAGAAGCGCTTACAGTAAAAATTGATAGCAAACATATAGGTGAAATATCAGGGCTTAGTATCGATGAATCCCTTAAGTGGTTTGAAAATTTGCCAGACAAGCTCACAGAACAACAGAAGCAAATCTCAAATAAAATACTAAGTGAAATAATCAAGAGGCTAACATTTTTAAAGAATGTAGGGTTGAATTACCTAACGCTTGATCGAGAATCTAGCACTCTCTCTGGCGGCGAGAGTCAGAGGATCAGACTTGCTTCGCAAATTGGCTCAGGATTAACGGGGGTTTTATATGTTCTTGATGAACCCTCGATTGGCCTTCATCAATGTGATAATGATCGGTTAATTGCCACACTAAAAAACTTAAGAGACATGGGTAACACTGTAATCGTTGTTGAGCATGATGAAGATACAATAATGGCTGCTGATTATGCGATTGATATTGGTCCTGGAGCTGGCGTAAATGGTGGAAAAGTTGTTGCAGAAGGAACACCAGACCAGGTGCAAAGAAATTCGGGGAGCATAACAGGGCAATATTTGAGTGGAGAGAAAAAAATTTTAATTCCAAGGAGAAGAAAGCAAGCAACTCAGTTCATAAAAGTAATAAATGCATGTGAAAATAACTTAAAAAATGTGAACGTTAAATTTCCTATAGGGAATCTTATTTGTGTTACTGGAATATCAGGAGGGGGAAAATCAAGTTTAGTCATAGAAACGTTATATAAATATTCAGCACATAAGATACATCATTCGTCTGCAAGGTATGGTCAGTGTGATAGAATAGAAGGCCTTGAATATATAGATAAAGTTATAGAAGTTGATCAGTCGCCAATTGGTAGAACTCCTGCGTCAAATCCAGCAACATATGTTGGTATGTTCACTCATATAAGAAATTGGTTTGCAGGTCTTTCGGAGTCAAAAGCAAGGGGATATAATATAGGCCGGTTTTCATTTAATACCAGAGGGGGAAGGTGTGAGGCTTGTAAAGGTGATGGGCACTTAAAGATAGAGATGCATTTTCTACCGGACGTTTATGTGAAGTGTGAGCAATGTAAAGGGCGAAGGTATAATCGGGAAACATTGGAAGTTACTTATAAAGAAAAATCAATCTCTGATGTGCTTGATATGACGATAGATCAAGCTTGTGTTTTTTTTGAAAACCTTCCAATGGTAAAAGAAAAGTTGGTTTCTTTGCAGGAAGTGGGACTTGGCTATATAAAACTCGGACAGTCGTCAACAACGTTGTCTGGGGGGGAAGCACAACGAATAAAGCTATCTAAAGAGCTATCAAAACGATTTACCGGAAGAACATTGTATATTCTTGATGAACCAACAACTGGATTACACTTTGAAGATATAAATAACTTACTAAAAATACTCCATAGATTAGTCGATCTGGGAAACACTGTTATAGTTATCGAGCACAATTTGTACGTTATAAAAACTGCAGATTATATAATAGACATCGGACCAGAGGGCGGAATAAAAGGCGGAGAAGTGATTGCTACTGGAACTCCAGAAGAAGTGGTAAAAATTCCAGAAAGTGTTACAGGCAGGTATCTTAAAACATATTTATTATAAACTATTTCTTAATCATTATTGACTATGTTGCATATTTATGATTTGGAGAGGGTAATGTCAGTATATCGATACTTTAAAAGGTACGTTGAATATGGAGTTGTACCTGCTAAGAGAGCAGAAGATTGCACACTAGTTCCAGAAAGTAGTTTCTATAAGTCCGTACATTACGTTGATAATGTGCTAGGACCTGTGAAAGATGTAATTTGTGGAGTTGAGAGTAAAGATGATTATAACAAGTATTATAAAAACAATGATAATTGTGAATACGTGGGTTACAGAGCAGAGAAAGTGTATTCATTGTGTGCACTGAGTGCTATTTTAGCAGCCAACATAATATTGCAACCTTTATTTTTGATAGTGGCATGTTTGTCATACTTTCCAGTCAAGTTATTGTCAAAAATAACAGGGGACTATTGTTTTAAAACGGATACAAAATCATTCGTTAATTATTCAAACATATTTTTAGAAATGAGGCAAGATTGTGCTAATGCAGTAGCTAGAGTATTTAACAAGATTGTAAGTTATGCTTGCGCTGCTATCATTTGGGCTGCCGCGTCAATCATAACGCCACTTGTGTGGGCTTGTGACAAAGTGCAAAGTAAGTTGAGTGAAGTACAGAAGCCAGAAAAACATCAATTTTTATCTAAGGATAATTCAAAGACTACTTCAGTCAATGGTATACCACAAACTGAGTTATAAGTTCTGCTTTTCAGCAGCATGAACTATATTGAAATGGAATAAAAAGTGAAAGAGTGTAAGCTTAAGTTACTTTAGCTATACTATATAAATTATTTTATAATATATTTAATGAGTTGTGAACCTTCTCTTACTAAAAAAAGCTACAAATCTCATATTTCCAAGCGTATGCGTAAGTTGCGAATGTATCATTGATGAAAATCTTAATCTGTGTAGTGAATGCAACAAAAAAATCAATTTTCTAACTAAGCATTACTGCAATGTTTGTGGCGTAGTAATCTCAGACAATATTTATACGTGTGGTAAGTGCATCATCAATCCTCCACCGTTTAAAGTATTAAGATCAGTTTTTGCTTATGATCAACATAGTAAAAACATGATTATAAATTTCAAATTTTTTGATAATTTGAATTACGTAAAAATCTATGCAAAGTGGATACACCAAGCTAATCAGGATACGTTTCAGAACGCAGAGGTCGTAATTCCTATACCGTTACATAAAATGCGTTTGTTTAAACGTAAATATAATCAAGCAGCACTGCTTGCAAAAGAGTTGACTAAGTTATCCAATTTATCCTATACGCCATTTGCAATAAAACGTCCTCGCCATACTATCCCTCAGGCTGGTCTTTCACTTAAGCAGCGTGAAAAAAATTTAAAGAAGGCTTTTAGCATAAGCAACAAGAAAATTATCGAAAATAAAATCGTGATATTAGTTGACGACGTAGTAACAACTGGAGCAACTGTAAGGTCCTGCTCTCAAGAAATTTTAAATTCTGGTGCAAGAGAAGTGAGAGTGCTATCGCTTGCAAGAACGGTAGCATGTTAAAACGTGATTTTTAATAACCTCAACATCACTGAATTCAAAAGTTTGGCCGCTCACGATTTGGTATCCTTCATGCCCCTTTCCTGCAACTAGCAGAATCATACCCTCATTATAGGCAATATCTACTCCTTTCTCTATAGCTTCTCTTCTATCTTCTATCTCTAGCGCATCAGGGCAATGTAGTAAAATACCACGACGAATTTCTGCAGGATTCTCATCACGCGGATTGTCATCCGTGATTATCACTTTGTCTGCATATATTTGTGCTACTTTACCCATTTCTGCGCGTTTTGTTTGATCACGATTGCCACCGCATCCAAAAACTAGAACTATTTTTTTATTGAAGTGCCATTTTAAAGACAATAGGGCTTGTTTAAGCGCACTTGGAGTATGAGCGTAATCCACGAATGCAAAAGGTTTCACTTTCTCCATTCTTCCTGACGGGAAAATGAGTTTATCCACACATATTTCTCTGTAATTTAATCCAGATATACCAATTGCACATAGCAGATTATATGCTTGAAATTTTCCTAAAACTGGGAAAAATGTATTGTAAATTTGGTTATCAACTTTTACTGTAAGGTATTGACCACTTGGAGTTGGTATTTGCTCTAATAAAGTAATATCAGAGCCTTTTTTTCCATAAGTCACAACTTTATTACTGCGTTTTTCAGCTATTTTAAGCAATGCGCCGTATTCATCTATATCCGCATTTAAAATCGCTGTTTTTCCTTCTGGTAATACTTCGTAAAATAACCTTTTTTTAGTTTCTAAATATCCACCAAGACTTTTATGGTAATCTAAATGATCTTGCGAGAAATTAGTAAAAGCTGCAGCACTCAACTTTAATCCATGGATTCTGTATTGATCAATCCCATGACTTGATGATTCCAACACTAAGTGTTCTACACTTATACCACGCAATGTTGCGTAAAGGTCTTCTGCACCTGGAGTGGTAAGGCTGTTGCTATTACCTTTTCTGCCATTATTGATGCATGTTCCAAGTGTTCCAATAGACGCAGCATTATAGCCAGAGTTTTGCCAGATCTGGCGGCAAAATTCTACTACTGAAGTCTTGCCATTTGTGCCTGTTACAGCAGCAACATATTTTGGCTGTTTGAATTGATAAAACCTGCTGACTATTTCGCTGTATATTTCTTGAGGGTTTGGGTGGAAGATACAGATTCCAGCATCACGCGTTGGAATGATACCAAGGCTTGAAGCTTCTGTTATGCAATCACTTGCAATTATCGCTTTAGCTCCACAAGATAATATCTGATCTATGTAAATCCTATCCCTTTCTGACACACAAACAAAAAGATAACCTTCCTTGATTTTCTTGGGATTACATGTGACGCCTTTGATTTCAATATCAAAGTTAACATCAATAATGTTATGCAGTAATTCTCTCAGTTTCATGTCCTACTTCATCGTTTTGAAAGTCTAAACATGGTAACCTTTTTAGTGCGTCATTAAGGTCAAAGATTAAATCTTCAGGATCTTCCAGTCCACAAAATATCCGTATAAAACTTCCACCATAATCTGAATTCATTACAGATCTTGACATAGATCTACGATCTATTGGTAATATCAAACTGTCGCACCCTCCCCAAGAAGCACCGATACCAAAAATTTTCATGTGATCAACCATGCAGCTTAGTTCTTCACATGAATATTCTCTACCCAATACTATACTGAATACGCCGCTTGCTCCTTTAAAGTAACTTTTCCATAATTCGTGTTGAGGATGGGAGGGAAGTGCTGGATATAAAACCTTTCTAACTTTTTGCTGTGCTTCTAGCCACTTTGCCACTTCCATTGCTGTATTTTGGTACTTTTTCATACGTGTGTGCAGTGTTCTTAGTCCCCTATGTGCAAGATAACAGTCGTGCGATTGAATGGTTACTCCATAATTTTTATAGCTCTCATAAAGCAATTTAAAAATTTCACCTTCAGCAATCATAGTCCCCATCAATAAATCTGAGTGACCGGCTAGATACTTTGTTACCGCATATAGTGCAACATCAATTCCATAATCAAGCGGCTTAAATAACAAAGGAGTGGCCCATGAATTGTCGCAAACGGTTACGATTCCACGTTCTTTAGCAACTTTTACTATATGCTCTATATTCGAAATCTCAAACGTTACAGAACCAGGAGTCTCGATCATTATCAATGAAGTATTACTCTGAATTAAATCAGTTATATCCTGTGTTGGATCATAAAAAGTTACTTCTATTCCCCTGTTTGGTAACTCATTTTCGGCAAATCTCTTGAGTCGGTAATAACTGTTATCCTGAATTAAAACATGAGAACCTGCTTTAGTGAAAGTCAAAATAGCAAAAGTAAGTGCAAATAGTCCGGAAGGAAAAATAAGCGCTTGTCCACTCCCTTCAATTTCAGCCAATGCATTTGAAAAATAATGAACAGTGGGAGTACCAACATTACTATAGCTGTAATCTCTTGCAACATCATCGTTGATTACATCGTATATACTTTCTCCATTTGCTGCATTTAAGTAGTCCTTGTAAGTAGGGAATAATATGGTAGAAGAATGATAAACTGGCGGGTTCATAGAACCTTTATAGTCCTTAAATTTTCTTCCTGCTTTAACTAATAAAGACTCTTCCTTCACATTTTTATTATTTATTTTTTAAATTGTACTCGTTTTGCGTATACAAGTGAAGAGAAATTGCATGTATTAGCTCTATCTCACTCTTTAATAATTCATAGATCAATTTATGCCTTTTGAGAGTGTTCATTCCGATAAAGCTGTCAGATATCAATATTAGCTTGATATGTGAAGGTAGTGTTGAAGATGAAGCAAAATAATGATCAGCATGCTTTGCTGATTCATCGATAATGTTGATATCAATTACATCTATCGAATCGTGTATCTTTTCTTCTATCGTTTTAATAATATCCATAATGGTTTCTTTAAGCAACAATATGCTCCTCTTGTCATCCCAGTATCAGCTACTTGGATGACAATCGCAATTACTTATTCTCTTCTTTATTATCTATGTCTTGATAATCAGAATCTACTACTTTTTCCTCTTTATCATTTGGATTTCCTTCTGATGAAAAGCCATTTTCAGCACTATTTTGTTGAGATGCTTGATACATAGCTTCTCCAAGTTTCATAGATAATTGAGAAAGATTAGTGACTTTCTGCTGTATTGAATCAGCGTCATCAATGTTATCAGATTTACTAACTTCTTTTAATTCGTTAACTGCATTTTCAATAGCAGATCTATCTTCTGGTGAAACTTTATCACCATACTCTGTCAGAGACTTTTCTGTAGAATGGACTAAGCTATCCGCTTGATTCTTCACTTCAATAAACTTTTTGCGCTTTTCATCTTCTTGCGCTTTTTCTTCAGCTTCTTTTACCATGCGATTTATTTCATCATCAGATAAACCGCCTGAAGATTGAATGCGTATTTTTTGCTCTTTTCCAGTAGCTTTATCTTTTGCAGAAACGTGTGCTATTCCATTTGCATCTATATCAAATGTCACTTCAATTTGTGGCCTTCCGCGCGGAGCAGGAGGTATCCCTTCCAAACTAAACTGACCGAGTAGCTTATTATCAACTGCCAGTTTTCTTTCACCCTGATGCACCTTAATTGTAACAGCTGTTTGGTTATCTTCTGCAGTTGAAAACACCTGAGATTTTTTAGTAGGAATTGTAGTATTACGCTCAATAAGTGGAGTGAATACTCCTCCTAGAGTTTCAATACCAAGAGAAAGTGGGGTCACATCAAGTAGTAACACATCTCTTACATCACCTTGAATGATCCCCGCCTGTATTGCAGCTCCAATTGCTACAACTTCATCAGGGTTAACTCCTCTATGTGGATCTTTGCCAAAGAATTCTTTAACTTTCTCTATGACTTTTGGCATACGAGTCATGCCACCAACAAGAACCACTTCGCCAATTTGACTAGCAGATAAACCAGCATCCTCAAGAGCTTTTTTACAAGGAGCCATAGTTCTTTCGATTAAATCATTCACTAAGCTTTCAAGTTTTGCTCTCGTTAATTTCATATTTAAGTGTTTTGGACCACTTGCATCAGCTGTAATAAACGGTAGATTTATTTCCGTTTCCATTGCACTTGATAATTCAATTTTCGCTTTTTCAGCAGCTTCTTTGATTCTTTGCATAGCCATTGGATCATTTTTCAAATCAATGCCATTACTTTTCTTGAATTCATCTAGTAAATAACTCACTACTCCATTATCAAAGTCTTCACCTCCAAGATGGGTATCACCGTTTGTTGCTTTCACTTCGAAAACTCCATCACCTATTTCAAGTATTGAAACGTCAAATGTACCACCACCAAGGTCATATACTACTATTGTGTGCCCATGTTTCTTATCAAGACCATAAGCAAGTGCTGCAGCAGTCGGTTCATTTACTATTCTGAGTACATTTAATCCGGCAATTTTTCCTGCATCTTTTGTTGCTTGACGTTGAGAGTCGTTGAAGTATGCTGGCACTGTTATCACAGCATCTTTTACTTCCTCTCCAAGATAAGCTTCTGCTGCCTCTTTCATGTTTTGTAGTATAAATGCACCAATTTGACTAGGAGAATATTCTTTATTATCAGTTGTTTTAACCCATGCATCACCACTTTTTGCTGCAAATACTTTGTATGGTACACTTAGATTTTTCATCTCAGGATCACTATATTGACGGCCTATTAATCTCTTAGTAGCAAAAAAGGTATTACTTGCATTGGTGGTTGCTTGCCTTTTTGCTGGAGCACCAATCAACCTTTCTCCTGAAGAAGTCAATGCAACTATAGATGGAGTAGTTCTTGCCCCTTCTTTATTTTCTATTACCTTTATATCCTTGCCCTGCATTATTGCAACACAAGAATTTGTTGTTCCGAGATCTATGCCTATTGCTCTTCCCATAATGAGTACCCCATTGTAAATATTATCTGATATAAGAATATATAAGTATAGGGCTCATTAATTACAAGCCCAATTTAGGTTTCTAATTAGTTATTAGAACTTAAAAGGCGCGAAAGCCACTTAGTCAGCCAAAAATTGCCTCGTAGTTTATTTGAATTATCAGCTTCTTCATTGCTGCTATCCCCAATTTGGTATCCAGAGTTCTGTAATGGCTTATAACCGTTTAAATTAACATCATCTCCTTGTTTTAAAACAAATGTATTTACATCTAAACTGTTATCAATACTAACGTTCAATGTAATATTAAACTCTTTTTCGATTGTAGAAACTGTATTGCGTTTGTTATTAAAAATGTGCGCTATAACTGCACTGTGTGCTACTAAATCAAAAAACTTATTTCGATTCTTGTTAGCAATATGTTGTAAATCCCTTAGTATTGATGAAACAATTACTTCGTTTGATTTTACTCTTCCAGTACCTTTGCAGTGTAAACACTCTGTAGTATTAATTTCTTGTATGTTTGGTTTAATTCTTTGTCTTGAAAATACCATTAAACCAAAGTCATTTATGTAGCTAAATTGAACTTTAGCTTTATCATCTTTAAACGCTTGCTTTATAGCAGACTCAACAGCTCTGCAATACTGATATTTCAACATATCAATAAAATCGACTACTATTAATCCTGATAGGCCCCTAAGATTCACCTGTCTTGATATTTCAGGTACTGCTTCCATGTTGGTTCTATAAGCTGTTTCTTCTATGCTATCTTCTCCTGTCATCTTTCCTGAATTTACGTCTATTGAAACAAACGCCTCAGTTAAAGTTATTATCAAAGACCCACCAGATGGCAATTCTACTCTATTGCTATATAACTCAGAAATTTGATCTTCGATTCCGTAGTAAGTAAAGATCGGAGCATAACCTCTATACAATCTATAGCGCAACTTACTACCTTTTAGTGCATTGTTAGCATATTGCCTAACTGCCTCAAAAGCTTCCTTTCCAGACACTATAACTTCTATACCATCGCTACAAAAATCACGAACAGATCTCATAATTACATCTGCTTCATTGTAAATTAATGATGGAACGTTTACAGAGAAGGCATTTTTTTGAATGCTCTGCCATAATGAGGATAAGTAATTGTAATCCTGCTCAATTTCTTTCTTATTTTTTCCTGAACCAACAGTTCTTACTATTAAACCTGACCTTTTTGGCAAGTTTATTGAACTCAGTATCTCCTTTAACTGCTTTCTGACATTAGCATCTTCAATTCTGCGAGACACTCCACCTTTACTCATGGAATTTGGCATGAAAACACAGTATCTACCCACTAAAGTTATGTATGTTGTAAATGAAGCTCCTTTATTGCCTCGTTCCTCTTTAGTTAGCTGAACCAATACTTTTTGATTTACTGAAATAACATCTTGTAATTTGTATTTTTTATATAAAGGTACCTCTCTTACAAAACCACTACCTGACTCGTTGACATTCTTACTAGCTGCAGAATCTGAAGAGACATTTGCTATGGTATCGTTCCCTTTTTCTGTATAATCGTCATTTGAGTAGCTCTCAAAGATAGTTTCCTTTTCTTTTTCTGGAATATTGAAGTAATCTAGAGATATCTCGGAAAAAGACAAAAAACCTTGCTTATTTTTTCCATATTCGATAAATACGGCTTGCAAAGAAGGCTCTATACGCTTTATATAAGCAACGTATATATTACCTCTTAATTGTTTTTTTTCCTTGAATTCTTGTTCAAATTCTACAACCTTATTATTAACTGACAAGGCAACTCTTACCTCATTAGAACAGGTGGAATTTTCTATCAATAATAACCTTTTACCACTATTTACCACTTATTTACCGTTTGCTTTTCATTCTGAAGTTAACTTCATGCTACTTAATGCACTGTTGATTGTCAAGAATTTTACGATCTGCATTATTCGGTTGACTTTTAGTGTTTTGCGTAATAAACTCGCATAGAATTTATTATATCATTATAAGTATGGCGAAAAAAAATGCTTCTTTGCTCGTTAAGTTAGTTAGCACTGCAATCAAGACAACAAAAACTGGTGAAGAAAAATCAACAGGTTATTTTTATGTAAAAAAGCGTAATCCAAAAAAGCTTACCAAAAAACTGGAGTTTAGGAAGTATGACCCAGTAGTCAGAAGGCATGTATTATTTAAAGAAGAAAAACTAAAGTAATTTTTTTATAAGGGATTTTATTATTATGCAAAATTTACAATTAAGTTATCCTATAATAGTAGAGTTGGGGGATGTGAAAGATACAAAACTGAAATTAATAAAGGTCATTGCACAATTAATAAGTAAGAAGTACACAACACAGAAAAAAGCAGCAAACGCTCTAAAGATTGATCAACCTAAAGTATCTCAAATCAATAGGTCAAAAATCGAAGGGTTCTCCTTAGAATACTTGCTTAACTTATTGATTGTATTGGGCCAAGACATAAACGTAAGAATAAAGCATAATTCTAAACCTGCATAATATGTAAAGGACAAATAAATGCAGAACAATAAAACAGTAAGCTAAAAGGGAACTTATTACTCAACAAAACAAGACTTAAAATTTTGTGCAATGTTATTGATTATAGCTAGATATGCATCTTTTCCAGGCTCTATGTCTGATCCAATAGGATCAAGAACTACCATTTTTGCGTCATTAGAAAGAGCATTAGGCTTTATGCTGTCTTCCTGTGAATGAGCAAATATACATTTAACGTTTTCTTCCTTCATTATCTTTTTTAGCTTCATTAAACTCCTCATACCTATGTAAGAATCCTCTTCTATGGAAAGAATGGCACTTGGGTGATTTAAACCAAAATATTTTTCAAAATATTGATAAGCATCGTGAGTGACGATATATTTTTGATTTTTAAAATCATTCAGTTCTTTCATAATTTCTTTTACTTCTTGGTCTATTTTTTTTATAGCTTTTGTTGCATTAGAGTTGTATCGATGGGAATTTTCTTTATCTATGTTAGACAATGTTGCACTTACAGAAAGTATCATGCTCTTTGCATTTTCGGGACTCAGCCAAATGTGTAAATCTTTTTCATCTTTAATGTGAGTAATTTTTCTAGAAAATGAATGTGGCCGAGTAGGAAGTAGGTTGATTGCCTTTGACAATTGCACTAGTTCTTTATTATTTTTGGCGAAAGTTTGAACAAACGTCTCTAAGTTATCGTCAACATAAAATATAACGTCACTTGATTCTAAATTACTCGCATCAGATGGCTTTAATATATAATTATGCGCAGATGTTGCATAGCCAAGGAATTCCGGTTCTAAAATCCCTTCTGTAATAGAAGCTACAAGTGAGTGGATAGGTTTGATTGTAGCTACAACTTTTAAATTGGATGAAAAGGCGATATTATAGTATAGTGTAAATGAAAGTAATAGAAAAAAAGTCAGTAAATGTCTCATATAAACGTTGAGAAGAAGTTAAATTTTGTCAATAAATTGAATAATGTCAATAATCGTGTTCTAAAAATAGAAAATCTTGCTCTCACATATGATGGTAAAAGAATCCTTGACAATATCAATATGTTCATGGAAAGAGGAGACATAATTACAATACTTGGTCCAAATGGTGGAGGTAAAACCTCTTTAGTGAAAGCAATTGCTGGCATAAATAAAAGCTGTACCGGTAATATCGTATTTGCTGACAACATAAAAATTGGCTATATGCCGCAAAATTTTAGTATTAGTAATTTGATGCCAATAACAGTTGAATATTTCCTTTTAAATAGCTCCTTGAAAAGACTAAAGAAAAATCAATCCATTATTACAGAAACGATAGAGTTGGTTAGTATCGGTAACATTTTGAAGAATCAAGTGTTAGAAATTTCTGCAGGGCAAACACAATTATTGCTACTTGCACGTTGTTTAATTGCAGAGCCTGACTTGATCATTCTAGATGAACCAGTTAGTGCAATGGATATTAACGCGCGGGCTAAATTTTATGATATTATAAATAAAATAGCAAAAAAACGATTGGTATCGATTCTTATGACTTCTCATGATCTTAACTCTGCTCTACCATCCTCAGATTACATAATTTGTATAAATAATACTATCTATTGCCAAGGCAAGCCTGATGAGATTATGAAAAATAGAACCCTAAATGAAATATTTAGCAGTTACGCAGCGAAATGATTCAAAATATTTTGCGTCTTCTGCACATAACTACGGTGCTGACGCGTTACAATATATTACCTTATTTACTTCCACCATCAAAAAAATCAATAAATAAAATACAAGGCCACAAGCTAAAGTGTGCTCTTGAAAAATTAGGTCCGGTGTTCATTAAGTTTGGGCAGTCTATCTCATCACGTACTGATGTTTTAAATGAAGATATAACAAATAACTTGTTATTGATATGTGATAGATTGCCATCATTTTCACATAAAATAGCAGTTAAAACTATAGAAAGTGAGTTTAATTGTAAATTGAGCGACATTTTTTCAAGCTTTTCTGAAAAGCCAATTGCAGCAGCATCGATTTCTCAGGTGCATAGAGCGGTTACAACTGAGGGTAAGGAAGTTGCTGTGAAGGTTTTAAGGCCAAATATTGAGAAAACATTCTCAAGAGATATAAAAATGCTTTCTTGGCTTGCAGAAATTGCAGAAAAATTTAGCGAACAATCAAAAAGGCTGAGGCCAATTGAATTAGTTAAAACTTTTGCTGAAATTTGCCGATTAGAGTTAGATCTACGTTTTGAAGCTGCTCACTCTTCGGAACTAAAGGAAAACACAAAAAATGACAGAGGTTTTTATGTACCTGAAATAGATTGGAATAGAACTGCAAAAAAGGTTTTAACATTAGAATGGATAGAAGCAACGCCAATATACGAAGTTGAAAAACTGAATAATCATAAGCAAATAGCTATCAATCTTATAGAATCGTTTTGTAATCAGGTATACAGGGATTGTTTTTTTCATGCTGATATGCATCCTGGAAATCTAATGGTTGATAGTAATAACAATATTATTGCTCTGGATTGTGGAATCATGGGTAGAATAGATCGTGAGACATGCTATTACGTTATAGAGATACTCAAAGGCTTTTTAAATCGGGATTATGATCACGTTGCAAAAATGCACTTTAAAGCTGGTTACGTTTCATCACAGCATAGAAATTTTGTCACAGCTTGCAGGGCAATAGGTGAACCCATTATTGGGCAGCCTATACAGAAGATTTCATTTGCTAGTTTACTTGCTCAGCTATTAAAAATAACTGGTGATTTTGATATGAAAGTTCAAACACAATTGTTATTGCTGCAGAAAACTATGATTTTACTGGAAGGGACATGTAGAAAGATCTACCCAGAAATCAATATGTGGAAAGTAGTTGAAGCGTGGATAAGCAGTCAACATGAAAGTAAAATAGGGTATAGGGAAAAAATTAGAAGTTCTTATCCTGTAAAAACAATCCAAGGGATATTTAGCCTTATAGAAAAATTGAACCTAATAGCTGATAAAAAATTAGAAAACATCCAAATTAAAAATAAATCAAATGGAAAAGTCTATTTTTTATTGTGGTTTGTAATTATAATTCTAATCGTTAAACTTTTAATTTCTTAAACTATGGGAAAAAACTGCGTCAAATCCAATTTTTATTCAACTTAATTTTTAATCTGCAGGAGCCGAGTTGAGAATGTCCAATTTTCCACTTTCTTTATGTATCTGTTCAGCAGAGTGGCAAAATAAGGTAGACGAGAAAAGACAACTATAGGAACAAATGGGTGTCATGCCAGTGCGTGACACTGGCCTCCTGTTTCAATGTTAAACAAAATACCATAGAATTCAAAAAGACAATTCCTAGAAAATTTCTACATCCAAAAAAGGCATAAGTTATGTTAATGCTGTTTGAATGAGATGATATAAAGATAAGCCAAATTTTTACAAAGAAAACATTTCAAGCAGCAAGACACCTTTGATTGAAAGAGAGCACCAAATTTATGGGGTGAGTAACTGCGCTATTTCAACTATAGTATTTTCTAAAACGAATGATAAACGTCTAAAATGGTATTACCAACTAAAAGGTGTAAGTCTGTACATTGATGCATTAGAGGTCTGAGGCAACTTTTGATGGTGTGCCAACAATGCTCTATCGGATTTAGATCAGGTGAATATGTTGGAAGATAAAGCAAATGACAGCCAAAAGACTCTATTAATGACTTTGTTTTGGGAGTTTTATGGAATGTAGCATTATCCATAACTATGGTTGTATCACGCTGTAATTGTGGAAGTAATCTTCGCTCTAACCATACATTAAATATATCTTTATTACACCCTCCTGTGAAGGTCATTGGTGCAATAAACTTCTCATCCACCTATTATACTCACTCTTTCCCGCTTTTTTCCTGGAACATCAGCATATATTTTTTCTCCTCTTGGAGCTCGTGCATATTCTCGGTATAGTCTATTATCAACTCCTGCTTCATCTATATATAAAATGCTACAGTGGTCTATTTTTGAGACTTTATCGATAAATTGCTGCCTATCTTCTTGATTGCGCTCTTGATAGAATGTGACTTTTTTTAAAGGTTATTTTTAGCTGTCTTAATCTATACCAAATTGCACTTATCCCAAAGCCAAGGTTTTGTTTCATTTCTGCTAGTGTGTGATCTGGGTGTTTTTTGACATATTCTTTGAGTATTTCTGGATCTATTTTTCGAATAAAACCAGTACTTTTTACCGCTTTGAGACCTTGGCCAGTAGCTTTCTTTTTTAGCCATCTATATAGTGTTGCTATCCCTATCTCAAAAACCTCTGCAACTTCAACCTTTGACTTTCCTTTTTCTACCAAAGACACTGCTTTTTCCCTTAAATCTACACTATATACCATCGCTTTCCCTACTTTAAAAAAACATATTATACCTTTATCATTCGCTTTTGAAAATACTATAGTTAGCGGAATGACGGTTTTTCAAATTGTCGGTAAATCTAAGTCAGTTTAGCTATAATTTCCTAAATTTGCTCACAATCTCTTGACTTGACACATATGTTTTTTTCCCAAATGTTACTATCTTCCTCCTTTTCCTTTCTCAATTTGTGCAACCATTTCCTTTACATTTGCATGCGTGAGAAGGGAATTTTTGCTGATATGAGATTTTGGATCAGATTTTGCTGTTACGTGTTTCAATGTTACTATCTTCCTCCTTTTCCTTTCTCAATTTGTGCAACCATTTCCTTTACATTTGCATGCGTGAGAAGGGAATTTTTGCTGATATGAGATTTTGGATCAGATTTTGCTGTTACGTGTTTCGTTGCAGATCTTTTATTCTCTGTTAGAAATGAATGAGATTGTTTTTTCTTCACACCGATATCCGCTTGTGCTGCTGGAGTGGTTTTGCTTTCAGCAAGCTGTACATTAGCATTTCCTTTTGCTTGATTTTGCTCAAATTTTTCTTTTAATGCCTTTACTTTACTGCCCATCTCGCGATTAGCTCCTCCTTTCATAGTAGCTGCTGCTACTTTTGGTATCGCCTTACCAGCAGCTTTTTGTGCTGATTTCCTATTGTCTTGATTTTCAGATTCTAGTGGTACTCTTTCAGCTGATTTTTTAAGAATTACTCCTACTACTTTTGGCTCTGTGCTTACTTTTTGATTAGCACGGCTTAGATTTTTAGGCTTTGGCGGTACTGCAGGTTTATCTTTGATTACCACTTTCGATTCTTGTCTAACTTCTTGACCAGTAGTAAACATTTTTTTTGGCACTTGCGGTGGTTTTGGTGGTACGAGGGATTGAGGTTGTTGTTTCTGCTTACGTTCTCTTTTTGCTTCTATATGTTCTTTAGGAACTGTTGCATAAATTGGCTCTTCTTTGGGCGATTTTGAACTCTGCGAATTTTCTATTAAAATTTTACTCTTCTTCTCTTGATAATTTGATATCTCTTTGTATACAGACTCTTCATTTAATGAACTTCCATAGCCTGAATCTTCTCTCTGCTCATATAAAGGATTTTCCTTTTGCTTTTTCTCTTGATAATTTGATATGTCTTCATATTCAGACCCCTGATCTAATGAACTTTCATAGCCTGAATCCTCAGAAGGATTTTCCTTAGCATCAGGCATACTAAAACTATTAGCTCCTTTTAGTAAAGAAGATGTAGACTTTGCCTTGCTTTCTCCATCTGAGGATATTTCTGATTTAAAGCGTACCTTCCTCGAATCTGGAGCAGCCGGAGGTGCTGTTGTTGGTCGCTTTATTTGCCTCATGCGATTACCACCTAATTTTTCTTTCGGCTGTTCTTCTTTTCGCAGCTCAAAAGTACCTTCCTTTTGCTTTCTACCTTCCAAACTCACTTCGTGTGATCTATCTTTTCCTTGACTCTTTTCACTTTGTTCTAAATTTAAAGAATCTTTTAAAATATTATTTTTTCTGAAATCTTTTTCTAATTGTTCCAAGAGATCAATTTTTTTTAAAATTCTTGTATACTTAGCTGCTGTTTCTAAAGTGAAACTTGACAACTCATCATTTACAAAATTACTTATACTACTGTTCTTGGTTGGAAAATTTTTTCCCAAAATTCTATTCATTAATGTTTTAAAAAGACCTAATGGCTGTTCTACATAATTGTTCAAGTCAGTATATATAACAAACTCAGCTATACCTTTTGCCTCACCTGTAAAACCTTCTAATTCATGAGATAAATCCCTTAACGTTTTGTTATATTGTTTCTCTGCATTTCCTAGCTTTACAGCTTTGATCAGAGAATCGAGATTTTTTTTATAGTTCTCACTTTTAAATGGATTATTCATACTAATTACAGCTCATTATTTATTAAAATATAGATCTAAAATATTAAGATCTAGTAAATATTACTTTTGTAATTCATGTAGAACTATAGCTATAATAAGTAAGATTTCCCTACGTCATACCGCCGCGGTATCTCCAGATCCCCCTAACAACTTACTATTACCCACAAATATGAGGTTCGTGAGCAAGTCGCCATCCTTCTGCTAAATCAAAGAGACGTTTATATCCTTTCCAAAGAGTAATTGGTCCTGGTTTTGGGTCATTTTTTCTTGCTAAATGGCCTCCAAGTTCATGAAACAGCTTCTTTTATGTTGGGAACTACACTTGGACATGGTTTTCTGTGTATTTTAACGTATAAAACTTTCCATTCTTCTTCAGCTAATAAGGTAGTACATGGTAATGTTGGGTTAGCTCTTGCAATTGATGTAATAAAGAAGATCCTCCAAGCAATAATACTCATAACTGTTAGATATCTCATTAGTCTTTCTGCTATTCCAAGCCTACATTCTTCAACTTTGAGACCGAATTTAAAATTTTATGTAATATCTCTATTTTCCATCTAAGGCAATACCAACTAATTTTTTCAACAGCTTCATCGAAAGTATTAACTGAAAGATTCGTTAATAGCATCCATTCTAGCGGTTTTTTTAAAGGGAAGGGGAGTTTTCTCAACAACATAAACTGCATAAAGTGGTAATTTAGGTAGTTCTTCCGTCTTATGCCTAATATTATTCTTAGATGGATTCATCATAAACTTTCCAAATCTAACTTCCAAACGTGCTGTTCTTTTTGGCTTATTATCTTTTACAGGAACTTCAACTTCTACCGTACCTGCACAATGAGAGGATTTAATAAATGCCCATAACTTCTGCTCACCTTTTTCAGGATATCGAGATTTTCTATTTACTGCTCTATCTCTGCATGCTCTAACTAGCACTGCCGAATTAAGATTATGTGCAAGCTCAAAAAAGTCATATATATCTGCTTCTCTATCGCATACAGTTATAGTCTCAGTTTGAGTTGGATCAATAATATTATTTGTTTTTCTTAAAGTTTCCAACCACTTTACGCTTTCTTTATCTTCAATGCGATCGCTCTTTTTTTTAAGGTTCTCAGTTTCTTCAGGTCTTGAATAAACTTTTTGATCTAGTATCCCTAGTACCAAACCTTCTATACTAACGGCAAGAGCTGTATGCATTATAATACCTTTTGCAGTATCATAACTGGACAAATTTGCTAATCCGCTTGTTTTTTTATGGTTATTATATACAATGTAACTGGTATCTTGAATGACAAGAACCCTCTTGTGAGCTTTTGTTCTCTCAACCGTCTTATTAATATGTGTAGCTAAAATATCACTTTCTTTTACATTCTCATTTTGAAAAAAACGGTATGCTGCTTTTGCTTCTGACCAACTTCCGCATGCCTCATTAATTGAGCTTTCAGGTAAACTTATCAAACTATCAGCAATCTTTACTAATCGGTCAGTTAATCTTTTATCTCCAAATTCATTTTTAGCCCATTCACTACTTTTACTTGCCATTTTACACCCTCAATATTTGCAAACTTTAATATTGTAATATTTTACTTTTTAGTCCATTTATATTTGTGGGTAATAGTAAGGAATGACACCGTCTTGGATGGAAACCAGTGTCAGCTACTTTCATGACACCATCACAAGGTGAAACTGGATTCCAGTGGGCTTTGTTGCATCGCTCAAGTGAAAAGAACTGGCAGTTACTGACAAAATTCATTATAAATAGCCATTTAACTGTTGAAGAAAAAATATGCCACAAAAAATGAGAGTCAGTAACTGCCATGAATATAACAAATTTCTCCAAGAAAGAGGAAGCATTTTTTGTTATATCAATGACGCCATAGAAAATTGGTACGAGAATTGTCCAAAAATGCAGGGCGGCAACTATATTTATAGTGATAAAGTTGTGATTTTGGTGCATATAATCGTCAGTTTCTTTAGAATTGGTTTAAGACAAACAGTCGGGTTTATAAAAGGGTATTTGCAACAAATAGGAAGAGATTTGGCAGTTATCAGCTATTCACAAGCATCAAGAAGGTTTAAGAAACTTAATATTAAGATAAATGATTGCAGAAAATAATATGGAAGATATCGAAATTGCTATAGACAGTACAGGAATTAGTATATACAACAACACTCCTGGTCACAGCAAGGAAAATAGCACTGACAGAAAATATCGTGGCTATGAGCAAACGAGAAAATTGCACGTAATGTTGAATATAAACAACAAAAAAGCCATAGCTGTAAAATACAGTAACGGTGTCTACTCTGATCACTATGGAGCTTGTGATTTGCTAAAAGAAGTTGATTTTCAGCATGCCATAAAAGCACTATATGCAGATAGAGCATGTGATAGGCACAAGTTTTATAAGTTGTGTAACGAATATGATATAAAGACAAAAATTCCACCAATAAACAATGCGGCAGAACATCCAGAAATAGATTATATGTCTGACAGGAATGCTGCTATTAGGTTAATAAAATTATACGGTGAAGATGGCATGAAAGAATGGAAAAAAGAAGTAAATTATGGGAAAAGATCTTATATTGAAGGGTTTTTCTCAAGATTAAAGCAAATATTCGGATTTAGTTTTAGGAATAAATCTGAGATAAATCGAGAAAAAGAACTGCTAATCAAATGCTATTTGCTTAATAAATTCACTGATATTGGTATGGCTAAATTTGAGATAGTTACATGAATTTACCATAAATCACCATCTCATAAAGTGTGATGCAACAAAGCCATTCCAGTGTCTGGGCACTGGGATGACAAGAAGAGAGCACTGGAATGACAGGAGAAGGGGGGCTACTACCGTCATAAAGGAACCAGTGTCAGCTACTCGGATGATACCTTTTTCTACTTAATTTGGGTTATGCAAGAAGTCTATTCGCGGTATAGATTCCGCTAACACGTAGCGGGATGACGGTTGTCGGTAAGCCTAAGTCAGTTTAGCTATATGCTTTTAATTCCCTCAAAAGGAGAATTAAATATGTGAAGTTCTAGTTGATATGATTTAATGAATGGTTAGTTTAAATTACTAGTTTATTTAAGAGATTTTGATAATATTTAACCCACTTGCTTTTCTGTTTTCCATATCGCGATGGGCTTGAATTATTTCATCAAATTTATATTTTTTATTGATCCGTACAGTTAAAAGTTTTTTTCTTATCATCTCGAAGATTTCCATTGTGGTAAGCACTAATGTGAATCTATCATGCTTATAATGATATATTAAGGTTCCAGTTGCAAATAACGAGCGTGAACTAAGTAAAGAAAAACTAATAGGAGCGTTACCTGATATCTGCCCATAGGAAACGTATATGCCGAACCTGCCTAAAGATTCAAAAGAGAGCTTGCTTGTAGCGTAACCTATGGGGTCATATACTGCACCTACTCCTCTGTTTTGCGTAATCTCCATAATTTTAGAAACGAAGTCTTTATCATTGTAGTTTATTGCGTATGTGCAGCCACTTTGTAAAGCTATCTTCATTTTTTCATCAGAGCTTACAGAACCTATCACTACACCTTTTTTATCCTTCGCCCATTGACATATTATTTGCCCTAAGCCACCATTAGCTCCATGAACTAGCACAAAAGCACCAGGCCTGATTTTATAAGATTGATTAACTAAATAGTGAGCTGTCATACCTTTAAACAGCACTGCAGCAGCAACTTCATCAGATATGTCATCTGGGATTTTTATCAGATATTTCTGGTGTATAATGCGCTTTTCACAATATGCCCCTGGAGGAGCTGTGCAATATCCAACTCTATCTCCGACCTTCAACCCATCACTGATTTTTTTACCAAGCTTTTCAATAACTCCCACTGCTTCTACCCCAAGCACTGATGGTAAATTTTTAATTTTGCGCGTACCTTTTCTGTGCTCTAAATCATAACGATTTAAGCCGATAGTTGTGTGACGCACTAAGACTTCCTCGCCTTTTGGCTCACCTATATTCTTATCTACAAATTCTAATACTTCTGGTCCCCCAGTTTTTTTAATTTGTATAGCTCTAACCATGATGAATGTAAGATAAAAACTTTGATTATGTTATCTAACAATTAATATTTTGCAAAATGTTATTTAGAGTTTATATACTATATAAGTGCATATTAATAGTTTTAAGGTATAAATTATGATGGATAGAGAAAATTTGCTTTATAGTGTTTTGTATAATGTGTTGTACAAAGTGGATAAAGATAACGGTTTAGATACTAGTAATATAATAAAAAAAATAAAAGAAAGGCTAGAAAGTGGAATGCGAACTTCAAGCAAAGAAAACTATTATGAATATTTATATGCTTCTTGGGAAAAAAAAGGTTTTGATATTAATCACAAATTTGATTTGAAAGACTATGATGGCTTTCCAGTAGATAGTCTTTTTTCTATTGCTATTAATAACAAACCTCACGCTTTACCAAATCTAGCGCAAGTTTTAATAAAAGCAGGTACTAACGTGCAAAATGAAAAAGGATATTTACATGCCTGCGCTTTGACTCGTTCTCCAGACGTGTTAAAGGCTCTCATAGAAGCGGGGGTAAGTGATAGCCCACATGAACACTACGGTGGAAATACCGCTTTAGATTGTGTTACTGAATTATATGATGCAGAGAAGTCAATTGAATGCAAAGATTGCTGTAAGATTCTAATTAAGCATACATTGGAAAAAAAACCTCATGAAAAAATGCCAGATTCTGTAAAAAATAATAAGGAATTGGCTCAATATTGGAATGCTTGTGAAGCAAAGAATGAAGGATGGGAATTGATAACACCAAGCACTGAGACACAAGTAGTCGGTGCGCAAAAAGCAAATAAGAACTCCTGCTCAATTCAATAGATCTGTTGCATAATCATTATTTGAATAACAACGCACTCCTTCTATAGCTAACACGTCATACCGCCGCGGAGATCCCGCTAACAAGTAGCGGGATGACGAGGTTTACCTTATCGGATTACGTCATACCGCCGCGGTATCTCAAAGCATAGATCCCGCTAACGGGTAGCGGAATGACAGTTTTTCAAATTGTCGGTAAATCTAAGTCAGTTTAGCTATAGCTCACGCTGCTTGGGTGACAATAGGAAAAAGTTTATTACTTAAGCTTAAAAAACGTGTATGATAGTGTTATTTCGCTCAAATCTTTTGTATTACTATCAAGCATTATCTCAGGATCTATATAGAAAGATACGGGCATAGCTGCTTTTTGTTTTGCTAGCAACATTTGCTCTTCAAAACAAAAGCATGCAACTTTATTGAAATACTTACCTGCTTTGAAAGGCGTAACATTATACACCGCCATACCAAATGAAGGCTGATCAGATAGATTTTTTGCGTAATAAAACGCTAAACTTTGTTCTCCTATGTTTACGTCAACGTAGTTAGTTTCTGATTTAAACTCCCAAGGTAGATCGGACATTATATCAGCATTGAAATGGACCCTGATCTTTTGGTTAGTTATATTTGTTGTTGTGTTAGTTACTTTTCTTATTGTGCCACCATACCCAGTAGCTTTACAAAAAATGCTATATAGAGGCACCGATGCATATGCAAGACATAACATCAATACAACTAGAGATATTAGAAAGAAAACTATAGAATTCTTACTGCCTTTCCTTAAAAAGGAAAACATCTAATCCCTATTGTTGAACAAGTTAAGTAACCTGAGTAGATTGAGAAATATATTAATAAAGTCAAAATAAAGATTAGTTGCACCGAGTATTGCCAATTTAGTAGTAGCAACTTCTGATCCGTCATTATGTTTATAATAAACGTCCTTGATTCTTTGAGCATCATACGCAGTCATTAAGGTAAATACTATTACTGATATAAACGATATTGCAAAGTAGAGAGGACTACTTCCAAGGAATAAATTTACTATAGACGCAATGATTAACCCCCAGATTCCCATAATCAAGAAAGAGCCCATACTTGTAAGATCTCTTTTTGTAGTATTACCATATAAAGCCATAGAGCCAAACATGATTGATGTAATGAAAAACGCCCTTGCTATATTTTCTGCAGTATAAACTATAAAAATATAAGATAAGGAAAGCCCCATTAACACTGAGAACGAGAAAAATATAGTAACGGCAGACTGAGCACTTAGGTGTTGAATTCTATAAGACATGTAGAACACCAATGCAACTGGAGATAACATTACCACAAGCGATAGGACGGGATTAGAATGAATCACCTGAAAAAGACCAGAAAACACTGTTAGGAATGCAACAAGCCCTGTGACGCCCAAAGCTAAAGCCATGTAATTATATACTTTAGTTAGGTAACTTCTAAGCCCAGCACTATAATAAGCGCCTTGAGAGCGAATATCCTGTTCATTTCTCATATAAGACATAATATAACTCCTTTTATCCATTACTTAACACATTATAATATAAAACCATATTTTTTTCAAGTGTTTTTATTATAAACAGCTATGCGCTGGCATTTGTTTTAATATAAATAGAATATAGGCCTATTGCTGCTGCATTTGAAACATTTAAGCTGTCAATTACGTTTGATATTGGGATTTTTAAAAGATAATCACAGTTTTCTTTAACTAGTCTTCGTACCCCTTTCTCTTCAGAGCCAAAAATGATTACTCTTTTTTTTTCAAAGCTCTTTATTTCATCTATATTTTCTTTAGCATTGCAATCAAACCCGTAACACCAGTAGCCGACCTTTTTTAAATACTCCATAGTTTTCACTATATTTGTAACGTATATTAGCGGAACGATATCTAAAGCTCCACTTGCTGCTTTTGCAATAGATGCATTTTCACTCGGTGAGTGGTTATGTGGTAAAACCAATGCATTGACATTAAAACAAGCTGAAGTTCTTAAAATTGACCCAATATTGTGCGTGTCAGTGACTTGATCTAAAATGACTATAGTAGAGCTGTCGTTTGAGCTTTCAGCTACTTCTTCGATGCTTAAGTTATGAAGGATAGGAGCAACTTTTAAAGCAATCCCTTGATGATTAGCACCTTTGGGTAAAACGTCATTAAGTATTTTGTTTTCTACTAATCGAACTTTAATGCCCTTACTATTTGCACATTGCTTAATTTCTTTTTCGTGTTCTCTATAGAAATTTTCTGTTACTAACAGTTCTATACACCGCCTATTTTTATTCTTCAGTGCTGACATGCAGGTGTGCTTTCCATACAGCCAAAAATTCTCATTAGTTTTTGACGATTTCATCGTATTATCGAAAATCTGGTTTTTATAGAATAAGCAACATTTTACTATGTTTGAATATTGTTGTAAAATTATACAATTCGATTAATGCGTTTATGTCGGACGATGAGTTGGATTGGCAAAAAAATGTTAAGCCAATAAAATGTGGAAAAGTTACTTTGAAAGTTGATCATAAAGTAAATATAAAGTCTATGGTTGATAAAGGTACCTCCGACTTACAAGGGAATTTTCTTAATACCAATAATGGTAACTCATCATTTTGTCTTGACCAAAACACAAAATCAAAAGTTGATAGGGGTAAATATTTTATAAGCGACAAGCTCGATTTGCATGGCTATAATATAGAGGATGCTTACTGTAAATTGATAGATTTTATTATCAAAAATTATCGAGCAGGGAATAGATGTTTATTGGTAATTACGGGATACGGCAGTGCAACAAATAAAACAGACACTATAAAGAATAACTTAAATAAGTGGTTAAATGATACTAAAATCCAGCATATGGTTCTATACTACCAGCAAGCTACGAAAAAACATGGTGGTAAAGGAGCTTTTTATGTTTTATTAAGAAGGCTTAGGTCCTATTAGCTGCTTAAGTTTCCTTTTAAGCCTTAATTTTTCTTGTATAACCATACAGTGTTCGGCAGCGCGTGACGCACAACTGTGCGAACATTGTGATTTGGGTCTACCAGGAAGGATGTCTCCCAGTACCTCTTTTCCCGTCATCCCGCTACGTGTTAGCGGGATCTCATTTCGCTTTATGAGGGTGTCATCCGAGTAGCCCCTTTCTCGTCATCCCGCTACGTGTTAGCGGGATCTCATTTCACTTTATGAGGGTGTCATCCGAATAGCTTGACTACTTGGATCCAGATTGGATACTGAGTTGGTGAGTATAAAAGTATAGCTTCTACGTCATACCGCCGCGGTATCTCAGCCGCTAACAAGTAGCGGGGTGACGAGTTACTATACCGCTGCGAACCGTCATACCGCGATTTATTCCATAGCTGTACGAACATTCATTTTTGAAGGTAAACTGCACAGCAAATGGTGTCATTCCAGTGCTTGACACTGGAATCCAGCCGGCTTTGTTGCATCGCTAGCTATGATGGATTAAAGATAAAAAAGGTGGAGAATATCAGTAGCTTATTATTCTGGTATTTATAAAAAGAACGGTCAGTGAATACCTAAATTTGAGTAAAAGAAATTTCACTACCACTCACTAATCCGGCTAAAATTCAAGAATTTCAATGCTTTAGCTATTTTCAATAGAATTAAATTTATTAATATAAATAACAAGTTACTATTCTTAAATTTGATCAGATTGATTGCAAAAAAAACAAGATTTTCAATAAGTTGCTTATAATCCTAATTATAGTTAGCCTTTCATAAGTAGCGATGCAACAAAGCCATTCCAGCGTCACGCGCTGCCATGTGATATACAATTTCCTTCGAATTACAACGTACGTGCGCTCTATATGCACTTGATTGACAAATGCTCTCTTATCAAAATCTCAAGAATCTGCACTATATTTAATGCTGCGCCTTTGCGCAGGTTGTCAGCCACTATCCACATATTTAATCCGTGCTCAACAGTATTGTCTCTTCTAATACGCGATACATATACAGCATTCTCCTGTACAACATCAATTTGAGTTATGTATTCACTATCTTCACGCCTGTTGTACACTAAAACTCCACTATCTTCGGCTTCACTTAGCACTTCACGAGCTTGTTCTTCAGTGATATGTTGATCAAATTCCACATTTACTGCCATAGCGTGACCGATAAAGACGGGTACCCTTACACAAGTTGCAGTAACTTTTATATCTTCCTCTAAAATTTTTTTTGTCTCCTCTTGCATTTTCCATTCCTCTTCTGTAGAACCATTTTCCATGAATTCTCCTACATGGGGAATGCAATTGAATGCTATTTGCTTAGAGAATATCTTGGGTTTTTTAGCTTCGTTCATAAAGATTTTTTTTGTCTGGTCATAGAGCTCATCCATTGCTGCTTTGCCTGCACCAGAAGTTGATTGATAAGTTGAAGCAACGATTCTCTTTATTTTTGCTTTTTGGTGTAATAGATGTAGTACTAGCAGCATCTGTATTGTAGTACAGTTTGGATTGGATATTATGTTGTGGTTTTTATATTCCATAATTTTTTCTTTATTAATCTCTGGAATAATGAGTGGCACACCCTCTTTCATTCTAAAATGGGAACTGTTATCTATCACGATGCATCCAGCCTGTGTTGCAATTGGTACATACTCTTCAGAAACATGAGATCCAGCACAGAAAATGGCTACATTAGTTCCAACGAAGTCATAATCCTCAAGGCATAAAACTGTTAACTCTTTGTCACCAAAGCTCACCTTCTTCCCTTCTGATTTTTTCGATGCAAGTGCAATAACGCAATCTATCGCCTCATCTTGAAATTCAGCAAGCGTGCTTAATACCTCACGCCCTACTCTTCCGGTTGCTCCAATAACAGCAATTTTGTATCTCATATAGATGAACCTCTAATTTTAAAGTTCTATTATATTTTTACTGACAAAATTTACAATTGTTTTAATATTTTTACCTTGCAATTAATTGTAATTTAGCTATTATTATGCAATATTAGTAATATTACATAATGAAATGAAAGATGAGTAAGGAATACGATGAAACTAAGGTTAAACCTGCAATGTCTACACCTCAAGGGCCTGAAGGAACCAATGGATCAAAGGCCCAAAGTGTTCTTTCAAATAAAAGAAAGCCTACAATAAATTTTGATGATAAAAAGTATGGTGTAAAAACCTCTAAAATAGACCAACAGTCTCTAAACAAAAGACAAGAATCTTCAAAGCTAAGAGATCTCTTAAGGTCAATACCAATAATAAGGAGATTTTTAGCAAGGATTTTCACACCTGAAAAAATAGAAATCATCAGTAACCCTATATATGACAACATGGAAGCATATAAAAAATCGCAGGAAGATTACCCTAGTAAGATAAAAGATGAAACTAGTATAGATGATGAACACACAAAAGAAGTAGATAGTAAACTTGAGAAGGGTAATGTTGAACAAGTGGACAACAAGAAAAGTCGTAGTTCATAAATATCAATCATTTAAAAATTATCTCTAGTTATAACATTGTATCTGTTCAGATGCATGGCTCATGTACAAATATTGAAACAAAAATTCCAGTGCTCCTTTCTCGTCATCCCAGTGCGTGACACTTGTATCTTTATGATGTGAGGCATTAGAGCTAAAATACCTCACAGGGAGGGTGAAGCTGATGCGACACTAATGCCATTAAGCCAGATTTTGCTTCCCTCCCATAGAGTTAAAGACTGAACAGTATCTTTTGGAATTATATCCCGTATTACAAGGTTAGTCTAAACTCTCAGTTTATTTATAGTCTTGGAGGCAATTTTATGCAAGTAAATGCTATTTTGGGTGTGGATATTTCAAAAAAGAAATTTGATGTTTGTTTGTTAGTGGACAGTAAAAAACGACACAAAGTCTTTCAAAATAATCAAGATGGTTTTGCAAAACTTGTAGTTTGGTGCAATGGCCATGGAGCAAATCTTACTCATTTATGTCTTGAAGCAACTAGTTGGTATGGAGAAGATTTGGCTACTTTTATGCATGATTTAGGACATAATGTCAGTATAGTAAACCCAGAAAGCTTTTGGCAAAAGTGAGCTGCTCAGAAATAAGACAGATAAATCAGATGCAGCTATGATAGCTAGATTTTGTATCGCCAACAAACCTGCTCTTTGGAAGCCCATTGCACCTGAAATGAGGCATTTGAGGGCGTTGCATGCAATCGCTAAAAGATGATAAGGTGCAACAGACAAATCGCTTGGAAAACAAAAATATGCATTCCAGTTGCAAAGAAGCTATATCTAAAGTAATTTTGGCAATAGAGGAGCAAATTATTGTTCTCGAAAAAGAAATTAATGAGCATATAAATAACTATCCACATCTAAAAAATATGGTGGAAAACCTTAAGACTATAAAAGGTATAGGATATCTTACTGCTGTTGCTGTTGTCGCAGAAATGCCATCAGTTGATAACTTTGACAATGCTAAACAATTTACAGCTTTTGCTGCCAGGACATTATCAATCGGGATCGTCAGTAAGTAAGAGAAGTTGCATATGCAAAATAGGATCTGAGCGTATTCGAAAAGCTCTTTATATGCCAGCTATAGTAGTCAAAAACCATAATAATCATTTTCAAAAGTTTTGTCAGCGTCTAGCAAGTAAAGGCAAATGTCCAAAAGTCATAGTTCTTGCGTTAATGCGAAAATTAATGCATGTCTTTTTTGGTATTCTTAAAAAGAATCAACCATTTAATTGTAATTTTGTTGGATAATTTGTTTGACAGCAGAGACAGTATCTGGGATCCAGATTGGGCACTAAGTTGGTAAACACGAAAGCGATTAATCCTTTACAACGTTTTTGATGGAACTGCGCGAAAGAACTGGATGCCAGTGTCACGCACTGGCATGACACCCATTTCTTCCTATAGTTGTCTTTTCTCGTCTACCTTATTTTGCCACTCTGCTGAACAGATACATAACATTTGCTATACAGAAACTCTGCGATACCAAAATAAATAAAGAGGTACGCCACTTGCAGTGAATAAGCTTGCGATCAGCAAGGTATTCACAGAAGTTTCAAATATTACCCAGCAGCAAAAGGTTGTTGCTATACTGCCAATTAAAAATTTGTAACAACTCTTTTCTTGCACAATAACTTTGAGAAAAGCAAGACTGCATGCAAGGTAAACAAATAAAAATGAAACTACAGAAAAGTCGATAATTGATGTGATCTGCTTAGCAAAATTGTTGCTTGAAGTGAGGATTAGTAGAACTGAAGTGCCAACGGAGCTGATTGTTATGCCCCAGAAAGGAGAACCGTGCTTGTTTCTTTGAGCAAAAAACTGTGGCATCAGTTTATCTTTTGCAAGGCCAAGGGCCACTTGTCCACTAGCTAGTACCCAAGCGTTTAAAGTACCAACACAAAAAATGAACGCAGTTATAGAAATAATCAAGTGCCAATTGCCAGAGGCCATAATTTTTATTGCGTCAACATATGGTGCTCTTGAACTTGCTAAATCATTGCCATTTATTAATCCCATAATTGCAAGATTGTTGATAAAATACACAACAGCAACAGAGATTGTTCCAAGTACCACAGCTCTTGGTATTGTTCTAGCTGGATTATCAACTGACCCTGCAGGTGCTGTTGCCAATTCAACTCCAATAAAACCCCATAGAGTAATAAGTGTAGAACGTGCAAGAATCTGCGATGTTGTAAGATTTGATATTTCTTCACTTATGATGAAGTTATTTCTATCAAAAAAAAACAATGCTGCTATAGGTATTACAAGCAATACAGAAATTTTTATCACCGTCAATAAAAACTCAACACGTCCAGCAGTAGCTACTCCTCTAAAATTTATTAGTGTAATAATTGTAAGTAATAACATCTCTAAAAACAGATGTACGTTTTGAATATCTTCATGGAAAAATGGTGTAAGATAACCAACACCCACAACTATTACGGCTGTTGTGCTAACCCATGAGATCACCCAATACGTCCAACCAACAAAAAAAGCTGCAGCAGGGCCAAAAGCATGCTTTACATAGACGTGAGAGCCACCCGTTTCCGGAAATTTTGCGCAGAGTGAGGCAAAAACTAAAGCAAGAGATATAGCACCAAGCCCTGATATTATCCAGCTTATAAGGCTATACATGCCATATGGAGCAAGGCTAATTGGAAGCATAAAAATTCCAGAGCCAATTTGGCTGCTAATCACTAAGGCAAAAATAGCCCAAAAACCTATTTTATTTGACACAATAATTCTTATCTAAATAGATTAACAATATACCCTAAACTCAGAAATTTCAATTGATCTTTTAACATAAAAACTTGCATTTTTTTCAATTTATTCCTAAAATAGATTATATTAACAGATTATTAAGAGGGGGTTATGAATCCGAGATTAAAAGCATTTTTGGTTGTTTGTAGTATTATTGCATTTTTGATTGCACTTTTGTTTCTCGTGTATTATTTAAATCTTCTTGTTAACTATATCCTTGACCCGATTCTAGTTCGTCCCTTTGAAAGATTATACAAAAACTTAATTGTTGATGGTCTTTATGCCTATTTATCTACAAGCACTTCTAGCCCTGCACTAGCATTTTTGGCTACAGGTTTTATTGTTATTGCTGCGTTTATTTGCCTGAATAAAATGCTTCTTCCCTTGCAAGAGAAGATCATAAACAACTATACCTCCTTTAAAAACAACAATATTGATAGCAATAGCATGTTGTTTGAGGTTTATAAAGGTCCAACAATAAAATTAAAGGACAAAATCTTATTCTTCAGTATACACTTGATATATTACCTACAGCTTCCATTTTTGTATATTGCATCAAAGGTATCAGCTCTACGTGGGTTTCTTATATTTAATTTTGGTTTATTATTGTTAAATTATGCACTGCTAATTCCAGTGGCACTTCTTGAATTGATAAAGTATCCATTAGTGAGGCTTTTCTCACCTTTGGGTTTGAATGTAAAGCAGCTAAGCTTTTTGTTTAATGTAAGTGATGTGGGCACTGGCAGTCAGAGCGTTCACACGAGTAGTTTTGAACATAGTATTCTCCAATGCGCTCAAGAGTTAAAACAGAAATTTGGAGCTCAACCAAATGTACTCAATAAAGAGTTTGAAGACTACATAAATAATTCAGATGAGCTTACAACTGAGCAAAAAGAGCAATTAAAACTTTATCTTAACTTTAATGGTTCCAATGAAGCAGCTTGGCAAGAATCAAAAACTGGACTAACTCTCACACAAGCTGCAAACTTAGTTTCAACTGCTGCTAAGAATCAAAAATCAGATGTGAATTCACTATTACTAATGAATTTAAAGGATGGACTTGGTTTATGTACTCTGGGAATGTTCGATCGTATTATTTATTCGCTTAGTTGTCTTGAAGCGAAAAATAATTTCTTGGTTCAAATAAATGGAGCAGTGAACGTATTAACACCTAAATTTACTGAAAGATTTTTAAAAGAATATTGCAATTATAAAAAATTAAAAATTTTGGTAGACAAGTTTGAAGATTTTTACTCCGAAGATTATGCGGATAAAAATAATATAAGCGATGAGGTGAAGAGCAACATTAACCAATCAATAATAGAAATAAGAGAATTTGTCTTTAAAGAGCTTTACATAAAATTTTACGAAGAGTATGGAAAAAGTATTCAAAGAGGTGCCATAAAGCAAAAATTAAGGGAATTAGTTACAGATGATAGTATAAAGGAAGCAGTGTATTATTCAATGTATAATATAGAAATCCCTGCAGAACCACCTACTTATCTTGAAAGAGTAAAAGCATTTTTTGGAGGTCATGCAAGGTCTTCTGCTGCTTAGTGGTTTAGTTCGTGCTATATAGCTAAACTAACTTAGATTTACTGACAATTTTAAAACAACAAATTCGTCATTCCGCTACTAGTTAGCGCCGCGGCGGTATGACGTGTTCTATAGCTTTGTCTTCCCTTTTCTGAATGGCTTGCAAGCTGCTATCTCTACAAAAACTATATTTTTCTTCAGAAGAGAGTTATATTGTAACTATGGACAAAATAATCATAAAAAAATTTGGTGGGACTTCGCTAACTGATTTAAACCGAGTTGCAAATTTGATAAAAAACGATATTGAGAAAGGTTGTAATGTAATCGTTGTTGTATCTGCTGTTGCAGGATTTACTGACCAAATGGTTTTTCAGGCTAGGCAAATCTCAAATTTAAGTTATAGACAAGAGTTATCAGAGTATGACGTTATGCTTTCAGCAGGAGAACAAATCTCTTGCGGTCTATTAGCTATCACTCTCCAATCGATCGGAGTTAATGCTAAATCGTGGCTTGCCTGGCAGTTACCAATTGCAACTGATGATTTTTATTCTGAGTCTAAAATAAAAACAATAAAGATTGAACGTGTGAAAAGATCTTTTGCTGAGGGTTATACTGCTGCGATCATTGCTGGTTTTCAGGGTATAAATGATGATAGAATCACTACTTTTGGAAGAGGAGGCTCTGATATATCAGCAGTTGCCTTCGCGGTAGCCTTTGGTGTTAGAACTTGCGAAATTTTTACTGATATTGATGGAATATATACAGCAGACCCGAGAATTGTTCCAAAGGCACGCAAGCTCAAATTTATCTCTTACGATGAAATGTTGGAAATGTCGTCATCTGGTGCTAAAATACTGCATAATCGTTCAGTACAACTTGCAATGAAACATAACATTAAAGTGCAAGTGCTATCCACTTTTAAGGAAGTAGAAGGCACCACAGTGCTACACAAAAGGGATGTACTAGAGAGATACTTAATTACTGGAATAACTTATAGCACTAATGAAGCTCTTGTAACTTTCACTAACCTTGCAAATAACTTGCGTACTTTAAGAGATATAGCAGGAGCAAACGTTAAAATTGATATGATACATGGGTCAAGTTTTGTTATCTCCAAATTTGATATTGATTCAATGGAAAAGTTACTGAATAAGAATGAAAATTATGCTATAAACGATAATGTAGCTAAAATTTCAATAATTGGTATTGGTGTTATGTCTAACACTGAAGTGATGCACCGCACACTCAAGGTTTTAAGCGAAAAAAAGATAGAAATACTTGCTATCACAACATCTGAAATCAAAATCAGTATAATTGTTCAAAAAGAATGCGCTGTAGCTTTAGTCAAAGATTTACATACTGAGTATGAGCTTGATATGCAGCACTAGGATAGGCTTGACGTCCAGTTGTCTAAGAGTATGTCTTGAAAAGGAATGAGGAAAAAAATATGATAGTGTAAGTAAAAAATAGGAGGGAAAATTGTATCCAAGTGATATAAGTGATAAGGAATGGGAAATTTTGGAGCCACATGTTGCACAAGGAAAGATAGGGAGGCCAAGAAAGCACAATATCAGAACAATTATTAATGCAATAAGGTATATAATGAGAGGTGGTTGTCAATGGAGAATGCTGCCGAAAGATTTTCCTCCATGGAAGACGGTGTATGACTATTTTCTCAGGTGACGTAGTAATGGCAAATTGGAAAAAATACATAATATGCTAGTAAAAGAGGTAAGAAAAATGTTTGGTAAAAATGAAACACCTTCAGTAGGAATAATTGACAGTCAATCAGTAAAAACCACTCAAAAAGGGGATCCAGAGGATATGATGCTGAAAAAAAATAAAGGGTAGAAAACGTCATATTGTTGTAGATACAGTGGGCTTAATTATTGCGGCTGATGTTCATAGTGCAAGTGTTCAAGATCGTGATGGTGCTCTAAATCTTTTCACTCAAGCTAAATACAAGGCTCCAACTTTACGTAAGTTTTTTGCTGATCAAGGATACATAGCAAAACCGCTGTTTATTGGAGACAGGATACGATTACCAAGAAAGCTGTTGATGTTACAGGATTTTTCGACAATCTGGACCACAATTTAGCACTGCAGGCTATCAAGAAGCACACAGACTGCAAATGGGTCATACTGTATGTTGAAAGGTGGATGAAATCCCCTATTCAGCAAGCAGATGGCAGTAAGGTAGTTAGGGAAAAAAGGAGTTCCGCAAGGAGGTTCAATAAGCCCAATCATTTCAAACATATTTATGTACCATGCATTTGATATATGGATGAAACAAAATCACCCAACAGTACCATTTGAAAGATATGTGGATGATGCGATAGTGCACTGCAGAACTAAAAGACAGGCAGAATTTATGCGAGCAGCAATTGAAGAAAGATTGGCACAATGTAAGCTAAAATTGCAACCTGATACCAATGCCATTCCAAAACTCCATCATTATACTGCCTTAGTATAACCTTCTCACTTCTATTGTCTATTTGTTTGTTATGTAATAGAAATTGGTATGAGATTGAAGAATTAAGTGTGAACGGTTACAGAATTTTTGCCAAGAGAAACATATAGTTAAAGTAATTCAGATTTGTAAGATATGTTTATCTGCAATTATAGCTTCAACAGTAGGCAATGTTGCTTTTAATTACCTCAACATTTTCTCTTGGCAATTCTTTAATGAACCGAGAAGTGCGCATCGGTTGCCACTGGTTGTTAATTTCCCTCCTATCTGCACATGAAATGATTAACCTTTCTTTGGCTCTGGTTATGCCAACATATGCGAGTCTCCTTTCTTCTTCTAAAGCTTTACCACTTTTGTCATCAAAAGATCTTTGATGAGGAAATAATCCCTCTTCCCAACCAGGTAGAAACACGCACGGGAATTCAAGTCCTTTGGCTGCATGAAGAGTCATAACATATACGGTGTCATCGTTATTCATATTATCCACTTCCATCACCAGACTTATATGCTCCAAGAAAGTTGTGGCATTATCGAAATTTTTTAAAGATGAGATGAGCTCTTTAACATTTTCTATTCGTGCTAAGCCTGTTACCTCCTCATTTTCAAGCATTTCAATATATCCTGATTGGTTTGCTACGATTTTAACGAATTCATGCAGTGGTTTTACGCTTACTATTTCTTCCCAAGCTTTAATTTTATTTAAAAAATCGTTGAGTGAGAGTTTAATTCTTTCGGTTACCTGATTACTATTAACTAATATTTTTGCTGCCTCAAAAAAAGAAATTTTGTTATCCTGAGCAGTCGTGTATATTTTCTTTAGAGTTGTAGCTCCTATGCTTCTTTTTGGCCGATTTACTATCCTTTCGAAAGCTAAGTCATCGTTATTGTTTGTAACAAGTCTTAAATATGCAATTATATCCCTGACTTCCTGACGTTCGTAGAATTTTACGCCACTTATAATCTTGTAGGGAATTGAATATTTTATAAAATACTCTTCGAGAACTCTAGTTTGAAAAGTGGCCCTTACCAGCACTGCAATGTCACTAAATCTGTATTTATTGAGTTTCAATATCTGTTCGCTTATGAACCTTGCTTCAGCTTTCCCATCCCATAATTTTATTAGATTTACCTTTTCCCCTTCAATGTTTGTTGTCCACAATTTTTTTTCTAAGCGAGTCTTATTGTGATTGATAACATATGACGCAGTTGCAAGTATGTGGGATGTTGACCTGTAGTTACACTCTAGTTTAACGGTTTTTGCATTTTTAAAATCATCAGAAAACTTCAAAATATTTTCAA
This sequence comes from Wolbachia endosymbiont of Drosophila simulans wHa, assembly GCF_000376605.1. NCBI lineage: Bacteria > Pseudomonadati > Pseudomonadota > Alphaproteobacteria > Rickettsiales > Anaplasmataceae > Wolbachia > Wolbachia endosymbiont of Drosophila simulans. Next base: position 956,189 of record NC_021089.1, read on the forward strand.
CTTCTGCACCACGCCAACTATATATCGACTGGTCATCATCTCCTACACAGCAAATATTTGAGTGCTCTTTTGCAAGGTATTTTAGCAAAAGATATTGTATCGCATTTGTATCTTGATATTCATCTACCATGACATATTTAAACTTGTTTTGGTAGTAGGACAGAACTTCGGTCTTTTGATTAAAGAGTTGTATGTTATATAGCAATAAGTCACCAAAATCGACAGAGTTAAGGAATTTCAACCTTTCCTGATACTGGTGATAGACCTTGAGTGCAGTTACATATACTGGCCTAAATGATTGAATATCTTCCACTTCAGATGGCAATAAGCACTTCTCTTTCCATTGCTGAATAATATTCATAATGGTCTTACATTTTTCTGATAGGTAATCAGGATTTATTTCATTGATAATATTTTTTATTACCTGTAATTGGTCATCCACACCAATGATTGTAAAATTGGGGTTTAAGCCCACAATTTCTGCGTGCATGCGCAAAATTTTTGCTGCAATTGCATGGAAAGTGCCAAGCCATGGTATGTTTGTGCCCGTTAGCTCAAGTACCCTTGATACCATCTCATTTGCTGCTTTATTTGTAAATGTAACTGCTAATATCTCATCAGAATAAGCGTGACCGTTTCTAATTATGTGTGCTATTCTTGAAGTAATCGTTCTTGTTTTTCCCGTCCCGGCTCCTGCCAGTATCAAAACTGGTCCATCTATGTTAGTTACAGCTGATTGTTGTTCTGGATTTAGCAGTGAGAGATAATCGTTCATCGTAGCCCTATAGATTATAACTTCGTAAAGTTAAACCTATGATTGAAATATTGTAAAGGTTTTATTGAATAGAACAGTTAAAGAATGCTTCACTCAAGTGTTACGTTTTGTATATACCTTTGTTAGGCAGCTTGGATGTGGTGGGTAACGATAAATTGATCTGATCTAGGCTGCTGTTTGTTAGGTGGATAGGTGGAGTTTGGAATGACTTATATGTACGGTTTAGCTCCTCCATTTCTCTTTCTTCAACTTTAACAGGGAACTTTGAGGCATAGTGGTTATGCGTTGCAGGTCGTTCAGTGAGATTTTCATATGTTTCTTTCAACCAAGTTCCGATATCATACATAAATCCATACGCTTTTTCTTTAAATTCTCTCCATGATCTACTGAAACTTGCTAGTGTGTTATTGAAGTAAATTGTCATGTAATCTCTTGTAGTGTACTGATAACTTTCACTATTTAATTTACCACTTTGTGTGTTACAAGTTTTGAAATAACCAAATATGTTGTACATTTCGCGCTGCCATTAATTATGAATATACATATATTATACGTTAATAAATTAAAATTATCAAGAACAAGTTAAGTGTTTATTGCATTACTGAGAAAATGCTCTATATAATAATTTAAAATGGAGCTGGAGCTTTGTAGTACAATGTTTTTAAACGTTTAATATAATATTGACTTTACTACGATAGTTACTTTAAATTAGTAACTATTGTTGCAGTTAAAGTATCGATGCCTTTTTTCTTTTATTTTTTTGCAATTCTTAGCATTTTATCTGCTGTATGCGTAATTAGTGTAAGAAATCCTGTGCATGCAGTATTATTTTTAATTTTCACCTTCGTTAACTCTGCAGTGCTTTTTATTCTCCTTGGAGCTGAATTCATTGCTATGATGGTGCTGATAGTATACATCGGTGCGGTTGCGGTGTTGTTCCTCTTTGTAGTTATGATGCTCGATATTGACTACATAAGGTTGCGCCAGGGTTTTGCAAAGCATTGCACTCTTGGTGCTATGTTGTGTGTTGTGTTTTTTCTAGTCATCAGCTTTGTAATCCGCAGCTCAGCACCGAATATAAGCAATGTTATAAACTATAATACCAATAATGTGAAAGCTATTGGTAATTTGCTGTATACCGACTACATGTACGCTTTTCATCTTTCTGGAATTTTGCTACTTGTTGCAATTGTCGGTGCAATTGCTCTTACTTTGCAGGACAAGAAAAAAGGAGTTAAAAAACAGAATGTATTAAAGCAATTGACGCAATCTTCATCTGTAAAATTGGTTAAGGCTAAATTTGGAAAAGGAGTGGAATGGAAATAGGATTAAATCATTTTTTGATAGTTGCTGCTATTTTGTTCACTGTTGGGGTGTGCGGTATTTTCATCAACCGTAAGAGCATAATCAATATATTGTTATCAATAGAAATATTATTGTTGGCGATTAACATCAATCTAGTTGCTTTTTCTGCCTTTATGAATGATATAGTTGGGCAAATCTTTGTGATGTTTGTGTTGACTGTTGCGGCAGCAGAGTCAGGAGTTGGACTTGCAATATTGGTTGTATATTATAGAAGCCGTGGCAATATAGATGTTGAACAAGCAAACTTAATGAAAGAATGAAAGTATGATGGATATACTGAAATTAATAGTATTTTTGCCACTTTTTGGTTCACTATTTGCAGCACTTTTTAGAAAGGATGTTTTTGGTCAGTTAATTACAACGGCAGGGATTGGAATATCTGCAGTTTTATCTTGGTATGTTTTTCTTACCTTCTCTGAAAATTATCACTTGAGTTTATTTCCTTTATTTTCATTAAGTGTATTAAAAGTAAATTGGGCAATTAGTGTGGATGCTCTCTCATCCTTAATGCTGATTGTTATTACCACCGTTTCGCTGGTAGTGCATCTCTATTCTATCGGCTATATGGAGCATGGGAAGTCGAGGTTTTTTTCTTACCTATCGCTGTTCACATTTTGCATGATTGTGCTGGTTGTAAGCGATAATTTCGTGCAGCTTTTTTTTGGCTGGGAAGGAGTTGGCCTGTGTTCTTATTTACTCATAGGATTTTGGTTCCAAAAATATTCTGCAAATAATGCAGCAATTAAAGCATTTGTTGTGAATAGGGTAGGAGACTTTGCACTATTGATTGGAATCTTTCTTATTTATTATACATTTCACTCTTTGAAATTTACTGAAGTTTTTGACACAGCTGATCTTCTTGGCGCGCAGAACATTAGGGCATTCTGCTGTGAATTCAAAGTAATTCATATAATATGCATATTACTTTTTATTGGCTGTATGGGTAAATCTGCACAGCTTGGTTTACATGTTTGGTTGCCAGATGCAATGGAAGGGCCAACCCCTGTTTCTGCACTCATTCACGCAGCAACGATGGTAACAGCCGGTATATTTTTAATAGCAAAATGTTCTTCATTGTTTGAGTTATCAAATGTGGCACGAGAATTAATAGTTATCGTTGGTGCACTTACTGCTTTTTTTGCAGCCACCGTTGCGATTACTCAGAATGATATAAAAAAAATAATTGCTTATTCAACCTGCAGTCAACTTGGTTATATGTTCATGGCATGTGGGCTTTCTGCTTACAATGTTGCTATTTTTCATTTAATGACCCACGCTTTTTTTAAAGCTCTACTATTTCTTGGTGCTGGCAATGTGATTCATGCAATGCATCATGAGCAAAACATTCAGAAAATGGGAAATTGCTGGAAGAAAATCCCTTGCACTTACACTCTCATGTGGATTGGGTCTCTTGCGCTTTCTGGAATATTTCCATTTGCAGGTTTTTACTCAAAGGATTTGATAATTGAACATGCTTATAGCACGGATAGCTTTGCTTTTGTAATAAGCTTAGTTGTTGCATTCTTCACAGCGTTTTACTCTTGGAGGTTATTGCTTCTTGTGTTCCACAGCCAAAAACAAAGTAAAATTAATATACATGAAGCACAGAAGATTATGCTTATACCATTACTGATACTTGCTTTTGGATCGGTATTTTCTGGAGTGTGGGGAGCAAATATTTTGAACATAACTAGTAATGCGTTTTGGAAATCAAGTTTAGTGGTGGTTGATGAGCATGGAGTTCATAATTTCTTTATAAAACTACTGCCAACCTTGGCGAGCCTAAGTGGAATAGCACTTGCGTACCTAATTTACCAATATCAAGTAATTAGGCAAATTAAGAGTAAATTTTTACTTAAATTTTTGCAGAATAAATGGTACTTTGATGAGGTGTATGAGTTTGTTATAATTGTACCAATAAGGTTTATATCTAGGCTTCTATGGAAGTTTGATGTTAAGGCTATTGATTCATTTGGACCAAATGGTGTTGTAAGGTTGGTTAATGAATGTTCAAAAAGTTCTATAAAGTTGCAAACTGGTTATATATTTGATTATGCACTTATTATGTTTGTTACTTTAATAATCGGTGCTTTATATATTATTGGAATTAAATAGAAGGTGTTGTTACTTAGTATATTCTTGCTTCCACTGATAGGAGCGTTGATTTTATCCTTAATCAGGATTAATCATCAATCTATACACCTAAGATTCCTTGCCCTATTTTTTGCTGTACTTCCATTTTTGCTTAGCATTGTAGCTTGTATAGAATTTGATTATAACAATGCGGACTTTCAGTTTGTCAGCTACCCAATTAGAAATGTTGGAATAGGGATAGATGGTATATCGTTGCTTTTCCTTCTGCTTACAACTTTCTTGTTTGTAATTTGTATACTCTACAACTGCAAAATGAGTTATACGACCCTCAGTCCATATATGGCATTGTTTCTACTGCTTGAGAGTTTTGTAGTCGGTTTTTTCGTTTCACTGAATGCTATAAGCTTTTATGTGTTTTTTGAAGCTGTTTTAATACCAATGTTCTTTATTATTGGCATCTGGGGAGGAAAACACAGGGTATATGCAACGTTTAAGTTGTTTCTTTATACATTAACTGGCTCATTATTATTCCTACTTGGCTTGGTGTACATCTATAGCACTTTTGGGACGTTTAATATACAAAAATTAGCTACATTAGTGCCAAGTCTTGATCTTGAAGTGCAGTCATTGCTATGGATTGCATTTTTTATTTCTTTTGCAATAAAAGTACCGATGTTTCCATTTCACACTTGGCTTCCTGATGCGCATGTGCAATCACCAACTTCTGGATCTGTGATTTTAGCTGGCTTGCTTATTAAAATGGGGGGATATGGATTTTTAAGGTTTTCTATTCCAATGCTTCCTCAGGCAAGTTTGTATTTTTCAAATTTCGTTGTTGTGCTGAGCATTATTGCGGTAATATATGCTTCTCTAGTTGCGTTTGCTCAAGATGATATAAAGAAGTTAATAGCTTATTCTTCAATAGCACATATGGGGATCGTTACTGCTGGCCTCTTTTCATTTTGTGAGGAAGGAGTACTGGGTAGCATATTTCAAATGATTAGTCATGGCCTTATTTCTGCTGCTTTATTTTTGTGTGTTGGAATGCTATATACTCGAACTGGAACTTTGGAGATTGCAAAATATTTTGGCATAGTAAACACAATGCCAAAATTTGGTTTTATGTTCATTTTATTTTCAATGGCTTCAATAGGGCTACCTGGAACATCTGGATTCATAGGTGAGTTTTTGGCTATGGTTGGAATGTTTAAGAGCATAGGGTTTTTTACAGGATTTATCGCACTTGGCACTATTTTAAGCGCAGTTTATATGCTGAATTTATGTAAGCAAATAATATGGGGGGTTAGCTATTCTAAATTATTAAATAACCGCTTGGATAGCATAGAATTTTCTGTCTTAATTCTGCTTGCAGTGTTTGTTATTTTGCTTGGATTCTACCCAACCCTTGCACTGAATTATTTGAAGCCATGTATGGCAAATTTGTTAGTCAAATATAATGCGCTATGAATTATATACAGATATTGCCGGAAACGTTCTCTATTATCTCCTCGTTAGTGTTGCTGCTGCTTGGAATTATATTTAACCGCCGAACTATCAACTTATTAGCACTTGGCTGCACAGTGGTAACTTTGATTATTTTAATTATTTCGGCAGAAAACAATGAAATTTTTCTCTTTAATTCGTTGTTAAAACTCAATTTATACATCAGGTCAGCCCAAGGGTTAATTCTCAGCACAGGAATTTTAATACTTTTGATGCTGAATTTATCAAAATATGACTATAAATATGAATTTTCAATACTGATTCTTTTTGCGCTATTTGGCATGATAACTTTGGTTTCAGCAAATAGTCTGATTTCTTTTTATTTAGCTTTTGAGTTGATGAGTATATCTTTGTATGTTCTTGCGAGCTTTAATAAAGATTCAGCTTATTCATGTGAAGCAGGAGTGAAATATTTTACACTTAGTGCACTATCTTCCTGCATTATGCTATATGGAATGTCGCTGCTTTATGGATATACAGGACAAGTCAATTTCTCTGAGCTCGGTTCATTCTTGCAAAGCCATCAGATAACTTATGGAATAGTTTTTGGATTAGTCTTTATCCTAATTGGTTTGTGTTTCAAGCTTGCTATTGCTCCTTTTCATATGTGGGCTCCAGATGTCTATCAAGGTGCACCTACCATAGTAACTGCGTTTTTTTCTACAGCTCCAAAAGCTGCACTTGTAACATTTTTAATTCGATTGATGAATGAAGAGTTAGTAAATGTAAAAAGTTATGTTCAGCCTATTTTCTTATACGTTTCAGCATTGTCTGTGCTTATCTCAGCTTTTGGGGCCTTGCGTCAGCAAAACTTAAAAAGGCTGCTTGCTTACAGTTCAATTGGTCACATTGGTTTTATATTTGCTTCACTTTCTATTTTTACACAAGCAGGAACAGATAGTGCCTTAATGTATCTGGTGATATATATCATCACAAGCATAGGGCTATTCTCATATCTCGTACAAATTGACGATGACGATTGTGATATTGCAAATTTATCTGGTATAGGGAAGAAACGCCCAATTGTAGCATTTCATCTTTCTGTGCTGTTACTCTCGATGTCGGGAATACCTCCACTTGCAGGTTTTATCGCTAAATTTTTTATATTCAAAAGTTTAATAAATTCTGGCTTTATCAGCCTGTCCTTGATCCTTGTAATAGCGAGTGTGATATCATGCTACTATTATTTAAATATCATGAAAGTTATGTATTTTGATAAAGCTAGTGGTAATAAGGTTGCTTATTCTAAGGGTCTATTCATTATTACTTCAGTGGCTTCACTGATCAACCTCGTTCTTTTCTTGTACGTTTTACTCACTCATTGAACTAAAGGACTGACAAGGTGATCCCTGAGGGTTTTCATATTCATCATTACAAAGAAGTTTCAAGCACTAATAAAGAAGCGTTGGATTTAATTGGGAGAGGAATATCAAATGAAACCGTTATTATTGCCGATAAACAAACAGAGGGTAGAGGGCGCACTGGAAAAAACTGGATTTCTCCAGAGGGTAATTTTTATGCGAGTTTGGTAATAAACCTCTTTAACGATTATCTTAATGAAAGCCAGCTTTCGGTGTCATTCCAGCGCGTGACGATGGAATCTAGAAAAAAAGAAGAATGGATCCCAGTGTCAAGCACTGGGATGACATCAGAGGGCATTGGGATGACAGAGAGGGGTTTGGTGAATAAAATTGCGGATGTCAGCAAATTAACAGAATTGACTTTTGTTACTGCTCTTGCTGTTGGAAATACTATACTGTCATTTATAAATGGTCTAAATCTCCAGTATAAATGGCCAAATGATATTCTAATCGATGGCAAGAAAATAAGTGGAATATTGCTTGAAAAAAGATCCAATTCGAATTGGCTCATTATAGGAATTGGAATTAATGTCAATCATGCACCACTTCCAGGAACAACGTGCATTAGCAATTACGGTGAGTCTGTGTCTAACATAGATCTACTAAAAAAATTAATAATAAATTTTAATAAGCTAAGAAAGCAATGGCTATTTGATGGGTTTTATGCTATAAGAGAAATGTGGTTAAAAAAAGCATTCAAAATGCATGAACAAATCAGTGTAAAGTTAGCTGACAAATTGTATGAAGGAATTTTTGCTGATATAGATAAAAGTGGTAAATTGGTGTTGCAGCAAAAGGATGGAAGCTTAATTTATTTTGATTCAGGTGAGTTATTTATTGGCAGTGCATTATGAATACATATGTAATTTTTGCTTACCTTATTAGTTTTACGTTGATTACCGGAGAACTGATTTTTACCATTTCTTGCTATATTAAAAGTAAAAAAATTCTAGAAAACCTGAAAGATAATAATGAAGAAGAAACATAAGCGATTACTTATAACTTCAGGAATTTTCTGCTTTTTAAGCTGCATAGTCTTTTTTATTTTAACAACGCTCAAAGAAAATATCTCATTTTTCTATACAGTAAGTGAGGCAATAGCTTTACCAAATAGTCAAAAGCCAATCCATATTGGTGGAATGGTTGTTGAAGATAGTGTGATACGGAGCGAAAGTGAAGTAGTTTTTCAAATGACAGATTTTAACAAAAGCGTTGTGGTAAAATACCAGGGAATACTTCCACCAATGTTTTCAGAAAAAAGTGGTGTTGTTGTGCAAGGTAAAATGTTTGATAATAATACCTTTCTTGCAGATACGGTGTTTGCAAAACATGATGAGAACTATATGCCGAAAGTTTTAAAATAGATTCCTTAACCTGGCTGTATTGAAACGGTATGTAGAGAGAGTCACAGCCTGCTAGCAAGCTGTGACTTTCTTAACTACTATAATATATCATGGTGAGTTGGTGCTTCCCATTCATCTATGTTGTCATCACTAACCGTTCCTATTTTTAATTTTTCAACTTCTTCTCTTAGATTATTAAAGTTTTTTTCCAAAATTTCATAATTCTTACTAGTATCGATAACTACCTTGTCCAAATCATATAAATCCTTACTCAATTTATTCTGAACATAGTTTGCATTAAGCCTCAATTGGTAATCCAAGTCAGAAACAAATGTGTCGTTTAATTCTGTGATTAGTTTGTCTAGAACTTTGTGAACATAACCAACCGACGCATTCTTTTCTTTATTGCTCTCAAAAGATTTAGGCTTAATTTTGACTTCTATGTCATCTATTATTCTATATTCGTCTTCGACTGTTCTTCCTATTGATTCATAGTCTTTTTCGCTTTCTTTTACACTGTAATTACTCATATTAACTCCTATAAAAAATTATACTTTTAAAATCAACTCAGCTACACTGAAATGGTATGTGGAAAGAGTAACAGCCTGTATCAGGCTGTTACTTTCCTAACTACTACAATATATCAGGATGGGTTGGTGCCTCCTCAGGTAACATACTATTTACCTTACCTGCTAACTCACTTAGATCTTTTTTTAATCCTGCATCATCGTTGCCTATAATATCTTCCAAACTTTTAACTTTAGCTTGCTCTTCTCCTAACATAATATTCAACCCACTAATAAGTTGTTCATTTATATTATTAACTAATGCATCAACTGCTTTTTTAACAGTATGACCACTTGCTGTTTTGCCAAGGTCTTGTATATCCTTATCAGTACCTGTCTTAAGTATAATAAGATCAAGAGCGCTTATAAGTTTTTCTTTATTACCAGTAGTAAAATTATCCTCATTTTGTACAAGGTTTTGCGAGTTCTTGCTCATATAAATTACCTCCATAAATTATTAAAGTTTAAATTATTTTTTAGTTTCACATGCAAACTGTTTTTTCTTTTAACTTATAAACATTAATTTATAAGTATCCAAGTTCGCACTAAACATCTATTACTGTAAATTCAGTATTAGTATCTTGAAAGACGTAAGGTGATAGATGTGCATTATCCCAATTTGCTTCACTTTGCTCAGGAAGCATCTGGTCAATCTTATCCATAAGCTCTCCTATCTTTCCATTTTGCTCTTCAAGTTTCTCTTTTAATGCATCAATAATAGCTTTAGACTGATCCTTACTGCCGAGATCACCAATCACAGCTGTCACTTTCTCATAAGGCAGTTTGTGAATGATATCTTTAAGCTCTTCTGCACCCACGTTATCCAAAAGTTCCTTAAACTGCTCATTAGACATATTGCGAGCAAAAGCTTGAAGTTTTTCTGGGTTGTTAGCTAAAGACTTAATGATAATCTGGATCCTATTAGAATCAGTTAAATCCTGAGCAATTATGCCAAGTTTATCATGATCAAGCTTATTAACTAAGTCTTTCAGTTGGTCTTCTTGCAGACTATTTACTAAAGCTTTCAACTGGTCACCTTCTAATTCTTTAGAAAGTATTGTCAAGTGGTGCTCAGCCAAGTCTTTTGCAAGCACTGTAAATTGTTCGTCATTTAAAGTTTTAATAAGTGCTTTGAACTGATCCACTTTTAAGTGAGGTAAAATTTCTTTTACTTGCTCTGGATTTAAGTCTCTAACTAGAGCTTCAAGCTGAGCATCATTTAAAATAGGAACAATTATTTGTAACTTTTCTGGATTTAGTTCCTGAGCAAGAGTTTGTAATTGGTGATTGGTTAGATGATCCACTAAAGCTTGGAGTTGTTCATCTGTTAAGTTCTTTGCTAAGGTCTGTAGTTGGCTTGAGCTCAGTTCAGGAATTATTTTTTGCAGTTGCTCGTTACTAAGAGTATTGGTAAGAGTTTTTAGTTGGTCGTCTGTTAGGCCCTGAATAAAAACTTTGGTAAACGTGCTTGATAGCAACAGTAGCACATCTCTTATATGTCTCTCACCGTAGTATAACATAATGTCTTGTAATACCTCATTGTCAGGTGAATCGATTATATTTCCTGCCTCGTCTGAAAAATAATATTTATTGTTGCCAGTATCTGAATCTTCCCATGTTACATATTTGTATTCCAATTTTTTTGATTTAATAGAACTGCTACACATAGTTTTGAAAGGCTGCACAAGTTCTCTTGTATATGATAACTTAGCCAACTCATTACCGTAATATACAAATGTATGGTTACTTTTTACATAATCTAAGTTAGAATCACTTTTATAATCTTTGGCTACCAGATTTCCTTCATTTTCTTCCTCCAGACATATGTAACTGTCTAGGCAAGAACTGCCGCAAAGTTTTATAGGTAATAAGCCTAGTGCTACATCGTTTTTATCATCCAGCGATACAAGCTCAACTTTTTTAATAGACATTGTAGGATCATAACCTTCAGGCCACTTTATCAATTTAGTCGGGGTTTTTCTAAACACCTCTTTTCCAGGTACCATCTTAAAAACATGCTTTTTTCCACTCATAGGCGTTACCAATAAATTAATTGTTAGTATTCTAACATTTATTGATTAATTTATTGTTAAGTTGGTATATATTACAATTGTAATAACCAACATTACTTGTGTAGAGAAAAGTTACGAAAAGAAATAGGGATTTTCAGGGAAGTAGTATAAAATCCTCATAGATTAAAATAAGCTGCTTTGACAGGTTTTGTGGCGGCTAGAGCTAATATAGACTGGTGGAGGCAAGCGGGATCGAACCGCTGACCTTCTGCGTGCAAAACAGATGCTCTACCAGCTGAGCTATACCCCCAGGTAATTCTTGCTTAAAGCATAAATCACTCAGGCTGAAATGCAAGAAATATTTATCTGTTAGGCTATTGCTAAATAGTGCACAAATTCTGCAGTTATGTACAATTCTCTATCTTTTTGTCTTCTCAGATTTTTACATCACACTATAAGCTTTGCCAAATGAATCTGTGAATTGAAAATTAACAAGAAGTTTTCCTTTAAAAATTTTTTAACTAAATTATCACTAACGCAGTATATTATATAATTTATTTAACCACACATGAAAATTTTAGTTTGATTAAAATGGATAAAAACTGTATTGATGTTTAGTATAGCTGAAAAATGAAATGATCCCGTAGCTCAGCCGGTAGAGCAACTGACTTTTAATCAGTGGGTCACGCGTTCGAATCGCGTCGGGATCACTCACAAATTTTGAAAAACATGCTAAAAGAACAAGACAAAATATTCACCAACCTAAATGGTAAAGAAACTCCACTACTTGAGGGTGCAAAAAAACGTGGTAGCTGGCAAAAAACAAAGGAGTTACTAGATTTAGGATCAGAAAAAATCATTGATGAAGTAAAGAAATCTGGTTTGAGAGGTCGAGGAGGTGCAGGATTTTCTACCGGCCTTAAGTGGAGCTTTATGCCCAAAAATCTTCCAAAAAAACAACCAACATATTTAGTAGTCAATGCAGATGAGTCAGAACCTGGTACATGTAAAGATAGAGATATATTGCGATATGAGCCACATAAGTTACTTGAGGGAATTCTCCTGGCCGGCAGAGCGATCAGCGCATCAGTTGCATATATTTATATCAGGGGTGAATTTTATAATGAATATTTAGTTCTAAAAAAGGCACTTGAGGAAGCCTATAAAGAAGGTTTAATTGGAAAAAATGCCTGCAAATCAGGCTATGATCTTGATGTGTTTATCCATAGGGGTGCAGGAGCTTACATATGTGGAGAAGAAACAGCTCAACTTGAATCAATTGAAGGAAAAAAGGGCTTTCCTCGCATGAAACCTCCATTTCCTGCAGGTGTTGGACTTTTTGGCTGCCCAACTACAATAAACAACGTTGAAACTATAGCCATGGTTCCAGATATTCTGAATCGCGGAGGAGAATGGTTTGCATCTCTTGGTAAACCAAATAATACTGGTACCAAGGTCTTTTGTATTTCAGGGCACGTAAACAACCCGTGTAATGTTGAAGAAGAGCTCGGAATTCCATTACGTGAATTGATTGAAAAATACGCAGGTGGAGTGCGAGGGGGTTGGGATAATTTACTTGCTGTAATACCTGGTGGGTCTTCAGTGCCATTAATTCCAAAATCTATATGCGATACTATTGAAATGGATTTTGATTCATTAAGAACTGCACAATCAGGGCTTGGTACTGCTGCTGTAATAGTGATGGATAAATCAACTGATATAATAGCTGCAATAGAGAGGTTATCACACTTTTATATGCATGAGTCCTGTGGGCAATGCACACCATGCCGTGAAGGTACTGGATGGATGTGGAGGATTATGAAGAGGATGGTGGCAGGAGATATTAAACCTGATGAAATAGATAAGCTGCTTGACCTTACAACTCAAATAGAAGGACATACAATTTGCGCGCTTGGCGATGCTGCAGCTTGGCCGATTCAAGGATTAATAAGACATTTTCGCCATGTTATCAAAGAGAGAGCGATAGTTTAACTCTACTTATACTTCTTAAGCCGTCTTGCTACTTAGCAACCAGAGCTAAAAAATATTGATTCCCTTCCCTTTTAGGTGCTAATTCTACCTTTGCGATATCTTCAGTGTCTCTAATTAGCCGTTCTAATTTTTCCAATCCAACTTCAGTGTTTATAAGCTCTCTGCCCTTAAATCTCATTGTAACTTTGATTTTATGTCCGTGGGCAAGTAAGTCTCTTGCTTGACGCAATTTTGTTCCGTAATCGTGATCACCAATATTGGGACCCAGTTTAATTTCTTTTATAGTTAATGTTTTTTGTTTCTTTTTTGCTTCACTTGCTTTCTTTTTTATATCATACTTTTGTTTGCTATAATCCAGTATTTTACATACTGGAGGAGTTGAATCAGGTGCAATTTCTACCAAGTCTAAACCAACACCCTGTGCAAGTTCCAAAGCTCGTTCTATTAGCACGATTCCGACCATTTCACCACTGTGATCAACTAAGCGTACCTCCTTAGCTGTGATGAATCCATTAATTCTGTTTTTATTGTTCTTTTTAACTTGCAAACTTTAACTCCCTTAATTCAAATTAATACTTTTTAACAGCGATTCATTAGCCTTTTCCAAAGAAAAAGACTCCTGTCTTTCCGATCCTAAATTTCTCACTGACACAGTTTTACTTGTAACTTCATTTTTGCCTACAATCCACAATATAGGAACCTTGTTTAGACTATGCAAACGTATCTTATAACTAATTTTTTCATTGGTCAAATCAGTCTTGACTCTCACACCTTGTTCTTTTAAGACATTGCTGATTTCTGTGGCGTAACCGTCAGCCTCATTTGTAATGGTCAGAATAGCAAGTTGCGTTGGAGCAAGCCAAACTGGAAATTTTCCTGCATAATTTTCTATCAAAATTCCAATAAAACGCTCAAAAGTCCCAAGAATTGCCCTATGTAGCATAACAGGGTGATGCTTGTGTCCATCTGCCCCTATATAAAAAGCTCCCAGACGTTCTGGTAAAATGAAATCAACTTGCAATGTTCCACATTGCCAGCTTCTGCCTATTGCATCTTTTAAAACAAACTCTAGCTTTGGACCATAAAATGCACCTTCACCAGGATTAAGTTTATAACTCAAGCCCGCTTCTTTAACGGCTTCAAGCAGCGCTTTTTCAGCTCTATCCCATACTTCATCATTACCTGCTCTAATACCTGGACGGTCTGAAAATTTCACAGAAATTTCATTGAACCCAAGCTCTGAATATACTTCTTTTAAAAGGTCACAAAACTTTATAGTCTCAGAATTCACTTGTTCTTCCATACAAAAAATGTGTGCATCGTCTTGCGTAAAACCACGCACTCGCATCAGTCCGTGCAATGAGCCTGAGCTTTCATTTCTATGGCATGTGCCAAACTCTGCCATACGTATTGGTAAATCACGATAGCTTCTGGTGTGAGAATTAAAAATCTGCACATGACAAGGACAATTCATGGGTTTTATTGCTAGCTTTTTGCTTTCAGATTCATCAACAATAAACATATTTTCACGAAACTTATCCCAATGTCCAGATTTTTCCCACAGCTCTTTGCTTATTAAAATAGGAGTTTTTACCTCAAAATAGCCATTATTTATTAGCTTCTTTCTGATGTAAGACTCAAGAACATTATATAGAATATATCCTTGTTCATGCCAAAAAACCTGCCCAACAGCTTCCTCTTGGATGTGAAATAAATCCATATCCTTGGCAATTTTGCGGTGATCACGTTTCTCTGCTTCTTTGAGACACTCAAGATAAGCGTTTAATTCATCCTTATTTCTCCATGCTGTGCCATATATTCGCTGCAACATTGGGCCCTTTGCATCACCTCGCCAGTATGCACCCGCTACTTTCATAAGTTTAAACGCTTTAACTCTGCCGGTTGATGGTGAGTGCGGACCACGACATAGGTCAATAAAATCACCTTGCCTATAAACAGTTAGGTTTTCACCCTCTGGTATGGATGAGATAATATCAACCTTATATTTTTCGCCTATACCACTAAAGAAATCAATTGCCTGCTTGCGAGTCCAAACTTCTCGAACAAATCTGTGGTTACTTTTTACAATCTCTTTCATTTTCTTTTCTATTGCGGTAAGATCGTCCGTAGTGAAGGTACGATCTGTAGCAAAATCATAGTAAAAACCGTCCTGAATTGTTGGGCCGATAGTAATCTGAGTATTAGGAAATAGCTCTTTCACTGCCTGCGCCATTATATGAGCAGCATCATGCCTTATTATATCTAAACCCGCTTCGTCACTCAGTTGTATTACCTCTATCTCTGTATCAGATTCAATTTCACGTGAGAGATCATATAACTCACCATTTACTTTCAATGCAACTGCTTCCTTTAAAACATTCGGCTGTAGTATATCAAAGCCAGTGACTTTACCACTGTATTCTTTTACTTTTTGTTCGGTTGAGAAAGTAATCCTAATCATTTATCGACCCTTTTGTCTAACCCTCTCTTTGTCATCCCAGTGCGTGACACTGGGATCCATCTTATTTTTATAATGGAAATTAGTTTAACGTATGCTCCTAAAATCTGTTGTCCATTGCACAATTTGCAAATATTTTTATACCTGGATCCCAGTGTCAAGCACTGGGATGACACCTTTGTGTTTGAGGCAAAACAGGCCATAACATTTAACATACTGCCCTCGCAAACAAATGTTCGTACAGTTGTGTATCAGCTACTTGGATGACACCACCCCTAGTGGGCACTGCCCCTAAATCATAATGGATAACAGGGTTATAAGCTCTGAACATTAATAATAAGGTCTATTCTTTTTTAACCTGAGTGCAATTGCGTCTTCCCAAATTTCACCATTACGCAATAACTTTTCTTTATTGTACATTAGCTCCTCTCTCGTTTCAGTAGCAAATTCAAAGTTAGGACCCTCCACAATTGCATCAACTGGACATGCCTCTTGGCAAAGCCCGCAGTATATGCATTTTGTCATGTCAATATCATAGCGTGTGGTGCGACGACTACCGTCTTCTCTTTCCTCTGCTTCAATAACTATTGCTTGAGCAGGGCAGATAACTTCGCATAATTTACAAGCTATGCACCGTTCTTCACCGTTTGGATACCTACGCAACGCATGCTCACCACGAAACCTTGGACTTAAAGGGCCCTTCTCCATAGGATATCTTAACGTAACCTTTGGTTTGAACATATATTTCAATGTAATAGCAAACCCTTTGATTAACTCTGCAAAAGACCAATACCAAGCTAATTTCTTGAGCATAAAATATTTAAAACTTGTGTCAGTCATTATAAATCATATTATCAGTTTTCAAAATAAATATTTTCACCTGGGTGACTTTTACAGCTTTTCTATATAATACATTCACTAGTATGATAGTACTGCATTAATATAAACTAGCAAGATAGATAAAAATTTTGAATATTTTCAAATTAGGTATTTTGGTTTCTTAAGTGTAATATTGCTAAGTAGTTTATATAAATAATGACAAACACAAATGAAACTATTTTCGCTTTGTCGACCGTATTTGGTAAGTCAGGAGTTGCAGTAATCAGAATTTCAGGCAATTACGCGCTTAAAGCTTTAAATCATTTTCATATTAAGAAAGAAATTAAACCAAGATTTGCTACTTTAGTTGATCTATATGATGATTTCAATCAATTGATAGATAATGGAATAATCATCTATTTCCCTGCTCCAAACAGTTTCACTGGCGAGAATGTTATAGAGTTACAAGTGCATGGAAGTAAGGCAGTCATAAAAATCATCTTGGAGGAATTATCAAAAATTTTCGTTATGGCCAGGCCTGGAGAATTCTCACTTAGGGCTTTTCTAAATGGTAAATTTGACTTAACTCAAATAGAAGGAATTGCAGACTTAATTGACGCTGAGACGAAAATGCAAGCTAAACAAGCGATTAAGCAGATATCAGGAGAATTGGAGAGACTATACAGCAATTGGAGGCAAAGATTGATAACGATACAATCCAAAATCGAAGCATATATAGACTTTCCAGAGGACATTTGGGCAGAAAAAAGTGAGTTGGAAAAAATTAATAATGAAGTGCAATCTCTCGTGCGATTGATACAAGAGCATTTAAATGATAATAGACGGGGCGAAAGGTTGCGTGAGGGTTTACATATTGTAATAACTGGTAAACCAAATGTCGGTAAATCAACTCTGTTTAATTTCTTAGCCAAGCGTGATATTGCTATTGTTTCTGAATATGCAGGCACAACAAGAGATATACTTGAAGCTCATATTGACATTGGCGGATACCCAATCATTCTCTCTGATACTGCTGGAATTCGTGAGAGTTCAGATCCAATAGAATCAGAAGGTATAAGTCGAGCGAAAAAGAGGTCTTTTGAAGCTGATTTAAGAATAGAACTATTTCCTTTTGAACAGCGTCATAATATCAATTGCAACGTTGTAAATAGCGATACTATTTATGTATTGAGCAAAGCTGACGATGTTATCAATAATCACAATATAAAAATTAATGGCATAGATCTTTTACCCATTTCTATTCTAAAGGAAATAGGTACAAACAAATTGATCTCTCTCATAAAAGAGAAGGCAGAGGAAAAATTTGGGCATGATAGAGACACCCCTGTAATCACTCGGCAAAGACATAGGAATCACATGAAGAAAGCACTGGAACATTTACAACGTTTTAATATCGATAATCCAATTGAGTTGATATCTGAAGATTTGAGGCTTGCTGCATTTGAACTTGGTGCGGTGATTGGAATTATTGATGTTGAGGAAATATTGAGTAGTGTGTTTAGCAACTTTTGCGTGGGCAAGTAAAGCTTTTATAGATTGCTTAAAATCAAATGTTGTGATAGAAAAGAAATGGACGGATGGCCGAGCGGTTTAAGGCACCAGTCTTGAAAACTGACGTACGTGATGAGCGTACCATGGGTTCGAATCCCATTCCGTCCGCACAGCATCTCGCTATGCTAGCTGATTTTTAGAGCTTATTTGGACTATGTGGTTCATAACGCTGGAAATCTTGTCTAATCTAGCCACATCTTTTAAAAATACATCCCTTTGTAAATTGACCTTGTTAGCAAAGAAAGCTAATATCTATAAATAGATCACCATCTGAATATGAAAACCGATATAGTAATAATAGGTGCAGGACCAGTTGGAATATTCACTGCTTTTCAAGCGGGAATGCTTGATATGAAATGTCATATAATAGATGTTTTGGATCAAGCAGGAGGACAATGCACAGCTCTTTACCCAGAAAAGCCAATATATGATATACCTGGTTATCCTGTAATTACTGCCCAAAAATTAATTGAGCAGCTAATGGAGCAAGCTTCGCCATTTAAGCCTATTTACCATTTAAGTCAAAAAGTAGAAAAGATTTCGAATAACTGCGATCAAAGCTTTATTATCATAACTAATACAGGTACAGAGGTAAAATGCAAAGCCGTTATTGTTGCTGCAGGTAACGGAATGTTTGAACCTAACCGTCCGCCCTTGAATGGTATATTAGAATATGAAAATAAATCTGTATTTTACAGTGTAAATAAAATTTCTGATTTTCAGGATAAAACTATAGTCATTGCAGGGGGGGGTGATTCTGCGGCTGATTGGACTGTAGAACTTTCTAAAGTTGCGAAGAAAATTTATGTGATACATAGGAGAAAGGAATTTCGCTGCACTCCTGAAACTAGAAATAAATTAGAATCACTTGAAAGTGATGGAAAGATAGAACTGGTAGTGCCATATCAATTACACGAACTAGCAGGAGGTAATGGGCAATTGAGCACAGTGATAGTAAAAAACATTGCCTCTAAGGAAGAAAAAGAAATATCCGCTGATTTTTTGCTGCCATTTTTTGGATTGTCAATGAATCTTGGTCCAATAAACAATTGGGGTATACAGTTAGAACATAGCCGCATAGTTGTCGACCCAGCTATACTTAAAACCAGTAGAGATAGGATATATGCAATCGGAGATATAGCTATTTATTCAGGCAAACTAAAGTTAATATTAAGTGGTTTTGCTGAGAGTGCCATGGCTTGTCATGACATATACAAAGTAATCCACAATTCTCCAGTCAATTTTCAATACTCGACTTCGAAGGGAATTCACGGGAAAGAAAAACTTCCTTGACAAACCTCGCCAGCTCCCTTATCATGAAACTGAAGCTATTGTATTTGCTTTCGCCAATCTGCAGATTAAAAGGTAAGGATTACTTAATGTATCGGCGTCTTATGTTCAATTTTTTGCAGTATATAGATACTGTATGTCTTTACAAAACTTCATCTACATCTAGATTTTTATCTAAATAAGCTGAACGCGCTTACAAAGCGTTACAAGACATCAAAAAATGCCAATACTCGACAGAGATAGTAAAAGACTAGCTAACTCGGGGATTCTTTGTCTTTTTTTCTGCTTAGTAAATTTCTTAAACATTTGCAGCGTAAGTTAGTTGCAATTAAAAGCAGCTTAATCTCGCTTGTCAAGCGTTTAAAACATAAAAAACGCCAATATTTTAAAGCGGATAATAACCCCAGGGCTTCTTTTGCCTTTTTTTTCATTTGGTAAATTTCTTAAATATTTGTGGCTAAACGACAACCGTCATCCCGCTGCTTGTTAGCGGGATCTAGAGATACCGCGAATGAATCGCGGTATGACGTAGGACTGCTGTCATTCCAGTGCTCCTTTTTTTGTCATCCGAGTAGCTGACACTGGGATCCAGGAAACTTAACTTTACACCAGGTGAATGTACAATAAGAACTGGATTCCAGACTGGAATGACACCGAAGGGGCTACTGGGATGACAGGAGAAAGAGGCACTGGAATGACAAAGAGGGTACTTGGATGACAGGAGGTAATGCAGGAAGTCTAATAGTGCAGCAACATGGAACCCCAGGTCAGGCCTGCACCTATTGAAATCAGCAGTACCAGATTTCCTGATTTTATTTTTGATTCTTGTATTGCATAGTCTAAGGCCAGTGGAATTGATGCCGCTGAGGTGTTTGCATGCTTATCAACGGTATTAATCACTTTCTCTATAGGAAAATCTAATTTCTTTACTACTGCTTCAATAATACGAATGTTTGCTTGATGGGGAATTAACCAGTCAATATCAGTGATTTTCAAATTATTGCATTTCAGAGTTTCCTCTACTGAGGCTGTTAACTTATCCACTGCATGTTTAAACACTTCTCTTCCATTCATGCATATTTTTCCAGAATCACCAGTAGAGGATACCCCTCCGTTCGTACATAGTATGTCCACATTGCCGTCAGAGTATAAGTTTGTTGATATGATGCCGCTTCTACCCATTTCTGATTTCATCACCACTGCACCAGCACCATCACCAAAGAGTACACAAGTTGACCTATCTTCCCAATCAACAATCCTAGACATTATTTCAGCACCTATAACCAATGCATATTTAATTCTATTGTTAGATTTTATGAGCGAATCAGCAACTGTAACTGCATATATAAAACCAGAGCATGCTGCTTGTACATCAAAAGCAAATGCGTTTTTACATTTTAACTTACTTTGTACAATCGTTGCACAGCTAGGAAAAGTTTTATCAGGAGTTGTTGTAGCAACTATAATCAAGTCAATTTCATCTACTGAAATTTTAGCTTTTTCTATAGCACTTTTTGCTGCATTTACAGCTAGATCTGACGTTAGTTCTCCTTCATCTGCTATATGCCTTTGAACTATTCCTGTTCTCTGCCTTATCCATTCATCGCTCGTCTCAACTATCGATGCAATTTCGTTGTTACTCAACATTTTTCTTGGTAGGTAAGATCCAGTGCTTAATATGAAACTTTTATTCAATATGACTTACCCCGTTAATTATCTTTTGATTTAAATTTTCACTAATTGCATTTACTGCAAATTTTATGGCATGGGCAAAAGAAATAGCATCAGAATTTCCATGACTTTTAATGATGATACCATTCAGCCCTAAAAACATAGCTCCACTTCTAATTTTGGGATTAAAACGCGTTAAAGCTTTATTTAGTTTGGATTTTAACAATATACCAACAAGCATTTTCGCTATCCACGAATTGAATACTTCCTGCTTTATTAGATTGATAAAGGTACTAGCGGTTGCCTCAGCCGTTTTGAGCATTACATTGCCAACAAAACCATCAGCAACAATCACATCTATACTACCCTCTAAAAATTCACTTGCCTCTATATACCCTTTGAAATTAATGCCTGGAGCGTTTTTAAGCAACTCAAAAGCGCCGCGCACTGAGTCATTACCTTTAACTTCTTCTGTGCCGATATTTAGCAAAGCAACTTCAGGATTGTCAATTTTTAATGCTATTTTTGCAAATATACTACCCATTAACGCAAATTGAAATAATGAGTCGGCATTACAATCAACATTTGCACCAAGGTCAAGCAAAGCGAAGCTTTTTGTCTTAGTTGGACAGATAGAGGCAATAGCAGGACGATAAATGTTTGGTAATGTTCCTAAAATAAATCTGGAAATTGCCATCAATGCTCCGGTGTTGCCTGAAGACACCACTCCGAAAGCTTTACCTTTTTTTACTGCCTCAATGGCAGCTTTCATACTTGAGTCTTTACGATGCCTCAGTGCAAAAGATGGCTTATCATTTGCAAGAACATTGTCAGAACAATGAGTAAACTCAGAATTGTTACTTACTTTTTTGTATTTTGAAAGCAAAGGAGATACTTCTTCCTTATCTCCATAAATATGAAAAAAAACTTTAATGCCTGGGTCAACAAGGTTGTCTAAAAAAAAACCAGCACCATGAATTACGGAAAGAGGCGCAAAATCGCCCCCCATAGCGTCAAGTGCAATAACTATATTATTATTGACCGTAGGTAACATATCATAATAGTCACTCTGCCTGTTGCTTGATGAAAACCCGTTTTCCTTTGTAACTGCCATCAACTGCTACGTTATGAGGCAACATGAATTCCCCAGTTGTTGAACATACCACAATATTCTTAGGCTCAATAGCATGATGAGAACGATGCATATTACGCCTTGACTTTGACTTTTTTCTTTTTGGAACTGCCAAAACTTCCTCCATTCTACTACAAAATTCAATTCATTAGTAACATGTTTTTTACAGGAAGTAAACAGGGATAGTAAAATAAGTAAGGTTTGCTTATGTAATTGAGTTCTATAGCTAAAGTGGCTCTACAATTTGAAAAACCGTCATTCCGCTACTCGTTAGCGGAATCTATACCGCGAATGAATTGCGGTATGACGTAGGGAAACCTTTCTTGGGTTAAGCTTTAAATTAAAACATCAAGTATATTGAACTTAAAACATATCTCAGCTATACTTTGCGATAAAGTTAATAAAAATTTTAATAAAATCAGTAAGACTAACCTCTAGCTAAAATGAATACAAAGTGAGCTTTTTTGATATAAATAGTGTTAGAATAATTGGTAGGTACTTTATCAATTTTTTGTTAAGGCTTGGTAGTGCATTCATATTTTTTATTCAATCTCTATACCACTGCCTTGTGCCACCATATTATTTTAGCAACATAGCAAGACAAATTATAGAGATAGGCTTTTTCTCTCTGCCAATTGTTGGGCTCACTGGAGTTTTTATAGGAGCGGCAATAGTTTTACAAAGTAGCTTGAGTGACCCATTAATTAACCAAGAACAGATAATACCCAAACTTGTTACGATCACTATCATTAAAGAGTTAGGACCAGTTTTGATCAGCTTAATAATGGTAGGAAAGGTTGGATCATCAGTTGCAGCAGAAATTGGTACAATGCGCATCACCGAGCAAATAGATGCACTTACAACCTTGAACATCAACCCTTTTAAATATTTAATTGCACCAAGGATTTTAGCGTCAATCATAGTATTTCCCATACTTACAGTATGTGCAGATTTAATAGGAATATTTGGAGGATGTATCACTGCAGTCTTCGAATTTAACCACAATTTAAATATATACATTAAACACACAGCTCAGTTCTTTAATACGTATGATTTTATAACTGGGCTAATAAAAGCAACTGTATTTGGCGCCATAATTTCTGTCTCAAGCTGCTATTACGGTTACCATTGCAAAGAAGGTGCACGAGGAGTAGGTGTTGCTACAACATCAACTGTTGTTTTATCGTCCATACTGATCATTTTAGCAAACTACATGATTACTTTGATACATGCGTAACCCCATAATATCAATATTGAACTTAAGCTTATCTTTTGATGATAGGACAGTACTAAAAGATCTAAATTTTGATATATTAAAAGGGGAATCATTAGTCATACTTGGTGGCTCAGGAAGCGGCAAATCTGTATTAACAAAAACAATTATCGGCTTGCTTGCTCCAGACTCAGGGTCTGTTAAAATAAATAGTAAAAGCAAAAATAAATTTGGGGGTTTATTTCAAAATTCCGCTTTATTTGACTACGTTACAGTGTGGGAAAATATATCTTTTAATTATAAAAAGCGCTTTAATATCAGCAAAAAAGAGGCAAAACAGCTAGCAATCGAGAAGTTAAATGATGTTGGACTGGAGGAAAGCATAGCAGATATGTTTCCAATAGAGCTATCAGGTGGAATGAAAAAAAGAGTGGCACTTGCAAGGGCGATTGCACACAATCCAGAAATCATTATTTTGGATGAACCAACTTCAGGATTGGACCCAATTATGTCAGATATAGTAAACGAGATAATAATAAAATTATCTAGAGATCTTAACCCTACAATTATCACGATTACACATGATATTCATAGCGCATTTAAAATAGCTGATAAAATAGCAGTATTATATGAAGGGGAGATCATTTCCCATGGAACTGTTCAGGAAATACAAAATACTAATAACGAATATATAAAAAAATTCATTCATTATATATAGCTAAAGATATATACACTATTGCTAACAGTCATATTTTTAAGTTTTAACTTTGTAAAAGGTAGTGGACATTGGAATTCAGATTTTTTTCAAACTGGATCCTATAGCTAACACGTCATACCGCGATTCATTCGCGGTATCTCGGCATAGATTCCGCTAACTAGTAGCGGAATGACGAATTTGTCGTTTTTCAAATTGTCGTAAGTCAGTTTAGCTATATATAGGATGACAGAAATTGTTTGTATTAGCTATATTCAAAAGCTCTATTGATATTTTGCAATATTTGTGATAAAATAATAGCTTAAGGTTGAGAGTAAAAATTTATGAGTGAAGCTCAAGGTCCAAATATTGCAGAATGGCAAGCGCAGCAGCAACACCAAGAGGCTGCTGGTGAGAAAAGTGGTTTTGGTCTTGGTCATAGTGACTCTGTTTCAACAGTCGTGGATGGAATGAAATGGTTGTTCAACTTTCATGAAGGAGCAATTGCTGCTTATAGTAACGTGTTTGAAGGTTTGGTGAGTGGTAGTAGTCTAGTAACGCTGTTTGGAAAATCAGGTAATATGTTTGGCATAAAATTTCTTGAAGGCCTTGCAGAATATTTTTCAGGTGGAGGTGGGGAAGATATGCCATCAGAAGGAATGGATATGGCTCATGGTGATGATGGACATCACTCAGATGATTACCCTCATGCCAATAACGAAATAGCTCATAATGCT
Organism: Wolbachia endosymbiont of Drosophila simulans wHa; assembly: GCF_000376605.1. NCBI lineage: Bacteria > Pseudomonadati > Pseudomonadota > Alphaproteobacteria > Rickettsiales > Anaplasmataceae > Wolbachia > Wolbachia endosymbiont of Drosophila simulans. The sequence goes on from NC_021089.1 coordinate 980,786, forward strand.
GATGGTTTGCAAGACATGCATGATGCAGGTGATCACCATGGTCAATCTTTTTCACCTGGTCCTTCACCATCTGTTGGCGATGACCACGGACATGAACTTGGTTAAACGCTTAAAAACTGCTGAATAGTATGCGAGAAGGCCTAATAAGAAAAGTTGCTGTTGTTATAATTAACATGAGTTTGTCTTAGTGAAAAAGGTTTCAGTTTTAGGGTCAACAGGAAGTGTTGGAAAAAAGACTGTAGATTTGCTCTCAAAGAGAAAAGAAGAATACCAAGTGGAAGCACTAAGTGCCCATTCGAACTTTGCTCTACTGGCACACCAAGCAAAACTGCTAAATGCAAAATATGTTGCTATCTCCGATGAAAGGCTTTACAAAGATTTAAAAGAAAATCTACTTGGTACAGATGTAAAAATAGCAATTGGTGCTACAAATATTGCTACCATACCTGTTGATCTCTCAGTTGTTGCAATAGTTGGCATTGCAGGCCTTGAGCCAGTTATGGAGGTTATAGAAAGCGGTACCAAAGTCATTGCATTGGCAAACAAAGAAAGCATTGTTTGCGGTGGAAAGTTATTACTTAAAAAAGCTAAAGAAAAAAACGTACAAATAATCTCTATTGACTCTGAGCACAACGCAATTTTTCAAATTTTGCAAAATGACGACAAATGCATAGAAAAGATCATACTTACTGCTTCTGGTGGACCATTCTTAAATTATAGTTCTGAGCAATTAAGAAATGTCATAGTAGATCAGGCGCTTAGTCACCCCACTTGGAATATGGGAAAGAAAATCTCGATTGATAGCGCAACAATGATGAATAAGGCACTAGAGATAATAGAAGCACATAACTTGTTTAACATCAGCCCGGATAAAATTGAAGCAATAGTGCATCCTGAGTCAATAGTACATGGAATTGTAACTTATAAGGATGGGTTCAACTTTGCTGTGCTTGCAGAGACTGACATGGCAATTCCCATTTCATATGCTTTGTCTTGGCCGGAAAGATCAGCTTTAAATCGTAAATTAGATTTAACAAAGCAAGGAAAATTGACCTTTCAAGAACCAGACCATAAGCGTTTTCCTGCGCTAAAGCTTAGCATGGCAGTGTTAAACTCTTCTGCTCCACAAACAAACAGTATTGTGCTCAATGCTGCAAATGAAATAGCTGTTAATGAATTTTTGAAGTCACGAATCGGCTTTTTAAAAATAGTAGAAGTAGTGGAATCAACAATGGAAAGTTTTGATAGTTATACTGATATTAATTCACTATCTGATATAATAAATATTGATTGTGAAAGTCGTATTATTGCTCACAAAATTGTTGAAAGTAAAGTTGTTGCGTATAGCTAGAGTAATGTAACCAGACTGCATTCTGTGATTTTTTTTTTAGCAAAGCACGATACACAATCGTCATTCCGCTACTAGTTAGCGGAATCTATGCCGAGATACCGCGGCGGTATGACGGTTCGCGGTGGTATGACGGTTAAGTAATTCGTCATCCCGCTGCTTGTTAGCGGGATCTAGAGATACCGCGGCGGTATGACGGTTCGCGGCGGCATAGCTATAGCTATCTTCAAAAATATGGTTGAATAATTGTTAATAATAGTGTATAATTATTAATATTTTTAAGCACTTTGGCTATGGCTTTATCTAAGTTTCTCGACCCTAAGCTGGATTTAACCTTTAAAAGAATCTTTGGCACTGAAAAAAATAAGAATATTCTCATACATTTTTTGAATGATATTTTAGGGTTTACCGAGATAAATACTATACAAGAAGTGGAATTCCTCAGTACTATAATGGATCCTGAAATTGCCTCTGATAAGCAAAGTATAGTTGATGTTCTTTGCAGGGATTCTAGTGGGACCAGGTATGTGATTGAAATGCAGCTTACTCGCGATAAAGGCTTCGAAAAACGAGCTCAACTGTATGCTGCTAAGGCTTACTCAAGACAATTAGATAAATCTGGCAACTACATTGATTTAAAGAAAGTCTTCTTTATTGCTATATCAAATTGTAACTTACTTCCTGAAGAAGTTGATTATATATCCAACCACACTATAAGAGATGAGAAAACCAATGAGCATGACTTAAAAGATTTTCAATTTATATTTATTGAACTACCTAAATTTCCTAAGAATAAGGAAGAACAGCTAGAAAGCATAGTGGATCGTTGGTTATTTTTCTTCAAATATGCAGATGAAACTACGGAAGAAGACTTAAGGAAAATAGCAGAAAAAGCACCAATAATAAAGTTAGCCTACGATGAATTAGACAGGTTTAGCTGGAATGAAAAAGATTTAGTAGCTTACGAAGAAAGAATAATGGATCTACGGAAAGAAGAAGCCATTCTTGAATACAGACTTGATCTTGCTACTGAAAAAGGCAAAAAAATTGGTAAAGAGGAAGGCAAAATTGAAGGGAAAATCGAAGTCGCAAAAGCAATGCTGGCTAATAATGTTGATGTTAACACTATTGTCAAGTTTACTGGCCTTTCTATTAGTGAGATTGAAGAATTAAGTGTGAACGGTACAGAGTAATTTCAAAGTGCATTTGCAGTTGGAACGGATACATTTAATGAGAGTCCCATTTCACGGTGTTCAAATCTACTCCTTCTTGTACCATCTCCCAAAGTGGGCTCATTTCTCTCAGTCGGCCAACATTTTTAGCAACAAGATCTGCTGCATACAAAACTTCTTCTTTAGTTGTAAATCGGCCTAGGCCAAATCTAATTGATGAATGCTCAAGGTCATGGCCATTATTTAGCGACCGTACGACATAGGAAGGCTCAAGAGACGCAGACGTGCACGCAGAACCAGAACTTACTGCTAAATCCTTGATTGCCATGATGAGAGACTCACCCTCAACATAGGGAAAGCTCAAGTTTAGGTTGCCAGGAATTCTATTTTCATAATCACCATTTAAAACGATATCAGGAAACGCTTCTTTTATCTTGTTATACAAAATATCCCTTAATTCTTCCACTCTAGTTGTTTCTTTTTTCATTTCTTCTTTAGCAATACGTGCCGCTTCACCAAAACCAACTGCAAGAGGTGTTGGAACTGTTCCAGAACGCATGCCTCTTTCCTGTCCACCACCACTAATTAGTGGTATCAGCCTAACACGAGGATTCTTTCTACGGACATATAATGCACCTATTCCCATAGGCCCATAAATTTTGTGGCTAGAGAGACTCATAAGATCAATGCACATCTCATTAACATCAATTGGAACTTTTCCAAAGCTTTGAGCTGCATCTGTGTGGAAAAATATATTACGCTTCCTGCATATTTCACCAATCTCCTTTACAGGCTGAATTACTCCGATTTCATTATTTACCATCATCACTGAAACCAGGATTGTTTTATCAGTAATTGCTTCCTCAAGCTTTAATAAATCTATAATTCCGTTTTGCTTAACAGGCAAATATGTAACTTTAAAGCCTTCATTTTCCAGATGCCGACAAGAATCCAGAACACACTTATGCTCCGTGCAGACAGTTATTATATGATTTCCTTTATTTTTATAAAAGTGAGCAACGCCCTTGATTGCCGTATTATTTGACTCAGTTGCACCTGAGGTAAAGATAATTTCTTTGCTATCTGCGTTCACCAGATCAGCGATGTGTTTCCTTGCTTTTTCCACTGCTTCTTCAGCAGTCCAACCAAATGAATGGCTGCGAGAGTGTGCATTACTGAACTCACCAAAGTAAGGTATCATCACCTCTAAAACACGGGGATCTACTTTAGTAGTAGATTGATAATCAAGAAATATTGGTAATTTTATTTTAGCATCGTGTATTTTTTTACTTTCAACATTCATAAAGCTACCACGGAGACAAAATTTACAATTATTTTATAGCATTAAAACTTAATTTTTTCAAGATATAATCTTGCATCAAGTACAAAAGTGTCATCCAAGTAGCTGACACATAACTGTACGAACATTTATTTGCGAAAGCAGTGTGTTAAATGTTATAGCCAGTTTTGCCTCAAACACAAAGGCAGTGCCCAGACACTGGGATGACACCCTATTGGTGGCAATTGCTTCCAAATCATAATGTTTGTACAGCTGTGCGCCGTGCGCTGGAATCCGTTTTAGCCCTTATCTATATCTCAGTTCCACCAACAGTTATTGCGTCGACTTTGAGTGTCGGCTGACCAACTCCAACGGGCACATTTTGTCCATCTTTCGAGCATGTGCCAACACCAGGATCTAACTTTAAGTCATTACCAACCATAGATACTTTTTTCAACACTGTTTGACCGTCACCAATTAGTGTTGCTCCTTTTACTGGCTGTGTAATTTTGCCATTTTCTATTAGGTAAGCTTCCGAAGATGAAAAAACAAATTTTCCTGACGTTATATCAACCTGCCCACCACCGAAATTTACTGCATATAGACCTTTCTTTACGCTAGATATTATTTCCTTCGGTGTATACTTTCCGGGCAACATATAGGTGTTTGTCATGCGCGGCATAATAACTTCTTTATAACTTTCTCTTCTACCATTACCAGTTGGGCTTACACCCATGAGTTTAGCGTTCATATGATCCTGCATGTATCCTTTTAGGATCCCATCCTCTATCAATATATTATAACTGGGTGGAGTGCCTTCATCGTCTACGCTGATAGAGCCGCGCAAATTGGGCAGAGTTCCGTCATCAACTACTGTGATGTCACTAGCTGCTACTTGTTTACCCACAGAATTTGAAAATGCTGAGACTTTTTTGCGATTGAAGTCGCCCTCAAGTCCATGACCCACGGCTTCGTGTAACAATATTCCTGGCCAGCCTGGACCTAAAACGACTGTCATTTCTCCGGCTGGAGTTGGAATTGCTTCAAGATTTACCAGTGCTTGTTCTAACGCTTGGTTTGCAACTTCTTTCCACTTTTTCTCAGAAATAAACTTACTATAAGAGTCCCTTCCACCATGCCCTGCAGAACCTCTTTCGGTACGGCCATCTTTTTCTACAATGACTAGCACATTAAAACGTACCAGAGGCCTGATATCGCTTAATCTGTGATCACCCTTTATTATTTGTACAACTTGCCATTCTCCACTTAGAGTTATTTTTACTTGCTTCACGCAGTTATTTTTGGACCTTACATACTCATTAACCTCATTGAGTAGCTTAATCTTTGAATTCAGATCCATTTCATTTATAGGGTTAATCCTCGAATATAGGCTTTTTGTCTCTTCGTTTAAATTTATTGAATTTGTCTTGTTTAAAGACACTGAGCTTTTTACCATAGAAGCAGCATTACTAATTTCTTTTTCGCTGATCTCAGAAGAACAAACGAAAGATGTACTATCTTCACAAAAAGACCTTAAACCAAATCCCCTTCTAGTATTCAAGTCCATGTGTTTTAATATGTTATCCTCAAAAACCAGGGACTCCGACTGGCAAAATTCTAGAAACAGCTCACCACCATCGCTATTGCTCAAAGCGTTATTGACTATTTTATATACGTTATTAATATTAACATCGTTTTGAGCAAAAAATATTTGATCTAGATTTGGCATTACCTTTGAACTAAAAATTGTTTAAGTATATTATTTAACTTTAACATAGTAAACTATAAAAAGCCCGGGTGGCGGAATTGGTAGACGCGCTAGCTTCAGGTGCTAGTAACTTTTTAAGTTGTGGAAGTTCAAGTCTTCTCTCGGGCACTCTTAGCTTCCATATTGCTTATTGAATTAATTAATGTTATAATATAACATATTAGGTAATATTCATGCTATGTATAGTGAAAAAAATAAGTTAGCCTGCAGAAAGAAGGTACGAACTTACTCGAAACGCTTAGTTACTACACTATCTACTATCTCTTTCATTGGATACATAGCGGCATTGGTCTTGAATATTCCTGTCTTAAGTCTGTATTTTAGTATTGCCTGCACTATATTAAGTGTACTTTCATCTACCTTAAACATATGGTCATTAGCTGATCATTTTAGGCAGCGTGATCTTAATAAGCAGCTTGGTGTAGAAAACACTCCTGGACAAGAAAAACTAACGAAGATCTGTCTTGATATTACATCTAACGTTTTGTTTTTAATAGGAGGAATTACACCTATATTGCCCTTTGAATCTCCTATCATTCCTTTTGTTTCCACTGCCTTTTTTATTCTAGGCTGTGCCTTTATGGCAACTAATATCGTTCGGACTAGGATTAGCGAACCACAGGCAAAAAAACCTACTGATGACCACTCCCTAACTGCAAAAGCAGCTTAAGTATTAACTTATACAGGAATATTAGCTATATAATTCCACTGAAGAGAGCCATTCAAAAGAGTTCGATGTAATTAGCGTCAAAAAAGTGTAAGCAGAAATTGTGGGCTTATTGGGGTAGGAGCGCTTAGTACTCCTACTTCCACATCAATTACTTGAATAATTGCTCAAGCTATCAAAATAAAAGTTTTTATTCAGTAATTTGTGTATAAAGGGTACTATTTTACTAGTAGTGAAATAAATCAGAATGAAGTCTATTTTTTTAACGAGGCCTTTATTGGACTCGTTCAATACAAGAAATATATTGAGAAAGTATGGATACAAAGTTTTTATAGAACCAGTATTCACAATAAAGTACTTAAATCCTGATATATCTGCGTACGAATTTGACGTTGTGATATCTACAAGTAAAAACAGTGTAAAGGCTCTTAGTCAAATATGCAAAGAGGATGACTTTCCGATTATTACAGTTGGTAATTCAACCATGCAGGCTGCAAAAAATTTGGGATTTTCTGATATAATCTCAGCAGACAGCAACGTTGATGGTCTGATATCATTCATAAAAGCTCATTATTCAAACGCAATAAAGTTCTTGTATATAAGGGGACAAGAAGTATCATGTGATCTAAAAAAGAGATTATCTGAAGAAGATTTTAACATAAGAGAAGTTGTACTCTATAAAACAATTATTAAAAGGAGTCTAACTAATAGGTGTAAAAATTTGCTGTTGGATGGTAAAATTGATAGTGTTGCTTTTTTTTCCTCACAGACAGCAAGGGTATTTTGTTCATTAGTTCTAAAAAGTGGGCTATCTCATGTGATGAGCAATATAACTGCATATACCATGAGTAAAAACATTGCTGATAGTTTAAAGTTAATCAAATGGAAAAAAATTATAACATCGAGGTTGCCTACTGGGGAGAGTTTAATTGATATAATTAATAAGGATTGTTGATGCTAAAGATTGCAACTTGGAACGTAAACTCTATACGCAAAAGAGTTAACCAACTTTGTAGTTTTATAGTTGATAGTCAGGTAGATATAATTTTGCTGCAAGAGATAAAATGTACAGAAGAGCAATTTCCTTACGCAGAGATAGAAAAGTTAGGATATGAATATGCTATCTATGGACAAGTTGCAAGAAATGGCGTTTGTGTCTTATCTAAATATCCGATACTGGAGAAGTTTAAAATTGACATTGTGGAAAGTCATCAAGAAGCACGTTATATAGAGTGTGTGATAAAACACACCAATCATAAGATAAGGGTAGGAAGTGTATACGTTCCAAACGGTCAAAGCCCGGACTCTCAAGCATTTGAATATAAACTCAAGTTTTTTGATAATCTATATGAAAGGATGAGCACTTTGTTAAAGAATGAAGAGTTAACTATTATAGCTGGCGATTATAATGTTGCACCGGATGAAATTGATGTCTTTGATTCAAACTTATTGAATGGCCAAGTGTGCTTTCATATAAGAGAACGTGAGAAGTTAAGAGCGATCTTGAATCTTGGGTTTAAAGATGCGTTTAGAATATCTCACCCAAATTTGCAACAATTCACTTGGTGGCATTATCAAGGCAATTCACTCAGAAATAATCAAGGAATGCGAATAGATTATATGCTGTTATCACCACAAGCTGTAGATAAATTGGAAACATGCTACATAGATGATAGATTGCGTAAGCTAGAAAATCCGTCTGACCATACTCCTGTTGTATGTGCTATAGAATAATAGTAGACCTCTTACACAACTCACTTTTTGGCAAACTTAGGTAATCCCTGCTTGTTTGTTGCTTGTGTTTTCTTCCCTTCGTTTGTTTTCCTTTCTTGTCCAAGGTTGATCTTGCTGTTTGCTTTCTTCGTTTCCCCTGTTGTTTTCCTGGGAAATTTGCTCAGGAACAGGTTGTTGTTCACTCTTTTCTTTTCCTTGGGAAATTTGTTCAGAAACAGAGGTGCCTTTCTCAACTTCTGTAACTGGGGTTTTTAAAATATCATCAATGCCCTCGAGAATTTTTCCATTCAGTTTTGCTCTCTTTTCTGTATCATCTTTATCTTGTGAGCTAGGGTCATACAAAGTACCTTTTTTGTTATTTGAAAAAAGAACCTCCACTCCTCCTTTTATGGCAAATATTGTGCCGATAGCAGTAAGAACTACTCCGAGTGTAGTAGGACCAAAAATTAACATTGGAATAGTGGAAAGAAGGACAGGAAAAAAGATCTTGCTTAAGAACGTTGTTACCATCTCTTCATCACTGAGTGGTGGTTCATCCTCTTCTTTCTTGTCTTTACCTAAGAATGGTATTTTTTCTTTCATCCCATCCATAAAGGAGCCAGAAATATTTTTCGGGTCTATTTTGATCCCTCCAATTAGCAGCAGCAGCATTTCCAATACAAACTTTATGGATGAATCTTTAGCTTCTGTACCGCGTATATCAGCTACACAGTCATCTACTACTTCTTTTATTTTACCATTCTTGAGATTCTCCTCATTAGCTAATTTTTTCTCTCTAATTTTCTCAAATACGGAAAGTAAAAACTGAGAAAAATTCTCTTCACTGAGTGGTTTTATATCTTTTGGATTGACATTATTAAGTAGTATGTCCTTATAAGCTGATATAAAATAATCAGTTATTTCTTTGTTCTCCTTTAATTCGGCTTTACCTTCTAATACTTTTACAAAGTAATCATAGATTACCTGATGTTCCTCTTTTTCAAAAATTTTCTCATCTTTGTTAGTTACCTGATTTGAAGGTTCCAAATTCTTTGTTTGTGGAGTTAATATTTTTGTCATAACTGAGTTACTCACATTTACTATACTTCAATTGTAGCATATTTTTCATATTAATTCAAATAATCTATACTCTTAGAATCCGCCATGTTTAAGTCATAATTAAGAGCCCAGTTGTCGCCAACTTTTATTTCTACTTCAAGTGGTATAGAAATTTCTACTACACCTTCCATTATATTTTTCACAAGTTTTGCTGTTTCTTGCACCTTTTCGTCTTCTACTTCAACCAGTAGTTCATCGTGAACCTGGAGGATTATTTTACCTACTTTCAATTGATCAAAAAGCTGAATTGTCGCACGTTTTATTATATCAGCAGCGGTTCCTTGCAGTGGTGCGTTTATTGCTGCCCTTTCTGCAAATTGTCTTATATAAGGAATTGTATTGTTTATGTCTCTTACAAAGCATCTTCTGCCAAACAAAGTTTCTACATAACCATGCAATCTTGCGATAGACACTGCTTTTTCCATATAGGCCTTTATTTCTGGGTAACAGGAAAAATAGTAATTAATGTATTCAGCAGCTTCCGCAATGGTAATTCCAAGCCGCTTTGCAAGACCAAATGGGCTAATGCCATATATAATTCCAAAATTGATGGATTTTGCTTTGCGTCTTAATTGCTCATCTATTTCTTGCACTCCAAAAACTTGCCTAGCGGTGATCTCATGAATATCTTGTCCGTTTGCAAAAGCTTCTTTAAATGCTGCAACGTTTGCAACGTGTGCCAGGAGTCTCAATTCTATTTGTGAATAGTCAGCAGAAATTATCTTATGCCCTTTTGGCGCAATAAATGCTTGTCTGATAAGATTTCCCTCTTCGCTTCTGATAGGAATATTCTGTAAATTAGGATTGCTGGAGCTCAGCCTTCCAGTTGCAGTTGCAGTCGTTGAAAAGCTTGTGTGTATTCTACCATCAATGGAATCAACTTGCTTTATTAGCGCATCAGTGTAGGTGCCTTTTAATTTACTTAAATGTCGCCAATTTAAGATTTTACTTGCGATTTCTACCCCTTCTTCTTCGAGTGCCTCTAGAACTTCATAATTGGTGCTATACGATCCAGATTTTTTTGACTTTTTCTTTTTATTAAGCCCCATTTTATTAAATAAAACATCACTTAATTGTTTTGGCGACGCAATATTAAATCTTTCCCCTGCTAAGTTATATATCTCATCTTCAAGCACGGCAATTACCTGCTGAAATTTATCGGACAATTCCTGTAATTTTTGTATGTTCAGTAATATCCCATTTTTCTCCATATCAAATATTACTTTCATAAGTGGCTTATCGAAGCGCTCGTAAATTGTGAACAATTTTTCCTGAAACAACCTTTGCTTTAGCTTTTCGCGAATTGCTATTAAAGTTTTTGCCGAGAAAATTTCTACATCTCCACTCAAATTATGTGCAACTATGTTTGGAATACTGTGATCATGCTTTCCTGTATCCAAGCTATACGACATTATCATCAAATCATCAACTGAATCTAACATCTTCTCTATTGCAGGGAAGATTTTCCTGATCTCTTTAATGTTATGTATTATTTTAAGCACTCCATTTGAGAGTAAAGTTGAGTTAATTGTAATAAGTGCATCTTGTATGCTGTCTTGCTCTATATAAAAAATATTACTTTCGCTATAAGATAAGGAAATTTTATTTAATAAGTTGTCTTCAAAGTGGCAATGAATTGCAATTCTGCCTTCATATCTACAATGCTCCAAAAATTTCTCTAACTCTTCACTACTATATTCTATTTTCTCTTTTGTGCTAGACCCATTATAGGAAAAAAGCTTTTCCATTTTACCTATTAAAGAATTGAATTCATACTTCTTTAAAAAGGATAATAGTTTTTCCATATTTGGAGAATGGACTTCATATTTTGCAATATCATGTTGAAGGTCTACTTTTTCGCATAGTGATAAAAGTTCTCTTGAAATTAGAGCTTTTTCCTTATGTTCGGTGAGAATATTACGAATCCTCGTTTGCTCGATATTATCAATGTTCTCTATAATATTATTCAATGAATCAAATTCATCTAGTAATTTAGCTGCAGTCTTCGGACCTATTCCCGGAACGCCTGGAATGTTGTCAGATGCATCACCAGTTAGAGAAAATAAATCAAGAAGCTTGTGTGAGTTTACACCAAATTTTTCTATTACTTGTTTTTCATCTATATATATATTTTTAATGGGGTCGAATATTAAAATATTGTGGTTCAAGAGTTGAAATAAATCTTTATCTGATGAAACGACTACCACTTTAAAGTCTTGGTGGTTGGCGTATTTTGCAGCTAGTGTTGCGATTATATCATCTGCTTCATAACCTTCAATCTCTTCATAGCTGAGGTTAAAAGCTTCTACCGCTTCTCTCAGTATGGTAAACTGTGGAGTTAGATCCTCAGGAGGCGTTACTCTGTTCGCTTTGTACTCAGGATATAAATCGTGCCTAAAATTCTTTTTTCCTGCATCAAGTGCTATAGTTAAATAGTCCGAATGGGCAATGTACTTAAGAACCATATTCAGAAAGCCATATACACCACCTATTGGCATTCCTGTTGTGGTAATTAAGTGAGGTAGTACATAGTAAGCTCTGAAAAGAAAACCATAGCCATCGATGATTGTGAAAGTTTTTTCTTTCATTGTAGATATTTATGCGTGCTTTTGATGGTCCACTATTTAGCTGAGAAAATCAAGTTTTTGTTTTTCTGCTTTTGAGCGTTGTAAGAGATTTTACCGAAAATAGCATTCATGATGGGAATGTACACATATGACCTTACCCAGAAAAAGTGGAGAGAAAGTTTGGAATGTTTTTTACAAAAAGAATGATGCATCAAATTGTTCTGAAATGCAATAGTTAATAGTGACGTTGTTTGTTATAAAAAATTTCTATGTATTCAAATATTGCAGTTCTAGTTTGTTGAGCAGAGTGTTGTGAAGTATCAATAAGTATTTCTCTTTTCAATGAGCTAAAGAAGCTTTCCACAACAGAATTGTTGTAACAACAACCTTTATGACTCATCTATGTTTTTTATGGATAAGAGATATTGATAACCTTGCGAAGTATATTGTGAACCTTGATCACTATGTAATAGTAGATTTTTGGCAGGTTTACGCTTGTTAACGTCCATTAATAAAGAGTCCATAACCAATTGTTTATTTATTGAACTGCTCATTAACTACCATGCGTGAATATAGATCGATTATTGTTGCCAAATATAGCCATCCTTCTTTGGTTTTTATATAAGTAATCCCATACTTTATTTGGTTGATCGACAATAAAGTTTTGGTCTAATATATTGGGAGCTACTGTCCGTTTGTTGTTTCTTAATTTTAAATTTTCTTCTCAATATAGCCTGAATACCATTTTTCTGCATAATACTTTGCACTGTTTTTAAGTTGCAACTTTTACCCAAAGCCTTTAATTCAGCATGAATTTTAGGAGCTCCATATCTACATTTAGAAGCTTGATATATTTTTTGAATATCTGCTAATAACTCTTTATTTGCTGATTCTCTACTGCTTATTTTCCTTGTAGTCCACTTATAGTAGCCACTAGCAGAAAACCCTACATAATTCCTGCACTTTATAGTGTTTACTATGCTCTTTTATGAAAAAATATTTTACTCTTTTTGACTGGCCAGGGCTTTTTTTAAAATGTCTCTTTCTCTTGTTACTTTTGCTAACTCTTTCTGTAAATCAAATCTCTCTTTGTCATAAGGTGCTACACCTGGAAATGCATTTGCCGCTGACTTTTTTTCGTTATATTTCTTCATCCATTTTCCTAATACACTATCCCTTATTCCTAGATCTCTTGCTACTTTTGCAACTGGTTGACCTACCTTTCTTTGTTCATTTGCCAGCTTAACAGCTTCCAATTTGAATTCTGCCGTATATTCTCTTGCCATTTCTAATCCTCCAAAATTTTATTTTACCCGAAAAAACTCCTTTCTTTCTCTCCACTTTTTCTGGGTAAGGTCACTATTTGTTAAGTAATTTACACTTCAGAGTTTATCTGCTTTAAAGTTTACTCTATTCTGTTTCAGCATTTGTCATAAATCCTTAATTATTTCTGACTTTTTAGTTCAGTTTTTAACCATTCTTTCCTTAACTTAATGGCAGTGACAATAAGCCTATCTATCATTCTGATGTGATTTCAGTTTTGTTTACGTGCAAACTCTCTAATCCCACCTTGTAGTTAGGATAAATTAGAGAGACATTAAGATCTTTTTTAATTTTAACATTACTTACTCTCTTTGATCCTAAATAAAAACTCTGTGCATAATCTGGTAACTCAATTGGTTCTGGAGGGCTAACATTGAGAAGTTTGGTTGCATATATTACCACTTCAGATTGTGTAGTGGGTAAATCGTCTGCACAATTGTATATTTCACCAGGTTTTATGTTTTGCATGGAAGAAAATAAAATATTTGATATATCTTCAACGTGAATACGAGAAAAAAAATGCCCTTCTTTTTTCACATTTCTTGCTTTGCCAAGCTGCAAGTCAATTAACACGTTCCTACTAGGGCCGTATATTCCAGCTAAACGAAAAATATGTACAGGCAATCTGCTATTCAGCCACTTCCTTTCAGATTTAAGGCGCTTTTCTCCTCTGATTTCTATAGGTTTTGTTTCAGATTCCTCATTCACCCAATTACCAGAGTGATCACCATAGACGCTAGTTGCAGACAAATAACCAAGCCATTTTACATTTTGCAGGCAATCACCGTATCTCTCCACAACATCATCGCCATCTGGAGGAATAGAAATTAAAACGTGCGTTGCGCTTTTAAGCAGATCTTGACTAACTTTCTCATAATTAAAGAGGATTACATCTTGTATATTTTTACTTCTTGATGTGCCACTAACTTTCCAACCTAAGTTCAGTAGTTTTTTCGATAAAAATTTAGCTACATATCCATAACCAAAGCAAAACAAGTGCATGAAAATTAATTTTTAAAATTCTTCTTGATAAATTCTACTCCTAATTTTATTCCCTCTTCATTAATAATATGCCCTAATGCATGAATTGGGTGTCCTTCAACATTTACTCCATTTTCTTTCAGAGCTTTAACCGCTAAGTCGAGGGACGAAAAAGGTACCACGTCGTCAGCATCACCATGGATAACACATATGTTAGGTTTTGACTTGATCTCTGGTGCAGTTTTTGAAGGTGAAAGAAATCTACCAGAGTATGCAACAACTGATGCACAGGATTGAGAGCGGGTGAGAGCTGTATGTATTGCAAGCATTGCTCCTTGAGAAAATCCAACTAAAGAAAGTTGCGTATCTTTTAAATTAAGCTCCTTTAATTTTGTATCAATGAAATGATTTACAATTGATGTAGCATTTTTTACTCCATTATATAGCGCTTCCTCACTACGATCTTCCAAGCTGAACCACTGATAACCATCACCTATTTCTCTTTCAAACGGAGCATTGGGTACTGCAAAATATGAACCCAGTAAAAACTTGCTCATAACTTTAGCAAGGTGAATGAAATTATCGCCACTTGAGCCCCAACCATGTAAAAAAATAATCAAATTTTTCTTATTTCCGCCTGCACAAATTTCTGGGCCTTTAAGTTCAATCATTTCTTTTCCTTTTGCGTTTATATTTTTATTTAACACTAATTTTCAAATTTGTAAAACCAATGTGCAATTACGTTCCCGATACTACAGATAAAGTAACTTAGGTTCATCGACGATTTGAAAAACCGTCATTCCGCTACTCGTTAGCGGCTGAGATACCGCGAATGAATCGCGGTATGACGTAGGGAAAACCTTAGCTATAAACCTCAGAAATAAGAAAACAAACTAGAAAAAATACCTCACTATAACTGCAGCCTTAAGCAACGTACCTTATTTATTTACGAAAACTGGTATAAATGCTATGCAAGTAGCTACACTACTTGCATGGCATCAATAATTGACCTCGACTTACCGTCCAACTAGAAAGTTGTATATAGAATGACAGAAATCCAGATGTTATTTATTTACTTTCGATCTTTTCTATCAATTTTTTAACTAAGCCTCTTAGCTTTTTACTGGATTCATCAAGCTCTTGAATCTGCGAGCTATGCTCTTTCATTAGTTCCTTATAGTTACCTCTTATGTAGTCAATCATTTCCTTCATCTGAGCAATCATCTTGTTAACATCCATACTGCCCAAATCAGGTATCATGCCAGGCATAGCCCCTTCTAACATACCGCCAGCCATAAGCTGCTGAGACATTTGCATAAATGGTTTTAAAGTCTGATTAAGCAATTCAGGATCCTTGGCTAATTTTTCTATTTGCTCTTTGCAAGTACCCATATACTGCTTCATAAATTCATCTTCTTGCCCTTTGTCTATCATAATTATAACCTACCTAAAAATACGTGTTCTTTATTATATATTATTTTAAAATTAAAAACAATACAAAATACCTGTCACAATTGCATTAATACTTTTTAAATAATAAAAAATGCTCCTTTGCTTATAAAGGGTCACATACCTTCTTTAACCATTCCTTATCTTTTACGCTATTTTCTAAGTTTTTATAGACAAATTGATGGTAGCCATTTATCCATTCAATTTCATCCTTAGTAAGCATTTGCACATTTATTAGTCTTCTATCATATGGAATAGAGGTCAGTTGTTTAAAGTTTAAGAAGCCATTCTCTTGCCTGTCAACATATATCAGATTTTCAATTCTTATTCCATACTCTCCCGGAATGTAATAGCCAGGTTCGTTGGAAAGTATCATCCCTGGCGTGAGTTTCACTTTATTACTTTTTGATATTGCTTGTGGTCCTTCGTGTACTGATAGGTAACTTCCTACTCCATGCCCTGTACCATGCATATAGTCCATTCCAAATTTCCATAAATGCGTACGTGCCAATATATCCAATTCTCCACCAGTAGTGCCGGGGGGAAAGATGACACTTGCTATAGCAATGTGAGCTTTCAACACTATTGTATAGTGGATTATTTGCTCATTGGTCGGATTACCAACTACTACAGTTCTTGTCACATCAGTTGTGCCACTAAGGTATTGGCCACCAGAGTCAATCAAATATAGTCCATTTTTCTGAATTACCTTATTCGTCTTACTGCTTGCACGATAGTGAATTATTGCACCATTTTCATTAAATGCGGAAATTGTTGGAAAGCTCAATTGTTTAAACAAATTCTGCTCTTTTCTGTATTCTAAAATCTTTTCTTCAGCTTCAAGTTCTGTACCAACATTATTTTCAAGCCAAGATAGAAAATTTGTAACTGCCACTCCATCTCTGATATGCGCATTTATAGCCCCAGCTATTTCAGTTTGGTTTTTTGCTGCTTTATAAATTAGACAAGGATCTTCTCTCTCAGCTACCTGTTTATCTTTTATTACAGCCATGATACTCATTGGAGTTGTGCTTGGATCCATGACTATTGAATTTAGCTTGTGCAGCGAATTTTCTAGCTCACTAATATCAAAAATATTTATATGATTGCCTAAATTTGCTTCTATAGTTGAATGTTCTTTATCTTGAATAAACAAATTAACATTACCGCTTTTATACAATATAGCACGGCCCAATATACATGGAGTATATTTAGCATTTTCATTTCTTAAATTTAATAACCATGAAATTGAATTTGGATCAGTTAAAAGCACTGCTTCAGCTTCTTTATCTATGCTTTTGGCAACTTTTTCACATTTGTCCTTACTACTTTCACCAGCATGTTCAATAGAATGTAAAACCACTGCTTGTTTTCGATAGTCACTTTTTTTTCCAGCTAAACAGGGTATTAATTTACAGATATTCTCATACTTTCTTATATCTTCTATGGTAAAATATTGCAAATAATAACCTAGTGAGGCAGTCGATGTTAAGTTTGCTTTTATCCATTCGCGTGGATCCTCTTCTTGTATATTATATACTTGAAAATTGCCCTGATCGAGCTGATTGTGAGCTTGTGTGATATAGCGTCCATCCGTAAAAAATGGGCACTTGTTGTTTTTTGTAACAATGAGCAGCCCATTTGTTCCTGTGAAGCCACACAGCTTTGTTAGCTCCTCTGAATACTCATTTAAATATTCATCTTTGGTGTGCAACATAAACGCCTCAGCATTTATTGCACGCATAAAAGAACGAAATTCTTCGATTTTTGACATAGAACACCTCACACAAAATTAGCAGCCACTTTCGTTTTCCTGTTTCTCAAATACACTAATATGCTCACTATCGCTGCAGGAGTGATGCCTTGTATTTGCTTTGCAATGCCAATCGTCGCTGGTTTTATCGTCTGCAACTTTTCTATTACTTCACTTGACAGGCCTTTAACTTGTGAATAGTTAAAATCAATTGGAATTTGAGTGTTAATTTCCTCTCGTAAAAACTTCATATCCGCTTCTTGTCTTATTAGATAAGGTTTGTATTTTGCTTCAATTTCAACCGCTTCGCATATTTCATTCTTAGTTATGCTACCCATTGCGGTGCCATCCCAGCGCGTGATGCTGCTTAACTCCGGCCATATTTCTTGTAATTTATTCCAGTCGATGTTTGGATAGCTAAGTAAATCTAGTGCCGTTTTTCTTATCCCATCATAAGATATTTTGATACCATAAGACCTAAGCTGCTCAGGAGTAATCGTCAGACTCCCTAACTTCTCTTCAAGCTGCTTAATGGATTCAAGTTTATTCTGTAAAACAGAGTATCTCTCATGCGAAACAAGGGAAATATCATAACCTTTTTGTGTTAATCTTCTATCTGCATTGTCTGACCTGATAGCTAGCCTATATTCTGCACGTGAGGTAAATAATCTATAAGGTTCGATCACCCCTTTGGTGACTAGATCATCTATCATTACGCCGATATATGAGTCTGTGCGATGAAGAACAAAGCTTTCTTTTTTTTCAGATGCAGAGAGTGCTGCATTAATTCCGGCAATAATTCCTTGCCCTGCTGCTTCTTCATATCCAGTAGTGCCATTAATTTGGCCAGCAAAATATAGGCCTTTAATTTTCTTAGTTTCAAGAGTATGGCTTAGTTCTCGTGGATCAATATAGTCATACTCAACTGCATATCCAGGTCTTAGTATTTCTGCATTTTCAAGTCCCTTGATACTCTTTATCATTTCACACTGCACTTCAATAGGCAATGAATTTGAAATTCCGTTCGGGTATATAGTATCATCATTCAGGCCTTCTGGCTCTAGAAATATTTGATGACTACTTTTTTCTGCAAATTTTTTAACTTTAACTTCAATTGATGGGCAGTATCTTGGTGCAACAACGTCATCTAAATATGAAGAAGCTGACCTGTGGAGATTTTCTCTGATTATTTTATGCGTGTTTTCATTAGTATGGGTAATAAAGCATGATACCTGAGGTTGGTTAATTTTTTCTGTTAAGTAAGAAAACGGCACAGGTGGGTTATCACCCACTTGTTCTTGCAATATTGACCAGTTTATAGTGCCACGATCGAGCCTTGGTGGAGTTCCGGTACGCAGTCTACCTAATTTGAAATTATATTTCTTCAACGTATTTGCAAGTTCTACGGCAGACTTATCTCCCATTCTCCCTGAAGGAGTTGCTTGCTCTCCTATATGAATCACACCTTGCAGGAAAGTCCCTGTAGTTAAAACGACTTTGCTTGTCAGTATATGCTCCCCTGAGCTTGTTATTACAGCTTTAATGCACAATTCTCCATTGTTATTACTCTCTATAAGAAAATCGTCAACCGACTCTTCTTTTACCGTCAAATTATTATAATTTAGAATAATTTTCTGTATTGCTTGCTTGTATAATTTTCGGTCTGCCTGTACACGCGGGCCCCATACTGCTGCACCTCTGCTGCTATTTAAAATGACTGAGTGTATACTTGCTTGATCGATTGCTCTTCCCATTATTCCATCAAGAGCGTCAACTTCCCTGACTACAACACCCTTTGCAACTCCTCCGATTGCTGGATTGCAGGACATTTCCCCTATAGTTGAAATTTTATGAGTTATAAGCAGCGTGTTTGCACCAAGGCGAGCTGCAGCAGCAGCAGCTTCGCACCCTGCATGACCACCACCTACTACTACTACATCATATTTATGCATGCCTTCTTGAGTAATTCTTACTCTACTAATATTCTAACTATTAGCGGTTAATGTCAAATTTTACAGTAATTAACTATTTCAATCATCAGTGGCCAATGTATAGCTAACTCACGTCATACCGTCACGGTATCTCTAGATCCCGCTAACAAGCAGCGGGATGACGGTTTTTCAAATTATCGGGTTTTAGTGGGGCGAGCGACCAGGATCGAACTGGCGACATTCAGTACCACAAACTGACGCTCTACCAACTGAGCTACGCCCGCCAAGATATAAAATTTCTAACATAAGAGCGCAAATAGTCAATTGATTATTTAACTCTCTTTTTGCAGAGGGTTTTAAGTTTAGCCAATAAATATTTTCATTGATACTTTTACCATTATAGTTAATCGTATTGACACTAATGAAGTAGTGGTATGTTTAAAAGTATTTTCACATTTAGTTTTTTTACGGCTATTTCAAGGATCTCAGGGTTAATAAGGGATGTATTAATTGCTACGGTTATTGGTGCGAACTCTCTTGCAGACATATTTTTTTCTTCGTTTCGCTTTGCCAATCTATTTCGAGCATTTTTTGCAGAAGGAGCGTTCACTACCTCATTCATACCGTTATATTCGACAGAATCATATGATAATAAAAAGGCATTTAATTTTGCAAGTAGTGTAATATCCATTACGTTTATTATCTTAGTAATTTTTTGCCTTATTATGCAAACTTTCTCCCCTTATATGATTCAAATTTT
The DNA here is from genome assembly GCF_000376605.1 of Wolbachia endosymbiont of Drosophila simulans wHa. Lineage (NCBI taxonomy): Bacteria > Pseudomonadati > Pseudomonadota > Alphaproteobacteria > Rickettsiales > Anaplasmataceae > Wolbachia > Wolbachia endosymbiont of Drosophila simulans. The sequence continues at coordinate 1,000,616 of NC_021089.1, forward strand.
TGCTCCTGGATTTGACCAAAGTAAGTTTACCCTTACTGTTACTTTATCAAGAATTATGATGCCCTACATAATCTTTGTTTCAATTGCATCACTTATTGGTGGAATGCTGCAAGTAAAGCAGCATTTTGCTTCAACAGCTATTGCACCAATTGTTTTGAATCTCTGTTTAATCATCAGTTTATTTGTGCCTTACGTAAAAACTCCAGCGCACAACCTTTCTATAGCTGTGCTGATAGGAGGAGTTTTTCAATTGTTGCTGATGCTATTTAGTGCATACAAGTTAAAGGCAGCTTTTTCTTTTAGCCTTGAATTAAGCAATGAAGTAAGGTTGTTTTTTAAGCGTGTGGTACCTGCAATTATCAACAATTGTGTAACTCAAATAAGCTTATGGATTGATACAATCATGGCGAGTTTTATACCAAATGCGGTGTCCTATATATATTATGCCGATAGACTAAATCAACTACCGCAGGGAATAATCGGTACTGCAATTGGTACAGTGCTTCTTCCTTTAATTTCAAAACAGGTGGATAATACTGAAAATATAGTCAAAATACAGAACAAGGCTCTCAACATAGGATTAATGTTAATTATGCCAACAACTGCTGCCTTTATCATTATTCCCGACATAATTTTACTTACGCTTTTTTCTTACGGCCGGTTTGATCATTATGCAGTGCAGCAAACTGTTCCCACTTTAATAGCATTTTCTCTTTCTTTACCTGCATTTATTATAAATAAAGTATTGCTACCTACATTTTTTGCTAAAGGCAATCTGAAAATACCAACCATATTTTCGCTAATGTGTCTTGGAATTAATGTAGTGCTAAACCTTTTGTTAATGAACGAGTATCAGCATACGGGGATTGCTATTGCTACTTCCGTTTCCACTTGGATAAACTCTATTCTATTAATTAGTTATTTAACAATAAATAAAATGTATAAGGTTAGCCAAGCGTTATTGTTAAATGTCATGAAAATTTTTGTAGCAACGGCAGTCATGTCAATAGCCCTTTATATTTTTAATTCTTTGTTGGCAGGATTATTTTTTGATAAAATGTTGGCTCGTATTGTTTATTTAACGACTTTAATAGCTTTGAGTGTTATTGTTTATTTTGGTATTCTCTATTTAATATTTAAGGGAAACTTTAAGCATGTGTAAATTATGAGACTTTCTTTATATGCTATATTATCAATCTCACTGCTATTAATTCTCATGCATGTTGCTGCAACTTTTAAGGATTGGAGTGGCTACAGGAAATATATCATAAAAGAGTTAGAGAAGACGTATGATGCTAAAGTGCATATTGGGGGAAAAATTAAAGTTTCGTTGATTACCCCAAAGCTCACTATTTATAATGTATACGTACAATACAACGAAAATAAAGAGCAAAAGTTGTCAGATTTAATTAGTGTAAGAAAAATTGAAATAAGGCCATCGTTCCTATCGTTGTTTTTATTTTCGTTGCAACCAAAGTCAATCACATTGTTTGGCATGAAAAGCAACAAAGAAAATTTACTTAATATTATAAATACAAACGCCAGTGGTAACATAGTCGATATAGTAATAAAAGACAGCCAAGTAAGTTTCAAGAATGATTTCGCTGATATTGTTAACATAAAGGAAGTTGCTGTAAAAAAAAATAAGCAGTTTTTTGGTAAAGTAAAGGTAGGTGATAATAATTACGATTTTTCAGGAAAGGTTAATATCACAAAAAGGAATGTACACATTAGTGTTGAATCAAATTTTGTAAATTTGCTATTTACAGGTAATAGAAATCAAGAAGAACTCCAGGGTAATTTAACATTAACAATTAATAACAGTTCCGGTTCTGTGAGTGATTTAGCAAAAATCATTAATCTTAGCTTTCTCTCTTGTGTTATTCCTAGCGAAAATATCAAGATATCATCCAATATAAGTCTTAATGAAAGTGAGTTTACGGCAACTGACTTAAAAATTGATTCCAAAAGCATGCAAGCCAGCGGTACAATACAAAATGATAGAAAAGGCAATCACACTAATTTCAATATTAGCTTCAGTAAAGTTGATTTAGATTCCATACAAAATGATTCACAAAGAACAATGAATATGAAGGATCTTCTGGAATGTTTTAGAGCAGTTGTGCCAAAGAACTTGAGCTTAAATTTTAATATGGAAGCTTCTAACATTCAATATCAAAACAAAATATTGGACAATTTCCGTGCTGTACTAAAATCCACTGATGGCAAAGTAAAAGTTAATACGCTTCTTAAATTTCCTGGAATCAATAATATATCTTACTTATCAGGAGAGATCTCAAACAATAATGTCCTATCTGAATTCAACGGTGATTTATTAGTCGAAGGAAATGATTTTGAGTCATTCATTTCATGTTTTTTCCCTTCTATAAAGATGAAAGAAAACCAGAAAAATCAATTTACACTAAGTTCTAAACTGCACCTTGCACCAAGAATATTATCTATCTCAGACATTAGACTGCTAAATAATAAGGAATCCTTGCAAGGGTCAATTAGAGTAAGCCATACAAAAAAACACAATGTGGTCAATGGTGAATTTAGCATGCATAATCTTGATGCAGATAAATATGATCATTCATTATTTAGCAGTTTACCTAAAATGCAATGGCTGAAAAATTTTCAGTATGATGCAAATATAAAGGCCCGTGTTAATAACCTTACATTGAATGATACGAAAATTAAAAATTTGGATTTTTTGCTGAAAATGGAAAAAGGTAAGCTAGTTGCAGATAAAATAAAACTATCTGGAGAAGATTTCGATATTACCGGTAATGCAAAAATATTAGCAGATCAAAAATACGCCAAACCTTTATTAGATGTTAACCTTACGGGCAGTAAATTTAATGGAAATATCTTTAAATTACCGAATTTAGTAGAGACGAAAAGAAATTCAAGAAATGAGATAGATCAAATTCAATGGTCAACAAAGCAGCTTGATTTTTTGGATGATAAAGAAGGCTTTGATGCAAATGTGCAAATCAATACTGCAGAATTTAAAACCGAGCAGAATGTTTTAAAAGATTTTAATTTGGATGCGGTAATGAGAAACAACACTATCACTATCAGGCAGGCAAGTTACGTATTAGAACACGGGCAAGTGTTTTTTCAGGGTTATTTAAGATCAGACTCAATAAATACAAGGTTTTCTATTGTAAATTTGGACACTAAAAAGATTGGTAAGGTTATAGGAATTGACAATGTAAATGGTCAGGTAAGCTTAAATGGTGAAATCAAAACTCAAGGAAAAAGTTTTCATGATTGGGCTAGTAACTTATCAGGAGATGTAAACTTACAAGCGCAAGGAATAGAAGTTACTAATGTAGATTTCAATTCATTTATCACTAATTTGTTAAGCAGTAAGAATAAATCTGAAATTTCCACACTTGCTTATGTTGATATATATAACGGTAAAACATCTTTTGAAAATATTAGCGGAAAAGCAAGTATTAAGAGTGGTATATGTTCAACTAGTTTACAATTCGGGATTGATCAAGCATCAGGGTCAATCTCTTCTAATTTAACCTTATCTAACTTCGCTTTAGCTTCTATATTCAGGTTCTTTTTCATACCACCAAATTATAGTAATCCAATCTATATCGATATGCATTTGGATGGCCCTATTTGGCGTCCTAAGATGAGTTTTGATGTAGACCAAATCTTCACCGCTCTGGTTGGCAAGAAAAATAGTTGATTTACTTAGGCGTACGGTTTAGGAGACAATGAACTCATCTGAACGGGTACAAACTTAACCTAACTCATCACCACCTGGCAGTGGTGGCAAGCCAAATGCTTCTCTCTTTTCGTTGAGCGTCATGAAGCTTGCGTTTTCTACGTATTTCCACAACTTTTGTCTCTTTTCCATGAGAATCTCTATTGCATCTTTGTCGTACGACAAGCACAGATCTTCACCAAATTTTGGTGTTAGCCAAGAATTCAGGTGACAGATAATATTTTCTAGCGTTGGTAAAACCGTCTGTTCCCAAAGGGACAAGCGTGCTTCGACTAAATTGCTATAAGTGTTATCACCTGGTATGCCAAGCAACTGCGGCGGAACGCCAAAAGCCAGGGCAATATCACGAGCTGAACTGTGTTTGGACTCAATAAAATCCATATCCCTTGGTGATAAGCTCATTTCTTTCCACTCCAAGCCTCCTTCAAGCAATATCGGCCTCCCAGCATTGACAGGACCTGAATAATGATCATTTATCTGTGCTTTTAAGCGTTGGTACTGCTCTTGACTTAAACTTCCACCACTTCCATCTTTTGCTGATTTTACAACTATTGCACCACTTGGTCTTGCTCCGTTTTGCAACATCGCTTGATTCCAAGCACCAGCCTGATTATGCTGATCTATACTATATGCAGCCGCCTCAATTGGTGATAACCCATACCAATCATTCAAAGGGTTAAAGGTCTTTAGGTGCAACACTGCTGAACGTCCGGTTAGTTTATCAACTTTAAAGTCATAACTGTTGTTATTTATGGCATAACGATAGTTATAAGGAACGTTATTTCTCCCTGGAACAATTTCAACCCTATCGGGGCGCAGAAGATAAAGCTCTGTTGGTGGTTTTCTATTGTTCTGCGACTCAACCATCAATATATAAGAATTGCCGTTAACTAACCGATAAGTTACAATCCCCTCAATAAATTCCGATTTTGATGTCATTGGATTAGGAGAATAAAGTAATTTCAGTAATGGATGGGCTTTTAGTTGCGATTTTCCCTGTTCAGTAAGCTGGCAGAGAGTAAGAGGTACCGAAGATGCAGCACTTGCAATCATATTGATTGCTCGAAAGGCAATAACATTTTTTATGTAACCTTCCTCAGCAAAACTTACATAATCACGCTTACTCCAACTTGGCTCCATCATTAGTTGCAAAGCAGAATATTTAGTAAATACTGCGCTTTTTTTTCTTTGAAAGATGTTGAAATTCATATGTGCCTCCTAAAAAATTGAATTTGTGGTAGAATTATATCAATTGGTGTCACAGGAAGGATATACTAACGTACGAACATTATGTTTGAGAGCAATCTCTACACAGTAGTTAAATGGCAGGCACAATAAGGGGTAGCAAAAAGAATGAGCTTTTTTTTTGAGCTGAGCGAAGCCACCTAAGGTAGAAAATGAATCAGGAAGGAGTAAAAATATATTTAATATTTATATGATGTACTTACTTATAAATATCTTTTCTGTGTCCTATCTCTGTGATAACCACTTCATATTTTATAATATTTACGGAATAGATAACGCGATAATCACCTACCCTTAATCTTCTTTGTCCTTTAAATCTGTAATATAATGGCTCACCAAGGTTAATGGGATCAACTGTAAGGCGCTTATTTATCGCATTTATGATCCTTAATCTTATTGTTTTTGGAAGAGCTGGAAGGTCTTTCTCAAGAACGCTTTCTATGAAGATAATATTGTATTCCAGTCTACATCCTCACTTCTAATTTTCTTCACACCTGAAACATTACGTCTAGCAGCACGCTCAATTAGTATTTTATCTTCCTCATTTTCAATTGCTTCTTGTATTAGCTTCTCTGCTAGTTCTTTAATGGACTTATTTCTTATTTTAGCCAGTCCAGCAAGACACTCTGAAATTTCGTTGTTGAAAGTTATGCTAAATTTTGAGTTTGCCATATATTTTACCTAAAATCTACTAATAATTATACAACATTTTTCTGAATTTTTCAATAAAAAAAGTTGCCTATACGTAAAGAGGACCTGTGTTGACAAATAATTAAACATTTGTCATGTACTATGTTTGTTAAGGAGAAATAGCACAGAAGTTAGTATTAAGTATATTAGGAATAAGAAAGGCTGCGCCCAGTGTCACACACTGGAATAACAGGAAAAAACGAACTGCTATACTAAAAAAAAAGAAATAGAATATGACAGAATGGCTAATATCTAATCAGCTTATTGATTATAACTGTGCTGTAAAATCCATGGAAGAGAAAATTCAACAAATTCACAATAATTCAGCAGACGAATTGGTATGGCTACTCCAGCACCCTCCACTTTATACTGCAGGAATCAGTGCAACAGCTGATGATATTGTTGAAAAACTATTTCCCATATATAAAACAGGAAGGGGTGGTAAACACACATATCATGGTCCAGGACAGCGCATTATATATTTAATGTTAAACCTTAAAAAAAGAAACAAATGCGATATAAAGCTATATATTAGAGATCTAAGTAAGTGGATCATAAATGTTTTAAAGCAATTTAATATACTTGGAGAGTTTAGAGAAGATAGAATAGGTATTTGGGTAAACCATAACGGAGTAGAAAAAAAAATTGCAGCTTTTGGTGTCCGTTTAAGAAAATGGGTAACTTATCATGGCATAGCGCTTAACGTCTTTCCAGACCTCTCTCATTATAAGGGTATTATTCCTTGTGGACTGCAAGATTATGGCGTCACGTCAATGGAAGAACTAGGAGTGAAAGTTCCACTCTCTGAATTGGATGATATACTAAAAAAAGAGTTTTATAAGATATTTTAATGATTGTTTACCTTTTATATTTCATTCTCACTTTATGTGCTAACACAGGTATTCATGCAATCGACCAAGTTGATATTATTGCTCCTTCTTCGAAGGGAAAAGAATCAGATCTGACTACTATAAAAGAATATGTAGAAGCTTTGGATTTTAATCCCCATATTTCGGAGAAAATATATAGTAATGATAATCCATTTTATTCCAACTCTGATGAATTCAGAGCAAATGATTTGATTAGTGCACTAACTAATGACAGTAAAATAATTTGGTGTATCAGAGGAGGAGAAGGGGCTTCTCGGTTAATTCCCTATCTAGAAAAGTTACCCAATGATAAAAAAGAAAGGATTGCTCAAAACAAAAAAATCCTCATAGGCTATAGCGATATAACTGCCTTGCACACCTATCTACAAGCTAAATATAATTGGCAAACTCTTCACGGCACCATGTTGGAAATGATAGTAAATAACTCCATTTCTGAAAGCTCTGTTAAAAAATTGAAAGAGTTAATTCTTAACAAGCAGGATTCTATCAGATTTGATAAGCTAAAGATGATAAATAATGGCATTAGACTAAAAGATGGCAGATTAAAGTCTAAAATCATCGGTGGTAATATGACTTTAGTTGAAAACAGTATAGGAACTGTTTGGCAAATAAATGCGAAAGGTAAAATTCTATTTTTAGAGGACATAAGAGTCTACCCATACGCAATAGAGCGCAGTTTAGATCACCTAAAACAAGCTCACATCTTTGATGGAGTACATGCAGTAATCTTTGGGGATTTCGTTAACTGCTATAACGATAACCTTGTTGAAGTTGTAAAAGAAAGGTTTGCAAAAAGTGTTAACTTTCCTGTATTTACAATGAAAGGGGTAGGCCATGGACATACAAATGATCCTTTACCTTTTAACACTCACGCTATTATTAGCGTTCAAGACGAAAAAGAAGGTTTGTTTTTTATGGACGTGCAGAATTTAGCTAATCTTATAGCTAACGCGAGCTCTACGTCATGCCGCCGCAGTATCTCTTAGCCGCTAACACGTACTTAACCGTCATACCGCGATTCATTCGCGGTATCTCATCCGCTAACAAGAGATCCCGCTAACAAGTAGCGGGATGACGAATTGCTTAACCGTCATTCCGCCGCAGACCGTCATACCGCCGCGGTATCTCTTAGCCGCTAACACATAGCGGAATGACGAAGTTATCGTCATGCCACCGCGAACCGTCATACCGCCACGAACTGTCATACCACCACGAACCGTCATACCGCGATTCATTCGCGGTATCTCTAGATCCCGCTAACAAGTAGCGGGATGACGGTTGTTAGGGTGTCATGCAAGTAGCTGACTACTTGGATCTGGTAGGCTTAAATCACAATGCCCGTAAAGCTGCGACCCTAGAGCTACTATCTCTCACCCACTGCAAATATTGCACGGTACTATCCACTTGATCATCGTGTCGAGTTTCAGGAAACATTAAAATCTCATACTCAAAATCGTTCAGCCATACTGCTTGGTGCGGCAGAAAAACCTTGCCAGACTCTATAATCGGAACAATTTGATAAAATCGAGTGAGTTTGTCATCATGTGGTACTATTTCGATAATTGGTAAATCACTGTTTGTCTTTAGCTCTTGCACCAATTGCTGACCACTTGTTTTTGCTTCGATTAAAATTGCGTGCGGTGTCCATCTTGCAGTTAGTGACAGAACTTGCTCTTTAAGCTTTGGATACTCAAGCTTTGCGCGATATACATCGAGTAAATAGAATTTATTGCCCACTTTTGTCCAGGTGGTGCAGACGCTAAAGTTGCTCATGCTGCTTGTTGAAACTGCAGTGTCCCAGCTCTGAGTGACATATGAGAGACTATCAGAAAAATTTCTATAGCGCTTCAGCCACTCTCGTTTAATTATACCACTTGAAAGTGGCAGAGGGTTTTGTTGATATTGTGCAGCAAAAGCGTAACTTCCAAGTTCAACCTTTATCATCTCAACTTCTTCTTTTCCTCCATCGAGGGGATATAGCAACTGACCTTCTTCTCTTGAGTATAATATTACGGGTGGTGTCATTCTAGCACTTGATGCTGTAATCCAGCTTTTGTACTCATTTGTAGTTACTCGGGTGACAGGAACAAGAAAAGGAGGCGCTGGCTTTTTGATTGAATAGATAATCTCCTTATTTTCAGATATCATCGGTAAACAAGTATGGTTCCATATGTTTTTCGGTTTGGAGAGAAGGTGTCCGGTCAAATCTTCCTGATGTAGCCTATGCATCACAAGAACAATTACTCCTTTTTTTCTGTCGTTGAGCCTGGTTACTAGAGTCTGGTCAAACCAATTTGTAGCACGCTTTCTAAACGTTTCACTCAAAGCTTGGGCGGGACTCAGTGGATCATCCACGATGATGAAATCACCACCTTCACCTGTTAACGTCCCTCCAACGGACGTTGCAATTCTGTATCCTCTCTGCACTGTTTGAAATTTGTATTTGGTATTCTGATCTTTGGATAGTTCTACCTCTGGAAACAGCTCTCTATACCAACTAGACTGCATTATGCATCTTGTATCGAGCGAGTGCTTTTCGCTAAGCAGCCGAGAGTAGCTTGCAACTATTATTCTTGCAGTTGGCTGATTTCCCAGTATCCATGCGGGCCACGCAACACTAGCGCACAGGGACTTCATTGAACGCGGAGGCATATTGAATATTATTCGCCTCATTTTGCCAACATTTGCCGCTTCAAGTCTGTCTGCTATGACTTTTATATACTGATAATCATTATACTCACACCCCGGCACCACCGTTTGAAAGCACAGTTCAATGAATTTTAGAAAGTTCATGATATAATGTTGAAACCAACGCGTGACGCTGGGATGACAAAAAAAGGAGCACTGAAGGCTATAGGTGAGACGTCGCGGTATCTCTAGATCCCGCTAACACGTAGCGGGATGACGAATTACTTAACCATCATCTACACCGTCATACCGCGATTCATTCGCGGTATCTCTTAACATAGATCCCCTACTATACCTTAACATAGATCCCGCTAACAAGCAGCAGGATGACGAATTACTATGCCGCCGCGAACCGTCATACTGCTGCGGTATCTCAGCCGCTAATAAGTAGCGGGATGACGGTTGTTGTTTAGCTATAAATATTAAGAAATTTACCAAATAAAAAAAAGGCAAAAGAAACCCTAGGGTAGCTAGTTATTCACTATCCATTTTTTAAATCGGCGTTTTTTGATGTTTTAAATGCTTTATAAGCGCATTTCAGCTTATATTAGGTAAAAACCTAGAAATTTTATAAAGACATAAGATGCACATAGTGCAAAAAATTAAACATGGGACGCCAGATACGTGAGTTTTTTTGTCATTTAATCTGTACAGAGAAGATAAATAAATAGCTTCAGTTTCATGATAAGGGGACTGGCAAGGCTTGTCAAGCAAGTTTTTTGCAATATCAGGGGATAATTTCGACCATAAATCCCTATCAATAAATTTTAACAAAAATACTTCAGTGCATTTTCAAATATAAGCATTCCATCACCATATTTTGGCATAGCCACTCCTAAACGTTTACATTTTTCTTTTTCAAGAGGCCAATTATCTTGCTGAGTAAAAAATATTCCCCTTTCTGGATGGGGCATTAAAGCCAATACTCTCCCACTTTTATCTGATAAAGCTGCCAGATCGTATGTAGATCCGTTTGGATTGTGAGGAAATTGTAGGTTAGCGTAGTTGCCATTTTCATCAATGTAACGTAATGCGGCGGAATTGCTCTCAATCAATTGGTTCAAAATATCTTGATCCATAAAAAATTTGCCTTCCCCATGAGCAATAGGGAGATATAGTTCACTCAGGCCCCGTAGCCAAACAGAATTACTCTTTGAATTAACTCTCACTCTAATCCAACGGCATTGATAATTGCCTATATCATTATGGATTAAAGCTAGATTAGAGAACTCTGGAATTAATTTTACTAATATCTGACAACCATTACATATTCCTATAATCAGCTTGTCCTGAGATAAAAACTCTTGAAACTCATCCAACAAGTTGTTTTTAATGCGTAAAGCAAATGCATTACCAGCACCAGTGTCATCACCATAGGAAAAACCCCCTGGAATTGCAAGTATATTGCTTAATTTCAGTTCACCTGGATTATCTATGATATCGTTAATGTGAACGATTTTTACTTCAATATTACCAATACCAAGTTTTCTGCTGCATTCCATAAATGCAAATGCAGTTTCTTTTTCGCAATTTAAGCCATAACCAGATAGGACTGTGATTTTCATGAATTGCTAAAAATTAAAAAATTCGAATTTCCTTTTTACAAAATTTGCTACTAAATTTAACGCAAATAACACCAATAATAAAGCTATAATTGCGATAGCAGCAAGTTCAACAAATGCAATTTCAGGATTGCTTGACCATATGTATATTTGCACAGGTAGAACAGTTGCCGGATCGAAAAAGGACGTAGGTGTATCAGCAATAAATGCCACCATACCCATCATAAGTAAAGGAGAAGATTCACCTAAAATCCTTGCAATTGCAAGCACAGTACCATGTATTATTCTTGGTAACGCAATCGGTAAAGAGTGATCTAATATCACCTTGATGTGAGGTGCACCGAGCGCAAACGCTGCATCTTTTATCGTAATAGGAACATTCGCAAAGGCATTTTTTGTTGCAATTATAATATTAGGTAACATCATAAATGAAAGAGTCATTCCACCAACAAGTGGTGAAGAGCGTGGTAGCCCAAATATGCCAAGATAGAGAGTTAAGCCCACTACACCAAATATTATTGAAGGCACTGCAGCAAGATTATTTATGCTAATTTCTACAATATTAGTCATTAGCCTATTTTTAGGCATAAATTCGTAAAGACAGATGCCCGACATAATTCCTATTGGTAATGCTAATGCTAGGCACACTATAATTGTCATTAATGAACCGATAAACGCTCCTAAAATCCCTGCATTCTCAGGTTCACGAGAGTCAGATTTAAGGAATAAAGACTTATTAAAAAATTTTTTCACTCTCCTCTTTTCTTTTAGCCAATCAAGTAATTTAGCATAACGATCATTCAAATATTTATCTTTATTTATTGAATTAATTATACTTGACGCGGTAAACCAGATCTCATATTCACCACTATCTTTTACTTTCTTACGAAAAAATTTCTCTAGTTCTTTGTAAGAATTACGACTTAAAATTTCGTCACCGTCTTTAAAATCAGTTCCTCCAAACACCTTACGTAAAGAATCGTTGAGTAAGCCAATGGACTTATACCGCAAATCACTAGGATTACTCGCCAAAGTAAGATCAGCATTTATTTCAACTGGCAATAAAATTTTCGTTACTGTTAAGGCACTGTAAGAGTTAACTAATATACTCAACAATATACACACAGGACAGCCAAGTGAGATAACTAGTGCCGTGAAAGAACAAAAGCGTAGCGCTCTGTTCTTTTTATTTTTCCTTTTTATACGAGCATGTACACGCCTTGACTGAAGTAATTTAAGGAATTTTTTCTTTATACTCATTTATTTTTCCTGGATCCCATCGTCAAGCCCACAGCTGTACAAACGTCCAGTTTAATAACCGTTGATGTCATTCCCTATTGTATCTACATTGTATCTACTTAGATTTCTTTTTAACATAAGTAGTACGTTCTTTGATCCTTGCAGCTTTTCCAAATAGTTTGCACAGATAATACAGTTTTGCTCTACGAACCTTTCCTTTTCTTGTCACTTGCACTGAAACCAGTGCAGGAGAATAAACAAAAAACTGAGACACTATACTTTCTCCATGGCTAACTTTTCTGACTGCAAAAGAAGAATGTAACCCGCGGTTCCTTTTTGATATACATACACCTTCAAATATCTGTATACGTTCACTTGTACCGTCAACTACTTTAAAAGTGACCTTCAAATCATCGCCAGGACGAAATTCTGGTATTTCTTTAGCTAACACTTGCATTTGCTGTTCGTTAAATTTTTTAAGTAAATTTGTCATTTATCTCTCCACTCAATAATTCAGGCCTACGCTTTTTTGTTATAACATGAGACTGCTTCTGCCTCCAATCACTTATTTTTTTGTGATTGCCAGATAACAAAACCTCAGGTACTTTATATCCCTTCCACTGCTCAGGTCTAGTATATTGAGGATATTCAAGTACACCACCACCATAATTAAAACTTTCTTCAGTAATACTATCGGTATTATTTACTACACCTGGAAGAAGTCTAATGCATGCATCAAGAACCACCATTGCAGCTGGCTCACCTCCTGAAAGTATATAATCTCCAATACTTAACTCATAAGGAGTATACGCATCAATTATCCTTTGGTCAATACCTTCAAATCGACCACACAATATTGTTATATGAGGAAACTCTAATAATTCTCTGGCAATATTCTGATTAAACTTAGTTCCAGATGGAGTCATGTAAATAAACTTAGTGTTTTTATGAACAGAGAGCATACTATCTACTGCATCACCAACTACATCAGAACGCATAACCATTCCTGCTCCACCTCCATATGGAACATCATCCACAGTTGAATGTTTATCTTTCGCAAAAGAACGAATATTTATTACTTCAAGGTTCCATATTTTTTTTTCTAACGCTTTTCCGGCAAGAGAATAGTTCAAAAACCCCGGGAACATTTCTGGAAATATGGTTAATATTGTAACATTGAATGCCATTAAGGTTTATTTTAAGTTATTTGGGGCTATACTCTAAGAACAGTAAATTGATATAATATATAGTTAAATTAAACATGTCACTGAATAAAACGATATACGAAGGTAAAGCGAAAGCCATTATTGAAACTGAAGATTCATCAACTGTCATACAGCACTTTAAAGATGATGTCACAGCATTCAATAAGGAAAAATATGAAATTATTGAGGGCAAAGGAATAATTAATAATCATGTTAGTGCTTTTATCATGGAAAAGCTCGAAGAAGCAGGAATTAGCACGCATTTTATAAAAACTCTGAATGAAAGAGAACAGCTAGTCAAAAAGCTCAAGATAATACCTCTTGAGGTGGTAGTTAGAAATGTTGCAGCTGGCAGCTTTTGCAAACGTTTTAATATCAAAGAAGGTGAGAGGCTTGCATCTCCTATAATCGAGTTTTTTTACAAAAATGATGACCTAGCCGACCCAATGGTAAATGAAAATCACATACTGTATTTTGATTGGCTATCTAGCAAAGAAATGGATGAAGTAAAAACTACAACTTTAAAGATCAATGAAATCCTAACTGATTTATTCTCAAATGCAGGCATAGATCTAGTTGACCTTAAATTGGAATTTGGCAGATTGATAAATGACAGTACTAAAATCATTTTAGCCGATGAAATCAGCCCTGATAACTGCAGGTTATGGGATAAAAATACTTATAAAAAGCTAGATAAAGACGTCTTTCGTTTGAATTTAGGAGATTTAAAGGAAGCATACCTAGAAGTTGCAAAAAGACTGTCAGTAAAGTTAGGTTAACTAAATACTACTCTATCAAGTGGAGGGTTACATGCCTCATCAAGTTTTCCAATAATTTCAATTTTTTCTCCATGTTTTTGGAAATGATTTTTCACGTTTTGCATATTCTCAGAACTTACGATCAATACCATACCAATACCACAATTAAATGTTTTTAGCATTTCTTTCTTCTCTATTTTACCCTCCTTTGTTAGCCATAAAAATATATCTGGCCATTTCCAGGAATTAATGTCTATGTTTGCAAATAAGTTTTTTGGAAGAATTCGCGGAATATTGTCTACCAAACCACCACCCGTGATGTGCGCAATACCTTTTACTTGTGACATGATAGGCAGCAAAGAATCAACATATATTTTTGTTGGTTCAAGTAGTATTTCACTCCAAGATTTATTATTCCATAGAGATGTATCGTTATAATTTATACCTAAGCTTTTGAAAACATGGCGCACTAAAGAAAACCCATTTGAGTGAATTCCACTTGACTCTAAGCCAACTATATAATCACCTGCTTTCATCATACTACAGTTTGGAAGAATTTGCTTTCGATCAACTACACCAACCACAAACCCTGCAAGGTCATAGTGATTATTACCATACATTCCAGGCATTTCTGCAGTTTCCCCACCAACCAATGCTATTTTAGCTTGCTTGCACCCCTCTGCAATGCCCTTAACCACAGATAATAAAACATCTTTGGTCAAAACGCCTGTTGCAAAGTAATCAAGGAAAAACAAAGGCGTTGCTCCTTGTGCAAGTAAGTCATTTACACACATTGCAACTAAATCTATACCTATAGTATCATGTTTATTCACTTCTTGAGCTATCAACAGTTTCGTACCTACTCCATCAGTTGAGGAAACGAGTACTGGATGGTCATACTTCTTACTTAGTGCAGCAAAATCAAATAACGCAGAAAATGAACCTATTTCGCTGATTACTTCTTCTCTAGTAGTTTCTTGAGCAATAGGCTTGACTTCTTTTATTAACTTATTATATAGTTCAATATCTATTCCTGATCTGGTATAAGTATTCATAATCCTTTTATAAATTTTAAAATTGTTAATACTATATTAATGCCTTGATATAAAAAGTGCAACGAAACTTTCTCTTAATTGACTATTATATACTTACCAATATAGGGTAACTTAAATCATTTATAATTATCCAATGAACGAAAATACCAAAAACATACTGTTAATAACGGAACTGCTATCAGGACGGCTGCTTCATGACTTTGCTAACTCTATGAATGGAATAACGTTTGGCGTAGAAGAGCTTGAAGTAATAGATAAGAATGATGCTGATGCGCAGAAGGAAGCGTTGTTGTTTCTTAAAGAAAGCTCCGATGATTTAATATATAAACATAAAGTTATGAAGCAGGCATATTCTTCTTCAATGGATAATTATAGCTTTGATAAGACCAAATCTAATATCGAAAATTATTTATTAAAAAAAAAGTAAAGCTTACGTGGAAAATAGACGCATACTCTGCAAAAAATAAGGAAGATTTAATTGAAAAGATAAATAAGATAATTTCTAATATGGTGCTAACTATAGCCAGTGCAGTGGCGGAAGTTGAACTAGTATCTGTTTTACTGAGTCAAACAGAAGATAAAATGCTATTAACTATAAAAATTCTAAATGAACACAAACCAATAAGCAAATCATTAGTAGACAAATTAATCAAAAAAAATGACACTAATTTAAATACAAAAGATATTAATATCTATATGACCTCTTTATTATTAGAGTACTATAACACTGAAATGCATTATACTTGCGAAAATAATTTGCTGGAAATAGGTTTAACTATAACTTGAGTTGCATATTTGGTTATTACAACTTTTTCTTCGTGTCAAGGCATTCCCCGACAAGGGGTACCAAATCTAATTTTTGTAATCACTTAAGTCTAGTACTATTTTATTAATGTAGCGCTCATTTGCATCTTTGATGATAAACTTCATACCATTTTTATATTTAATGACTTCATCTACAGAAGGCACTTTACCAGCAATCGAAAGAATCAAACCACCAAGTGTAACATAGTCTTCTTCAGGGTCACGTAATTCTATTTTTAGATCCTCTTCTATATCTTTTATAAGAGCCCTTGCTGATACTTCAAACTTATTTTGAGACAATTCAGTAATGGTATATTCTGAATTTATTTCGTTTTCACTATCAATGTTTGGTATTAGTTCCTCTATAAGATCAGTCATTGAAATTAAACCATCAGTTCCACCATATTCATCCAATACGATAGCTAAGCATGATTTAGAAGAGTTCATCCTAACAAAAAGATTAGTTGTCTTCATCGAGGGTGGAACAAATATTACGCTTTGTATAATATGTTTCAGATTAAAATTTTTATCCCTATTAAAAATAACATCTTTTACATAAAAAAAGCCTATTACGTTATCAAAGTTATTTTTATAAATTGGTATTTTAGTGTGGCAAGTGTTTTTTATCTTCTTTATTATTTCACGCTCGCTTGACTCAATGTCTACTGCGCATATCTCTGTACGTGGAGTCATTATATCCATTATACCACAATCGCGGAATTTTAATAGACCATTAAATATATTAAGGTCTGGCAGATCTTTCATTAATGCCTCAGTCGCACACTTTTTCAACACAGAAGCTTTTTTGAAAAGGAAGAGAAAAATTCTATATGCTATTTTTTCTACTAAGGTTCTTTTTTTACTCAATTTATTCCCTGTAATGGCAAAAACGTTTTCAGATTAGATTTATCAAGAAAACTGTTATTAAATGTTTAATAAGCATGTGAATAATGTCAAATTAATTTGTGAATTATTTGTTGATATAAAATACCAACAATTGATCAACAACTTTTTCAACAACATATACATAGTTGTGTAACAATGCATGATGGTAAAGTATTTTCCATAAAAGAAAATTACTAACACTCTAAACACCTTACTTATACACATAAATCATAACAGAAAATCAATAATATACGAAAGTTACTCACATATTTATCCACAAGTTGAACAACGCCAATTTTTACTGAATTTTAAGTTAGTAACAAGTTATTGATAGAACTATTATTATTGCTATACTTTAATACATAAAAGAACAAACAGAATAGATTGGAAAGCGGCAAAACAACAATAGCGAAAATTATTAAGAGAAATGAGCCGGGTGGAAGAGTGCCTATCTGGCTAATGCGTCAGGCTGGCAGGTCTCTTCCTGAGTACCGCAAAGCAGTAGAAAATATGAATAATTTTATGGAGATATGCTACAACACAGATTTAGTGACAGAATTGACGTTACAGCCGGTGACAAGATTTGACATGGATGCAGCGATAATTTTTTCAGACATTTTAATAATAGCTGATGTTTTGGGTTGTGACGTGAATTTCGTATGCGGTGTAGGTCCAATAATAAAACCCGTGGAAAGTCCTAAGGAATTGAAGGGTCCACAAGAAATTGAAACTAAAACCTTACCAATTCTAAACGCTATAAAAAAAGTCAGAAGCCAATTACCAAAAGAAAAATCTCTCATAGGATTTGCTGGTGGACCATGGACAGTAGCCTCATACATCATAGAAGGTGGGAGCAGCAAAACTTTTTCCAAAGTATTAAATTTTTATCCTTCGTGTTTGAAGGAAATAATTGAACGAATAACGGAAGTAACGATTATTTATCTAATTAAACAGATAGAATTTGGAGCAGATGTTATTCAGCTATTTGACAGTAATGCTGGTGCGTTATCGGAACCATTGTTTAGAGAATATGTTATCGAACCAACAAAGAGAATTATCTTGGCAATAAAGGATAGATTTTCTGATTTTCCAATAATAGGTTTTCCAAGGTCTGCTGGAAATCTTTATAAAGATTACTGCGAACAAACAGGTGTATCTGCAGTAAGTATAGATTATAATGTTCCAATAAAATGGGCGAAAGCGAATCTAAACATCCCTCTACAAGGAAACCTTGATCCTAATCTTTTAGCCTATAATAAAACGGAAGCAATCAAAGAAGCAAAACGTATAATAGATTGCTTTAGAGATTTACCCTTCATATTTAATCTCGGACATGGAGTACTCCCTGATACTCCAGTTGAAAATATTGCTGCGTTGGTAAACCTGGTAAAAAGCTACTAATACAATACACAAAATTCCTAGCTTTTTTGTTGTACGGGGTTTATCATTTAAATTTAGCTTCAGTAAAATATGTCAGACCTTGCAAAAAGAATGTTCCTAATAAAACCATCACCTACGATTGCTGTAACTGATAAGGCAAATAAGTTGAAAAATGAAGGAAAAAAGATCTGTGTTTTAGCTGCAGGAGAACCGGATTTTGATACTCCAGATCATATAAAAAAAGCAGCTATTCAAGCAATAAGTGAAGGTAAGACTAAATATACTGCTGTTGATGGAACGCGTGAGCTGAAAGAAGCAATAATTAATAAGTTAAGAAAGGATAATAACCTCGAGTACACGCTTAACCAAATCTGTGTTGGTACAGGTGCTAAGCAGGTGTTATTCAATTTGTTCATGGCAACAATTAACTCTGGAGATGAAGTTATTATTCCAGCTCCTTATTGGGTTTCATATGTTGATATGGTAAGTCTTTTTGGCGGCTTGCCAGTTGTAGTAGAATGCAAACAAAATTTTAAACTGACAGCGGAATTATTGAAAAGCAGGATAACTAAAAAAACTAAATGGTTAATTCTTAACTCACCGAACAACCCTGCAGGAGCTGTGTACACATGTGATGAATTGAAAGACATAGCACAAATATTGCTTGAATATCCACATATGAATGTCGTTACAGATGATATTTATGAGCATATAATATACGACGAAAAGTTTTTTACTATCGCTCAGGTTGAGCCGAAGCTTTATGATAGAGTTTTTGTAGTCAATGGAGTATCAAAAGCCTATGCAATGACAGGCTGGAGAATAGGGTATATTGCAGGTAGAAGTGATGTGGTAAAAGCTATCTCTACGCTGCAGTCTCAAAGCACTTCTAATCCAAATTCGATAGCACAAGCAGCAGCAGCAGCAGCATTAAACGGTGATCATAGTTTTTTGAAAGAAAGAACAAGGATTTTTAAGAGTCGTAGAGATTTTATGGTGAAAGAGCTAAATTCTGTCCCGGGATTATCAGCGTCTGTTCCACAAGGTGCGTTTTATTTATTTGTCTCATGTGAAGGATTGCTCAGTAAAAGCACAAAAAGTGGTAAGATAATAAATAATGATTTAGATTTTACTGAATACTTACTGGGAGATCATTTGGTTGCTGTGGTTCCAGGAATTGCATTTGGTCTAGAAAATTTTATCAGAATTTCTTATGCAACCTCTCAGGAACAATTAGAAATTGGATGTGATAGTATTACTAAAGCGTGCCAGGAGTTAAAATGAAATAGACTATCCATTAATTACCCATTTCACCGCGTCAAAAATATTCACTAAGGTTATCTTGAATGCTCTAATTTGTGTTTTTCTATGGAAGGCATTTTTATTGATTGAGCAAGTGTCTTTCTAATATTGAATTCCTCATTTTTTTCATTTTGTTGCAGTAAGTTAATGTTATTTATTTTATTTACTAAATCTTTCCCCTTTTCCAGAGTCTTTAAGTCACTTTCGTTAATGTGATGTTCATTGTAAAATTCTGCAACAATTTCTTTTCTTTTCGGATAAGTATTTAAAAATTCCAACACCTGATGTTTAGCAACAGCTTGAATAAATTTCTTATTAAATCTTGAATCGTTATATAGATCTTCTAAATTTTCATCGTAGTGTTTTGCTTCATTTACAGCAAGCTTTATTATCTCTTCTATACCACTTAGAAGTTTCCTATACAATTTGTCGTATCTATTGCCTAGCACGTGTGTAGCGAATGTTTGTTCAATGTATTTTGTTATGTAATTTTGCAGCGTATTATCTATCGTGCTTATATTCATCAGCCTGCTTTAATATTATATTAACTATTTTACACATAAAAAGGTTAATATTGAATTAATAGAATACTTCTGAAGTCAAATTTTACTGAAAATTATGGTATTTAAGATATAATTGTCAGCATGAAATAAAAACATAAATAAAATGGATCTTGTAACAAAAGTGAAGCTCAAGATAAAGATGAATAAGGGTAAAATCATAAATATACTTATCATTTGTGGTGTAATTTTTTTTATATACCTTATTCATGAGCCAGTTGTAGATATGGTAGAAAAAATTATAAGTAAAATAAAAGGTCTCTTTTAAAAATAGAAAAAGTGAACTTTTTCCATCATCCAAACTTGAACCTGGAAAATTTAGTTAATGCATAAACTACTTATGTTGGCTATGAGTTCAACTGTATAAAATTCCGGTAAATTAAAATAAGTATTCATAAAAATATTGTTTTCTATAAACAGAGTATCTATAATACTAGCTTTGGGGTAAAGTATTGCAGAGGAATTTTTTAATCTGGTTGTTGGCGTCACTGTTTTATGCATACCAATATATATTACGCGTAATTCCAAATATTATAATTCCTGAATTGGTAGTAAGGTTTAATATAGGAACAACAGAAATAGGACAATTTTGTGGACTGTATTATGTAGGTTATGTGTTAGCACATATTCCTGTAGGTATTCTTTTAGATAGATTTGGTTCTAAAATTGTTATACCGATTTGTATTGCATTAACATCTTTAGGTGCTTTACCTTTAGTCAGTTCTAATGATTGGAGTTATTCTATTATTGGAAGAATAATTACTGGTATTGGATCCTCTGCTTCAGTACTTGGACTCTTTAAAATAATAAGTATTTATTACCGTAGAGAAAAATTTGCCATGATGTTTAGTATATCAGCTATTATTGGCATCTCAGGTGGTGTATTTGCCACTAAACCGTTACATATCTTATTTAATAAGTTTGGGTGGGACTATGTGTTTGTTACATTTATAACACTGGGATTGTTGCTTGCTCTTGTTTCCTTTATGTTTATACCCAAAATTGATACTTCAGAAGAAAGATTAAATATTAAAAGTTTAAGTGAAGTTATATTCAATAAAAATGTTCTATTAATAAGTTTATTTGGTGGCTTTATGGTTGGACCATTGGAAGGGTTTACAGATGTATGGTCTGCAACATTCTTGCATGAGATGTATGCTATAGATAGACAGGTTGCATACAATATTTCAAAATGGATACTGATAGGCTTTGGTTTTGGATATTTATCACTTTCTTACTTACTAGAAAAAAAACCAACCAAACACTATGAGATAATAATTTCTTGTGCTATGGCTATGATAATTGTGTTTTTATTACTTTTTATATGTAACATTAATTCACTTTTAGCATCCATATTACTATTTATAGTTGGTTTTGCTTCTGCGTACCAAATTGTTTTGACTGCCAAAGTTGTAAATCTTGTGAAGGATGATGCGGTAGCAAGTGCAGGATCTGTAAGTAATGCTATAGTTATGAGTTTTGGCTATTTTTTTCATACCGTTATTGCAAATATAATGAATTTTTATTGGGATGGTAAGATCGTTGATGAAAAACCGCTTTATGGAGCCGATGTAATGGTTAAATCTATGTTAATAATACCTATATGTTTACTAATAGGTATGATAGGCTTTTGGCTACTTAAAGTTATAAGCTGTAAAAAGAGCTAAGCAGATTTAGATGATTAATATAGTATTGTTTTTTATAACTAAAGTATCTATAATCCTAAATTTTAGCTGAGATTCATGTTGCAGAGGAATTTTTTAGTCTGGCTGTTGGCGTCACTGTTTTATGCATACCAATATATATTACGCGTAATTCCAAACATAATTGCGCCTGAATTGATAACAAAATTTAACATAAGTATTACAGATGTTGGCCAGTTTGGTGGGTTATACTATGTAGGCTATACGCTGGCTCACATACCTATTGGTCTTGCTCTTGACAAATTCGGGCCAAAATTTGTTTTGCCTATTTGTATTATCTTAACATTTACCGGAACATTACCACTTATATGCTTTGATGAGTGGTATTATTCAATACTTGGCAGAATAGTCGTTGGAATTGGGTCATCCGCTTCAGCAATTGGGCTTTTTAAAGTTGCAAGCATGTATTTTGCGCAAGAAAAATCAGCAAGAATGGCCAGCTTATCTATAATTATAGGAATTTTGGGAGGGATATGTGGCGGGTTACCTTTAGACTTCTTACTCGATAAATTTGGCTGGAATTATGTTATCTATACATTCTCAGCATTTGGGTGTTTACTTGCTCTGTTGCTGTTCTTAGTAACGCCTGAAAGCAATGCTCAACAGGAAAAAGTTAGCATTAGAGACTTAAAAAACATACTTTTCAACAAGCATATTATTCTAATTAGCTTTTTTGGTGGACTCATGGTCGGTCCAATGCAAGGTTTTGCCGATGGTTGGGTGAAAGCATTCTTTTTTGAAGTATATAAAATGAATGAAGACTTGGCATCTTCTCTCTCTTCCGTAATATTGATAGGAATGTTAATAGGATCATTCTCTTTGGCTTATTTATTGGAAAAATATAAAAATAAGCATTATGAAGTAATAATTGCATGCTCATTTGCAATGATCGCTAGTTTTCTTTTGCTTTTTACTCAGATTGGTGGCTTGTATGTTGTATTACCTACGCTTTTTATTATTGGCTTCACATCTGGATATCAGGTGGTTACCATTTACAAAGCGATAAGTTATGTAAATAATAACTTAGTAGGCCTGGCTACAGCTGTGTCAAACATGATAGTTATGGTTTTTGGCTATTTTTTTCACACTGGGATCGCAAAAATAGTAGATTTGTGTTGGGATAGAACAATAATACAAGGAAATCCTGTGTATGGTGCTGAATTGCTGATAAAAGCAACATCTATTATTCCTGTATGTTTGCTGATAGCTGTTTTTGGGCTCTTATGGTTAAAAAAGCAGGATAAGCAGTCTTAAAATTGCTTGTGCATCTTAAAATTAAAGCGAGGTTTGATCTATGATGAGTGTTTTAAAAAAAATCTGTGGCTCTAAAAATAGTTTAAAGTCTTTTGATAACGAGGTTTATCAGTCTATAGAAAAAGAATTACAACGCCAAAAATCACAATTGCAATTAATTGCATCAGAAAATTTTGCAAGCAAAGCGGTAATGGAGGCACAAGGCTCTTTTCTGACTAATAAATACGCAGAAGGTTATCCAGGTAAAAGATATTACTGTGGTTGTGAGCATGTGGACAAAATTGAAAGTCTGGCTATAGAGAGACTTTGTAAGTTGTTTGGTGTAAAATTTGCAAACGTTCAACCTCACTCTGGTTCTCAGGCGAATCAAGCAGTGTTTGCTTCACTACTTGCTCCAGGTGATACGATACTTGGATTGTCACTGAATTGCGGTGGGCATCTAACTCATGGTGCGGCACCAAGCCTTTCTGGTAAATGGTTTAAGTCAGTTCAATATACAGTGAATAAAGACACTTACTTGCTGGATATGGATGAGATAGAAAAGCTGGCGCTGGAGCATAAACCGAAATTGATCATAGCTGGTGCTTCTGCTTATCCGAGAAAAATGGACTTCAAACGCTTTCGCGAAATTGCAGATAAAGTTGGTGCTTATTTGCTTGCAGACATTGCTCACTATGCAGGGCTTATTGCAGCGGGCGAATATCCATCCCCTGCTGAATATGCACATGTTATGACTTCCACAACTCACAAAACTTTGCGTGGTCCTCGTGGTGGAATAGTGATGACCAATGATGAAGCATTACACAAAAAAATTCAATCTGCAGTTTTTCCAGGATTGCAGGGCGGGCCACTTATGCATGTGATAGCTGCAAAAGCTGTTGCATTTAAAGAAGCATTAGCACCAGAGTTTAAGACTTATAGCAAGAAAGTCGTGGAAAATGCGAAAGTGCTGGCTCAAGAATTGCAAAAGCATGGACTTGACATTATAACCGGTGGCACTGACTCTCATATAGTGCTAGTTGACTTAAGATCGCAGAAATTAACTGGAAAAGACGTTGTAGATAGCCTTGAGAGAGCCGGTATTACCTGTAATAAAAACTCTGTACCATTTGATACAGCAAAGCCGACCATCACTTCAGGGCTCCGTTTTGGCACCGCTGCTGAGACAACACGCGGACTTGAGGCAGAAAATTTTAAAGAGATAGCTGGTCTAATAAATGAAGTAATTCAAGGATTAATCAGCGGAAATAGCTCAAGTGTCGAAAAAGCAGTAAAAGCTAAAGTTGAAAGGATTTGTAGTAATTTTCCTATTTATTAATTTATGTGGTGTCATCCAAGTAGCTGGTAGAAACGAAAAAACTTACTTGACACCCTTCGCCAGCCCTCTTATCATGAAACTGAAGGTATTCATTTATCTTCAATCTGTGCAGATTAAACGACAACAGTATTACGTAATTGGCGTCTTATTTTTAATTTTTTGCACTATGCGCACCCTACGTCTTCACAACATTTCTGGGTTTTTACCTATATAAGCTGAAACGCGCTTATAAAGCGTTTAAGACAGTATAGCACGCCAATTTGCAGGATTAGAGAGTGACAACTAGCTAATACGGGATTTCTTTTGCCTTTTTTTCTGCTTAGTAAATTTCTTAAACATTTAAACTAAGATGAGTTGCATTTAAAAGCAGCTAAATTGCAGTGTTTAAGACTTAAAAAACGCCAATACTGAAAATAGACAATGACTAGGGCTTCTTTTGCCTTTTTTCGTTTGGTAAATTTCTTAATGTTTGTAGCTAACATGAACAAACATTTGAGAGTAACTTCTGCTAGTAGGGTGTCATCCCAGTGCCCAGACACTGGGATCCAGGAATTTTATTAAGTTGGTAAGCATAAAAGTAGCCGTTTTATGTTAAAATACAACATTTTAATGATTATGAAAAGGCTGGATTCCAGCGTCACGCGCTGGAATGACATTGTAGGGTGTTATCCGAGTCCTTTTTCCGTCATCAGAGGACCATATGACGTCATCCAAGTAGCGTGACTACTTGGATCTAAGCTGTATTACCAAGTCCAATTAAGTGCAGCATCATCACTTGTTGGAGGCTCAAAATACGGTTGTGACATTTCCTCTTGCACAGCTCTTTTAAATTCTGGACTTTGTATGCTTATCTTTGTTACATGCTCTTGTAAGGCTTTCTCAGCAGCTATTTCAGCAGCTGTTGGACTTTTACCATCTGCTCCTGTCTCCCCTGTCTCTCCTTGTGGGCCTTGAGCTCCATCTTTACCATCTGCTCCTTTAGGACCAGTGGCTCCTGTCTCCCCTTTTAGCCCTTTACCTCCTGAGAACACCTTTGCTGTTTGATCATTTTTGTCACCATACGCTGTGTCAGTAGCATCAAGAAATCCTCCTAATTTATCCACTAAAATTGATTTGTCGCCGTCTTTTGCATCAAATATAGCATTCACGACATCTTTCGCTGCAGCTTTTGTTTTAAGCTCTGTAGCTTTAACAAAAGCAGTCTCTGCAGCAGTTTTAGTGTAAACTTCATCGGCTGGAGCAGCTTTAATATATACCTTATTTGTAAAATCAGGAGAAGCAGTTATAGCATCCACAACAGGCTGTTTTACTACTTCTGTTTTTAGCGTATCTGTAAGTCCTAAAGTTTTAACAAATGCATCATCAACACCTTTTTTGGTATAGATACCTTTATCATCAGCACCTTTTGCTAATTCTGGTATTAAAGCATCCACAACAGCTTTTTCTGCAACTTTTGTTCCAAGATCTGCAGTTTTAAGAAACGTGTCATCAACACCTTTTTTAGTATAGATACCATTATCATCAGCACCTTTTGCTAATTCTGGTATTAAAGCATCCACAACAGCTTTTTTTGCAACTTTTGTTGCAAGATCTGCAGTTTTAACAAACGCAGTATCTGCATCATTTTTAGTGTATACTTTATCGGTAAAATCAGTAGAAGCAATTATAGCATCCACGACATCTTTTGCTGCAGCTTTTGTTTTAAGCTCTGTAGCTTTGACAAAAGCAGTATCTGCATCAGTTTTAGTGTAAACATCTGCAGTATTAGCTTTGTTGGCTAGATCAGCTGCACCAGCTTTCTCTCCTAGCTCAGCATCGACGTAATTCTTGTCAGCTTTTTTTGCCAACTCATCATTTACATTTCTTTTAGTGTAAACATCTGCAGTATTAGCTTTCTTTCTCAACTCATCATCCACACCTTTTTTAGTATATATACCTTTATCATTAGCACCTTTATTGAGTTCCACTATCAATTTTCCTAAAAAATTTTTGTTAGTTGCAAGGTTTTCTATTGTATCTATTGTACTCAATTTTTCACTCAACGCCATATCACCCTCCATTAATTACAAAAACCATAGCATGCATGAAAATAGTATAATTTTCGTTAATGTTAGATTTTACATAAGATTTCCTTGAAACTTGTTGTTTCAGAATTCTTCTCTTGTCATTCAAGTGTGTAGCAGATGATGTCATTCCAGTCTGGAATCCAGCCTTTATTATGCAGCCACTTATTTAAAGTTAAGTTTTCTGGATCCCAGTGGGCTTTGTTGCATCGCTAGCTATGATGGATTAAAGATAAAAAAGATAGGGAATATCAGTAGCTTATTATTCTGGTATTTATAACAAGAACGGTCAGTGAATACCTAAATTTGAGTAAAAGAAATTTCACTACCACTCACTAATCTGGCTAAAATTCAAGAATTTCAATGCTTTAGCTATTTTCAATAGAATTAAATTTATTAATATAAATAACAAATTACTATTCTTAAATTTGATCAGATTGATTGCAAAAAAACAAGATTTTCAATAGGTTGCTTATAATCCTAACTATAGTTAGCCTTTCATAAGTAGCGATGCAACAAAGCCATCCCAGTGTCTGGGCACTGGGATGACACCGAAGGGGCTACTCGGATGACAAACCCTGTCATTCCAGGGCGTGACGCTGGTTTCCATCCAAGACGGCAGTGCTTGACACTGGAATGACAAGAAGAGGGCACTGCCCTCCTTGTATGTATTAGATATAGGCCGAGTTGTGGTCGTGATAAATGTGATCGCTTGCGCAATCGAACATTTTCACAAAACCATTCTCTAGATAAAGATTATATTCGTGATGTTGATCTGATAATACAATATTATCTTGCTCCTCTGAATTGAAATGACTTGAATCTGACAGCAATTCGTAATTTGGATTATCTATTTTACTAATGCTGCTTATTACTTTGCCATTACCACTTGATATAGCTAAACTATAACTATCACCATCCTTCATTATCTTGATGGACACCTTATCTTCAGGTAACACTATAAGCTTTTTCGTATCACTATCGTGGATTACGAATTTGCCTTTTTCAAAATAGTATTTGTCTTCCGGCAAAGCACCAACCTTGTATTCTGATGTGTGCAGTTTGTTCCAAAAATCTAACACAGATTGCTTTTCTGCTCCTTCCGCTCTATCATATAAGGCTTTTACATCATTATAATCTATCGTTACATTTGCCTTATGCTTCCCTTCTGAGTCCTGCTCGTAGCTCTTTTCTATTTTGAGAATTGTGTCTTTTAATACTACCTGTTCTTGCTCTTTCTCCTCCACTGAAGCTGACCTTTTTGCCCTTGTTGGAATTTGTGGCTGGTCAGACTGCATTTCACTATTGTCGTTTGATGCAGTTTTCTCTTCAGCAGCTTGTGCAACAACATTAGTAGTACTATGAACTTCTGTCTTAGTTTCACTTACTTGCCCTTTTGGACTTTCGGTTTTTGTATATATTCTCTGATAGTCCGTGTAGCCTCTATTAGTATCACTGATATCACCACTACCTTGATCGAAAGTTATTTTTTTACTTCCATTTCCCATATCCTCAATTTCAACTTGAGGAGAAACAGATGCTAGGAAATCGTTATAACTGTAGTTGTAGTCAGCAGAAAAGAATATTTTACCTTTGAAGTTATGGAAGTTATTAGATAACATTCCAATTTCTTCGTCGCCATCAAACAATTTTACTTTAGTGAAATATGTTTGATCTTTTATTCTAACTATTTCACCGCTAGAGTTTCTTTGTATGTGGTAATCATTTGGGTCGTACTTTATAGCAAAAAGTTTGCCAGAGCCATATTTCTCTAAGTTTATAAGGCCCACATTTACATGTTTATGGGAATAATCTCTCTTTTCATATTCATGTGCAAATATTGGATCTATGTATCTATATTCATCTGATATATTTGGCATACCTATTGGATGTTCATTACCATCTTTTGTCACCGGAACAAGCTTATATGCTCCGTCTTTTTCCACTAATTTTAGATGAGTAATACTTTGTGGTAGTTGAAACCTTACATTTGCTCCATGGTCATGAATAAATAGATCACCTTTCTCGGTAATATAAAAGCCCATATTTTTAAATTCATGTAAGCGCTAGTCTCCTTGCTTTACGACAGCTTCATATACATCATCGTCTGTCCTATCTGTTCCCTTATTATCCAGTAATTTTCCTTTTTCCACGATTACTCCATTTGCCTTTTGCTCATCAGAATATTGTGCATGTTCTGAATCCTGATGATTCAAAATTTTGGTACCTCTAAGAAGCAGAGAATCTAAATCTTTTTGGATGTGTCCAGTGCTAGGATGCAACAATTCATTTTCATGTAAATGCGCTTCATCAAAGTATTCATCGCGTTCAACTGTTCTGCCATCTATTAGGGAAGCTTTATAATGACCATTTTCTTTTGTAACTGCCATGTAAGCACCGCCTTCGTATGAAACATTTAAGTTGTGTAATATATCCTCAAAAACGAAAGTTTCTTTAGTTTGGCCTTCAACTTGCTTAAAAAATCCTGATTCGCTCAATAATTCTCCAAGCTTTGTATTTCCGTCATATATAGACAGTGCACCCATATCTCCTTGACCATGAGCTTGCATAGAAAAAATCTTACCTTCTTGTAGATCAATATGATTTGTACCTCTTATCAAGTTTGAATCGATATTGATCATCTCTTCTAACATCTTTTCTACATCGATGTTCTTAGTCGCTTTTACTTGTTCTAAGCCAGTGTTTATGGTTTCATCAAGTAAGGTACTTTTTAATTCCTCATATTTGGAGGGAATTGAATAATATTTGTCTGAATACTCTTCGTAAGAAATCTTCCCTTCGCTATATTCTTTATTTATCTTGGGATATTCCATTTGCCTCTGCTCATCCAGATTTTTTAATGCATCATCATAAGCTTTCTTTAAATTTTCATCATACTTTGATAGCATTCTAAAAGCCTGATTTTTATACTCTAGACTGTTTCGGTACTCATTACCTTGTTGGTCAGAGTAAGTTAGTTTATCTTGTCCATCGGAAGTTTTTACTACCTTGAGGAAATGATATTCCTTTGATATATCAAGTGTATCATTTGTTGCCCTATTTATAGCACGAGCAACATCATAAAATGCAACGTGTTCTACAGGAGAAAAACTTCCAACGTTTTCTCCATCCATTTTTTCTATATTTGCTTTATAGTAGGATACGTTTTTAATTTCTCCACCCACTATTTCTTGACCAGTTGCTATGAAATCTCCTTTTGTAACTTGCAAAGCGTTGAGATGTTCCATTGCAGTTTCTGTATCATTCTCAGCAAGCCAACTTTTGAAGTCAGTATCGTGTCCTTTTATGTCTTTCAAGAAACTTTTTGACTCATCTGAGTTACCTTGACGTAAAGCATCTAGGTAGTCTCTTAATAAACTAGGATCTTTTTCCTGTAAGTACATTATCAACGCATGACCTGTTTTATAAACTAGGCTATTTGCTTCGCTGTCCTTTGAGTATTCTAAACTTAAAATTTTATCTAAATCCAAATTTGCAGCTTCGGTCTTGTCAATACTTGATCCTTGAGAATTGAATTTATGATCTGAATGATGCTCAAAGTAATCTGCAATTCCTTCCATTAATACTGTAGGTAAAGATTTGCCTCCTGTAGCCAAGTAAGTTAAACCATGTGCAAATTCATGCTGAAGATTATGAACGCCACCTTGCTGGTAGACGTACATTTCAGCAAAAACATCAGCTTTCCCTTTGTAGTAACATTTACCACCTTCGTCTCCAAGGTAAGAACCGAAACGCTCGCTTCCACCAAGGTGAGTGTAATCATCCTTGTCATCAAACATGTAAATTTTAAATGTTTGTTCTGAACTGCCGCGTTCTAACTTGAATGTATCTTTAAAACTAGTAGCTGTTTCTCTTATCTCACTTTCAATGTTAGCAACTTTACTTGCTCTTAAATTGTGAGAATAAACCTCTACTTTAATATTTAAATCTTCAACTTCTATAACATGTGGCGAATTAAACCCTTTGCCGTTATTGTTGAAGTATTCTTCTTTAGTTATATTTTTATTTACTTGTTGATTGATTGCCATGATTCTAACCTATAATTTATTAACTCTTCAAATATCAAGCATAAAGTAATTTCCCTAAAAAAAACGTAAATTCCTGTATTAATATAATTTATATCTTAATAAATAAAGTATAGATAGTTAACTTAATATGTAAAATTTAGAATATGGCTGAAATTCTATACAGCTATATTTCGGAATCACATTGGACAAGGACAAAAGCAAAGTGGTTTATTGACTTTCATTCCACCAAAGCACTATACTAAAACCACGATGGGTAATTAGCTCAGTTGGTAGAGCACTTGCTTGACGTGCAAGCGGTCGCTGGTTCGAACCCAGTGTTACCCACGTTTTTGTTCATGAAAAGATTTTATATGACAGCAGTGCATAACGGTAAACACTCAGCAGCGCAGTCCAAGCGCTTAATCTATTCCATAATAATAGTTGCGATAACAATGTTTATGGAAATAGTAGGTGGAATAATTTCACATTCGCTTGCTCTATTATCAGATGCAGGGCATATGCTCACTGACCTCTTTGCCTTGGTTTTAAGCTGGTTAGCACATAGGTTTTCAGCTAAGAAATCCGATTTGCAGAGATCATACGGGTATCATCGGTTGCAGATAATTGCAGCATTTGTTAATGGTTTAACTCTATTCCTCATTGCAGTAATCATTATAATTGAGTCAATAAAAAGGTTTATTTTTCCAGTCAATGTTGAGTGGAAAGTAATGTTAATAATTGCTACACTTGGCCTGATCTCTAATATCATAGTCTTTTTTATATTACATAGTAAATGCGAGAGCAATATAAACATAAAAAGTGCTGTACTACACGTTATAGGAGATATCTTAGGTTCTGTAGCTGCTATACTTGCATCCATAATTATCATGCTTACTGGATGGCAAATAGTAGATCCAATCTTATCAGTATTTGTTAGTGTGATAATTCTAAATAGTGGCTACAAAATTCTAAAGAATTCTTGCCATATACTTCTTGAAGGTACACCTGAGGGTATATCTGCTGAAGAGATAAAAAGTAAGATCACATCAGAATTACCTGAAGTGATAGATGTGCACCACATACATACATGGTCGCTGTCTGATAATTATTTTATAATTACCATGCATGCTAAAATAAAGCAAAATGTGCAGCACACCAATGTTTTATATGAAATAAAAAAAATATTGCTAGATAAGTTCGAAATAGCACACTCTACAGTTGAAATCGAGTATGATGAATGTGCGGATAATAAGATACTTAAACATTGACGTTTTAAATTATTATGCTATTACTAAAGTGTAATGATGTTGAAGGTAAGCTATGATAGGTATTTCTCAAATACAATTTCCTTCAAAGGAATCTAGCAGGCTAAAGTTTGTTAGTTATTTTGCAACTTTTGTTTCTTTAAGCATTATCACTAATCCCGTTAATGTTCTTTTTTCTCTTGGTACTATATTCTTCAGGTCTGAAATTAAAACTCTTTATATCTACAAAGAAATAAAAACGGCAAAACAGCAAAAGATGAGCAAAAGGGAATATTGGGAAATATTTTTTAAGAACAATACAATCAAGGTAGCAGCCTTCCTCTTGTTTTCTGCTTTTATAACATATCTAACTTTCACTACCACTTTTTTGCTTATTTCGTTACTGGGAACTATACCACTTACAATGCTATTGGTTTTATTGCAGAGTGAACTGAGACCAAAAGATTTTAACCCATTTACGCTGCTTAAAGCTTCTATAAATTTCTTTTTGGAGGGTATAAAAGAGAATTTACGTGGTATGGTTAATAGTTTTGATGTTAAGCTTGAACATTTACTGCCCCATCAATTAAATGATGATATCATTAAAAATATTGATAAATTAAAAGATAAGTATGGTGAAAAAGTATCCGAAGACGTTATTAATGATAGAGAATTTAAGCAATTTATTGAATATATAAATGATTTAAATGAACTTAATTATCGTCAATTTAGTGATGAGGATAAAGGAAGAGTAATTACATTTTTAAATGACTTTTGCAAAGATGATCAAAAGCATAGCTCCGGCTTTACAGGTGGACAGATTTTACTTTTAGTTCTGAAAGCCTGCAATGATGGAGACAGAGAAGCTGTAAAAAATAAAAAAGACGCGTTAATTACAAATTTGCTTGATAGCCAAACTTTCTCTAGAAAAGAGCGAATCCCTAACACCTGTTTTACCGGTATTGTCTACAGAATGTTAAGCACACTAGAGGGTATTCATCCTGATCCAGAAATTAGATTTACTGCTCCGCAGCAAATATCAATTTCAGAGGCAAAAAATGAAGCACGTAAGTTCATGTTAGACAGGTTAAAAAACAAAAAAAACAGTAAAGAAATTCTTAAGGCTTGGTACAAAGCTCAGAATGACCCTAACGATGAAAGTCAGAAGATAGTTGATAATTTTATTTCAGAAGTAAGTATTCCTTTAATGAGAAAATTATTGAGTTTCACTTCTCAATATAGTGAACAAATTGTGCTGATGTTAATGAAAGATATTAGTTCTATAAAGTTAGTAGAATTCTTGGATGAGCGCTTATCTTTTTATATTGCACAAGAAACAAACACAAGATGTTGTGCTGATATAAAAGAAAAAGTTTTTCTAGAGCTTTTAAACCAAAATTTACTCAAGACAGATTTTTCTCTCAAGGATTCATCTGTGGATGAAGCTAAAAGAATAGCTAGCAAAATAATAATAGGAGAAGTCGAGAAATTTAGGTCAGAAGCTGTTGAAAAGGCTAGGAAAGTTAACCCTATAGAAGTTCAAGTAGATGCTACATTGCAAAATCTGTCAGCCTTGCCACGAGAAAAGAAGTGTTGCATTGCGTATAGCAGACTAAGTAGCCAGTATAAAGGTGATGAAAGAGAGATAATGGAGAACATCTTACTAAAAAAATTAGAGATAACGAAAAAAGAAATGAATAAGATGCTAGAAGAGAATGATATACGTAAGCTAAAATTAGCACTTGATGATGCATGTAAGAAAAGTGGAAAAAGCATGGAAGAAATGATAAAAGAAGTAGAGGAAGTAGTCTCAAGTCGTTTCTCGCATGAAGTATCTGTTAGTAATATAGCAGCAGAGTCAGCATGCTTATAAAAATTTATTTTCCTTACCTTGCAGAAGATTCACAATATTTCTGTGGTGCTTTAAGAAAACTAGTGCTCCTATAATTAGTAATGTTAAGAACAAATTCCTCTGAAAAAAAAAGGACCATGCTACAGCCGTTGAAGTAGCACTGAGTGAAGCAAGGGAAGAGTATCTAAAGGCAAGAAAGACTATTATCCAAATTATTACGAATACTAAAGTAATATCAATGTTAAATGCTATCAGTATCCCTAGAGTGGTTGCAACGCCCTTTCCTCCACTGAATTTTAGCCATACAGGAAACATGTGTCCTAAAACTGCTAAAATTGCAGATATGTATATACAAAGATTATCATCAAAAAATTGTTGTGCTATATAAACGGCAATAAATCCCTTAAAGGAATCCAGAAGTAATGCCAAAGCAGCAAGAAATTTATTTCCTGTTCTTGCAACGTTTGTAGCACCAATATTACCTGAACCTATTTCTCTTAAGTTTATCCCTTTTATTCTTGTAATGATTAAGCTAAACGGTATTGAACCGAGTATGTAGGATAGTATAAGGATTACGTACCTCTCCATCATATCCACAGTTGTTGTAATTTGAAGGCAATTTGTTGCCTTGAACGACGTCGTTCCAGCGTTTCTTTTCGTATCATCTGAGTACCAGAAGGGTGTCATTCCAGTGCTTGACACTGGAATCCAGATATAAAAGTATTTGCAAATTATGCAGTTGACAACGGATTCTAGGAGCATATCTTAAAAATAATGTCCATGATGAAATAGACTGGATCCCAGTGTCACGCACTGGGATGACAAGAGAGAGTTCTGAGGTAACAAGAAGATGGTACTGAAATGACATCTGTTGTTGTACCTTCATATGCCAAAATTTAATTAATTTTATTATTCCTCAGCCTTTTTAGGTAGCACTGAACTTCATCGTTAATCTGATTGCTAAACAGTATAAGCGCTGTCATGTTGATCAAAGCTAAACAAGAGAACAAAGTTCCACCGATATTGGCAATAGCCATTATATCTTTAGAAAGGCCAGAGAAAAACGCCACAATTATTACCGCTATGCGGTATATCACTATACTTTTTGCACCGAATAAATATAGCCACCCCATTTCACAACAATATACAAATGAAATTACCGAAGAAAATGCAAACAAAGGAGCAGCTACTGTTAGAAGGATAGGAAACCATGGAGAAACTGTCTCAAATGCCTTTTGAGTAATTAATATTCCCTCACCAACACCTGTTTGGTATGCACCTGTTATTACTATCGTTATTCCAGTTAAACAGCAAATGAGCATTGTATCAAAACACGGCTCTATCATTGCAACAAGCCCTGTTCTTACTGGTTCTTCATCTTTAGTTGTTGCATGAGTAATTGAAGCAGAACCAACACCCGCTTCGCTGGCAAAGATTGCCCTTTGAATTCCAGCAACAAATGCTCCTACCATCCCTCCGCCAACAGCATTGAAATCTATCATAGTGGAAAATAATATTTTCAACGTATAACCAAGGTTATGAATATTAAATGCAATAATAATAATACAACTAAAGATATATATAAGTGACATAATAGGCACTAGTGCAGAAGATACTCTAGCTATCCTTTTAATTCCACCAATAATCACTAGAGCAAGCAGCGCAGAGATTATGGAAGAAAGAAACCAAGAGTGACCATCTACCCAACTTGAATAGCCAGATAATATGGAAACCATTTGGTTGGTTTGAAACGCTACACTTCCACCAAGACCTGATAATACAAAGAATACTGCATACATGGCAGCCAGCACAATACCAAGTTTTTTAAATCCAAATTCCTCCAGACCATTCCTTATATACTGAAAGGGACCACTAAACAATTGGTCCTGATCTTCTGTTCTATGTCTAAACGCCAACGTTACCTCAGCAAATTTTGCTGACATACCAAAAAAACCTGTAATCATCATCCAAGGCACCGCTCCTGGCCCTCCCATTGAAACTGCAATTGCGACTCCAGCAACAGTTCCAAGGCCTACTGTGCTTGAAAGTGCAGTCATAAATGCCTGAAAATGCGTAATATGACCATCATGGTGATTCGTGTCATATTTTCCACATAAAATAGCAAATGCATGCTTAAACATTCTTATGTTGAGAAATCCAAAACGTAATGTTAGAAACACATAACCAAAAACTAGTAGAAGGATTATAAATGGCACGTAAAGGATCTTGAAAAACAGCACTTCATTCATGAAGTTATTTATTCCATTCAACACAGCGTCATAACTTTCGTAAAAACCTGAAGCAGCATGCGCATCATTAAACAATAGACAAAATAACACCATACAAAGTAATCTATAAGTCATGTTTAATACCTTTTAGAATTGTAATAGGAATCTATTGTACTCAAGACTTCCCTTCTCAGTAGATATATTGCAACAGCATTTGGAATCATAAGGCACATAAACAAACTGTCACCTAGATAAGATATAAATTCTATATTCTTTGACATACAACTGATATACACTGAAACCACTATAAGAATTTGGAACGGTATCAGTATTTTTTTACTACCAAATAAATACAGCAAAGCAACTTCACAGTAGTAACAATAAGCTATTATTGTGGAAAATGCAAAGGAAAACATCATTAGCGGAAAAACTAACTTGCTGAACAAGGGCAAAGCTGTTGAAAATATCGAACTAATTAGTGTAATATCACCCACGTTATCAGTGCTATGCATACCAGTGATAATTATCACAATACCAGTCAAAAATGAGATTAATATTGTGTCTATAAGTGGTGCAATCATTGCAACGCACCCAACTTTAATTGGATCTTCTTCTTTTACAGCTGAATGTGCTATAGCTGCTGTTCCGGTACCTGCTTCGTTAGCAAACACTGATCTTCTCACTCCGGCTATTAATCCGCTCAATACTCCGCTTCCTATAGCTGATTTATTGAAGATATCTTGGAATATTATGGATAGAGCATTCAGCAAATTACTTCCGTTTACATAAATTAAATATATACACATACCCACATATAGCACTATCATAATTGGTGCTAAGCTCGTTGAAACGAAAGCAATGCGCTTTATTCCTCCCAATATTACAATAAAGACAAGCAGGGATATAATAATGGATGCGTTGTATTCTAGGAGGTTATTTGATAGTGCTGCTATTTGATTTGCTTGAAATGGTATACCGCCCAAAATCATTGCAATAAGTAGCATAATCGCATAAGTGAAGGCAAGAAATCTACCAGTTTTTGCAAATCCAATTTTTGCAAGCCCGTACTTCATGTAATAAAAAGCCCCGCCAGTTGTATTTTCAGAGCGATAAGTAAATGCAAGCACCACCTCGGCAAACTTTATCGACATACCAAGTATTCCGGTAATTACCATCCAAAAAACTGCACTTGGGCCCCCTATTGTGATAGCTATTGCAACTCCTGATATTGTTCCAAGACCAACTGTTCCTGAAATTACTGTTGCAAACGCTTGAATATGAGTGATTATGCCATTGTTGCTGTTATTACACTTTAGATTGAATAGCGTCTGTATTCCATATTTAAGTAACCTAAAGTTAATGAATTTGAACTGGGCAGTACAAAAGATTCCAGTTGCAATTACCCAAATAATTATAAATGGAATGTTGAATATCTTTATATACAGAAATGAATTTAATAGTTCACTTATCTTCAAAATCATGCAGTTTTCTATTTTTTGTTAGCTAACGAGTTTTATATGTAAAATATATGTAAAACCCGATGCTTATTGGAATAGTAAGTGTATACACTATACCTAAAATTGGTAGAGTCATCCAGGGCTTACTGATGAAAAATACAATAAGTACTCCAAAAAATGACACAAATATATAGGATAGGCTTTTGGGAATATAAATATATTTTGCAGAGAAAGTTGGAATGTGACTTATCGAAAAAAATGAAATGGCCAGAAAGTAACAAGCTACGTTTCTTGTGTTAAAAAATCGCTCTATGAGAAGTAAGTATTCACTCTCATGAGATTGAAAGGTAATAATTATTGGTAACAAAGAAAGTAAAGCACACACTGGAGCTGGAACACCAGAAAAGAAAAATTTTTCCCAGTATGGTTGTTCTGAGTGTAGCGAAACATTAAATCTTGCAAGTCTTATTGATATGCAGATTACGTATATCATTACTAAAATCCAACCTATGACTTTGATTTCGTTTAGCTTCCAAAAATACAAAAGAAATGCAGGCGCTGCACCAAAATTTAGAAAATCTGCAAAAGAATCAAGCTGGGCTCCAAAATCGCTAGTTGATTTTAGAATTCTAGCTATTCTGCCATCCATTCCATCTATTATTGCTGCAATGATGATAAAAATTACTGAGAATTCCCATTGTTCATTAAATGTAAATTTAAGTGAAGTGAGACCAGAACATAAACCCAATAAAGTTATAAAGTTTGGGAATAATTTAGTAATAGGTAAGAATCTACTGTTACTTCCATCGTTATTCATATAACGTCAAAAGTAAGCTTCTCTTGAACGTTTTCCTTATTTAAGTTTGCTATAATTGTTTCACCACCAATAACAGTTTGCCCTTCTGAAACTCTGACTTCTGTATCAGCAGGAACATAGATATTCACTCTACTGCCAAACCTTATAATTCCAAACCTTTCACCTGCTTTTACGTTCTGGGATATTCCTAAATTACAAACGATACGACGTGCAATTAATCCAGCTATTTGCTCCACAATAATTTCTTTCCCCTTTTCGTATTCAATTACAATAACCTGCTTTTCATTTTCATTACTAGACCTATTGCTCATTGCGGATACAAACTTGCCTTTTTTATAACTCATTTCCTTTATCGTACCAGATATTGGTATACGGTTCACATGGACGTTCAAAACACTTAAAAATATGCTAACAAGCGTAAACTTCTTCTCCTCTCCGTTTTCTGCTGATAAAGGATAATTAACTTCTTCAATTTTTGAAATCACACCATCAGCAGGACTTAATATAAGATTCTTATTGTTTGGCACAGCTCTTGCTGGATCACGAAAGAAATAAGTACACAATAATGTCGGAAACAAGCACGTAACGCCAAACCCCCAAGATATAGAGAATGCTATACACGTTACTATAAAGGAAACTACTATAAATGAATAACCTTCCCTGTTTATATTAGGTAAACCAAAACACATAATCTTATTAACAATAACCTATTGTTAACAATTTATCATTTATAATTTCTCATGAAAAGCTTTTTTTAACTGCTTCAGCAAAGTCTTTTTGATACAAGGTAACATTACAGATTGTTATATTAGCACATAGAATTACCGTCATACTGTAACAACCCGTCCAACACAAAATCTAATGCCTAAGTTTAGATCAGAAAACTGATTCTTCTAAAAGTTGCTCACTATCCTCGTCTATTATGATAGAATTATCATGATTTCTGAGTAAATCTCTGATTTTCGTTTCTATTTCATTTGCGACTTCTTTGTTTGTTTTTAGGTAAGTTTTTACATTCTCTCTTCCTTGCCCAAGACGTGTGTTGTTATATGAATAGTAAGCGCCTGCTTTTTCAAGCACACCAAGCTTTGCTCCCATATCTATTATTTCTCCGAGTTTTGATATACCTTCATTGTACATTATATCAAATTTCGCTTCTCTAAATGGAGGAGCAACTTTATTTTTTACAACTTTAACTCTTGTTTCATTACCTGTAATATTTTCTTTGTCTTTTATTACACCAACTTTTCTTATATCAAGCCTTACAGAAGTATAGAATTTTAATGCATTTCCACCCGTGGTAGTTTCAGGATTTCCATACACTACTCCTATTTTCATACGAATTTGATTAATAAATATCAATATACAGTTCGCTTTTGAAACGGCAGAGGTTAGTTTCCGTAGCCCATGACTTAGAAGCCTTGCTTGCAGCCCCATATGTTGATCACCCATATCACCTTCAATTTCAGCTCTTGGAGTTAATGCTGCGACAGAGTCAATAACTATCACATCAACCGCACCAGAACACACTAAATACTCAACAATATGCAACGCCTGCTCTCCAGTGTCTGGTTGTGAAATCACTAAATCATCAGTGCTTACCCCAAGTTTACGAGCATATAAGACATCCAATGCATGTTCTGCATCGATAAATGCGCATGATCCTCCTTTTTTTTGTGCTTCAGCAATCACGTGCAAGGCAAGAGTGGTTTTACCAGAACTCTCGGGGCCAAATATTTCAATTATACGCCCTTTTGGCAGACCTCCAACACCTAGAGCCGAATCAAGCGCAATTGATCCTGTGGATATTGTGTCTATTTTTTCTACAGGGTTTTGCTTCAACTTCATTATTGCACCTTTACCGAATGCTTTTTCAATCTGGCTTATTGCGTTATCTAGCGCTTTTTGTTTATCACTATTTCTTTCTTCTGGGTTACTTGCCATAGATCATTTATTAATTTATATAATTCTCTATGATAATCAAACGCGAATAACCTGCCAAGGTTTTTCTAGTATTTATGTATTATTTCAATGAAAAATATTAACGTTTTCATAAAGCAGATATTTGTTTGCCTTCGTTAGTAACACACTATACTTTAGTGTACGAACGTTGCAATTTGCAGCATAGCAGGTGGTGTCATCCAAGTAGCCAACACTGAAATGACTAAATTCGAAATGGCTACATGAATTTATTGTAAATTACTACCGTATAAGGTGCGATGCAACAAAGCCATTCCAGTGTCAGCTACTTGAATGACACCTCTTAGATGGGTCAGCTACTCAGATCTGCCATGAAAACTGCAACCCTAAATGTTGGAGCACTGTCGTACACTAAGCGCTGTAATGACAATTTTAGTCGCTTCATACACTTATCATGCTAGTCATAACAGAAATAATTTTTACCAAAGATATTTATGAAATAATTGACATAGTTTGGAAATATGTATATTATAGAACATTAATAGTTAGTTAATTTGTAGGTGTAATGTGGCTAGAAATGTTTTGAATGAAAATGAGTACCACGCTTTAAAGCAGTTGTTTTTAACATTTAATATTCAAAAGGAGGATGTGGTAAATTCTGACATTAAGAATATTAAGAAAAAGCTTAGTCAACAATACCGTAAATTATCGTTAAAATATCACTCAGATAAAAACCCAAACAATAAAGAAGCGGAGGAGAAATTTAAGGTTATTGCATTAAATAAGCCATTTTTTGAAGAATTTATAATAGAGCCATTGGAGAAAGGTCTCAATAAAAGAAATAATTTAATAAAAGAATTACGCGGTAAGTTGTGGAGTCGCAGTTATGAAGAATTGCAAAAATACTTAGATGATAAGTGCAGAAATAAACTCTATAATAAGCAGCAGTCAATTAACAATAATGTAACTGCTTATGTAAAATATTCTTCTTATTCAAATCTCTTAGGAGTTCTTTTAGTATCCTTCACATCAATTGCATTTTTAATAATTAATGGTATTTCTTCTAATGTACCAATAGCAGTAGGTTTTCTTGCTCCCTTGTTAGCAGGATCTATTTTGAGTCTAGCTGTTAAGAGCATTTATACTAGAAATGGGAAAGAGTTTAATCATCAGACTAATATTTTATTATTGTTTAACTTTGACCAAGAATGCGAAAATTTTTCAAAGAGTGATAGGACTAAATTAAAGTGGCTAAAAAATTCAGTTATTTTGAGCAACACAATCTGTACATCTTTAATGTTTTTCGGTGTGGGATTAGATTTAGTTGCCAACGGCTTTGGTATAACTAACTCTATGATGTTATCCGGCTTATTACTTTCATTACCATTCACGCTTTTAATTGTTACTTCACCTATTTTAAATGCTGCAAGTAATTATATTCTCAAAAAGACAGCTATAAATTCAATTGAGGAGCAATTTAAAGGTGATGATCAGTTTATAGAAGTCGATAACGAAAAGCCAAGCAGTACTATGAGCAATCAAAGTTATTTCCCCATCGGTCAGTTAATATCATCAAAGTTAGCTATTCTCCATAGCGAAGTCTCTAGCTAGGAACAATGAGCCACAGATTAGTATGGTTTTGACGTTTTGGATAGAGGCTTTTAATATGTGATTTGATATTGCATCGCCAATTGACTCACACTCAATTGCTTTTATTCCTATGTTATTGGCTTTTTCCCTAATCAAGTTTGTATTTGTTGCTTTGGGCTCAGACTTAACACAAACCGCACATAGTAGCTTGATATATGGCTTTAAGTGCTCTAAGAACTCTTCCACATTTCTGTTACGAGTAACACCAAAAATTATATA
Source organism: Wolbachia endosymbiont of Drosophila simulans wHa (assembly GCF_000376605.1). Classification (NCBI taxonomy): domain Bacteria; kingdom Pseudomonadati; phylum Pseudomonadota; class Alphaproteobacteria; order Rickettsiales; family Anaplasmataceae; genus Wolbachia; species Wolbachia endosymbiont of Drosophila simulans. The sequence continues at coordinate 1,042,380 of NC_021089.1, forward strand.
GATACCTTCAGCAAAATTATCTTTTACCCACTGAAATAGTACTCTAGCACCATCATTATTGTGCGCACCATCTAAAAATAATTGCCAATCTTTTGGTAGTAAAGAAATTAAATTGCCCTCTTTTATACGCTCCAGTCGTGCAGGCCAATAAGTGCACTGTAAACCTGAAGTGATATCCTCTTCTCCAATATCAAATCCATATTTTCCACTCAAAATGCTACATGCTGCAATAGCATTGCCTGCATTGATTATTTGGTGATCACCCTTTAAAGACAGCAAAGGAAATTCTATTGATTGAATAGCTGATTGGAAAACCATTTTGTTGTTCTTTTTTTTGCAATTCCATTCAAAACCTCCTCTATATAAGGGAGATTTCTTATTTATTGCGTGGTATTCTAGCGTGTTCATTATAGATTTTTCTTGTGGTGCTATCACGCAAGGAACATTAGGTTTCATTATTCCAGCCTTTTCACCTGCTATAATTTCTATAGTAGGGCCAAGATATTCCGTATGATCAAGTGCAATGGAAGTAATTATTGTTAAAATCGGACTATCTATAACATTTGTTGTATCAAGTCTTCCACCCATACCCACTTCAATTAAAGTTATATCGGCTTTGTGACGAGAAAAAGCTAAAAAAGCTGCAATAGTTGCAGCTTCAAACAGAGTGATAGGTTGTTCTGCAATTACGGCACGGCATTCTTCTAACAAGCTATATAATTCATTATCGTCGATATAACTGCCTGCAATAACTATTCTTTCATTAAAATTCACCAAATGTGGAGAAGTGTATGCGTGTACCTTATACCCTGCTGCTTGCATTATATATCTTATAAATGCTAGTGTTGAGCCTTTCCCATTAGTTCCAGCTATATGAATTACGGGAGGCACTTTTTTCTCGGGATTATCTAGTTTACTAAGAAAGCTTTTTATGCGATCAAGAGAAAAATCATTCGGCCTGCTACCAAGTGGCTTAGGCCAATGAGGCATATATATCATAGATTATTGTTACATTTTAATTCACCTATCACACTTGCTATGCCATGCGTGTCAATCTTCTCACTAAATTGAGAACGTTGATTAATAGCAATACTTATTCCACTCATTACAACATCACTTATCAAGAAAGAACTGTGATTTTTAGTAACTTTAAAATCAATATTTGTAAATTCTTCATCACCGTAAGAGAACCTTGTGCCAATTAAGCAAGTTTCATCGTCAACTGCTTTTGTACTCATTATGATCATTTCACTATTACTCATGTATTTAGATAAAATTTTAACGCACAAACGTGTAAGATACACTTCATACTCTCTTAAGAAATCTTCCCTTTCCTTCCGGGTAGTCAAAACCCAATATTTTCCCATGACAAATCGAGATATTTCTTTGAGGTTAACATTATTCTGAATGACCTCCTGAAGCTTTTCGTGTACATGCTCTAGGTTTTTTCTATTTCCTTTTGTAGATATGCTGTCTACTTGTTGTTTCATAGTATGCACAAAAATTTTGTGATCTGTACAATTAGTGTAAGCACTTGAAGAAATTACAATAAAAACAATAATGATTAAAACTTTAGTAATATTCATAAGATATACTTAAAATGCAAAGTTTAATAAAGATTAAATAACAATTACTGACTTTAATATACCTATAGACATGCCCTGTGTAAATCATCTATAATTCAAGTAGGGGTCTGTGCTATGCGTTATGAGTTAAGTTAAATTTCCCGAGCGATAATTTCTAGAGAGGGGAATTGCCTCTGCTGGTTTCGTTGAAACTAATATGCGATGCCCACCTTAACTTCAGGTCTCAGGAATCTACTAAGGCTGACGGTAGATACGGATCCTTTTTTGATTGGTGCTAAATTTATGCTTCATCAATACAGAGAACAAGGTACCTTCCTATGTTCGCCTAATGAAGTATTCCAAATTGTAATTGATGTTGAAAGGTATCCTGATTTTGTTCCTTGGTGCAAAGCCGTTTATATAAAAGAAAAAATTGACAATCAAATGGTTGTGGACCTTCTAGCAGCTTTTCATGGAATTAAAGGAAGATATACATCAGAGGTAACCTTTCTTTCTCCAAGTAGAACAAACGAAGGTTGGATAAAAGCTGTATCATCAAATGGAATATTTAAACATCTATGCAATAAATGGCAATTCATTCCCATAGATGAAAATAAAACTATGGTAAAGTTTTATATAGAGTTTAAGTTTAAGTCCAACTCATTTTCAACCCTATTAAACTCAGTATATAAATATACACAAAGTAAAATAATTGCTGCATTTAAAGACAGGGCTGAAAGCCTTGCTAAACAAAAGTTACCTTGACACTATTTATATAAATATATAATTTTTTTAGTAAGTTAAGTATTTATATCGTAATGATTTTTAGACTATTGCTTTTATCAATTTTTATAAGTGTTAATTCTTATGCAGTTGTTAACCAACATATTCAAAAAGAAACTAATGAAATAACATCAAAGGAGTTACTATCACTATTACCCGATGATAAATTATTAGGAGATCCAAAAGCACCAATTCTAATGATAGAATATGCTTCATTAACTTGCTATCACTGCTCTCTTTTTCATAAGAATGTTTTTCCTAAAATAAAAGAGAAATATATAGACACAGGTAAGATGTTATATATATTTCGTCATTTTCCTTTGGATTACAGAGGGCTAAAGGCTGCAATGCTAAGTCATTGCTACGAAAAACAAGAAGACTACTTTAATTTTAACAAAGCTGTTTTTAACTCAATAGATTCGTGGAATTACTACAATTTAAGTGATTTGACTTTACTACAAAGAATTGCTGCACTAAGCAACTTAAAGCAAGATGCATTTAACCAATGCATTAATGATAAGAAAATTATGGATAAAATCATAAATGATAAATCACTGGCAATTAATAAACTTGGTATCACAGCTACCCCAATATTTTTCATCAAGCTTAACGATGGTAAGTCATATATAGAGCATAATAAAGTTAAACATGAAGGGTATAAAGAGCTGAAATACCTCACTGATGTAATAGATAAATTATATGGAAAAGCTATAGTGAAGTAATACCACTGTAGCTTACCATATAAAAGACTCTATGCTGAGTCATTGTTTTTTACGACTGTTTGTTGTTTTTTACGCTCAAATTCTCTTTTTTTACTGTGCCAAGCGTAGTAATACATAGCAATTTTATTCTCTATTAATACTATTGTTCCATCATAAAACTGAACCATATCCATAACTTTTCTCTGAGCTTCATCAAAACGTTCTTTATACTTTTCACGATAAGCTGGATTATTTAGTAACATAACCCCTTCATTCTTGTTAGATTTTTTGTTTAACGTTTCAACTTCGCTAGCAATAGTATAAGACATATAACCCCCTCTAATTGATTATAAAAATTATATTTTAATAAAGAGAAATGCGCATAAACAATCTCTTTAATTCCAGCACAATAATCGACTGCTTATTATACTAGTTAACTATAGTACAATATATAATAATTCTTGTCACTTAAAATTTTATACTATGAAATAATAACTTAAAATAAATGTTTTTATTATTTCAAACTATATTATTATATTTATAAATTGTGTATGAATTAAGCTTCCCTAATTTATAATCTATGCGTAATAATTTTAGTATAAAATTGTCATACATAAGAAATCTATTTGCAAAAGAATTTAAAACAATAGAAGAATATTGTATTCTTGAAAAAAAGCAACATATTCAGATCGGCCATGAAGAAGGAAAGCTATTAAGTTTATTTATAAAAATCCATAAAATCAAAAGTATTGTTGAGATTGGCACGTTATACGGTTATTCGTCGATTTGCATGGCAAAAGCTCTACTGGAAGATGGTCACATATATACAATAGAAAATAACCCTCAATACTCAAGAATAGCAAAAAAAAATTTTAGTGCTTTTAATCTGAGTGATAAAATTACTCTAATAGAAGGCAATGCATTGGAAAAACTTAATGAATTATCAGCAAAAGCACCATTTGACATGATATTTATCGATGCTGATAAAGGTGGTTATCCTAAATATTTAGATTGGGCAGAGTCATACATTAAACAAGATGGGCTAATCGTTGCAGATAACACTCTATTGTTTAACACAGTATTTTTAGAATCGCCTCCAAAAGAAGTATCAGAAAAATCATGGCATGCTATGAGGGAGTTTAATAATAGATTATCAGATGAAAAAAAATATTTCTCTATATTGATTCCAACTGATGAAGGAATGACTGTAGCTTTAAAGCTAACATAAGTTAAAAATCAAGGTCAGCATAATGTTTAGGAGGGATTAAACCAGAAATCCTCTCTAATAATATCTCACGAAAACAAGGCTTTGATTTAACAATGGAGTACCATTCTTTTAAAATTTTACTTTTTTCCCATGGAAAACTACTTACATAGTCTATTACAGAAATATGCGATGCTAAAGTAATATCAGCCAAAGTGAACTTATCGGTTGCAAGCCAAATGTTCTTGTTAATTAAGTGTTCAACATATTCTATATGGCAAAGCAGATTATGCTGAGCTGCATAGATAAACCTAGAATCAGGGCTGCGGTTAGTAATTACTTTTTCATTCATAATATACTTAGTAACTTCATTGTAAAATTTGTTATCGAACCAATTGATTAGAGCGCGTATTTTAGACTTAATAATAGTGGATGAACCAAATAATTTGACGTCGCTATTGTAAGTTTCTTCTATATATTCACAAATGGCATTACTATCCGCTATTACAAAGTTATTATCTATTAATACTGGTACTTGCCCGGTTGGATTGATCTCCATAAATTCATTCCGTTTTTCCCACGGATTTTCATACACTAGATCACAGCCCAACTTTTTTTCTTTGAGAAGGGCTCTAACTTTTCGTGAAAATGGACAAAGAGAAAAATGATATAAAATCATAATATTCCTCTTTTGTTATCCCAGTACCTATAGGTTGTTATTCCAGTGTGTGACACTGAAATCCACATCTTTTTTCTCTGGATCCAAGTTGGGATGACAAGAGAAGAGTATTTTAGGTAACAGTTGTTTACTCCAAAGTAATGTTGCAAGAGGTCTAACATATAAATTATAAGACTAATATAGGATATACCTTGCTAAATAAAAAAAAAAGTATAATATTTTATAAGGTATGCAGGCAAAAACTCTGTAATTTGGTCAGATCAGAAATGAAGCAGCCATATCAGAACCTTTTTGGGTTGCATACCTACTTCATTATTTGTTTTATCCGAAGCTGTGAATATAGCATTAAAACATCGTCCTAGTAGCTTTAAAGATCTAGTAGGTCAAGATATATTAGTGCGTGTATTAGAAAATGCTTTTATTTTAAACAAAATCCCACAATCTATACTGCTCTCTGGTAGTAGTGGAGTTGGTAAAACCACCACTGCAAGGATAATAGCTTTATGTTTGAATTGTTCCCTGGGGCCAATTTTTGAACCTTGCGGATCATGTGAAAATTGTCTAGCAATAAAAAATTCAAGCCATCCAGATGTGATTGAAATCGATGCAGCAAGTCACACTAGCATTGACGATATTAAAGTAATCCTGGGAGATATTTGCTATTCACCTATAAGCTCTAAATTCAAAGTCTACATTATAGATGAAGTACATATGTTATCCAGCAGTGCATTTAACGCATTACTTAAAACCCTAGAAGAGCCACCATCTAGTGTAAAATTCATTTTAGCAACTACGGAAATAAAAAAGATACCGATAACTATTATTGCACGTTGTCAAAGATTTGATTTACACAACATTCCTGTAGCTAAAATAGTGGAACGTTTAAATGATGTTGCACAAAAAGAGAGTTATTCTATTGAAAAGGGAGCATTAGAATTAATTGCACGACACTCTGGAAATTCAATGCGTAACGCCTTGTTTTTGATGAATCAAGCAGTGCTATATAGCAAAGATGGTGCAATATCCACTAAAAATGTGACAGACATACTTGGCCTAGTGGATAAAGATATTATATTTGATCTATTAGGGGCAATATTAGAAGGTGATTTACAGAAAGCTCTATCAGTGTTTGACAAGGCGATAAAAACAGCAAACCCACTTAGTATTTTTGAAGGTCTATTGCAAACAATTCAGTTAGTATGCCGTTTTTTAATTACGAAAGAGATTGATAGTGCAGTTACAGAGTATGAAAAGAATAGGATAAAAGATTTAAGTATAAAGAGATCTTTAATATTTTTTTCAAGATTGTGGAAGGTGTTGCTTAAAGGTATTCAAGATATAAAAACTTCAACATGCAACGATGTTGCTGCTGAAATGATGCTAATTAGTCTTTGCTATCTCTCTGATCTACCTTCTCCAGAACAGGTGATCAAAAAAGTTCTTTCACAAAATGTAGAGCAAGGAAATAGACAGGGCAGACCTGTTGCACCTTCCCCCTCTGTCATCCAAGTAGCTGACTACTCAGATCCAAAAAAATATGTGGAAAGTAAACAACAACCCCACTCTGTCATCCCAGTGCGTGACACTGGGATCCATGTGGAAAATAAACAACAAAATTACGATTTTGATAAGATTTTGCAACTATTAAGGCGGAGTATCCAAATTTATCTTTACAAACAACTGTGTAATAATCTACAATTAATAGATTGTAAACCTGGGTATTTAAAATTAAAAGCTGTATCTAAGTTGGACAGTAATTTTTGCAATGATTTAAAAAATTACTTAAACCAGGCAACTCAGCAGGAGTGGGTTATTACAGTTGATACGGGTTATATAAACAGGGAAGTGAGTAATTTAAATTATGCACCTGCAGTCAAGGATATACTTGACATGTTTAAAGGTGCAAAAGTAGTTAATATAGAAAATAAGGAGTAAGTTGTGGATTTTAGTCAAATAATGAAACAAGCGCAAGAGATGCAAAAAAAGCTTGCAGAAGCTCAAGAAAAATATATTGGAAAAGAGTTTCAAGGTATTTCTGGTGGTGGCAAAGTTTCTGTATTAGTGGAAGTCATAAAAATAGGTAGCTATAAAGCTAAAAAGGTGAACATAGACTTAGAACTTATGAGAAATGAGGAAAAAGATATAGTAGAGGATTTAGTAACAGCAGCGTTTAATGATGCCGTTAAAAAAGCAGAAGAAGATATGGCAAATGCAACTTCTGATCTCGCAGGTATGATGGGTTTACCACCTGGATTTAAACTTCCTTTTTGAATTTACTACTGAAGTTTCTTTTAGTGTAAGTATTTTTTTTCTAATACTAGACTTCTTTATATAATGCGCCTATAGCTAGCACAGCCCTATGTCATACCGCAATTCATTCCACAACTGTACGAACATTGCAATATGGCACATAGTAAACGATGTCATTCCAGTCTGGAATCCAGCCTTGCCGTAATCTCATCAAGAACGTTGTGTTTTAACATAAAACGGCTACTTTTATGCTTACCAACTTAATAAAATTCCTGATCCCAGTGGGCTTTGTTGCATCGCTCAAGTGAAAAGAACTGGCAGTTACTGACAAAATTCATTATAAATAGCCATTTAACTGTTGAAGAAAAAATATGCCACAAAAAATGAGAGTCAGTAACTGCCATGAATATAACAAATTTCTCCAAGAAAGAGGAAGCATTTTTTGTTATATCAATGACGCCATAGAAAATTGGTACGAGAATTGTCCAAAAATGCAGGGCGGCAACTATATTTATAGTGATAAAGTTGTGATTTTGGTGCATATAATCGTCAGTTTCTTTAGAATTGGTTTAAGACAAACAGTCGGGTTTATAAAAGGGTATTTGCAACAAATAGGAAGAGATTTGGCAGTTATCAGCTATTCACAAGCATCAAGAAGGTTTAAGAAACTTAATATTAAGATAAATGATTGCAGAAAATAATATGGAAGATATCGAAATTGCTATAGACAGTACAGGAATTAGTATATACAACAACACTCCTGGTCACAGCAAGGAAAATAGCACTGACAGAAAATATCGTGGCTATGAGCAAACGAGAAAATTGCACGTAATGTTGAATATAAACAACAAAAAAGCCATAGCTGTAAAATACAGTAACGGTGTCTACTCTGATCACTATGGAGCTTGTGATTTGCTAAAAGAAGTTGATTTTCAGCATGCCATAAAAGCACTATATGCAGATAGAGCATGTGATAGGCACAAGTTTTATAAGTTGTGTAACGAATATGATATAAAGACAAAAATTCCACCAATAAACAATGCGGCAGAACATCCAGAAACAGATTATATGTCTGACAGGAATGCTGCTATTAGGTTAATAAAATTATACGGTGAAGATGGCATGAAAGAATGGAAAAAAGAAGTAAATTATGGGAAAAGATCTTATATTGAAGGGTTTTTCTCAAGATTAAAGCAAATATTCGGATTTAGTTTTAGGAATAAATCTGAGATAAATCGAGAAAAAGAACTGCTAATCAAATGCTATTTGCTTAATAAATTCACTGATATTGGTATGGCTAAATTTGAGATAGTTACATGAATTTACCATAAATCACCATCTCATAAAGTGTGATGCAACAAAGCCATCCCAGTGTCATGCTACTTGGATGACAAGAAGAGGGTACTTGGATAAGAGGCATTGCCCTCCTGGTAGGCCCAAATTGCAATGTTCGTACAGTTGTGGATTTCTCATCCGCTAACAAGCAGCGAGATGACGAGGTCTTTCGATAGTAAATCTTACCTGTGTTAGCTATACCAAAAAATCAAAAGTCGTATTTATTCATTAATAAAATCTTTGTCTTCTCCTAAAAATTAGTTAAAATGTAGAATATTTTGTGTTATTAAGTTAGCACTTGACTTAACTTTAGTTGTTACTTAGACTGCTAAAGTGGAATTTTAATTTTTTTTACGAGGACAATTATGCATTATAAAAAGTTTTTTTCAGCAGCCGCTTTAGCAACGTTGCTAAGTTTATCAAACTCTGCTTTTTCAGATCCTGTTGGTCCAATAAGTGATGAAGAAACTAGCTACTACGTTCGTTTGCAATACAACGGTGAAATTTTACCTCTTTTCACAAAAGTTGATGGTGCTACAGGTGCTAAAAAGAAGACTGCGGATACTGATACAACTACTGACCTTTATAAAGCTTCTTTTATGGCTGGTGGTGGTGCATTTGGTTACAAAATGGACGACATCAGAGTTGATGTTGAAGGGCTTTATTCGCAGCTAAGCAAGGATACACTTGATGTAGCTCCTACTCCAGCAATTGCAGACAGTTTAACAGCATTTTCAGGATTAGTTAACGTTTATTACGATATAGCAATTGAAGATATGCCTATCACTCCATATGTTGGTGTTGGTGTTGGTGCAGCGTATATTAGCACACCTTTGGCAACCGCTGTGAGTAGTCAAAATGGTAAATTTGCTTTTGCTGGTCAAGCAAGAGCTGGTGTCAGCTATGACATAACTCCAGAAATCAAACTCTACGCTGGAGCTCGTTATTTCGGTTCTTTTTGTGCTCATTTTGATAAAGATACTGCTGCAGCAAGCAAAGACAAGGGGGAACTCAAAGTTCTTTACAGCACTGTTGGTGCAGAAGCTGGAGTAGCGTTTAATTTCTAGTCTATCTCAGTCTTGTTATCCCAGTGGGTTTTTTCTTGTCATCCAAGTAGCATGACACTGGGATCTAGAAAAAAGAAATGTGGATTCCAGTGTCAAGGCACTGGAATAACACTATTTGCTATGTGTTTAAGCTATAACGTTTACCATTGTACTGGTAGAATATCATCTAAAGTTACATAATGTTATCCAATTAGCTAACACTGCGGCCTACTGTCTCCAAGAAATTAGATGGAAAATTTGTACTTTTTTCAAATCAAAGCTTGAATTTTTGCTGGAAAATCAATATATTATATGCATGAAGTTTTAATTTAAGTTGTTATGTTGACCCCAATGGCAAGCTTATGTGTCGATAGCAGAACCAATCTCATGCAATATATTGCTAGGGTGCGAAAATTTCCCATGCTGTCTCAAGAGGAAGAAGTACAACTAGCAAAAAATTGGAACCAATACAAGGATATTTCTTCTGCTCATAAATTGATTACCAGCCATTTGAATTTGGTAGTGAAAATTGCAATGAAATTCAAAAATTATGGACTATTGTTGATGGACCTGGTCATGGAAGGGAATATGGGTTTAATGCATGCAGTAAAAAAGTTTAATCCTGATTTAGGGTTTCGTTTTTCAACTTATGCAGTGTGGTGGATTGAAGCTTCAATAAAAGACTTTATATTGAAATCTTGGTCATTTGTGAAAATAGGCACAACGCAAGCACAAAGAAGATTATTTTTTAGTTTACGTAAAATAAAAAAAAGAATTTTACAGTATACAAACAGAGAAACTTTAAATAATGAAGAAATAAAAGCAATATCTAATGAGCTTTCTGTATCCGAAGGAGACATTATACAGATGAATTACCGTTTGGCTTGTAAGGATCAGTCGCTAAACGATTGCATAAAAATAGGTGATGACTCTAAAAGGGAGCTACAAGATATGATCCCATGTAACTTGGTCAGTCAAGAAGTAACTTACCAAAATCATGAAGAGAAAGAATTAAAAGAAACAATTTTAAACAATGCACTAGCAAGTCTCAACGAAAGGGCGAGAGACATTTTTATCAGTAGATATTTGTCTGAAAACACTCAAACTCTGGATGAACTTAGTAAAAAATATTGTGTTTCAAGAGAAAGAATAAGGCAGTTGGCTGAGCAGGCGATGGCTAAGGTAAAACAATATATACAATCAGAAAGTTTGAAATTTGGTTTGCATGCGTAGTTTTTTTATATTTCTAATATTTTTTTCAATAGGCGCTTTTGCATCAGTTAGTGATGTGCAATTGAAGGAAAAATATAAAGATTGGCTCGTGTATACTGCATTGGAAGATGGAGAGAAGGTATGTTATATTGTATCCTATCCTAAAAAAAAAAGCGAACATTATACAACCAACCGAAAGCCATATGTAATGGTTAGTTATGTTGATAAAAAAGCAGATGAGGTAAGCGTTACCTCTGGTTTTCAGTATGATAAGGAGCCTGTAGCTCTCAATATCGACAAAAAAATTAAATATACACTGCCTATAATACAGGGAAGTTTTGCGTGGGCAGAGCATACAAAAATAGATCAAGATCTCATTCTAAAAATGAAGCAGGGATTATCAATGGTAGTGAATGGGAAAACAAAAACAGTGACCATTGATGATACTTATTCCCTACTTGGGTTTCAAAAAGCGTATCAAAAAATGCATGATTCATGCCATACAAAGTAAATTATTGTAACAGAATACCCAGCTATAGTATAAAATAGACTACTCTTTCAATGAATAGCACTTTACTTTATATGGAATGCGGATATCATTTAAAATATATTTTTGAGAGTTAGTAATGTCAGAGGTTGCAGGTGTAGACACAGAAATCAAAAAGCAAAATTCTGTGTGCGAGCAGATGCGTTTTAGCGTGAGCCGCACAAGTCTTTTAAATACATTATCCAGAGTAAGTGGAGTGGTCGAAAGGCGTAATGCAATAGATGTTTTGGCATGTATAAATATCAAAGCACAACATGGCAGCATAAAATTAATGGCAACTGATCTTGACATTTCAATGTTTGCCTCACTTGCTGCAACCGTATTAACAGAAGGAGAAGTAAAAATTTCAGCGCATACTTTACATGACATAGTGAAGAAGTTACCCGCTGATTTGGATGTCAATTTTGAAGTAAACAACCAAGGAAAATTATTGATGTCTTGCGGAAATGCAAACTTTTCTTTACCGAATGTAGTTTCAAGCAGTTTTCCTGCTCTTGAAGAAGACAATTATAAATATGATTTTACTCTACTCAATACGGACCTGATAGACTTATTAACCAAAACAAAATTTGCTGTATCACTAGATGATACAAGGTATAATTTAAATGGAATATATCTACATACAGATGAGCAGTTTCTGTACTGTGTTGCAACTGATGGCCATCGTTTATCGTGTATAAAGAGGCCAAAGCCTGGAAATATCAATGGCGAATTCGGTGTGATCATTCCACGTAAAACTGTTATGGAGTTGTTAAAAATATTGGACGATTGTAATGAAATTAAAGTAAAACTCTCAGACAGAAAAATCAAGTTTACATGCGGTGAATATATTCTAATATCAAAATTAATAGATGGAACTTTTCCAAATTATAAAGCAGTTATTCCAGCATCTCAAGATAAGCATATGATTATTGAAAGTAAAAAACTTTCAGATGTTATAGATCGAGTTTCCGTTGTTGTATCTGATAAAGTAAAATCCATTAAATTCTCACTACAAGAAAAGCTGCTAACTCTGCATTCAAACTCCCAAGAGTGCAGTGATGCAACTGAATCCATAGAAGTGGACTACAATGAAGCCCCTATAGAAATAGGGTTCAACTCGCGTTATTTGCTTGATGTTCTATCTTGCATAAAAAATAAATGTAAGTTTAGCTTAGCCGATGGTAATAGTGCTACAATTATCACTGATGAAGATGATTCAAATGTATTATATGTAGTGATGCCAATGAGAACTTAAACTCGTCATCTCGCTGCTTGTTAGCGAGATCTGGAGATACTGCGGCGGTATGACACTTATTTCACTAAGAACGTTACTTTTTATTAAATTAGTAATCTATCTTTACCAAATACAAGCCAAAAGGCGGCGCGGTAACCCCAGCAGCACTTCTTTTGCATTGGCTTAATATATGTAGCATTTCTTGCGGATTGGTTCTATTTTTTCCAAATTCAACTAAAGTACCCGCAATAATCCTCACTTGGTTATGTAAAAAGGAAATAGCAGATATTTTGATGTGTATATGATTCCCGTTTTGTACTATATCGATATCATCAATTGTTCTTATCGGATTTGCGGCGTGACAATCTTTTGAACGAAAACTTGAAAGGTCATGTTTTCCAAGTAGATGTTTAGCAGCTTCACGCATAATATTTACATCAAGTGGGTTAAACACTTGCCATACATAACCCGTCTCCAGAGCGGCAGGAGCATAGCGATTAACTATTCTGTATTCGTAATATCTTTTTTTTGCTGAAAACCGTGCGTGAAACGCATCATCTACAACTTCTGCATTAAGCACAACTATAGGAATTGATTTTAAATGATAATTTATTGCGTTTCTTATTCTATAAAGCTCACATTCCTTTTCCATATCAAAATGAGCAACTTGTCCTAAAGCATGAACCCCAGCATCGGTCCTTCCACCACAGTACAAGGCAATTTTCTCACCACTAAAATTAAATATAGCATTTTCTATCTTCTCCTGGATTGAGTTAGCAGAGTGTTGCTGTTTTTGCCAACCAGAGAAACTACTACCATTATATTCTACCGTTATTTTGTATCGCACTGCATTACATCAAGCTCTATCTAAAATAGTCATTTTCTATCTTAACATAATTTATGGTCAAGCCTACAGTGCTGCCACTCCCATAAAGTAGTTCGTCCAATCTTAAATCTTGCTGCCACTGCTTCTCTGCTTTCTCCTTCGTCTAGCGCCTCCATTGCTTTTTTTCTTAAATCATAACTATATGCTGCTGGCATTCAACCTCCTTATCATTATCTATCCTTATCACATCCGGACTTCTATGAAAAGAGCTATAAATCGTGAAAAAGAACTGCTCATTAAGTGCTATTTGCTTAATAAATTTACTGACATTGGTATGGCTAAATTCAAAATGGCTACATGAATTTATCGTAAATTATTACCGTATAAGGTACGATGCGACAAAGCCATCCCAGTGTCAGCTACTCGGATGACACCGTCATAAAGGAACCAGTGTTAGCTACTTGGATGACAACCATTGTGCTTGAGGCAAAATTGACTATCACTTCTTTTTATAGAGCTTGCTCCAAACTTTGTTGTTAGTTAATACAAAAAACACTGTTAAAATTATAAAATACGCCACTACTTTTAATCCAAGTTTATGCCGGCGCTCTAATTCTGGCTCTGCTGCCCATTGTAAAAAATTTATCACATCATACGCCATATTTTCAACTGTGGCTTGCCTTGCACCATCATATTCCACCATTCCTTCAGAAAGTGGTGGCGCCATAGCTAATCTGCCTGTTGGAAAATACGAATTAAAATATAAATCATTTTCATCGTGTTCGCCGTTTTGATAGCCTGTTAACAATGAATAGACATAATTTGCACCATCATGCCTTGCTTTAATAATTAATGATAAGTCTGGTGGGACTGCACCATTGTTGCTTGCTGCAGCTGCTTCTTTTGTATCAAAAGGCGCAATAAAATAATCCGAAGGTACTCCAGGTCTGTCAAACATTTCACCCAAATCATTCGGACCATCTTTAACTTGATAAGAAGCTGCTATTTGTTTTACATCTTCTTCAGAAAAACCGACATCTTGCAAATTACGAAATGCTACCCTATTCATTGAATGACAAGCAGCACAGACTTCTTTATACACTTTATAGCCACGCTGAATTGACTCTCTATCGAAAGATCCGACAATTCCATCAAATTTCCAGTCTATTTTCTTATTTGGTGATGATTTAAATTCTTCTGCAGATATAAGACTAGATAGAAATAACATGCAGAAGATTGCAAATACATTAGATCCCATGCATAACCACTGTTTTAGTAAATTTCGAATTGATGTCATGCAAGTAGCTGACACTGGAATCCAGCTTATTTCATCACTGACATTATGGTTATCATGCACTCCTAGAATCTGTTGTCCATTGCATGATTTGTAAGTATTTTTATACCTGGATCCCAGTGTCAAGCACTGGGATGACAACGGAAGATAGTGGAATGACACTGTGTGTTGTATACAACGTTCATACAATTGTGTACATGATGCTGGAATCCATTTATTTTTTTTCTGGATCCTAGTGTCAAGTACTGGGATGACAAAAGAGGGCTCTGGGATGACAGAGAATTTTGTAAGAGATCTGCTTTGAATTGACATCACCTCATCTCCGGCACAGAATCACTTAAGGTTTTTGGTGGTTCTTTTGGCTTTTCATACTTACTAAGCAGTGGTAAAACTATCACAAAGTATGCAAAGTAATAAAGAGTAGATAGCCTACTCATAGTGATGTAAGGCTCTTTTACCTCTTGTCCTCCAAGCCAGGCAAGAAGTACAAAATTTATTGCAAAAACCCAAAAAAATTTCTTAAACACCGGGCGATAAGCACCACTTTTAACTTTTGATTTATCAAGCCAAGGTAACAAAAACCACACTAAAATAGACGCAAACATGGTAAGCACACCAGTAAGTTTATCTGGAATTGAACGTAGCATTGCATAAAAAGGTAAAAAATACCACTCTGGCACTATATGTACCGGAGTGACCATAGAATCAGCTTCTATATAATTGTCTGGATGCCCAAGATAATTGGGAGCATAGAAAACAAATGCGAACAAAACTACAAAAAACAGACCAAAAGTTATGCAATCCTTGACTATATAATAAGGATAGAGAGGGATGGTATCCTTATCTGATTTTACCTCCACTCCACTTGGGTTACCAGAGCCAAACCTATGCAGAGCTATCACATGAAGCATAGCTAAAGCAATAATAACAAAAGGCAGAAGATAATGCAGAGCGAAAAAACGGTTAAGTGTTGGGTTATCCACTGAAAAACCACCCCATAACCATATAACTATTTTATTGCCAATTAAAGGTATAGCAGAAAATAAGTTGGTTATAACTGTTGCACCCCAGAAACTCATTTGTCCCCAAGGCAATACATATCCCATAAAGGCAGTTGCCATCATTGCAAAAAATATAAATATTCCAATAAACCACACCATCTCTCTCGGTCTTTTATAAGATCCGTAATATAATCCACGCATTATATGAACATAGACTACCATAAAGAAGAGCGATGCTCCAACAGCGTGAGTGTAGCGTATTAACCACCCGTAATTCACATCCCGCATTATGCGCTCTACACTATTAAACGCATAATCAACATGCGGAGTGTAGTGCATAGCAAGAAATATACCTGTTATTATTTGTAAAATCAGCGCTATACCAGCCAAAGAGCCAAAGTTCCAAGCATAATTTAAGTTTTTTGGCACTTGGTAAGAAGCAGTGTGTCTTAGAAAAGAAAATATAGGCAATCTATATTCTATCCATCCTAATATGCCTTTTTCTTCTTTTATTGTTTCTTTTTTGTTATCTTCCTGCATAACTTAAACCTTTCTGAACACATGTCCATTGCTACTTTTATCTTATTTTTTTATTGTAGCAACTTATCCTTTACGCACAAATAAAAACTTTAAAGCAATATTAATTACCTCTTCAGCAACCTGTCACGTGCTGCGTTTAATTTTTGTGCAAAATATTCCGAGCCTCCTTTATCTGGGTGAACTAATTTCATTAAATTTTGATTGCTTTATTGATTTCATTTTGGTTCGCTCCAGAATCTATTCCTAGCACTTTAAATGCTCCATCTCTGAACATGTTACTACTACCAGACTAGTATGATTTTGTCTTGTAAATTTATTCAACAACCCTATTCTAACTATATAATGAAAAATTATCTACAAAGTGTTTATGAAGATGGTATGAAAATCCAACTATCTAAAGTCAACAAATATTTATTAGTTTTACTGATTACTGTCTCAGCATTTCTCATATCTGGGCAAGTATCCAGTTCAAGCAATATCGAGAATGATTTTCAAGATTTACAAGAAAAATTACCATTATTGAAAGATCAGGATTTGTTATTTTTAGATCCAGCTTCAGCTTTAAATTATGGTGATAGGGCAGGTAAAAAAGTGTTAATGGTTATAGTTCACCATACTGAAACATCAACACTAAAAGGTACAAAAGATACGCTGAATGCTAGAGGATTGTCAGTTCATTTTATTGTCGATAGGGATGGCAGCATCACCTTAATGGTTCCATTAGAGAAAGAAGCATGGCATGCTGGTATTAGTTATGCAAGAGTTAAGGTAGATAGTAAGCTTGAAGAGTTACGGAAGCTTAACAACTATTCTGTAGGTATTGAAATTGTAAACACAGGACTTGAGCCTTTTCCGGAAGAGCAAATGAGATCTGTTAAAGAGCTGATTTTATACCTTATGGAGCGTTTTAAAATTAAAAGGGATATGATATTTAGTCATTCTGAAATAGGAACTATAGTGTATGATCCAGAGCTTGGCTATACAATGCGTAAACCAGATCCACACAAATTGTTTGATTGGGAGTTATTAGAGAAAAATGAAATTGGATTGCACATAAGTGACAGAATAAACCCTAAAGATGCTAAACACAAAATGGGCAAAACATTGTATAAAGCAGGTGATAGAAATGAAGGTATTTTGAAATTAAAACAAAGGCTGAACAGATTTTTCTATAAGATAGAACCTTGGAATGATAAGAAAGGTAATGTAATTTTTCCTGATAATAATGCTGATTACTCAGATGAGTTTGATGAGAATTTTGTATGGGTTATTTATCAGTTTTCAATACATAATTTACCAAGAGAAATTAGAAAAGATCTACCTCTTAAACTAGAACAAGCAGATATATTTCCTGAATTCTTTAGTGAATATAGTCATGGCATTTCTTCTAGTTATCTAACCTTTAGTGAAAAAATTAAATCGACTCTACAACCATGTTTAAGCAAAGTAGATTATGAGAATTTATTATCTTCTCTTGCACAATATGAGAATAACATTTCTCCTGATGCATCTACCACTTTAATGTACAAAATTAAGTTATACTATGATTCTTATTTAAGATATCGCATATAGTCTTCACTCTATAAACCATTTAAGCTTAATGTATTGGAAGAGTTAGAGATTTTAAAGAGTGGAGTGTTATCTTTAAAATCTCTAGATAGCTCTAAAGCTGCAGAAGTTTCCAGTTTAATTGATAGCTTTAAAGTAGATATTTCTTTAGAATTTCAGGGTTTTGAAAAACAGTGGTTTCAGGAGTTTAAGAATGCTTGGAGACAAGAATTTATACCTTCCCTGGAAGAACAGATAACATGGACTGCACTACATGAAGCAATATTGGAGTATTTAGAAAAAGCAAAGGAAGAAATTCGTTAAACGAAAACTTTTTTTAAGATCACTTTTTTAACAATTTATCACGTGCCGCATTTAGCTTTTGCGCAAAATATTCCGAGCCTCCCTTATCTGGGTGAACTAATTTCATTAAATTTTGATATGCTTTATTGATTTCATTTTGACTTGCCTCAGGATTCAGCCCCAGTATCTTTAATGCTTCATCCTTGGACATGTTATCACCAGTGTAATTTTCAGTATAACTTCTACTGCTACTAAATTCGTTCAAAAACTTACTCAATATAGAGTTCATCATGAAACTCATATTATTTTTTTTTGTCAGGAAAAGAAAAAATATAACAACGCTAGGCAAGACAAATGTAACTACTATGAATATCCAAAAAAGGAAAAAGATGAATGACATGTATATTTTTTTATCATTTTATGATTAAATAGTAACAATTATAATCGTCATGGTAAATAACATGTTCATTCAGATTGAAGAAACACCTAATCCAAACACACTGAAATTTCTCCCTGGATTTGCAATTCTAAACGAAGGAGAAACGGCTGATTTTTCAAATGCAAATGAGATAAAAAATTCTAAACTAGCAGCAAATCTTTTTCAAATAGAACATGTGGTAAGAGTGTTTTTTGGTCATGATTTTATTTCAGTAACAAAATTGGGTGAAATTAATTGGGATACATTAAAAGTAGAAATTTTAACTACAATCATGGATCACTTTACTTCAGGTGGAAAAGCGCTAAATAAAGAAGGAGTGAATGATAATAACATACCAAATGAGGAATTTTTTGATGAAAGTGATATAGAAATTGTAAATAGAATAAAAGAATTGATGGAAAGTTATATCAAACCTGCAGTTGCTCAAGATGGTGGCGATATCAAATTTCGTGGCTATAAAGATGGAATAGTTTATGTTGAATTACAAGGAGCTTGCTCTGGATGCCCAAGTGCTGCAATTACTTTAAAGCAAGGAGTGCAGAATATGCTGAGCTACCACATACCAGAGGTTGCAGGTATAGAGACCACACTATGACTAATCAAACAGTTAGAGGAACGAAAGACCTTCTATTTGATGAGTGGTATAAGTTTAAATACATTCAGCAAACAGCAAATAGAATCTCAAGTCTATACGGCTTTTTGCCCGCCCAAACTCCAATATTTGAGTACACGGAGGTTTTTACAAAAACTTTAGGTGATAGCTCAGATATCATCACTAAAGAGATGTATAGCTTCAATGATAAAGGGGGAAAGAGCATAACTTTACGTCCTGAGTTCACTGCAGCGATTGTCAGGCTATTAATTGAAAAAAAACTGCAAACGCCGATAAAATTATTTTCAACAGGGCCTGCATTTCGCTATGAAAGACCGCAAAAGGGAAGACAAAGGCAATTTCATCAGATAAATTTTGAGGTTTTTGGCATAGAAGATCCAAAAGCCGATGTTGAATTGATATCACTCGCTCAGCACTTACTAACTGAATTTGGCATCAATAAAAATGTAAAGCTGGAAATCAACTCTTTAGGTGATGGTGAGACAATAACTAAGTATAGAGAAGCTTTGATCTTATACTTTACAAAGTATCAAAATGATCTATCAGAAGATAGCAAAAATAGGTTGATCAAAAATCCACTCAGAATACTAGATTCTAAGGATGAGAAAGATAGATTAATAATCTCTGATGCGCCTAAAATCAGCAATTATTATACGAAAGAGTCCTCAGATTTCTTTGAACAAATACTAAATGGATTAACAATTCTTGATATACCTTATACCGTAAACAATAAACTAGTTCGAGGTTTGGATTATTATTGCCACACAGTGTTTGAGTTTGTTACAGAGGATTTAGGTGCACAAGGGGCAGTTTTTGCCGGTGGAAGATACGATAATTTAGTATCTTCAGTAGGTGGAAAACACACTCCAGCAATAGGATTTGCAGGGGGTATTGAGCGCATAATGGAGTTAATCAATTATTCTCCGAAAGAAGAGCGACCTATTTACCTAATTCCAATCGGTAGAGAGGCTGAAAAACATGCTTTAACACTTGCAAATGAATTGCGCAGAAATAGTTTATATGTAAGTTACGAACACAGTGGAACAGTTAAAAATCGCATGAAGAAAGCAAGTCAAGCAAATGCTAAAATTGTATTGATCTTTGGGAATGATGAGTTAAACAACAATACTGTTAAAGTAAAAAATATGGATACAGGTGAAGAAAAAATAATTGCTCGCGATAACACAATAGAAAACATCTAATTAGGAGCAATGCAAATGTTTTTCTCAGTCAGCTATAGAAGAAAATTCGTCTGCACAAGAATTTTTCATAGCATTCAATGTATCATAATCTGTAAAATCTAATTTTACTGGTGTGATAGTAATAAATCCTTCTTTTATTTTATTTATACTACCACTGCCTGAGTGCTCTCGAGACCAATTTAAGCTAAAAGAGCCATTCGAATTTTCAGTAAAAATTAAATCCCCATCAATGTTATATTCACCTTGTTCAGCAAATTCTACTCCTTTTACTTTTTCCGTAGCAGGAAAATTTACACTCATCACTATGTTTTTAGGCCAACCAACCTTAACTAGCTTGGCAATAACCTTTGGTGCAAAAACCTTTGTATTGTGCCAGTCTATTTTATCATGATAAACTTGGCTCAGTGCAATAGAAGGTATAGACCTTGCAGCACCTTCCATTACAGCACCAATTGTTCCTGAATAACAAATATCG
Source organism: Wolbachia endosymbiont of Drosophila simulans wHa (assembly GCF_000376605.1). Taxonomy (NCBI): domain Bacteria; kingdom Pseudomonadati; phylum Pseudomonadota; class Alphaproteobacteria; order Rickettsiales; family Anaplasmataceae; genus Wolbachia; species Wolbachia endosymbiont of Drosophila simulans. Next base: position 1,063,159 of record NC_021089.1, read on the forward strand.
TCCCCAACATTTGATCCAATATTTACTCCGGACAATATTAAGTCTGGTTTTTTATTCATAACTTTATTTAGCGCAATAATGACACAATCTGCAGGAGTACCAGACACACTAAATTCCCTTTCACTATGTTGGTTTATTCCAATAGATTGTTTCACTGGATAATCAAGAGATCTTGCAGCCCCGCTTCTATCAGTATCTGGTGCCACTATCCATATTTCTGACGCAAAATTCCGTGCAATCTCTTTGAGTAATTTTATTCCTTCACTTCCAAAACCATCATCGTTTGTTATTAATATTATCATATACAATACTCAGCTATACAGCTCCAAATTATGTAAACCACTGGCTGTAAATAAACTCATGAGGCTTTAAGTTTCTTTGCATAACTACGAACTGTAACAAAGAACCTGCTGTAAATCAATAGATTTCTTGCACAGGCCATAACTGTCATTACAATAGAAACGAAAAAACTTGCTTGACAAACTCCGCCAGCCCCCTTATTATAGTGTTAAGGGTATTTATGACTCAAAACTTGTTTTTGACCTGCAGGCTCAATGACAAAATTCAGTAAAAACTCAGGGTATTTTTTGGCGGATTACATAAAATTATAGCGGCTGCATGTCTTTTAAAATTTTTCTACATTCAGCCAAATCGCGCTTATTTTAAGCGTTAGCACATTATTACAGCGCCACTTACAGTAATAGAGAGTCAAAACTTGCACTACGGGGCTTCTTTTGCCTTTTTTTTCATTTGGTAAATTTCTTAATGTTTGTAGCTAAACGACAACCGTCATCCCGCTGCTTGTTAGCGGGATCTCTTGTTAGCGCCGCGGCGGTATGACGGTTCGTGGCGGCGTGACGATAAGCTCGTCATCCCGCTGCTTGTTAGCGGGATCTAGAGATACCGCGAATGAATCGCGGTATGACGTAGGACTGCTGTCATTCCAGTGCTTGGCACTGGAATCCAGCCTTTCTGCAATCTCATCGAAAATGTTGTAACCACTTTCTGTGCTAGTTTGCTTGTCCACAAGCAAACTTTCCTGGATCCCAGTGTCTGGGCACTGGGATGACACCCTTTTGGATAGAAACCAGTGTCTGGGCACTGGAATGACACCGAAGGGGCTACTGCTGTCTTGGATGGAAACCAGTGTCAGCTACTTTCATGACACCCTGACCTCGTCATCCCGCTACTTGTTAGCGGGATCTAGAGATACCGCGAATGAATCGCGGTATGACGGTTCGCGGTGGCATGACGTAGGACTGCTGTCATTCCAGTCTGGAATCCAAAAAAAAGGATGACACCTCTGGGCGCTGGGATGACAGGAGAAGGAGGCTACTTTCATGACACCATTCTTTTTTCTGGATCCAAGTAGTCAAGCTACTCGGATGACACCCCACTGGTGGCCCACACTACAATGTTCGTACAGTTATGAAATGAATCGCGGTATGACGTGTTGCTTGGGTCAGCTATAGTATTTCTTAAAATTAATAATAAATTTCTTGGCTAGCAAGAAGCTGTAAATTTTTTTGCGAGACCTAAGCCGCTTTTGATATAGCTAAAGGTTTACTGATGATTTGTCTCATTCCACTACCTGCTGAATTACTTTCTGCTTAGCATATCCATCAAATCAGATTCTTTGAGTTTACTATGGTCAACTTTACTGAACTTATTTACCATAGAGCTCATTTGATTATACTGCTTAATTAGAAGATTAATGTCAGTTACAGTTGTTCCGGACCCCTTAGAAATTCTAAGTCTTCTTTTGCCATTTAAAATATCTGGATTTTGCCTTTCTTTTTCAGTCATTGAGTTTATGATGGCTATATATTTTTTCACTTTATTGTCATCTGGCACACTGCTACTTAGCTTTTTTGTAAATGAACTAGGAATGAATTTCATTATGTTGCTAATGCCATCCATTTTACTCAGAGTTTTTAACATTCCCACTAGGTCGTTTAGGTCGAATTTACCTTTTTTCACTTTCTTTTGTAACTTATCAATTTCTTCCTGACCAACAATCTCAGCAGCTTTTTCAACCAATGAGACAACATCACCCATGCTAAGTATTCTTTTTGCAATTCTATCTGGATAAAAATCATCGAGGTCACTTAATTTTTCACCACAAGCAATAAATTTAATTGGACAATCGGCGATCATTTTCATAGAAAGAGCAGCACCACCACGTGCATCACCATCAACACGGGTAAGAATAATGCCGGTTACATCTATTACCTCATTGAATGATTTGGCAATGTTGACCGCATCCTGGCCTATCATTGCGTCGGCTACTAAAATAACTTCTGCAGGTGAAGCTATTTCCTTTACGGCTTTCAACTCATTCATCATATTATTGTCAATATGAAGCCTGCCTGCGGTATCTAGTATTAATACATCACAATTATCGTTCTTTGCTGTTGCTAGTGCCCTTTTTGTAATTGTAATGGGCTTCTCGTCTATTACTACAGGTAAAGTTTGCACATCTATTTGTTTACCTAGCACTTCAAGTTGTTTTTGGGCAGCCGGCCTATAAATGTCTAAAGAGGCAAGCATCACTTTTTTCTTTTGCTTTTTTAGCTTTAAAGCAAGCTTTCCTGAGGTGGTTGTTTTACCTGCACCTTGTAAGCCCACCATCATAATCACAGCAGGGGGTTTAACTGCTAGATTTAAGTCACTTTTCTCTGATCCGAGAACTGCAACTAAATTATCCTGCACAATTTTAATTATCATTTGTGCTGGAGAAACACTTTTTATGACTTTTTCCCCAATCACTTTATCTTTAATGTCATTGATGAATTTTTTTGCAACTTCAAGTGAAACGTCAGCTTCAATTAAGGCTATGCGTATTTCACGCATGGCAAGATTAAAATCATCTTCAGAAATGATCGACTTTCCTCTTAGTTTACTAAATACAGAATTTAAACTTTCGGTTAACGACTTAAACATAATAGCATTAGTAGAATACTCATTAAAAAGAGAGAAGAAGCTGAAACAAAACTCACTGAGTTATAACCCAGCACTTCCTTAAGTTTAGTAATATTATCAAAGTATAAACTAGTAAGTGAATTAGTCAAGTTTTGCAGTACGTTGGCAGACATTTCTCTCACTTTAAAGACCAATTGATTGAACAGCAAGATAATATAGGGTATGAAAGCTCTAAAAATCCAATCAACATCCATTTTAAAATTTATTCTCGGGTAAAATAACTTGCGTAAAAGAATGAACAATAAAGTGGTACATAATAACAAATTAAATTGCGACAAAATATTTTTTGTGTTGTACACAAAATCGAAAATCGAAGGTTTATTGTAAATAGGTAAGTAAGGGTTGCCAGCAATTACGCATATAAATGCTAAAATAATCATAGTCATTTTGCCTCCCCTCTCTGCTAAAGGTTTTGACTTACTTTTTGCAATAAATATGTAGTAAAGAAACTTGAGCCCCACGCTTAAATAAAGCAGTAAATTTAGAATCTTGTATAAGTTTTTATACACTTCTAAATTAGCACCACTTGCTTCAATCTCGGCTGTAATGTATGATTTGCTAATAAATCCAGCGGTTCCAGGAAATGCAGCCATTGTAAGTATTGCGATTATAGCACACATGCCTTCCACTGACATCAGTTTGCCTACTCCATTAAAACTAATTGTTTTTGTTCGTGAAATAATCGAATTGCTGACTACAAACAATAATGATTGATAAACAAGAGAGAAGATTATATGCAGTATCAAAATTGGTATTGCCTTTTCCGAAGGGCTGAGTAAACCTCCTGCAATAATCAGCAAGCCCATTTGTCCTACAACGTTATAGCATAAAAATCTACGAATATTTTGCTCGAGAGAAGCAAATATAATGCTGTAAATTGCAGTGATGGTGCCTACAAGCGCTAATATTTCAGTACAATCTTGCCATAGGTTATAAGTGTGTAAAAGCATCACTAAAAAAGAGACTTTAGTGGTAAATAAAGAGAGATATGTGGTGCCATGTAGCGATGCAGCAGGATATGCATCAACAACCCAAAATGAAAAAGGAAAACAAGCGCAGTTTATCAATAAACCCAAAATTATCAGGTTAGTGCTTTGAAGTGCCAATCCTGCTATTAATATAACTCCAACGAAAAAGTGTACACAAGCGTACCTTATTGCAGGTCCACTATCTCTACAGCTAGCTGCGATAATAAAAAATGCACTGATGGTCATTAATTCACAGAATATTATAACCAATATCATATGTTCAGATAAAACTGCATAAAGTGAACTAATAGTGTAAGCAGCAAAAGATAGCATCTCTGAAAAAGTCAAATTTTGTGCTGGTAGAACAGCTAAAAATGCAACTGATAAAAAAGATATTAGTATGGTACGAAAAGATAAATCAAAATCTAGAATTGGGAGAGACCAATTTACTGCAATGCTCAAATTTTCAGGTAATTTTAGGACTATAACTATTAATACAGTCAGTAGAAGTAACAGTGACGATTTATAAAGTTGCACAATAATTAAAACCAATATGGTTTATGCTATCTCAATATATGAATAAAATCAATTTGCATATTAACCACTAATTAAACTAATTATCATATAATTATATCAGAGTTTAGAGGGTTATAGAGAAACCGGTCAGATTAGGTTTTTAATCTAATCTGACCGATAGCTTTAATAGTGAGGTAAGCTTTAATATAGCACTCCTAATTCATAACGCTACACTCGTGCATAATTTATTTTTAATTTGTGCACGAGCGTTAGTAAATTATTTACTTTTTGAAATAAAATTTGACATCACTTTAATATTGAGACTTAGTAAACCTCAGTAGGTCTGCCAGTTGGGCCCATAAGAATTATTTGCTCGCCTTCTCTTAAGTGTCTGCATAAATTAGTGGAGCCGCCGATTTCCAGCACAATAGTGGAAATAATTCCTTTTTTTTTGTCTACTTCAGTGCCGGTTACGGCTATACCTTCCATAGCAAGGTTTGTATTATTGGCTTTTCTGCCATTGGTTTCAAAATTTTGCAATCTAAAGAATTGCCCAGGCTTAAAATTCTTTGCCGCAAGTGGTGCTTTGATCACTATTTCCACAACTTTGTCTGTTAAATATTGAACTTTTATAACCTTTGCAGTGAATTGCTCTTTGATTCTATTAAATAATTCTTTATTAGCCAGGTCTTCAACACTTGGCCACGCATTTTTTTTCTGGCCCACAACATCACACACTGGAATGACAGAAACGAAGCTATTAACTCTATTCAAAAGCTGGGAAATAATAGGGTAGCCGTTCTTAGCACTTGCCATAGCTTTCACAACGCTGCCGCTATACGAAGGATGAAGATCACCAAAAAAGCTGATTGTTTTATTGCCTTGCTTATACACTAATATTCTATCTTTATTTTGCATTTTTGGAGAAAATATTGGATCTATTTCTTTTCCCAATGAATTCAATTGAGTAAAATACCCATTACTTAATTTAAAATGCTTTTTATCTTCTGTTGCAATAACTGTATTTGGCTCAGTACCTGCTGCTATAAAAATAGAACGTGCTTTTATACGTTTGATTTCGCCGGATTTTGTGTCTATCAGTTTTATTAATTCAGCATGGTTATATTTATCCGTCACAACTTCAACTGGCTCTAAGTTTTCAATAAAGTAAATCCCTTCTGATAATGCGTTTTGCACCTCTTCGCTATTTAATCGATAACTTGGTGAATCTTTTAGCTCTTTTCTATATATAACTTTCACTCCCCCGAGGCTCTGCATTAACTCTAATATTTTTATTTCTCTATTCTCTTTTTTTGCTAACTTTTGCTTTTCTCGGATCAATTGTGCGTGCGATATAAACTCATTCGCAATTTCGCGCTCTTCTTCTGTCCAATCTTTTTCAACACAGTCCTTTCCATACTTATCAACTAATATCTCATAACGAAGAAGAAATTTTTCTACTTGAATTGGATAATACGCTAAAGCTTCAGTGGCAGTGTCAATCGCAGTAAGCCCCGCACCTATGACAACTATCGGCATACGAACTTGCAGATTTGCTATAGAATCGAATTTAAGAGCGCCAGTCAGTTGTAACGACATCAGAAAATCAGATGCCATGCGTACTCCACGAGCTAGTATGTTTTTTATTTTGATCATTCGTGGCTTACCAGAGCCAAGTGCTAGGGCGATGTGATCAAAACCCAAGTTGAACGCGTCATCAGCATTGATCGTGCCACCAAAACGAATGCCTCCATAAAGTACGAAATTCTCACGTCTTTCCAGCAGTAATCTAATAATCTTTAAGTAATTCTTATCCCACCGAGAAGTAATACCATATTCTGCCACCCCACCAAACCCTCCTGCCATGCGTTCACTCAATTTTTCGTGTTTGAAATCTTTAATTAGCTGGAAATTATCGATCAAAGGCTCAATTTTTAGTCCATCAATGGCAATAACGTTATGCCCATCATTCAACAAATGATGAGCTAAATTAAAACCAGCAGGACCAAGGCCTACAACTAGAACGTTTTTTCCAGTGTTTCCTCTTGGCAATGAACGCTGAAAATTTAAAGGATTCCAACGGCTGAGCAGAGAATATATTTCAAATCCGTACGGTAAACTGAGCACATCATCCAGAATCCTTGTTTCAATTGCTGGCACATTTACGGGTTCTTGTTTTTGATATATGCACGAATTCATGCAGTCATTGCATATTCTGTGCCCAGTGGCTGCGCATAATGGGTTATCTATCATCACAATTGCAAGACTTGCTATGCTGTACCCTTCGCTTTTCACCAGATTCATTTCTGATATTTTCTGCTCTAGTGGGCAGCCGTGCAGTTCAACTTTTAGTGGAGATTGTTTAAAAGTATTGTCGTTATTAATTAGCCCCTTTGAGCAGCTGTCCTTACTTTGCTTATGACAAAATATGCAGTAGTGAGCATTATCTAGTGCTTTATTCAAACTCACCTTTTTGCTTGTTAGATCAAAACCGTATCGTCTTTTTACTTCATTTGAATACAGCACTTCAACTTTGTCCACTTCTTTTTTAGAAAATGGTATGAGGTTTTCGTGGTCGATTTTTTTATGAATACTGAATAATATACTCTGTTTATTTTTTACTCTCCACACTGCATATTGTGCTGCAAGTTCTATTTCTTCTTTGTGATTTTCTTTATCTTCAAACCAATGCATCACCTGCTCAGCAAAATTTTTTTCTGTTGTTGGCAAAGTGAGAAAATGACTTAGTTTGTTAGTAATATCTATATTCGCCACATTAGTGTATTTCTTCAATGCATAGCGTTGGACAAATAACCTTTTGCATTTATATATTACAGCAAAGTCGTTGTGCTTTTTCTTTAGCTCCTCTATTTCTTTTTCAACATTGAAAAGTTTTGCAATAAATTCATCAAGTAAATATGAGAGGTCTACTATTAACTGACTATCTGTCATCCAAGTAGCTGACCGTCCTTCTTGTTTTCTAGATCCCAGTGTCAAGCACTGGGATGACGGGGGGTGACACTGGGATGACATCGAAGAAGAAGCTGCTTTTTCTCTTGCTTCAATTAATGAACAAAACAAGCTCTCATCACATGATTTGATATAATTCAAAAATGTCTCATCTAATTTTATTAATCCATTGCGAGTATATAGATTCGAAAATGAGATTTTGAAATTCAGCTTCATTGCTATACTATACAGTGTACATGCTGTTTCTTACAGATGAAGATTTTATTTATTTTGCAATACTGCTGAGATTGTTGCTTCTGCAACTTTTTCTTCGCTAACAGATGCAATACACCTAAATTTGTGTACACCTAAACACACACTTTGAATGTTAGCTTGAAGAATCAATGTGTCCCCTGGAGTAACTGGCTTTCTGAATTTTGCATTTTCAATGGATCTCAAGTAAACAACTTTATTTTCTATTGTTTCTTTACCTAGAACACATATAGCAGATGCCTGAGCTAGAGATTCAATTATCAAGACTCCTGGCATTATCGGATGACCAGGGAAGTGGCCAATAAAAAATGGCTCATTGAAAGTCACATTTTTGATTGCTTTTATACTTTTACCAGGATCACACTCTATAACTCTATCTACTAAGAGAAACGGATAAGAATGTGGTAATATTTTTATAATATCACTGATATTAAATTGCATAAGCCTACTCAATGCCTTTCAAAGCAAATTCAGGTATTTTCTTGTTTATATTGTTTAATACCACATCTGATAAATCAACTTCATCCATGGAGTATAAAACTTGGTTCTTTTTTGAAATAAATAGTACCAAATCTATGTTGTTTTTTTCTGCCGTTTTTTTAGCGACTTCTTTTATCTTGTTAAAAACACTCTCTACTGCGTCTCTATAGCTTTCTTCTAAATGTAACATTTTTTTAGCGTAATTATCTCTAGTATTTACAGTGTGCTTATTAAACTGTTCTGTCTTTTCTTTTTTTGCTTCTTCTGACAAAAGTTCAAATTCTTCTTTTGATGTCTTAAGTTTTTCTAACTCACTTTCAAATTCTTGTTGTAATCTAGAATTCTGCTCCTTTATTTGTTGTTGTATGTTTTGCAGAGCAAGAGATTCATTGATAACTTTATCACTATCAATAATGGCAGCCTTTGTGTTCTGAGGTTGATATCCTACAAACTTATACCCCACAAATAAGGAAATAATTAAGGCAATAACTGATATAAATAACTGTATATATTTCATTCAAATCCCCGCTTCAATAGAAAATTTAACATTTGGTGATGGTATTATATCATAAGATTCCTTTACTAAAGGAAACCCGAAATCCAATCTAAGTCTACCAAAAGGAGAAAGCATTGAAAAGCCAAAACCTGGTGACACTCTCACAAGCTTGCTATCATAGTATTTCCCTTCATACTTCTTATTTTTATCATCTAAGCCAAAAAGTGTCGCATAGTCAACAAATAGTGAGCCTTTGATACCAGCATAGTCATATAGTTTTGGTAGAGGAAAATCCACTTGCTGTGTTAGATTAAAATAAGTTTTGCCTCCTAATGAGCTTTTATTTTTGTCTTCTGCTCTTGGTCCAATACCGGAAAGGTCAAACCCTCTAATCTCATTACCCCCTTTAAAAAAGTGCTGGCCAATGTTTAGATTTTCATCAGTATAAGAAAAAATATGACCTGCCGCCATCTTAAAGCGTAGAGTTATATCATCGTCAATTTTGCTTAATATAGGGTGCGTATAAAAAGATAAGAATTCAGATTTTAGGAAATTCACGTTTCCTCCCAATCCTGAAATATCCTGACTTAAGCGCAGTAAATACCCTTCTTTTGGAGTATAGAGGTTATCCAGTTTATTATGTGCCAACGTGTATCCCACTGATGAAATCTGATGTTCACCTTTTCGGTCCAGTATTATTTCAGAGATATCGGTGTCTTGTCCACCCTTATTATCCATGTGTATATGATTATACTTATAAGAATAGCGAAGGGAATTAGTTAAGTTCTCTGTGACTTTATATGATAACTTTGTAAAAAATCCCATATCGCAACTATCAAAAGTAGTGTTTGGCTTATCTTGTTTTTCGTAAAATACGTCTACACCTAGTGACGTATCAGAATCATTAAAATTATTTTCAACAAACTCTAAATCAGTAGAAAATACGTATTGACTTTTTTCAAGAGCAAAAGAGAGCTCTTTTCCAGTACCAAATAAATTACGGTCTTTGAGGTCAATTTTAATCAATGCTCCACCAGGAAGAGACACACCGCCTCCCAAATACAACGAAGTAGTGTTTTTTTCTTTAACATTTAAGTCAAGATTTACTGTATTGTCATTAACTGCGTAACTATTTACTTTCACTGTTTCAAAAAAATCACTACTCATTAGTTTTTTACGTGACTTTTGAATCTCAGATATATTGTACGCATCACCTTCTGCTACACTTAGCTTACTTCTGATCACTTTATCTAAAGTGCGATCGTTACCATCAATTGTAATTTGATTTATATAAATCTTTTTACCCGGCAGCACTCTGTAGGTTACATCTACAACGTTGTCACGTTGTGCATACTCTGGATTAACTTTTGCAAATATATATCCTTTTTCATTTAAATATTTGTTTATTTTTTCTACTGTATTATTAATTTTAACTCTATTAAATATCTTATCGTTTTCCTCTGTTATAAAATCCAATATTTCTTCTTTTAGGCTCAAATCCTGAATTTCAGTTTCAATATTAACCTCATTATTTCCAAACAAATACTGCTGTCCTTCGTCAATCAAAAAAGTTAACTCTGTTTGATTGTTATTATCAACCTCAACAATTGGTTGAATATTATTTTGAATATATCCCTTAGACGAATAAAAACGATCGAGCAATTCTGTGTTAATCAATAGATATTGCGGTGAATAATGATTTTCGCCTTTAAAAATGGCTCTAAATAACTTACTAAATATGTCATTACTATGTCTTTTAATAACTTGCTCTAGCTCATTTTCAGAAAAGTTTTTATTGCCTATAAATCTTATATCCTTAATTTTAGAGGTTTTGCCTTCTTTTATTTTGAAAATTAGATTGACCCTATTACTATCGAGCTTCTCCAACTCATATTCAATTTTAACGCCAACCTTACCGTTATTTCTATAAGTAGTGATTAAATTCATTAAATCGTTTTGCAATTTTGTTTCAGTGAAAATAGTTAGCGATTTTGACTGAATCACATTATTTAGTAACTCTTTGCTATTAAATAACTTATTACCCTTTAATATTATCTTGTTAATTAGTGGATTTTCTTGAATTTTTATTACCAAATTTTTTTTATCATCTATGTAAGCATTAACACTAGCAAATAACTTTGTTTTATATAGATCTTTTATAATTGAGTCTATATCATCGTCGTTTATATAATCACCAGATTTTAGTTTTATATAGAACCCTATTGTCTGGTTGCTTACCCTCTCATTACCAATACATTTGACATCTTTCACCTGCACTTTTTCTGCAGTTCCTAAAGCAACAAGCAGGGCAGGAAAAGAAATAAAAACCACTACCAGTATATAAAATAGCTTTTTCATATTTTATTTCAAAAAAGATCCCTAATATCATTTGACATTCCAGTTGCCATAAGCAAAAACAACACTAAAGCACCAAAAATAGCTGCATATTTTTGACATTTCAAGCTTAAATCCCTACGTATAACCGCTTCTATGATATAATGAAATAAATGCCCACCATCTAGCAGTGGTATTGGCAGCAAGTTAATTGCAGCTAAATTAGCTGAAATGATTGCCATAAAATATAGAACCATAATAAATCCCTTTTTAGCTGATTGTCCTGAATATTTTGCGATTTTTATTGGTCCACCTATTTCATTGATACTCCTTTTACCAACAATAATGTGAAAGAGAGCTTTGATCGTTAAGCACATAGTGTGGTAAGTTTCACTTACTGATAAGCTCACAGCCCCAAGAAAAGACGACTGCTTTAATGTATTGACTGAAATAATCCCTATAGTTTCTCTTTCTATTGTGTTGCCAAAAACGTCTTTGTCCTTGATTATTAATGGAGTTAAACTGGTCCTGTGCTTCTCATTATTTCTGCTATACTCAATCTCCATTCTTGTTTTAGGATTCGACATTATCACACGTGAAATATCTTCAAAGTATTTTATTTTATGCTCATTGATTTGTGTAATAGTGTCACCTGGCAACAAACCAGCTTGCTTAGCTGCACTACCTTCGATTACATTTTCAATCACCGGTGGAGTGCGATAATAACCTGCTATGCTAAAGAATATTGTAAAAGCTATAACAGCAAATACCATGTTTGCAAAAGGCCCTGCAAAAACTACTGCTGCTTTTTTATGACGCGGTTTTGTATGAAATGAATACAATTTTTCTTCTTCCGTTAATTCTTGTTGATCAGCTGGGACACTCGCTGCATTAGTATCTCCTAGCATTTTAACATAACCACCCAATGGAACAGCGCTTAATTTCCATCTAGTTCCAGACTTATCGTTAAAACCAAAAATTTCAGGACCAAAACCTATGGAAAAAGATTCAACTTTAACTTTGCATGCTTTGGCAACAACATAATGCCCATATTCATGCACGAATACTATGACAGAAATTATTAAAGAAAATGATAAAAAATAATATATTCCATCGCTAAATTGATGGATAAGATTAGAAATTAATTCCACCTGTATATTTAGATCTTAACAAAATGTTAAGTATATTAAAATGCGCCTCGCTTGACAAGTATTTAGTTTAACTTTTAAATTAAAAAAAGTTTAATTGTAATGACAGATACCTCACTACTCAGAAGAAAATTAATATATAGAAGCTGGCATAGGGGTTGCAAAGAAACCGATATACTTTTAGGGCATTTCGCATTGAAATATCTTGATAAATTTTCCTTAAGCGAACTAATCGAATACGAAAAAATAGTTGATCTTGATGATTACGAATTATATTGTTACATAACTCGTAAGACAAACCTCCCTCCTGGCTTGAATAGTCAGATAGTCAATTTAATTGCTTGCTTTATTGAAGCTAATCCTTTATGCACTCAAGATTAGTGATAATCTTATTTACCTTATCTAGTACCTCAGTATATTCTATTCTTTTCTCGTTTCTATACTTTTCGCGCTCTTGATTTACTTCATCTAATCGCTTTGTTAATTCTAAAATTTTATCCTCAAGAATTAGTGCTGCAAGTAAGAAATTTAATGCATCCGAACCCTTACCTCCAGTTTTTTGAGATACAGAACTAACTAACTTGTCAAAACTATTAGCAAGGCGTAATAAATGATTCCCCTTCCCACTTTCGCAAGATATTTTATATGTGTTATTACGTATAACTATTTCTACTACTTGCATATGGTGCTAAAAATTTCTATCGTACAGTATAAACTCAAACCCCTACTTTCATCTTATTTATGGTATAAATTTTTATTCATTTATCAAATCAGATAATTTTTTACTGCTACGAAAATATGTTTTAAAGTATTGATTCTTTGTAAACTTCTGTAACATTAAATGGCTTGTTTCTTTCAAGTTATAACTTCTAACTGAAAAAGAACCAAACCCCCTAATTTCAACTCTATTATGATGTTTCAATGTGCTTGAAAGTATCCCAAAAAATCTATCAACTATAGCTGCTATAACAATCTTATCTAAAAAAGGATGTCTTTTTGCTACCCTCGCTATTATATCAGACTTTGTTGCCATTTATATGAAGCCAAAATAAGTAAACCTTATCACTTAGCAGATAATGCTATGTTATATTCTTCAACACCCAATACTTCAACTTCTATTTTTTCTGATATAGAGAATTTTTTATTCTCTGGTAAATGCTCTTGATCTATTAGAAGGGTTACATCGTTCTCAACTTCAACGACTAGTCCATTATCTTCTCTCTTACCTACAATAACCTGTATTTTATCACCTACCTTAACTTTCTTTATCAGTTCTTCAAGAGGATCATACTCTATTTGTTTTATTCCAAGATAAGTTCTTGCCCGATTCACGTTAGCCCTTATTACTTTTGCTTCTATTTTATCACCTACATTATACTTCTTTATCTCATCTGAACCATTTTTAGACCAACTAAAATCTTTCACATATATTGTCCCTTCTACGTTCTCATCTATTTCAGAATCACCGAAAGCAACAGATACATATGAGCCGGTATTATTCTTCACTTCACCAGAAACAATAGAACCAGGAGGATATTTATTGATAAATACTTGCCAAGGGTTGTCTACACACCTTTTCATGCTTAAACTCATCCTACTCTTAGCAATGTCAATACTGAGAATTTTTACATATACTTCTTGTCCCCTTGTTACGAGACTACTAACTGGTAAATTACTCTTAACCCAAGTTATTTCTGACGAGTGCACTAAACCTTCAATTCCAGGTCTAAGCTCAACAAATAATCCATAATCTTCTATGCTTGTTACATAACCCTTATTCACACTATCAACTGGATATTTTGACTCTGCATCTTGCCAAGGGCTATCTTCTAGCTGCTTCACACCCAAGGAAATTTTAGCATTTTCCTTATCTATTTTTATAATTTTAACTTTTATAGTCTGACCACAAGTAAAAACTGCAGACGGATGACTTACCCTACTCCAAGAGATATCTGTAATATGTAACAATCCATCTATAACTCCCACTACATCTGATTCATGAATACCGACAAATACACCGTAATGAGTGATACTTTTTATTTTCCCTTCTATTATATCGCCTTCATTTAAAGATTCTAAAAATTTAATTTTTTCACCAGCGTGCAATTTTTCTAACACCAGCTTTCTTGATACTACAATATTGCCCTGCTTCTTATCCATTTTAAGCACGATGAACTTTTGTTCAGTTTCAATAAGGTGCTTCGCATCTTTTACTTGCTTCAAATCCACATGACTCAGCGGTAAAAAAGCGCTTATTCCGTCACCAAGATCAACAATAAAGCCACATTTAATTGAGCGTTTAATAACTCCGCTTACTTCAGCCCTTGTAACTGTATCTTCTTCCAACTTATTCCATTTTTCGTCCCTAATTGCTTTTTCACGACTAAGAACAACATTACCATGATAATCTTCAATTCTTTCCACATAAACTCTGATTTTCGAGCCAATAATGACCTCATCATTACAACCGAGTTCCTTGATCAGAATTCTCCCGTCAGATTTTAAACCAATATCAACCACAACGTCGTTAGGGTTTATTCTTGTAATTACACCTTCTACCACATCTCCTTCTTTAATTTTGTTAACAAAAGAATCTTCAAACAAGGTATTATCTTGATCCTCAAATTGGCCTTGACATATCTCTTCTATAAATTTGTTTGATGATAGCTTTCTGATAGTAACCGGTAGATTTACGACTGGATTATTATTATTCATACCTTTAACTTAAACTTTATTAGAACTCATATATTATATAATATTAACAATTATTGACAAGTAATTTTTCATTAACTCATTTCGAGAATTGTTTAAGCTATATAAAATATAGTGAGAAAATTATATATGTATCAAGAATATGCTATTTAAGAATAGCAAGTGGATTAGATCGTTCTCCAGAAGGTCCAGGCTAAAACCTGATGTTGATGAAATATTGGAAAAATATTCTATTCAAAACAGCAAGGAATCTATAGAGAAAATTGTAAATTCACAAAAAAGAATATGGGTAGAAATAGGCTTTGGCAACGGTGAAAATATGCTTTACCAGGTGCTCAATGAACCTGATCTATTATTTATAGGATGTGAGCCCTACTTAAAGGGGGTTTCTCGCTTGCTGACAAACATAGAAATACAGAACATAAAAAATATTTTAATGTGGACAGAAGATGCAAGAGAATTGATTGCAAATTTTCCTGATAACAGTGTTGAAAGATTCTTTATTCTCTTTCCAGATCCATGGCCAAAAAGAAGTCACAATAAAAGACGATTAATTAATACGGAATTTTTAAATTTATTAGCAAAAAAAATACTTATAACAGGGGAAATATTCATTGCAACCGATCATCAGGACTATGCAGAGTGGATAGCATCACATATAAAGCAGTGTAACTCTTTAATCTATAGGGAAGACGATTTCACAAGTTATACTCTTACAAAATACCACAGAAGAGCGCTCAAAGATCAGCGTAAAGTGAGGTTCTTTAAAGTAAGTGTTATTAATAATTTGCAGACTATGGATCAATAGAGTTTTTGCATATCTCTTTTACGTTAACTATAGATTAAAAATAATAAAAAAAGAGGGAGAAATAGAGTAAATTCCTTTAACTACTTCTCCTTATGAAGGAATAGACTTCTTGCATAACCCAAACTAAGTAGAAAAAAGGTATCGTCCAAGTAGCCCCTTTCTCGTCATGCCGCTGCGAATCGTCATACCGCCGCGGCGCTAACAAGTAGCGGGATGATGAGGCTTATCGTCATGCCACCGCGAACCGTCATACCGTCACGGTATCTCTTAGCCGCTAACAAGTAGCGGGATGACGGTTGTCAGGTTAGCTGTTATCCCAGTTTTTGACACTGGGATAACAACGAAGGGCTACTTGGATGACAGGGAAGGATGCTGAAATGAAGGTTTTTCAAATTGTCGATAAACCTAAATCTATAATAACTATTTGCCTTTTTTCTAGGTTATGCAAGAAGTCTACTGAATAACAGTAAGATTTTTCAATCCTGTTCCACAGCAAATTTTAGTGCCATGTGAGTAGTTACAGTGCTGTTAACAATCAAAATAACAAAAACTAAGATGGTGATTAGTAGTGTATAAATATTCAAGGATAAATTTTCAAATTGAGTTAGCATTTTAAAATACACAAAGGTTGGCATTATCATTGGCAAAACAAGAATTTGCGATACTCCTGATGCTAAGTTGTTTTGACCAATCATCAATGCATTTCCAGTAGCTGAAATATTAGTGATTATCAGCGTATTAAATAATAAAGACACTCCAACTGCTATTGAGTGTTCAATACTATTGCCTAGAATTGCAAAGCTGAATATGGAAGAAATTACTGAAATCGGTAACCCAAATAATAACCAGTGAGCGAAAATTTTATAAGCAACTATAAGCCTAGAAGAGAGTGGCTGTACAAAGATTTGCTCTAATATTCCATCATGATAATCAGATGTAAACAAATTATTTGTAGAAATCTGCAAAACAAATGTAGCACATATCCATGTTAATGTTAACATAACTTCTTGTTTATTGTTGTTTTTAAGTGTAAATGAAGATAAACTTAACATTATGATAAAAATACATACTATATAGGTAAAGTTCTTATCATCTATTACTAATTTTTTTACTGAGTCGATCATACTAGGCTTTTAAATGTTTATTATAAATTATAGTGTTTACTTTGAGGTAGTATAATTTTTTGTTCATAAATTATATAGGTTTTATTATTTTTTTGATAATGCAATTATGGAAAAGTTACCAAAAATAAAGTCACCAGAAGATTACACTCCTTCAGAAGATGAAGAATATATGAGCGTAAAACAACTGGAATACTTCAGCTTAAAGTTACAATCAATACTCGCTGAGTTAGAGAAACAAGAACTAGAAGATAATAGTATTGATACATACTATTCTGATGAAGATAGTGGAAACGAGGAATTAATCAAGCGTCGAAAAGATAGAAAAGAAAAAATTAAGGAGGCGTTAGAAAAAATAAAATTAGGCACTTATGGTTACTGCGATGGAACAGGAGAAGAAATAGGAGTCGAAAGACTTAAAGCTAATCCGCTTGCTATATATTGTATTGAAGAGCAAGAGAGAGTAGAAAAAGAAAAGAACGTGTACAACATTAACGATTAATTTACACATAAGTGGTGAGCCCATTGGACTTCAAGAGGAGCAAGAGGCGCTGAAGTATGTTATGCTATAAAGAAAGTGGAAAATTGGACATTCTCAACTTGACTCCTGCAGATTAAAAATTAAGTTGTATCCGTTCAGGCAATGGCGTCAACTTAAGGAAAAATATCAGCGATAGTGTATAAAATTTCTCTCTAAATTTTTTATCATTAAATTATCCAAAGAGTGCAAGGGACAGCACTTTTGTTTCTGTTTTATTTCAACAAAGAAGTCTAAAATGTGTCCTTTTTAGGTGAAATATGCAAAAAGGAAAAAACCTTATTCTACAAATTAAAAATATAATATACTCGAAAACTTTTCAGAAAATCCATTGTGTTGAGTTTTACACGAACAAGAAAACTTCCTTTTTCGACAGTATTTTCTATGATTTTAAAGTTAGTTAAAAAAAGTTTGGGAATAGAATGTGAACTTATGGAGCCATTGACATGTACCCTCAAAGCAAGCTTTTTCTAAAGCAAGGTATAAGATTTGCCATACAGGCTTTCAAGAATTTAAGCATCCAAACAGCCTATCAGGATGAACCTGAGTTGGAGAGGCTATAGACTTATTGCAGCAGATGGTTCTGGTATGAGATTACCCAGCTCTGGGGAAATTGTATCCGAGTTTGAACCAAATGGAACAACAGGCACCATTGGCAATTTGTTTGTTGATTTGTGTACTTCGCTAATTTGTAGTGCTCGTCTTGCAGCTTGGAATATAGGTGAACAAACGTTGGCGGCAGAGCAATTACCCGAAGTTATCACTCAAATGCGTTTATTAAATCAAGAGAAATTATTATTTATCTATGATCGTCTTCAGTAAAATTCATTCAGCAGCATTATGATTTGGAAGTAGATTTTATTTTTCGCTTGCAAAAAAGAAATTATAGTAAGCTATGGGAACGCTGGCGAATTAGATTTTGATTTTATATTAGAAAATGAAAAGCTAAAAAATAAAATGAAAGGACAGAAAGTAAGAGTTATAGTGCTGACATTAGCCAACTGAGAAACAGAGTTTTTGACCGAGACTTTGGAGCAAAGCTTATGTGTTAAGGTGGCACATAGAGGAGTGCTATAAACGACTCAAAGTAGGAGCAGAGTTAGAGAATTTTTCTGGAGAGGCTGTATTACAAGAATTTTGGGCAAACTTGGTCATGTGCAATATATTATCGCTTCATATATGTGATGCACAAGGGCCTTGGAACCCAGATCAAATTACTGAGTATCGTTTAAATTTTTCAGTTTTATTTGGTGTAATGAGGCAGAAACTCTATCAGGTACTTATTGCGCCAAAAAACTTTCAAGCCCTTTTTAAGTATACGCGCTAAAGTTAAAATCCGACCGGGACAGCCGCAATAAAGTAGATAAGCCTAAACGCCATCATGTCTTTAGGAGAGTTTGCTAATGAAAGTTCTTAAGTTGACGTCATTGACTGTTCCGATTCGTTATATGACATAAGAGCATCATATATTTCATGCAATGTATTTGAGATGTTTTTTTCCATATGTTGATTAATATGCCCATATATTGTCGTCTCTTCCGAACACTCTGTATCTTTATGTATATGATTTTGTTGCTTTAATTCTTCTCTATCTACACTCTCTATTTGCTCTGACACTAGCATAACTACCCCATATTTTACATAACGAAATAAAAAAATTCTAACTGTAGTATGCTTATATAATCTACGAAGTCAATAGTTAAATTGAAAAGTTTCGGTTATAATTTACTTCATATAGAACATGCCCTTGAATTATGCTAAAAATCGCCATAGTAGGCCTACCAAATGCTGGAAAATCGACCCTATTCAACAGATTAGTAGGAAGAAAAGCAGCAGTAGTGAGTAACATTCCAGGAGTGACAAGGGATAGGCGAGAGGGAATGGGGAGAATTAGCGATTTGGAGTTTAAAATTATAGATACAGGAGGATGGAACGACCAAACTAATTTTTCACTACAAGTTATTGAACAAATCGAATTTTCTTTATCCAATTCAAACATAATTTTCTTTCTTGTTGATGCAAAAGTGCAAAATGAGCGAAATGAAGAGTTTGCAAAGTGGCTGAAGAGAAAAATAAATAAACCTGTAATACTAGTAGCAAATAAATGCGAGAGTCATAAATCCGAAAATGTTGATTATTTGCAGTTTTTTGATTTTCTTGGCCCGGTGTATATCTCTGCCGAGCATAATCTTGGCATGGTTGATCTTTATGATGCATTAGCTGGTGTTATTGAAAATTTTAACGAGAACACTGAGTTACCTAACAATGAACTGAGTAGGCTGAGGATCGCGATCATCGGCCGTCCGAATGTTGGAAAATCAACTTTTTTAAATGGTTTACTTGCAGAAAACAGACTAATAACAAGTTCAGAGCCAGGTACCACACGTGATTCTGTGGATATTACATATGATCATGATGGAGAGTTAATTACTCTAATTGACACTGCCGGAATCCGCAGAAAGGCGAATGTTGTAGATGGCTTAGAATCAAGATTTGTTGAGAAAAGCATGGAATCAATCAAGCGCTCTCATGTGGTAGTTTTAATGCTAGACTCCCTAGTTGGTATTGAGCAGCAGGATTTATCAATTGGTGAAGCTGCAATTAAGGGAGGGAAAGGGATTATTGTTGTTTTAAATAAGTGGGATTTAATAGGTAAGGATGACAGAAGCAGGTTAATAAAATTTGTCAAACAACAGGAAGTAACCAGGTTATTCTTGGAAGTGCCAACTATAACAATTTCTGCGTTAAAAGGCATGCGCTGCGGTGATGTGATAGATAAGTGTCTTGAAGTGAGTGAATCCTTGAACAAGAAGATCAGCACTGCAAAACTGAATAAGTGGCTCATAGATGCTGTAGGAAAACATTCTCACCCTCTTGTAAAAGGCAAAGCAGTTAAAATGAAGTATATCGCTCAAATTGGTACTAAACCTCCAGCTTTTTCTTTGATATGTAACATACCTGAAAGTGTTGATGAAAGTTACAAACGCTATTTAATTAACGATCTCAGAAAAAATTTCTTTGCAGACGGTGTGCCAGTTAGATTGCTTTTGAAAAAAAATAAAAATCCCTATGTAAAATGAATACTCTGCTTTATACTTTCAGGGATAATTTACTTAAAGTTATGTGTAATAATTCCAGAATTCCTGCAATCTTTCTGCTGTCGAGTGCCGCTGCTCTAATTTTTGCATATGTGCTAGAATATTTTTTCAACATGCTGCCATGCAAGTTATGTACATACGAGCGAATAGTTTACTATATCGCCGGATTACTTGCAGTAGCGTGCATGCTTAAAGACAACAAAATTCTAATCTATGCAATGTTTTGCAGCTACCTCATAGGTGCAGTAATATCTTTTTATCATATAGGTCTTGAACTCCACTTATTTCATGATGTTTTAGGTTGTACAGAGCAAGCAAGTGGTAACGTTAGTATAGAAGAGCTCAGAAATAATCTACTAAATCCTAATTACTCTCCATCTTGTGACAGACCTCATTACGTTCTAGGTGTTTCCTTAGCAACATGGAATCTAATTTATCTCATAGTAGCTCTGTTCGTATCAGGTAAGGTGTATTGTGGAGAAAGAAAGAAATCTAAATAATTTAAGGTACAGCAACAATCAGTTCTTGCAACAGGCAATTAGAATAGATCACGCTGGAGAATATGGAGCTATTTGCATTTATTCTGGTCAAAAATTTATTCTTAAGAAATCTTCTATAATCAATGAAATAATTGAAATGGAAGAGCAGGAAAAAAAGCATTTTCACTATTTTAATGAGAAAATCAAAGAGCAAAAAGTTCGTCCTACTGTTTTGTTGCCTGTTTGGCGTGTTTTAGGAGTGTCGCTTGGCGTTGCAACTGCCATTATGGGCAAAAAAGCTGCTATGGCTTGCACTGCTGCAGTTGAAGAAGTTATCGGGGAGCACTACAAAGAGCAAGTTTCACATTTAGAAGATGGGGAATTAAGAGAAACTATAAGTAAATTTCGCGACGAGGAGTTAGAGCACAAAGATATTGCAATTCAGCACAATGCTGAAAGCGCATTTGGCTACAACATTTTATCATCATTCATAAAAACAGGCTGCAAAACTGCTATTTACTTGTCTAAGTTAATTTAACTAAGCAGCTTTCTTAAAGTGTTTTAAATGTTCTGATAACAACAGAAACCAGGAAGGAATTCAAGTGTAACAATTATTTTATAACTATATTTACATATCACCATTATTAATAAATAATTAGTATTTGTAAATTAAATACATCTAAAGTATAGACTGCAAAGGAGGCAAAAGTGCGTTTTAATTTAGAAGAGGGAAATGCTCTTATGTAATACCTGCCACAGGTTCACAACTGTACGAACATTCATTTTTGAAGGTAAATTGCACAGCAAATGGTGTCATTCCAGTCTGGAATCCAGAAATTTTGCTTATAACTGAGCTGATAAGCTAAAGGTAATTGTCTTACACTAAAACAAACGTTTTTAATTAAGTTGCATAGAACCAGTGTCTGGGCACTGGGATGACACCCCACTGGTGGTCCAAACTACAACGTTCGTACAGTTGTGGATTCCAGACGGCTTTGTTGCATCACACTTTATGAGATGGTGATTTATGGTAAATTCATGTAACTATCTCAAATTTAGCCATACCAATATCAGTGAATTTATTAAGCAAATAGCATTTGATTAGCAGTTCTTTTTCTCGATTTATCTCAGATTTATTCCTAAAACTAAATCCGAATATTTGCTTTAATCTTGAGAAAAACCCTTCAATATAAGATCTTTTCCCATAATTTACTTCTTTTTTCCATTCTTTCATGCCATCTTCACCGTATAATTTTATTAACCTAATAGCAGCATTCCTGTCAGACATATAATCTGTTTCTGGATGTTCTGCCGCATTGTTTATTGGTGGAATTTTTGTCTTTATATCATATTCGTTACACAACTTATAAAACTTGTGCCTATCACATGCTCTATCTGCATATAGTGCTTTTATGGCATGCTGAAAATCAACTTCTTTTAGCAAATCACAAGCTCCATAGTGATCAGAGTAGACACCGTTACTGTATTTTACAGCTATGGCTTTTTTGTTGTTTATATTCAACATTACGTGCAATTTTCTCGTTTGCTCATAGCCACGATATTTTCTGTCAGTGCTATTTTCCTTGCTGTGACCAGGAGTGTTGTTGTATATACTAATTCCTGTACTGTCTATAGCAATTTCGATATCTTCCATATTATTTTCTGCAATCATTTATCTTAATATTAAGTTTCTTAAACCTTCTTGATGCTTGTGAATAGCTGATAACTGCCAAATCTCTTCCTATTTGTTGCAAATACCCTTTTATAAACCCGACTGTTTGTCTTAAACCAATTCTAAAGAAACTGACGATTATATGCACCAAAATCACAACTTTATCACTATAAATATAGTTGCCGCCCTGCATTTTTGGACAATTCTCGTACCAATTTTCTATGGCGTCATTGATATAACAAAAAATGCTTCCTCTTTCTTGGAGAAATTTGTTATATTCATGGCAGTTACTGACTCTCATTTTTTGTGGCATATTTTTCTTCAACAGTTAAATGGCTATTTATAATGAATTTTGTCAGTAACTGCCAGTTCTTTTCACTTGAGCGATGCAACAAAGCCATTCCAGACTGGGATGACACCCTACTGATGGGCCCAAATCACAATGTTCGTACAGTTGTGGGTCAGGCTATAGGATGACAGAAATTGACTTTATTAGCTATAGGTGGTATGACACTCAGTCAATTTAAGTAAGCAGATGATCTTAGCTACAAAAGTATTTTTTACCTCATTTGTTTTTGGGTTTATTCTTTTTCCCTATTTTATAAAGCTTCTAAAAAAAATAAGCAAAGATGGGCAACCAATTAGATCATGTGGACCAGAAAGTCATTTAATAACAAAAAAGAATGTACCACCTATGGGCGGAATAATAATACTGACTTCTTCTTTATTACCAATTTTACTCTGGGTTCAGTTAACACCAGAAATTTTGCTGCTGATATTGATAACTCTATTTTTTGCTCTACTTGGATTTATTGATGATTATTTAAAATTGAAGACAAATCACTATCGAGGTTTAAGTGCAAAAACCAAAATACTTATTCAGTTTATTGTTGCTCTGGTTGGTGTGTTTATACTTAAGCTATACTCTGCTGAATGTTTTACAAAAACGTCCCTATTTAAAGGAGTAATAATAGATTTTGGCTATCTATATGTTCCGTTTGCTGCGTTTGTAATTGTCGGCTCTTCTAATGCTGTGAATCTCACAGATGGTTTGGATGGCCTTGCTGCAACTCAAGTCATCACTTCCTTTGCTTTTTTGGGGCTAATTGCATATATAACTCAAGCAGATATGAATATTACTTTATTCTGCATTGCATTTATAGGAGCTATTCTAAGTTTCTTGTGGTTTAACACACATCCAGCAAAAATATTTATGGGTGATGTTGGTAGCTTGTCGGTAGGCGCAGCCTTAGGGTTAACTAGTGTCCTAATTAAAAGAGAAATGCTTTTTGCCGTTATTGGAATAATTTTTGTAATAGAGACTCTATCTGTTATTATTCAGATATCATATTTTAAATATACAAAGTTTAAATATGGAGAAGGAAAAAGAGTTTTCCTTATGGCACCAATGCATCATCACTTTGAAAAGAAGGGATGGTCAGAAAATGTAATCGTTATGAAATTTTGGATAATTTCTATTATCTGTTCAGTTTTTACTATAACTTTCTTATTATAAAAACCTATGAAATACCCAGACTTTACATTAGAAAATAAATTATCAGGAGTGATAGCAGGAGTGGATGAAGTTGGAAGAGGTCCGCTAGCTGGTCCAGTAATATCCGCAGCCGTAGTGTTTATTGATAGAAATACAATTATTGATGGAATCAACGACTCGAAAAAGTTGACTCCTCAATGTAGGCAAGTCCTATATGAAAAAATAATATCCGTTGCAAAATTTGGTATAGGAATGGCAAGCGTAGAAGAAATAAATTCATACAATATCTTGCAAGCAACAAAACTTTCAATGAAACGTGCGTTGATAGACTTGGACCTAGAATTAGATTATGTGCTAGTTGATGGTAATCAACCACCTGAAGTGAAATGGCAAGTGAAATCCATAGTAAATGGTGATAATTTGAGTACATCAATTGCAGCAGCTTCAATCGTTGCAAAAGTTACGAGAGATCGGCTTATGCAAGAATTGCACAATAAGCATCCTGAATATAATTGGTATAAAAATAAAGGATATGGGACAAAAGAGCACCTTAACGCTATTGGCCTTTATGGAATTACAGAACATCATAGAAAAAATTTTGCACCCATATCTCGGGCATTATAGCCTTTACCCTTTTTTGAAAGGTATGGTTTCATTAAATAGGCAAACTGTACTCGATCCATTCCTTAAGGTAAACACTGAACTTACCCTTTCGATTATCAGGTAGTTATCAACTGTACGGAAATTTACTAAAGACTCATATCCTGCAGAATCAACCATAAAAACTGCCGGAAAATCAGAGTTTATTTTATTGAATTGTAGATATGTAAATTTTCCGTCATCAAAAACCTTAATTGGTATTATTGACTGACTACCTTTGACGTGCGAGATGGAATAATTAAAATTTAATCCCTTCTTTACAACTTCAATATCATTGATATCAGGAATAATGGTATGACTAGCTTGTTCGAAGATATCACCGTTATTTGTTGTGTAAATCTCATCACTGCTAAATAGTGGATAAAGAAACCTTACTTCATATGCTAATCTTGGATCATCTAGTCCAGTTGCTTCTTCAGCATGAAGTTCAAAGTAATAAACTCTTTTATTGGTAATTATAGTTGCATTAGTATCAGCAATATCATCTATGGGCTTAATAAACAATCTGTTACCTTGAGGAAGAAGTTGCCAACCAGTTGAATCACCCATTGAAAGGTTTTGTATTATCTCCCCTGGTTCAAACAATATACTGGACTGATAACCATAAAAACCCGTATACTTATGTATAGCCTGTGGGTTATAATTTATTACCTTTATGTGATTATCTCCAGCTATTGAACGTGGCTCCTGTTTTGCAAGTGCATCACTACCACAGAGGAACAATAGTACGGCAAACAGTAAACCAATCATAATATCAAAATGAATTAATCTTCATTTTATCATTAATAGACATGCACTGCAACTGTTAAGGCACTTTCTATACTATAAACCCCAAAGCAAGCGGTAGAAAAGGCAAGAAATAAGGTAAACTCCTTAAATACTTTAGAACTACAGGAGGCTTCACCTGAACGGGTACACTTGGAATCCTGCCATTTTCACTTCGTAAACATACCAAGAATTCTGTCCATTATTCCACCCATGTTTGCTTCAGCTTGAGTATACTCTATTTTACCACCATGCAAGATTAGTTTAATATCTGATCCAGGTGATATATTAACAAATTTACTGCCAACAACTCCACTGCTAGTGATCAGAGCTGAACTATCAATTGGCAATTTTATGTCTTTGCTTATACACATATCGATTCGTGCTACGTAGGTAGCTTTGTCAAGTGATACACCAGTTATGCTTCCAACATCTACACCAGAGATCTTGACACTATCACCAACTCCTATACCGTTAGCGTTAGCAAAAAGACCATATATTTTATAGCAATCCTTATAGTTTTTCTTTATGTAAGATAGCTTATCAATAGCAAAGAAAATCAGAAAAATAGTAAAAATTAATACAAATAATCCAGCGGTTATTTCAAGTATATTTGACCTTCGCATCTTTAGTTATCAGGACTCCAGCTTTTATAGTAATTTTTCACTTTTTGGTTTGGATAGTATGCATCTTTTGTACCCGTTAAATTAGAAGTATGTTTTACTTTTCTTTTTTTATTATTAACTGGTACTACATTATCAGTATAGTGAAGCCATATATGCCATTCCGGAGGCACTGTTGTAGGCTCAGAAACACTGCTATACATAACCCACCTTTTTCCTTTACTTGATTCATAGTAAGAATTTCCATTTTCATCTCTTCCTACAAATTTATCTTCTCTTCGTAATAGGCGTTTTATTGCATTACAAATTTTAGATAACATAAGGGTATTAAAACAAAAAGTATTATATATACTAATACTTTAACGATATATTAACAACAATTTAATGCAATTACCAATCTTACAAGTTATTATCCCAATAATTGCATCAATGTTTTGCTTTCTTGCCAAGAAACACAAGGTATCTTGGTTTATTTCTTTTATTGCAACAACAATCACTCTTATCATTTCATCAATACTACTCATTAAAACATATAAAGGTGAAATTATAACTTATCACCTTGGAAATTGGGCTCCTCCGTATGGAATAGAGTTAAGAATCGACGTGTTAAATTCCTTAATTCTAACCCTAGTGAATTTTATAGCGCTGATTAGTGTGCTTTATAGCTTTTATATTAACGAAAAAGAGATTAGCAAAAACAAAATCACTGGTTTTTACTCTCTATTTCTACTGTGCTTAAGCGGACTGCTCGGGATTCTAGTAACAAACGACATATTTAACCTTTACGTTTTCTTGGAAATTTCATCTCTTTCTTCTTATGTATTAGTTTCAATGGGAAGGGATAAAAAAGCCTTGGTTGCAGCATTTGAATGTCTAATTAGTGGAACAATAGGTGCAACATTTTATTTATTTGGCATCGGGCTCTTGTATTCAATGACTGGAACGCTCAATATGTCTGACATGGCTGAAAGAATAGTTCCATTATACGATAACAACATCATAAAACTTGGCACGTTGTTCATTTTTGTTGGTCTCTCAATCAAAATGGCACTGTTTCCATTAAGCAGGTGGCTGGTTAATGCATATAGTGAGGCGCCAAGTTTCATTAGCATATTCTTTTCAGGCACAGTGACAAAAGTGATGATATATGTTTTCATCAGAATCTTTTATACTGTTTTTCATCAAAATTTTTTCTTGTTTAAGCCGCTACTGGACAATGTGATAATTATCCTCGCACTTTGCGCTATTGTATTTGGGTCGATATTTGCAATAACCGCAAAAGACATAAAAAGACTGCTTGCTCACTCTAGTATTAGCCAAATTGGTTATATAATTTTAGCACTGAGTTTTAACTCAAAAACAGGTGTATTTGCAGCAATTCTTCACATAGTAAACCACAGCATAATAAAAACATCTTTATTTATGGCTGCAGGATGTATTTCTTACAAATTTGATACAACAAAAATAGAGAATTTATCGGGACTCAAGAAATCAATGCCTTATACAGCACTTGCGTTCACTCTATTCAGTTTAGCATTAATCGGTATGCCTTTAACAAATGGCTTTATAAGCAAGTGGTATATAATGAAAGCAATTATCGAATCTCATGCGTGGATTTCCCTTGTAACATTTGCTGCTGGCTCTTTCCTTGCATTGATATATATGTGGAAGATGGTAGAGAAAATGTATTTTGAAAATGATGCAACGTCACGCACTGGAATGACACCGGACAAAATTAATGATGTGCCATTTCCTATGCTTTTCTGTCTATTGTTTATGGCAGCTTTAACAGTAGTAACTGGAATATATAGTACTTCAATTCGGTTAGTAGTTGAGAAGTTGGTTTTTTGATTTTTATCTTTGTTTCATATTTTACTATACTTTAAGGTTATAAGGTCTTTATTGTGGATAGGCTGAAGAAGATTCATTGGTTGTTAGTCATTAACGTGATAGCGCTGTTTTGCGTTGGCATTGTTGTTCAATACTCTTCTGCTGGAGGAAAGTGGGTGTCATTTGCGATTCACCAACTGGTCATATTCTCCTTCTTTTTCCTATTCGCTATAGCTATGTCATTCATAGAGCTAGATTTTTACTTGAAGTACGCCTACTTTTTTTATATAGCAGCAGCGATTTCGCTATTAGCAGTAAATTTTTTTGGCTCACACATAATGGGTGCAACAAGGTGGATAAGAATTGGATCAATTAGTTTGCAGCCATCAGAATTTGCAAAAGTAGGCTTAATACTTGCGCTTGCTCGCTATTTTGATAAGCAGAGTGTATATAAAATGATGGAATTTAAAATATTGCTTAAGGCACTTATAATTATTTTCTTACCCGTGTTCTTGGTGTTAAAGCAACCTAATTTAGGCACAGCTGTGATAATGTTATTTATAGGGATATCAATTATATTCACAGCAATAATAAAAAGATCTCATTCGGTAATATGTGGAACGCTTGGCATTTTTGCAGTACCGGCTATTTGGCCTTTTTTACGTCCTTATCACAAGCAAAGGATATTGTCGTTTTTGGATTCATCAGTGGATCCACTTGGGATAGGTTATAATGCGCAGCAATCTCAGATAGCTATTGGTTCAGGAGGTTTGCTTGGTAAGGGCTTTGTTAACGGAAGTCAAACTCAACTTGGATTTTTGCCGGAAAAGCGTACAGATTTTGCTTTTGCAGTGCTGAGTGAGGAGTGGGGCTTTTTAGCTAGCATGGCTTTAATTTTGCTTTATACCTCATTACTTGGCATAATTTTCTCTATCGCTTATAGGTCGAAAAATTATTTTTCTAAGTCGTTATCTATCGGCATTTTCGCCTTTTTTAGCGCTCATTTTTTTATAAACATCGGAATGACAATGGGCCTCTTACCTGTGATAGGCGACCCATTGCCATTTCTTTCCTATGGAGGAAGTACAACTGCTGCAAGCTTGATATGCATAGGATTATTGCTGGCAATAAAAGCAGATGAACAACAAAATGCTTGTATTTTACCTATGCTAAAGTAAAATTAAACTTTACTTAATAGTTTTTATGCTAGATGAAATGCGTGAGGAGTGTGGGGTATTTGGCATAAGTTGCAACCAAAGTGCTGCTTTTAACTCTATACTTGCTCTCCACGCTTTGCAGCATAGAGGTCAAGAGTCTTTTGGCGTAGCAACCAGTAACAACGATAAGCTGCACTCTTATCACTTTCAAGGTCAAGTGAGTAGCGTATTTGATGATATAGATGAAATAAAGAAATCCTTACCTGGAGATTGTGCAATAGGTCATGTTCGATACTCAACAAGTGGTAGTAAATTTGGAGTGCAGCCCATGTTTGGCAAAAGTGGCAAATTTGGGGATTTTGCCATAGCACATAATGGTAATTTAATTAATATTTCTCCGATACGCAAACAATTAATTAAACAAGAGTGCGTTTTTCAGTCAGATATTGATACAGAAGTAGTAGTGCATCTGACAGCAAGCGGTGAAAAAGATAGCTTCTTAGAGAGTTTTATATATGCATTAAAGCAAATACAAGGTGCTTATTCTTTTGTGGCAATCAATCAAGAAGTAGTTATTGGAGTACGTGATCCGTCTGGAATCAGGCCTCTTGTTTTAGGAAAGTTAAACGGTTCTTACGTTCTTGCATCTGAAACTTGTGCTCTTGATATAGTAAATGCAGAGTTTGTTAGAGAAATAGAACCAGGTGAGTTAGTCACCATTGATCGAAATGGTAATCTAGCTTCAGCATTTCCTTTCCCACAGCAAAAATCAAGTTTTTGTATTTTTGAATACGTTTATTTTTCAAGACCAGATAGCATAATGGAGAATAGGTCCATATATGATATAAGAAAAGAAATAGGAAAAATACTTGCAGAAGAGAGCCCACCAAAAAACAATGTAGATATGGTTGTACCAATACCTGATTCTGGAATACCTGCAGCTATTGGATATGCAAAGCATTCAGGATTACCTATGGAACTGGGAATAATTCGTAATCATTACATAGGAAGAACTTTTATACAACCAACCGCTGAAGTACGTAAAGTTAGAATAAAATTAAAATTCAATGCTAATAAGCACACTTTGAAAGGTAAAAACATAATTTTAATAGATGATAGTATAGTGCGTGGTAGTACGTTAACAAATATAATAGTTATGCTAAAGGATGCAGGAGTAAAAGAGATTCACCTCAAAATTTCAAGCCCACCAATTAAGCATTCTTGTTTTTATGGAATAGATACACCAGAGTGCAAAGATTTAATTGCTGCAAATAAATCTGTAGAGGAAATTAAGGAAGTTATAGGAGTAGATAGCCTAGCCTTCTTGAGTATTGATGGACTATATCAGGCTGTTAAAGGAGAGGTGCGTAACAATGCTACACCACAATATTGTGATGCTTGTTTCACTGGTGATTATCCGATTGGCAAATAATCTACGTAAGATCACTGGAGCTCAGATCTTAAACCGCCAAAATTTCTCTTGGCCTTTACTAATTCCGATTCTCGGGGTGCAAATATAATCTGGTTTGAGGTGAGATTCATAAACACAAAATTTGTGGCTTATAGTAAGGTCCTGTTTGTTATGTTCTTTTGTAATATTTAATCTTTTACACAATATTCCTGGCCCACCTAAATTTGCTTCAAGCGGTTCAATGAGCTTTAATCCTCGTATTAACACTGCTGCTGGTAATCCTTCTGCTTCTGTTACAATATTTAGACAATAGTACATCCCATATATAAAATATACGTACGAAAATCCCGGCATACCAAACATTACTGAAGTTCGATTAGTATAGCCTCTTGCCGCGTGACAAGCTGGGTCATTCATTCCTATATAGGCTTCAACTTCGGTTATTACTCCACTAAAGTTAGAAAATTTAAGGACTTTTCCCAATAACTCTCCAGCTACAGTTAAGGTCGGCCGCTCGTAGAAATTTCTTGGTAGTATTATGTTGCTCATTATAAGAGTATAAGTTACTTGCAGGTGCAAGCAACTTATACTAATTATTACTTTTGTTTTTTCTTACTTACTCATTTGAGCAGCAGGAGCTTGATGCTTTTGTGTTGTGCTCTCTGTTACATCTGTTGAAAGTTGCTCCAAGATTTTACTTCTTCAGAACTTTGTTGTAATTGTGTTTGTGGCAATTGTGATGCTAATGCTTCATGTAAAGGCTTTGCTTCATATTGCCTTCCCACTTTTACTTCTTGGTTTGCACGTAACTGTTCTTCAGTTACGCCATTACCCTCGATGGGCTTTATAGTACCATCATCACTAATGAGGATTTTAATTTTGCATTCTTGTCCATCAACATACCACTTTAGAGCCATTTGATATGATCCATTAGCCACTTCATAAATTCTTGCCCCATCCTTATCAATTTGGCAACGTACCCCCCTTGTTTTTTGGTCAGGTAGTAGCAACGTAACTGTCTTTACATCGTACTTTTTGCACATATTACCACTTAGAATATCATGCAAGTTTACTTCTTTTATATAATCGTTCAGCGCAATTCTTATGACAGGCTTAACACTGTTATCTATATTTTTAGTTTCTCTTAATTTTATAAGCTTTGCATCAATATTTTTAGATATCTCTTCTTCAATTTGTTTAGCAGCTTTGCCTACAATTTCCCGACCATGATATTTGGTCTCCTCAGCAGTATATCTATACATACCATCGCTATTCTTATGAACATGAGGTTTCACTATTACTTTATTAGTAGTATTCGTAGAAGGGTTGTTCTGATCTACAAAGAACCTCTTCCATGTTTCTTCATCATCAAGAGTGACGTACCTACATTTATCCTTATTCGGTATTGACCCAGATACGCTACCAGCAGCAATATTTTGATCAACAATCAAAGATACAGTTTCATTACTATCTAACATGTATGCCTCCATTATCCTTAATACACAAATGTCAACATACGAGCATTATCTCAATTAGTCAATATAAATTATGACGTTTAATGTTGAAAGCTCAAATACTCCTTTGCTTGATCGGTTAGAACGCGCCCTCTTGGTGTGCGCTTTACAAAACTAATTTTGATTAAATAAGGTTCTACTGTTTCTTCAATATTGCCAACATCTTCGGATAGCGCAATAGATATGGTGTCAATTCCAACAGGGCCTGAAGTGTTGAATAAAAATCTTAGATAATTCATATCAAGTTTATTGAGTCCCATTTTATCTACACCTAATTTTAGTAATACAGAATCAGCGACTTCATAAGTGATTTTTTTATCATCTTTCACTTCAACAAAATCCCTTATTCTTCTGAGTAACCTCAAAGCAATTCTTGGAGTACCGCGCGCACGGCAGGCAATTTCCCGTGCAGCACCCTCTTCAATTTCAGCAGAAAGAACTCTTGCGCCTCTTTTTATAATATCGACTAGCTCCTCAAAAGAATAAAACTCAAGATGCAAAGGAATGCCAAAACGATCTCTGAGTGGCGCAGAAAGTAATCCAAGCCGTGTAGTTGCTCCAATTAGCGTAAATGGTGGTAGATCTATCCTTAAAGTGCGAGTAGATGGACCTTCACCTACTAATATGTCCAAGCAAAAATCTTCCATAGCAGTATATAAAACTTCTTCGATGCTGCGATTTAATCTATGGATTTCGTCGATAAATAGGACATCTTTTGCATTTAAAGTGGTAAGCACTGCGGCCAAATCTCCAGCTTTACTGAGCAATGGACCAGAAGTTGCGCGGAAGCTGACCCTTAATTCTTTAGAGACAATTTGTGCTAAAGTTGTTTTGCCAAGTCCTGGAGGACCGTATAATAAGACGTGATCTAAGGCTTCAGTTCTCGTCTGTGCAGCGTTTATAAACACTTTTAAATTTTGTATTAAGTCTTTTTGCCCGACAAAATCATCAAGTTGCTCAGGCCTGATGTTGATATTGCGCACATCTTCAGTATATTCTTTACCGCACGATATTGATTTCATAGTATTGAAAGCTCCTTAAGCGCTATGGGAATAATATCCTTAGTGTCCAGATTTGACGATTTGTCTTGTATTTTCTTTATCGTATCATAAGCTTTCACTTTTTCATATCCAAGATTGATCAATGCTGAAAGGGCATCTTCATTAATTGGATTAAAGTTATTGTTATTTATTTCTAGTTTACTCACTTTGCCACTCAATTCAGTGATGATTCGATTTATGAGTTTCAGGCCAAGTCCACTCATCTTGAGTGCTACTTTATCCTCATTCATAATTGCCAAAAATAGCTGTTCTGGAGTTAATTTACTCAAAATTGACATTGCAGTTTTATAGCTAACGCCGCTTACTTTGACAAGCAACCTCAAGCACTGCTGTTCTTCTTCGCTTATAAAACCATATAGCTGAGTAGTGTTTTCTCTGTTATTTGCATAGGTTTCGATAAGTAATTTGATTCTACTTCCAATTGCACAAGCACTTAAAGTTTTGGCTGAAAGATACACCATATAGCCAACATCATTCACATTCAGGATTATGTGATCACTGCGCACTTCATCAACTATTCCGCTTAGATTTCCTATCATTTTTAACACTATATAGAGTTCAGTTTAAATACTCCCGGATCTTAGGTCAAGCAAACGAACATTATAACAGGGAAACGTGGCTAAAAAACCACTTGACAAACTCCGCCAGCCCCCTTATCATAAACACTGAAGCTATTTATTTATCTTCTCTGTACAGATTAAATGACAAAAAAACTCACGTATCTGGCGTATCATGTTTAATTTTTTGCACTATGTGCACCTTATGTCTTATAAAATTTCTACCTACATAAGCTGAAACGCGCTTATAAAGCGTTTAAAACATAAAAAAACGCCAACTTAAAAAATGGATAGTGAATAACTAGCTACCCTAGGGTTTCTTTTGCCTTTTTTTCTGTTTAGTAAATTTCTTAACGTTTATAATTTAGATTAGTTGCGGTTTAAAAGTAGCTGAATCGCGGTTATTAAGTGTTTAGAATAAAAAAACGCCATACTTGAAAGTATAATGTAAGTAATTAGCCAATCATGGGGCTTTTTTTGCCTTTTTTTTCGTTTGGTAAATTTCTTAATGTTTATAGCTAAACGACAACCGTCATCCCGCTGCTTGTTAGCGGGATCTATGCTAAGAGATACCGCGGATGAATCGCGCGGTATGACGGTTCGTGGTGGCATCTCGTCATCCCGCTACGTGTTAGCGGCTAAGAGATACCGCGGCGGTATGACGTCTTAGCCATAGATTACCTGATCTCACCATCTTTCCGGTTGTTTTATACATAATTCTCGGATTTTGAAAGTTCACTTTGAATAAATTGCTCATATTCTTTATCCTCTAGTTCTTCAAAAATCTCAGGATAATGTTTACTGGAACGAGTAATTATTGAAATTAGCTCTTGCTTTGTTTTTCTTAGTAAAACCTTTCAAAGAGAGTCTGTTCATCTGGGCGCGCAGACGATCGATACTCCTTTCTATCAAGTGCAACCAAAGCAAAACCTGTTGCAGCCATATGCTTACATGGACCATAATACACAAATGCAGGACAGGAACATGTTCCACTCAAAAGAGGACCATCGTGCTTTAGTGTTACTCGATATACATTTGATCCAACTACCTTTGATTTAGCTTGAGATTCATTAACAGATATAATCTGTACCTTTCTTTTGTCAAAATAATCCCTTCCTCTGGAGCGGTAGGGTTCTTTGATAAGACCTGTGATATCTTTATAATACAGTCTCATTTTTACCTCCTTTAAAACCCTCAATTTTCTAATATATCCTTTCTTCCATAAAAATTTATTAACTCACCACAACTTTTATATGGCCCTGCGGACAATTTTATAGTGCTATAGCTAACTCAAGAAAGGTTTCCCTACGTCATACCGCGATTCATTCCATAACTGTATGAACATTCATTTTTGAAGGTAAATTGCACAGCAAATGGTGTCATGAAAGTAGCTGACACTGGAATCCAGCCTTGCCGTAATCTCATCAAGAACGTTGTGTTTTAACATAAAACGGCTACTTTTATACTTACCAACTTAATAAAATTCCTGGATCCCAGTGGGCTTTGTTGCATCGCTACTTATGAAAGGCTAACTATAATTAGGATTATAAGCAACCTATTGAAAATCTTGTTTTTTTGCAATCAATCTGATCAAATTTAAGAATAGTAATTTATTATTTATATTAATAAATTTAATTCTATTGAAAATAGCTAAAGCATTGAAATTCTTGAATTTTAGCCGGATTAGTGAGTGGTAGTGAAATTTCTTTTACTCAAATTTAGGTATTCACTGACCGTTCTTGTTATAAATACCAGAATAATAAGCTACTGATATTCTCCACCTTTTTTATCTTTAATCCATTATAGCTAGCGATGCAACAAAGCCATCCCAGTGCTTGACACTGGGATGACAAGAAGAGGGTACTTGGATAAGAGGCATTGCCCTCCTGGTAGGCCCAAATTGCAATGTCCGTACAGTTATGGATTCATTCGCGGTATAGATTCCGCTAATGAGTAGCGGAATGACGAATTTGTTGTTTTTCAAATTGTAGGTAAACCTAAGCCACTTTAGCTATATATAATAGAATTTCGCTTTCTACTATCTTTCCAGTTGTTTTATACATAATTCTCGAATTTTGAAAATTTGCTCCATATCTAATTTCTCACTTGTATAAAATTTGTTTTCTTACTTCGAGACCTAATCTACCACAACTTTTATATGGCGTTTCTTTCCTGCAGATAATTTTATAAATGGCTGATCTTTAAAGCTTTCGAAATTTATTACATGATCAATATTGTTTACAACATTATCATTAATCTTGCATCCGTTGCCCTGTATTAAACGCTTTGCAGCGCCTTTTGAAGGTTCAAAACCGGTGTCATGTAGTAGGTCTACTAAGGATATGCCGCTTGCAACTTGTTCTTTTTTTATGATGTAATCAGGAAGTAGTGAGCTATCTTCATTCTCAAAAGCAGAAATTGCAGCAAATTGTGCAAGTTCCGCTTCTTTGTCACCATGACATATTTTTGTCACTTCTGTTGCCAAGACCTTTTTTGCTTCATTTATTTCTTGATCCTTTAAAGACTCTAATTTTCTAATCTCATCAATTGGCACATCAGTGAGCAATCTTAAAAAACGTCCAACATCTTGATCATCAACGTTGCGAAAATATTGCCAGTAGTCGTAAGGCTTTAGCATATTATCATCAAGCCACACTGCTCCACTTTCAGTTTTGCCCATTTTTTTTCCTTGTGCATTTAATAAAAGAGGCATGGTAAGGCCAAATAGCTCAGGTAAATTCAACTTTTTTCCAAGTTCAATTCCGTTTACTATATTTCCCCACTGGTCTGACCCTCCAATCTGCAGACGACAATCATATTTTTTGTTTAATTCAATAAAGTCGTAAGCTTGCAATAGCATGTAATTAAATTCCAGAAAGCTTAAGGTTTGCTCTCTATCCAGCCTGGTTTTCACACTATCAAAACTTAGCATACGATTTACAGAAAAATAAGCTCCTATATCACGCAAAAAATCTATGTATTTTATGTTATCCAACCAATCTGCGTTATTTACTATCATTGCACCAGTCTTGCTGTCATTAAAAGACACCATTTTCTCTAATATTCTCCTTATACTGGATGTATTTTGATTGATGTTCTCTACAGGCAAGATGCTTCTTGCTTTATCTTTGAAGGATGGGTCACCAATTTTTGTTGTGCCACCTCCAAGTAAGACTATCGGCTTATAACCAAATTTTTGTAGGTGACAGAGCATCATAATCTGAATTAGGTGACCAGCATGAAGACTTGGTGCTGTGCAATCAAACCCAATGTATGCAACTATATAATTGCTCTGCAATAATAATTGATCTAGTCCTTCAATGTTTGTGCATTGGTATAGGTACCCTCTTTCTTGGATGAAATTTAAAAATTCAGATGCGTGTTTCATTTTATAAACCCCAGTCTATCCTGTCATTAATGCTGAAGGTAACCCTAATAGAGAAGCCAGTGCCCAGACACTGGAACTTAATTATAAACAAGCACACTATACAACGTTTTCGATGAAATTGCATGAAAAACTGGATTCCAGTGTCAGCTACTTTCATGACACCACTACCTGTGCAGGAGTTGCCTTCAAAATTACAACGTTTGTGCAATTGTGTACCAGCTATCTGGATAATCAATTCCATAACTCTTCTATTTTATAATACTCCCTTACTTCCGGCCTGAATATGTGAACCATTATGCCTTGAAAATTCAAAACCACCCAATTGCCTTCATCCATACCTTCTACATCTATTTTATCATGTGGCTTGAGGCTTTTTATTACGTGCTCAGCTAAAGCTTTAACGTGACGGCTTGAATCACCAGATGCAATAATCATATATTTTGCAATAACGGTTTTATTCTGCACATCAAAAGTTACTATATCATGACCTTTATTTTGATCTATTATCTCTTCAATTGTACTTCTTATCGATTTCATATCGCTAAGCATTGTTTACAGGTTATATGATTCATTTATAATTATATACTCAAAATTTCTAAATATGAACTATTTTCAACCGTTAAAAAGGTGTTACCTGCATCTATTTTATCATCATGTTTTTAGCATGTACAATGTATATACTTTTATGTATAATTGAGAATAGCTTTTTACTAGTATTCATTATGGGCAAGACTCTCATCTACTTAATCGGCTTTCCAGGTAGTGGTAAGTTTACTACTGCAAAGGAACTGTGTAAAATCATTGATGCGGTGATAGTAAGCAATAATCTATTCAATAATATTATATTTGATATTGTTAAATTACAAAACGCTGAAGTTCCAGATGACCTATGGGAAAAAATTTTTGCAGTTAGGGAAAATGTATTAGTAATACTGGAAAAACACTACGTAAAATCAAAACATTATATATTTACAAATGAATTGATAGAGGGTGATCCCTATGACCAAAGATTATATAACTCAGTGGTAAATTTAAGTAAAAAAATGGACATGGAAATTTTTTCTGTAGTATTACATTGTAATAATGAAAAACTAGTAAGACGTGTCCAATCAGAAGAGAGATATCAGGAAAATAAAATTACTGATCCGGATTTTGCTATAAAGAAAATTGAAGGGAAAAGGCTATTTATACCTGAGGGTTCGCTTGAAATTGATAACTCGAACTTGAGTGCAAAGGAAGTTGCAAAGAAAATTGTTGAAGAGATGAAGAAAGAAAAAAATGGAAAATTAATTAAAACTTCTGTAACAAATCATTTAAAAACAGAGCGTACTCGTGGTTGAGCAGAAAGATAAGTACCGTCCTTGTGTTGGCATAATGCTATTTAACAGACAAGGACATGCCTTTATTGGAAAACGCTTTGATAGCGATTCTTACTGGCAGATGCCACAAGGAGGTGTTGATGATGGTGAGGAACTGGAACAAGCAGCGTTACGTGAGTTGCTAGAGGAGGTTGGTACTAATAAAGTAAAGGTTATAACTAAAAGCAAGGATTGGATATACTACAACTTGCCTGAAGAAGTTATACCAATATGCTGGAATGGAAAATATTCTGGTCAAAAGCAAAGGTGGTTCTTAATGAAGTTTTGCGGAGAGGATGAGGACATTGATATTAATTATACTGGTCATCCAGAGTTCAAAGAGTGGCGTTGGCAAGGTATAGATAGTTTAGTAGCCAGTGCTATATCATTTAAAAAAGAAGTTTATAAAACAGTGATAGAAGAGTTTTCTTCTATAATAAAAGCCTCAACAATAAGCTCATGATAGTAGATTCTCATTGCCACTTGATTTATTTTTCTGACGATGAAATACCAAAAGTAATTTCAAGGGCAGAGCAAAATGGTGTAAAGGTTTTGCATAACATATGCGTAAGCATTGACGATGTTCCTAAGTTATTAAAAATTTCTTCATCCTATGATCAGGTCTACTCCTCTGTTGGTATACATCCGCTTGATGCTGCTATAGAAAATGGTGAGTGTATACATGTTGATGAATTAGTTGAATTTACCAAGAACCAAAAGGTAATTAGTATCGGTGAAACCGGGTTAGATTTTTATAAATCTGACAACAAAGACAATCAGAAAAAAAGTTTTGCATTACATATAGAAGCGTCAAGAATAACTGGACTACCTTTAGTTATTCACACAAGAAGCGCTGATAATGAGATGATCGATATGTTAAGGTCAGAAATGAAAGCCGGTGCTTTTAGTGGAGTAATGCACTGCTTTGCTTCCTCTAAAGAACTTGCTTATCAATCTATAGATTTGGGGTTATGCATTTCATTTTCTGGAATTATTACTTTTAAAAATGCGAGCTTACTAAGAGAAATTGCACAAAATGTACCATGCGAGCGTGTTTTAGTCGAAACTGATGCACCATATCTATCACCTGAGCCTTATAGGGGAAAAAAGAATGAACCAGCAATGGTGAAATACGTTGTTGATTGTTTGGCAGAGTTGTGGAATGAGTCACCAGAACAAGTAGCGAAGGTAACCACAAGCAACTTTTTTAGGCTGTTTGAGCTATAAAGAAGTTCTATAAAACCATTAATTTGCTTATGAACCTAAAGATTTCACCAGCTCTCTCACCGAGTTTACAGACTTATTAAACATTTCTTGTTCACTATCATTCATTTTAACTTCTAGGATCTTTTCAATTCCGTTTTTTCCAATAATTACAGGAACACCAATAAACAACTCTTCTACACCATATTCACCATTAAGGTAAGCAGCACATGGTAATATGCGCCTCTTATCTTTTAAATATGATTCTAACATGCATATAGCTGAAGATGCAGGAGCGTAGTATGCAGATCCAGACTTAAGCAGATCAACTATTTCTTTACCGCCATTGCGAGTGCGTTCAACTATTTCATCGACTTTTTTCTGTGTGATAAGACCCATATCGATAATTTGAGTAAGTGGAACTCCAGCAACTGAAGCACAATTGATTAGTGGTACCATAGTGTCGCCATGTCCTCCAAGCACAAAAGCAGATATATCTTCAACTGAGATATTTAACTCACTTGCAAGAAAGTAACGAAAACGGGAAGAATCAAGCACTCCTGCCATGCCAACAATCATATTAGTTGGAAGGTTTGAAAATTTATGCACCACTGAAACCATGGCATCCAAAGGGTTGGTAACCACTATTACAAACGCGTTTGGAGAATATTTTTTAATATTTTCGCCAACCTCCTTCATTACTTTAGCATTGGTTTGCAGGAGGTCATCCCTGCTCATTCCAGGTTTTCTAGCGATGCCAGCGGTTATTATAATTGCATCGGAGTTTTTTATATCTTCATACCTATTTGTGCCAGTAATATTGACATTAAATCCATCAATAGGGGATGATTCTGCTATGTCGAGTGCTTTACCTTGTGGTATTCCATCACTAATATCAAGTAAAACAACATCACCGAGTTCCCTTAGTGCAATCATATGGGTGAGAGTTCCACCGATATTTCCTGCACCGATTAAAGATATTTTTTTTCTTTGTACTGTCATTTTCTACTCCTTTGTATTTACTTTTATGGTTTTACCTTCCCAAGGCGATAAGCTATCAAACATACGAAAATCTTGCGGTAAATCTATAGGATTATACACAACCTTTTTTGTCTCTATATCATATCTTACTTCCTCATAACCAGTGAGAGGGAAATCTTTTAACATTGGATGACCTTTGAATCCATAGTCTGTTAGAATCCTACGCAAATCAGGGTGATCAGAAAACTCTATTCCATACATATCAAACACTTCACGCTCAAACCACAAAGCCGTACTAAATATCTTCGCTACACTTGGAGGCATGTCGCTTTCACATAACTGAAGCTTTATGTGTACTCTAATATTATGCACAATGCTGAGCAGATTGTATATTAGCTCGAAACGCTTCTCTCTATTTGGATAGTCAACCCCAAAAATATCAACTAATAGTTCAAACCTACACTTTTCATCATCACGTAGAAAGAATAGGTGCTTTTCAATTTCATCTAAAGTTGAATATATTACAATAATGCCATCATCTTTTTGAATGCACTCGCATTTGGTCTTTTTTTGTATATACTTTGCAGTTTTATCCATTCCGAGTCCGTTTTATTTTGTTTTGTAGGCATAGCATTCCATATAGCAACGCCTCAGCGGTTGGTGGGCATCCAGGGACATACACGTCAACTGGCACAATTCTATCACAGCCTCGGACCACTGAATAAGAGTAATGGTAATAACCACCACCATTTGCACAACTTCCCATGGAAATAACATACTTCGGGTCTGCCATTTGATCATAAACCTTGCGCAATGCTGCTGCCATTTTATTAGTTAGTGTGCCAGCAACAATCATCACATCTGATTGACGTGGGCTTGCACGAAACATTATACCATATCTATCAAGATCATAACGGCTGGATGCAGTATGCATCATCTCAACTGCGCAACATGCAAGACCAAATGTCATTGGCCACAATGAACCAGACCTTGCCCAATTCATTACATAATCTGTTAAATCACCAAATTTAGTGACAAGAAACCCTTCTTTTTTATAACG
This sequence comes from Wolbachia endosymbiont of Drosophila simulans wHa, assembly GCF_000376605.1. Classification (NCBI taxonomy): domain Bacteria; kingdom Pseudomonadati; phylum Pseudomonadota; class Alphaproteobacteria; order Rickettsiales; family Anaplasmataceae; genus Wolbachia; species Wolbachia endosymbiont of Drosophila simulans. The sequence continues at coordinate 1,104,796 of NC_021089.1, forward strand.
ACCCCAGTCATCATTAGATAGAATTTGATTTGTCATAAACTACTCCCACTCTAATGCACCTTTACACCATTCATAGATAAAACCTATAGTGAGTATTGCAAGAAATACCATCATAGACCAAAATCCACCATAGCTTATCTTAGATAAAGAAACAGCCCAAGGAAAAAGAAAAGCAATTTCTAAGTCAAATATTATAAATAATATTGAAACTAGATAAAATTTAATGTCAAAATTTTTTCTTGCACTGGATAGTGGATTGAAGCCACACTCATATGTGGAAAGCTTTTCACCATCTGGCTTACTCACTGCAAGAAACATAGGCAATATACCTAAAGCAAAAGATACTACAATTGATACGCAGATAAAGATTACTATGGTTAAATATTCGCTCATTTAACAAAACATATAACACTATGAGTTTACATGCTTTCCTAACTTTTTACCACCTAAAATATGCACGTGAAAGTGTGGTACAACCTGCTCTCCATTTTCACCGTAGTTAGTGACTAATCTATATCCTGTTTTTTCTAGATTATATTTGTGTGCTATCTCTCTTACAGTTTTGAAGAAATCCGCTATTTCCTCTTCAGGAGCTTTTAGAATGAAATCATCATATGAAATATATTGATTTTTTGGTATAACTAAAATATGAACTGGTGCGTCAGGGTACTTATCATGAAAAGCTAGTACATTTTCATTTTCATGTACCTTCTCACAAGGTAACTCACCTCTTAATATTTGAGCAAAGATGTTATCGCTATCATAAACTTCATTGCTCATATTTTAAGAGCGACCTTTCCCTCTTTCTTCGTTTTTCTCTACATTAGGTGTAGATAGTGGTTTTATCGCTTCACCAGAAGCATCTTCAAGATTTAAAGAGCTTACAAGTTCCCTTACTTTTACCATGTCCTGCTGTTCTTTCAAAAAGGGTTCTATTCCACTTACCCTTTTTCCAGTAATAACTCCTGGTTGTAAGTGATACATATCCCCAGGAACAGTTAGACTATGATGTCTTTCCTCTATTTTTTTAGCTTCACTCATAATACTCCCCTATAACTTATTTTTGCATTCCACAACTTTGCGACTTACCTGGCTTTATAGCTTCTTGCGCCCATTTTTTCTCACCTGAAGCTATAGTTTCTGAAGGCTGACCAACATCAGACTTCACAACTTTGTCTGATGACTGCTTTTGATTATCATATTCCTTATACAATTTTTCTGCAATACCATTCAGCAATTTTAAGTCTGTATGAATTTTAAATTCTCCACCAGTAATTCCTGCCAGCTTCTTAAGGTCGCCATTAATGCTATCAGCAATTCCTTGAAGAGCAAGCTTTTTTATCTCCTCTGGACTCTTTCCTTTATTTTTAGAGTCAGTTTTAATGTCTTCAATTATTTTTTTAACATCAACTTCAATTACAATTTTATTTTCTTCTCTAAAAATAGTTACATTCGGTAAATCTTTTTTTATTTTATCTAATTGCTCTGGGCTCAAATAAGGTATATCTCCCGTAAGAGTCCTTGATGCTAAAAAACTTACCTTTCCTGTCCCTTTCTTTTGCTCTGTTATTTGTACGCCAAGATCCTTACTAGCTTGTGTGGTTTTTATGGGTGGATCATATTCTTCATGTGGGTTGCCAATAATAGAACGTCCGCCATTTTTTATGTCGTGCCGCATTTCATCCCAGGACTTAAACCAATTCTTTGGCCATATAGGGTATATTGCACCCTTGACTAGGACTTTTACACCTCTACCCAGAAAACTCCCTACTCCCGAAGCTGCATTACCAACTTTAGCTAGTATAGAAGTAGATTTTTCATTTTCTCTTGTTAACATACATACCTCCAAGGTACTTTCTATAACTAAATACATTTTAATTATAGACGAAAAAATTTAAACTTCTATATCCATTATAAGATAGAATTATAGGGATTGCAACCATTATTTGCACATTGTCTAAAACATGTAGTATTCTCGCTACTTTTATTGTTCAATTTATTATAAAGAATACTCTAAATTATGTTTAAATGGAACACAAATAATATCATTGATGCAACTGGCGGAAGAGACGTAAATGGTTGTAATTGGATACATAGCTCAAATATTTCAACGGACACAAGAAGCATAAAAAAAGGTGATTTATTTATTGCACTCAAGGGAAGGAATTTTGATGGCCATAATTTTTTGCATGAAGCGTTTTTAAAAGGGGCTGTCGCTGCAATAGTAAGTGAGGGTAAATATAAAAATTTCCCTCTCATTATTGTACAAGATACCCTGAAAGCTTTGCACGATATGGCATCATACTACATTAGAAATGTTCTTATTGACGCTAAAGTTATTGCAGTTACAGGCAGTGTCGGAAAAACCACTACAAAGGATATGCTACACACTGTTTTATCGCAATATGGAGTGTCCCATGCAAACGAAGGTAACTTAAATAATAATATAGGGTTGCCTTTGACAATTCTAAAAGCTCCAAAAAACTGCCAGTACTTAATCCTTGAAATGGGAATGAATAAAGCTGGTGAAATAAAAGAATTATCAAAGATTAGTAATCCAAATATTGCAGTTATTACCAACATCGAACCTGCACATACTGAAAATTTTTCATCACTATTTGACGTTGCACAAGCGAAGTTAGAAATTCTGTATGGTATGAAAAATAACGGTACTTTGGTTTTAAGCAGAGATAATAAATATTATGATTATCTCTCATCACACGCCAATAGAAATGTAATAAGCTTCGGTAAAGATAAAAATGCTGAAGTTTGTTTACTAAACTTAATAAGAAACGATGAATCTTCTGTCATTTCAGCACTATCTTCTGTCATCCCAGTGCTTGACTACTTGGATCCAGGAAGTTCAATTGCAAATGAGCATATCAGACGGTTGTATAATAAAGACTGGATTCCAGCGTCACGCGCTGGAATGACATCAAACCGAGTTGCTAATAGATTAAGTTTAAAAATCAGGCTGAGTGATAATCAAATTATAAACTGTAATTTACGTGTACAAGGTGAGCATTTTGCTTATTCGCTACTTGCTGTTGCAGCAGTTGTGCAAAGCCTCGGACTTGATTTATCAAAATTACCACTTGCACTTAAGAATTTTAGTGTAGCGAAAGGTAGAGGCAATATTCATAAGATCAAATACAATAGAAAATATATACATTTAATTGATGACTCCTATAACGCCAGCCCTGCTTCGATGAAAACTGCAATAAAAACTTTGAGTACATATTCTAATCAGAGAAAAGTAGCTTTGCTTGGTGATATGTTGGAACTTGGTGATGAAAGCATAGAGTTTCATACAGATTTGGTTAAGATTATCACAGAAAATAATATAGATAAAGTTTATACAGTTGGTAAATTTATGTTAGAATTGCATGAGCTTTTGCCAGATAATATAAGAGGCACACATTTTAATGATTCTAATCAATTGAAAAGTGATTTAGCTAACATTATTCAGAATAATGACGCAATTCTAGTTAAAGGCTCACGAGGAATGAAAATGGATCTTATTGTACGGGAATTCGTAATAAAATATTAAGCGAAATCATTGTATTAATTTACAGTAACAAATTATTAGGAACTTTAATTGTGACAAAACGTGTAATTATTTTTGGTGGAACGGGGTTTATAGGGAAACACATCGTAAGACGCTTGGCAGCAGAAGGATATTTAATAAAGATATTCACTCGTAATCAGGAAAAAGCTGCTTGTTTAAAATTGTGTGGCAATTTAGGACAAATATCAATATTTAAAGGCGATTTTTTTGATGAAAAATCAGTTCTGGATGGTATGGAAGAATGTGATGTAGCTATAAACTTAGTGGGAATATTATATGAAGCAAAAAAGCACGATTTTTACGCTGTTCACGTTAAAATAGCTGAAAGGATAGCAAAAGCTGCAAAAATGAAAAATGTACCTATGATGATACATTTTTCTGCTATGGGAATAGAAAATAGCAAGTTGTCAAAATATGCCAAAAGTAAATTGGAAGGTGAAAAAGCTGTAACTTCAGCATTTCAAGAAGCAATAATAATTAGGCCAAGCCTTGTATTTGGTAAAGAAGACAACTTCTTTAATAAATTTGCAAGATTAGCAACTATTCTTCCTTTCTTACCACTAATTGGCAATGGAACAACTAAATTTCAGCCAATATGTGTAACAGACTTAGCTGAAGTGGTATATCGTATTATCAGTTTTAATAAGCAAGACAAGAAAATTTATAACATGGGTGGACCAAAGGTTTACTCTTTCAAAAGCTTATTGAAGTTTATTCTGAATGTTACTAACAGAAAGTGTTTGTTGGTCAATGTATCTTTTCCAATGGCAAAGTTAATAGCTTTCTTTTTAGAAAATAAAATTATTTCTATGCTGCTAAAACCAATAACCGGAGATACGAACCCTATGCTTACTCAAGATCAGGTGAAAGTTATGATGAATAGTTCAATCGAAAAGTCAGTTGACCTTGAAACAATGAAGGTTCGACCATTAGCAATTGAAAATGTGGTGCCAGAGTACTTGAAGATTTATAGAAAGTATTGATAAAAGAGTGTGCCCGGTGGGATTCGAACCTACGACCCACAGCTTAGAAGGCTGTTGCTCTATCCAGCTGAGCTACGGGCACACAACATATATAAAATGCTTCTTAGTACAAGTGAAGTCAAGTACTTCGTGTGAATATGATGTTTATCTTGCGACACCTTGTCATTGCAGTTGTGTGTCGCGCGCTGCCAAAATTGGATGCGAGAAGTCTATTTATTTTAGAAAATATTATATAGAAACTTACTTGACACCCTTCGCCAGCGCCCTTATCATGATAGTGAAGCTATTGTATTTGCTTTCGCCAATCTGCAGATTAAAAGGTAAGGATTACTTAATGTATCGGCGTCTTATGTTCAATTTTTTGCAGTATATAGATACTGTATGTCTTTACAAAACTTCATCTACATCTAGATTTTTATCTAAATAAGCTGAACGCGCTTATAAAGCGTTACAAGACATCAAAAAATGCCAATACTCGACAGAGATAGTAAAAGACTAGCTAACTCGGGGATTCTTTGTCTTTTTTCTGCTTAGTAAATTTCTTAAACATTTGCAGCGTAAGTTAGTTGCAATTAAAAGCGGCTGAATCTCGCTTGTCAAGCGTTTAAAACATAAAAAACGCCAATATTTTAAAGCGGATAATAACCCCAGGGTTTCTTTTGCCTTTTTTTTCATTTGGTAAATTTCTTAATATTTATAGCTAAACAACAACCGTCATCCCGCTACGTGTTAGCGGGATCTATGCTTTGAGATACCGCGAATGAATCGCGGTATGACGGTGTAGATGATGGTTAAGTAATTCGTCATCCCGCTGCTTGTTAGCGGGATCTCTTGTTAGCGCCGCGGCGGTATGACGTAGGATTGTTGTCATTCCGCTACTTGTTAGCGGCTGAGATACCGCGGCGGTATGACGGTTCGCGGCGGCATAGTAATTCATCATCCCGCTGCTTGTTAGCGGGATCTAGAGATACCGCGACGTCTCACCTATAGCCTTCAGTGCTCCTTTTTTTGTCATCCCAGCGTCACGCGTTGGTTTCAACATTATATCATGAACTTTCTAAAATTCATTGAACTGTGCTTTCAAACGGTAGTGCCGGGGTGTGAGTATAACGATTATCAGTATATAAAAGTCATAGCAGATAGGCTGGAAGCAGCGAGCGCTGGTGAAGTGAAACGAATAATATTCAATATGCCTCCGCGCTCGATGAAGTCCATGTGCATAAGCGTTGCGTGGCCCGCATGGATACTGGGAAACCAACCAACTGCGAGAATAATAGTTGCAAGTTATTCTCAGCGGCTCAGCGAAAAGCACTCGCTCGACACCAGGTGCGTGATGCAGTCTAGTTGGTATAGAGCGCTATTTCCAGAGATAGAACTATCCAAAGACCAGAATACCAAATATAAATTTCAAACAGTGCAGAGAGGATACAGAATCGCAACATCAGTTGGTGGAACACTAACTGGTGAAGGTGGTGATTTTATCATTGTGGACGATCCGCTCAGTTCTGCTCAAGCTTTGAGTGAAACGCTTAGAAAGCGTGCCACAAACTGGTTTGATCAGACTTTAGTAACCAGGCTGAACGATAGAAAAAAAGGAGTCATCGTTCTTGTAATGCACAGGCTACACCAGGAGGACTTAACTGGACACCTTCTCTCCAAGCCAAAAAACATATGGCATCATATTTGTTTGCCAATGATTTCTGAAAATAAGCAGGTTATTTATTCAATCAAAAAGCCAATACCTCCCGTTCCTATCATCCGAGTAGCTCAGCACTGTGCGACCAGGCGATTATATAATAAACCAGCGTCACCTGTAAGGATATTATATTCAAGAGAAGAAGGTCAGTTGTTATATCCCCTCGATGGAGGAAAAGAAGAAGTTGAGATAATAAAAGCTGAACTTGGGAGTTACGCTTTTGCTGCTCAATATCAACAAAACCCTCTGCCGCTTTCAAGTGGTATAATTAAACCAGAGTGGTTGAAACGCTATAAAAAATTTCCTGATAATCTCTCGCATATAACACAAAGTTGGGATACTGCGGTTTCAACAAGTAACATGAGCAACTTTAGTGTCTGCACCACCTGGGCAAAAATAGATAATAAATTCTATTTACTCGACGTATATCGCGCAAAGCTTGAGTATCCAAAGCTTAAAGAACAGGTTTTGTCACTAGCTGCAAGATGGACGCCACACGCAATTTTAATCGAAGCAAAAACAAGTGGTCAACAATTGGTGCAAGAGCTAAAGACAAACAGTGATTTACCGATTATTGAAATAGTGCCACATGATGACAAGCTCACTCGATTTCATCAAATTGTTCCGATTATAGAGTCTGGCAAGGTTTTTCTGCCACATCAAGCAGTATGGCTGAACGATTTTGAGTATGAGATTTTAATGTTTCCTGAAACGCGCCACGACGACCAAGTGGACAGTACCGTGCAATATTTGCAGTGGGTGAGAAACAGTACCTCCAGGGTTGCAGTTATACGAGCATTGTGATTTGAGTCTACCAGTACTGGGATGACAGCTAGGAGACAACCGTCATCCCGCTACTTGTTAGCGGGATCTATGCTAAAAGATACCACGGCGGTATGACGTAGAACTGCTGCTTGTTAGCTGATGAGATACCGCGAATGAATCGCGGTATGACGGTTCGCGGCAGCATGACGGTAAGCTCGTCATCCCACTACTTGTTAGCGGGATCTCTTGTTAGCGGATGAGATACCGCGAATGAATCGCGGTATGACGTAGGACTGCTGTCATTCCAGTGTCAGCTACTTTCATGACACCGTCTACTTTGTAAAATTCACAAGAACCATTAAAATATTTTTTTACTTTTCATTGTATATTTCTCAACATATTATCTTTAAGTACTAAAATAATTAACAATATGGCATTATTAATAGTTGAATCACCTGCGAAAGCAAAGACAATAGGTAAATATTTGAGTAAAGAGTTCAAAGTAGCTGCATCCTTTGGACATGTGAGGGATCTTCCAGCAAAAAACGGTTCTGTCGATCCGGATAATGATTTTGCTATAAAGTATGAAACCATTGAAAAAGCAGAAAAGTATATAAAAGAGCTAGTAAAAGCCGCAAGCAAAACATCAGATATATATCTTGCAACAGACCCAGACAGAGAAGGGGAAGCAATGGCTTGGCATGTGATAGAGACATTAAAAGAAAAGAAAGCAATCAGTAATGAAAACAACATTTATAGAGTAGTCTTTAATGAGATAACAAAAAGAGCAGTACAAGAAGCAATAAAAAATCCACGTGAAATTAATATGGATTTAGTGCGTGCACAACAAGCACGTAGAGCTTTGGATTATCTAGTTGGATTTAGTTTGTCACCACTGCTGTGGACAAAATTGTCGGGAAGCAAGTCTGCAGGGCGAGTGCAGTCTGTTGCATTAAAGATTATATGCGAACGAGAAGATGAAATTAGTAAATTTATAACACAGGAGTATTGGAGCATAAAAGCAGAAATGCAAAATAGCAAAGATGAGGCTTTTTTTGCTATGCTAAGCCACTATGACAATAAAAAGCTAGAAAAATTTGATATTAAGAATGAAGAAGAAGCAAAGAACTTAGTCAGGGAGATTGAATCAAGGCAATATGCTGTAAGCACAGTAGAACGCAAGCAAGTTAAGAGAAACCCGCTTCCTCCGTTTATTACTTCAAGTCTTCAGCAAGATGCAGTGAATAAACTGTATTTTAATGTGAAAAGTGTTATGCGCATAGCGCAAAATTTATATGAAGGTATCGATATTGGTGGTGAAACTGTAGGGTTGATAACTTACATGCGTACAGATGGGTTTCATATTGCAGATGAGGCTATAAACTCAATTAGAGGGTCAATTAAGTCATTATATGGTGATAAATATTTACCGCAGTCTCCTCGTAAATATGTAAAAAAGGTCAAAAATGCTCAAGAAGCACATGAAGCAATTCGTCCAACTGATATCAATAGAACGCCGGGTAGTATTAAGGATTACTTAACGCCAGAGCAATTTAAATTGTATGATTTAATCTGGAAAAGGACCATTGCAAGTCAAATGGAGTCGGCGATTTTTGATCAAGTGGTAGTCGAAATTAGTTCTACTGACCAGAAAGTAATTCTGCGAGCAAGTGGATCAAGTATATTCTTTGATGGTTTTTATAGAGTCTACCAAGATAACATAGAAGCCGAAAATGAAGGCCTGCTACCTGCCATGAAGGAAGGGGAAGCGTGTAAGCTGATTTCAGTTGAGCCAAAACAACATTTCACTCAACCGCCACCTCGTTATAGTGAAGCAAGTATCGTAAAAAAAATGGAAGAAATCGGTATAGGTCGACCATCAACTTATGCAACAATTATTTCGGTATTACAAGATCGTGAGTACGTTTCATTGGATAGCAAAAGGTTTATTCCAAGCAGCCGCGGTAAAATCGTTACTATATTTTTAGAAACTTTTTTTCAGCGTTGTGTAGAGTATGATTTCACAGCACAAATGGAAGAGAAGCTTGATTTAATTTCAAATGGACATGCAGATTGGAAAAAAGAATTAGGCCACTTTTGGGTGCCATTTTTTGGTCATGTAAACTCTGTCAAGCAAATGACGCATGATGAAGTTTTCAGCGGCATTCACGATTTGGTAATCGATTGGTTTTGTTCAGAAGAAGGAAAAAAAGAGGTGAATACAAAATGCCCTGCTTGCTCTGATGGCATATTGAAATTGAACTTTGGAAAAGCCGGGGTGTTCCTTGGATGTTCTAATTATCCTGAATGCAACCATACAAAAGAAATTACGGGCAGTAACGACAATTCAGAATATCCAAAAAGTTTAGGTATAGATGATATAACAAACCAAGAAGTGATGATCAAAAAGGGTCCTTTTGGACTTTATCTGGAGTTTAATAACGAGTTAAAAAAGAAAAAAACGGTTTCCATACCAAAAGATATAAATGTTAATGAGATTGATCTGAGCACCGCTACTCAGTTACTTTCCTTGCCAAAAGTAATCGGAGAACACCCTGAAACCGGAAAGGAAGTAAAAATAGGCCTTGGGCGATTTGGGTACTATATTTTCTATGATGGTAGATACTTTTCTCTTAAGAAAAGCTCCAAAGAGGTGCTGAATAGAGAATTGAGCGAAGTTGTACAAATTATTGCAAACAGTCCATGCAAAGAGTTAAAATCTCTCGGGGTTAATGAAAAGGGAAAAGAAGTTTTTATCTGCAACGGTAGGTACGGATTCTATATAAAATGCGGTAAAACAAACGTTGCTTTGGGCAAGAGTGCAGATATTGAAAGTATAGATCTGGAGAAGGCTTTAGAGTTGATTAAGAATAAGAAGTAGACTTTTATTGAAATATTAGGTAAAGTTAAAATATACTCTAATAATGCGTTGGGATAAATGATATTTTACACACAGGGCGACACTCCAGCTTTATGTAGGTTAGATTACACGGATGTAAGTAAGTTAGTAGGCATACCAAATATCACAAGACTTGATTTAACTGAGTGCAAGATTAGTGTTGAAGTTGCAAGAGAATTAGCTAAGCTTATAAATCTTACTTCACTTCATTTAGGTAAGTGCAAGATTAGTGTTGAAGTTGCAAGAGAATTAGCTAAGCTTATAAATCTTACTTCACTTCATTTAGCTGGGTGCAAGATTAGTGTTGGAGTTGCAAAAGAATTAACCAAACTTACAAATCTTACTTCACTTCATTTAGGTCAGTGCAAGATTAGTGTTGGAGTTGCAAAAGAATTAACCAAACTTACAAATCTTACTTCACTTCATTTAGGTCAGTGCAAGATTAGTGTTGGAGTTGCAAAAGAATTAACCAAACTTACAAATCTTACTTCACTTCATTTAGCTGGGTGCGAGATTAGTGTTGAAATTGTAAAAGAATTAGCTAAGCTCAAAAATCTTACTTCACTTCATTTAGCTGGGTGCGAGATTAGTGTTGAAATTGTAAAAGAATTAGCTAAGCTCAAAAATCTTACTTCACTTCATTTAGCTGGGTGCAATATTGGTGTTGAAGTTGCAAAAGAATTAACCAAACTTACAAATCTTACTTCACTCAATTTAATTGGTTGCAAGATTAGCAATGAAGTTGCAAAAGAATTAGATAAACTCAAAAAAAATCTTCCTTCACTTAATATAATTGGTTACAAGATTAGCGGTAAAGGTGCAAACGTAAAATTGCAGGATGAGGTATCAAACTCGCAAGAAAAACTTAAAAGCAGTAGCAAATACTATATTTGTGGAGCAACAGTTGGTTTAGTTATTGGTCTAGTTGCAGCATATTGTTTAGGGGCTGCTGCTTTAACTCCTGTTGGTGTTTCTGTTGCAGCGTTTATTGCATCTGCTGTGGTTGGCGCGTTACTCGGAGCTGGGGTGGGTTATGCTGTGAGTACATATCTTGAAAGCACTGAATTAAACAATATGCAACCACGAAGGAGTTGTTGAAGATCCGTGTTAAATTCTAGTACAGGAGCTTTTTTCTAATGCTAAAGTTTACAGTTGAAACAAACCACCTGGCCACGTGGAACTGATTTCAGTTTATCAGTTGAAACTTGATTTGAGCAGAGTATGCATTTTATTGTGTTGCTTGGAGTAAGTGAGTTATCAACAGCAATTCTATCATCAAAAACAAAACACTCACCTTCCCAATTATCATTTTTATTATGAGTTTTTTCGAGGTAAGAAAGAATGCCGCCTTTCAGGTGGTACACATCGTTAAATCCAAGATTTTTCATGTACGCTGTTGATTTTTCGCATCTAATTCCACCAGTGCAGTACATAGCTACTTTCAGGTCTTTACTCTCAGAAAATGACTCTGTCCACTGAGGAAACTCACGGAAACATTGTGTGTGTGGATTAATTGCATTCTTAAACTTGCCTAATTTCACTTCATACTCGTTTCGTGTATCTATTACTAAAACGTCAGGTTGAGAAGTAAAATCATCCCAATGCTCTGGATCAACATATTTACCCTTCAGGGAAATATCAAGATTGCTTACACCAAGATTCACAATCTCTCTTTTTAATTTTACCTTCATCTTGCTAAATGGTTGATATTCTGCTGCACTCTCTTTCCATGTAAGGTCCCTTAGCCTATAATCAGAACGTAGAAAATCGAATATTTTATCAATTGCGTTTCTTTCACCAGATATTGTTGCATTAACACCCTCTTCTGCAAGGAGTATAGTGCCCTTTAACTCAACGTTGTTGCATGTAGCTTTTATTTCGTCTTTCATGTCATAATAATTAGAAAGTTCTACAAAATGATAGAAAGTTGCAATGACGAAGCTCATGATTATTCACTTATCAACTAAAAACATGATATACAAAATTATAAAGATATTCAATAGTACGGCTGTTAATTACTGGATATCTTCAGTTTTTACATATAACATTTTAATATAAAATATAGATTCAAATTAATGTTTTTAAGAGTATTTAAAAATATATTCTTATTTCTAGTAAGTATATTATTCGTCTGTCCAATATTATCATTAATATCAATTCTATTTACAGATACAGCAAATTCCGGATGGGTAATCAGCACACTTTTCCCTGAATATATACTGAGTACGTTAATTTTGATGATAGGAGTGGGGGGAATATCTTTCATATTTGGAGTAATTCCAGCGTGGCTCACCACATTTTTTTCATTTCCTGGAAGTAAAATTTTTGAGATTGCTTTGTTCTTTCCGATATCGATTCCTGGATATATAGTAGCGTTCGTCTATGTAAATACACTAGAATTTTCAGGTCCAGTGCAGAGCTCATTAAGAGACATTTTAGAGTGGAGCAAAGGTGACTATTGGTTTCCTGAAATAAAATCCCTAGGTGGTGGAATATTAGTAATGGGATTTAGTTTATATCCATACGTTTATATGTTAGTCCGCTCAAGTCTAAAGAATGTTAGTAACTCAGTCACTATTGCATCAACACTTGGGTTCTCCTCATTGAAGAGCCTGTTTTCTGTCATCATACCCTCCATACGCCCATCGATTATAGCTGGGTTGTCTTTGGTACTAATGGAAGTAATTACAGATTTCGGCACACCACAGTTTCTTGCTATCGATACTTTTACGACGGGAATATATCGCACCTGGTTTTTACTGCATGACAAATATTCAACTACTGTTTTAGCAGTTGCAGAATTAATTTTCGTTGTGATACTAATAGCTATCGAAAAAAAACTACAAAAAAAAGGAATATCTTACTCTTCAATCAATACCAATTCAGATTATCACAATAAACGGAGTATAAGTGGCGCTATACCGTTGATCTTTGCTTATCTTATGTGTGTATTGCCGATATTAATAGGTTTTATTTTGCCAATGATTCCGCTCATATATTGGAGCATAGAGAAGGGGTTTTTCATATACGAAGCAAGATTCTATAACATAATAGCAAATAGCATTAGTTTATCATTTATCACCGCATTAATCTCAATTAGCATTGCAATAATGATTGGATATACGGCGCGTAAAAATAAGGTAATCAACAATATAGCGCGTCTCATTTCTTTAGGCTACGCAATTCCAAATGCAATTATCGCAATTAGTATAATAATATTTTTAAGCAGAATATCCTCTTTCATTACTCAATATGTTGTGGAAATTAGCTTAGTAGGAACTATTGGCGCATTAGTTTACTCATATTTATTCCGTTTTTTTGCTATATCTTTCAAGGCGGTAGAGTCAGGGCTCAAAAAAACACCAAATGAAATTGAGTGGACTGCATATACCATGGGTCACGGACCTATTTCCACATGTTTGAATGTTCATATCCCTCTCATCAAGAAGAGTATATTATCGGGATTTTTGCTCGTATTTATGGATACTATCAAAGAGCTCACAGCAACACTCATTATAAGACCATTTAATTTTGAAACTATATCAACTAGAATATATGAACTTGTAAGCGATGAGCGCTATAGAGAAGCTGCCCCATTTTCGTTAATAATAGTTATAATAGGCTTAATCTCTACAATAACATTATTTACACTTGATGATAAGGATAAAAAATAAACGTAACTGTTCACAGATTTCCACTTAATTCTTCAATCTCACTAATAGAAAGGCCAGTAAACTTAACAATAGTGTTGACATCAACATTATTAGCCAGCATTGCTTTTGCGACTTCAATTTTCCCTTCAATTTTCCCTTTCTCTATACCTTTTTGTATACCTTTCTCTTCAGCAAGATCAAGTCTGTATTCAAGAATAGCTTCTTCTTTGCGTAGATCCATTATCCTTTCTTCATAGGCTACTAAATCTTTTTCGTTCCAACGAAACTTGTCTAATTCATCATATGCTAGCTTTATTATTGGCGCTTTTTCTGCTATCTCTTTTAAGTCCTCTTCTGTTGTTTCTTCTGCGTATTTAAAAAAGAAACACCACCTTTCTACTATACTTTCTAACTGCTCTACTTTATTTTTTGCGAATTTAGGCAACTCAATAAAGACAAACTGAAAATCTTTTAAGTAATGGCCGTTAGTTTTTATATCACGTATATTGTGAGTAGAAATATAATCAACTTCTTCAGGAAGTAAGTTACAATTTGATATAGCAATAAAGAAGACTTTCTTTAAATCAATGTAGTTGCCAGATTTATCTAATTGTCTTGAGTAGGCTTTAGCAGCATAGAGTTGTGCGCGCTTTTCAAAGCCCTTGTCTCTAGCGAGCTGCATTTCTGCTATATATCTATTTCCGTGAGAATCCTTGCAGAGAACATCAACAATACTTTGTTTATCAGAGGCAACTTCGGGATCCATAATAGTGCTAAGAAACTCAACTTCTTGTATTGCATTTATCTCAGTAAACCCTAAAATATCGTTCAAAAAGTGGGTCAGGATATTCTTATTTTTTTCCGTTCCAAAGATTTTTTTGAAACACAAATCATTGCGAGGATCGAGAAATTTTGAAAGAGCCATAGCCAAAGTGCTTAAAAATATTAATAATTATACACTATTATTAACAATTATTCAACCATATTTTTGAAGATAGCTATAGCTAACACGTCATAACCGCCACGAACCGTCATACCGCGATTCATTCGCGGTATCTTAGCATAGATCCCGCTAACAAGTAGCGGGATGACGATTGTGTATCGTGCTTTGCTAAAAATCACAGAATGCAGTCTGGTTACAAATAAACTATTTTGATAGTTAATGGGGTCTAGTTTTGACGTATGGACTATCCAAAGAAAAGGGTGGTATCATAACCTCAAAAATTTTTATGCTTTCTTCATTCAGAAATTCATACTTACCCTGCATTATTCCTGACGGTGCATTTAAGTATGTTCCACTTGTGTATTTGAATACCTCTCCAGATTTTATCACAGGTTGTTCTCCGATAACACCAACTCCGGCAATTTCATTTACTTTTCCCTTATAATCTATTATTTGCCAATGACGACTTAACAATTGAATAGTTGATTGGCTTTTGTTTTTTATCTTAACGTTATACATCCATACATAGCAATTTTCATAAGGAATGGATTGCTCTTCAATATAAATTGGTAAAACTGTAACTTCAACAAAGTTGGTAGTTAGTGTGTATTCTAGAATCATTATAGAATATTCATGATAAAAAGATAGTATCCTAATTATATACTTTTTTCATAGATTTTTCAAGTATACTCTAATTAGGAAATATCAATTTATAGTATGAATGAACCAGATGCGCTTAGCAAAAAAGTAATAGGAATAATAGGTGGTGGACAATTAGGTAAAATGACTGCTATCGCTGCAACAAAACTTGGACAAAAAACACATGTTTTTGCCAGTGCTAAAGACGATCCGGCTTGCTCTGTTGCTGATGATTTCACAATAGCAGATTTCTCTGATAAGAAAGCGCTTGAATCTTTTGCACAGAGTGTGGATTTGGTCACTATTGAGTCTGAAAATATTCCATGTAGTGCAATTAATATCGATGTAAATTTTTATCCGGGTAAAAAAGCGTTACACATTGCGCAAAATAGGCTTAGAGAGAAAGATTTCATTAGAAGCTTGAGTATAAAAACTGCTGAATACAAAAGTATACAAAATTATAATGAGCTACTGGAAAGCAGTAGAGCTTTTGGCTATCCAACAAGGCTGAAAACAACAGAAATGGGTTATGATGGAAAAGGGCAATATGTGCTTGAGAATGATTCTGAAGTGAAGCAATTTGCTTCCTTTGATTGGAATACAGAGTACATTCTTGAAGCAAGTGTTGATTTACTGAAAGAGGTTTCAATAGTCGTTGCAAGAGATAAAAACGGTAAAGTAGCTTTTTTTCCTATAGCAGAAAATTACCACGTTGATGGAATACTTGATACTTCAACAGTGCCAGCTAAAATAGATAGCAAATTAACTCAAGAGGTACAACGAGCTGCAAAGAAAATAGCAAATGCGCTTGATGTAATAGGAATTCTGGCTATTGAATTTTTTGTTACTAAAGATAACGAATTGTTAGTTAATGAACTAGCTCCCAGACCTCACAATTCTTGCCACTGGAGCTTGGATGCATGTAACGTTAGTCAATTTGAACAGCTGGTTAGGATAATATGCGGGCTACCTATGCAGGAAGTAGTATTACGCTTTCCTTGTATGACGAAAAATACAATAGGTAATGATATATATGATTCTCATAAGTATTTGAGCAACGAAAAAGCTAGTTTAACCATATACGGGAAAAAAGAGGTTAGAGATAAGCGTAAAATGGGACATGTCAATATAGATTTAAGTTAACAGTTTTTCTACGTTATACCGCCACAACTGTACGAACATTGTGATATGATGAGATGTTACATAGTAAACGGTGTCATTCTAGCACCTCTTTTCCCGTCATTCCGCTGCTTGTTAGCGGGATCTCATTTTACTTTATGAGGGTGTCATCCGAGTAGCCCCTTTCTCGTCATCCCGCTGCTTGTTAGCGGGATCTCATTTCACTTTATGAAGGTGTCATCCGAGTAGCCTGACTACTTGGATCCAGGAATTTTATTAAGTTGGTAAGCATAAAAGTGGCTGATCTTATGTTAAAACACAACGTTCTTGATGAGATTACAGCAAGGCTGGATTCCAGCGTCAGCTACTTGAATGACAGCAGTCCTACGTCATGCCGCCGCGGTATCTCTAGATCCCGCTAACAAGCAGCGGGATGACGGTTGTCGTTTAGCCACAAACATTAAAAAATTTACCAAACGAAAAAAAAGGCAAAAGAAACCCTAGGGTAGCTAATTATTCACTATCCATTTTTTAAGTTGGCGTTTTTTAATGTTTTAAATGCTTTATAAGCGTATTTCAGCTTGTGTAGGTAAAAACCCAGAAATTTGATAAAGACATAAGGTGCACATAGTGCAAAAAATTAAACATGAGACGCCAGATACGTGAGTTTTTTTGTCATTTAATCTGTACAGAGAAGATAAATAAATAGCTTCAGTTTCATGATAAGGGGGCTGGCGGAGTTTGTCAAGGAAGTTTTTCGTTTCTATTTCCAATAAAAGTTTGTATGCAATAACACAGAAGCATGTACAGCTATTCCTTCATTTCTTCCAAGAGAACCTAATTTTTCTGCAGTGGTTGCTTTGATATTTACAAATTCA
This sequence comes from Wolbachia endosymbiont of Drosophila simulans wHa, assembly GCF_000376605.1. Lineage (NCBI taxonomy): Bacteria > Pseudomonadati > Pseudomonadota > Alphaproteobacteria > Rickettsiales > Anaplasmataceae > Wolbachia > Wolbachia endosymbiont of Drosophila simulans. Next base: position 1,121,939 of record NC_021089.1, read on the forward strand.
TCATCAATTTCTAATGCTTTTGATATGAATTTCTTCATTTCTACTTTGTAAGGCGATATTTTAGGCTCTTCACAAACTATAGTAATATCTAAATTAGATACGCTGTACCCTTTTTCTTTTGCTTTTTTAGCAGCAAAGTCAAGGAAGTGAGATGAATTGCAATCTTTCCATTCAGAGGAACTAGGAGGAAAGTGCTCTCCTATGTCGCCATATCCCAGTGCTCCGAGTATTGCATCAACGATTGCATGTATTGCAACATCACCATCAGAGTGCGCTTCTATTGCCATGTTGTGTTCAATTTTCACACCGCAAATTTTTATAAAGCTTTCAGCACCGTTTTGAACTTTAATGAACTTATGTATATCATAACCGGCTCCGACACGAAATTTTGGCTCTTCAAAAAGAAGCTTTGCCATATTGATATCCTCTTTTGTGGTTAACTTAAAATTGCTTTTCTCACCTTTAATAATCGCAACATGTTTTTTGTGCTCTACCATTAGTGATGAATCGTCAGTAAATTCTTTGACTGATTGATGGCATGATAATAATTCTTTGAAATTAAAAATTTGAGGGGTTTGTATGGCTCTGAGCTTTCCTCTTGAAATCGTAGATTCAATAAAACTATTACTCACCAATGACATAGTGTCTTCAACTTCTATTGCTGGAACTACTCCTGTATATTGATCATTAATCATAGATTCAACCAAGTTATCTATCAGAACATCTGACACAAAAGGCCTACAAGCATCGTGTATAACTACAAAATCTGGGTTAACTTTTTGTAAGCTTTCAAGCCCTAGTTTAACTGAACTTTGCCTGTTTTCTCCTCCGTATACAGGGCTTAGTAATTTAGTGTCTGTAATTAGTGATATAGCTTTCTCATAGAAACTTTCATGGTCTCTATTAATTGCTATTCTTATGTAATCTATATATTGGTTAGCCAGAAATCTTTTAATTGTATGAAATAAAACAGATTTACCTGCCAGTTTTATATATTGCTTAGGAATCGTAGAATTGCATCTACTGCCTACTCCCGCTGCAACTATTAATGCTGCTATTTTGTATTTCTTAGCGCACATATTTCTTTTTGTAGAAGCTTTCCTCTCTATCCAAGATTCTTTCCGAAAAATAAAATTTCTGACATCATATAAAAGTTACTTCCCCTATTAACTAGCATAATTATAATAGCAAAAGAGATATTTAGAGAGCTCAAAATCTATCTTTGCCTGCGGATTAAACAACTAAATTTTAGTAAAAAACGATAGTATTACAAATCGTAAAATACTTTCAACATAGGAAAAATAAATTGCATATTTTTCAGTAAATTAGCTATGCTAAACACATGCAAAAACGTCATATAACTATTTGTTTCATACTGCTTTTTATAATAGGGATGTTATTCCTGATGCGTCCTATGATTTTTCCATGTTTAATATCTATTATTATTGCATATTTGTTTAATCCGCTAGTAGTTAAGTTTGAAAAGTATAGAATACCGCGTTCATGTTCTGTAATTTTTATAATACTTATTTTATTAATAGCTTTTATACTAGTCATAACATTTGTTTTACCTATTATATATGTTCAAATTACTTCAATATTAAATTTCTTAGTGAGTAAAGTGCCTTCATTAAAGCTTAAAGTAATCCCCTCTGTATTAGAATTTCTTAATATAAAAATCGAGGATAGCTTATTTGATCACTTATCTAAAAATCTAGCAGAAAATTACAGCAACTATGTATCTTATTTCATGAATGCTCTTGATATTGCTAGTAACTTTATAATCCAAGTGTTAAGTTCAAGCTTTAACACGGTACCATTAATGGTGATTACTCCTGTAGTGTTTTTCTACATATTACGTGATTGGCCTTTAATTATAGAAAAAGCTAATAAATTAATCCCTATTCCTTACAGAGGAAAAATTGCAGATTATTTTTCCAAAGTGGATTTCATTATATCTAATTATCTAAAGGGGCAGGTAAATGTATGTATTGTCATGATGGTCTTTTACTCTGTGAGCCTGAGCATAATCGGATTGGAACACTCTATTGTTATTGGAATTTTATCAGGAATGTTAACGTTCATACCTTACGTAGGGCCATTATTATATACCATTATTGGGTTTTTGAGCGCTATCACTCAATTTAGTGGATGGTTTGAAAGTGCTGCCGTTTTGCTATTATTTGGTGTTGGACAATTAATAGATTCAAATATATTAGTTCCTTTATTAATAGGAAAAAAAGTTCATATACATCCAACTGTAATTATTCTGGGAATTACTATATGCGCTTCATATTTTGGATTTACAGGTATATTACTTTTTATTCCAATAATAGCAATGTTCAATGTATCAGTAGAATATGCAATCAATAAATATTTTAAAAGTGAGCTTTATAAAAACGGCTAACAGACCTTTTGCATAATCAATTTATGGTAAGAGGAGAAATGAGCCCAGAATACCTGACACATTTGAGGAGCGTAAGTAAATTTCTGCGCAAAAATTACTACCAGAAAGAGGTTACGTAAGAGGTTCAACGTGCAATTAAATTTATTTAACAACAATCAAGCTGATTATAGCCGGCAAAATTACATCATCTTAGATGAAAATAAGCACGTATATAATTCGGTAGTTAATGATTTATCTTGGAAATGTCTGATTCTTTTTGGACCTAAAAGCTCCGGTAAAACTCATCTTGCTCATATTTGGCAATCAATAAACGATGCAATCTTTATCAATGTGAATAACTTCGTAAGCGAGATTAGGTATAGCGATGCTTTTATTTTAGAAGACGTACAAAACATTAAAGATGAAGCAATGTTATTACATTGTTACAATTACATGAAAGAAAACGACAAGAGGCTGCTAATCACTTCTTCAATTTCACCAAAAAAGCTTAACTTCAAACTAAGAGATTTAAGTTCTCGAATATTATCAACTATCAGCGTAAAAATTTTGCCTGCAAGCGAGGAATTATTAAGAATTATGCTAATAAAACGATTTTCAGATAAACAGTTAAAAATTGATTTAAAAGTGATTAATTATATTTTAGCAAGAATAGAACGTTCTTTCTATAGCATTGATAAAATTATAGAAAAGATAGATAATGAATCTATAGGGTCAAATGTGACCGTTCCTTTTATTAGCACTTTATTAAAAAAAGATGCCATTTGATTTCTTCTTTTGTAAAGGTGTATATTAAAAATTTATTAACACCCATAACACTAACGTAATTGGAATCTCTATCTGTCCATGTTAGAATTATAATCAATGTTATGTTATAATAAATATAGATAGATACAGCTAAGAAGTATTCTATATTTATAGTAGAGCTCACTTTATAAGGTGTTTTTTATAGATTTAACGTTATAATTTAACTATGATAAGAGTAAGATTAAATTTAAGAAAAAGGTTAAAGCAAAAGTTTGTGATGTTCACTCTATTGATAAATGCTTTATTTGTCTCATATTTTCTCATAAGAAACACAGGGAACACTTCTAATCAAATTATAGCCAAAGAAATAAATATAGGAACTGATAATGAAAAATAAACAGTCGCAAAATAAAAAAGAAAATCTTTACATAACATATTACATAGATGCTTTAGCTTCAGAGAGGTTCGCTGCACAAAATACTCTGGAAAGTTATCGTTCGGATTTACACCAGTTTGAAGAATTTTTATTGGAAAGCGGCACTACCTTGGTTGGTGTAAACAAAACCAATATTAAAGATTATGTGAAATCTTTATGTACACAAAAAAAATATAAAAGTAGCTCTATATCAAGAAAAATATCCGCTATGAAAAATTTTTACAAGTGTCTATTTAATGACGGAATAATAGATTTTAATCCAGCGCCGGCTAATGATGCTGAATTAAAGAATCCAAAAGTTTCTCGTCCTTTGCCTAAGTATTTAAGTGTCGAAGAAATATTTTTGCTAATGGACACAGTGAGAAAATCAGCAAGCGAATCGAATAAAGAGATAAGCAGTAAAAGGCTATGTGCGATTTTAGATATCCTTTACTCTTCTGGAATGCGTGTTTCTGAACTAATTAGTATGAAATTATGTGAAGTGTCACATTTAATAAACAGTAATAACAAAGAATGCTATATAATAATAAAAGGAAAAAGTGGTAGAGAGAGGCAAATTCTTTTTAATGAACAAGCATTGCAGAGCCTTAGAAATTATTTATCAGTTCGTGATAATCTGATCTCTAAAGAAAAGGAATCCGATTGGCTATTCCCAGGTGATAAACCTAATAAACCAATTACAAGGCAGAGGCTCGGTCAATTAATGAAGGAGTTGGCAAGAAAATGCAATATTGATGAAAATGAGATCTCTCCACACGTGATTAGGCATTCTTTTGCTACCCATCTACTAAATAGCGGAGCAAATATTGTGTTGATACAGAAAGTTCTTGGCCATACTAACCTTTCTACAACACAAATATATACTCATATTGCTAACGAAAAGTTAAAGGACAAATTAGCTGATTCGCATCCTATTACTCAGATGATCAATAATTAAATTTATTGTTTTTAATTTGTAATAAAGTTAAATTTAAATAAATTTATGTGAGTTTGTGATTTCAAGTTTATTGTTTAATTTCTTTCTTATATTATGGGAGGTATTCTATACTTTCATTACTCTCCCTGTAATTTTCTTTTCTGAGTGTGTAATAACCATTTTCCTCGTCTGTTCGGTGAGAGTTGTATTATTCATGCTGCGTTTATTATGTGGCATTAAATATGAAGTGAGGGGAATGGAAAACATCCCTAAGCAACCTTTTATCATTGCATCTAAACACCAATCTCCATTTGAAACATTTATTTTTATACTACTATTTAGAAAAGCGGTTTTTATTTTAAAACGTGAATTGAAATGGATTCCATTCATTGGTTTGCATCTTATAGCGCTGAAAATGATTTTTATTAACCGTTCAGATGGTATCAGTTCTATACGCCATATAATCAAACTAGCAAAAATGCGTATAAAAGAAAATAGAAGCATAATAATATTTCCTGAAGGTACAAGAACAACTATAAACCAAAATATAAAATATCAACCAGGTATTGCTGCTTTATATAGCGTATTATCTGTTCCTGTGTTACCGGTTGCTTTAAACACTGGTTTGTTTTGGCCAAAAAGCATACTTTCTCTGAGAAAGAATCCCGGAAAGGCAGTAATAGAAATATTGCCCCCAATATATCCTGGGTTAAACAAAAATGAATTCTTGCAAAGTTTAGAAAAAATTATTGAAGAGAGAAGCAGTAGATTAACCATAGGAAAAACTGATATTGCAAATTAACAAAAAAACTTTATAATTAAAAGAAAAGTACAGTATTTTAGGTATTAATATATGGCAAATCATAAGAGTGCTAAAAAAATGATAAAGGTAATAGCAAAGCGCACTTTAATAAATAAGATGCGGAAAAGTAAAACTCGCACCTCTATTAGAAAATTGGTTGATATAATCAAGTCTGGCGACAAAGAAAATGTTGTTCTGGCATTTCGGAATGCTGAATCTAATTTACACAAGTGTGTGAATAAAGGTGTTATTCATAGGAATACTGCTGCGCGTAAAATAAGTCGCTTAAATGCAAAAGTAAAAGCATTGATGACCGCTTAATACGGTTAATGTAAAGTTAACTGTATTAATATATACTCCTCAGTTTGTATATTCTGTATAAAATTTAAGTAGCTTAAGTGATGGATAAAAAAGTGCTATTAGAACTAAGTAATGGATTAAAAATCGAGCTACCTGTATTAAGCGGAACAACAGGTCCTGATGTGTTAAATATCAAGGATTTATATAAGATGACAGGATTATTCACTTACGATCCAGGGTTTGTTTCTACAGCTTCATGCTCTTCTACAATTACATTCATTGATGGAGATGAAGGAGTTCTTAAATATAGGGGACATAATATAGCTGATTTGGCAGAGAATAATAATTTTACTGCTGTGATTTATTTATTGCTCTATGGTGAATTACCCAGTTCAGAGCAACACAAAAAATTTCTTCTCAAAATACAAGAATCATCCAAAGTATCAGAGCAAGTTACAAATGTAATTAAAGCATTTCCAAAAACTGCTCACCCTATGTCAATCTTAGTTGCATGTTTTGCAAGTTTGTCAGCATCTTATCATGAAAAGCATGGCAACAATGTCAATGGTGAAGACCTAGATTTTGGAATTTCTGCAATAGCGCAAGTTTCCACAATTATTGCAATGATTTATAGGCATATCAACAATCAGGAATTCATAAATGCTAACAATGAATTAAGTTACAGTGAAAATTTCTTAAAGATGATATTTGGCGATGCTGTTGATAATGATAAAAGCGCCCTTTTTGCAAAAGCTCTGGATAAAATATTTACTCTCCATGCTGATCATGAACAGAATGCTTCTACGGCGGCTGTCAGATTGGTGGGATCGGCTGGTTCTAATCTGTTTGCAAGCCTCTCTGCAGGAGTTGCTACACTTTGGGGACCAGCACATGGTGGAGCTAATGAGGCAGTTATAAATATGCTAAAAGAGATAGAGCAAAGTGGAGATATAGATAAATTCATCGAAAAAGCTAAAGATGATAAAGATCCATTTAAATTGATGGGATTTGGACATCGTGTTTATAAAAATTATGATCCGCGCGCGCGTATATTGAAAGGCGCTTGCCATGAGGTTCTAAGTAAACTAGAACAAAATAATGAACTGCTTAAAATTGCAAAAAAACTTGAAGAAATAGCTTTAAAGGATGAATATTTTATCGTGCGTAAGTTATATCCAAATGTTGATTTTTACTCAGGTATAATAATGAATGCTATTGATATCCCCTCAAATATGTTCACGCCTATTTTTGCACTTGCAAGAACCACTGGTTGGGTTACTCAGTGGTATGAAATGATAAATGATAAAGAAACTAAGATCTGTAGACCAAGGCAACTCTATTTTGGTAAATAAATTTATTTTCACTTCATTAGACTTCTTGCATAACCCAAACTAAGTAGAAAAAAGGTGTCATCCGAGTAGCTGACACTGGTTCCTTTACGACGGAAGTGTCCAGAGGTGTCATTCCAGTCTGGAATCCAGAAAAAAGGATGGTGTCATTCCGTATCCGTTCAGCCAATGGCGTCAACTTAAGAACTTTCATTAGCAAACTCTCCTAAAGACATGATGGCGTTTAGGCTTATCTACTTTATTGCGGCTGTCCCGGTCGGATTTTAACTTTAGCGCGTATACTTAAAAAGGGCTTGAAAGTTTTTTGGCGCAATAAGTACCTGATAGAGTTTCTGCCTCATTACACCAAATAAAACTGAAAAATTTAAACGATACTCAGTAATTTGATCTGGGTTCCAAGGCCCTTGTGCATCACATATATGAAGCGATAATATATTGCACATGACCAAGTTTGCCCAAAATTCTTGTAATACAGCCTCTCCAGAAAAATTCTCTAACTCTGCTCCTACTTTGAGTCGTTTATAGCACTCCTCTATGTGCCACCTTAACACATAAGCTTTGCTCCAAAGTCTCGGTCAAAAACTCTGTTTCTCAGTTGGCTAATGTCAGCACTATAACTCTTACTTTCTGTCCTTTCATTTTATTTTTTAGCTTTTCATTTTCTAATATAAAATCAAAATCTAATTCGCCAGCGTTCCCATAGCTTACTATAATTTCTTTTTTGCAAGCGAAAAATAAAATCTACTTCCAAATCATAATGCTGCTGAATGAATTTTACTGAAGACGATCATAGATAAATAATAATTTCTCTTGATTTAATAAACGCATTTGAGTGATAACTTCGGGTAATTGCTCTGCCGCCAACGTTTGTTCACCTATATTCCAAGCTGCAAGACGAGCACTACAAATTAGCGAAGTACACAAATCAACAAACAAATTGCCAATGGTGCCTGTTGTTCCATTTGGTTCAAACTCGGATACAATTTCCCCAGAGCTGGGTAATCTCATACCAGAACCATCTGCTGCAATAAGTCTATAGCCTCTCCAACTCAGGTTCATCCTGATAGGCTGTTTGGATGCTTAAATTCTTGAAAGCCTGTATGGCAAATCTTATACCTTGCTTTAGAAAAAGCTTGCTTTGAGGGTACATGTCAATGGCTCCATAAGTTCACATTCTATTCCCAAACTTTTTTTAACTAACTTTAAAATCATAGAAAATACTGTCGAAAAAGGAAGTTTTCTTGTTCGTGTAAAACTCAACACAATGGATTTTCTGAAAAGTTTTCGAGTATATTATATTTTTAATTTGTAGAATAAGGTTTTTTCCTTTTTGCATATTTCACCTAAAAAGGACACATTTTAGACTTCTTTGTTGAAATAAAACAGAAACAAAAGTGCTGTCCCTTGCACTCTTTGGATAATTTAATGATAAAAAATTTAGAGAGAAATTTTATACACTATCGCTGATATTTTTCCTTAAGTTGACGCCATTGCCTGAACACTTACCTAATGATGAAGCTATCGAAAACATAGCAAAGAGACTTCAAAAATCTATAGACGATGCAAAAAAGCACAAGGTCATGTTTAGTGTTGATGTATTCCAAGGAGAAAAAAGTCATCAATAATAGATTATTCGATACTGATCTTATACCACCTCATGGAGCAAGATAAAAATGTTACTGAGACTGGAAAAGAAAAACTACGGCCTCTTATGTTAGAAATGTTTAATCTAGTTTCAACAGGCACTGATGTGAGCCAAGAAGTTCGGAGATTATTGCCAGAAGATATACTGAAAGAACGCGGCGAATATTTGTCACGTCTAAAACAAATTGTAAGTGATAGTATTGAAAATGACAAAAAAAAAGAAATTGTAGTAGAAAGAGATAATAAATTTTATTATGTACAGTGTCCAGAAAAAAGTGTGATCACTCCTGCAAAATTTATGAACTCCCCGGAATTTAAGGACTTAGAATATGGTGCATTGCGAATAGGAGAAGGAGATAATCTAATCTGAATAAAAAGCTGGCAATATCATGATATGCAAGGCAAAGTAAAAATGACCTTTAGGGTAGGCGATGAAAAGATCGAAATGATTTTATCTTATGAAAAAGCTGAAAGTTTTGGTAAAATAATGGTACATATGGATGACAAAAGTTGTGAAATCTTCTCAAAGTACCTAAAAGAGCTAGAAAAAGAACCTCGTATAAGCAAGGTTGTTGAAGCTGCTAAAAGTTTTGCACAAACAAAAAGCAGTGCAGTTAGTCCACCTCTTTCTAATATGAAAAGTGTTGACACATCGCAACATTTTCAAAGTAGTGACCATGAATCACCAGAGCATTAACAATTATCATACATACATTGTTGCATATAGCAATAGTGTATGTGTATAGTTAGTAGGGTTTGTAAACTTAATAAAGTCTACAACTAATTTGAAAACTACTTTATTGTATGCAAGACTTTAAAATACTAGAAAATCTAAAAACCAAAGCACTAGAAGCTGAAAAAGGAGGCGGTTCTGACAGGATTACCAAACAACATGAAAAAGGGAAATTAACTGCTAGAGAAAGGCTCAGTATATTGCTCGATGAAAGTTCTTTTGCAGAATACGATAAATTCGTAAAACATCATGCAAATGATTTTGGCATGCAAAATGCTAATTTTTTAGGTGATGGGGTAGTGATTGGTCATGGTACTATTTATGGCAGAAAAGTTTTTGTTTATTCTCAGGATTTTACTGTCTTTGGTGGTTCACTTGGTGCGTCACATGCAAAAAAAATATGCAAAATTATGGATATGGCAATTAATGCCAGAGTTCCAATTATCGGACTAAATGATTCTGGTGGAGCCAGAATTCAGGAAGGAGTAAATTCTCTTGCTGGTTATGGAGAAATTTTTCAAAGAAACGTAAATGCATCGGGTGTTATACCACAAATTTCTTTAATTATGGGCCCATGTGCAGGAGGTGCAGTTTATTCCCCAGCATTAACTGACTTTACTTTCATGGTGAAAAACAGTTCATATATGTTTATAACCGGGCCAGATGTAGTAAAAAAGGTTACCTACGAAGATGTAAGTTTCGAAGACCTCGGTGGAGCAAAAATTCATACAAGCAAAACAGGAGTAGCGGATTTTGCATTCAATAATGATGTTGAAATGCTGCTAAAAATGCGTGAATTCTTTACTTTCTTACCAGCAAATAATCAAGAATCACCAAAATCTGCACCAATCTGTAATGATGTTGACGACATTGATGAATCCTTAAACACTCTAATTCCTACCAATCCTAATACTCCTTATGATATGTATGAACTCATTGAAAAAGTTTGTGATGAAAGGAATTTCTTTGAACTGAAACCTGATTTTGCTCGTAATATCATAACTGGTTTTGGTAGAATTGGAGGAAATACTGTCGGTATTGTTGCAAATCAACCTATGCACCTTGCAGGATGTTTGGATATTGATTCTTCAAGAAAAGCTGCGAGGTTTGTAAGGTTTTGTGACGCATTTAACATTCCGATCATCACACTTATTGATGTTCCAGGATTTTTGCCGGGTACAAATCAAGAATACAATAATATAATACAACACGGAGCGAAACTGCTTTACGCTTACGCTGAAGCGACCGTGCCGAAAATTAGCCTTATCACTAGAAAAGCGTATGGTGGTGCATACATTGTTATGAATTCGAAACATCTAAAAGGTGATATAAATTATGCCTGGCCAACTGCTGAAATAGCTGTGATGGGCCCTGAAAGTGCAGTTGAGATTATATTTCGACACGAAAAAGATCAGCAAACGTTAATTAAAGAATATAAAGAAAAATTTGCTAACCCATTTTTTGCTGCATCATATGGATACATTGATGACATTATAGTGCCAAGTAAAACAAGGTATCACTTTTGTAAAGCATTAGAGCTACTCAAAAACAAGAAGGTAGAAAGGATATGGAAAAAGCATGACAACTTACCTCTGTAACTTTCTTCTAAGCCTTGCTTACAAGTTATGCAATATTATAAGTATAATCAGTGTGCCGTTACCAAGACTCGAACTTGGGACCTCGTCATTACCAATGACGTACTCTACCACCTGAGCTACAACGGCAAGTTTATATATTATGATAATGAATAACACAAAAAAGAATAAGGAAAAAGAAGAGGAGAAAAAAAGATTAGCGAAAGCTTTAAAGCAAAATATTTTGAAAAGAAAAAAGCAGCAACAGAGTAGACAGAGAACCCTTTCAAAACTCGTTTGTGGTGAGGAATTTTTAGGAGAAAGCACCGCAGAATACTCGAATGTATTTGAGAACGACAAAATTACCATCAGAAACTTAAGTTTTGAAGGAGGTATCATGCCAGAACTACCGGAAGTGGAAGTAATCTCTAATTTTTTGCTTGATAAAATTAAAAACAAGCAAATCAGTAATGTTATAGTGAATAATTGGAATTTACGTGCCCCAATAACAAAAAATATTGATGATATGCTAAAGGGCAAAGTCATACGCAACATCAAGCGTAGAGGTAAGTATACCATCTGGAATACAGATGGTAGTGTGGCTGTAATCATACATCTTGGCATGAGCGGAAAGCTTATATATGCTGACCACGATCAAATGCGGAATAAGCATGATCACGTGGTATTTTTATTTTCTGACAATACTTCAATAATTTTTAATGACCCAAGAAGATTTGGATTAGTTATCGTTTTAAATAAAGAACAAGAAACGGATTTTTTTAGCGATTTTGGAATAGAGCCCCTCACGGATGAATTCAGTGGAGACTATTTACAGGAGTTGCTGAAAAACAAAAAAGTGAATATCAAATCAGCGTTAATGGACAATAAATCAATAGTTGGCGTAGGCAACATATATGCTTCTGAGAGCTTGTTTAGAGCCTGTATATCACCACTCAGGTCAGCAAAAAACTTGACCTATAGGGAGTGCGAAAAACTTGCTGCTGAAATAAAAAATACTCTGAGTGATGCAATTGCTGCAGGCGGTTCAACACTGAAAGATTATGCACAGCCATCTGGATCTGCTGGATACTTTCAAAATAACTTTTACGTATATGGTAAAGTTCAAAAACCTTGCAAGATTTGCAATAATATCATAACACTTATACGACAAAATGGCCGTAGCACTTATTTTTGCAACGCGTGCCAGAATTAAGATTTTATTTTTTGATATGATATTTTCACTTGAAAAAGATCCATTTGATTTGTTTTCAAAGTGGTACAAAGCAGTACTTAATTCTCCGTGTGAACAACCAACTGCAATGACGCTAGCAACTTGTAGCAAAGACTGTATTCCATCTGCAAGAGTGGTATTACTAAAGGAATATAGCAAAGAAGGTTTTGTGTTTTTCACTAACGTAAACAGTAAAAAAGGGAAAGAATTGACTGAGAACCCCAAAGCTGCGTTAGTGTTTCACTGGATAGAATTTTCTAGGCAGGTAAGAATTGAAGGAGAGGTTAAACTTCTAAACGATGAAAGAACTGACAAATACTTCTCTTCTCGAGCACGTGATAGTCAAATTAGCGCATGGTGCTCAAAACAATCGAGCATTCTGAAAGATTGGCAAGATTTTGAGCAAGCTATTGAATTGAAGAATAAAGAATTTTATGATCAAAAGGTCCCTCGTCCTGATTTTTGGGTGGGATTTTGCGTAATCCCAAAAGTAATTGAATTTTGGCAAGAAGGTGAATATAGGAAGCATATTAGATTTAGATACACTCTTGTTGAGGGAAGCGATTGGAAAGTGGAACAACTATATCCTTAAAAATGGTTGCGGGAGTAGGATTTGAACCTACGACCTTCAGGTTATGAGCCTGACGAGCTACCGAGCTGCTCCATCCCGCGTCGTTGCTTATTTAGTTATTATATATACAAATAATGAAAAAAGAAAAATAAAATTTCACCACATGCAAATATCGACACACTTATTAACTTTTCTTGACATAATAGTTAGTTATATACGTAACAATCTGCGCAATGAACAATATAACTTGATACTGTGGTTTCCTGTTTTTCAGTGTGTAGGAATTCTAACCTATTTTTCCCTAAGTTTTGAACCAAGCTGCATATCTATTTTTCTTTTGCTTTTACCCACACTAATTTTGATTGCAATATTGTATAAAAGGTACGCGATATTGTGTATCGCTTTAATTGCAGTGCTCATAGGATTTACAGCTAGTAAATTAAGAACAGCTTTAGTTGATACTCAAATTCTTGATAAAGAGAGATATGTAAAAGATATCGTTGCCACAGTGAAGGATATTAACGACAGGGGCTCATATAAACAATTTCTGCTTTCTGTTGAAAAATCCCCTACTATCTCAAAATCCTCTCCTGTCATCCCAGCGCCCCCTTTTGTCATCCCAGTACTTGATACTGGGATCCAGAAAAAAAAGATATGGATTCCAGCGTCACGCGCTGGAATGACACCGGATAGAGCTCTAGATAACATCAGAATATCAGTTAGAACCAAAGTGGAAAAAGGCATTAAAATAGGCGATCAAGTAAAATTATCAGCAAAACTCTTCCCTCTAAAGATTGCGCCCTCGGAGTATGCATACGATTTTGCAAGAATAGCATATTACCAGAAAATAAGTGCAACAGGCTTTGCAACAAGCAAAATAGCCCTGCACAAAAAGGCTGAAGCAAGGAAATTTCAAGAATATATAGAATCTTTCCGTCAATACATTTATGAAAACCTGCAGCAAAATATCAAGAAACCACATGCGGATATAATCTCTGCATTACTGATCGGTAAAAAAGATGGCATAGATCAAAAAACTATGGACGCGATACGAGATTCAGGTATAGCACATTTGTTTGCCATATCTGGTTTGCATTTATCATTCGTTGCTGGTCTGTTTTTTGTAGTGTTTCGTAATTTATTCGCAATATCTGAAACTTTGACTCTTAAGTATAACACCAAGAAAATATCTGCATTCCTTACTATCTTGCCAACCACGTTTTATTTGTTGATTACCGGTATGCAAATTTCTGCTCAGCGTGCCTACATCATGGTGATTTTAGTACTCGTTGCAATAATGATAGAGAGAAAATATCGAGGGTTAATAGCAATTGCGTTTGCTGCTTCAGTGATACTCTCAGTAGAACCAGAAGCAATTTTAAAGCCTGGCTTTCAGATGTCATTTTCTGCTGTTTTGGCACTGGTTGCCAGTTATCAGATCAATGCCAACAAATTATTCAAAATAAAAATAATGAAATATTTTGTGTCGATAATGATCAGCTCAGTAATAGCAAGTTTAGCAACTGTTCCGTATACGATATATAATTTTAATTATTTTTCAATTAGTGGCATTATCACAAATTTAGTTGCTATACCGATAGTTACATTAATTATTATTCCACTTGGAATAATCTATGTTTTTTTGATTCCTTTGGGTATTGAGTGGATTATAGCGCCACTTATAGAGCGCCCAATTGACAGCATTTTGTATATAACAAACGCTATCGCTAGTCTTCAGTATTTGGTTATTCCCATTCGTACTTTTCCTGCCTCATCAATTATTATAATAACATTTGGGTTATTGTGGCTGTGCTTGTGGGAAAGAAATTGGCGTTTTTTGGGATTTTTTTTTATTGTACTAGGTATTTGCTTTAGCGCTGCATATAAAACCCCCGACATCCTAATAAATGCTGATAATGTTGCTGCAAAGGAGAGTGATAACTTACTATATTCTCTCACTAGAAAAAGCAGAAATTTTGTTATCAAAACGTGGGCAAAGCAAAACGGACAGAACCAAATTTTGAATCATACAAAATATAGCAATCCAGATAAAAGACTAAAGTATGGCTGCATATATAATAAAGGAAATAATAAATTAGTGCTGCTAGCTTATAAAAAAGAAGATATTTCAGAAAATTGTGATAAAGTTGATTTAACAATTCAATTAAGTGAGTTTGACTATTCAGCTTGCAACGCTAAAATTATTAAACATGCTGATCTAGAAACGTATGGCACACATTCTGTTTGGTTAACAAATCGTTACGTAAAGATTAATACAGTGCGCTCCAATAGGCCTTGGCACATGTTGAAAAATTAAGAAACTTGATTTTAAGGTTTGGTTAATGTATACCTAAATAAGTTTAAACTAGAAAAATGTTATGGTTACAGACACTCAAGATCCTTTCAAAGACTATTTTGATTTTTTAGGATTTAGAAAACTTTCTGACCAGCCCAGTAGAATTTTGAGCTCTATAAGAAAGTATTCTGGTACTATATCGATAGCAAGTACCATTGCTACTCTTATAGCATTTACTGCCTTTTCTATTCAGCCTGTTACAGTAAGTATTGCTGGGTTTGCGTTCACGCAAGCACCTCTTGCCTTTATTCCTCTTATAGTTCTCTTATTTACTGCTGTTATAAACTTTATAAATACATAAAAAATAAAAGAGAATGAGATAGATAAAAAAGTAGGAAACTATCAAGTTGATGAACAGTACAGCCAGATTGTTCAAGAAGCCGAAAAAATTGAAATTGTAACAAATTTAGATAAAAAGGGGGAAAAGCTTTCAATAGTTTTACCAATTTCTAAGACGCAGAGAGAAATACTAGAAGATATAGAAGCAGAAAATAGAAATAGGATTCTCTTGTTTACTGGATCATATGTATTTGGTACTATTATAGTAGTTTCAGCAATATCACAATCCATTAATGCTCCAATAATATTAATAGCTTTATTAGTCGCTATTCTTTTATGCATCATATCAACACTTAGCAATCTAATAAGTAATAGCGTGGATCATGAAAATCATACTATTAGAAAACACAGTTCTTTAGGTCTTCTATTTCCATACTGGTCTGGAAAGGGCATGATTGTATCAGTAGTAGAAAATAAGCTTGGTAAAAGGGAAAATGAACTAATATCTCTAATGAAAAAACTACTTAGTCCGCTTTGCAACTCATTTGACAGTAACCTTAAAAAAGCTTGCGATTTACTTGATAATAGTCTTTTAAAGCCTGCAAATATTAACATTAAAGAAACGCTTGATCACCTAAAAAAAATCAGAGAAGACATCAAAAAAGATTTAGATTGGCTACATGCAGAAATTTCAGAAGTTTTAAATAACACTAAAGAATTGACAAAAAAAGCACATTCACTAGATATTGAAGGTACTTTTTCTAGGTTAGAGAATGCTATTAAAATTGCTGAAGATAAAATTGAACGATTTGAACCAAGCCGCTTTGTAGGCTGGCTTCAATCAACTACGCAGTCTAATAATAACGAGTTCCTTAGCATGCTAAAAAAGTTAAAAGAGGATACAGAAAAGGAAAAAACGGAATTGAAGAAGCAATTAAACGTAGTAAGGAATGAATTAGAAGAAATAAAAAAGAAGCAAGCTCAACCAAGTACGCCTGATTTAGAAGCTAACAATGGAAATAATACTAATAAATTATTAGTATTAGAAAATAAAGTCAAAGAACTACGTGACACAGTTAGAAAGTTAGAGCTGGAAGCAGAACAAAATAAGCTGCAGCAAAAGAAGGAAAAGTTAGAGCAAAAAAAATCTGAACAAGAAAAAACAGATGAATGGAAAGAAAAAATCAACGGCAAACCAAGTGACTTTCTATATTATTTATTAGAATCTATTAAGCTGGAAGAAAAAGATAATAAAGAAAAAAAGGTTGAGGCAACATTACGAGATTTTGATAATAAAGTTACAATCTACTGGAAAGATGGCTCTCAAACAATTTGCCATATTAAAAAACAAGGTGATCTGCAAATTGAGTCTAGTGCAACAATGTTTACAGACCCAAATGTTCAAGCAGCATGGGAAATGGCGCGGGGTAAATCACTATAGATCACTCAATAATAACCTTAAGTGTTAATAATGATAAAGAGAAATTAAGGTTAGACACCTATATAGCTGAAAAATGCAACATATCACGCAGTAAAGCTCAAAGATTGATACAAAATGAGCAGGTGAAATTACTTGGCATACCGATAATTAATAATGATCACATAGTAAAACCAGGTGAAGAGTATATAGTACATCTCGTTCAACCTGACATATCCACATCAATTGAGCCTAATTATGACATAAAACTTGATATCGTCTATGAAGATGAGGATATTATAGTTCTGAGTAAACAAAGTGGATTAACAGTGCACCCAGGTGCTGGGACAAACAATGATACGCTTTTGAACGCAGTTATCGCTCACCTTAATGTAAGACCAGGAATTGTTCATAGACTCGATAAAGATACTAGTGGGCTAATGGTAATTGCAAAAAATGAAGCAGCCCATAGTTTTTTGTCTGAATTGTTATCGAATCGCAAAATAAAGCGGGAATACTTAGCAGTAGTTTGGGGAACATTATCTTCTCAGCAAGGCACGATAAAAACTAACATTGCTCCCAAACGCGGTAATAAAGAAATGATGTGTGTAACAAAAATCACAGGCAAATTAGCAATCACTCACTATTTAGTGCAAAAAGTTATAGGACAAGTAAGCCTCGTTAAATGCACTTTAGAGACAGGCAGAACACACCAAATTCGAGTCCACATGAGCCACATAGGACATTCCATAGTTGGTGATCAAGTTTATGGAAAAAATAGTAGTAAAAGCACAAAATATGCTAAAAACTCTAGTTTTATTCGTAATTTCAATAGACAAGCACTACATGCTTATACACTGGGCTTATATCACCCCAAAAGTAAGGGATACATGGAATTTGTCTCTGATTTACCGCAAGATATAAAAACTTTAATTGGTGAGTTTGACAACATATCTTAATAACATTCGTATTAACCTATCAATATTATCATCCATGTTATCAGGAAGTTAATTAATGAAAGAAAAACTGCTGCACTACCTAGATCTTTCACCTTTTTTGAAAGTATGTGTTGTTCACTGGAAATACGCTCAATTGTCGTTTCAAAAGCAGTGTTAACAATTTCCACAATTAACACCAGGAATAGGCTGCTTATCATTACTGTACGTTCTAGATTACTTACATCCAAAACAAACAAAATTGAGACACATACTATAAAAAGCAGTAACTCCTGTCTGAACGCAATTTCTGATATAAAAGCTGATTTTATTCCTTCACAAGAGTATTGAATTGCTTTTATTAGACGAATAATGCCCTTCTTCATTATTATTCACAAAACCCTTTAATCAAAATTTTAACTCATTTGGATTTGCTACACCCTATAGCATTTTTATCATTTGTTTACCCTATTGGTTTTGAAATTAAGATTTACCGCAACTACAATAAGTACTCTTATCATCACATTTTGGTGTTAAGTCAGGATAGAACGTGAGTATAGCATCATTCTTTCTTACAAACACTGATTGATAATCGTCATCTTCCATTTCATATAGACACATTCCATCTTTTCCTAATTCCTTAAACGCCTTAGTTGCAGAAATTATCGGCATGAAGGTTATATGCGTATCCATTTGGGCATTTAACTTTCACTTCCCCATCCTTACCTAAATATTTCATTCCAAATGTATAAACTGGCGGCTTAATATCTGATTTATTGCATAGGGACTTATCATTCCAAATTGCACCTGCCCATTTATCTTCTTGAGCTTCAACATATCTACCTACAAAATGCATACCACCTAGTTTATCGTTTGGCTCACCACAAAAAATATGTCCAAACCCTATAGTTTCTTTTTCACTTTCACTATTTGTAAACCAAATGTTAGCCAGTTCATCTTTAAGTAACTCCAAATCCGCATCTGGCGTAATCACTTATATATTCCTTTCACTACTTCTTGATGCTGCGGACAACTAAGTAAAATTTTGAAATCTTCTTTATCTGGATGTGCTCCCCAATCTCCACAAACTTTCAACACTCCTCTATCGAAGTCAGTTAATTCTGAAACGGTGGCTGGTTGTGAACTGAAAAATGGTTCAAAATTGACTTCAACATTTTCTTCTACATAGCCGGTGTGAAAATAATGATCCTTAATATAAAAAATAAATCCTATTATTGGTATTATTAAACACAAAATTAGTTTAACTGTCTTCGACATAATCACGTTCACAAAAAAGCTAGCCTATAAGAAATAATTTAAAAAAGTTTTAATCTAATCGTTTTTGCAGAGCAGCAACTCCCGGCATTTCATCGCCACTTAACCAATCTAAAAATGCTCCTCCACCAGTGGAAACATATGTAAAATCCTTATCGGTAAGGCCTGCAGCGCTTATTGCAGATAGACTATCGCCTCCCCCTATTATGCTGGTTAACTTTCCTTTGTGCGTTAAGTCACTTACGATTTTCATTACCCCTATTGTACCACTTGCAAAAGCTGAATGTTCAAAAACACCAATAGGTCCATTCCACAGCAGAGTCTTACTGCTTGCTATTATACTGCTTATTGTACTCAAAGTTTGTGGTCCGATATCCAAAATTATATCACCGTCCAAAATGGACTCAGTTCTTCTTGAAATACTAGTGCTGTAATCAGAGTTTACTGCAACCAGAACGTCTTCTGGCACAACTATTTTGCAATTGTTTTTATTTGCTGTTTCAACAATATTATGTAGAAGGTCGTCAACACCATTTTGAAAGAAAGATTTCCCTATATTTACTTTGCTAAATGACAAAAAATTATTGGCTATTGCACCACCTAGAACTAGGTAATCAACCTTTTCTGTTAGCTTCATAAGCACTTTTATTTTAGTTGATATTTTAGCTCCCCCAACTATCGCAGTAATAGGTTTAGCTTTAAATGATACAGCTTTTTCAAGATACTTTAGCTCATCTTGCAAGCAAAATCCCGCATAAGAAGGTAAAAATTCTGTAATGCGTGAAATAGAAGCGTGAGCTCTGTGAGAGCAAGAAAATGCATCATTTACATATATATCCGCTAGAGATGCTAGTTGTTTGGCAAAATTTGAGTCACTTTGCTCTTCCTCTTTATAAAATCTTAGATTCTCTAGTAATATTATATCTCCTGCATCCATAACACTTACTGCTCTTTGTACTTTTTCACCAAAGCAATCGTCAATGAATTTCACTTTTTTATTTAGTAACTGCGATAAAGTGTCAATTACATTTTTTAGCGACAGATTATTGTCTCTGGCCTTTGGGCGTCCAAAATGTGATATAATAATAATCTTTGCACTCGCATTCACTAAATACTGAATAGTAGGCAATGCTCTCAAAATACGAGTGACGTCACGAATTTCTCCATCTTTTATAGGAACATTGAAGTCAACTCTGAGTAAGACGGCTTTATTGTGAAGATCACAATTTTCTATACTAGGTATACTCATTGTAAAACTAAAGCTATAAAGTCACTATACAGCAGTTTGATCTAAAGTAAAGTTTTAAGCTTACGAACGTTTAAGGAAATTTGCATGCCAAACGCTTGACACTGGAACCTTATCGTCATGCCGCCACGAACCGTCATACCGCTGCGGCGCTAACAAGAGATCCCGCTAACACGTAGCGGGATGACGAATTACTTAACCATCATCTACACCGTCATACCGCGATTCATTCGCGGTATCTCAAAGCATAGATCCCGCTAACACGTAGCGGGATGACGAGGTCATGCCACCGCGCGAACCGTCATACCGCCACGAACCGTCATACCGCGATTCATTCGCGGTATCTCTTAGCTGCTAACACGTAGTGGGATGACAAATTGCTTAACCGTCATACCGCCACGAACCGTCATACCGCCGCGGCGCTAACAAGAGATCCCGCTAACACGTAGTGGGATGACAAATTGCTTAACCGTCATACCGCTACGAACCGTCATTCTGCCGCGGCGCTAACAAGAGATCCCGCTAACAAGCAGCGGGATGACGAATTACTTAACCATCATTACACCGTCATACCGCGATTCATTCGCGGTATCTCTTAACATAGATCCCGCTAACACGTAGCGGGATGACGGTTGTCGTTTAGCTATAAATATTTAAGAAATTTACTAAATGAAAAAAAAGGCAAAAGAAGCCCTGAGGTTATTATCCGCTTTAAAATATTGGCGTTTTTTATGTTTTAAACGCTTGACAAGCGAGATTCAGCCGCTTTTAATTGCAACTAACCTACGCTGCAAATGTTTAAGAAATTTACTAAGCAGAAAAAAAGACAAAGAATCCCCGAGTTAGCTAGTCTTTTACTATCTCTGTCGAGTATTGGCATTTTTTGATGTCTTGTAACGCTTTATAAGCGCGTTCAGCTTATTTAGATAAAAATCTAGATGTAGATGAAGTTTTGTAAAGACATACAGTATCTATATACTGCAAAAAATTGAACATAAGACGCCGATACATTAAGTAATCCTTACCTTTTAATCTGCAGATTGGCGAAAGCAAATACAATAGCTTCAGTTTCATGATAAGGGCGCTGGCGAAGGGTGTCAAGTAAGTTTTTCGTTTAATCCGTTTCTTGATTTAGGTGCCCTTGACTTCCGGCTGGGTCGAATTTGTATAGCTACATTGTTGGTAAATCTAAATTGCTTTAATAATTTTGATTGAAAAATAGTTTTTCTATTATATAAATGCTACTTTAGAGTAATCAAAATGGAAGACAATAAATATAGCCTAGGTTTAAGAGTTATCCATTGGTTGATGGCTGTTTTTATTATCGGTATGCTTTGCTCTGGACTTTATATGAAAAGCTTACCACTTAGCAATGAAATTAAGTTCAACATATACGCTATTCATAAGGCTTGCGGTATCACTATTCTTGGATTAATCATAGTACGCATATTTTTTCGCGTCTTTACTTATGTTCCACCACTTCCAGCAAATTTTTCTCGGTTTGTAATCAATATAAGTAAAGCAGTGCACTTTGGTTTGTATTCTTTAATGGTGCTAATGCCACTATCTGGCTATGTCATGTCTTCTGCTTCTGGCAAACAGATCAAATATTTTTTCCATATCCCTTTGTTGATTAATCAAAACAAAGATCTAGCTAACACGGCTAACGAGCTACATTCGATGCTTGCATATTTTATGGTACTCTTTATAATCTTACATATACTTGGCGCTTTGAAGCACACATTTATAGATAAGCAAAACATTTTTAAACGTATGATATAGGTTATATGTTAAGTAGCCTCTGGAAAAAAGGAACAGATTTTCTTGGCAGTGAGTTTGCTATAATGGGTGGTGCTATGAGCTGGGTTTCAGAGAGAAACTTGGTCTCAGCAATCTCAAACGCTGGTGGTTTTGGTGTGATTGCATGTGGTGCAATGTTCCCAGACTTACTGGAAAAAGAAATCATAGAGACACAAAAATTAACTAACAAGCCATTTGGTGTAAACCTAATTACTATGCACCCAAAGTTGAGTGAGTTGATAGATGTGTGTATTGAAACGAAAGTGAGCCATATAGTGCTTGCCGGTGGACTGCCAACAAAGCCTAATATAGAAAAAATCAAGGGTGCAGGCATTAAAGTTATGTGCTTTGCACCAGCATTAAGCCTTGCGAAAAGGTTAGTAAAAATGGGAGTAGATGCATTAATAATAGAAGGAATGGAAGCAGGTGGGCATATAGGTCCAGTGAGCACTTCTGTTCTTGCACAAGAGATATTGCCTCATTTTAAAAATGAACAAATACCAGTGTTTGTTGCAGGTGGAATAGGCAGAGGCGAAGTGATAGTTAATTACTTAGAAATGGGAGCAAGTGGCTGTCAAATAGGCACATTATTTGTCTGCACTAATGAGTCAATTGCCCACAAAAATTTTAAGGAAGTGTTTATTAAATCGGCCGCACGTAATGCAATACCTTCTGTACAGATAAGTGCTGATTTTCCTGTAATTCCTGTAAGAGCTATAGCCAACAAAGCAAGTGATGACTTCATGAAGCGTCAAAAAGAAGTTATTGATGAATACCAAAAGGGCCAGATCTCAAAAGAAGATGGGCAGCTTGAAATAGAAAAATTCTGGGCTGGAGCTTTAAGAAGAGCAGTAATTGATGGAGATGTTGAAACAGGATCTCTAATGGCTGGCCAAAGTGTTGGCATGGTTGATAGGGAAAAGCCTGTAAAAGAAGTAGTGAATATGTTAGTTCAACAAGCAAAGAATCATATTAATAGCAAATCTGTAGAAGTAGAAAGCCCAGAAAGCAAATAGTTAAGCGACCTTCCAATAAGCAAGTTGCCGCAATTATTTATAATATGGCATAATTGCCCAGTTTTAATGTAAAATTAACGCTAAAGAGGTATCTATACATTTTGTTATGTATGGAGGAGTCTATGCTAAGTTCTAAAAAAGATATTAACCAACAATTGCACGACACTATATACAAAAAGGTAACAAAAGAAAATCATAAATATGGAAGCCCACAAAAGGGAGATGGAACTATCAAAAAATGCATAGAGTTGTTCAAGGAAGGAGCTAGTCCTGAGGTATTAACTGAATTAGAAAAATCGCTGAGAGAACAATTAGAAAAATCACCAGAAAAACAAGAGGAATATCAAAAACATTATAAGTATTATATCGAAAACTTTCTTCCTGCATTGAAAGATGAAGTAATAAAATCAGAAGAACTAGCTGTACCTACAGTATTTAACAATGAAAGAGAACAATCACAAAGACCACAAACAATAAGAGGAAAAATAGTAAAAACAATTTTGGATATTACTAACAGGAGCAGCAGTGTAAGCTCAATACCAAATGCTGTTGAAGAAAATATTGAAGATCAAATGCAGCTAAAACATATTGAAGAGCAAAACAACACACAAGAAACACCCTTGAATGTAGCTGAGAAAAAAAGTGGTGATAATAAAATACTTAGTAATTCAGATGTTGCAGAGGAAGTGTTTGAAAAATATAGCAAGGTTGTGAAAGAAATAGAGGAGAAGAAAACTTCTAAACTCAGTAGTGGCAATGACTCAGATAGTGGAATAGACTCACCTAGAACGAGTAAAGAAAGTTTGAAATCACCAGTAAGTAGCAGAAGGAGCAGTTTAACTTTAGTAACAAGCACTTCATCTGAGGAAAGTTTAAACTCAACATTGAGCTCTGTTGAAGGAGATAATGGCTTACAACCAGAGGGTGGAGAAAAAACTGAGTTATTAGAATCAAATTTGGAATCCCCAAAAGAAAACGAGACTCAAGTGCAGCCAGAGCAGACTGTAAAAAAAGAGCCAAAAATGCAAGAAAATGAAAACTCAGATGGTCAAGCAAATCCAGATCAAGTTAAGAAAGATATCCTACTTAAAAACCAACCCAATAACAGAAATCTTCACGTTGCACTTGTAGCAGGTTGTGCTCTCTCCACAATAGGGTGCATTGTTGCAGGAGCAATGACATCAGGATTGATAGGAGCAGGACTACTTGCTATGGTTGCAGTGCTTGCTATAGCAGCAGTAGCTGAATTGCATTCAAACTTCCTATCAAGTAAATTAACATCCATTAATGTGAGTCCTCTTGTTGATGATAAGAGCTTACAGCATGTTCACAGCGGTAAAAATTAAATATGTATTACTTGTAGTGGATAAGTGAATTCAGTTCTTGCCTATTGATATAAAAGTTGTTATATTTGAGGAATGTTTAAAAGGTGTTTAGTTGATGCGCATTCAATTGAATAAAGTTTTGGTTTTTGTAGCCTTATTAAGTTTCATTTTTGCATCATATTCTAGCGAAGCAAGTTCGGCGAGTGATGAATTAAAGGGTATACAAGAAACGGTAAAAAATTTTATTTCTTCATTTTCAGTTAAAGATACTGTAGAAAATATGAGTCCTTCAACAATCATAGGGTTGTGTATAGCTGCAGTGATACTTGCAGTAGTGTTCAGAGGTCTAATCTTTTTTATGATAATGTTTGGTGTACTGGTCCTGATGTTCGGTAGTACAGAAAAGGCAACAGACTACTTAAAAGAAAAATTTAACTTTGCAAAAGATATAAAATTACAATCCGATAGCGAAAAAAAAGATAAAAATTAAGATAGTATTTTTATCTTTTTTAATTATCTTTTTTAATTATCTTTATTGAATACGCATATGCAGTTAAAAGTACCAACAGTTAACTCTAAGCTTAAAAAAAAGAACAACTTAGCATTACTAGAAAGCATTGATTTAGATTTTGTTCCTTATGCTTGTCATTACGATGAAGAAACCATACTAACAAAACAGGGAGAATTGTTAAAAATAATCAAGTTAGAAGATTATTCTTCTGTTGATAACTACAGCGACCTCAGAACTGAAATTAGAAAAAGCATATCAAAAAATATTAATAGCCTGTGTTTTACCGTTTGGATTCATACCGTTAGAAAGCGCAATAAACTGAGCTTGAAATGGAATAAAACTGAAGACTTCTCTGACAACCTACATTCAACGTGGTTTAATAAACTAACTGATAGTAAATTACAGTATATAAATGAACTATACATTGTAATATTGTTTAGCGATTTTGGCAAGCATACTAATAATTCGTTTTTTTTCAATAGAATAAAGAATAAGCATAAGTTGTCTTTACAAGAAAGCCATCAGGAGTTGCAAAAGATAACTGACGTAATTCAAAATGATTTAGGACCTTTTGGAGCTAAAAAACTGAGTCTAAGGTTTAGTGAAGGTAAAATATATTCTGAAATGATAGAATTTCTCCACTATATTGTTACATTAACGCACAAAGATTATCCAATACATGAAAGGGACCTGTCGCAATATATTAGAAATTTTAAAATAGCTTTTGGTTTCAATACGTTTCAAACAATATTTGAAAATCAACAGAAATTTGGCTCTATTTTCAGCATAAAAGAATACCGGGAAATCTCTTTAGGTAATATAGATAGATGCTTGCAGCTTGAATCTGAATTTATCATTACAGAAATAATGATATTTACTAGTAATAACAAAGCAATAAAAGAATTTAAAAAACAAATCAACATGCTGCAAATTAGTGAGGATAATACCTTACTTAAAAGCTCAGGAATTGAAGAAATAATAGAGCTTGAAAAGACCTCTAGTATAGACTTCTGCCAACAGAAAATTATTTTTACAATATTTGCAGATGATAGGAATAAGTTAGCTGAAAGTATTAGTGATTTATCTTCTATAATTTCATTAGTTGGCTTCATGATGTTTAGAACTGATTTACATATGGAAAGTCATTTTTGGGCACAACTTCCAGGCAATTTTGCTTTTATTACGCAACCGAAAAATATCTTAACAAAATACGCTTGCAGCTTTGCTATGCTGCACGATTTTACGTCAGGTACATTAAAAGGAAGAAGGTGGAAAGAAGCGGTAATGATTTTTTTCTCAAAAAAAGGAAATCCTTACTTCTTTAATTTTCATGGAAAAAGAAATAATGGCCATACTACGATACTCGGAGCTCCAAATTCAGGCAGAACTTCACTCATTAATTTTCTATTATCAGAATCAAGAAAGTTTAACCCAAGAATTGTCATATTGGATAACACTGGAAAATCAATAATTTTTACTAAAGCAGTGAGTGGTAAATATTACATAATCGATCCAAAATATAAGGACAAAAGCCTAAAATTTAATCCACTAAACATTGAAGATAGTGCTTCCAATCGCAATATGTTGGTTGAACTGATCAGAAGAATGGTAGCCGATACGAGCTTGGTGGACGTAGAAGAAAAGATAAGAAAAATTGTGGATTCTATATTTGCTATACCCAAGGAATCACGTTCTATTTCACAAATTTCTGAGGTGCTCTTGCTCCTTGGGGGTAAGATAAGTAGATGGTGTGACGATGGTGACTTTGCTTACTTATTTCAAGATGGTAATGAATCAGATATTGACTGGGAAACAAAAATTATATCTCTCAACACCGCAAACCTTACAAAACAAAAGGAATGTATGTCCGTGATACTTTACTATTTTTTATATTCTTTTGAGGCAAAATGTGATGGCTCGCCTGCAATACTTGTTTTGGATGAAGCATGGGAGATAAGTAATATTTTTCCTACAGAGAAAGAGTTTGATAACTGGATGCAAAGAATGACGGAACTAAATGTTGTAGTAATCCTAAGTACTGAAAATTTAAATCTCGCATTTGCTAGCAAATTTACTCAATATTTAGATAAACATGTTGATACAAGAATCTTGATGCCGAACGTCAATGCAAATAGATTATACATGAAAGCATTTTCTTTATCAAAAGAGGAGCTGAATATAATTCTGCAGACGCCAAAGCAGGAAGGTTTATTTTTGATAAAACAGTATAAAGGATTAGTAACTTTAAATTTAGATTTAAAGAATATGCAAGAAATACATGTACTTTCAGCTAACAAAGAGACGATAAAGTATATGTACGAGGCAATAAAGGAAAAAGGAGAAGAAGTTAATGAGTGGTTACCGGTATTTTATGAGAAGTGTAAGGCTTAATTTCTTATTGATATTTTTTTTGATACTTGGTCTTTCGTATCAAGGATATGCTGATTGTCCAACATTTGTAGAAAGTAATACTTGGTTGGAAGCAATAGTTGGTGGAGATTGGGTAAAGGAAATTAAGGTGCAAGCAATAAAAGATCAAGGAGTTGATGGTTACTTTAATCCCAAAATTAGAGTATGTGCTTATGATGGACAAAGTTATTGTTATGACTTACAAAGTGGGGAATCCTGCCGCCAGATATATGGAACGCAAGGTACAGGAGCTGGAGTTTCTGCTGCAGCTTTTATCGACTGGGAAGGAGATAAAACAAAAGCTGGAGGAGAAATTGCTCGGGGTCTTAAATGGGAATGGGCAGACGGTGTTACTGATGAGGAAAAAAGAAGATTCGCTAACTCTCCTAAAATATGTGCTTGCAGTCAAAAAGGGTCTTGTATGTCAGGAATTTCTTCATGGGGTTCTAGAGTATTTTCGGGTGAGAATATTTTCCGTCCTGGGGAGATGGAAAAAGTCTGTGATACCTGCTACCAAACGGCAGTAAAATGTGCTCCTGTGCCACTTGCACCTAGCCCCCCTCCATTCTGTGAACAACTTGCGATGTCACCTCCACAAGTTAGAATTGTTCCTATAACAAATGAAGATAATGATTACTTCGATCCAAGAGTTGGGGTGATAATTAGCGGACTGGAGGAAAGAAAAGAGTTAGGTTTTCCACACGTTGTTTCAAATAATGAGAACATTCCAAATCACTCATATAATGTTACAGATAAGGATACTCACTATTACTTCAAAACCTATAGAAAAAAGGGCCAGCTCTGTGCTGAATACCTTGGAACTCAAAGTATAAATGAACAAAATCCACAGTTCGTCCGCTGTTTTCCTACACCACCTGCTCCAGAACCTGAGATAGTGGAGATAGTAAATAAAAATACATTGAAAGTAGAAATGAAGATGAGTGAGAGCACTTGTGCTAAAGCACATGGAACCTATAGTAATGGTTCCTGTACTTTTAATGTTAATACTGACCTCAACCATCCTATAAACATTGGCCCCCTATCTTTAAAAGTAGTAAAACCAGCAATAGTAGCAAAAACAACTGATAGTAATATTGATAATATTATAGAAGGTATATTAGAAAGTAATCCGCAACAATTTAAAGTTCTGAAAGAATATGGCTATGTTCCTGATGTGCAAATTAAATGTTCTAAAGGCGGAAGTTTTTATAGTTTTAATGATTTTGAGAAAAAGTTAAAAGACAAATCTATTCAATGTGAATTTAATAACTCTGGGCAGCCGGAAATAGAAGTAAAGTATAAAGGAAATTCTAACAGTAAAATGCTTTGTCTTTCTGGATGGCAGCCAGAACCAGAGGAGTTTGTTCTTAAAAGAGAAAATAAAATAATACCACTAAAATTAATGGGAACAAGATATACTAAATACAATGCTGTTTACTCCAAGGAATCAAATCAGTTCTATTATCTTCCAAGCAAGGAAAATAAAAGAGCCGATCTCTTAAACAGAGATCAGAGTGAGTTAGATAAAATAATATTCAATAAACAAGGGTATGTTTTCTTCCCTGATGAAAATGAGCAGAAGAAGAGAGAATGCAGTTACTGTGTAAAAAGAAATGATGAGATAGACGATACATTTAAATCTAGTAAAGGACTGAAAGTAGTATACAAATTGACGGATGTAGAGCATAGAGAAAAATGTAATCAAGGTGATGATGGTTGTATCTGCTTTACTGGAACATGCAGCCGTTCAACACGATATGTAGACAAAGAAAACACTCAACCTTTTTATACAAAGATTTCACAAAATACAAATGGCGTTGTCACACAACAAGAAGCACCAATTAAAGCAAACAGAACGGAGGTCTTTTACGCTGATAAATTGTGTAGGTTCGATTTAGAAGGTCTCAAAGAGAAGTTAAAAGAGATAATCGAGAAACAACTGGAAAAAGAGAAACAAGAACCGGAAAAAAAGAGCGAAAAGTCCCATGTTTTTGGAAGTGGAGATTATGATGTGGATGGCTCACAAATAACATCTAGCCGTGTTGAAATAGAAGTGTGGGGATGTGGTGAAGCAGGTCACATAAAAGATACACCTTACACTTACACACCTAATTCCACTGAAAGTAGAGTAGGAATGCCAGGAGATTATATTAAAGCTGAATTGGAAATTGATCTTGATTATCCTATAATTAACATTAAAGTTGAACAGGGAGGAGGTAACAGGGAAAAGGAATATACAGATAAGGATGGGGGTCCTATTTTTATAAGAAAGTGTCGTTTAGGTAAACAAGAGTGCAAGGATTTAATCACTATGGGAGGCGGAGGCATCTATAAAATATATGAGTATAAGGATTATACCGAACCAATAATTGATGATAGTGTAAAATTAAAAGAAAAAACCACAACAACAGGATTGCGGGTTACTGAAGATAATAAAATAATATATATAGAAAATGGTGAAATCAAGCATGAAACAGTAAAGTGTAGCAAGGGTTTTGGAAGCAGTAAACCTGGTGCAGGTGGTTGCATTGATAAAAGCAAAAGAATTTATGGTAAAGGCTCTGCAGGGCAGGTGAAGGTAACGCCTATTATAAAGGGATTTGACATAAACATAATAAATGATGCTATTGAAAAAATGATAGGAAATCGATATGATCCCGGGGAGGTTAGGGATTTTTCGAGGAGTGAGTTTGACACGAGTTTAACTAAGATGATTGAAGAGGAACTCAAAAAAGAATTGTTAAGGTAAAAAGATATAACTCTGAAAATTATGCTCTCGTTTTAATAATTAATTAAAGTAAAGCATGTAGTAAATGGTGTAATTGCTGTATCTTAACAAAAAGGTATAACGAATGTAAGGAGGGTACTTTATGTCTCTAAAGAATAAAATTTCTGAGCTAATAGAACAACAATTTAGCATTAAATACCATGACAATTATTTGGCTTACGCTATACATAAGTGGGCTGCAAGCGAAATATCTAATTCCATTGCTTTTTGCATAATTGGTTGTGGAAATTGCAAGATTGGATATCAAGATGCTGCAAATTCGTTCAACATAACAAAAGAAGAAATTGAACAAGGTAATATTGCAAGCATAGAAAGTAAAATAAAAAGTGAAGCTGAAAAATCAGGTAGCGAGTTTTCTGAGTTGATTTCTAGAGTGGATCAATCGCTAAGAGAACAAAGTGAAAAGTCTATTGTACAAATTTTAGATTCACCCGCTGAGGAGATGTTAAGGAGTTTCTGTGATAGCCCTGTACAGTCTCCAGAGCATGAAGAAGTCAGTGCCATCCTCTGCTTCACATGAAGAGCATGCTACAGAAGGCCTAGAAACTAGTGTTAATTCAGATCTTTTGTCAACCTAATCAACCCCATATATATGTTTTTTTTGTACCCATGCTTTGCGTTTTGGGGTAGAAAGAAAACACCACTCTTCGTTACACTTTTCTATTTTCATTACAACAAATTTGTCTATTTTTATAGTAATCTTGCTGTCTACACTCTGTTTTTGATATCCATAAGTATCTTCTTTTACAATCGCGTAGCGCTTATCACTAAGAAGATTGCCTTTTATCCATCCGCAGTCTTCATCTATATCGCAGACCTTTTTCCAACTCTCAAACTCTTCTATCACTTTCAGGGGCAGATTTTTGCAAGTGTATATCCATTTTACAGGATAGTGAAACCCTGGCCCCGTTCTCATGTTGATCTTATTTGATTTGGTTGAAACAAAGTTGTTAGCAAACAAGCTATGGCTAAATAATAAAAACAATAGGATAATAGTACTGAACCAAGATCCCAGTGTCACGCACTGGGATAACGTGAGGGATAGTGTAACAGACTTATTCATCATAATTCACGATTAGGTTGACATAAGATAAAGAGTAAATTAAAAATTGAATAGATCTTTAAATGCAAAATCAATGCCTATAGAAATATTAATGCCTGCTCTTTCACCGACAATGAGCAAAACTGGAGGAAAAATTGTAAAGTGGCATAAAAAAGAACAAGACAAAGTTGAAGTAGGCGACGTAATTGCTGAGATAGAGACTGATAAAGCCATAATGGAGTTTGAATCTGTAGATGAAGGAGTTGTAGCAAAAATTTTAGTAACAGAAGGAACAAGTGGCGTGCCTGTAAATCAACCAATAGCTTTAATGCTGGAAGAAGGGGAGGATGAAAATGCACTTAACAACTATACCTCAACTTCCATCAATAGTGCAGTTAAAAAGGAAGTGACAAAATGTGCTGTTGATAATCAAAAATCAGAACACCAAGATTTAAACGGAAAGCCAATAAGTCATTCTTTGGTGTCATTCCAGCGCGTGACGCTGGAATCCAACCTCTCAATGTCATCCCAGTGCTTGACACTGGGATCTAGAAAAGAAGAAGATACTAAGACAACAGAAGGTAGAATAAAAATAAGCCCATTAGCTAAGAAAATAGCTCAAAATGAAGGGGTTAATGTGCAGCAATTAAAAGGTACAGGACCATACGGTCGCATAATTAAGGCTGATGTGTTGGAGTTTTTAGGCAGTGGTATACATACTGAAAGTCCTGAGATAGTTGAAGTAAGCAACATACGCCAAGTGATAGCACAGCGCCTGACTGAATCCAAACAGAATGTTCCACATTTTTATTTAACTGTAGACTGCCAGGTTGATAAGTTAATATCGTTAAAAAACGAGATTAACTCAGCAGATGAAAACAATAAAGTAACAATCAATGACTTAATTATCAAAGCTGTGGCTTTTAGCATGAAAAAATTTCCTGATATAAATTCTTCGTGGATAGATAATAAAATACTTAAATACTCGAATGTAGATATCTCAATCGCTGTGGCACTTGAAGATGGGCTAATTACTCCTATAGTAAAAAATGCTGATAAAAAGGGTATTTTATCTATATCAAAAGAAGTGAAAGATTTAGTAAGCAGAGCAAGATCTGGAAAATTGAAACCTGAAGAGTTTCAAGGAGGAGGGTTTACTATCTCCAACTTAGGGATGTTTGGTATAAAAGCCTTCAGTGCTATAATCAATCCGCCGCAATCTTGCATTATGGCAGTTGGTGCATCTAAAAAACAACCAATTGTTATGAATGAGAAAATAGAAACAGCAGAAATAATGACAGTAACGCTCTCTGTTGACCATAGAGCAGTTGATGGGGCACTCGGAGCAAAGTTTTTAAATGCCTTTAAGCATTATATAGAGAATCCTCTGGTGATGCTTATTGAAACTGCGGTAATCTATTAGCATTGTTATTACAAAATTAATACCTCTAAGTTTATACTTTTATTAGTTAATAGGTTTAGAGGTAAAAAAATGAATACTACAGTAGAAAAAAATAATCCAAAAATTTTTCCTCAAAATGAAGGAAAGATTAACTCAAAAGGCATGGTTGCCCCACCTGTTCCTCCGAAATCTTCCCAAGCTAAATTTGCTGGAATAAAAGCAATTTTTGAGCGAAATGTACCTCATTCTCAAGCAAATGATAGTAATGAAACAGTGAGTAGCAATCTTGGAAGAACATTTGGCCCAACAATGCAAAAACTCATGGAAGACAACATTCATAGCACTCCTAACAAACAACGCCGCAATTCAGGGGATAGTGGTATCAGTGATATTAGTAGCAGCACTTCTGATGATGAGGATAGAACAATAAAAGATAAAATGATGGAAAATGTTAAGCAGGATAACCATCAAAAAAGCTTTGATTTACATAAAGTACAAGCAACTGATGAATTAGAAACCGTAAAATTTCTCAAAACGCTAAGCAAGAAAGAAAGAGAAAAACTTGGTTTTTCTCCTAAACAGCAAAATAACCAAAAGGTTGAGACTAGCAAAAAAACTTATAATCCACTTGATTGGAATCCAATCTATCAAGGTAAAAAGCTCTTTAGCTTAGGCAATATGTCGAGTAATTCGTCTTCATGTAGTGAAAAAAGCAATATTTCAGATGTAAGCGATAAGTCTAATAATTCAAACATTGTTAGATGTAATATTACTAGGAGTAACAGTAAGGAAGACCTTCGTAAACCTGATGCTTCACATAATGACAAATCTGCAGGTAAAAAATTATCTAATGTCAATGTAAGCGAATTAATCAGAAAGTTTGAACAAGGTAATGACATAGTAAAAGGGCGTTAATCAAATGTTACCCTATCTTTGTATATGTGAAGGTAGGGTATCTTTTCAAAATAGTATATCCTTTATAGCTTTGTTAATTTTTGACTCCCTCTCTGCAAAAGCAGTTTCTAGAGAGGTTTTAAGTTTTTCCCATTCTTCTTGACCATTTAGAACTAAAGATTTATATTCATTTTCAATTTTTTCCAATGCTCTTTGATATGAAAAACCTAATTCCTCATATATATCAATATTTATCGATTGCAGTATTACCAAAAATGAAAACAAATTCGGATCAGGTAATTCTTCTCTTGTGTGATTCAGAAGACACAGCTTTATTTTTTTTACGCAGTATTCTATTGTTTTTAACGATAGTGACAGGCTTTCTGCATAAAATATAAAACTATCTACAATCAAATTTTTTGACTTTTTCGGTAATTTAATATTTTCAAATAGTTCTTTTGTAAATTTTTCTATCGGTTGTTTTGGCAAATGTAAAGAGAGATCAGTAAAAGATTTTAGGTCAAAATTTGGTCCAAGTATTGTGCTGATTGCTCTTTGTACATTACTCTTATCTTTACTTACAGGAATAATGAAAACCAGCCCCTCCACATCAAGCATATACTTTATAGATTCCAAAAAATCGACAACGAATTTAGGACGGCACACATCAAGATTATCCACCATTATATAAATGTTTTTGTCTTTTCTGATTTTATTAACCACATCCGCTAACTGTGTTTTAAAATCTCTAGTACTCTCTTTTCTTCTTTGGAGAAGACTTAATTCACTCAAGACAAAACCTATGTCTTTTTTATCAGCCTCTTTTGCAGCATCAAGAAATACTGAAAGCATAGCAAGTGGAGATTTACTGATCAGCTTTCCTAGTGTGTTTAGAGAAAATAGCTCTTGGTTTATGTTCTTGAACTGTTGTATAACACTTCTTTTTACTTTATACGATACAAATAAATCTTCAAATAGGAAATTTAAAAAAGAAGGCAGTGGTTGGTCCAATGCATTGATATCCCATGCACTATAATAAGCTGCAATTTCATTTTGCTGTTTTAACTCTTTTACCCATTCTTTCAAAAAAAACGTCTTGCCCCATCCATCATATCCTTCCAAAGATATTATTGTAAAAGACTGATCAATTGTTTTAATTATATTGTTAAATTTACCTGAAAATTGCTTATAGTTTAGACGGTCATTTTCCCAAGCCACCACTTTAAGTGGTGGCGCTATTTCTTTCTTTTTGAATGTTATTAGCGATATAAGTTTTTTTAAGCACATGTCTTATTTTATATTTAACTCATATTCTTGTCTTGAAGTAAGTGCTATCCTCAGCGTTCCTTCATCAAGATAGTCAATTTCTCCGCCCATTGGTATGCCGCAAGCAAGACGTGATATTTTCACATCCAAATTTTTTAGCAATTCAATTATATATTGTGCAGTAACTTGACCCTCTAATGTCGGATTAATTGCGATAATTATCTCTTCAATTTTAGACTCTGTCACTCTTTTCAGAATAGTATCAAGGTTGAGTTCTTTTGGACCTATGCCATTTATCGCAGACAATCTGCCCCCCAAAACATGGTATAAACCTGAATATATATTTCCTTTTTCAAACGCCCATAAATCACCCAATTCTTCTACTACACACAGTAACTTAGTGTCACGTTTTGGGTTAGTACAAATAGAACAAGGTGATTTAGTATCTAGATTTCCGCAAACTTCACACTCTATTATAAGATCTGCTAGCTCTTTAATCAAAGATGCAAGTGGTAGCATAACTTTTTCTTTGTTTTGGAGTAAATGTATAACTAACCTGCGTGATGATGATGGCCCTAAACTTGGCAATTTAGAGAAAGCATGAACTAGATTCTTTATGTTAACGTTCATTCAATAAATTCAGAATAGGCAGTCAAATGGTAACATCAAACCCTTTGTAAAGAAAGTGGTAAGTTTCTCTTGATCCACTTTGATTAGCTATAGAAAAAATTTTTTACTCTAACGCAAAAAATTACTTCCGCACACTTAAAGCCTGATTATAATAGACTTCTTGCATAACCCAAACTAAGTAGAA
Organism: Wolbachia endosymbiont of Drosophila simulans wHa; assembly: GCF_000376605.1. Taxonomy (NCBI): domain Bacteria; kingdom Pseudomonadati; phylum Pseudomonadota; class Alphaproteobacteria; order Rickettsiales; family Anaplasmataceae; genus Wolbachia; species Wolbachia endosymbiont of Drosophila simulans. Next base: position 1,157,421 of record NC_021089.1, read on the forward strand.
AAAGGTATCATCCGAGTAGCTCTCCTTTGTCATCCCAGTGCCCAGACACTGGGATCCAGGAATTTTATTAAGTTTGTAAGCATAAAAGTATAGCTAACGTGAGCTCTACGTCATACTGCCGCGAACCGTCATACCGCGATTCATTCGCGGTATCTCGGCCGCTAACAAGTAGCGGGATGACGGTTGTCAGGCTAGCTGTCATCCCAGTGCCCAGACACTGGGATGACAAAAAAAGGAGCACTGGAATGACAGCAATCTACGTCATACCGCGATTCATTCGCGGTATCTCAGCCGCTAACAAGAGATCCCGCTAACAAGCAGCGGGATGACGGTTGTCGTTTAGCCATAAACATTAAGAAATTTACCAAATGAAAAAAAAGGCAAAAGAAGCCCTGGGTTTATTATCCGCTTTAAAATATTGGCGTTTTTTATGTTTTAAACGCTTGACAAGCGAGATTCAGCCGCTTTTAATTGCAACTAACTTACGCTGCAAATGTTTAAGAAATTTACCAAGCAGAAAAAAAGACAAAGAATCCCCGAGTTAGCTAGTCTTTTACTATCTCTGTCGAGTATTGGCATTTTTTGATGTCTTGTAACGCTTTATAAGCGCGTTCAGCTTATTTAGATAAAAACCTAGATGTAGATGAAGTTTTGTAAAGACATACAGTATCTATATACTGCAAAAAATTGAACATAAGACGCCGATACATTAAGTAATCCTTACCTTTTAATCTGCAGATTGGTGAAAGCAAATACAATAGCTTCAGTTTCATGATAAGGGGGCTGGCGGAGGGTGTCAAGCAAGTTTTTTCGTTTCTATGTTGTCAGCTACTTGGATGACGCCAATCTGAGTTGACTACACCAACTCACATTCAGCAAAAAAGAAAGCTATCTCCTTACGAGCATTTTCTAGACTATCTGAGCCGTGAACTCTATTTTCACTAATATCATCAGCAAAATCACCCCTGATTGTGCCTTTATCTGCCTGCTTTGGATCGGTAGCTCCCATGATTTGTCTGTATTTACTTACTGCATTTTCACCAACTAAAACTTGAACTACCACAGAACCAGAGGTCATAAACTCTACTAATTCCCCAAAAAAAGGCCTATCTTTATGAATTTCATAAAACAGCTCTGCTTGTTTTTTTGTTAGTAACATCATTTTTTGTGCTGTGATTTTCAGCCCAGATTGTTCGATGTAGGAATTTATATTGCCTGTAATATTATTTTTTACTGCATCAGGTTTTAATATCGAAAGTGTCTTCTCAATTGCCATATTATTCCCTTATATAAGATTGTATATTTATGGATTCATTTTATTGCAAATTTTGATTTGATAAAAGTAGTTTTTTATTTATAGTTAAGAATAAACCATCAAGGAGGTATTGTATGGGTGAATGTTGTAAAAATAACACTACTAAACAAGCTGAGCCTACCACTAAAAAACAAGCTAAATCTACTACTAAAAAATTAGTAAGTAACTTTAAGTCATCACTTTTTTGTGGAACAAAAGGATTTTTAACTTTTAATTTGGCCTTTTTAAGCTTTTTGGAATATAGCTTACATCATAATACAGAATTAAAAAAAGGTGCTGCTTTTGCAATGAAAAGAAACACTATTCCATTTCTTGAAATGGCTATCATAGTGCCATTTGTTTGTTTTGCACTGCCAGCTATGCTAGGCAGTATGAGCCTCATGCAATGCGCACTTTTATGTGCTTCCTTAATGATTGCCACATGTTTTATTGTCAGAACTTTTCATCTGCGTGAGAAGTTAATGGAAAAAATCACTAACCATAGTAGAAAAGAAATAGACGCGGAATTTAAGAAAGATACTATAAAATTTCCTATCTTTGATCAAAATAGAAAACACACCGAGTATAATTCGCCTAACTCAGGGCGACTACTGGATGAAACAAGTAGCACCTCTCTTTTCGTTAAAGTTTTACTTTTTCCCCTCAAGGTTCTTCTGAATGTCCTGCAAAGTTGTATAATGCTATCTTTAGCTGCTGTTGAACTTCTTGAAACGGTACCAAGTCTTTTTGTCGATACATTTTTCGATTGGAACTTCACATCTACCAAGAGTAACCTGAAGAGATCAGGCCACTTATTGTATGCCAGTGTAAGAAATTTAGTGCCTATAACTAAATTTGATGAGTGTGTAGCTAATTTTATAGGCACCCCAGAAGTAACTTGTTGTAGTAGTGCGTAGGTGAAAAAGGCAGTTATCTTATTTAATCTTGGCGGGCCTGATTCACTAAATGCGGTCCGTCCTTTTTTATTCAACCTTTTTTATGACAGGAGAATAATCAATCTACCGAATCCCTTTCGGTTTCTTTTAGCAAAGTTTATATCTGCGAAACGAGAAAATACTGCACGAAAAATATACGAGGAAATTGGAGGTAAATCGCCAATTCTAGAGAATACAAAAATGCAAGCTAATGCTTCAGAACTAAAATTAAACGAAAATAGAAACCATGTACACAAGGTATTCATCTGCATGCGCTATTGGCGTCCATTTGCTGACGAAGTTATTGAAAGTGTAAAACAGTTTGATCCTGACGAAGTAATTCTGCTGCCACTGTATCCACAATATTCAACTACCACAACTCTGTCATCCATCGAGAATTGGCAAAAAAATGCTAAACGGTATGGCCTAAAATGCAATACAAAAATGATTCACCGTTATTATGATAACCAAGATTTTATTGAAGCTCACACTAATCTGATAGCTAAGTACTATAAATTGGCTAGAAAAATCGGTAAACCAAGAGTCCTATTTTCAGCCCATAGCTTACCTCTTAGTATCATTAAAAAGGGCGACCCTTACGCTTCACAGGTAGAAAGAAGCGTAGAGTTAATAGTAGAAAAGTTAGCTATCAATAACTTAGATTGGTCAATATGTTATCAGAGTAAGATTGGTCCTGTAAAATGGCTAGAGCCAAGCACTGAAAGTGAGCTATTACGCGCAAAAGCTGATGGTGTACCTGTAGTTCTATCACCTATATCTTTTGTTTCTGAGCATTCAGAAACTCTAGTTGAACTTGATATAGAATATAAAGCAATTATCAAGGATGGATATTACTTTCGTGTGCCAACTCTCAGTACCGATCCCTTGTTTATAAAATGCTTAGCCGATTTGTGCATAAATCTCCCTTAAAGTCCTGATTCATAGGGCTTTTCTTTTAGGATTTTATGTGATAGAATAACAGGAAGTTATTAACTATTTCATGCCAAACAAGCTAAAAAAGAAATCTAACATACTCGCACAAAGGGTGCATGATATTTATGATCATGATTTCAGGAAGGTAATCTGCATCACAACAGGTTTAACAGCCCTATTGTGTAAGATTTCACTGCAATTTTGCTGCGAGTTCATTGACAATAATAGATCCAATATCTTTCTTATACGGAATGTTGCTCGACTAGTAAAGTTTCCGACATCTATTCTATACATTGCCTATTCTGCATTTACTCTACAGGATCTAATTAAGGATTACAGAAACCCTGAGAGTAAAAAAGAGCTGGCAAAAATTGTGGGTAAATCGGCTAATCTTGCAAGCAGCACCATAGAAGCGCTAATGATGTTGAAAATCATCCATTTTTGCACTGGAAGCAATACAGACATAATAAGTTATATTAACTTAACCTCAACGATCCTATTTTTGTTCATTTCAGAACCTATAAGCTATTATTATACATGCAAGGAATATCTGGATAATAAGGATCCTGAAAAGTCTGCTGAGTGTAAGAAGGACCTTATTATTAGCACATTAACTTTGTCGTTAGGTTTATTAAACTTCATATTAAGAAGGATAGAGACTCCAACTATACCAATAAACTTAGGTAATGGTATAATCTATAATTTCAACTTAAGCGTAACAGTCAGCATAATATATAGTGCAGTATTTCTTGCAGTTCAGCTTGACAAATTGTTTCAACAACCTGTCAATGATGATCCTTCCACTGAACTTGATGATGTTCATAATATAAACGGTCATTCTAATGACAGCACTGTAGAGGTATAAGAATTAGGGATGAAAAGATTTTATTTCTACTGCCAACGCTAGTACTGCTAATTTGCTAACAATACTCCAAAGTGATAGAATTTTACCTTCTACAACCTGGCTAACATCATGAAACTCACAGTCAGTGGCATTCAAGCTAGAATATACATCTTTTCTGCTATTACATCGGTATAAGTAACATGTTGGAGTATCTCCTATATAGTATATTAGCGGTTCTGCAGAACTGCTTTTAAACATGTCAATGGTTGGTACACCTTCTTGTATAATAACGCTATTGATTGCTATTCCTTCTTTTATCTTTTTCATTTTATGACGCTTTTTTTTATTGAGGTTTAATATTTCCTCTCCACTTGTTGCTGTTATAATGCCCATCCCATATGTGCCATTGCTTGCTTTGATAAAAACGTAAGGTTGTGTTTTTATTTCATATTCCTCATATTTTTTTTGCACTAGAGATAATATTTGGTCAACTTTAGTTGCTACTGCTCCTAGTGACAAATCATCATCAAAATCAACTCCATCACAGCTCTCTGTAAGCACAGAAATTAGCCATGGGTCTATTTTAAATTCGCCACAAAACTCAGATGCTAATTCTTGATAGATTTCAAAATACTTAAATTTCTGCCTGCTATGCCAACCGTATAGTGGGCTTGGTACTATATCTTGCTTTACGTCTTTCAGCGTGTCTGGAATGTGGCTCGTCATATCACGGTTCAGTATAATAACATCAGGCACAAATCCTGAAGTTGTCTTTAGCAGAGAGTTTTCTTTCACAACAGTTTCATACTGTTCTATTAAATTGTATACTTCATTATATAAAAGGCCAATTCTAGTCTCAAAACCTGCGAGTTGTAGTATTTTCTCTATAACAAATACGTTTTCTATATACATTTTATTGCGTGTATAATTTTCCGGTATTATAAGAACCTTTTTGTATTGATGTCTTTTAAAATAGCTTTTTATCAATCTTGCTGCCATCGTTCTTGATTCTTCACTTAAGTTATTGAACCCCGCAGGAAATAAATTAGCGTCTACTGGAACGATTTTATAGCCAGAGTTTCTAAGATCTATAGAGCTATAAAATGGCGATGTAAGGCCATTAAATTTTGCTTCGAACCAATTATTTATACTTTTTTCCAAATCTGGGTGAATTATGTTTTGCATCTGCACTTTAAATGTTATAAGGAAGGTATTATATTATAAGCTATAGTTGAACATATTTAGTAAATTTGACTAAAGATTAAAGTATAATGAGATTCTTATTTAAAGTGATAGAAAAATGATTCAACACGATAACAATAAAATGTATGGCACTACTATATTATCAATTAGAAAAGATAAAAGTGTAGTAGTAATAGGTGACGGACAAGTTTCACTGGGCCACACTGTTATAAAATCTGGAGCAAAAAAAGTTAGGCGTCTTTCTGGTGATTCCGTAATTGCTGGATTTGCCGGGGCAACAGCCGACGCATTTACTCTTTTTGAAAGATTAGAATCTAAACTTGACAAGCACCCAGGGCAATTAATGAGAGCATGTGTTGAACTTGCAAAAGACTGGAGAATGGATAAATATCTGAGGAAATTAGAAGCTATGATGATCGTTGCAGATAAATCTATTTCATTAGTAATTACGGGAACAGGTGATGTTCTTGAACCTGAAGATGGAGTCGCAGCTATTGGCTCTGGGGGAAATTTTGCTCTATCTGCAGCAAGAGCTTTAATTGACATTAAAGGAATATCAATAGAGGAAATTGCGAAAAAGGCTATGAAGATAGCTGGCGATATATGTGTTTATACAAATCATAATGTAGTTATTGAAAAGATAGAGGAGTGATATGTCTTCCAAGCAAAAAACTTTATGCACCAATTTTTCCAATCAGCCCATAACCCTTTCAGAAGGGCGGTCTTGTAGTAGTGACACCTACGATGAAAAAGATAACCTCTATAAAGATACTAAGAGTGGTTTTGATTCAAATGACAGCGATGTTCAAGTTAATGACAGCACTCAAGTTTTGTTAGATGACCTGCCACCACAGAAGATAGTTAAAGAATTGGACAGATTCATAATCGGACAGGATGATGCAAAGCGTGCTGTTGCTATTGCGCTCAGAAATCGTTGGCGTCGCAATCAGGTTCCATTTCCATTGCGTGATGAAATCATACCTAAGAATATATTGATGATCGGTCATACAGGGGTTGGTAAAACTGAAATAGCTCGTCGCTTAGCAAAACTTGCCGGTGCACCGTTCATAAAAATTGAGGCAACGAAGTTTACTGAAATAGGGTACGTTGGACGTGACGTTGATTCGATAATACGCGATTTAGTTGATGCAGCAATAGTTTTAGTTAAAGAGAAAGCCCGTAAAGCCTTAGCTAAAAAGGCTTTAATTTTAGCTGAGAAAACAATAGTAAACTCTATGGTAGGCGAAAATGCAACCGAAGAGAGTAAAAAAATTTTTAGAGAAAGGTTGAGGAATAAAGAGTTTGAGGACGGAGAAGTTTCTATTAACGTCAGAGAGAGCAAGAGTATGTTACCTACTTTCGATATACCAGGCATGCCAGGTGGGCAAGTTGGTGTGATGAATGTAACAGAAATAATGGGCAAGATGTTTAACGGGAGCAAAAAAACAAAAACTATTACGGTGAAGGTAAAAGAAGCGCGTGAAATATTAATTAATGAAGAAAGTGAAAGGCTAATGGATGAAGATAAGATAATCAAAGAAGCCATTGATCTTGTTAGTAATGACGGTATAGTATTTTTGGATGAAATAGACAAAATTGCAGCGCGTACAGAAGTAAAAGGTGAAGTAAACAGAGAAGGAGTGCAACGCGATCTGTTACCATTACTTGAAGGAACAACTGTTACAACTAAGTATGGCCATGTAAAAACAGACTATATATTATTTATTGCATCTGGTGCTTTTCATCAGTCTAAACCATCTGACCTCTTACCGGAATTGCAGGGCAGATTACCGATCAGGGTAGAACTTAAGGCACTTACTCAAGAGGATTTAATAAGAATATTAAAGGAACCAGAATCTAGTTTGTTAAAGCAGTACATAGCTTTAATGAAAACAGAAAATGTGACACTTGAGTTCACTGATGATGGTATAAAAACCATAGCTGAAATAGCGTTTACAGTTAATAGGCAAGTGGAAAATATAGGCGCAAGAAGGCTTCACACTGTCATGGAGAAGCTTTTAGATGAAATAAGTTTCATTGCTTCTGAGAAAAATAGCGAAAAATTCATTATAGACAGCAAGTATGTAAAAGATAAACTTGAGTCAATTTCGAAGCAGCTTGATTTATCTAAGTTTATACTTTAGGAAAAACGAAAAGCCTACTTTAAGTAGTATAGAGAGTGTTCAGAAGATTAGCCAGTAGACCTAAAATTTCAGCTATATTCTTTAGGCTGTTTTTCAACAGTAGAATGGTGTGCTGCGACCTCTTGCTTAACATCTAAGCTTAAGTCAATTATTGAGATATTTTTTTCATCATAATCTATGTCTTTTATTAACATATCGTCAGTAATAGTCAAAAGGTCAGGCGGAGAAAGAATAGTTCTTTTATTACCAGCTCTCATTCCCACAACTCCAAGCTCTATAGCAAGTGGTATTTTTTTATCGCCAACCCTAAATTGCACTGTTTGATCTTTGACTATATATTCCCCATTATGCTCCTTTACGCTATATTTAACCGATATCTCATCACCGCACCTTACTTGTTTTCCAGTCTTGTTAATTAAGTCATTAAAAACCATCAGATTATTTACTGAGTCGGGATATTTATCCTTTACTTCGATCAGTTTGACGTAATAAGAATTAAAATTCATTTTGTTCTCATTGGCAATAGTAACTACACGCTCTCCGCCTTCTTTCATACCTATTGCCCCTAAACTCACTTCTTTTAGGTCATCTTGACCTATTTTCAAAGTAACATCAGAAACTTTGCTAGGGAGTGTTGCTGAGTTATTATTAGAAATTTTATATATTTGCAATAGGACTTCCAGGCCACAAAAAGCCTTGCTGCCACTGCCTTCAGTAATTTCATAAAAATTTATCGAATCCTCTTCTTTTTGCTGCGTCATTTCTTCTAAATATTCTGTTAGCCCATGCTTTTCAATATAGCGGTCAAGTGCTGATTCAAGTATTGGCTTCACTAGGTAATATGCTATCGTCTGTATCAAACCACCATGCGTGGCATTTATCTCATAAAGCTTGTCCTTTTTTTCCGGTTTACCTTTGTTTATATAGACAATAGTAAACACAAAAGCAGAAGTTAAAGTGAGAATCATTACTACGGAAATAAGCATTTGTAATATAATTTTTCTAACCATCTTTCTTTACTTGATTCAATAAATCATATAAATAATTAGTATCCCCTGAAAGCGCACTCAAATTATCCAAGCCTTGTTTAAAGAGGCCGTCTATATAGTCCTCTACTTCACTTTTACCAAGCACAGACATTAGGTTATTTGTTTTATCTTGTTCGTAGTCTTCAATATCATCCTTAGCTTGAAAGATAAGCCCTAAGTTTATCCCGTAGTTATATAACGCTCTCCGTTGTTCATCTGTAGCACCCCCTATTATAGCACCTATTTCACATGAAGCTGCAAATAGTTTTGCGGTTTTCATCAAATGAATTTCTTTTATTTTGTTAAAATCTGTGTCAATATCTAAAGCCTGTCCTCCCACCATTCCCCTAATTCCTATTGCTTGAGAGAGCACTTTTATGATCTCACAGCGTTTCTCATTTAACGAAGATAATACCTCAAAAGCCAGAGTAAGTAGTGCATCTCCGGCAAGCACTGCTGTTGCTTCATCAAATTTTTTATGGCAGCTTAGCTGGCTTCTGCGAGTATCACTGTTGTCTATGCACGGTAAATCATCGTGAATTAGAGAGTAAGCATGAACAAATTCAATTGCTGCAGCAACTGATATTACTTTTTTAGCTTCCGCGTTAAACACTTGCGATGAAGCTATGACTAAAAAGGAGCGTATATGTTTTGCAGGAGCAAGGAGTATATAACGCATAGCTGATATAAGCTTATTCTCGCTATTTTCGGGTAAGAGTTTGTTTACTTCTACAATAAGCAAATTTTTTGTTGTTTCGTCTAGCATTTTTGAATTGTTAATTGTTTAGCACGTAACGCTAGCCAGCTAGGGCAGTAGAAAACTTTGCTGTAGTTTACCAGTTATAAAAGATATTGCAAACATAAAAATTTTTTATAACATCAAAGAATAGGTTATTTTTTTGGTAAGAAATGTGAATAGCGAACTAGCAAAGAGCACTAGAGAAGACATAGAAGAAAAAGTGAAAAAGATTATACTAGAGCACATTAGTAAGGATGTAGAGAAATTCAACAGCTCTTCAAAGCTTTCGGAGCATGGTACGGACAGTTTAGATGCAGTTGAAATCATCATGGCGGCAGAAGAAGAGTTCGGGATAGAAATTCCAGATGAAGACGCACAAAAAATGGAAACTATGGAGCAAATAGTTGAGTACATTAATAATAAAAAAGGCTAATAGTTAGTGTTAAATGAGCAGAAGAGTAGTAGTCACTGGTGTTGGTTTAATCACTCCACTAGCAGCAGATGTTGACAACACTTGGTTAAGGCTAATAAAAGGTGAATCCGGCATAAAAGCAATCAATACGGATAGATTTGACTCTTCTGATCTTGCTTGCAAAATTGCAGGGCAGGTGCCGTTGCAATCAGACAACATTGAGCACCATTTCAATCCACTAGATTATATTTCTGAGAAAGACTCAAAAAGGACAGATCGTTTTATCCATTACGGTATTGCAGCAGCTATTCAGGCAGTAGATGATTCATTAATTTTGGAAAGCCAAAATATCAATCGGGAACGTGTTGGTGTGACTATTGGCTCTGGTATAGGTGGTCTTCCGTCAATTCAGGAAAATGTTATTACCATGCAGGAAAAAGGGCCCAGACGTGTCAGTCCATTTTTTGTCCCTGCAAGTCTAATAAATTTGATATCTGGCCATATTTCTATTAAATACGAATTTACAGGTCCAAACGATTCAGCAGTAACCGCATGTGCAACAGGTGCGCATGCAATCATAAACTCAGCAAGAACTATAAAACTTGGTGAAGCGGATGTGATGATTGCAGGTGGAGCAGAAAGTGCACTGTGTAGAGTTGGAATTGCAGGTTTTGCATCTATGAAAGCGTTATCAACTAAATTCAATGATAAACCCAAAGAAGCTTCCAGACCATGGGATGCAGAACGCGATGGTTTTGTTATGGGTGAAGGAGCAGGTATATTGGTGTTGGAAGAATACGAACATGCAAAAAAAAGGGGAGCAAAAATATATGCTGAACTGAATGGATATGGACTCACAGGAGACGCACACCACATCACTGCACCGCATCCAGAAGGAAGAGGCGCATTTAAAGCAATGCAACTTGCTCTTCATAGTGCACAAATTAATCCCAATCAAGTAGGGTATATCAATGCACATGGAACTTCAACACCACTTGGAGATAAAATCGAAGTGATAGCAATGAAAAAGTTGTTCGGCGATTACGCTTATAAAATACCCGTTTCTTCAACTAAATCCTCTACAGGGCACTTGCTTGGTGCTGCAGGAAGCGTTGAGGCAATATTCAGTATTCTTGCATTAAATAATGGGATTATTCCACCAACCTTAAATTTACACAAGCCTTCAGAAGGATGTGATTTAAATTTTGTACCGTTTAAAGCTCAGGAGCATAAAATTCAATATGCACTTTCTAATTCGTTTGGTTTTGGTGGCACTAATGCATCGCTCATATTTGGACAAGTTTAGTTGATGTCACCCCAGTGTCTTCCTCTTGTCATTCCAGTACCCTCCTCTTGTCATGCAAGCAGCTCTCCTACTGTCATTCCAGCACGTGACACTGGGATGACAAACGGTTGTGAAATGGAATACATATAAAAATTAAACTATCAATAGCAATTCAAAAAGAAAAAATATTCTATTCATCCCTGAAGAAGTATTTTATTGACAATTTATGAATAAAGATCAATAATGCAGAAAAGGAATTGATGGGCGTATGCATGAATTTAACCACTATTAATTGTACATTATTTGTTGTAATTACATATTTTTTGACGTGCATTATAGCTTGGTGCTTACCTTTCAAAGACATAACATTATTAACAACATTTGTTCCGGCTTCAGTTGCAATTTTGCTAACCATTTATAATAAACAGAAGGTAAGGGATCTTTTTAAACTTAGTTCGCCAAAAAACTGTCTATTAGGGTTTATACTTATTCTGGTAAGTATGCTAATTTCCAATGGTCTTTTGTCAATTTACTGCGGTTTTTCATTTTTCCGAGAGTCTTTTACGTTAGACCGTGTAAAGGATTTGAGTGCAGTTTTGAGTCCATTAGTGATGTTATTTGTTTTATTATCAACCTTTGTGATGTGGATCATTATGTCTCTTGGTGAAGAGATCGGTTGGCGTGGCTATCTTTTGAAAAATCTTAAAAGCAAAATATCAAATTTTTATATCAGAGCAATTATTGTCGGTATTATTTGGTCAGTATGGCACATACCAACTTATGTGGTTGCTGGCTCAGCTTTGTGGAAGGATGGCTTTACATTCCCGACTATTTGTGCTTATACCCTTTATATTTGTGCAATGTCTATAATGTTTACCTGGTTGTTTGAAAAAGACAACTCGATTTGGCCAGTAACTATTGCTCATGCAACAAATAATCTTGTGTATAGTGTTTTGAGCATTCTAATGCCGTCTCCTCCTCTGTCAACTTTCGATGCAGTAATTCGCCTTACATTAGGAGCAGCTGGTTATTTCATTGTTGCAATTGGTGTTATTTGGTTTGATAAAGCTCGAGAGCGTCATTTGAGTAATTCATAGTATAAAATTTCGGGGGCAATTCGCATCAGGTGTCATGCAGGTAGCATGACACTGGGATGATGAGGAAGAAAAAGCAAATTTTGCCTTTTACGGTCAATCTATTATACTTAGTAAGACTTCAATAAACTAATGAATTATACTTTATATCTAATTAAATGCACAAGATATTAATAAGAAATAACTACAAACCTTTGGTCGGAAAAATCAAGATTAATGGCTCAAAAAATGCTGTTTTACCAATAATGGCAGCAAGTCTATTAAGTAGCTCCCCGGTAATTTTGCATAATGTACCTGATTTAATTGATGTGCATCTAATGTCTAAGTTGCTTGAAAGTCTTGAAGCAGAAGTGAACTTTATGCACAATAAAAATTATAAAGCGAACCATACTTTGAAAATTGACTGCAGCAATATCAACAATCACGTGATGCCATATAAAACCGCAAGTAAGCTAAGAACTTCTTTTCTAATATTGGGTCCAATGCTTAGCAGATTTGGCAAAGCGAGAACAGCATTTCCTGGTGGATGCAACATTGGAAAGCGTCCCGTTGATATGCATATTAAAGCATTAGAAGAAATGGGAGCTAAAATTGAAATTGACGGCTATAATATAATTGCAACAGTGAAAGGAAAGCTACAAGGAAAAGAAATCACATTTGAGAAAATAAGTGTTGGCGCAACAGAAAATGTAATAATGGCAGCAACATTTGCAGAAGGAGTGACAACAATAAACAATGCTGCAACTGAGCCGGAAGTTCTTGATTTAATAGATTTTCTGAAGAAAATGGGTGCTGATATTGAAATTGATAATACAAAGGTCATAATAACAGGAGTTGAAGCACTAAATGGATGTGTTCATAAAATAATACCAGATCGCATAGAAGCAGGCACCTATGCACTAGCTGCTATAATAACCGGTGGTAAGTTGGAGTTGGAAGGAATAAATCTATCTGATATAAGGTGTATTACAAATGAGTTGGAGACTATAGGAGCTATGGTTGAACTGTATGATGGAGGCATTGTTATTTCCAGAAAAAATGGCTCTATTAAGTCTGCTAACGTTGCGACAGATCCATATCCCAATTTTCCCAGTGATATGCAACCACAACTGATGTCTGCAATGTGCATCGCTGATGGGATATCAGTAATTGAAGAGAACATTTTTGAAAACAGATTTACACATGCAGATGAATTGAGAAAGTTAGGTGCTAATATCAGCATCGAGAAAAGCAAAGCTACTATAAGTGGAATAAAAAGCTTATCTGGAGCTAATCTATATGCTACTGACTTAAGATCAACAGCAGCTTTGGTGCTTGCTTCTTTGGTAGCCGGTGGAGAAACTATAATAAACAATTCACATCATTTATGGAGAGGATATGAAGCAATGCATGAAAAACTCAATTCATGTGGAGCTGATATCTCCATTTCGTCTTGAGGATATTTTATGAATGAAGCAACCAAACGAACTATAGTAAAAGAAATAGATGCAATCTTATATGAAGAACATAAGGTATTAGACCATGGATTTATTCGAGTAGTGGATTATATGGGCTCTGATAGCGCTATAGTTCAAGCTGCTCGTGTTTCTTATGGCAAGGGAACAAAACAGATAAGTCAGGATGAAGCACTTATAAAGTATTTAATGAGACATCATCATACAACTCCATTTGAAATGTGTGAAATTAAGTTTCACGTGAAACTTCCAATTTTTGTTGCAAGGCAATGGATAAGGCATAGAACTGCAAATGTGAATGAATATTCAGCAAGGTATTCAATACTTGATAATGAATTTTATACACCTAAACCAGAACAAGTTGCAAAACAATCTGACAATAATAAACAAGGTAGCGGGGAAGCTTTTGATCCAGATACCTCAAAGGAAATAATAGATTCTCTAACAAATGACTCTAATTTAGTATATTCTCATTATGAAAAATTTATTGAGCAGGGGCTTGCAAGAGAAATTGCCAGAACTAACCTAATGCTTAATTACTACACGCAATTTTATTGGAAAATAGATCTGCATAATCTCCTTCATTTTTTGAAGCTTAGAGCTGATAAGCATGCCCAATATGAAATCAGAGTTTATGCAGAAGTTATGCTGGATATAATAAAAAAATGGGTTCCACTGGCCTACAATGCCTTTGTTGAATATTGCCTAGAATCAGCCTGTATTTCAAGAACTGGTCTAGAAATAATTCGCAAATTAATTAAAGGGGAAAACGTTACTAGAGAAGAAAGTAATATTGGTAAAAGAGAATGGGGCGAGCTGATGTCTATACTTGATAAACAATCTTAAAGATAAAGGCATACGTGTCAATCTCCTCTGTCAGTTAACTCTCGTTCACCAGATTGAATCTTGCTTTTTACATCACATTAACTCATCACTTTTATAGAACATCTCATTAAAATCATTTAGAGTTCCAAAATCCTGACCCTTGATAAACAGGTGATCATTAGCAACATGTGCTTCATCAAGAGTAAACAGCTCGTAATGATGATTGTGAGCGGGACTAACAATTTCATTATATAAAACCATTACTTGTTCGTAGTTATATCCATCGCCAGCATGATATTTACCACGTACGGTATCATAAAAATTCTTTACATCATCATATGTCACTTGCAGCTCCACCTTATACTTTCCCACTTCAAGAGGACTTCCTGTCTTTATTTTTAAGGGATGTTGTGAATTTGCAACACTGTTAGAAGTTTCTGCTTCAATATCAGAATTTTTATCCATATTTTCTATCACACTTGCCATAACAGTTTCTTGTTCATCTTCTGTTGGTTTTGTTTGTTTTTCAGTCTTATTACTGCTACTGTCAGTTTCCACAGTTACTTTTTTTACTTCTATATCTTTTTGAGCTTTCTCATTACTTTGCTTGTGTATTTCATCTCCATGCAATTTTTCCTGCAGAGCTTTTTTCGTATCAGCATAATCATCACGATTGCTTTGCAAAGCTGGTTTATAACTGCTGCTATCATCCGCTTGCATTTGATCTATATAGTTAGATTCTTCTTCCTGTATAGTATTTTTTGCGTTATCCTCACCAACCGTTCCTTTCTCCCCAGACTTGGCTTCACTCTCTACCACAACTTCTTCGTCTACTTGCTCATCATCAATTGTAAATTCAGTACCTATCTGATTGCTATCTTCCTCCAATTCATTAGATAATTTTTCAGATAGCTGGTCACCACTCAAATATGGTTCCTTTGAATATTTAGCATAATTATGGGGATCGGTTCTGTTTTCTGAATAAAACCCACTTTCAAAGTCTGAGTAGGAGCTTTGATTGAGCACAAAAAATAAGTTTTCATAATTAACCAGCATATCACTATCAGGGCTAACAAAATTTAAATATTCATCGCCTTCCCATTCTGGGTGGTGTCTATACTCTGCTATGTAGTATTTACTAGAGTCGAGAGGTATCTTGTCACCTTCTTCCCCATCAAGTTGTAAAACTACTGCTGAATGCCCATTACCTAAATCATTACCTTTTACCACTTTGAATATTTTAATCTCATCCTTTTCTACAAGTTCTTTTAACTCCTCGTTCTTTTCATTTAACTCTTCCTCCCTTTGTCTTTCTGCTTCTCTTTCTCTTGCCAATCTTTCTGCTTCTTCATCAGCTTTCTTCTGCAGTTGTGAGAATACATTTTGTAATATATCTTGTGTGGTTAAGCTATTTGTGTTGCTTAAAAAATTATCTAACACATTTGATGCAATTGGTGACAATTCACCGTGATCATCAAATACTTTTTCCTTTGCTTTATTATAGTGATTTGGGTTATAGATTGCATACAGAGGATAAAAACCATAATCTGCAATTGACGCTCCGTCAGGTGATAGTTCCATTGAGAATCCATAGTAATTAAGTGGAAGATTGGAGGTTAAATATTTACCGTTATCATCCCTAACGTGTAGCTCACTTCTACCATTGTGCTCACTATATTTGTTGTAGTAGATATAAAAATTCTCATGGTTAAGATTGAAGTGATCATCTAGATTATCGAATTGAATTGTACTGCCAAGCTTCTCCCGCAAAAGATTTTTGCTTTCATCTGTAAGCTTTATATGTGCAGAAAAGTAGTATCGATCTATAGGTTCGCCTTTTTCTATTTCAAAGTTCAAAGTAATCTTGTCGTTGACCATTGGTAGCCTCCACAAATTCTATAAATCATTTTATTTATCAATCATACGGTCTGTACTATGAAAAATGTGTTAAACGTTAAGATTTTCTCTGTACCGATTCATCTATATTGCCAGGCTTAATAAAGTTACAAGCTCTTTAAAACAATGTTAAACTCAATCACTATGGCAAAAACAGTTGACGTATTACTATCACTTCCAATTGATCAGTTATTTTCATATGCAATTGAGGAAAATACTGAGATTTTACTTGGAGATTACGTAGTGGTGCCATTTGGCAAAAAACGCTTAATCGGAATAGTTTGGAAATACAGTGATAAAAGTAACCGAGAATTAAAATTTATTGAGCAAAAAATCGATTTACCAAATATTAGACCAAAATTGATTGCATTTGCAGAGTGGGTTGCACAATACAATTTAATACCTATTGGTATGCTTGCCAAAGTGATAATGGGAGGAGTGTTAAAAGTAAATCACATAGATAAATTGGTTTGTGTTGAACAAAAGCAGGAAACAAGTGAAATAAGTTGCCAATTAAGCCCTGAACAGCAGATAGCTAGTGATAAAATAATAAGCAATTTGAACGAGTATTCAGTGACTTTGCTTGACGGTGAGACAGGATCTGGAAAAACCGAAGTTTATCTCTCTGTGATTGCACAATTGATTAAGAATTACACTGCCGTTCCAAATGCTGCTCAGACTTTACCATCCCAGTGCCCAGAGACACAACTGTACGAACATTGTGATTTGGGTCTACCAAGAGGGTGTTATCCGAGTAGCCTGACACTGGGATCCAGTTTTTCATATAACCTCATTACAAATGTTTATTTTAACTTAAAACCAATACCTAATTTACAATCAAAATTCCTGGATTCCAGTGTCAAGCACTGGAATGACACCTTTATACTCAAGGCAAAACCCACTGTAACATTTAGCATACCGTCTTTGCCACGTACTAGTATGACACCAGAATATGTTGAAATGACATCAGGAGAAGGTAATACACAAATTTTAATCCTCCTACCTGAAATTGTTTTAACTTCACAATTGGTAAATCGTGTTCGCGGTCAGATATCAAAAAACTTAGTTGAATGGCACTCAGGGCTCACTCCAAAAACTCGCCGGAATAATTGGCTCAATATAGCAAATGGAAATGCGCAGATAATTATTGGTGCACGGTCAGCGCTTTTTTTGCCTTATAAAAACCTAAAATTGATTATCGTTGATGAAGAGCACGACTCATCTTTTAAACAAGAACAGGGAATTATATATAATGCTCGAGATATGGCGATAATCTTAGCCAAATTTGAAAATATTCCGATTATTTTATCATCAGCTACTCCACTGCTTGAAACGATTCATCATGTTAAAAACGGGAATTACAATCATGTAAAGCTAACTAAGCGATTTGGTGGTGCAGAATTGCCACTCATTAAAGTAGTAGATATGAGGAACAACAAGCAATGGATCTCCTCTGAGCTTTTTGAAAGCATCAAACAAACCATAGAGAAAAAACAGCAGGTTATGCTTTTTCTAAACCGCAGAGGGTATGCACAACTGGCAATTTGTAAAAAGTGTGGATATAAAATTTCCTGCTTAAATTGTGCTGTTTGGCTTACATATCACAAGAAAAAAAATGCTCTTTTGTGCCACCACTGCTCTTATCAATTGAAACTTCCAGAAAAATGCTCTAATTGCCAAAGTGAACAGCCATTGTCCCTCTACGGCATAGGAATTGAAAGGTTACTTGAAGAAATGGTGAAATTAATACCAAACGCAAAAACTGCGATGATAAGCAGCGATCAGAAGTCGGTTAGTAACATCATTGATTTAGTGTTAAAGGAAGAGGTGAACATTATAATCGGCACACAGATAATTGCTAAGGGGCACAATTTTCCCAAATTAACTTTGGTTGGAGTAATAAATGCAGATTTGAGCCTCGAAAATTCTGATTTAAGAGCAGCGGAAAAGACGTATCAATTATTGCACCAAGTTGCAGGCAGATCAGGAAGGTTTAATGAAAAAGGAATGGTAATAGTGCAAACTAATAATCCTGAAAGTTCAATAATAAAAGCATTGCTGCATCAAAAAAGAGACTCATTTTATGAAATCGAACTTAAGTCAAGACGCGAAGCCAAAATGCCACCATTTAGCAGATTAATAGCGCTTATAATTTGTGGTAAGAATCAGATTGCAACACAAAAAGCAGCGAATGAAATAGTAAAATCTCTTCTTTGTTATCCAAGTAGCTTAACTACTTGTATCCAGGAAAAAAATGTAGGTGTAGACAAAAAGGAATTTGAAATTCTTGGCCCATCACCAGCAGCAATAAATTTTTTAAATAATAAGTATCGGCATAGGGTATTATTAAAAATACACAATAAACACAGTTTATCTATACAAAAAAAGCTGAAATATTGGATTAAAAATTGTAACTTGAATTCGAGTATTGCAGTGATAATAGATGTTGATCCTGTGAGTTTTTTTTAACGAGTTCCGTTAAGCCTTCTTGCCAATTACCACAACATTCTCACTGGGAAAAAAATAATCAGGTACAGCCATATTTTTCGGTGCAGGACCCCCAATCACTCGGCCTGATGTATCATAATATGAACCGTGGCAAGGACAGAACCAACCATTACCATCTCTTGTAGCGTGGTCAACCGGTACACACCCAAGATGTGTACATATTCCAAGCATAATTAACCATTCGTCTTTTCCTTCGTATACTCTCTGCTCATCTAATTGAGGATCCCTCAAGCTCTTCACATTCACAGCTCTTGCAGCCTCAATTTCTTGCTTTGTGCGTCTACGAATGAATACTGGTTTACCTTGCCACTTTACTTTTACTCCGTGTCCTTCCTGAATTCCAGACAAATTCACCTCCACTGTGGAAGTTGCTAGAACTTCAGCAGAAGGATTCATAGATTTAACCAGTGGCCAAAGTCCGCTTGCAGCTCCTATACCTGCCATAGCGCATGTAGTTAATGTTATAAAATCTCTCCTACTCTTATTTTTAGTAAGGTCTTTAACAGGAGGTGTTTTTTTATCCTCTTTGTTTGCCAGTGGTTTTTTATTTTTAGTTAAATTTTTGTCCATTGATCTTTACTTAGCCATAAGTATATATTTTAATTTAAATACTGCGTATTAATCAACAAAAACTTGCGCTTTTTGTTTAACCTGTACTACGGTTGAGAAGAGATAGAGTTTTCAACTTCAAAAATACTATCTTCAGTGGAATCAGGATCTTCAATTTTCGCTACTGACACCACTTTTTCTCTACTTTCTGTTTTAAACAGAGTGACTCCTTGAGTGCTGCGTCCTGCAATTCTAATCTCATTGACCGAAATGCGAATTAACTTTCCTTTATCTGTAATAAGCATTATATTATCACCCTGCTCAACTGGAAAACTAGCAACAACATTACCGTTTCTGCTAGTAGTAAGAATATTGGTGATACCAACACCACCCCTGTTAGTTACTCTATATTCATACGCAGAAGTTCTTTTACCAAAGCCATTTTCAGTAATAGTTAATATAAACTCCTCATTCACTGCAAGTTTTAAGAATAATTCGTTATCTATTCCTAAATCATTCAAAGTCTTTTCCAATTTAGAATCAATGGAGTTATTAATTGCAGTCCCCAGTCTTTTTGCAAGTGGAACTTTTAAGTAAAGTTCTTTTGTTTCTGTTGCTACACCTATCCCATTTAATATGGTCATGGATATCACGCTGTCATTCTTTACAAGTTTGATACCTCTTACGCCATCTGAATTGCGACTCTTAAATTGACGCACATCACTTACAACAAATCTGATACTTTTTCCAAGCGTTGTTGAAAGTAAAACATGGTCAATTTCATTACATACCTTAACCGATACTAATTTGTCTCCTTCATCGAGCTTTATTGCTATTTTTCCATTGCTTGGAATATAGTGAAAGTCCGCTAAGGAGTTACGCCTTATGTTTCCATAGGCAGTAGCAAAAACTATGTTTTGATTTTCGTCATTTTCACTTGGCAATGGCATGATATTAGTTATAGTTTCACCATCGCTAAGCGGAAATATGTTAACAAGTGCTCTTCCACGTGCGGTTGGCTCTGCAAGAGGTAACTTATAAACTTTTAATCTATAAACTCGACCAATGTTAGAAAAGAATAAAAAGCTAGTATGGGTATTTCCAACAAATAATTCTGTGATTACATCCTCTTCTTTTAATCCCTGTCCTAGCTTTCCTTTTCCACCACGACGCTGAGTTCTGTAGTGAGAAAGTTTTACACGCTTGATATAACCATTCATAGTTACGGTTATCACCATATCCTCTTGTGGAATTAGATCTTCAGCTTCAATGTCCGCGTCTGACTCTTCTATTGAAGTTTTTCGCGGCACAGCAAATCTGTTCTTTATTTCTTGTAGATTGTTTTTTATTTCTTTCATCAACTTCTCTCCTGAGCCAAGAAAAGCGATATATTCTTTTATCAGGTTGATCATTGAACTTAGCTCAGCTTCTAATTTGTCTTTTTCAAGGCCTGTTAAACGCTGCAGTTTCATATCAAGGATAGCTTTAATTTGTAGCTCAGTTAATCTATACACTCCATCTTTCAAAAAACTTGCGCTATCTGAAATCAACTCGATAATAGTGTTGATTTCATTCGAAGTTTTCCATTCTTTATTTAAAAGTTCTCTACTTGCTTCCGCAGGATCTTTTGCACCGCGGATGATTTTTATCACTTCATCTATGCTGAGGACCGCAATGTAGAGCCCTATATATATATGAGCTTTTTCTCTCGTTTTTCTTAGACGAAATTCTGTTCTCCTGATTAACACTTCTTTTCTAAAATCAATAAAGGCCTCTATGATTTCTTTCAATGACGTCAAAGCAGGCCTGTTGTTATTGAGCACTAAAGTGTTAACACTAAAACTACTTCTTAGTGGAGTTAGCCCCAATATTTGATTAAGTATAAAACTTGCTTCAGCATTTCTTTTGAGGTCAATTACTACTCTAATACCAGACTTATCGGACTCATCCCTAATTTCTGTTATACCATCAATTCTTTTTTCTTTTACAAGCTCACCTATCTTCTCAATTAATTTTACTTTATTTACCTGGTAAGGTATTTCATCAATCACTATTGCTTGCCTATCTTGTGGCAGATCTTCTATATGAGTCTTGCCTTGCACAACAATTGATCCACGACCAGTTGCAAATGCTGATCTTATTCCAGACCTTCCAAGAATTGTTCCCCCAGTTGGAAAATCCGGCCCTGGCATCACTTCAAGTAACTCATCCAAAGTAACTTCAGGATTATTTACATATAATATACAAGCATCTATTATTTCTCCAAGATTATGAGAAGGAATATTGGTTGCCATACCAACTGCAACACCACTTGCACCGTTTACCAATAGATTCGGAAACTCTGCAGGCAGCACAACTGGTTCTGTTTCATTTCCATCGTAGTTTGGCCTAAAATTAACTGTATCTTCATCAATATCATTCAGTAAAAAGTGCGACACTTTTTGAAGTCTTGCTTCTGTGTATCGCATTGAAGCTGGTGGATCTCCATCTATCGAACCAAAGTTACCTTGCCCATCAACAAGTGGTAAAAGAAGAGAGAAATCTTGGGCCATTCTAACCAAGGAATCGTAAATAGCTGCATCACCATGTGGGTGATATTTCCCCATTACATCCCCAACTATACGAGCTGCCTTTTTATATGGCTTACCGGCATCGAATCCAGCTCTTGACATTGCATATAATATGCGCCTGTGAACAGGTTTAAATCCATCCCGCACGTCAGGTATAGCCCGGCTTATGATAACGCTCATTGCGTAGGAAAGATAAGAATCTTCCAGCTCTTTTACTATTGAGATTGGTACTATATTATCCTGCATTTTCTATACTTTAATTGAAGTAATTAATAATACTAACATTCAGTTAAGCAAATGGGCAATGACAGACTTGAACTGCCGACCTCCTCGGTGTAAACGAGATGCTCTACCAGCTGAGCTAATTGCCCCTTTAGATCTAATTCTATAGCTCAATATTATTATTGTAAACAAAAATAGCAATAAATTGTATCCGTTCAGCAGAGTGGCAAAATAGGTAGACAAGGTGATCTAAAAAGATAATCATAGAGTAAATGTGAGGTAAGTCCTTACAATAAATGGTGTCATCCAAGTAGCCGACACTGGGATCCAGAAAAAAGAATGGTGTCATTCCAGTGCTTGACACTGGAATCCAGCTTTTTCATAATCATTAAAACGTTGTATTTTTACATAAAACAGCTATTTTTATGCTCGCCAACTTAATAAAATTCCTGGATCCCAGTGGGCTTTGTTGCATCGCTAGCTATGATGGATTAAAGATAAAAAAGATAGCGAATATCAGTAGCTTATTATTCTGGTATTTATAACAAGAACGGTCAATGAATACCTAAATTTGAGTAAAAGAAATTTCACTACCATTTACCAATCCGGCTAAAATTCAAGAATTTCAATGCTTTAGCTATTTTCAATAGAATTAAATTTATTAATATAAATAACAAATTACTATTCTTAAATTTGATCAGATTGATTGCAAAAAAACAAGATTTTCAATAGGTTGCTTATAATCCTAACTATAGTTAGCCTTTCATAAGTAGCGATGCAACAAAGCCATCCCAGTGTCAAGCACTGGGATGACACCCTCCTGATGGGCCAAAATCACAATGTTCGTACAGTTATGCATTTGTTGTGCAAATTACCTTTGCAAACAAATGTTCGTACAGCTGTGTGTCACACACTTTGCTTCAATATTTGCACATTAGCCACTCCCTTGAACAGATACGATAAATTAGCTTTAGGTAAGCTATAAGCTTTTATGAAATCTTTGGGTGCGTGCTGTGAAGTTTTATAAATTTTAGTCTTGCTGTCACTTTGTATAAAGGTATTTTTTCACTCACATCTTTCGAAGTTGTAGCCATGTTTAACAACTTTAAGTAGAATATTGTAGCATTTTGAAAATCTGAAAGTTTATCTAGAATAACAGCTAAATTATAAGTATAAAAAATATTGTTTTCATCGAGGGAAATAGCAGTTATCATATACTCTTTACCTTTTACATAATCCTCCTTTTTCATATAGATCAGACCTAAATTTGCTAATAAAGGAGCATAATTTTTATATATATCATACAATTTTAACATTTCACTCAACGCCAGATCAGGATCATATTGTGAGATTATCGTCAGAAAATTTTTTAATATGTAAGGGTTACTAGGGTGTTCTTTTAACAGTCTTGTGTAAATCTCTACAGCTTTTTTGTATTCTTTATTAGCGTAATAAATATTTCCCAATCCAATTAAAGCATTTTTATGATAAGGAAACTTTGCGATAATCTGATTAAGGAGAGAAATAGCTGCTTCATTATCTCCTGATTCAAAGGAATCTTTTGCTTTTTTTAAAGTAGAGTATATGTCAAAACTCTTGCCAGAATTCTGCGAAATTTTGATATTAAATTTGTCACTTTTTCTCTCAATAACATCAAAATCTTTATATTTTTTATCAGCTTTTATATGCTTGACAACACTATCGAAGGCCTTTTGTATCTCCAAATTTTCACTAGCATAGGTAACAGAAGACCTCCATAAAATCACAACGCAAATTAACATGCAGATAAACATAGGTCCTAGTGTTGTGGCATTGGCTGCAGCGTGTAACCAGTAAACCTTATTTCTTTGAGCTATGCGTAACACATTACAAATTCATAAATGCTAAATTACCTATCTCATACAATAATAAAGATATTATTAATTAGCGGGACGAACATGCTGTGTAGCTTTTCAGAATGCATTTATCTTTTGTCTTCCATATTTCGCTTTATTTCCACAAAAATGCTTCAATTTATCTTAACATTTTGTCAACTACCTTTGTAGATTTAAAAGGGCATTTTTACATATTCCATATGGCTGCCAGTTGCACCCCTCACATGCGTACTCGAATTTCTTTAAAGACATTTTCTCCCTAATCTTTTTTACTGCCTCATTCCAAGTTAAAGTCTCGCCAATTTTAATTCCTAAAATTTCCATATGCCTTCTATCTAGCTCTAAAACTTTAGCTTGTGTGGTGCATTTACCTTGTTTAGTCTGATTTGGACAAGCACTACAGATATTATCAAGGTTACCAACTACTTCGATTTGAGTACTAATTACTTTGCTTGCTATCCTTTTATAATTTTCTACAAAACCCTGAGAATACCCATATCCCCGAAACGCGAGGGTGCACATGAAATGATGAGGGCGAAATTTTATCATTTTTTCAAATATTGCAAAGCTGCTACAAGTAGAAAAATTTTTATCAAACCAGGAAGGATAAATGGTAAAACACCCACCATTATTGCTTGTCCCAGACCCAAGTAAACAGCAAGCCAACTAACACCACAAATAAAGATTACAACTGTACCAGCCAGACAACTTAAAGAATTACATACAAATGATTTATACTTAGAGTTCAGTAATTCATTTACTTTGCTCATTACCATAACAGCAGCTAAACAGCCAATTAAATATCCACCGGTTGGTCCAAGAAGAGCGTGATAACCACCAGAAAAATTCGCAAGAACAGGCAATCCTGCTGCACCAAGTGATAGATATGTAAGCACAGAATAGAATGCTGTTCTGCGGTTAAATTTAAGCCCAATAAGCATTACTCCTAAAGTTTGCAATGTGATAGGCACAGGCTGCAATGGTATGCTTATTTGAGCCATCAAGAATAAAAGTAAAACGCAAGACAATATTTCAGCCAGTGTTGATCTGCTGCTAGATTGTGTTATAAACATACCTTCCCAATAAAAATAACTTATTAAATGTAATATATGTGTATGAGAGGTTTTGCAATTTAAATTTTGCTTATATTGTGCTACAATGAATTATTTATGCACTATTAAATTAAAAATGATGAGTAAACAAGATCTATTATCGTTGATGAAAGCAAGACACAGCGGACGTTCATACGATCCTACAAGAGCAATATCTCAGGAAGACATGGATATTTTAATGGAAGCTGTAAGGCTGACTCCCTCATGTTTTGGTGATGAACCCTGGAGATACGTAATATGCAACAAACAGAACAATCAAAGCGCATGGGAAAAGCTGCTAAATTGCCTTGATGAATCTAATCAAAAATGGGCAAAAGATGCACAAGTGTTAATCATATCTTTAAGTGCTAAAAACTTCCGTAAACAAGGTAAAGGAGAAAATCTTTGGGCTAATCATGATACTGGTGCAGCAAATTATGGACTTATGTTACAAGCTGCAGTTATGAACTTAATGGCCCATCAAATGGGTGGATTTGATAGAGATAAAATAGTGAAAGAGTTCAATATACCCAATGACTTTAACGTAATGTCAGTGATAGCGGTTGGTTACGAAGAAGAGGGTGCTGAAACAAGTAAGAAGAAAAGAAGACCAATAGAAGAAATATTTTTTTATGATGAGTGGCCAAAATTCTGAAAATTTTATCAAAATGCACGGCACTGGTAACAATTTCGTTATCATAGACTCACGTTCAACAAACAATTTAGACTGGAACCATAGACAAATTGCTGATCAAAGCAGTTGTGATCAAGTGATAATTATAACAATGTCTAATGCTGCAGACTGTTTTATGCATATCTATAATGCTGATGGCAGTCGAGCTGAAATGTGCGGAAACGCAGCACGCTGTGTTGGATATTTGATAATGTCAGAAAAAGGTGCTGAATACTCCATTATTGAGCTAACAAGCAAACGCATTTTAGAGTGTTTTAAAGTGGGTGATAAATCCATAAAGGTTAACATGGGTAAACCTTTGCTAAAATGGCATGAAATTCCCTTGTCTACTGAGTGTGACACTCTTCACTTACCTATAGAGCTTGAAATGCTAAAAGATCCTGTTGCAGTAAATATTGGCAATCCTCACATAGTTTTTTTTGTTGATAACATAAGTGAAATACCATTGCGAAATTTAGGACCAAAGCTAGAAAATCACGCATTATTTCCTCGGAAAATTAATGTTAGTATTGTACAAGTTGAAAAGTCTGGAGAAATAGCTTTAAGAGTTTGGGAAAGAGGTACAGGCATTACTGCATCATGCGGTAGTGCAGCCTGTGCAGCACTTGTTGCATCCACACTACGTGGATATCTGGTTGCCCAACAGACTTCAGTAAATTTACCAGGAGGCAAGTTATTAATCGAATGGGCAAATAACGTATTCATGACCGGTGATATAGGGTTTTTGTGACCCTAATTCTAGTGATGCATTACTTCCAATACCTTCTTACCAATTACTGCAGGGGTTTCAGCAATTGCAATCCCGGCACTCCGCATAACTTCTAGTTTTGCACCAGCACTTCCACCGCTGGAGGAGATGATTGCTCCAGCGTGTCCCATACGTCTTCCTGGAGGTGCCGTTTGGCCTGCTACAAAACCAACGATTGGCTTTTTAGTTTTTTCTGTTTTCACAAAATGTGATACATCTTCTTCTTCGTTTCCACCTATTTCACCAATAACTACAATACCATGAGTATCGTCATCTTTTAAAAAGAGCTCCATACAGTCGACAAATGTCATACCATGAATTGGATCCCCCCCAATTCCGATACACGTGGATTGACCAAGACCAACAGCGGTTGTTTGTGCTACTGCCTCGTAAGTTAAAGTTCCGGAGCGAGACATAATTCCTATGTGTCCACGCTTATGGATATGGCCAGGCATAATTCCTATTTTGCATTCTTCAGGTGTAATAATTCCCGGACAGTTGGGACCAATCAATCGACTTTTTGAGCCGATAAGCGCACGCTTAACTTTCACCATATCAAGTATAGGAATGCCCTCTGTAATACAAATTATCAATTCTATTTTTGCATCTATTGCTTCAAGTATTGCAGCAGCAGCAAATTTAGCAGGTACATATATAACTGTAGCATTTGCACCGGTTTTTTCTTTGGCTTCTGCTACAGTATTAAAAACCGGTAAATTAAGGTGAGTGCTACCACCCTTTCCAGGAGTTACACCTCCCACCATTTTCGTTCCGTAATCAATTGCTTGCTCTGAATGAAATGTGCCTTGTGCACCAGTAAAACCCTGGCATATTAATCTTGTATCTTTGTTTACTAAAACGGACATGCTTTATTTTACCTCTTTTACTATCTTTTGTGCAGCATCACCCAGTTCATCTGCAGCAATAATATTTAATCCTGACTCTTCTAAGATTTTTTTTCCTTCTTCAAAATTAGTACCTGATAATCTAACCACTAGAGGAACTTTAATGCTCATTTCTTTTGCAGCCGCAACAATTCCACTTGCGATAATATCGCAACGCATTATACCACCAAATATGTTAACCAGAATTCCTTTTACGTTGCTATCAGACAATATGATTTTAAATGCTTCAGTTACAGTTTCTTTACTCGCTCCACCACCAACATCCAAAAAGTTAGCAGGCTCTGCTCCGTAGTATTTTATTATATCCATTGTTGCCATAGCAAGACCTGCACCGTTTACCATGCAACCAATACTGCCATCCATTTTGATGTAACTGAGCCCATATTTTGAAGCCTCTATCTCTTCTTTCACTTCTTCATCATAATCACGAAGTTCCATAATTTCTGGGTGACGATATAAAGCATTGTCATCGAAATTAATTTTCGCATCGAGCGCAATAAAATCTCCAGAATTTGTTTCAACCAGTGGATTAATTTCAATTTGGCTCGCGTCAGTTGCAATAAACGCATCATATATTTTTTTTGCAATGTTCGATATCTTTTCTATTTGTTCTGGACTCAAATCAAAACTGCTGCTTAACTTGCTGCTATCAAAACTTGTAGCAGAATCAATATCAAATTTCACAATTTTTGCAGGAGAATTTTTCGCCACTTCTTCAATGTCCATTCCACCTTCTGAGGAAAATATGAATATTGGCCTACTGAGCTTCGGGTCGATTACCAGGCTTAAATAATACTCTTTCTTAATGCTTGAGCCTTCTTCAACGTACACTTTTCTTACTTGCTGCCCGCTTGGCCCTGTTTGATGAGTAACTAAAGTCATACCAATCATGTCCTTTACAAACTGTTGAGCTTCTTCAACTGACTTTGCTAGCTTTACGCCACCGGCTTTACCCCTACCACCTGCATGAATTTGAGCTTTAACTACAAACACGTCAGATTTTAATTGACTTACTTGAGTCTTTACTTCTTCCGCAGATGTAGCAACAAAACCTTTTGGCACTGGGACATTAAATTTATGCAAAACTTCTTTCGCTTGATATTCGTGAATATTCATAAAATAACCAATGATAAACTATTAACCTGAGTACAAACTACCAACCATGACGCTGCCTTCTGCACTCTTGTTGGTACCTCTTTTTTTTAGCTTCAGCTTTCTTTTTAGCTCTTTTTTCTGATTTTTTTTCATGATATTGTTTTTTCATTTTCAACCCTCTTCCTTCCTTTTGAATTGTTTTTTTCAATACTGGAAGAGCTCTGTCTACATCACCATAATGGACTGATACTTCTATCAAACTCTATACCTCCTGCGGTAATCATTTCAAAATCTATTTATAAATTAGAAAATTAACATTGTCAATTATTTTATAAACTTGAGCGTTAAAATGTAATATGCCATAATTTACATGGTGAATAATGTCATTCCAGTGTCAGCTACTTGCTTACTGATGGAGATTACTCTTATGTTACAGCGTTCTTACAATTATACTAACATCGGGGCGGAGAGATTTGAACTCCCGACCCTTTGGTCCCAAACCAAATGCGCTACCAGGCTGCGCTACGCCCCGACTTCTTTACTCAGAGTATCAATAACTCAGGCAAAATGCAAGATTCATTTGTTTACTTTAGAAAAAATATAATATGAGATTTAATATTATCTTAGAATATGTTTTTTATTAGCTCCTCTTTAACAACAGACTGCTTCGTAGAAAGTCTACAGGGTTTTTGTGCGCGCAACACTGAACCAGATTTCTTTATCTTAGCCATATTTAAAAATCTAGCTACACCAATTGGTGAAAGTTAGTGCAGCAACCACAGCGGTATCGACTCTTAAAATTCTTTTTCCTAGACTCAATTTTTGACAAAACTTATCGGCAAGATCAAGTTCATAAGATGAAAAACCACCTTCAGGGCCAACAATAATAGCAACATTTTTCTTACCTTTCAGCACTTTATCAGCTTTACCTGTTTCATCACATAAAACAAAATTTTTACTCTGGGAATCAGGTAATTCGCAAAAGTTAATAGGAGGCAAAATCTCTGGTATACTCATCCTACCGGATTGTTCCGCTGCTTCGATTGCTTGTAATTTTGCTCTACTTAGGTTAATGTTTTTTACTACTGTACGTTCCGTTGAAATAAATTGAATGCAAGTTATTCCCATTTCAGTTGCCTGTCTTACTATGTTGTTCAAAGCAGCACTTTTTACCATGGCACAATACAGGTATAAATTTTCCTCATATTGCTGTTGTTTGGCACATTCTTTGAGTGTAATTTTTGTCAATTTACGCGATATATTAACTACTTCTCCTAACCATTCTCCATCTTTTCCATTAAAAAGAGAGAGATTATCATACTTCTTAAGCCGCATTACATTGCAAATATAGTGACTTTGTTGTGGATTAAGTGCTAAACTCACGCCTTGTGATAAAGCTTCTTCAACATAAAGCCTAATTTTTCCCATTTAAAACTTTAATTATATTCTATTTGAGTGACTCTTACGGGATTTGAACCCGTGTTACCACCGTGAAAGGGTGGTGTCCTAACCACTAGACGAAAGAGTCAACTTGAATCTAACTAGGTTATATCGATTACATATATAAAGTCAATTCAATTATTTTGAATCACATAGTTAGAGGGATATATCAGTAATCTTATATCGACAGCCTCCTATTACTCCATGCTCAATACTCACTGAACCTATCTCAGATTTAGGAGCTAATTCTAATTGTTGTTCAACTTTTGTATCGGAATCATAGCCAGAATCGTAGCCAGAATCTCTACGCTCATATTTCTGCCTTATTTCTTCTACACTAAAGCCAGCCTTGGTCTTAATTTTTTGATCATTAGTCTGTTGCTGACTTATCGACTTATTAGCACTTAGCTCATTTAGCTTCACTTGCCAATCATTCACTTTATCTTGCACTAACCCATGGCAAGTTCCAGAATTAGCTTTTATGTCTTTTGCTTTTCTTTCTGCTCTTTTCTTGGACAAATCTACCCTAGCATAAATAGGTTCTGACGACTGTTCTGGCTCTTTCTGTTTTAGGCTAGCAGGCTTTTTTTGTTCTGAAAGATCATCTATAGTGCAATAAATAGGTTCTTCTGATATACTCAAATAACCACTATCTTCCAATGATAAATTTTCAGTGGATTTTTTATGTGAATCATATATTTCAGCATAAATAGATTCTTCTGATACACTCAAATAACCATTCTCCCCTAATGAGTTACTAACCTTAGCATCATACACCTCAGCGTAAATTGGCTCTTTTGAAGGCAAAGCATCATAATTAGTGCTCTTTGGCTTATACTCAAAAGTTCTAGAAGGTTTTTGAGGTGGTATTACATTGTTGTTCACCTCAGCGTACATAGTTATTGGCTCATATTCAGAGGTTCTAGGAGGTTTTTGTTGTATAGCTTCAACATTCAAATCATCTGTAGAATAATACTCTGCGCCTTTTCCTAGTAAAAAGGAAACTGTGGGGTGAAGAATTATCTCTGCTGGTAAGTTTTTCTCACTATCCAATTTTAGATTTTTTGATTCTGCTAAACTCTCAATAACACGAATTATAACATTCTTTCCATTCTCATCTATTGAGTGGATATCAGCTCCACGATTAATCAGCAATTCCATTATTTTGTGATCTGTAGCATGTCCTAAAGCCTGATTTAAAGCTTGATTATTATTTATATCAAATGATCCTGTATTCTTGAGAGACATAGTCTTTGAAAAGAATTTTCTAAAACTATTTAATGCATCATAGAGAATTAGAGTCAGTTTAACACCTTTTATGTCATTGTTTTTGACAGATTTAATTAAAAAATTATCTATTATGCCCATGATTATACCCCCTATATAAAAGCTCACTATCATGGTGCAATTTTAAACTATGATGATTTATTTTCTACTAATAGCAGCTCTCTATAACCACTTAACAAGTGGTGGCATTGACATCATAATTGCATCTGGATTGCCGTCCGTCATTAAACCAAACCTTGTGCCACGATCGTATAACAGATTGAATTCTACATATCTGCCACGTTTTATTAATTGATTTTCTCGTTGTTCTTTTGTCCAAGATTTTTGCATATGTTTACGTATGACGTGCGAATAAATTTCCAAAAAGGCTTCACCTACTGCTTTTGTGAACTCAAAATCGTTTTCCCAGTTGCCAGAACTCAGATTATCATAGAAAATGCCACCAATGCCACGTGGCTCTTTTCTGTGTTGTAAGAAAAAATAATTGTCACATTGCTCTTTAAATTTTGGATAATATCCGGTGTCAAATCTATCACATGTCATTTTGATTGATTCATGAATATACTTGCAATCTTCTTCATTTCTATATATTGGCGTAAAATCCATTCCTCCACCAAACCATTGTTTTGAAGTATATATCAGCCTTGTGTTCATATGCGCTGCAGGGATAAGGGGCGATTGCATATGAGACACTAAAGATATACCGCTTGCCCAGAACTCTCCGTTACTTTCACTTGCACCAGGAATTTCATTGATGGCTGAATCTGCAAATTTTCCGTGTACTTTTGAAACGTTTACTCCAACTTTTTCAAAAACATTACCAAAAATAATTGTAGATTCACCACCTCCACCACCTGGGCGATCCCACTTTCTCTTTTCGATCTTTGGCTCTGCGGATGATTGTTTTTCAATTAATAAGAAAGATTCTATGATCTTATCTCTTAGTGCACAGAACCATTTAAATGCTTGTGTTCTTTGTTTTTCCATAATACCCTCTCGCTAGCTTATTAACATTGTTATATCTGATATTTAAGGAACTTAATTAGATTTGGATGATAATTATCTATCAAAGACGTTAATAAATCTATAATAATTAAATCAATATAATAAAACATTTTCGTATGTACAACAATGCCAAGTAACAATAATGAGTAAAAGATACATAGATAACAAAAAAGAGAACAGGGTTGACTTCATACTAAGAAATTATGGAATGTCAATTGTTGTGATGGCAGTTATTATGCTCTTACCTCCAGTAGCAATATCGATACTCTACTTTTTTGATATATATAGTCAGCATATTAATATAGAGATTAATTTATTAGTTAGCATTCTAACAACTCTCTTTATGATGTATAATGTAAAACGCTACAGATACCTACTTAATACTATAGAATTTCAAAATGCAATATTTGCAAATGCACTAAATCATAATACAGAATTTTGCCTTATTTTACATAAAGATGAGGGTGTTATTTATGCTGATGCAAGGTTCTACGAAAGGTTTAAAGATCATATAATAGATGATGACATTACGTTAGGCAAGATTCTTGAAATAGGAGATGTTTCAGAAGCAGACAAAAAAGTACTCTATCATGCACTAAAAAATAACTCTTCTGTACAGGTATGCATTTCCTTAAACAAGAAGAATAGAGTATCTAACTTTCTTTTGCTCTTTGAGCCAATACCAGATAATCCCCAAATTGCTATAAATAGTAATAAGATTTTAAATTTATCATTAGTGCCAATAGCAAGGCCAGATGGGTATTTTGTGTTAAAAGCAACACAGATAAACAAGGAGCAGATATATGAAGAGTTAATAGAAAAACACAGTATAGGAACTTACATTGCAAATGCCAAAGGAGTGATTTTATCTGTAAATAAAAGATTTTTAGACATATTTGAACTGAAAAAACTGGAAAAAGGTAGCTCAATCAGTGATTTTATATCTCAATCTAAGTATAACAATACAATAACCGATAATGAAATTTTGTTTTTTACTATAAGTGGTATTCCATTCAAGGCTTATATGAGCACTGCTATATTTTGTGATAAATACAACCATAGCTATATATATGGCTTTATAACACCAACCGAATCAAATCTTGTTGATTATCAATTACACCCTTGTTTTGCAAATTCATCAATTGCTATTGCACAATGTGACATAAACGGCAACTTTGTAAAGAAAAATACGGCACTAATAAAGCTTGCAGGGTCAGATAATAATTCAATCTTTACATTGATATTGGATAGTTATCATGTGAAAATACGTGAATATTTTTCGAGTAATAGAATAAATAATGCGTCCTTTGATGTACAGCTCAACGGCGGTAATAACATAAAAATATATTTCAATAAGTTTCTTCATAATAAAATGATCTTCATACTTTGTTATTTTATTGACAATACTGAACACAAAAACCTAGAGATAAAGCTTGAGCATTATCAAAAGATGCAAGCTATAGGGCAGTTAGCAGGTGGTATTGCGCATGATTTCAACAATATATTGACTGGGATAATAGGATTTTGCGATTTGCTTTTACTCCAACACTCAGCTGGTGAACCATCTTTTGGAGATATAATACAGATACAGCAAAATGCAAAGCGTGGATCAAATTTAGTAAGACAATTGCTTGCTTTCTCAAGAAGACAGACCTTGCAGCCAAAAATTATTGATGTAAATAATACTATAGCTAATCTTTATGAAATGATAAAAAGATTAATAGGTGAAAATATAAAATTTAATATTTATTATGGTAGAGACTTGGGTGCTGTTAGGGCTGATCAAGGGCAATTAGAGCAAGTTATACTTAACTTAGCAGTCAATGCTAGTGCTGCTATGGAAAAGGGCGGAGAATTAACTATACGAACCTTTAATCAAAAGATTGACTCATTAAATTCTACACCTCAGGATATGTTTTCTCCAGACAAGGAAGCGATTGAACATGGAAATTATGTTGTGATTGAAGTAATTGATACTGGATGTGGAATGACGAGTGATACAACTGAAAAGATCTTTGATCCATTTTTTTCTACCAAAGATATTACCTCTGGTACAGGTCTTGGCCTCTCTACTGTATATGGCATTATTAAACAAACTGAAGGATACATCTATGTTGCTAGCAAAGTAAATCATGGAACTAAATTTAGCATATTTTTGCCCATGGTTTACATATCAGATGAAAATGATAGAGAGGAAGATAGTGAAGAAACAGAAAAACCGGTAGTAAGTGAAATTAAAGGTAATGGTATAATTTTATTAATCGAAGATGAAGATTCAGTAAGGGAATTCATCTCTAAAGCACTCAAAAGAAAAGGATTTGATGTAATAGAAGCAAGCATAGGCAGCGAGGCGCTAGAAATAATCAGTAAAAAAAGTCAACACATAGATCTTATAATCACTGATGTAATCATGCCAGAGGTGAGCGGCCCAGAAATAGTTAAAGAAGCATTGATCCATAGGCCAAATATCAACGTTATTTTTATTTCTGGGTATGCAGAAGATGCTTTTTTAAAGAGTGATGACATCAATATAGAAGATTTTCACTTTTTGCCAAAACCATTCACTCTGAATGAATTAGGAAACAAGGTTCAAAGTGTGTTACACAAAGCAAAAAAGACAGTCTAATTTTAGTGTGGTTAACAACAAAAAAATTTTCTAATGCAAAAGTTTCTTGCATATATACAATAGAATTATTTTATACATAAGATAAAAGGCGTGAGCAAGATTATTGCAATAGTAAATCAAAAGGG
This sequence comes from Wolbachia endosymbiont of Drosophila simulans wHa, assembly GCF_000376605.1. NCBI lineage: Bacteria > Pseudomonadati > Pseudomonadota > Alphaproteobacteria > Rickettsiales > Anaplasmataceae > Wolbachia > Wolbachia endosymbiont of Drosophila simulans. The sequence continues at coordinate 1,192,246 of NC_021089.1, forward strand.
TGGAGTTGGCAAAACCACAACTAGTATAAATTTATCGACAGCCTTTGCTGCTGTGGGAAAAAGCACTTTATTGGTAGATCTTGATCCTCAAGGAAATGCTAGCACCGGGCTCGGGATTTCTTATCGTAGTAGGGAAGAAAAAAATATATACAAAATACTACTAAGCAGCGAAAATAAATTGATAGAATCGGCAATTTTCAATATAAAGGAAATTCCAAATTTATCACTAATTTCGTCAGTAGTTGATTTATCAGCTGCAGAAATTGAATTATCGCAACTTGAGCGAGGAAAAATTGTGCTAAAAAGCGCATTAGAGAAGATACGCGATAATTATGAGTATATAATCATCGATTGCCCTCCATCACTTGGGCTTCTAACCATAAATGCTTTGACTGCTGCTAATTCTATTATTGTCCCTCTTCAGTGTGAATTTTTTGCTTTGGAGGGATTAAGCCATTTAGTTAAAACTGTAGAGCTGATAAAAAGAAATAACCTAAACCCTTTTTTGGCAATAGAAGGGATAGTGTTAACAATGTATGACAGGCGCAACAAACTCAGTGAACAGATTAAAAACGATATTTGCCAGTATTTAAATGATAAAGTATACAAAACTATCATCCCATTGTATGAGACTGTTATTCCACGTAACGTACGGTTATCAGAAGCGCCTTCTCATGGAAAACCCGCTATTGTGTATGATCTTAAGTGTCCTGGTGCACAAGCATATATAAGTTTGGCAAGGGAAATTTTAAAAAAGCATGCGAGCAGTTGTAAGGAGAAGAAACTAGTAAGCGAGGGCGTAGTATGAAGGATGATAGACGCCTCGGCAGAGGTCTTGCCGGCCTCATAGGCGATAATTATGATAATAAAGAAGATCGACAAGAGCATTTGCCTATTTCATTACTGCACCCAAGCAAATTTCAACCGAGGAAACATTTTGACGAGGAGTCATTAAGAGAACTTGCAAATTCGATAAAGAAAAGTGGCATTATACAGCCTATCGTGGTACGCAAAGATTCAAATGATGATGGTTATGAAATAATAGCTGGAGAACGTCGTTGGCGAGCAAGCAAGATTGCAAATCTTGATAGTGCACCGGTTATCATAAAAGATCTGAGCGACAAGGAATGCTTGGAAGTATCCATTATTGAAAACATACAAAGGCAAGATATTAATCCAATAGAGGAAGGTGAAGCTTACAGAAAACTGATAGATGAGTTTTTCTATACACATGAGGAATTAGCTTCAGCTATAGGCAAAAGCCGCAGCCACATAACCAATATGATTCGGATGTTGTTGCTCCCTGATAGGGTGAAAACAATGATCAATGAGAAAAAATTGTCTATGGGTCATGCAAGAGCGTTGATTAATGTTGAAAATGCGGAAAGTATTGCAGAAAAAATAGTTTCTCAGGGCTTAAGCGTTAGACAAACTGAAAAACTGATAAAGGACCTACATCAAAACAACAATCAAAAAGAGCAGAGATATACTAGAAATCAAGATATGACAGTAATAGAAGGCGCTATATCTTCTCAACTTGGTTTAAAGATCAAAATTAATGACAACAATTCTAAGGGTAAAGTTATGATACGGTATGATAATCCAAATGAATTGGATTTGATATTGAAAATTTTGAATAGGAAACTTGAGGCATAGCTAGTAGTTGGCTAGCAAAGCAACAAACCAATATCAACTGTTGGTGTCATGAAAGTAGCTGACACTGGAATGGCTTTGTTGCATCACACTTTATGAGATGGTGATTTATGGTAAATTCATGTAACTATCTCAAATTTAGCCATACCAATATCAGTGAATTTATTAAGCAAATAGCATTTGATTAGCAGTTCTTTTTCTCGATTTATCTCAGATTTATTCCTAAAACTAAATCCGAATATTTGCTTTAATCTTGAGAAAAACCCTTCAATATAAGATCTTTTCCCATAATTTACTTCTTTTTTCCATTCTTTCATGCCATCTTCACCGTATAATTTTATTAACCTAATAGCAGCATTCCTGTCAGACATATAATCTATTTCTGGATGTTCTGCCGCATTGTTTATTGGTGGAATTTTTGTCTTTATATCATATTCATTACACAACTTATAAAACTTGTGCCTATCACATGCTCTATCTGCATATAGTGCTTTTATGGCATGCTGAAAATCAACTTCTTTTAGCAAATCACAAGCTCCATAGTGATCAGAGTAGACACCGTTACTGTATTTTACAGCTATGGCTTTTTTGTTGTTTATATTCAACATTACGTGCAATTTTCTCGTTTGCTCATAGCCACGATATTTTCTGTCAGTGCTATTTTCCTTGCTGTGACCAGGAGTGTTGTTGTATATACTAATTCCTGTACTGTCTATAGCAATTTCGATATCTTCCATATTATTTTCTGCAATCATTTATCTTAATATTAAGTTTCTTAAACCTTCTTGATGCTTGTGAATAGCTGATAACTGCCAAATCTCTTCCTATTTGTTGCAAATACCCTTTTATAAACCCGACTGTTTGTCTTAAACCAATTCTAAAGAAACTGACGATTATATGCACCAAAATCACAACTTTATCACTATAAATATAGTTGCCGCCCTGCATTTTTGGACAATTCTCGTACCAATTTTCTATGGCGTCATTGATATAACAAAAAATGCTTCCTCTTTCTTGGAGAAATTTGTTATATTCATGGCAGTTACTGACTCTCATTTTTTGTGGCATATTTTTTCTTCAACAGTTAAATGGCTATTTATAATGAATTTTGTCAGTAACTGCCAGTTCTTTTCACTTGAGCGATGCAACAAAGCCCACTGGAATCCAGGAATTTTATTAAGTTGGTAAGCATAAAAGTATAACTTCTACGTCATACCGCCGCGGTATCTGCTAACAAGCAGCGGGATGACGATTGTCAGGGTAGCTGTCATCCCAGTGCCCTGACTACTTGGATCCAGGAAAAAGAATGGTGTCATCCCAGTGCGTGACACTGGAATCCAGAAGACTTAATTTCAACCAAGTGGCTGCATAATAAAGGCTGGATTCCAGTGTCACGCACTGGGATGACACCCTAGTAGAAATCGTTTTTGTAATTGCAACATTCGTGCAATCTTTAGCCATAAACATTAAGAAATTTACCAAATGAAAAAAAAGGCAAAAGAAACCCTGGGGTTATTATCCGCTTTAAAATATTGGCGTTTTTTATGTTTTAAACGCTTGACAAGCGAGATTCAGCCGCTTTTAATTGCAACTAACTTACGCTGCAAATGTTTAAGAAATTTACTAAGCAGAAAAAAAGACAAAGAATCCCCGAGTTAGCTAGTCTTTTACTATCTCTGTCGAGTATTGGCATTTTTTGATGTCTTGTAACGCTTTATAAGCGCGTTCAGCTTATTTAGATAAAAATCTAGATGTAGATGAAGTTTTGTAAAGACATACAGTATCTATATACTGCAAAAAATTGAACATAAGACGCCGATACATTAAGTAATCCTTACCTTTTAATCTGCAGATTGGCGAAAGCAAATACAATAGCTTCACTATCATGATAAGGGCGCTGGCGAAGGGTGTCAAGTAAGTTTTTTCGTTTCATCCGATGCGCTGCCAAAAGCTATGCAAAAAGTCCAATGAGTTAACTCCCATATATCCTGAGTAATTCTTGTGCATTAGCTTTGATTAGGATAGGGCATTTTCTATCATTTAATAGGGAACGCAATATTTCAGTTGCACCCTTAACGTCGTTATTGTGTATCTTTACTACAGCAATAGCTTCTTGGCTTGAATAAGGATACACTGCACTTGATTCTAAATTATCAATTTTATCTTTATTTATTTTTTCACCGTTGGAGTGAAGTAAGCTCATTACTTCTAAATATTGTGCTAACTCACGCAAAACATTAGGAGCATCTTTATCATCTGCCAAATCATTATAAATAGATGCTGTGTCTGTTGGCATTGAATCTGAGATATGATTGAATGCGCGTTCAAAATTTGCTAAATACTCCCAATTTGAATCTATTTCTTCTAGCAGCGGCTTATTATCTTTTTTTAAGAATAATACTTCGTAAAACTTGTCACCTGCAGTTATAGATTGTTTTGTGTTATCAATGTTGCGCAATAAGTATAATGTGATGCCAACTAACATTGGCGCGAGTGCAAGCAGAAAGATGTATTTTTTCATGGTAATATTCCAAATAGTTATATATTTATACATTAATGCTTTTGATTTGCAAAAACATATTGACATAGTGATTATATCACATAATAATATTCTTAAAGTTGTTTGAATAGTTGGAGATTAAAATATTTCTAAAGTAGAAATAAAGACAGCAGTATTAAGCTAAATTATTTTTTGTCGGATTTATCCGATGTACCCTCAACCTTTTATAGGTTGAAGTCTAAATTTGAGAGTTTGATCCTGGCTCAGAATGAACGCTGGCGGCAGGCCTAACACATGCAAGTCGAACGGAGTTATATTGTAGCCTGCTATGGTATAACTTAGTGGCAGACGGGTGAGTAATGTATAGGAATCTACCTAGTAGTACGGAATAATTGTTGGAAACGGCAACTAATACCGTATACGCCCTACGGGGGAAAAATTTATTGCTATTAGATGAGCCTATATTAGATTAGCTAGTTGGTGGAGTAATAGCCTACCAAGGCAATGATCTATAGCTGATCTGAGAGGATGATCAGCCACACTGGAACTGAGATACGGTCCAGACTCCTACGGGAGGCAGCAGTGGGGAATATTGGACAATGGGCGAAAGCCTGATCCAGCCATGCCGCATGAGTGAAGAAGGCCTTTGGGTTGTAAAGCTCTTTTAGTGAGGAAGATAATGACGGTACTCACAGAAGAAGTCCTGGCTAACTCCGTGCCAGCAGCCGCGGTAATACGGAGAGGGCTAGCGTTATTCGGAATTATTGGGCGTAAAGGGTGCGTAGGCGGATTAGTAAGTTAAAAGTGAAATCCCAAGGCTCAACCTTGGAATTGCTTTTAAAACTGCTAATCTAGAGATTGAAAGAGGATAGAGGAATTCCTAGTGTAGAGGTGAAATTCGTAAATATTAGGAGGAACACCAGTGGCGAAGGCGTCTATCTGGTTCAAATCTGACGCTGAGGCGCGAAGGCGTGGGGAGCAAACAGGATTAGATACCCTGGTAGTCCACGCTGTAAACGATGAATGTTAAATATGGGAAGTTTTACTTTCTGTATTACAGCTAACGCGTTAAACATTCCGCCTGGGGACTACGGTCGCAAGATTAAAACTCAAAGGAATTGACGGGGACCCGCACAAGCGGTGGAGCATGTGGTTTAATTCGATGCAACGCGAAAAACCTTACCACTCCTTGACATGGAAATTATACCTATTCGAAGGGATAGGGTCGGTTCGGCCGGGTTTCACACAGGTGTTGCATGGCTGTCGTCAGCTCGTGTCGTGAGATGTTGGGTTAAGTCCCGCAACGATCGCAACCCTCATCCTTAGTTACCATCAGGTAATGCTGGGGACTTTAAGGAAACTGCCAGTGATAAACTGGAGGAAGGTGGGGATGATGTCAAGTCATCATGGCCCTTATGGAGTGGGCTACACACGTGCTACAATGGTGGCTACAATGGGCTGCAAAGTCGCGAGGCTAAGCTAATCCCTTAAAAGCCATCTCAGTTCGGATTGTACTCTGCAACTCGAGTGCATGAAGTTGGAATCGCTAGTAATCGTGGATTAGCACGCCACGGTGAATACGTTCTCGGGTCTTGTACACACTGCCCGTCACGCCATGGGAATTGGTTTCACTCGAAGCTAACGACCTAACCGCAAGGAGGGAGTTATTTAAAGTGGGATCGGTGACTGGGGTGAAGTCGTAACAAGGTAGCAGTAGGGGAATCTGCAGCTGGATTACCTCCTTAGGCTTTGCACATAATTTACCATTTTTAATGATGGTGTTGTTATGTGCTATACTGCTGTCTTTACTTCTACTTTATTTTAATTTCCCGATAACGGAATTTTATGAGTGATAGACCTCTTTCTCCACATTTACAAATATATAAAGTACAAGTTACTAGTTTTTTCTCTATTATGCATAGATTGACTGGTATCTTGCTATTCCTTTTATTAATGATACTTTCTTGGTATTTCATATTACATGTTTACTTTCCTGAGTTACTTATAGTAAGGTACTTAAATGCATTATTATTCACTCCTGTTGCTAAATTAGCTTATGTCTTATGTTTTATAAGTTTTGTATATCATTTTCTTAATGGTATTCGTCATTTATTGTGGGATGTTGGGCTTAATTTAGAAATTACTGGCGTTTCAAGGGGTGCTATACTGCTGACAGTAACGCTACTTCTTTCTACTATGGCTTTTTTATTTATGTTTATATGAGTCAGTCTGGAAATTCAGTACATCATTGGTGGGTTCAGCGTGTTTCTGCGGTAATTTTACTGTTCCTGTTTCCTTGGTTTATCTATTCATTTTCTTGCACATTTTATACTGATAGCTCTTTGTCTTTTAGTGAAAAATTTATTAATCACCCTCTAGAGCTTTTATTTTTTGTTGTATTGTTGTTTTGCATTTTTTGGCACGCAGTTCTTGGAATGCAGGTAGTATGCGAAGATTATATACACAGCGTACCTTTGAGGATTTTTACAATTACATGCATAAAGTACTTATCAAGCATTACTTATATAACCCTCGCTTTTACAATCTTTATCTTCTACAGGCATATTTTCTTGTAAAATCACCGGTGCTGTGTTAATATATTATTAGTGTACTAGTTTTATTATTGAACTATAGCATTATAGCGATTTTGGTTTGACAATATGTTTGAAGCATTAAAAAAGGGAGCAATAGATCTTACACTTAAAGCAAAAGGTCTGCTTACTTCACCTGAATCTCAAGTTTACGTCGAAGACCTTAGAAAGGTAATGATGTATGATGGAAGGAAATGCCAGTATCCAAAAAATTATGATCAAATTGTACAGTCTGCTAAAATCATAGAAAACAGGGATATGCATGGAAATGCTATACTAGATAAAGATAAAAATCCAACCTATAAACTTTTGTATGGTCAAAAAGATGAGAATAGAAAACAACCAAGTTTCAGATTATCTTTAGTTCCCAAAAATGAAGATAATGATAGATCTTATTTTACTATCAATTATATAGACAATCAGGGTAAGCAAATTCCTATAGATTGGTTAAATAAGTCATACTTTGAGCTATTAGGCTTTTCGAGAATGGATTTGAAAAAACACGCGCCAATTTTCGAAGCTCAAAAAACTAAGAATCCTCAATATCCGTTTGAATTAACTAACTCTTCTGTGCTAACTAAAGAGGTGAAAAATAAAGAAGGTAAAGTTCAGGAAGTTGTTGATGAAAAAGGAAGAAATGGAGAATTATTATACACTAGTGATGACAAAAAGCTAAGCACCCATTTTTCAGAAATTAGAGATCAGAATGGTAATCTAGAGCTAGATAAAAGTCTTATATCTGTTCCTATCGTTTTTGCTACAAGCTTGGCTAAAGTTTGTACTAAATTGTTGACTTCTCTTCCTATAAAGTTAGGGAAGTATTTAATAAGCGAACAAAACCCAATTGCAAAGTCTTTTGGTTATCTTTTATTTACTCCTGCAATGGCAATAAAAAATTTAGTGAATATGGGAGCTACTATACTTAAGGCTCCAATTTTATTGTTTGTAGCAAATGAGAAAAAATATGGTGATGCTTACTACACCATGTGGAAACACCAACTGAAAGGATGTTTGGAAGAAGCAAAAAGTGACTTTAATGTTATTAAAGGTGAAGAAAGGCTAAAGCCGGATCATGGGAATCGTGATTCACTAGTGGGCACATGGGATGAGCTTAACGCTAGAAGGCCAAAGAAACAAGGGGATGATAAAGAAGTTAGCAAGAGTAATGAAATACTAAAGAGTCCTGAGGAAGAACAAAATAAGGGTAATGAAATATTAAGTGATAAAAGAAAAGGTCATGTTGAGGAATTACAAAATAGAAGAAATTCACAGCAAGGGCAAGGCGCTACACATGATCACTCTCATTAGCAATTACTTTAAATCAACATTTACTTTCTTTATTAACTATTCCACAACAAAAACTTGCATGTATTTTGCCCTCAGTATAAGATATTAATTAAATAATTAATATCTTAACTAAATGCGCCCTGTAATATTGTGTGGTGGTAGTGGTAGCAGACTTTGGCCTTTATCTAAGCCAAAGCAATTTCAGAAAATATTTAGTCAGAACACTATGTTTCACAACACTTTGTTGAGGCTAAAAAGCGATTATATGCCGCCCATAATTGCTACAAATATACAGTACGAGTCATTAGTGATGGAGGAATTGCATGCACTGCAAGAATATAAAGTGATTTTCGAACCAGTGAAAATTGGAACAACAGCGGCAATATTAATTGCTGCACTTCTCTGCAATGAAAACGAGACAATGTTAATTCTGCCTTCAGACCATTTTATAGGTGATTTGAATAGTTTTTATGCTTCTACTCAAAAAGCGTCTAAGTTAGCCTCTGAAACTAACTCTATAGTCACTTTTGGGGTTAAGCCTCATGAATTCAATTCTGAATACGGCTATATAAATGCAGTATATGATCAGAAAGAAAAATGTCATATAGTGAAAGATTTTACAGAAAAGCCCGAGCGTAAGTTAAGTAACGATCATTATTGGAACTCTGGAATATTTGTGTTTAAAGCAAAACGCTACATAGATGAGATTAAAAAATCTGCCCCGAATCTTTACAATTTATGTTTTAAATATTTCACACCGCAAGAGAGATTTCTGTATTTAAAACAACGAGATTTTGCAGGAATTGAAGGCATATCCATTGATTACTTGGTGATGGAGAAAGCAAAAAACGTTGCAATGATAGAAGCTAATTTCGATTGGTTGGATGTTGGAACTTGGAATTCAGTTTTAGAATTGAGTGAGAAGTTTAGTAAAGAACCGGTGTCATTTCAGCATGTGATTAGAGAAAAAGAACCAGTTTCAACGACAAAAAGTAATAAAAATTTATTGGGTGGAGCTTGTAAGCAACCAAACAAAAGTCTAATTTCATTTATTCATAAAGTTAAGAAAGTAAAGGTGATAAGGAAAGAAGTTAAACCATGGGGATTTTGTAGTATAATTTTAATGAGCGAAAATTTTCTTATAAAATATCTTTTTATAAATCCATTAAGCTGCACTTCTAAGCAATTCCATCACTATAGAGATGAATACCATATAGTGCTATCAGGAGTTGGGTATGTTAGTTTAGAAGACAAAGAATATGCTATAGCAAAAGACCATATGATAGAAATCCCAAGGGAAGTTTCCCATAGGATTGAAAATAGAAGCATAAGCTCTCCACTTGAAATAGTTGAATTTCAGATAGGAGAGCATTTATCTGATAATGATATAGTGAGGTTGGATGATGTATATGGAAGATTTTGAAATTCTAATGTTAAAGATACTCTATAAGCCTGCTAAATTTAAGGAAGCAAAAATCTCTAGTTTTCAAATAAAGAAAAGTCTACAATTATACGAAGTTTCAAAAATATAATGTTTAACCTCAAAATATTTTGTAATGTCCATTGCCTTTGAAATTACTATGGCTGCTTGCTATTTGCGAGCGAAAAATGCCAGATTTTGCTCTATAATGACTTTGTTCTCTATTATCGGCATTGCCCTTGGAGTTGCAACACTAATAGTGGTGATGTCTGTGATGAACGGATTCAGAGCAAAGTTGCTTGACTCAATACTTGGCATTGATGGCCATATTAATGTTTATTTTGATAGGAACATAAATTCAGATTACTACGCAGTTTCAAAATCTATTGAGAGAATTCCTGGTATATTAAAAGCTACTCCTATGACCAATGATCAAGTTATTATTGTAGCAAACGGTAAAATTGCAGGTAGCGTAGTGCGAGGTGTATCAACTAAAGACTTGCTTGATAGTACTGCCGTTACAAATAATGTAATTATAGGTGATGTAAAAAAATTTGATGAAGGAATAATAATAGGAGCACGCTTAGCAGAAGCTTTGAACGTTGACTATGGCGACGAAATTACGTTTATATCATCTGAAGAATTTGATGCATTACTTGGTGAAATGCCGCGAATGAAAAAATATAAAGTTATAGCAATATTTGATATGGGTATGTTTGAGTATGATAATACCTTGATATATATGCCTCTAAAATCAGCACAAGCCTTTTTTAATTATAAAAATAGCATAAAAAATATAGAAGTACTTGTAGACGACGTTACTAGAGCTGATAAGCTGGCAGATGCTATAGAAAAAGAAATAGGAATGGAAGCTGAAAGTTGGCAATCACAGCAAAGCCATTATTTTAGTGCTTTAAAAACTGAAAGAAATGTGATGTTTTTAATTCTCACTTTGATTATAGTTGTAGCAGCGTTTAATATTATCTCAAATTTAATGATGATAGTGCAAGAAAAGAAATCCGCGATTGCAATTATGCGTACATTTGGTGCAACAAGTGGAAGCATTATGCGTATATTTTGCGCTTGTGGTCTATTAATCGGTTTTACGGGAACTTGTCTTGGCTGTATTATAGGTGTCGTTTTTTCTCTCAATATCGAAAGCATTAGAGTGTTTTTAGAAAACATTACTAACGTCAAGCTGTTTGATCCTATGATATACTTTTTTTCAAGTTTGCCAGTGATATTAGTACCCCAAGACGTAGTAAATATTTCTGCACTTGCGTTACTCTTATCATTTTTAGCGACAATTGCTCCTGCGTTGCAGGCAGCTGCACAAGATCCTGCGGAGATACTACGTTATGAATGATACTCAGCAAAAGTACATAGGTTGGTTCTTAATTGTATTGTTATTTACCGGTTACATCACAATAAATAACATAATCTTTTTAAAAATAAATCAGCAAGAGAGTGAAAACAATGTGAAAGCTTTAACGGAAAACATGGATGAATTTAGAATGTTGCTTGAAGTTAATCAATCTAGAATAGAAAAAAAGATATTTGACCTCAAGAGAAGTCAGCATACTCAATGTGAGCAAGGTGATAATAACTCAAGATGTAAGAACCTTGCAAAATTGCTATTACTTGTGGTTAAAATGAAGAATTCGTTATTGCGAGAAGCAAAATTTGATAACCATATAAATTCAATAAAGCCTTTGATATCAGAGCTTGACGATCCAGAGATAGAAAATGCAGTAGATGAATTAGAAAATTTGAAAGAGATAAATACCTTACACGAATTGAAGTTATCTTTTGAAAAAACTATTGATACTATCGATTACAACAAAAGTACATTGTCTAAAAAAATCATTTCAAACTGGATAAAGGTAGACGACCGAAATGATCCATTAAGAGTAAAATTCGCAGAAATTGAGGAGTCAATAAATGATAATGATTGGCAAAATATAACTGTTACAGTAAGCAATTTAACGCATTCAGAATTCAAGCCATGGCTGAATAAATTGAATGGTTTTATTGTAGCTTCTAAGAATATTTCAACAATATATCATCGCTTATTACAATATATCTCATGATTTATTTTATAATTTTCGCTTTTTCGTTTTTATTTGGTATATGGGTCAAGGTAAGTGGTGAAGTAATAAAATTGGAATTAGGCAATTACACTATAAGTATTGATCTATATTTCATTATTTTTACTTGTGTAGTTTTATTATTTTTATTAATTACACTTGTACGCTTTTTTTCCTCCATTTCATCAACATTTGCCAACATAAGAAATAGAAGAAGGGATAGGGAAGAATTGCTTCTCTTTGAAGCTTTCTTTAGCATAGACTTAGACAATATAGAGAATGCCCAAAAGCTAGTTAAAAGTCTGAGTGAGGAGAGCGATAGGTTGTCTTTAATAAAGCTCTTTAACTCAGGTAAGACGGGAAATTACAGCTTTTTCAGTAACGGTTTAACAAATATTGCAAATAAAAATCGTAACTTAGCTCTACTTCTAGCCAATAAGCTGATTGTCCACCTCAAACAAGAAAAAGTAGTCTTTCAAAAATTTATAGAATATTGCTCTAGTTCAATTAACGATAAAATGCTATCTATTCCCTTTCAAATAGAGCATTGCATATTGAAAGAAGATTGGATTAATGCAATTTTGAGGTTGAAGGAAGCAGTTAAGTCCAATATTTTTCTCCCCTTTGATCATAAAGAAATGTTTGCAGTGTTTTATTGCGCTTTAGCAAAGCAATATGAAAGTAAAGGAAATTTTAAGGAGGCTATAAAGTCTTTATTTAGAGCACAACGTTATAGTGCAATTTTTCAGCCCATCAATTATTTAAAGGCAGAATTATATATTAAACTTGGAAAAATCAGAAAAGCTTCTGCAGTGCTAGAGGCAGAGTATACAGTAAATCCTACTCCTCAGTCAGCTAAAATGTACATCAATTTAAATAGTAAAGGTGCTGAAAGACTATACAACTTACGCCCTGATTATTATTTTAGTTACTGTTTACTTGCTTTGTCCTCAATGAGTTCAGGTAAATATGATCTTGCAAGTCAATATTTAGACACTGCTATGAAAAAAGCTAATTACATGTCAATCTACTTTATTGTAATACAACTCAAGGTTACATTGCAAGAACACGACAAGGTAATTTATTGGCTAAACAAGATGGGCTCAGAAGCTTTGCCTGATCCAGGCTGGAAATGTAAAAATTGTAACAGGGAACTAGAACAATGGGATCATAAGTGTTCAAGTTGTAATAGTTTTAATTGTGTTTATTATATATTATAAAATTCCACAAAGTGTAGAAATTACCATTAGGCTACTTTCACATTGATATTGCTGAAGTTAGAGCACTTTCTTAATATAATCCTTATCTCCAAACAATAAACCTGCAAGTTTCTTAGCTAGACTTGGTTTTAATGTCAAAAAAACTTGCTTTTAGACACTAACAGTTATATATTTTAATAAATCAGGGTTGTATACAAAATGAAGAGCTTAAAGGAATTATCCTTAAGAATTAAGAATATTAGGTCTGTACAGAAAACCACGAAAATAATGCAAATGGTTTCTGCAGCAAAGTTGTTACAAAGCCAAAAGAAGTTATTAAATTCAAAATTATATGTATCTAAGCTGCATAACATTATTTTTTCATTAATGCTATCAGTTGATCAAGAATTACTGGCAAAAATTCTAAATGTCAGTAACGACGGTTCTTACCTAGTATTCATTATTGCGTCTGATCGTGGCTTGTGCGGCAACTTTAACTCTTCTATTGTCAAATTTAGTCAAGAGCGTGTAAATAAGTCAATCGCAAATGGCAAAAAAGTAGATATTGTATTTCTTGGTAAAAAAGCTTTTGATGTAGGTAAAAATAGATTTGACTCTAAAAGTATCTTAAAAATTGAAAATAGTAAGGGAATCACGTTAAAGCACGTAGAAGCTTTGGTTGATGGTATAGATTTAAGTAAATACGATAAAGTTAAAGTTTTTTATAGTAAATTCTATAATACCTTCACGCAAAAACCAATGTTGGAAACAATAAAACCATGGAGTAAAGACTCATCCTTGATTGATAGCTCTCTGGCTGGTCCAACAACAGATTACGGCTATGAGTATGAACCACAAAATATTGAATTTATTTTAAAATCTTTGGTTCAAGATTACGTTGTAATTGCTCTTTACTCTGCTTTACTTGAAAGTGCAACGAGTGAGAATAGTGCTAGAATGGTTGCTATGGAATCAGCAAACAGAAACACTAAAGAGATACTGAACAAATTAGCATTGCTTTATAATCGTTCTCGTCAAGCAGCGATTACGACTGATTTAATTGAAGTTATAGGTGGTGCAGAATCTTTATAGAAATCTAAGGAATAGAAAATGAATATATTAAATATTGCAGCAGATATTACTAAACTAATAAAAAAGCAAAATCAAGATGCGGAAGTTACAATATATGAAACTAATAAGACTTCAGTTTCTCAGCGTCTATCAAAAATTGAGCAAATATCACAATCTAAAAATTGCACTGTAGGAATCAGAGCTATAGCAGGTAAAAACAAAGCTGCGTATATTTCTACAAACGATTTGAATAATCTGAGTGATACAGTAAGCCAAGTGGTAGAAATGGCAAAGAATGCGCCAGAAGATCCTTGCATTAATTTTGCTGTAAATGGTAGTAATTATATCTCTTCTGCAGATTTAAGTATCTCAGATAATAATGTTGTAACCGTTGATAACCTAAAAGAAATTGCTGAAGCTGCAGAAAATTCAGCCCTTGCACATAAGAGTATCACTAATTCTGAAGGAGCCTCTTCTTCATACGCTTTAGTGAATACAGTATTATCGACTGTTTCTGGTTTTATTGGCTCGTTTAGTAAATCAACCTTTGCTAATCAGGTCTCTGTTGTTGCTGGAAGAGAAAGTGAAATGAAGGTTGGTTACGATTATGATATAGCATGTAATTTTAGTGATTTAAAGTTGCCAGAGTTAATGGGAAAAGAAGCAGCAAAAAGAGCAGTTGATCAATTGAATTCACGTACAATGAAAACTGGTAAATTTCCAGTTATTTTTGAAAAAAGAGCAGCAAAAGGGCTAGTAAAAAGTTTTGCTTCTGCTATAAATGGGAGCAGTATTATAAGCAACAGTTCTTTCTTGAGGGGTAGTTTAAACGCTCAGATTTTCAACGATAGAATTAATATTATCGATGATCCATTGTTGCCAAGAGGCATAGCATCGAGACCATTTGATGGAGAAGGGATAACTAGCAAGAAAAATATATTTGTAAAAAACGGAATATTACAAAATTGGATTTTAGACTTATACTCGGCTAGAAAATTAGACTCAGAAACAACCGGAAGTGCAACTCGTGCAAGTAATGCTGCAGTTATTCCTGCAGCTAGTAACCTCTACATTGAGAATGGTGATGTATCGTTTGAAGAATTAATTCAGGAAGTGAAAGAGGGAATATATGTAACTGATTTATTTGGTTTTGGTGTCAATTTAATCAATGGCGATTACAGCCAAGGCGCTTCCGGATTTTTTATAGAAAATGGAAAAATAACGTATCCAATACATGAGATTACCATTGCTAGCAATTTGAAGGATATGTTTAGCAGTTTAGTCGTTGCAGATGATCTAACTTTTTGTGGGCAATTTAATTCACCAACGATTAAAGTTAGTGAAATGACGGTTGCAGGTTCGCTTAACGATTAAAAAATTTATTTGCATCAAGTACAACAATTGTGTATTATTGTCATGTAATGTTAAGAATAGACTATGGAGTATAAAGGTTTAGTTTCAATAGCTAAGCTTAAAGCATTCTCAATCGTAATTTCAAAGTTTTTCATCACATTAGTAATGTTAGTTAATAATTTAGGAGTTGTTTAAATGGAATTTGGTAATGTAAAATGGTTTAATGCCGAAAAAGGCTATGGTTTCATCAAGCCAGAAGGTAAAGGGGGTGACGTTTTTGTACATATTAGCACATTGGAACGTTCGGGAATAAGACCTGAGGCACTTAAAGGAGAGAATAAAGAGAAGGGAATAAAAGGAGAAAGGGTGAGTTATGAGGTTAAAGAGGAGCGCGGTAGAAACGGAGAAGATAAAAAATCTGCAATAAATTTAAGATTGGAAGATTAATCTATTATGAAGTCTTTTAACAGGATTAACGTATTGTGAATAATTTTCATGAGATGGGTCTCCCAGCTTCGCTTAGACAAGCTCTAGATAAAAATAATCTTTTCGTCCCAACTCCGATTCAAATACAAGCGATTCCCTTAGCGCTACAAGGTAAAGATATTCTCGGATCTGCTCAAACGGGGACTGGAAAAACTTTAGCATTTGCTATTCCGTTGGTTGCTAAGTTGCTGAATGAGCCTAACACTGGTTCAGCTTTAGTCATCGTGCCAACCAGAGAGCTTGCGCATCAGGTAACAAATGAGATAAGAAAACTCTTATCTCAAAATTCTGCACTAAGGGTCGCTTTGTTGATTGGTGGTGAGCCTATTTTTAGGCAGCTAAATCAGCTTCAGAAAAAACCACAAATTGTAATAGGTACTCCTGGTCGTATTATAGACCATATTGAGCGTAAAACTTTGATTACTCGCAATGTTAGCGTTCTTGTGCTTGATGAAACGGATCGTATGTTTGATATGGGCTTTGGAGTTCAGATTGAAGAAATTATGAAGCATTTGCCTAAAATAAGGCAAACTCTTATGTTTTCTGCAACTCTTCCTGGAGATATAGTAAAACTTGCTGAGAAGTACCTTAATCGACCAGAACGTATTTCTGTTGATTGTGAGGTTACAACTTCTGTAAAAATTAAGCAAGAAATTGTTTATGCATCAGAATCAGAAAAATATGAAAAGCTTGTTACACAACTATGTCAGCGCGAAGGATCAATCATTATCTTTGTCAAAACAAAGCGAGGAGCGGATCAGCTAGCTAACAGATTGCACAAAGATGACTATAGCGCTTTAGCAATTCATGGTGATTTAAGGCAGCACAAGCGCGAAAGGGTCATTAATTCTTTTCGTCGTGGCCGTAATCAAATCATGGTTGCAACAGATGTTGCTTCTCGCGGCCTTGATATTCCCCACATTCAACATGTTATCAATTATGATGCACCACAATCGCAAGCTGACTATATTCATCGTATAGGTAGAACTGCACGCGCTGGAGCTGAAGGGTATGCGCTATCTTTTGTTACACCTCAAGATAAGAGAAGACTGCCTGTACTGGCAGACAAAGAAGGAGAGCTAAATTTTGATTGTAGTGTGCAATTTAAAAAACGTAACAGCAAAAAGGTCTTTAAAAGGCCAAGTACGTTAAAGACTAAATACGGTAGAAAAAAGATCAATGCATTTAAGAAGAAAAGCAGAGTACTAGAAAAAGCGTATTAAATAGGATTTACCTACAATTTGATAAGCGTAAAACTCGTCATTCCGCTACTCATTAGCGGAATCTATGCTGAGATATTGCGGTGCTATGACGTAGATCCAGAGTGGGATTCAAATTGGCTACAGCGAACTGCTGGATTTCAAATTTTTTAATAATTGTGTGCTATTCATTATATATGAGTTCCCACTTTTAAAGAGAATAGGAGATGATTTCCAAAAACTTAGAGGCAAGTTTGAATAGAGCACTATTCATTGCTTCTAATTTTAATCTTAAATATGCGAAAGTAGAACATTTATTGCTGGCGTTAACTAAAGACGTGGATGTAAATTACGTTTTATCAAGATGTAATATCAGAGCCGATGAAATCATCAGTATGGATAACATTCTATCAAGATGCAATATTAAGGCTAATGATTATAATAATAATATAAAAGGGTTTTTACAAAGCAGTTCTGAATTGATTATCAGTGGAGTTAAACCTAGCTCAATGTTTCAATGCATAATACACAGAGCAATAATACGGGCTCATAGCTTGGGAAAAAAAGAAATAAATGGAGCAAATGTTCTAGTAGAAATTTTGTCTAGGCAAGACTTATACGTTGAAAATCTATTGCAGAAACAAAATGCGAAAGATTCCAATTTGATTTACCATATATCTAATATGAAATACTTGAGCGATATAGATGAATACACCACCAATCATAAAGTAAAACTTGATAAAAATAATGACGCTCCTACTACAGTAAATAAAGGTGAGCTACTAAAAGATGAGGAAATTCTACAAAGTTATTGTAAAAATTTAAATGACTATGCAAGAAGCAAAAAAATAGATTATGTTATTGGTCGTGATTATGAGTTAAATCGCACTATAGAAATATTATTGAGGCGTAGAAAAAACAACCCTTTATATGTTGGAGACCCAGGTGTTGGCAAAACAACAATAGTTGAGGGTTTGGTACTCAAGATCATTGAAGGCAGTGTTCCAAGTGCGCTCAGGTCCAGTATAATTTATGCTTTGGATTTAGGATCACTCCTTGCAGGGACACGCTACAGAGGTGATTTTGAAGAGAGAATAAAATCTATAATAAAAGCAATTGAGGCAAAACCAGGTGCTATCCTTTTTATTGACGAAATACACACTATCATTGGAGCAGGTTCTACAAGTGGTAGCTTTCTTGATGCAGGTAACCTACTCAAACCTGCGCTTGCAAGAGGTACACTGCGTTGTATAGGTGCAACTACATATAGAGAATACAGCGCTAGTTTTGAAAAAGATAAAGCACTAGCGAGAAGGTTTCAAAAAATTAATGTTAAAGAATCTTCTGTTAATGAAACGATAAAGATACTAGATGGCATAAAGCACTACTATGAAGGGTATCATGGAGTATATTATACAAAGAATGCCATTAGGTCTGCGGCTGAACTTTCGCATAAGTATATTACTGGGCGAATATTACCTGATAAAGCGGTTGATGTTATTGATGAGGCAGGGGCATATTGTAAATTGCTAAGAAACAGGGGTAAAATTGTAAATAGTAGAGATATTAAGAATACCATTACTAGAATTACAAATGTGCCTTGTGGATCTGAATCTGATGATTTGCAGAAAGTAAAATCTTTAAAAGCTAATCTAGAGAAGGTGATTTTTGGCCAAGAGCAGGCAATAGAATCTCTTGTTAGTTCTATTAAAATTGCTAAATCTGGGTTGAGAAATTACAATAAGCCTTTAGCAAATTATCTTTTTGCAGGACCAACCGGTGTTGGTAAAACCGAGCTAGCAAAACAATTAGCAGAAAGCATGGGCATGAATCTTATACGCTTTGATATGTCCGAATATATTGAATCTCATACGATATCAAGGATGATTGGTTCTCCTCCTGGATATGTAGGTTATGATCAAGGTGGATTACTCACAGAGTCTGTATCTAACAATCAATATAGTGTTGTGCTGCTTGATGAAATTGAAAAGGCTCATAGCGATATCTATAATATATTGCTACAAATTATGGATTATGGCTGCGTTACAGACACTTACGGACGTAAAGTTAACTTTTCCAATATAATTTTAATTATGACAACTAATGCAGGAGCAGTTGAACGCAGCAAAAGTTTTGTTGGCTTTGGGCATAAAAATTTTAACATTGGTGATAGTGAAAAAGCGATAGAACAGGTTTTTAGCCCTGAATTTCGTAATCGTCTTGGTGCGATTATTTCTTTTTCCGACTTAAGTACGGATGTGATTTTGCATATTGTGGATAAATTTGTCCTAGAACTGAAAAAGCAACTGACACAAAAAGGCATAAACTGCTTGGTAGAGGATGAAGTGAAATCTTATCTTGTACAAATGGGTTATAGTAAGGAAATGGGAGCACGTCCGATAGAGAGACTTATTGAAAAAGAGATAAAAAGTTACTTAGCGGAAGAAATACTGAATCGTAAATTAATAAAAGGAAAGAAATTAAGAATCTATATGAATAAAGTAGAAAATAAAATTGCTTTTGATATAGTTTAAAATCCTTGTATTGAACTTCATCTTTGTTACAATCTATAACTTAAATTCAATTTGAATTATAGTGATAAGTGATAAAGTAAAACAAGTCCTAAGCTACTACGAAAGTGAAAACCCTGGGGTAAAAGCAAATCTTACTCGTATTCTCATGCATGGAAAGCTTGGCGGTACTGGCAAGTTAGTGATTCTGCCAGTAGATCAAGGATTTGAGCATGGTCCAATTAAAAGTTTTGAAGTTAACCCTGATGCTTATGACCCACATTATCATTTTCAGCTTGCGGTTGATTCGGGAGTAAGTGCATATGCTGCTCCACTTGGTATGATTGAAGCTGGTGCTGCAACTTATGCTGGAATGCTCCCACTTATTTTGAAACTTAATAGTTCCAACTCTTTACATTCAAAGGATCTAACCTCTGATCAGGCAATAACCTCTTCTGTGAAAGATGCGCTGCGTTTGGGCTGCTTAGCTGTCGGATTTACTATATATCCTGGTTCTGCTAAGTGTTTCGATATGATGGAAGAAGCCCGTGGAATCATAGCTGAAGCCAAATCTTATGGGCTTGCAGTAGTGCTATGGTCTTATCCACGCGGTGAAGGAATTTCCAAAGAAGGTGAAACAGCGGTTGATGTTATTGCCTATGCTGCACACATGGCAGCTTTGCTTGGCGCTAATATAATAAAAGTAAAACTTCCAACTAAATATTTGGAAAGGGAGAAAATAGAAACAGAAAATATTGAATCATTACCTAAAAGAATTGAATATGTTAAAAGATCTTGTTTTGCAGGAAAAAGAATAGTAATTTTTTCTGGTGGCGAGTCGAAATCAGTGAATGACATATGCAATGAAGCGAAAGAAATTAAGCAGGGTGGTGGTAATGGTTCAATCATTGGACGTAACACTTTCCAACGCAAAAGGGAGGAAGCTTTATCTATGCTAAAAGATATAATGGATATCTACACATAAAAAACGGCTGGGTGGCAGAATGGCTTATGCAGAGGACTGCAAATCCTTTTATACCGGTTCAATTCCGGTCCCGGCCTCTTTCATTTTCTATATCTTGTAAAAGTTGCTCAATTCAACAGTAGCTTTAAGTGTGTAACCTATAGAGAAAATTATTCATAAGTAAAATCAATTTCTTTTCAAGTTATGGTTATACTCTTATAGCGTTTCATGGTAAAAAATAAACTAAAAATAAGCAAAGTGTTTTACAAAATGATATTACGTGATTTATTGTTTTTACTGCCGCCCGAAGTTGCTCACTCTTTGGCAATTATGGCATTAAAGAAAATACCTTATAAGAATCCTATAGAGCTACCAGAATCTTTGAGTGTGAATTTTTTTGGTAATAAGCTCAGAAGCCCCGTGGGTCTGGCTGCAGGTTTTGACAAGAATGCAGAAGTTATAAGGCCTATGCTTTCATTTGGTTTTGGATTTATTGAAACTGGTACTGTAACTCGTAATCCACAATATGGAAACAAAAAACCAAGAATTTTTCGGTTAATTAAAGATCAAGGGGTAATTAACAGATTGGGATTTAACAATAAAGGAATAGACTACTTTCTTAAACAAATAGATAAAACCAAGCTTGATGATTGCATTTTTGGCATCAACATAGGAAAAAACAGTACATCAAAGGACCAAATCAGCGATTATGTTGACTTAATAAAGATAGTATATGGAAAAAGCAATTATATAGTGCTGAACATCTCATCCCCAAACACGCCTAATTTACGCAATCTGCACAATAAGCAAGAATTATTGGAATTGTTGAAATCCGTAACTCTAACCCGGAAATCAATTGATAATTCTAAATCCATACCAATAATATTAAAAATCTCACCAGATATAGATCAGCAAACGAAAGAAAATATCGCTGAGCTTGCGTTGGAATATAAGATTGACGGATTAACAGTGAGCAACACTACGATCAGTCGGAATAACTTACATTCCCACCACAACGAGAGTGGTGGGTTGAGTGGCAAACCGCTGTTTAAACTTTCAACCGAGTTATTGAGCGATATGTACAAACTTACTAAGGGCAAAATATTGTTGGTAGGATGCGGAGGAATCTCAAGTGGTGCTGATGCATATAAAAAAATAAAGGCAGGAGCTTCTTTGGTGCAGTTGTACACTGCTCTCATATACCACGGACCTCAAGTTGTAAACAAAATTAATCTAGAACTTGCAGAACTAATAAGGAGAGATGGATTTAGTAACATTAGTGAGGTGGTGGGTTGTATACATTAAACATCTTCTCTGTCACCTAAGTAGCCGACACTGGAATAACATCGATGAATCATTATTCAAATAATGGTTATGCAAGAAGTCTATTAAACTGTATATTTTGGAAGTTGTTGGTATTATTTTAATAAAACAAAACTAATTCTTTGGTATAAAGGTGTGGTAGGAAGTGTTATTCTTTTAAATAATGGGTATGAAGAGTTTGAATGATGCAATATCTAAGATCATTGATTATAAATTTACAAATTATGCAATATTAGAAGAGGCACTAACTCACCCAAGCGTAAATAAAAGGAATAGCAAAAACCAGATTGTAAGCTACGAAAGACTAGAGTTTTTGGGCGATAGTGTTTTGAATATGGTTGTATCTGCCACACTGTTTAAACTATTTCCTGAAGAAAAAGAAGGAGCATTGGCAAAAAGAAAGACGGATTTAGTTTGTGGCAACACCATTGCTAATGTTGCTAAAGAAATAAAATTAGGCAGCTTTATCATCATGAATAATAGTGAACGCTGCAATGGAGGGAGATGTAACTTAAAAAATTTAGAAAACTCGCTTGAAGCACTAATAGGTGCAATTTATATTGATGGCGGGCTTGAAAATGTTGAAAAATTTATTATCCAATATTGGGAAAAGCTAGCTAAAGGCATGCTTGACCCCCCTCAAGATCCTAAAACCTCACTGCAAGAGTGGACTCAGAAAAACAAATTGCCTTTACCAGAGTATGAGCTTGTAAAACAAACTGGACCAGCGCACAATCCTGAATTTACTATATCAGTTTGCATAGAAGATTATGGTAAAGTTTCTGCATGCGCTTCTAGTAAAAAGATTGCTGAACAAAAAGCTGCTGAGTTGATGCTAGAAAAAATTGGAAAAGACGCTTCAGTTTAGGCAAAATAGGCATTAATGTAAATTTTAAGGAAGCTAATAGCGTTTAGGGTAAATGGTCAATTTAAGGAGAAGCATAGTATTATTCATAAAAAAGTTGATCTACCAAAAATCAAGCCTTATGTAGTGGAATATCAATGGCTGTTGTCGGAGATGCGGAAAAAAAGAAGTAGCAAGTTACCAAAAGGTGTTATGCCAGATACATTTGGTCCAAGAGTTGTTTTGTGAAGTTGACAGAGTCAAGGAGAATGAAAGTTTTAAAAAATAGCATATTTTTTAATTATAAAAATTTGATATTAACTGTTGTTGGTTGATTGAGTAAAAACCAGTGAATGGTCACGTTAAAACATATTTTTAAATTTCTGCCAAAATCCTGGTTTATTATCATTAACCTTTGTAAATGTTATATTTAAACTGTATTTCGGATCATTTGGCACGTCGTATTTTATGCTAAATGTTGAAACTTTATCGTTATTCTAAATATGTACATCATCATATGATAGCTTTGTTGTGTAACACTTTACATACTTTTGCTTATCATGCACTAAATCACCTGACTCCCTTTCTAGTTCCACAAATTTCGTTTTTTTCTGACATTCCTTCATTTTTATTAAATCCTTATCTAGTGATATTGAAACTGGCAACGTATTTCCAGCATATTCTTTAGCTAAAAGTTCACTTTGAGGATACATTTTTATTTCCCTGCCAAAATGTGAGTCTATGAAATTATTACTCCAAAATTTATCGCCAGAATGCACGTACTCATCAGTAGCATACGGCACCCCACCATAATTGCATTGAACTTTGTAATCTCCAACACCGTTGTTTTGAAAAAAATCATGAATAGCAGTGTAGCTACCGGCAGCATCATTTATATAATCCATTACTTTATTCCTTAAATTTTTAGTTCATTATATCATAATCATTATGCCAATCAATCAAAAAAGCTCTCCCTTGCTGTTTTTAAAACTGATTTTGAGCAAGCGCTCTCGATTAGTTGGGAGCGTATTTGTAAGATTGTGACATTCGTGCCTCCCAGTTTTTCACATACTGCTGAATCAATTCAGGATAATCTGTAATAATTAATAAATTTTCAGCATTTCCTTTTTTAGCTGTCTTACTAAGGTTAAATGACCCTGTGATGACTTTTTGATTGTCAACAATCATTATCTTATTATGAGCAATCTTTGGCTTATCATCGATCCAAATTGGTACTCCACCTGAAAATAATTCATTTATAACACTATATTTTGAGTAGAGTTGCGATTTATCTAAGATGACTTTAACATCAACACCGCGTTCTTTAGCATTAATCAAAGATTTTGCAACTGTTCCAAGAGTAAATGTATATTCTTGAACTAAGATAGATTTTTTAGACTGATCTATTACGTTGATTATCGGTACAGCACAATCTTCTCCAGGTGAAAAGCAAACCGTAGCTTTTGGGCAGGGCGAAAATATAAAACCCGCATAGTAATACAGAGAAAAACACATTAACAAGAATAAAAAGTGAAAAAGCCTCACAACAACCCACCCCCGGATATACGGCGATAGGCTACATTATAATTTAATCACCTGTCAATAGACTTCTTGCATAGTTTTTGGCAACAACCGTTAGAAACGAAAAAACTTACTTGACAAACTCCGCCAGCCCCCTTATCATGAAACTGAAGGTATTCGGTTATCTTCATCTGTGCAGATTAAACAGCAAGAAAACAACGTAGTTGGCGTCTTATTTTTAATTTTTTGCACTATGTGCACCTTATGTCTTCACAATATTTCTAGGTTTTTACCTACACAAGCTGAAACGCGCTTATAAGTCGTTTAAGACAGTATAGTACGCCAATTTGCAGGATTAGGGAGTGACAACTAGCTAACACGGGGTTTCTTTTGCCTTTTTTTCTGCTTAGTAAATTTCTTAAACATTTAAACTAAGGTGAGTTGCATTTAAAAGCAGCTAAATTGCAGTGTTTAAGACTTAAAAAACGCCAATGTTCTAAAATAGATATTAGCTGGGGCTTCTTTTGCCTTTTTTTTCGCTTGGTAAATTTCTTAATGTTTATAGCTAACATGAAGCTAAGTACGAACTTTGTTAAATACAACAAATGGTGTCATCCCAGTGCTCCTTTTTTTGTCATCCGAGTAGCTGACACTGGGATCTATTTTGCATGTAACTCCAATTGTGTTTTGGCATAAAACGCGACGCGTATTAGACTTATTTGCAAGCAAAGCTTGCTAGATCCAAGTAGTCAGGGCACTGGGATGACATCATAGGGACACTGGGATGACACCCTGACAATCGTCATCCCGCTACTTGTTAGCGGATGAGATACCGCGGCGGTATGACGGTTCGTGGCGGTATAATGAAGCTTGAAAGCGGATCACCTTTCACGACCCGTGTTTACTTCATTCACTTTAGGAGTATTAACAGGCGTTATTGCCGGGTTCTCAAGCTTTGTTGCCTGCTTCAAACCCTCGCTTACACTTTTGTCCTTTAAAATTTCATCAAGCTGCTTACTCTTTTGTTGCTCTTCGTTATTTGACGTATCTCTTTGAGCATCTTCTCTCATGTCATGAGTATTCTCCACACTCTTTTCATCCTCACCCAAAAGTTTTTCTAATATTTTCTTAACAAAGCGCTTCAGAAGACTCAAAAACCCTTCTTCTTTTTGATTTTCTTGTGGTTGAGGCGTGGTATCTTTTTTGTCCGGCTCAGTGTTGAGCTTCTCTTTTACAGAACTCTTGCTCACTGAGGGACTAACGATGTGCTCTGATGGCTGTGTATCTGTTTGTACAGAAGCCTCAGAAGTCTTTTTTTGTCCACTCTGTTCAACACTTTTACCTTCTGTTGTAGTTTCTCTAAGAGTGTTAGCTGCTTCTTGAAATTTTTTGTCATTTTTTAATTCTGCAACTTTTTCACTTGTGAAGATGCCCTTCCCTTTATATTGTTGGTCAAGCTCAGCAATTCTTTCAAAATCTTGACGTGCTTTTTCATCTGCACGTCCTTCTTGACTTTCAAGTTTCTGATTCAATTCTGCAACGTTTTTCATTTTGTTCTCAAGCTCCTTACTTTTCACAGCTTTTAGAGCCTTTGTTCCTTTTGCGATATAATTAACCTTCTCTTCTAATGAAGTACCTTCTGGAAAAGCACCTGGAGAACGTTCAAAGACGTCTTTAAACTTTTTTTCAACACTTTCTTGAGATGTCTGGGCCATACCTATTAAAACATATCATATAACCAGTATATTAGCTAATTATATAAAAAACAGTTAACATAACTTGTGGTAGAGCGTCCTATTTATATCTTTTTCATTAAAATGCTATTTATTTATTAACTTAAAATATATAACAATATAGAAATGAAAAACAGCCCATTAGCAGTAGTATTCGATTGGGATAATACCTTAGTTGACACTCAAGATAATATTTTTAATGCTATTAAGCATACCATAAACTCAATGGGGTATAGTAATAAAGCTGCTGATAGAAATTCCCATGAGTCGAGAAAGAGCTATATGGTCAATTTATTTGGCGATCAGTGGAAAAAAGCGAATCAGATATATCAACAATACTTAGATAATGCGCTATTACAAAACATTGCTCTGAATCAAGGAGTAGAGGAAATGTTGCAGACACTGAAAAGCCACAATGTTTATCTAGCAATAGTAAGTAATAAGAAAAATACTAATTTACGTGAAGAAGTTACCTATTTTAAACTGGATTCTTACTTTGAAAGAGTGGTTGGGTCATGCGATACCGCGGAAGATAAACCATCTGCAACCCCACTGCTATTTGCACTAGAAGAGAGTACGTTGCCTATAAATAGAGAAAATGTGTTTTTCGTTGGTGATAGCATCACAGATGTTCTGTGTGCACAAAATGCCAATTGTTTACCTATTATATACGGTCAATCAATAAGCGGTTATGAAGATTTGTTATGTTTTCAACATTTTGATAAACTTACAGATTTTGTAATAAAGTATTTAGAAGATAGGTAATGACAGAGATTGCCAGCATAAAAAGGCGCTTTTGCGCGTATTTAATAGATGTAGCAATTTTATTAATTCCAACTTTATTAATTATACTGCTATTAGAGGATTCTCCGTTGATCTTACATCTATCATACATGTGTGTAAATTGTAGTTACTTCACATATTTTATATCTTCAAAGGCCCAAGCAACTCCCGGCCAACAGTTACTGAATATATATACTATCAATTTAGATAATTCTAAAATAGACTTGAATTTAGCGTTTGACAGAAGCACTTCCCAGTTTTTTCTTCCTTTGTTAAACAGTGTAGCAGTTATCCTTACTGAATTTTTGCAAGATCAGGAAGTATTAGTGAATGTCTTGAGTGCATTGAAAGTAATGATAGTGCTGCTCACTCTCTGCTGGTATCTAGTTGCTTGTTTTTCTAAAAAGAAACAGACATACCACGACATGCTATTTAATACGGTTGTTATCAAAGGAACTATTAAATGAGTTGCTATAACTATCGTTATCATATAAATTATGCTGATGAATTGAACTAAGGGAAGATTATGAATGAAGAGATAGTAAAACATTTGAATAAATTATTGACCAATGAGCTGACTTCTGTACGCCAGTATCTTTTGCATTTTGCGATTCTCAAAAATAATGGAATTAATAGACTTGCAGAAAAGGTAAAAAATGAGCTTAACGAAGAACTTGAACATGCAAACAAGTTGGCAGAAAGAATTTTGTTATTTAAAGGAGTTCCAAATTTTCAGGATACAAACGAAATATCAAAGCATGATGGAAAGTTTACAAAAGACACAATACGGAAAATCTTAGAAGCTAATTTGAAATTAGAGGGAAAAGGTATTAAGGATATCAAAGAAACGATTTCTATCGCTGAGAAAGAAAAAGATTTTGTTAGTGTAATGTTATTAGAAGAGATGTTAAAAAATGAAGAAGAGCACTTCCATTGGATTGAGAAACAGATTGACCTTATTGAACTAATGGGTGTTGAAAACTATTTAAGAACACAAATATAGAGTGTTAAAAAAAATAGTATTTATTTTAATTGTACCTTGCTTGCTCCTTTTTTTATTAGGATTATGGCAAGTATTCAGATTGAACTGGAAGAATAATATTATCAAAAATATGAGTCTTCCAGTTGTTCATCTATTGCCCAATAACGACCTTGAAAAATTTAACTATAGGCATGTCAAGATCGATGGGATTCTAAGTGACATAGAACTATATGTTTTTGCAGGGCAATATGGATATCATGTGTTATCTCCTATGCTACTTACTACTGGAAATTATATGCTAGTGAACAAAGGAATAGTTAAAGAAAAAAAAGAGGAAAGAGCAAAAATTGAAAAAGTAGCTGCAGGTGGAGTTTTATATTGCAATAGCAGTAAAAGCAAAAATTGGTTTATCAAGAACGATACTACTTCGAATACATGGTTTACCCTGAGTACAGAAGAAATTTCCAATGAGTTAGGTATTAAGCTAGAGAAGTGTATATTGTGGCCGAACAATTTTGGCAGCAAAGTAGCTATACAGCCAATGAAGCATTTGGAATATGCAATCACTTGGTTTGCACTTTCCTTAATTTGGTTGATTATGTGCGTAATTTACTATAGGCAAAACCTCAATAAAGCTTGAAGCTTTCTGTACATAAAATTAGAGAAGTAGTTATTCATCTTTATCACTACCAAGGTCTTTTAACATACTGTAATTGCCTTTTCTGAATCTACTTTTTAAAGACATAACTCCACTTTCGCTAATACCACTAAGGCTCAGTGCAGCTCCACCTAGCTGCAATCCTATCTCAGATGTTTCAGGAATAATTTTACTAGCTCCTAGATCTCTATAAACCTCCACATTACTCAGATCTGGTAAGCGTATTACAATATTTACATGCGGAAAATTTGCTGCAACTAAAGAAACAACTTTTTTTATAGTAACTTCATTCTTTATTGAAATAACGAGAGCTTGAGCTCTTTCTATTCCTACCGATTTTAAAATTTCACATCTTGTAACATCTCCAAGATATATAGGAAAACTATCACTTTTTCCTTCTTTGACTATTTTCGATTGAATATCTACAACAACGTAACTTAAATGCTCTGCCGTAAGCATTTTTGTTACCATATATCCCACTCTACCAAATCCAGCAACTATCACATGGTTATGAAGATCTTGTGTATCTGTTTCAACAGCTTCATCATCTAATATTGTTTTCTCAGTGCTAAATGAGTTTGCTATCCAATCTCCAAGCCCTGATAAAAGAGGAGTGAAAGCCATGGTTACTGTAGTTACCATCATAAGTACTTGAGCGATTTCACTTGGTAGCACATTTAGCTCATCTGCTAAGCGAAATAAAATAAACGCAAATTCACCGCCTTGTGAAAGCAGTAACCCAGCTTGTATAGCAGGTGCACTCTTAAACCCAAAAAATCTACACAATATATATATAATAGATGTTTTTAAAACGATAAGGATAATCGATAATAAAGTAATTAGTGGTAACTTATTGAGTAAAAGTTCGGTATTGATGGACATACCAACAGTCATGAAAAATAAGCCAAGAAACAAATCTTTAAATGGCAATACTGCGTGTTCTACTGAGTGTCTATATTCTGTTTCTGCAACTAACAATCCAGCAACAAATGCACCTAATGCTAACGATAAATGGAATTGCTCAGTAATAAATGCTGCTCCTAATACTATTAAAAGCGTTGTTGATATAAAGATCTCATTACTTTCCATTTTAGCAATAACCGAAAATAAAGGTCTAAGCAATAATCTACCAGTTATAAATATCAGCACTAATGCAATAGCTGCTTGCACCAATGAACCTGCCAATGAGCTTATCAGGCTGTGCTCAGAATTGCCAGTAAGTAAAGGTACCAATACTATTAATGGTACCACTGCAAAATCTTGCATTAATAGCACTGCTATCGACAATCTACCAACCTGACTTGCTTGAGAACCTTTTTCTTGCAGAACCTGCAACACTATTGCTGTTGAGGATAGCGCAAGCCCACCACCAATAACTGTTGCTATATTCGTATTCACTCCGAAAGCAAGAGCGATGCACCATATTGCTACCATGGTAACTATAACTTGAAGAGAACCGAACCCAAATACATGAATACGCATAGCGATCAGGCGTTCAAATGTCAATTCAAGGCCTATAATGAATAATAGAAAAACTACACCAAATTCTGCAAGATTATCCATTGCTTCAGCTGAGTGTATCAGATTAAATCCGTGAGAACCAATAACTGCACCTGCAACGAAGTAACCAAGCACTGGACTAATATTCATTTTCCAAAATGCTATGACTATAAACACAGCAGCAGAAAGCAAAATTATAATATCAAACAAATGCTGAGAGCCACTGTGCATGATATTTAACCTGTAGAATTAGACCATTTAATTGAGCAGCCAATACTTGATTTTTGGTCAATTGGAGAATTACCAGTTTCTGCAATAAATTTCATAGCTTGAAATAAGTCACTACTTCCTACTTCATAGCTTTGAACCTTTTCTTTTTTTGCGTTGTTAAAACGTCCACGATAGCAAAGGTTTAAATTGGAATTAAAGCCGAAAAAGTCAGGAGTGCAAACAGCCCCGTATTCTTTAGCTATTTTCTGTGTACTATCAATTAAATATGGAAATGTAAACTTATTTTCCTTGGCAAAATTAATCATATTTTCAAAGGAATCTTCTGGATATTCATTTACATCATTTGGCATTATTGCAATGGTGTTTACCTGATAATCTTTTTTCAATTGATCAACATCGCTTACCAGATTACTAATAATTGACTGAACGTAAGGACAGTGATTGCATATAAACATTACAATAAGACCATTTTTTCCACAACAGTCACTTAATGTATAGTATTTATTGTCTACTCCCAAAAGATTAAAATCTTTTGCAGTAAAACTAAAATCGACTTTAGGAGTATTCAGAGCAACCATAGACTATTATTATACCACATGTAATTTACGGTCTTATTATTTAAATGTCAAACGGTTTCTATGTATACTGTTTGCATATTCTTTTTTAGTATTATAATTATAAAACTTATGTTCATAACTTTCGAAGGAATAGACGGCTCTGGTAAAACAACACAATCTAAGCTACTTGCAAATCATTTTAAGCAAATTCACGGCGAAAATAATGTGGTATTGACTCGAGAACCAGGTGGCACTAACTTTGCAGAAAAGATAAGAGGAGTGTTGTTAACGAATAATATTGATCCTATTTCTGAACTCTTGCTACTTATTTCGATGAGGCGCGAACATATGAAAAAATTAATATTACCAGCTCTTGCAGAAGGAAAAATAGTGATTTGTGATCGGTTTATTGATTCAACTATTGCATACCAAGGATATGGGCTTAGTGTTGATTTAGGGCTAATAAGGGACTTACATAAGTTAGTAGAAATTAAATGTCCAGATATTACATTTATTCTAGATATTGATGTTAAAGTTGGGTTAAATAGAGCAAAAGACAAGAATAAATATGAAGAAATGGATGTTAATTTTTACAATAAGGTCAGAAAAGGATTTCAGGAAATAGCCATAAAAGAGCCCGTTAGGTGCAGTGTTATCACTGGAATTGAAACAAAAAATGATAATCACGTACACAATGAAATTATTGATAAAATCACCTAGCTTGTGATAGAAAATTATCAATTTCAGGTAACATTATTTCATATGAATAACTTTTTGTTTGAGTAGCTAAAAAATCCTGTATTTTGTCTGGATCTTCTTCACTTATCATCTTATATGCCCTTGCGAGGTTCATTAATTCACTTCTATTTTTTTTATTGCTTACTTCAGTAATAGTAAAAAATTGATCAAAATGGTCTAAGAGGTCTTTATTTTTTATTGAAGACACAATATTGTCAATTTCTTTCACATATAATGCAAGTTTGTGTGCTTTACTACGATCTTCAAAACAAAGATTAACAAGCACGTTACGAAACCTATCTTTCGTAGTACTTCTCACTTCTGCTAATAAGGACTTAATATTTTCTTGGCAATGCACTCTCTTTACCGATTCAGCCGGTTCAACCATACCAAGAACATTCTTTACCAAAGATTTTTCTTCACAACTAAATATGAACATGTAATAACCCATCGATAAAGTGAAGAGCAAGAACATAGCCGGAAGTAAAAACGGAGCTAATACATTTTGTGACGCAGGGAAAATAAACCAGGTAACAGTTGCTATTGACACAGTTACAAATAATCCTGATAAACATAATTGTGCTTTTCTTCTATAATTCTGATCAATAACTGTACTTACACCAATAGAAGCTATATCAATCATTACTCACACCTCATTAAACATTAATACTAACTGAATGATAGCATTATTGTGATGAAAATGCAACATTATGAATATTTTAATACAATTTATATTGACAGTTACAATTCTGAATGTTTTATTGCAGCGTTAGCTGATTAGCATTTTTAAGATGAGGTCAACTCTCATAGAGAGAGGATTTTTTTATTTTCTCATTCTTCTCATTTTCCTCTCTAACAATTTTTTTTCCATTTAATATGTCCTTTATTTCATCTCCTGTTAAAGTTTCAAACTCCAGTAGATTTTCGGCAATGAGATCTAAGCCTTTCTTATGCTTGGTCAAAATGTCTTTTGCTTTTTCATAGCAAGAAGATACAACTTTCTTCACTTCTTCATCTATAAGTTTTAACGTATCTTCAGAAATTATCTCAGAACCATGTATGGTTTGTTCGCGATTGTGATAGATCGGGCCTATTTTGTCACTCATTCCCCATTTTGTTACCATAGCGCGTGATAAATCAGATGCTTGTTTTATATCCGAAGATGCACCGCTTGTGACTTTATCGTAGCCAAAAATTAGCTCTTCTGCCACTCTTCCACCCATTGCAACAGTTATATCTGCTAGCATCTTTTCTCTTGTGAGGGACACTCTATCTGTTTCTGGTAGTCTCATAACTAAACCGAGTGCCCTACCGCGTGGAATAATTGTTGCCTTGTGTATAGGATCAGAAGCAGGCATATTAACAGCAATCATCGCATGACCAGCTTCATGGTATGCAGTCAGTCTCTTTTCCTCTTCTGTCATAATGAGAGATCGCCTTTCTACGCCCATCATCACTTTATCACGTGCATATTCGAAATCATCCATGGTAACAATCTTCTTGTTTCTTCTTGCAGCGATAAGTGCAGATTCATTCACCAAATTTGCTAGATCAGCCCCTGAAAAACCTGGTGTTCCTCTTGCAACTGTTTTCACGTTTACATCTGGTGCTATTGATATTTTCTTTATATGAGTATTTAATATCTTTTCACGCCCATTTATATCGGGTAAAGAAATAGTAATCTGTCGGTCAAAACGACCAGGTCTAAGCAGTGCTGGATCTAAGACATCCGGACGGTTAGTCGCAGCAATTATTATTACACCTTCATTAGACTCAAAGCCATCCATCTCAACTAATAACTGATTTAATGTTTGTTCTCTTTCATCATTGCCGCCACCAAGACCAATGCCACGATGTCTACCCACCGCATCTATTTCATCTATAAAAATTATACAAGGAGCATTTTTCTTGCCTTGATCAAACATATCACGAACACGACTTGCACCAACACCCACAAACATTTCAACAAAATCAGATCCAGAAATACTAAAGAATGGCACATTAGCTTCTCCTGCAATTGCACGAGCAAGTAAAGTTTTACCAGTTCCAGGAGAGCCAATCAAAAGGCACCCTTTTGGTATTTTTCCACCTAATATTTGAAATTTTTGCCTTTGTTTAAGAAAATCAACGATCTCTACTAGCTCTTCTTTTGCTTCATCAATTCCGGCAACATCATCAAATGTTACTTTTTTTCCACTAGTCATGAGTCTAGCCCTTGACTTGCCAAAGCTTATAGTTCTGTTGCCCCCCGCTTGTGTTTGTTTAAGAAAGAATAGCAAGAAGCCAATAAAGATAAATGTTGGGACCCATGAGATAAGTAATCCACCAATTACGTTCATGGCAGAATCTCCAGTTGAAAAGGAGAATCTCACTTTTCTATCATGTAAATTTTTTATTAGGTCGCTATATATGACACCGCTTGAATTGAAACTTGAACCGTCCCTGAACTTGCCTTCAATGCTCTGGTTTTTTATGACAATATTTTCTACATCATTGTCTTCTAGTCTAGTTAAAAATTCCGAAAAAGGTATAATTGTTTTACTTTTACCTACATTTCCGCTGAACTGAATATAAGCAACTGAAATAAGAACAATAATTACTAACCAGATCAATAAGCCTTCTAAAAATTTTTTCATTTCTATTTCTAACTAAATACTAATCAAGCTTACCAAATTTTGTTTTATCGTGCTATTAATAATGCATTGAACCTTATCGTCATTGGTATTTTTTCCGTTATAATTTACATCAGGATAAGCAAGCACCTTTCCATCTTTTAGCACTACAGGCAAAGAATAGAAAACTTCAGGGCAGCAGTTGTAATCCTTCAGAAATTCAGGAACTTTTTGTGTTTTTTTTAATGGAGCGATGATAACTGAACACTCTTGATTTCCGAGTATTGTGCAGCTAAATCTGTTATCCCATTGAGTAGGTTCATTTAAAGGTAGGTTTAAGGTAATTTCTTGTATCTTTGACGATTCTCTAATTATCAAGATATTTTCTCCATGTTTTCTTATTTTACACCCAGAAAGTGTACAATTAACGTTACTATCCTTTTGCAATATTTTATTAAATATTACGATAAGGCTGTTGTACCTTGGTTTATAATGTTTACTGGCAATTGCCATTATGGAGTAAAGAAGAAGCCTCAAGGCTATTTCCTCTGGCAATTGATAAAACTCACTTAGTTTAATTTCAATATAACCAAGATCATGCACATTAACGCAGTCATTAAACGCAAGGCGTGTGTAGTGCATCAACGCTTTTGCAGCTCTTTTCATATGAAGGGCTGTGAGGCATATTCGCTCTGTTAAAATCTCTTGATTATCACTTGCTTTAAGTAAGTTACGGTATAAAGTTCGCCTGTATTTTAAGTCATAGTTGCTTCTATCTTCGATCCATTTTAACCGATGAAGCTTAGCGTACTTTTCTATTTCACTACGACTAAAATTTAACAATGGCCTAAATATATAAATACCATTTAGGAAAGACTTGTAGTCCATTGATGATAATCCATCTACGCCACTACCTCGCTCTAATCTTAACAAGAACGTTTCTGCTTGATCATCTTTGTGATGAGCAACAAGTAAATATTTAACATTATTATTTTTACACCACTCTGCTAGTAACTTATACCGTGCTTTTCGTGCCTGTAACTGAATATTGCCTTTAATATTTTGCTTCTCCCAATTTAATATGAACGATTCCTTTGCTCCAAGTTCCTTTGCATAACTTACAACAAAATCAGCTTCTTTTTGAGACTCTGAACGTAACCCATGATTTACTGTTAATGCTATAGGAAGTGGAAGCTTGTTTTTTTTTGCCCAGTTATTCATTAAGTGCAGTAAGATTATACTATCTACACCACCTGATACTGCAACTGCAACTTGATTATTATAGAAAGCAAAACTATTAACCACATTTTGAAATAATAACTCTAATTCCATTATGCCTCTTGATGGCCAGATAGTCTCTACGTCATACAGCGACTTATTTGTGGTATATATAGATCCTGCTAACAAGCAACGAAATATGACAAGTTTGTCCTTTTTTGTCTACCCCAGTGCCCTTTCTTTATGTCATCCCAGTGCTTGACACTGGGATCCAGGTTTTAATGCAAGAAACTATTTCTTTATTCCAGAAAATGAAAATTCCACTCTACGATTTTTAGCATGCTCTTTTTCATATTTAGAATTTCTAGAATCATCTTTTACATTAACCAAAGGCTCAGTTTCACCTTTAGAAGCAGTTTTTATTCTGTTTTCTATGTAGGGTGTACAACTAACCATAAATTTTTTAGCTGCATCTGCCCTTCTAGCGCCTAGCGCAAGATTATATTCATGAGAACCACGGTTGTCAGTGTGACCAGTTAAAGTAACCTTCGCGTCAGGGTTATCTTGTAACACCTCCATTACGTCAAGTAATGCATCTGCACTTACTTCAGCAATACTAGATTCATCATAACCAAAGAAAACTCTTTTATCACCTATCTGCTTAACAACAGAATTTATTTTATTTGTTGTATTTGCTCCTTTTTTTGGGCAAGAACTTACACCAGTAAGTAATAAACAAAAACAGCACATTATAACCAGTCTACTCCACATTACTAAACCTCCATAAATTTTAAATAGTGCGTAACTTTAATTTCAGTAGCTAATATCTCTCCATATTGTAATATAGTCAAGAGAAATAAAATACTAAATACTTTTTCTACAACCTTACAATTAATTTTCCTATAATATGCTGGACTCTGAGTAGAAAAATCCAATAAAAGAATAAAAAGTACAATTTTTTATTGTACTTTAAGCAAATATACTTTTAACTTTATTATTAATCTATCACGATGTTAAACAGATGTTTTCTAAAATAATGAACAAATATGAAATCTTATAAGTTTTTAGAGGAAGTATTATATAGGGTAAAGAATATCGAAAATACGCTAAAAGTACTAAACCAAAGCCAATTGAATGCAGAGGACAAAGTTGAACAAATGAGTCTTCTAGAAGAAATCAGACATGAAATTATCTCTCATGACGTAATAAAGGAATCATTAGCAGATGCTCTTGACAACAAAAAGAGTGCAGATGCTTGGCAGCTAAAGTTAATAGAGAGAATACATAAGAGCAACAGTGCTGTTCCTATTGATTTAGTAAAATCTTTGTCCAAAGCTAAAGTTGAATGCCAAAGTTTATGGAGGCTAAACAATTCTGAAGCCAGTAACTTGGAAAAACTAAAAGAACGTTTTACTGATTTAATCACACTCATTCGCGAAGTAGCTTCTATAAAATCGCAGCAATTAAAATGCTCAAAATACGACTCACTGCTTGCTGACTATGACTCTGATATCACAGAAAAGAATATAAGGGAAGTATTCCCCAAGGTAGGCAAATTCTTTAGTGGAAATGTAGATAAAATAATTGAAAAGCAGAAAAAGGATAAGGTTACTAATATACAAAAAGTTGCTACTCAGAAGCAGATTGAACTTGGCTCGTCATGTTTACAGCAAATGGGTGTCGCACTGCATGAGGTTCGTACTTCTTATTACTACCCTATAGATTATGATGAATCTGACTTTTGTTATGGTTTATTTTCTCTTTTACGGCATAGTGGTTATGCAATTTATCAAAAATGTTTAGCGCAAAATTCTATAAGTAGCCCAATTACGAGACATGTTATGTATGAAACTCAAGGGTTATTCATGGAAAGGATGATTGGAACATCCAGAGAATTTATTGAGTTCATTCAACCACACATAAAAGAGAAATTTGCTATAAAAGGCAAAACTAACGAGAAAGTTAGCAGTGTTGAAAATTTGTACTTGATTTTCAATGAAATAAACCTTTCTTCTTTTTTAAAAAATGCAGATGAATTTAGTCTGTTAGCTCATATTATGTTGAGAACTAGGTTAGAACAAGATATAATAAATGGTACATTGGAAGTCAAAGACCTGCATGATGCGTGGCTGGAAGGTATGAAGCACTATAAAATTCCAGTAAAAGCTGAAAATGAGCTAAACACTTATTTTCAAGATGAATATTGGGCAAGCGGTGTTATGGGCTACTTTCCTATAAAAATTATTGCTTTAATTGCTGCTGTGCAGATTTTCTCTTGCGTTAAAAAGAATCATTACGAATCATTAAGTGCTATAATAAAAGGAGATTTTAGTTTACTTATCAGTTGGTTATCTCAAAATATATACAGTGCAAAGTGTGGCCTGGAACTGCTAAAAAAAGTAACAGGTAAGGGTTTAGACGTTGAGTGCTGCATTAGCTACTTATCTGGAAAGTATAATTTGTCTTAATAAATGATTTTCTTGAGTTGCGTATGAATTTTGTTCGAAAATTAACCGAAAAGTTTTGTAGTCTTTTCACTTTCAAAGGTTTATTTGCTAGCGATATTGCTATAGATCTTGGCACTGCAAACACTTTAGTTTATCAGAAAAATCAGGGAATAGTGCTTGATGAGCCTTCAGTTGTAGCAAGAATAAAAGAAAAAGGAAGCTACGTTCCTTATGCTTTTGGTAAAAAAGCTAAAATGATGCTTGGAAAAACGCCTGGAGAAATAGAGGCGATAAGGCCCTTAAAAGATGGAGTCATTGCTGATTTTAAAAGTGCGGAAGAAATGCTAAAATATTTCATACGCAGTGCAAACACAAAATTCACTGTTAATAAACCTAATATTATCATATGCGTTCCATCTGGATCCACGCCAGTTGAAAGGCGTGCTATACAAGATGCAGCAGAAAGTGCTGGTGCAAATGAAGTATTTTTAATTGAAGAACCAATGGGTGCAGCAATCGGAGCTGGGCTCCCGGTTACTGAACCTGAGGGTTCTATGATCGTTGATATAGGAGGCGGTACAACTGAAGTTGCAATTATTTCTTTAGGTGGAATTGTTTATTCACGTTCTGCCAGAGTAGGTGGCGATATTATGGATGAAGCAATAAAATCATATATTCGTGAAAATCATAAATTATTAATCGGTGAAACAACCGCTGAGAAAATTAAGAAAAGCATAGGTTCAGCCAATTTGCCAGGTGAAAATAACAAAGAGGGAATGATAATTAAAGGCAGGGATTTAGTGAGTGGCATGCCAAAAGAAATGCTTTTATCAGAATACCAAGTTGCAGAGAGTTTAATAGAGCCTGTACATCAGATAATTTCTGCTATTAGGACTGCACTGGAGAGCACTCCACCTGAACTTTCTTCTGATATAGTCGATAAAGGAATAATTTTATCCGGTGGCGGCGGATTATTGCGTAACTTGGGCAAAGTTATCAGTGAAACAACAAAACTACCAGTTCGTGTTGCAGATGACCCACTTTGTTGTGTTGCTCTGGGTAGCGGAAAAGTGCTTGAAAACATGGATTATTTTGGCCATGTTTTATTTAAGCAGGATTAAATTATTTTTAAAGGTAGTTCATCGAATTTTATAGCAAATTTTACCTCAAGCATAAAGATGTCATCCAAGTAGCCAACACTGGGATCCAGAAAAATTGACTATAAACAAGTATGCTGTTTCGATGAAATTGTGTAATAGAAACTAGATTCCAGTGTCAGCTACTTGCATGACACCAAGTTTGTGTTTATAAATTAAGGCGATTATGCTAAAAGAATTTGAAATTGAACCTCTGCTAAAAGATAAAGCTCCGCACCAGACCAAGGCTGTTGTTGCAATGTCCGGGGGAGTTGATAGCTCCGTTGCTGCAGCACTGCTATATAACTTTGGGTACCAGGTGATAGGTGTAACTCTTCAACTCTATGGCACCGATGGTGCAAGAAAGGGCGCATGCTGCGCTGGACAAGATATTTATGACGCTAAGCGTGTGGCTGAAAGTGTTGGCTTTCCTCACTATATTTTAAACTATGAGGAAATATTCAAAAAGGAAGTAATAGAGGATTTTGCGAGTACCTATATGCGTGGGGAAACTCCCATACCATGCGTGAGATGTAACCAAACGGTAAAATTTCGTGATCTATTGCAAGTTACAAAAAATCTTGGTGCGGATGTGCTCGTAACAGGACATTACGTGAGAAGGTTAGAAAAAAATGGTGAGGTAAAGTTGTGTAGAAGCATTGATAAAAGTAAAGATCAAAGTTATTTTTTGTTTGCTACAACTCAAGAGCAATTGAAGCTTTTGCGATTTCCACTAGGTGGGTTCTATAAAAGTGATATAAGAAAATTAGCAAAGTATTTTGGCTTACAAATTTCTGAAAAGCCGGACAGTCAAGATATATGCTTTGTTTCCGAAAGCTATAGTAAAACAATAGCTAAATTAGCTCCACAATCTGTACAGAAAGGTAAAATAGTGGATGTTAATGGAAAAGTGCTAGGCGAGCACAGTGGCATAGTAAATTTTACAGTGGGGCAAAGAAAGGGCTTGGGTATCGCACACAATGAACCTCTTTATGTGATAAAAATTAATACAGAAAATAATGAGGTTATAGTAGGTCCGATCAACGTATTAATGCAAAAAAAAATATTGATCAAGGAGTTAAATTGGTTAGAACAACCAAAGGAAGGTATGGAAGTAACTGTGAAGCTGAGATCATCACATGCGGGAAGTTTAGCAACAATACATTCAACTGACGAAAAAAATAAAGCCTGTGTCATTTTAAACGACGATTACTTTGGCATCAGTCCAGGTCAAGCCTGTGTAGCGTATAAAGATGAGCAAGTTATCGGCGGTGGATGGATATGCTCTTAACTAAAAGCTTTAATGCAGAGTGTAAACATACAATAGACTTCTTGCATAACCATATAACATTGGGAATAGAAACAAAAAAACTTGCTTGACAAACTCCGCCAGCCCCCTTATCATGAAACTGAAGCTATTTATTTATCTTCTCTGTACAGATTAAATGACAAAAAAACTCACGTATCTGGCGTCTCATGTTTAATTTTTTGCACTATGTGCACTCTATGTCTTTATCAAATTTCTGGGTTTTTACCTACACAAGCTGAAATACGCTTATAAAGCATTTAAAACATTAAAGAACGCCAACTTAAAAAATGGATAGTGAATAACTAGCTACCCTAGGGTTTCTTTTGCCTTTTTTTCTGTTTAGTAAATTTCTTAACGTTTATAATTTAGATTAGTTGCGGCTTAAAAGCAGCTAAATCGCGGTTATTAAGTGTTTAGAATAAAAAAACGCCATACTTGAAAGTATAATGTAAGTAATTAGCCAACCACGGGGCTTCTTTTGCCTTTTTTTTCATTTGGTAAATTTCTTAATGTTTGTAGCTAAACGACAACCGTCATCCCGCTGCTTGTTAGCGGCTAAGAGATACCGCGAATGAATCGCGGTATGACGGTTCGCGGCGGCATAAAGATAAGTCTCGTCATCCCGCTGCGTGTTAGCGGGATCTCTTGTTAGTGCCGCGGCGGTATAGCTATACCTTTTTCTACTTAGTTTAGGTTATGCAAGAAGTCTAATAACATTTATTGCTATTTTGCCATGTATCCCTTATACTATAAAGTAGAACATTATAGGTTTCAGCAATGATAAAAGAAATTGAAGAACTAATAAAAATTGTTGGTAAGGGTAATTTATTAGAGACGTTATTTATTTTTTTAGGTAGCTTTCAACATGCTGACTTAGGTCGTTTTATGGATCACAGAAATCATTTTGGTTTGTCTGAATTCATTAGAAAAAAAGAGGAACCATTAGATAAATATTTTAACTTAAAATTTAGTCTACAAGGGCTGTTTTTAATTTATGCTCAAGCTTATCAAATTCTAAGTGAAAACAATAACCTGAATACTAAAGATGTCATAGATAAAATATATGAAGTTATTAAAGGATCTGAGTTAAATGAATATATAAATGAAGTAGTAGATGGAAGAAAATTAGATTTACTTAACATCTTAGCAAATCCAAAGAGAGAACCAATATTTAAAACAGAAGAAGATTTTGAAAATAAAGTACTCATTGGTCTTAGAAAGTTACTAAGTGAAGGAAATACATTAAACAAATATGACAGAGAATTTGCATTAAATAAGTGCGTTATTGGCTGTTACTACTCTATTCATAATATAAAAGTAGATAAAGATATTGCATTGTTGTTTTCCATAGGTAGTTACTATAAAGAACTTTCACCATCTAACAAAACAGTAAGAAGAGAAGTACTAGAGATATGTGAGAATCAGTTAATAGAGAACTATATAGTGCACTTAGCTAGCAAACTACACATGATCGGATTATCAAGTAGAGATAAATATACAATCGACCATGAGAATGTGGATCGGCAAGAGAAAGCATTGAAAATGGATGGATTAACATGTCCTATAAATACAAAAAACACCCTAGAGCAACTGTTAAAAAACCAAAATAGTGATGAATTTGAACAATTAGTAATGAGCCCTGAGAATATATACTACTCAGTGTTGCCAGAAGAGAATGAATATAGGCCAAATCTTATCACCAGCAAGAAAAAAGAAAAAGACTATAAAAACACAGTCTGTAAACTTATTTTAGGTATGTTTATATTGTCTGTTGGGTTATCTGTTGCTGATTATTTCCTTATGGAGCAAAAATTGCTCAACTCAATAAAAAATGTTTTGCCACAAGACAACCTTACTAACCTGATAATTGGTGCGGTGCTTACTATTGTAATAGTATATGCCTTATTTCAATTATTGAAACCACCACAGGAACCACCACTTTCAACAGTCAATAAGATGATGAATGAAAATTTAGGACCGCTCCATGCAAAACAAGCTTAGAACTACATAAATGTAGCAACTTAAAAGTACATATTGTATAATCTTAAGTTAAGAGGTAATTTATGGATTTAAGTAAAATAACAGCGGGACCAAATGCGGTGAATGTGGTAATTGAAATAAGTGCGAATGCTGAGCCTGTAAAGTATGAATTTAATAAAGAGTTTGGGTTGTTACAAGTTGACAGATTTTTGTCTACCTCAATGACTTATCCTTGCAATTATGGGTTTATACCAAATACCTGCGCAGGTGATGGTGATCCTGTGGATGTTTTGGTGCTAACTCAATTTCCCTTAGCATCTAGTGTTTTAATATCGGTGCGTCCAATAGGCGCATTACTCACTAAAGATGAAAAAGGAGAAGATGAGAAAATATTAGCTGTGCCTGTTTCCAGTGTTGATAGCTATTATGACAATATAAAGGACTATTCTGACTTATCTAAAAGCCTACTAGATAAAATTACTCATTTCTTTTCTCATTATAAAGATCTAGAAAAGGGAAAAACGGTAGCAGTTGGAGAATGGGTTGGTGTAGAAGAAGCAAAACAAATTGTTGCAAGCTCTATTAAAAGCGGAAATTAGTTTTTGTTGATTTATAGCTAAAGTGGCTCTACGATTTGAAAAATAACAAATTCGTCATTCCGCTA
The DNA here is from genome assembly GCF_000376605.1 of Wolbachia endosymbiont of Drosophila simulans wHa. NCBI lineage: Bacteria > Pseudomonadati > Pseudomonadota > Alphaproteobacteria > Rickettsiales > Anaplasmataceae > Wolbachia > Wolbachia endosymbiont of Drosophila simulans. The sequence goes on from NC_021089.1 coordinate 1,234,802, forward strand.
CTCGTTAGCGGAATCTATACCGCGCACAACCGTACGAACATTGCAATATGGCACATAGTAAACGATGTCATCCCAGTGCGTGACACTGGGATCCAGACTTTCCGTAAAAACGTTATATTTTAACATAACACTTATATGCTCACCAACTTAGTGCTAATCAAAATCCTGGATCCCAGTGTCACGCACTGGGATGACAAGAAAGGGAGCACTGGAATTTTTGTTTCAGCATTAGCCATGCATCTGAACAGATACAAATATTGCAATTAAAAGCATTAGACAGGTGGTAGAGGTCTTGGTATTATATAATCTTTAGGTTCTAAATTTGGAAGGGTGGCCGAGCGGCTGAAGGCGGCGGTTTGCTAAACCGTTATACGACCCAAAAGTCGTATCGAGGGTTCGAATCCCTCTCCTTCCGTATACTGTTTTGAGCACGGTCTAAATTCGCTATATTAGCATGTTTTTAGCCTATTTACCAGCGTACCTGATTTTGTTGCAATGGTTTTTATTTCCATTGTCACTGAGATCACTATTAAAAAGTTGGCTAGCATTGACTCAGTATTTATTATAGAATTGGTTATTAACCTTACTTATATGCATAAAATACTAATTTTACTGTTAATAGTGTTGCCACTTAGGTTGCTTGCAATCGAGATTGAAATTGTTGCAGATGTAAATGGTGAGCCAATTTCAAATTTAGATATCGAAAAACGCATCAACTTTATAAATTCATTGTTTGGCACTCAAAGTGTTGATCAAAAAGGAGCAAAGCCTCAAATTCTTAGGGAGCTAATAGACGAAATTATCATTATCAATGAAGCGCAGAGGCTGAATATAAAATTGAGCAACGAGGAGTTAGATAATGCTATCATGTTATTTTTAACCCAAAGTTTTAAACTTAAGGCTAATGAAGTTGATCAATACATAGAGAAGCATAATATAGATCTTGGTATTTTAAGAAAACAAATAAAATGTCAGTTACTGTGGAGCAAAATTATTGAAGTAAGAATTGTGCCATTTATTAATATAAGCGATAAAGAAGTAAATGATGTAAAAAGGCAAACAGAAAAGCCGGATTATCTTATCACGTTCCAAGAGTTTATAATTCCTGATCAAAAAGGCAAGGACGTTTATGGTATAGCTGAAGATTTAGTAAAAAAATTACGCAACAGTAATAACCCAGAATCTCCAATAAAGATGCGTAAAGCAACAGTTAATTTAAGTCAGCTAAAAGGAAAACTCAAGAACGTTTTAGAAGGATTAGAAACCAGCGACATAGCAGGTCCATTCAGTTTTAGTGAAGGTTACTCTGTTATAAAAGTAATAGATAAAGTACAACTTAATCATGCACTGCTGGAAAGCACTTTAAAATTAAAACAGATTGTGGTTGAAGGTTCAGAAAGTTTATTAGATAATCTCAAGGAGCAAAAAGTTAATTGTTTAAATTTTGATAAATTAGCAGATAATTTTAAGCTGCCAAACGCAAAAGAATTTGAAATAAAAATGCGAGATTTAAATCCTGATTTACAGATTTTATTTAGTAAAACAAGTGTGAATGAAATAGTAGAATTGAGAGAAAATGGCACTGCAAAGTTGATGATGTTGTGTGATATCAAGAGTAATGTAGCGGGTATAGAAGCAATCAAACAGAAAATGTACCAACAAAAGATTATGATACAAAGCAACTTGTTATTAGATGATATGCGTAAAAATGCAGCTATCAGTTATCGGTATAGTTGAAGTCAGAGAGTGTCCTTGTCTCTGTCTTTGTGTATAGAACTATATAAATTACTTTGTTCTATAAAATTTCAAAAAATTTGAACAAATGTAGTTAAAATAGCACATGAAGAATATAATGCTAATTGGTGGTGGAGTTGGAAATGCAGTGTTATTTTCGATAGGGAAGGCATGTCTTGAAAATAATAACAAGGTTTTGTACTTCGCTGGCTATAAGAAGTTAAGTGATGTATTTAAACGAGCACTGATAGAGCGTGCATCAAATGCAGTAGTTTGGGCATGTGAAGAAGGATTGATAGAAACAAGCAGAGATCAAGATAAATCCTTTCATGGTAATATAGTTGATGCAATAGTCTCTTATCAACAAGGAAGATTAGGTATTAATTTGAACGTTATAGATAAAATTATCACTATTGGTTCTGATAAAATGATGAAAGCTGTGAATGAAGCTAGAAAAACAATTTTAAAGCCATATCTGAAGTCAAGTCATATAGCAATATCGTCAGTTAATTCTCCTATGCAGTGTATGATGAAAGAAATCTGTGCTCAATGTGTTCAGCAACATATAAATAAGGAAACAGGAGAAAGAAGTTTTGTTTATAGCTGCAGTAATCAAGACCAGGATATGGAGTTTATTGACTTTGACTTTTTAAGTGAGCGCTTGAAGCAAAATAGTTTACAAGAAAAACTTACTGCAAAATGGATAGATCATGTTCAAAGATATTAAACAGCACAAAAAGGAAATAAGAGAGCAATATAGAGCTATAAGAAAAGATATTGATGAAAGTTATTCCAGTTATGCAGCAAATTCCCTTATTAATCTCTTTAATCAGAACTTAAGCTACGTTAAAGGCAAAACAATAGCAGCTTACATTCCAATGGACGGGGAAATAAATGTTGTACCTTTGATGCATAGTTTACTCGATTTAGATTATAAAGTAGCAATTCCTAATAAAAATAAGTTACTAAAATTTGAGGAATGGAACAAAACAAATGAAGATGTAATTCCCGACACAATCATTACTCCTGTTATTGCTTTTGATGATCATTTTAATAGATTGGGTTTTGGCGGTGGTTGGTATGATACAATGATAGAAAAACTGCGGCCACTTGGAAAAATATTTATAGGTGTAGCCTATGAGAAACAATATTGTAAAGATTTACCTGTAGAAAAACATGATCAAAAATTGGATATTATAATCACTGAGATGTGTGTTAGATGTGGAAGTGGATTGCTCAAAAAAGTGGATAAAAAGGAGTAGCGTAACCCCACTTTCTGATAGTAATTTTTGCGTAAAAAAATGCATCAACTTGGTCCTGTGATTCCTCCTTCACTAACTCGTGCAGCACTTGAAATACCTAAGTGAGAAGATGGCTTCATTGCTGCAACTTTCTCATCAACAATTTTTTCTACCTCCTCTATTTTACCCTCACCAATGGCCATAATTTTAGATTGAAATTTCTCCATAAGTTCCTCAAGTGCTTCCTTATCACTTTCATAAGTACTAGTACCTTTTTCTCTAAGCTTTTTCATGTCATCTTCTGAAAAATTTTGAATAGTTCCATTCTTTACTAACTCTTGTATAGCAGATCGCTGCCCTTCATTTTGAAGCATGCCTATGACCTTTGCTTTACTCTGGGCGTTTTTTATTTTTTCACCTTCTTCGGACATATTATAGCCTATAATCTCTTGAGCCAAACTGTTGTATAATTTACTAAAGTTATCTTTTTTTGGCCCAACCTCAGGCAATTTATCCCCTAAATTTTTAGATAAACTTTTTACTGCTTTTCCTGCATCAATCGCACCTTCTTTTATTTTTTCCCCTGCCTTTCCTATACCTATTCCTACATAACGTGCTCCAATAGCTACAAGCGCTATTAATGTAGCAAGCACAATAAGCGGAGAAAATGCTACTCCTAATACCATTCCAGCAGAAGCTATTCCTATTTTTTCATTTGCAGAGGCTGATTTAAAATAATTGACTAGATTGTCCAGTGGACCTTTATTATTATTTATAACATTACTTATTGCTTGCTGATTAACAGATTTTAACGCCTCTTCTATTATTTTTGAGTTAACATTTTCAGAAGTTAAATCTTTAAGTGCTTCTTCAATGAGTTTTATAAATAATTCTTTATTTACCTCCTTTTGCAAGCCTTGGTCATTAATTGCTAAACCTAAATCTTTGAGGTTCATCCCTTTAACTTGTTCTGATAGGGTTGTAAATAACTCTTTTTTCCCCTCTTGTGAGGATTGTGCAATACTTTCTATTATATCTGAAATAGCTTTTCTTAGTTCTGGATAGTCAGTGTCAAAAAACATACTATTGCTAGATTCCATATTCAGCTTTGTTGATTATAAATATGCCTAATTATACATACTAATCATTAATTATATTATAATTGATATAACATACCCCTTTCCAAATATAGAATTTGTATTAAAATATCTAGATTATATGAAATCAAGGTACTTTATGGGTAAAAAAAAATTAAAAGCTGCTGTGGTCTTATCAGGGTGTGGTCACCTTGACGGTGCAGAGGTAAGAGAAGCGGTTTTAAGTTTGCTTGTGCTTGATCAGCAGGAAGTAGATGTTAAATGCTTTGCACCTGATATCAATATCACACAAGTTATGAATCATAGAACAAAAGAGGCAACAAAAGAAAAAAGGAATGTACTTGTAGAAGCAGCAAGAATCGCAAGAGGCGAAATATATGACTTAAAAGAAGCCAAAGCTGAAAATTTTGACATGCTAGTTGTACCTGGTGGATACGGGGTTGCGAAAAATTTATCTGACTTAGCTGAAAGTAAAGACATGGTGACAGTAATGCCTGAATTTGAAAGATTAGTTTCAGAATTTTTTGTTACAAAAAAGCCAATAGGAGCGATATGCATATCTCCAGCCATCATTGTTTCAATTTTAAGTAGCAAGATAGGTAAAGAAGAAAGTAAGGTTAAGGTAACTATAGGAGATGACAGAGAACAGTTGATAGAAAGGCTTGGCGGCGAGCACATAAAATGCGATACAGAGTTATCAATAGAAGACGAAGAACATAATGTATTTTCCTGTTCTGCTTATATGCGTAGCGACGAAAGTACATACTCTGTATATCAAGGGATAAAGCATATGATTGACAGCATGGTAAAAAAGATTAACAAAAAAACTAAACAGCCATTCCTATAAGGTGTACTAAATAAGACTTCTCTATTAATCACACAATTAACTGTTGAATTTTACATTTCTAGCTGTATTATGGCTACGTAGCTAAAGTAACTTAGGTTTATCGACGCTTTACTACTTGTTAGCGGTGTGGTGTAGTGGCCATATATGTTTAGTTCTTTTTTTTAAGGTATTTTGTATGTCAGATCTTTTCTATATTGAAACTACGTGTTGTGTGGACGGTCAGTGTGATGTCTATACAGGGGAAGTGAGTTTTAATGATGTCATGTTAGGCAAGTTCAGTCTAAATTCGTGCAGCGGGAAAGAAGCTATGATAAATCTAGACATTATTACATTCGATATTAATATCGCTATTGATGGTCAAAATGGAAAGACAATAAAAAAAGACCTTAAAGGTCTTGAATTTGTAACTAAAGATGATGGTTCTTGGTATATTAATAAGGATTTTGGTAATGATAAATTTGAAATTATAGTAAACCAATCATAATTTTACATCTCAGGTGTAACATTTAGTATAGGTGCTACTCTATTTATAATGTTTCTTACTATAGGCGCAGCAATTACTCCCCCGGTATGGTGCATCCCTTGAGGCTCATCAATAGCAATTAGCACTATGTACCTTGGGTCAAGCATAGTTAGCACTCCTATAAATGATGCTATGTTTGCATCTTTGCTATATTTACCATCTACAACTTTTTCCGCCGATCCAGTTTTTCCTCCTATTGAATATGCCTTTATTTTTGCTTTTCTGCCAGTGCCATCTGTTACTGCTGCACGTAATAATTTTCTCATTTCCCTGGAAGTTCTTCTTGAGATCATTTGCTCTCCTATACTTCTTTTATTCAACATCAAGGTTGCGTTATGAAATATCCCATTGTTGATTAATGCTGCTGCAGTTTGTGCAAGATGTATAGGAGTTACAGCTATGCCATAACCATAAGATGCTGTTATTAAAGTGTTTTCACTCCATTTATCCGGGATTATCGGTGTGGATTTTTCTGGTATTTCTATTTTCAAAGGAGAAAATAGCTTCATAGCTTTAAAGTATTCTACCTGTTTTTCAATACCTAGTTTGACTGCAATTTTTGCTGCACCAATGTTGGATGATTTTACAAATATATCTTGCACAGTAATTTTTGGAATTTTAGATTTATGAAAATCCTGAATTTTATACTTTCCAATGGTGATTGGTGTTGATACGTCATATAAATCGCTAGTTTTTGTAGCGTTCGCATCAAGCGCTGCGGCTATTGTAAAGTATTTTAATACCGACCCCATCTCATATACCCCAAGACTGGCGCGATTAAACTTTTGTACGTCTTCTGCCTTATTCTGTAAGTTGGGATTAAAATCAGGTAGGCTGACCATCGAGATAACTTCACTATTTCTCACATTTAAAACAATTCCTACTCCGCCAAGTGCCTGATATCTGCTTACAGCTTTAGTTAGCTCTTCATGCACTATGCTTTGCACTCGTGTATCTAAGGATAGTTGAACATATTGATCAGCAGAGCGTGACCATCCCTGTCGGATGACAGAAGATTGTGCAGAAGCTTGGTCTGGTGTCATTCCAGTGCACTGACACTGGAATCCAGTTTTATGCGCAATTTCATCACAAACATTGTTTTTGACATATGTTTCTGGAATCCGTTGTTCATCACGTAATTTGTCAGTATTTTTATATCTGGATCCCAGTGTCACGCACTGGATCTGTTGTGTGGGGAATTGCTGTGCAGGAATTGCTTTCAAGTTGCAACATTCATACAACTGTATATCAGGTACTTGGATAACAGAATGTTGTTTGTTTTTACTTATATACGCCTCAACTCCTGCAATACCATTGCCATCTATGTCAGTGTAACCAAGCACGTGTGAAAATAAATTACTGTGAGGATATATACGCTTTATGTCGTCATAAAAATTTACTCCTGGTACACCAGCGTTTTTGATCGCTAGTAATTCTTTTGGAGTCAAGTGCCGCTTTATCCAAGCAAATTTCTTTTCTGAAGTAAGTACTCTATATAAGTTCTTGTATTCGAGGTCATGCAAAGTAGAACACAGTTGTGCTGCTATACTGTCCGGATTCTTTACTTTGGTTGCATCTATATATAGTGATGTTGTGGGCACATTTGTTGCTATTACCACTCCATTTCTATCTAAAATATCAGGTTGTTTATGTACTATATTATCTTTTCTAAAATTTTCTGAAGTAGTAGGTTGATCAAATGTTAAAGAGAATATGCGAAAAATAATTATTATATAAAATATAAATAATGGTACTATGAAACACAGTGAGCGGAGCTTATTTTTAAGTAATGCTTGCATATTTACTTGATTTGACAAAAATGGAAATCATCTTAGCTGAACCACGAGGTTTTTGTGCCGGGGTAAAAAGAGCTGTGGACATATTAGCTATTACTTTAGAAAAATATAAAAACGAGCGCCAAGTTTATGTGCTACACGAAATTGTTCACAATAAATATATAGTAGAGGACTTTAAGAAACAAGGAGTGGTTTTTGTAAGCAGTATCGAGGAAATTGAAGATAATGAAGGAATACTGATCTTCAGCGCGCACGGAGTATCAAAAAATATAGAAGATGAGGCAAAAAGAAAGGGTATTCAAGTGATTGATGCAACATGTCCTTTAGTTAGCAAAGTGCATAAAGAAGCAAAAAGGTATGAAAACAGTGGTAAAGAATTAATTCTCATTGGGCATGAAAACCATCCAGAAGTTAAGGGAATTAGGGGAAGAGTAAACAATCCTATCACTTTAGTGCAAACTTTGCAGGATGTATATGATTTAAAGGTTAAAGATCCAGATAATTTGTCTTATGTTACACAAACCACGTTAAGCATCGACGATACCCATGAAATTATTGTTGCCCTGAAGCTCAGGTTTCCAAGCATAACAGGTCCAGATTTAAAGGACATATGCTATGCAACGCAAAACAGACAAAATGCTGTTAAAAAGCTAGCTGAAATTGTAGACATGGTATTAGTTGTAGGAAGTAAAAATAGCTCAAATTCAAACCGCTTATTAGATCTGTGCACTGCTAGAGAAAAAAGAGCCTACTTGATTGATAATTACAGATGTGTAAATAAAAGCTGGTTCCAGGGCGTAGAAAAGATAGGAATCACTGCAGGTGCTTCTGCTCCTGACATATTAGTTGATGAATTAATGGACTACCTAAAAGTAAACCTGAGTGTAAAAATTTCAGTTATGCCAGGTGGTATTATTGAAAATGTTCAGTTTAAAATACCGAATCTGGTTTAAAACACAACTTATCTACTAAGCTTCTCTTGAAATCACACAGACCAGCATCTATAGCTAAGACGTCATGCCGCGATTCATTAGACTTCTTGCATAACCATATAACAAACTTTTATTGGGAATAGAAACAAAAAAACTTCCTTGACAAACTCCGCCAGCCCACTTATCATGATAGTGAAGCTATTGTATTTGCTTTCGCCAATCTGCAGATTAAAAGGTAAGGATTACTTAATGTATCGGCGTCTTATGTTCAATTTTTTGCAGTATATAGATACTGTATGTCTTTACAAAACTTCATCTACATCTAGATTTTTATCTAAATAAGCTGAACGCGCTTATAAAGCGTTACAAGACATCAAAAAATGCTAATACTCGACAGAGATAGTAAAAGACTAGCTAACTCGGGGATTCTTTGTCTTTTTTTCTGCTTAGTAAACTTCTTAAACATTTGCAGCGTAAGTTAGTTGCAATTAAAAGCAGCTGAATTTCGCTTGTCAAGCGTTTAAAACATAAAAAACGCCAATATTTTAAAGCGGATAATAACCCCAGGGCTTCTTTTGCCTTTTTTTTCGCTTGGTAAATTTCTTAATGTTTATGGCTAAACGACAATCGTCATCCCGCTGCTTGTTAGCGGGATCTAGAGATACCGCGAATGAATCGCGGTATGACGGTTCGCGGCGGTATGACGTAGGACTGCTGTCATCCCAGTGCCCAAACACTGGGATCCAGTTTTCTTTACAAATTCACCAAAAGTGTTTCATTCTATAACATAAAACCCATACTCACCAAATCTAATGCATTACTTGCAATTAAGTTTCCTGGATCCCAGTGTCTGGGCACTGGGATAACAAAGGAGGACGTTATTCCAGTGCCAAGCACTGACCATTTCTGGTCTCTTAAATTGCAACTAATCTAAGTATTAAAAAATTTACCAAGCGAAAAAAAAGGCAAAAAAAGCCCGATGGTTGGCTAGTTACTTACATTATACTTTCAAGTATGGCGTTTTTTTATTCTAAACGCTTAATAACCGTGACTCAGCCGCTTTTAAGCCGCAACTAATCTAAATTATAAACGTTAAGAAATTTACTAAGCAGAAAAAAAGGCAAAGAAACCCTAGGGTAGCTAATTATTCACTATCCATTTTTTAAGTTGGCGTTTTTTGATGTTTTAAATAGCGTATTTCAGCTTGTGTAGCTAGAAATTTGATAAAGACATGAGGTGCACATAGTGCAAAAAATTAAGCATGATTTACGCCAAATACATTAAGTTTTTTTGTCATTAATCCACTGCAGAGATTGCGAAGATAAATAAATAGCTTCAGTTTCATGATAAGGGGGCTGGCGAAGGGTGTCAAGGAAGTTTTTCGTTTCATCCAATGCGCTGCCAAAAGTTTGTTATGCAAGAGATCCCATAAATTGGGTGTCATAATAACTACACCCACATTAATTTTGGTGTACGTGACCTTGAAAGATCGTGATTCAATACTTAAATTATTAGGGTAGTAGGCAAATAATGGAGCTCAAAATGCATAATGTACAAGAAACTGAAAATTTAAAATTTGACGCTGAGGTAGGGAAAGTACTGAATATAGTGACTCATTCACTTTACACCAATAAAGACATTTTTCTGCGTGAATTAATATCAAATGCATCAGATGCATGTGATAAGTTGCGCTATGAATCTCAACTAAACCCTAATTTGCTAGATTTGAGTGACGAATTAAAAATCACTATCAGCTCCAATAAAGATAAGAACGAGCTATATATCACTGATAATGGCATTGGAATGAATAGACAGGATTTAATAGACAATCTTGGTACAATTGCAAGCTCTGGTACGCAAAAGTTCTTGGATGCGATTAAGAATAGCAAGGATTCAAGCCAAACTGTGGAGCTGATTGGGAAGTTTGGTGTTGGTTTTTACTCAAGCTTTATGGTTGCATCAGAAGTAATAGTAGAATCGAGAAAAGCTGGAGAAGAGGAGTCTTGGATCTGGCAATCCAAAGGAGATGGGGAATATTCAATCAGCAAGTCAGATAATCAAGTCCCTCGCGGAACCAAAATTACGCTCATTATGCATCCTGAAGAAAACGAGTTTTTAGATAAATTTCGTGTTGAAAATATTGTCACTACTTACTCTGATCACATAAATTTTCCTGTTGAATTTATAGACGAAGAAGGAAAAAGTGAAAAGTTAAACAGTAAGGCTGCAATTTGGACTAAGCCAAAAAATGACGTTACTCAAGAGGAGCACAACGATTTTTTCCGCAGTGTTGCCCACGTTGGCGGGGAGCCCTGGATGATATTGCATAATAAAAATGAAGGTGCAATAGAATATACAAATTTGCTTTATGTTCCTTCTATAAAACCTTTTGATTTATTCCATCCAGATAGACGTTGCTCTGTTAAGTTATATGTAAATAAAGTATTTATCACTGAAGATAATGTACAGATCATACCGCAGTATTTACGTTTCTTGAAAGGTATTGTTGATTCACCGGACTTACCTCTTAATATCAGCAGAGAAACGTTGCAGAATAATCGTGTTGTTGAGCAAATCAGGAAATCCCTCACTAAACGCGCGATATCAGAGCTCGGTAAAAAGGCAAAAGAGAATTTAGAGGAGTACACAAAATTCTGGACCAATTTTGGTGCAGTTTTAAAGGAAGGTCTTTGCGAAGCTATGCCAACTGATGAGAGAGAAGCGCTGCTCTCAATTTGCAGATTTAATAGCACCGGTGATGAGAAGTTGATCAGCATTGATGATTATATAAGCAGAATGAAGCCTGAGCAGGAACATATCTATTATCTCACCGGAAATAGCCTCGATTCAGTGAAAAACAGTCCGCAACTTGAGGGATTCGTCAGTAAAGGACTAGAAGTGCTCCTATTTGTTGATCCAGTTGATGACTTTTGGACTAGTGTAATTCATGAATACAAAGATCAGAAAATCAAGTCTGTAACCCGTGCAGATGTTGATTTGGAAAAATTCTCTTCAGAAGAAGATAAGACAGATGAAGAAAATAAATCAAATGGAGAAAAAACTGAGGAAACTATACTGCAATATTTTACCACAGTGCTTGGAGATTCAGTAAAAAGCGTAAAAATTTCCAAAAAATTGACTGATAGTCCCGTATGCCTAGCGGTTGATGAAGGTGCTATGGATCTTCGCATGGAGCGTTTTTTGCGTGAACAAAAGCAGCTAAATTACCGCACGCCAAAGGTGCTTGAAATTAACACTAAGCATCCTGTAATAAAGAGTATAATGAAATCTTATGCTGAAAGTGGTGAAAACCCAACATTGGAGGACATGGTTCACTTATTGTTTTACCAAGCTTGCATCGTGGAAGGCGAAGAGATGGATGACGCGAGCAGCTTTGCTAAGAGACTGAATAATTTGCTTGGCAAGATTTCTGTTTAATGCTATACTTAGCTTAGCTTAGCTTAGCTTAGCTTAGCTTAGCTTAGCTGCTAGTTAGGAGGTAAAACATGTTTGGTTCCAATTTTAGAGACTTTGTATCACAAGATACAACTTCACAGGGCCAATCAAATTCTGAAAGATTAATCAAAAGTTGGCATGGTTTTGAAAAACCAGATTCTGAAGATTCAGGTATTGAAGAAGAGTTTGAAGTTTTAGATAGCGAAAGTCAAGAGATACCAGCTACTCCATGTAGTACATCCCCTGAAGATCTAAGTTTAGAGAATGCAATACTTGCAAACTTTCCTGATGGTTGTGATAGGTCGTTTACTGTAGAGTTAAAAGATGAAGATTCATATGGTATCATTCCTAAAAACTTAACTTTTGCTGAGATTATAAATATCTTAAATCAAGCTATACAAGAAGATAATTGTGAAGAATTAGACAAGGTTGTACAAAATATTGAAGATTATGAAGGCAGGTCTATTACGCTGGATAATGAAAATCTCAAAGATTTCTGTTCAAATCAACTTAATTTGGAGTTACAAAACAGAAGCAACCATCAACATATATATTCAAATGTACTATCACAATATAAATTTGATCAAGAGGGTTTCAAGTATGATTATTCAGTAAAAGAATTGGTACTATTGGCAATTGCAGCTAATGACAAGCTAGTAGAGCAATATCAGGATTTTCTTTTTGCTGAAGAAAACTTAAGTCTTTTACCTCTCCTTGTTGGTAATCAAAAATATATTGAAGCTTTTATAGAAAAATTCCATGGTAACGATGGAGTTTACGGAAGATTAAAAGGTCAAGCTATACAACTTGTCGAACCTAATAAGATTGACTTCTTCTCAGCTACAGCATTAAGAAAAGAGCAAGAATTATTAAATGCAGTTTTTGTCGAATACGTTTTAAGAGATTTTGGACAGGTGTTAAAAACAAGTAAACCTGATCCTTTGTATGGTGTGCTTGAAACAGCGTCTCTGATCAAAAATGAAGAATTCATCACGATAGTGCTGGATGCATTTGAAAGATATATTAATGAGCTAACTAAAAAAGCCTCAACAGAAGAGTTATTAAAAAAGAGCTTTGCTACCTTGTTAGAAACTGCGATAAGTCAAGAACACATATCTGTCATTGAATACTTGTGCAAACGATACACTAATAGTGCAGATCATGCCATTTACGATGTATATAAACAAGCATTTACAGATGATAAAGTTATTACAATACTAAGGCAACAAATCCTGAAAAACATAGGAGCTCGTGGCAGAAAAGAAATTTATGATTTAATTCTGAAAACTGCATTGGATGCTGGTAATATTGCATTTATCGAGCACTTGTGTGAAAAATGTGCTAAATGCAGCAATGATGTTATCGGCTATCTCAATCAAAAATTTAAAAATAACGAATTTGATAACATACACGAATCAATCCTCATTGCATTGTCTAATGTTGAATACACAAACACAGACGTTATAGTCGAGGTGCTTTTTTACACTAAAGAAATCCATCAAAACGTATCACATAATGAGCAAGTGATTAGGCCGGTCATACAGAATATACTGAAAAATGCAACACACTACTCAATAGGCCAAGAAGATTACTCCTTAGTCAAGGAAGTATGTTACTTATGCACAGAAATTGATGCAATTAACATAATTTTTCGAGAGGAGTGTAAGATTTTTAAATCTAGCATAGAAAAGCGCATAGAAGATCTGGAAAAGGAAAACAAATTATTGCAATCTGAAGCTTTACGTGAATATAACAGCCGTCTTCCAGGTATTGTAAATGGATTAGTTCAGACTGCTTGCATAGTGTATGATGAATACACTAAAGATCCAAAAGACAATAAACGTCAAAAGAATATTGATCTAATATTCAGTTTAATGCAAATTAGAAATATTCTACAATTTTCTATTGATGTGCAAAAATATTCCTGTCATGAACGTCAAGATTTGTGGGATGAAATGTGCCAAACTCCTGGAACTTTTATAATACGAAAAAGAAGTAATAACGTTGCAGATGAATTAGAAATTCCAGTTATAACAAGTGACATTTAACGAAATCCCTGGACAAGAAGATGGTACTCAAACTACCACCAGGCAGCAAGAACCGAATCCAATTCCAACACCTACACCGGTGCCAACGCCGAACCTAACACCAACACCGAATCCAATTCCAACACCTACGCCGGCGCCAACGCCAGGACTGACACCGGATCTAACACAAGATCCAATTCTAACACCTACGCTGGTGCCAACACCGAATCTAACACCAACACCGAATCCAGTGCCAACACCAGAACCAGTGCCTTCAGTAGCTAACAACAAATCTGAGCAGGTGAATGATACTCAAACCAATGGCGGGTTGCCTAATAATTCAGGCAAAAATAATGCTATTCCACAAAATACAAAAAGTAGTAAGCTGCCTGTTATAGCTGCTTCTGCACTTGCAATAGCTGGTATTATTTCAGGGGTGGCTGTTGCAGTTTACTTGAAAATGTTAGCGGTAGGAATAGCAGTTGGAGCTTGTTGTCTGGTTGCTGCTGCAGTTATATACTGCTGTACACCTAAAAGCCAAGTTGAAAACAACAAGGTTGACAAACCTTTCAACACGAAGGAAGCATCTACTACCGTATCTGTATAATAAATATTGTAGTTTACCATTTAATAATTTATTATAATTATGTTAATTATCGGTAAATAAGGACTTGGTAAACTACGAAGAAATATTCTTGAATAAAATAAAAGATATAAAAGATGAGGGGCGCTACCGTGAATTTACGCACTTTGCGTCATTGCCAGGTAGGCTCCCCCACATTATGGACTATGAAAGAAATAGGGAAGTAATCGTCTGGTGCAGTAATAACTATTTGGGAATGTCACAAAATGAGAGTGTAATTGCCGCTATCCAAAATTCATCTGTTGGTGCTGGAGGAACAAGAAATATATCTGGTACAACAAAAGAGGTTGTCGAACTTGAAAAATCCTTAGCTTGTTTGCATAAAAAAGAGGCTGCTTTAACTTTTGCTTGTGGCTACCTCGCTAACCAGACAACACTTAGCACTTTATCGTCTGTTATTCCGGGCGTAGTAATTTTTTCAGACGAGAAGAACCATTCTTCGATGATAGAAGGCATACAATCAGGAAAAAGGCCAAAACATATATTTAAACACAATGATGTTAATCATCTAGAGCAGCTACTTAAGTCTATAGACAAAAAGACACCAAAAATCATAGTACTTGAATCCGTATATTCAATGGATGGTGATGTAGCTCCGCTTAAAGAAATATGCGACCTGGCAGATCAACATAATGCAATTACCTATTTGGATGAGGTGCACGCAGTTGGTATGTATGGTTCACATGGTGGTGGAATTGCAGAAAGAGAAGGCCTGATGGATAGAATAACCGTTATTCAAGGTACACTATCGAAGGCTTTTGGAGTGATGGGTGGGTATATCGCGTCTTCAAAGAACTTGGTAGATGTAATAAGAAGTTCCGCTCCAGGATTTATTTTTACCACTGCTATGTCGCCTGTTTTAGCAGCGGCAGCAAAGGCAAGCGTTGAACACCTAAAATCAAGCAACATTGAAAGGGAAAAGCAAAAGCAAGTCGTTGAAAAAGTAAAAAACTCACTGAGAAATGCAGGAATTAACTTCATTTTAACAGAAACTCATATAATTCCAATAATAATTGGCGACCCAGAGTTATCCAAAAAAGCATCAAAATTATTATTTGATGAGTATGGAATATACGTTCAACATATAAATTACCCGACAGTTCCAAGAGGAACTGAGCGTTTCCGTATTACCCCTACACCTTATCATACCGATGAAATGATAGAACATTTGACAGAATCTCTTGTAAAAGTTCTCGAAAAGTTGTCTATCTCTGTAGCTTGTTTATCCTAATTTAATATCGCCAGCAATAATCAATCCGTTGTCTTCCGTTAGCCTTCCACCGCTTTCTTGTAGAAAAAGTCTACCGAGCAAGGTTTTATATTTGTTAACTCTAGAGTAAACTATTCCTCTGTGCCTTCCTGCCGCAAGGTATGCAAAGCCTAAAATTGTTGAACCGATGGAGCGTACACTACTATTGCCAGGCAGCAATTTATTTAACAAATTACCACTTACATCTATTAGACCCCCTTCACGGCTTTTCACCCGCATTTTTATATGACGAGATCTAAAGTCCTCAAGAAAAGCACCTTTCTTTTCTTCTGCCCAAAAAGTTTCTCTAAGAGCCGGAGCATCAATTACAGCCGCCACAACTTTATTTTTATGAATGAGACAGACTGATACTGCAAAATAAACCATACAACTGGAAAAGTTCTCCCTGCCCTCTATAGGCATAATAAACCAGGTATAAGTGTCATCTTTTACTTCTTGATCAGTATCATCTTCGGAAATAAACCCATAGTCTCGTTTGTAGTCGTGCAAGCAATCGTATATGGTTTGCTTGGATTTTGAATAAGTTTTATTGATAAAGTCTGCTGATTTAACATTAGAGATTTGTAATTCATTAAAATCGCGCATAAGCTGCCTGGAAGCACTACGCACAGAATCAAGCATCACATTAATTCGTGGTGATGAGATGGACATTCTTCTTTTTACTCTTTCACTCTTTCATAATAGCTGTCATCTGGAGTATATACTACAATTTTATCCTCTTCTTTTATAAACTGAGGCACGTTAACGCGCATTCCGTTTTCCAAAATTGCAGGCTTATAAGAAGCAGTAGCAGTTTGTCCTTTAATAACAGACTCTGTTTCTTTCACAGCAAGTGTAACATAATCAGGCACATGCGCAGAAATTATTTTGTCTTGATAAGCTACAACTTTAATTTTCATGTTATCCTGTAAATAAATTTTTTTTTCTCCCAATAAGTCCAAATTTATAGTGATTTGCTCGTAATTACTTGGATGCATAAGATTTACAATGTTTCCTTCAGTGAAAAGGTAAACATATTCCTCTTCATCTAAAATTGCCCTTCTGATTGTTGCATCAGAACGAAATCTTTCATAGTGTTTTGCTCCGGTTTTGATGTTTTTCATTTCGGCTTGTATGTATGCACCACCTTTACCAGGTTGAGTATGCATAATACCTACAACCAAAAATAATCCGCCGTTATGTTCCAACACCTGACCTGGTCTGATATCGTTAGCTCTTTCTGCCATAATTACATTTTCAATTTGATCTTATAATTATAAATAGCTTTATATAAATATCAAAGTCTTTATTAGTCAATAAATTCTGGTATATTTAATACTATATACCTCCCCTTTATATTTATATGTGGAAATATCTCTTTAGTGAAAGACAGCATAATACGTTTTTTTGTGCTGATAACTAAAATTTCTAATATATCCCCTGAGCCAAAATTATACACAGATTTTACATTGCCATATAATTCATTACTTTCCAGCCTTACTTCCATATCTACAAGGTCACTTTGATAAAATTCATCCTCATCATTTAGCTCTGGTAACTTGCTTCTTTCTATATATAGCTTCTTATTCCTCAAAAGCTCTGCTTCATTACGGGAATTTACTCCACTTATTGTAGCTATTACTAAATTATCACCTATGATGGATACTGAGTCTATTTTATAATTCTCATCACCACTTATTAGCTCACCATATAAGGAGATATTTTTGGGCTTTTCGGTGAAAGTTTTTAATTTAACAGCTCCTTTAATTCCGTGAGGAGAGGTAATAATTCCTAAGCATACCAGATTGTCGTTCATATTAATATCAAGCATCTAATCAGAAGATTTCTCAGATAAATATTGAGCCAGAATCTCAATTCCTTCATCAATCTCTTTTTCAGTGATAATTAGTGGAGGTAAAATTCTCACAACGTTATCTGATGTTACTCCAACAGTGAGTAAACCACGATGACTTAACTCTTCTGCAAATTTTTGATTGTCTGCTTTCACTTTTATTCCAAGCATTAACCCTTTCCCTCTCACTTCTTCTATTATTGGAAATTTACTTGCTAAGTCTTCTAATTTATTTTTTAAATACTTACCTCTAATTTCAACATTTTTCAAAAAGCCAGGACTGAGCAATTCTTCGAACACAGCATTACCTACTGAGGTTGCAAGCGGATTGCCACCAAAAGTGGAACCGTGCATACCAACTGCCATGTATTTAGCAGCATTTTCAGTCGCAAGACAAGCCCCTAGCGGAAACCCGCCGCCTATTCCCTTTGCAAGAGCACATATATCAGGTTCCACTCCTATATGTTCGTATGCAAATAATTTTCCTGTCCTACCAGCACCGCATTGCACGCAATCAAAAAATAACAATATGTCATTTTCATCACACAGCTTTCTTAGTTCTTTCATAAAGACTTCATTCATTACTTTGATACCACCTTGCCCTTGTATTGGTTCTATTAATATAACGCCTATATCACTTGAAATTGCTTTCTTTACACTCTCAATATTGGGCTCGATATTATCACACCAATCAATACAGGGACTCAGTAATTCAGAAAATTTCTGTTTATCGTTTGCAGCACAAGTTAGGAAGGTTCTTCCATGAAATGCACCATGGAATGTTAAAATTCTGTGACGGTTTTTATTGCCTTTTCCGTTTTGATAGACCCTAGCAATCTTAAGCCCACATTCTACTGCCTCTGATCCAGAATTTGAGAAAAATACAGTGTCAGCGAAACTATTGTTTATTAATTTTTCTGCAAAATTATTGGCAGCAGGTATATTATAGGTATTTGATATATGCCATAATTTTTCTCCTTGCAATTTAAGAGCACTAATTAATCGCGAATTAGTGTGACCTAAGCTACTAACGGCTATTCCGGAGTGAAAATCTACGTAGCGCTTACCGTCAATATCATACAAGTAAATATCTTTACCATAAGAAAAATTTATGTTAATAGGAGAATAAACTGGCAAAATAGGAGAAATTGTCATAAAATATTATATGCTAAATTTTATTATTAATAACATAAAAGCCGTTGTTTCGCAATGAGTAAGGATATGTATAAGATAGGTAAATTAATGTTTTCTGCACTGGGAAAAAACAAATACACAAAAGTTATCGCATTATTCTCATCAATTTTTATGATTTTATTCAGTGTGATATATTGTAATTATTTACTAAGGAGTAATTTCCTTTCTTCTTACCGTGATTCAAGTGTAAACTTAAAAAGTGTATTAGAAAATGGTATAATAAAAAAATACCATTATTTACTAATAGAAAAGCATCACATTAAATACAAAAATTTTGACTACATAAACCAACTAGTAAAACTGCGTGCTGAATTATTACAATCAGTGAGCAAAGTAAAGGATTTCAGCTTAATACTGTATGATCAAAACGGCAGAATAATATTCAGTAATTTTAACACTCAAGATTATGATTATGAACAGTTACTTACAAACGATGAAATTGATAAATTATTAAGTAACCAAGAAATACTTTATACTACAGGAAATACATTAACTTCTATTTTCCCTATATTCCATGAAAATAGCGCTAAGCCGTCGTTTTTTTTGAAGATTCTTCGAAGCTACAATAATTCTTATGTTATAGCATATGGCCTATTTTTAATATTTTTAGGCTTATTATTAATAATTTTAATATTAATAATGTTCTATTTGCACTTTTCTAATACCAAAATGCTGGCCAAGCAACATAAAACTAACATTGAATTACAGCAGATAAAAGAGGCATTAGAGCAAGAAAATGCAAACAAGCTAAAGTTTTTTGCAAGCGTTACACATGAATTACGCACACCTCTTAATGCTATTATTGGATTTGCAGAGTTGATCAAAAATGAAACTTTAGGTTCAATGGATAACTCTCAATACAAGGAGTATGCAGACGATATATATAATGCAGGGACACACTTACTTGCCTTAATTAATGATGTGCTCGATTTTTCTAAAGCTGAATCAAGTAGTTTAACAGTAGAAAAAGTGAAGTTTAACCTGAACAAAATAATAGATTCATGCGTAAATATGCTATTACCTAAATTAAAAGAAGCAGGGATTAATTTAAAAAAAGAGATGACTAATAAACAATTATTAGTCATTGCAGATTCCAAGAGAATGAAACAAGTTATAATAAATTTATTATCAAACTCAATCAAGTTTACTCCTAAAGATGGTTTAATAAGAATGGTGATAAAAGAAAATATAGAAAAAAACTTATTAACCATTGAGTTTCATGACAATGGAATAGGAATAATGCAGCAGGATATATATAAAGTTATGTCTGTTTTTGGCCAAGCAGATTCGGGATATAGAAACGAAGGTACGGGCATCGGATTACCGCTAAGCAAGAAATTAGTAGAGTTAATGGGTGGAACTTTTGACATTAAAAGTGAAGCGAAACTTGGTACTACGATAACATTGAACTTCTTTTATGAAGAACAAACATGTGAAGATTCGATTGATTTTTAATAGGATCTATTTGATATGGCCTTACATCAGACGAAAACCACACTTTATCAAAAGCGGCAAGCCGAGAAGGCAGTTATCAATAAGCCCCCTATCAAGAATCTTATCTGTGTTAGCTATATATAAAATTTGATACTCTGACTACAATATACTACTATAGATAGAAGCGTTATTAATGGAGCAAGGTATGGAGTTAGTAGTAGGAAATAATGCACCTGATTTTAGTTTACCAACAGATTCTGGTGAAAATTTATCACTGAGTGAATTTTTTGATAAAAAAAATGTAGCTCTTTATTTTTATCCTAAAGACGATACTCCGGGTTGTACGATGGAAGCAAAAGGCTTTAGAGATAAAATAGATGATTTTTCTTCCCTTGACACAGTGATAATTGGTGTATCAAAAGATAGTGTTAAGTGCCACACTAACTTCAAAGCAAAATACTCTCTGCCGTTTTCTTTAGTTTCTGATGAGAATGCTGAAATGTTGGGAAAATATGGTGTTTGGGTAGAGAAAAGTATGTTTGGCAAAAAGTATATGGGAATAGAACGCACTACTTTTTTAATAGATAAAAAAGGTAAAATAGTGAAGATCTGGAAAAATGTAAAAGTTAGTGGACATGTTGATGAGGTTCTGGAAGAAGTAAAGAGAATATAAACTAAAGAATAGGTTAATGGCTACCCATTGCTACATAAAAAAGCTGAAATTACATAATTTTCGTAGCCACTCAAACTTTGAACTGGATTCAGATGATAGCTCAGTTGTAATAACTGGCGAAAATGGTATTGGTAAAACTAATATACTTGAAGCAATCTCGTTGCTTGCTAAAAGCAATGGAATGAAAAAAGCAAAAGCCAGTGAGATACAAAATAGATTCAGTAATGAAGATTGGGTAGTGCACTATGATTTTTTTAATGGAACGGATTTTAATTCAATTGGTATCGCAAAGAGTTTTGATAAGAAACTAATACAAATTGATGGAAAAACGCAATCAAGTTATTCATCTCTGTATAAGATATCCAATGTAATATGGCTGATTCCACAAATGGACTATGTTCTTCTTAATTCTCCAAGTGACAGATTAAAATTTTTAGACCGTATAGTTTCACTGTTTGAAGAAAATTACACTTGCTGCTACATGAAATATAGAAAAGCTAAACATGAGCGAAGTAAACTATTGAGGGAGAACATTTTGAACAAAAACTGGTTCTCTAGTCTTGAAAACATAATGGCCGTTAATGCAGTTAGTATTTTACATATGCGATCGTCTGTTTTAAAAATATTACAAGATACAATTGATAACCATTCCAGTAAGCTTTTTCCGAAGGCAAGTTTGAAATTCAGCAGCCAGCTAACTTTGGACGATACTGCAGAATATTTTCAGAATCGTCTAAAGGAAAACAGAGAAAAAGATTCATTGACTGGTAGAGTAACCCTTGGTGTGCATAACGATAATTTCCGGGTTTTTTGTCAAAAAAGAAACGTACCAATAAATCTGTGCTCCACTGGAGAACAAAAGTTATTACTGCTTTCTATTATTTTATCCAGTGTAAAAGCAAGGTGTATTCATTACAATAAGGCACCACTTCTTCTACTTGATGATATAATGTCTCATCTGGATAAACATTACAGAAAGGCGTTAATGGAGGAAGTGTTAAGTATTCAATGTCAAACTTGGATAACTGATGTAAATCAAGATAATTTCAATAGCTATCTTTATTCTTTCAAGTTTTTTGAATTATCAAATGAATAGTACCTCTTTCAAAGCTCATACAGGCAACTCCCAATTGTAAATTCCGGCAATTAAACCTCAAACCAAAACATTTCTGTTTTTTTTACTTTAAATTAAATGCAAAAGTTACTTTACAAACTTCGCCAGTCCCCTTATCATGAAACTGAAGCTATTTATTTATCTTCGCAATCTCTGCAGTGGATTAATGATAAAAAACTTAATGTATTTGGCGTAAATCATGCTGAATTTTTGCACTATGTGCACTTCATGTCTTTATAAAACTTCTAGGTTTCTACCTATATAAGCTGAAACGCGCTTACAAAGCGTTTAAGATAGCAAAAAACGTCAAATTGACAAGGGAGAATTTGAATGCTAGCCACCCTAGGGTTTCTTTGCCTTTTTTTTCGCTCAGTAAATTTCTTAATGTTTATAATTTAGATTAGTTGCGGCTTAAAAGCAGCTGAATCGCGGTTATTAAGCGTTTAGAATAAAAAAACGCCATACTTGAAAGTATAATGTAAGTAATTAGCCAACCACGGGGCTTCTTTTGCCTTTTTTTTCATTTGGTAAATTTCTTAATATTCATAGCTAAACGACAACCGTTATTCCGCTGCTTGTTAGCTGATGAGATACCGCGAATGAATCGCGGTATGACGGTATGCGGCGGCATGACGATAAGCCTTGTCATTCCAGCGCGTGACGCTGGAATCTAAACTTTAACTGATATGATTACAGAAAGAGAATTTATTAGGTATTCATAGACACTGAAAGTGGTTAGCTTGACCACTTTCAAGTAAAGAAAACTACGTTTGTGCCTCCAATAATTTCTATTACTTATCCGCTACTGCACCGTCTTTACAAATCACACCTCCTGGTGTTATTTTTGAAACGACTACAGGAGCGCCAAAAAACACAGCAGTGAATGCACCGAGTGCAAAAAGCGCTGGCCACGGCATTCTACCGAATATTGCAAGCAACGCTGCACCAATGATCACTATTGTGATCATTGGTCCACCTATGCCATGAGTATAGCCTATTATCTTGCATATCACTGATGATGTTGTATCACTTGTATCAACAAAAGCATCTGCAGCATTTGCATCAAACGCAAAGGAGAAAATTAAAACCGCAAGTAGAAGAAAATTTTTCATTATACCCTCCAATCATTTCTGTCCTAAGTTAGATTATTCTGCAATTTGAGTAAATGGTAAGGGTTCTAGTAAATTTGTCATCCTATCAGTTTATAAAAATTCCCGGATCTCAGTGTTATTCACTTGGACAACATTTATACAATTGTGGAATAATGGTGCTCCTTTAAGAAGCACCGTTTAGCTAATGCTTTTCTAAATCTGCAGCGCCTATTTTTTACACGCTCCTGTACTTGTATCCCAGTTGGTACCATCAGGGCAAGCAGTTGCACCATTTTTACAAATCACACCGCCTGGTACTATTTTTGAAACAACTACAGGTGCACCAAAAAACACAGCAGTAAATGCACCGAGTGCAAAAAGCGCTGGCCACGGCATTCTGCCAAATATTGCAAGCAATGCTGCACCAATTATTACTATTGTGATCATCGGTCCACCTATGCCGTGAGTATAGCCTACTATTTTGCATATTGTGTTTGACGTTGCGTCATCAGTAACACTGCTAGCAAAAACATTATCAAATGCAAAGGAGATAACTAAAGCCACAAGTAAAAGAAAATTTTTCATTATGCCTCCAATAATTTCTATTACTTATCCGCTACTGCACCGTCTTTACAAATCACACCTCCTGGTGTTATTTTTGAAACGACTACAGGAGCGCCAAAAAACACAGCAGTGAACGCACCGAGTGCAAAAAGCGCTGGCCATGGCATTCTGCCGAATATCGCAAGCAAAGCTGCACCAATTATCACTATTGTGATCATCGGTCCGCCTATGCCGTGAGTATAGCCTATTATCTTGCATATCACCGATGATGTTGTATCATTTTTATCAACAAAAGTATTTGCAGCATTTGCATCAAATGCAAAGGAGAGAATTAAAGCCACAAGTAGAAGAAAATTTTTCATTACGCCTCCGATAATTTCTATTTAATGCTGGATTATCCTTCACTTTGATTAAATTTAAGTAAATGGTGAGGATTTTTTGCTTAAAAGTATCCTTTATTTCATTTAGAATACTTTTCTTGGTTCGTCTATATTACAGTGCTACAGAAATTTTACAGCATCGTTTATTGCCTTTATCGTGCTTTGATTGACACAATTCATAATGATGGAGTGGAGCATGCAGGGTATTTATCATTTTTAATTCTGTTATCAATATTTCCTTTTCTCATCGTTTTAATGGCTGTGGCGTCAACATTCGCAAATTTTTTAGACCAGTACAACATTGGCTGGGTATTTATCATTGATAACATGCCACAGGATATTTTATCATCTTTGATGCCGCGTATTAGGGAGATAATATCAGGCCCGCCGCAAAGCTTACTAACTTTAGCAATTGTAGGTGCTGTTTGGACCGCTTCATCGACAATTGAAGGGCTTAGAACAATACTCAATAAGGCCTATAAAGTTCCGGTTTCGCCGCCTTATATATTAAGAAGAGTACTAAGTATATTACAATTTTTAGTAATCACGCTTATTATAACTCTAACTATAGTGTTTTCTACACTAGTACCAATGCTAATTGATTTTTCCTATCAGGTGCTAAGTTATACTAGGTATTTACTTATTGAATTTGTACTTTTCACAGTAGTCTCTTGGCTATATTTTATGTTACCAAACATAAAACAAAATTTATCAGACGTATTTCCTGGATCTTGTGTAGCTGTTATTCTTTGGACGATTTCTGCTTCAGCTTTTAAGCAATACTTAAAAGCTTCCTTTGACCAACTGGATTTGATATATGGAAGTTTAGGTGGTGTGGTAGTGTCATTACTATTTTTTTATATGCTAAGTTTGATTTTTATATATGGAGCAAAATTCAATTTTCAGCTAAAATATTTCAATGGATCTCGCTAAGGAGAAAGAAATGGGTAAGTTAGAAGGTAAAGTAGCTTTAATCACCGGAGCTTCAGGTGGAATAGGCTCTGCTGTTGCAAAAAGGTTTATAAGAGAAGGTGCATGTGTGATTCTGATTTCAAGATCTCTTGATAATCTCAAGCCACTATATAATGAAATTGAAGAGCTTGAAGAATTTAAAGAAGGCTCTGTGAAACTAATTCAGCTTGATCTTTTAGACTTTGAGAATGTAAAGATACTGACAAACATGATAGAAAGCCTGAAATTATCAGAATCTGGAGCACTTGATATATTAGTTGTGTGTGCTGGAATTTTAGGCAAACTGAACCCCATTCATGACTGTGAGATTGAAGAGCTACAGAACGTAATGAATACAAATTTTACTGCCAATTGGTACTTACTAAAAAACTTAGATCCAATGCTAAAAAAGTCTAATGCTGGAAGAGCGATATTCATGACCTCAGAAGTGACACTTTCTCCTTCCTCTTATCCATATTGGATGCCGTATGCTGCAAGTAAAGTTGCACTAGAAATAATGGTGCAGATATATGCATCTGAGACAAAACATACAAAATTATGTGTAAATGCTGTATACAAGGAAGGACCTGTGGGTAGTGAGCAGGCATTTCCTGGATCTGAATTGGTGTCACCTGATAAACTAACAGATAAATTTGTGGAATTAGCTTCTGAAGACTGCGGCATATCAGGAAAAATCTTACCGCTTAGCAAATCTCCCGAATAAATTACCATAGTATCTGCAAAGATACCGTTAAGCCCACAACTGTATGAACATTGTGATTTGAGAGTAATCTCCACTAGGAAGGATGTCATCCCAGTGCCTCTATGGTGTCATTCCAGTGCTTGACACTGGAATCTAGTCTTTATTATGCAGCCACTTATTTAAAGTTAAGTTTTCTGGATCCCAGACTGGGATGACACCTCTGGGCACTGCCGTCATAAAGGAACCAGTGTCAGCTACTTGAATGACATCATTTGCTGTGCAATTTACCTTCAAAAATGAATGTTTGTACAGCTGTGTGTCAAGCACTGGAATCTGCCACGCAAATTGCAATGTTCGTACAGTTATGCGTCAAGCCTAAAAGTAATTAGCTAATAGGTTTAATAAAAATTCACATATACAGGAAAGATTGGTAACATTACTTGAATAGAGACCGTTATTGTAATTATGCCGAAACGCACAGATATAGAATCTATATTAGTAATAGGAGCAGGCCCAATAGTTATAGGTCAGGCATGCGAGTTTGATTATTCCGGAACGCAAAGCTGTAAAGTATTAAAAAGCGAAGGTTATAAAGTCATTTTGGTTAACTCCAACCCCGCAACTATAATGACAGATCCTGAGTTTTCTGATGCGACGTATATTGAGCCGGTACTGCCTGAAATCATAGAGAAAATTATAATTAAGGAGAGGCCAGACGCAATATTGCCAACAATGGGCGGGCAAACAGCGCTCAATTGTGCAATAAAACTTGCAGATGATGGAGTGTTAGACAAATACAACGTAGAATTAATAGGGGTAAATAGAGAAGCAATAAAAAAAGCAGAGGATAGAGAGTTATTCCGCCAATCCATGGATAAAATAGGACTGAAATACCCCAAAAGTATCATTATAAAAAATCAAGAACAAATAAAAAAGGCTTTGGATTACGTTGGATTACCAGCAATCATTCGTTCATCATTCACTCTTGGTGGTGCAGGTAGTGGCATAGCATATAATAAAGAGGAGTTTTTCAATATCGCAGAAAGTGCTCTCAAAATTTCGCCAATAAATGAAGTTCAGATAGATGAATCAATTATCGGCTGGAAAGAGTATGAAATGGAAGTTATCCGCGATTGTAAAGATAACTGCATAATAGTCTGTTCGATAGAAAATGTTGATCCGATGGGAGTGCACACCGGAGATAGTATTACGGTTGCTCCTGCTTTGACTCTGCGTGATGCTGAATATCAACAAATGAGAAATGCATCTATAGCAGTGCTGAAAGAAATTGATGTTAGTGCCGGCGGTGCAAATGTTCAGTTTGCAGTAAATCCTAAAGAAGATGGAAGCCTCGTTGTAATTGAAATGAATCCAAGGGTTTCTCGCTCTTCTGCACTTGCTTCGAAAGCAACAGGCTATCCTATTGCAAAAGTTGTAACCAAACTTGCTATCGGCTATTCGCTCGATGAAATACGTAACGACTGCGCTCCAATAATACCAGCAGCATTCGAACCAGTGATTGATTATATCGTCACTAAAATTCCTCGATTTGAGTTTGAGAAATTTAAGGGGAAGAATTGTGAATTATCAACCTCCATGAAATCAGTGGGAGAAGTGATGTCTATAGGCCGCACTTTTAATGAGTCACTACAGAAAGCTTTCCGTTCACTTGAAACTGATTTTACAGGACTTGATGAAGTATTTCCTGAGAACATTGATATTGATCACATAAAATCTCAATTAGCAAAATTGCTACCAAACAGATTACTGATTGCTGCTGACGCAATGCGCCACGGAATTAGCATAGAAGAAATAAATTCGATTACAGGATATGACTTATGGTTTCTGCAAAATATACAGCAAATCATCTTGGCTGAACAAAAAATCAAGGAAAACGGCCTTCCTGAGACTGCATATGAAATGTTAGAGATGAAAAAAATGGGATTTTCAGATGCAAGATTAGCAAAGTTAAGTAATAGACCTACCTCTGTCATTCCAGTACCCTCTAATGTCATCCCAGTGCGTGACACTGGGATCCAGCCAGCGTTACACGCTGGAGATCGAGTAAAACAAATCGAAGAAATAAGAAAAAAATTTGGCATTAAACAAGTTTATAAACGCGTAGACACCTGTGCAGCTGAATTTGAATCGAGCACTGCTTATATGTATGGCTGCTATGAGGGTGATGTTGAAAATAAAACGGAATGTGAGGCGAATATTTCTGACCGAGAAAAGGTTGTCATTTTAGGAAGTGGTCCAAATCGCATTGGTCAAGGTATTGAGTTTGATTATGCATGCGTACATGCAGCTTCTGCCGCCAAAGAAATGGGGTATGAAACAATAATGATCAACTGTAATCCCGAAACTGTCTCAACTGACTACGATACCGCTGATCGTTTATATTTTGCACCACTCATTGCAGAGGATGTGCTTGAAATACTAAGTAAAGAGCAAGAAAATGGCACACTGGTTGGTGTAATAGTTCAAATAGGCGGTCAAACACCTTTAAAGTTAGCCAAAGTGCTTAACGAGAGAGGTTTCAAAATTCTGGGAACTTCGTTTGATTCTATTGACCTTGCAGAAGATCGCATGAGATTTAAAAATCTTGCTTTGCAACTTAATTTAAAACAACCTGAAAATTCTATCTGCCATTCAGTAGAAGAAGCGTTAACCAACGCAGAAAAGGTGGGGTTTCCACTAGTAGTCAGGCCATCATATGTCCTCGGCGGTCAGTCTATGTCGATTAGACACGATACTCAGAGCTTCAAAGAGTATGTCTTGAATCAAACCAAAATTTTTGAACACGGATCGCTGCTTCTTGATAAATTTTTAGTCAATGCAGTTGAGGTTGACGTTGATGCTGTATGTGATGGGGAAAAAGTTTTCATTGCAGCGGTCATGGAGCACATTGAAGAAGCTGGTATCCACTCTGGCGATTCAACATGCTCAATACCGACAAATACATTGAGTGACGAAGTAATAAAAGAGATTAAGCTACAAACTGAAAGAATAGCATTAGCATTAAAAGTGAAAGGTCTGATAAACATTCAGTTTGCTGTTCAAGAGAATAGACCTCTTGCAGAACCTGTTTGTGATGAGAAATCTTTAGGAAAAGTGCAGATGAGCACCACAGAATACTCGAATGTATTTGAGGAGCGCAGACAAGCTTTGACGACAAAATTGCCTTCAGAAATCGAGTTATGCAAGAGGTCTAGTGATGTATACATACTTGAAGTGAATTTAAGGGCTAGTCGCACAGTTCCTTTTATTTCCAAGGTAATCAATATTCCTATTGCAAAGCTTGCCACTCAGGTTATTTTGGGTAAAAAATTGAATCAGGAAAACAAGCCTTTCAATCATTTTGCAGTTAAAGCTGCTGTTTTTCCATTTACCCGCTTTGCAGGAGTGGATACTTTACTTGGTCCTGAAATGAAATCAACAGGAGAAGTGATGGGAATCGACTCATCTTTCGAAGCTGCACTTGCAAAAGTGCACATGGCTGCAGGATACAAGTTACCAACAGAAGGAGCAGCTCTGGTTTCAGTAAAAGATGATGATAAAGAGTATATATTGCCTGTTGTACGAATGTTGAAAGAACTGAGTTTTGAAATATATGCCACCAAAGGCACAGCTTCGTATCTGAACAATAACGGCATTGCTGCACAAGCTGTAAATAAAGTAAGAGAAGGCAGACCCCACATAGTTGATATGCTCAAAGATGGAAAAATAAATCTAGTGATCAATACCTCAAAAGGTGTGAAATCAGTTTCAGATAGCAAAGATATCAGGAGAACTGCTATTTTGCAAAATATAGCTTACAGTACCACAGCTTCTGGGAGTAAAGCGTTAGTGCTTGCAATTCAATATGTAAAGAATAGCAAATTGGAAGTGAAATCATTACAGCAGATACAAAACGGTTAAATATCAAAACTAGAATAATTCACTCTCAAAATGCTAAAGAGAACATAATAAAAAGATGGAAATTTTGAAGGAAATAGTATACCTAAAGAATCAACTAGCGTAATTGAACAGCCAAATGCTACAACGAATACTCCACAATCTTACCTAGAGGACACTTCCCTTATATGTTAAGAACAAGTCTTTATAAATATCAAAGTAGTGATATTAAAGACACACAGAGAAGAGGAACCGTCACGCCCCTTGATTATAAGAATCGTTGTTCAGCAAGGTTCTCTTCTCTGGTTTATTATACTGAAAGTTCCGAACAACTGATTGAGCTTTTAGGCTCGTATATAAGGCTGGAAAATGCAGTATATGTTATTATTACGGAGGAATTATGAATTCATCAAACATTATTGCTGGCATTGATGTTAGCAAAAGTAAATTAGATCTCCACATTCACCCACTTGAGCATTATAAAATATTTGAAAACAATGTACAATCCATTGATGAAATGCTGGACTTTTTACGTTTGCATAATGTAACCAAAATTGGTCTTGAGGCAACTGGTGGATACGAAAAATTATGTGCCTATACTTTACTAAGCAATGGTTTTGAAGTGTACGTCATTCAACCAAGGTGGGAGAGACTATGCTAAAAGCCTTGGTATTACTACAAAAACTGATAAAATAGACTGCAGTATCATCTCACGTTATATTAATAATACAGATATGCGTGTTACTCCTTTAACAGTTAGTAATGGTAATATTGATTGCTTGAAACAAAAATTATCTCGTAGAAACCAACTTGTAGAAATAGCAAAAATACAAAAAACCCAAATCCAACAGGTAACTGATACATCTATAATCAAACAAATAGAGGAACTTCTTGCAATTTTACGTAATCAAATTAAAACTTTAGAAGATGAAATGATTACATTTATCGATCAAAACCAAGAGCTTAAAAGAAAATATATATCAATAACTATATAGTAGCGGGATGACGGTTTTTCAAATTGTCGGTAAATCTAAGTCAGTTTAGCTATAGGCAGCAATTTTCTGTATTTATTTTAAATTGAAGAAAGCTCAAATGAAAGATCGTGTTTTGCTAAAAATCACAGAATGCAGTCTGGTTACTATTTAAAAGGATATGTTCAAAAAAACTGTGTCAAATCAACTCATACACTTCATTACCAACTTCATGATGAAGTTCCGCAGTTGGATGGAAATAATCAAAAAAGAAATAATCCTTTAGTGTTTCTTTGCTACACCCAGGGTTATAGTGAACGTCAAGTTCCCCTTTAAATATCAACTTTAAGAGTATTTTTATATTTTCTTTAAATCTCCCAACTTGGTCTGCAATGTTCGATGTGCATGCATCTTGACAATTTAAACCTTTGCTCTTGTATTCGCTAAACATACTTCTCATTTTAGAGTTAAGATCAAATGCTTTTATTTCAAGATTTGTACTTTTCTTCATATAATCTAAGCCTTTAGCCAGTTTTGCATTGAAACTCTCCGTGAGCTTTGTAGCTAGTTCCCTTGCTTCTTCATCTCTATTAAAAGCTGGTATTGAGCCAACTTCAGGTGCATTTGCAACAACTACATGCTTAACACCATGTTCATTTAGAACCTTAAGTGCATTACATATTTCACTCACTGCTTGTTCCAACACTTCTTCCGCTTTAGTATCGTCATAAGCAGTGGCAACCATAACATCATTTCCGCCGATTATGATGCAAAATAAATCTTCTTTACCTATATCTGGATGATGTTTAATTACCGCATCTAGCTGGTTAGCTAAACGAAATTTATTGAAGAAATAAGAAAAAATAGGGTCAAAAATTTCAGATGCTGTTGCATATGAAACTGCGTAATTCTGACCTTGCTGTTCGTGGCATCTCCCAAAAAATGAATAACTCCACCCAGGTTTAAATTCATCTAAATCTAAATATTTTGCTATATATTCAACAGCAGTAGGGCCATTGCTAAAAGATCTTCCTTGATAAAAAGGATCATCAAATTTTACGCTTTTTGCAAAGGATAAATTATTTAAAATTCCAATGATTGCGCCATTATCGGATAAGCTATCACCCAGAACATAAAAATTTCTATACTTTGAATTAGAATTGTCATTTTTGTTTGTCATAATATTTACCGTAGATTAGCATGTTGTTTCATTAGATTCATAGAAAAAGAAAAATAGCGGTGAAATTATACAACTTTGGCCTAACTTGCTCTCCACTTTTTCCGGGCAAAATCAGCTTCTTCTTAACTTGACACGTATACTTAAAAGAACCCTCTAAGTTTTCTAGCACGGCTTGGATGTTTCAACTTGCGCAGTGCTTTTGCCTCTATTTGCCTAATTCTCTCACGTGTTACATTAAAAATTTTTCCTACTTCTTCTAAGGTATGTTCCTTCCCATCTTTACCAAGGCCAAAACGCATTCTTAAAATTCTTTCTTCCTTTGGTGTTAAAGTTGCAAGAACATTGGTTGTAATGCCACGCAAGTCAGCAAGTATTGCAGCATCCTCTGGCCTGGAGACTCGCTTGTCTTCTATACAATCACCAAAGGTACTACTATCATCTTTTCCTGTTGGAGCTTCAAGACTTACTGGATCCCTTGCTATTTTCATAACTTTGCGTATTCTTTCCAGTGGCATTGTCAGTTCTACACTCAATTCCTCTAACGTCGGCTCTCTTCCCATCTCATGAGTCATCTTTCTTAATGCTCTGTTGATTTTACTGATAATTTCCACCATATGAACTGGTATTCTAACTACTTTAGACTGCTCAGGTATTGCTCTAGTGATTGATTGTCTTACCCACCAAGTGCCATAAGTTGAAAATTTATATCCACGTTTGTAATCAAACTTATCCACGGCCTTCATAAGACCAATATTGCCTTCTTGTATCAAATCAAGCAGATCAAGGCCTCTTTTTGAATACTTCTTAGCAATGGAAACTACTAGCCTTAAGTTAGCCTTAATCATTTCTTGCTTTGCTTCAGAGACTTCTCGTTCGTGTTTTTGTATTCTCTTGATTAGCTCCTTAAATTCTTGTACGTTATCTTCCTGTATATGCTGCTTAATACCGTTCAAGGTACTAGCTATATGTTCAGAGTTATCGTCTATAAACCTTAAAAATTTGTTTTTTAATTCACCTGTAAAAGAGGACTGATTTTCATTGATCTTTAAAAGACTTATCTTTTTCAATTCGTGCTTTAAAAGCACGTCATCATAAACTTTATAGAAACTTTCTCTATCGATATCGTATTTTCTAGCCTCAGCAATAAGATTAGCCTCTTCAAGCGTAATGGATCTATTTATCTTATAAAGTTCTTGTGTAATTCTGGCAACAGCAGCATCACTTAACTTAATTTGTAATGCTATAGACCATATTTGATTATACAAATTTTCTAGCTCATTAGAGGAATTTTTAGAATTTTTTCTTAATATCAACGCTTCATTTGTTAAAGTAATTATCTCATCCAATGCAACTATGACCTTTGGCAATAAGTCACTTTCCATTTCAAGAATAGAAACATTTAAATTGACTGAACTTATATCTTCATTATTACCGTCTTTCTCATCATCACTTTTTTTACTATCTTTCTCATCATCACTACAGTACTCAGCATCTTCAGAAACATCCTCAGAATCCTCAACATCTTCAGCACTTTCTTCACTCTCTTCACTTTCTTCTTTGGGTACCACATTAAAATCAGAGTTATAAATTGCATCCAGATCTATAATTTCTCTCAGTAAGAGAGCTCCATTACTTAAATCATCACGCCATACTTTTATCACCTTTAATGTTACTGATGTTTCAATTATTGCACGTAACATGTTATGCTTTTCAGATTCAATTTTTTTTGCTATCTCGATTTCATCTGCCCTTGATAAAAGCTTTACGGAGCTCATGTCTTGTAAATAAATCCTCACTGGATCATCATTTTGTACTAAAGTTGCAGTAACATTTGGCGATGTGTCATCATCATCAAGTTTACTATCATCACTGTTGGAAGGAATATCTTCTTTATCTTCGCTACTTTCAAGCACATTAATTCCGGAATCCTGCAATAAAGATATAGCATCATCTATAAAGTCAGACGAAAAATTTTCATCTGATAATTTATCATTTATATCATCAAAGGTGATAAAACCACCCTTTTTTATACTCTTAGTTGCCAGATCTTTGATAATTTTTTTCTTATCTTCTGCATCATTAATAGTTGACATCATTACCTTTATAGTTTATAATTTTATTTCTTATTAACAAACAAACTTACAACGAGCAAGTCTATAATTTTACTTTTAACTTGTGGCTATTTGTTACTTCATATAGTTTAAGATACTGTTAATTTATGTACACTTGTCTTAATCGATTGTTCCATACTTTTCTTCCATTTTTACTGCTATGGATAATCCAACTGAAAATGTTGCAATTCCAACCACTATAGCAGTAAGCATTAAAACATGGGGTATAGGATTGCTATATGAATAAAAATTTGAAACCAATATAGGAGGCAAGGAACTTTTTATATATCCTAGAGATATGTAAAATAACAAAACAGATGCTTGGAAGACGCTTACCCCTATCATTTTCTTGATTAAATTTTTATCGTTTATAATAATATATAAACCTAGCACCATTAATACAATAATAATCGTATAATTATATAAAGTCATTGTTTTTTCCTACGAGCAAAATTTATATATATAATTAACATAGAGGAGCAGACAGTAAATGCTACACCTAATTCCACCAAAAAAATACCTAATTTTTGACCGGTTCTATTATTGGTTAACAAGATATCATAAGATAAAAAATTTTGGCCAAGTAAAGTTGTTGCAACGCCCGTTCCTCCATAAATTAAAATACCTAACACGTTAGTCAATCTAATCACAGAATAAGGTATTGCTTTTAGAGTTGTAGATACACCGAATAGCATTGAATATAATATTATCCCGGAGGCAATAATTATTCCTGCTTGAAAACCTCCACCCGGAGTGTAATCACCGTGAAATTGTATGTATAAACCAAATAAAATGATAAAAGGTATCATCAAAAATGTTACTGCATTTAATATCGGATCTTTAATCATTTTCTTTTTCTTCTTTTAATATCAACGTTATACAAAGCGCAGCAGTAAAAACTACTATAGTTTCTCCAAACGTGTCATAACCACGAAAGCTTGCCAAAATAGCTGTCACTATATTAGGAATACCGGTAGCTTTTTCGGTATTTTCCACATAATAAGGAGCAACATGCAAGTGGATCGGAGCATTGTGGCTGCCAAAATCTGGCAATTGAATCATAAAATATGACAAACATACAGCCAGAAATAACATAAAAAAAAGCGTTATAGGGTTATGAGATAGATTTACTTTATGATTCTTTATCAAGGAGAGTGCTGCAAACGTAAAAACTGTACTGAGCCCCGCACCAACAGAAGCTTCAGTAATTGCAACATCAGGTGCATTCATAATTAAGTATATAAGCGCAATCAGTGAACTAAATACACACATTAGAACAGCACTTACGACTAAATGTCGCGAGAAAACTATAAAAACCGTAACTGTTAGTAACAACAAAAGTAACACTACATTTAATATTTCTAACACCTTAGCCTTCTTTAACAGTTTTTTTCTTAACTTTATAATGAGTGCGCGCTAAAATATAGCTATTAGTTGAGTTAGCTACCCATATTATAAAAATTAATAATACTATTTTAACAGTATTGATTGAAAATCCATTCTGCAAAGCAAAACCAATTAACAATAACGTTGCACCGCTAGAATCTGTAATACCTGCTGCATGTAACCTAGTATAGAAATCAGGAAATCTGATCACCCCTATATTTGAAATAATTATCAAACAAATACCTAAAAATATGAAAATGGATCCTATCATAAATTATCAAAACAACATTAATCTCATTAGTGCTATAGTTGATATAAAGCTAACGCTAGCATACAACAATGCTATATCAATTAAAAAAAAATTATTCAGAATGATTGATATTGCTGTTATAAGTACAACTACTTGCGTTGAGAAATTATTGAACGCTAAAACCTTATTGTACACATCATTTGACTTAGACACTATGCAACACAACATTACACTCATACAGGACAACAGTGTATAGATAGCAATGCAAATCATTTAAAGACTATGTAACTTCAGTAGATTTCTAAACGGATACTTCTTCATCGCCATCTTGATCATTTATTTCATCATCTATTTCACCATCCACTTCATAATCTTGGCTTTCTTGACTTGCATCAAGGTCTGTGTTATCAGAAAAATTTAATAAATTCGCTAGCTTACTTGTATTACTGCTGTAAACATTATTCATATTTCCTTTCATGTATTCCTTGCATCTACCTACCAAAAGGCTAAACAGCTCATGAGTATCCACCTGTTTTCCTGCTATTTCATGTAAGGAAACTATGGTATTTTTATGACCTTTAAACTTAGCTGCTTGAATTGGATTACTTGCCCCTGTATTTAAATCATGTGTTCTTTGACTTGCCAACAGAACCAATTTGAAACGGTTACTTACCCGTTCTATACACTTTTCTACAATAGACTCAGCCATAAGATACTACCTTAATAAGTTTTATACTATATCACAAAAAACAAGTTGTCAACTTTGTATCTATTGCGATTCAACTTCATGTTTTACTTTTTCTGCCTCAGATTTTATTTCTTGGCTTTCTGTCATCGTGATTGTTATCTCATGATCAAGTTTTTTTAGAAATCCTAACAATCGCTCTAAAGAAAAACCATCTATTTTACCATTTTTAATTTGTGATACCTTTGGCTGATCAATACCAAGTTTCTCAGCTGCAAAAGCCTGAGTCCAAGCATTTTTTTCTACAATTTTATTTATTATATAAAGCAACTTTGTTTTTATTCCTGCACTGTCTAAGTTATTTAACGATATTATTTCCATAATTCTTACACTCACATATCAATTAACTTTATTAAATATTATAACATAATATTTAATATACCAAGATATTAATATCATGTAACTTGTCAATAATTATATGATATCAATATTTAAAACTTTAAGTTGATTATATATTAATATTTTTATCAAATTTCTAGTAATTTTAAATTACCATTTTACCATCAGTCTATCTGAAAAAACCATTTATAGAAAGAACAAGCTAAGATTACAAAGCTTGAAATACAAAAATAATTATTTTATAAATTTATCTTACATAAGAAGTTTATATCTCTATATCTTAATATAAATATTTATTTAAATTTTTAAAATTTCTATTTTAACGAGAATTCTATATATTATATTTATAATATAATTTAAATATTTGTTGCTTTTTAGCTGGAACATTATTTAGTTAGTAAGTAAAATTGTGTTGAATATGACAAAAATAAAAAAAGATATTGCTGTTATTATGGGAAGTGAGTCAGATTACACTACTATGGTCCATACCGTCGATATGTTAAAAGCATTAGAAGTTTCACATGACATATTCATAATATCTGCACATAGAACACCAGAAAGGCTCTTCAATTTTGCTAAATCTGCACAAGAAGAAGGTTTTAAGGTTATTATAGCTGGTGCAGGAGGTGCAGCTCATTTACCTGGTATGGTTGCGTCACTAACTTGTTTACCAGTTATCGGCGTTCCTGTGCATAGTAAACAATTAAATGGGCTGGACAGTCTACTCTCTATAGTTCAAATGCCAAAGGGTGTTCCAGTTGCAACCATGTCTATAGGAGAAAATGGAGCATATAATGCTGCCATTACTGCCGTATCTATATTGTCAATTTCCAACAGTGAAATTGCAGGTAGGTTAAAAAAGTGGAGAGAGAAACAGACCAAAGAAGTAAAAGAAAAACCAGTTTCATAATAAATCTATGGCAATAATTCTTTTAGACACAAAAACCATAAACCGTATAGCAGCGGGGGAGGTGATAGAAAGGCCAGCAAGTGTAGTAAAGGAATTAGTGGAAAATGCAATAGATGCTGGAAGTTTAGAAATAGAGATCAAAATAGAAAGTGGTGGGCGTAACCTTATTATTGTGACAGATGATGGTAACGGAGTAGAAAAAAACGATTTAGAACTTGCGTTTATGCGCCATGCTACTTCAAAATTGAGCGACAATGAGTTGATAGAAATCAAGCATCTTGGCTTTAGAGGAGAAGCTCTGCCTTCAATAGCAGCAGTAAGTAGGATAAAATTATCGTCTAAGGCAAGAGAAGCAAATGAAGCATGGTCTATAAGTTATGAGGGTGGAGAGAAAATAGGGGAGCAAACTCCTTACTCTTTATCACAAGGTACACATATTGAAGTACGAGATTTATTTTTTGCCACTCCAAATAGACTAAAATTTCTAAAAACTGAAAGAGCAGAAACTCAAAGCATTGTTGATATTGTAAATAACCTAGCAATGATTAACTATCATATAGGGTTTACTTTCAATTCAGGTAATAAAAAGCTCTTAAAATACGCTAAGCAGACTTCGTTATTTCATAGATTGTGTGAAGTAGAAGAAGAATTTCAGGGCAGTTCTCTGGAGATTAATGAAGAAGAAGACGGCATTAAACTTACGGGACACATCTGTAAACCGACCGTCAATCGTGGTAAGTCAACTCAGATCTATACGTTTGTTAATGGAAGGCCAATCAAAGATAATCTACTTATTGGCGCAGTTAGGTATGCATATCATGATTTTATTCCAAGCGATAGGTATCCTTTCGCAGCGTTACATTTAGAGATACCTTATGATCAAGTAGATGTAAATGTGCATCCAAATAAGTCAGAAGTAAGGTTTCAGAATAAGAAGCTCATATATGAGATAGTGACAAGAGGATTAATTAAAGCATTGTCAAGAAGGATAGGCACCTTTCTAGCGCATGACAAGAAAATGGATTCAACATTGCCAGATCCTTTTGATAAACCTAATGTTCAAAATGAAAGAAGGCCAAGTCCTTTTGAAAATCAACTAATAAAAGAATTTGCTTCTCCAAATGAAAGAGTAAAAAGCTTATCAGAACAGTCAAAATCGTTTGATTATACCGGCATACAGAAATTACCATCACAAGCGGAGACTATGGTTCTAGAAAAAAAGGTATTAGAGCAAGTTGATTTGATAGAGAGCCACCCGCTCGGGTTTGCACGCTGTCAGGTCTATAATACTTATATTATTGCAGAGGTAAGGGACAAATTGATTATAGTCGATCAGCATGCAGCCCACGAGAGATTAGTATATGAATGCCTAAAACAAAAATCAAGTATAAAAAGACAAAAACTACTTCTTCCTGAAACGGTTGAAATCAAAAATCAAGCCGGAATGGAGATGATTGAAATCTATAAAGATAAGTTATTTGAAATGGGTTTTGATATTGAAATCAAATCAGAGAATAAAGTGATAGTAAAAGAAATCCCTGCAATTTTGGGAGCAATAGATGTGAAAGAGATGCTAATTAACATAATTGATAGATTAACGGAAATAGAAGATACATTGCCAGTAGAAGATAAAGTGAACAAAATATTGGCCACTATCGCTTGTCATGGATCAATTAGAGCGGGTAGAAAAATGAGGTTAGATGAAATGAATGAGCTGCTGAGACAAATGGAAAAAACCCCATATTCCGGGCAATGCAACCACGGAAGACCAACTTATATAGAAATGAAACTCAGTGATATTGAAAAACTTTTTGAGCGTAGGTAATGAGGTTGCCATAAATATGTAACCTCGTCATCCAAGTAGCTCATAGAAACGGATTAAACGAAAAAACTTCCTTGACAAACTCCGTCAGCCCCCTTATCATGAAAGTGAAGCTATTTATTTATCTTCTCTGTACAGATTAAATGACAAAAAAACTCAACGTATCTGGCGTCTCATGTTTAATTTTTTGTACTATGTGCACTCTATGTCTTTATCAAATTTCTAGGTTTTTACCTATACAAGCTGAAATACGCTTATAAAGCATTTAAAACATCAAAAAACGCCAACTTAAAAAATGGATAGTGAATAATTAGCTACCCTAGGGTTTCTTTTGCCTTTTTTCTGTTTAGTAAATTTCTTAAACATTTATGACTAAAGGTTAGTTGCATTAAAAAGCAGCTAAATCGCGGTTATTAAGCGTTTAGAATAAAAAAACGCCATACTTGAAAGTATAATGTAAGTAATTAGCCAACCACGGGGCTTCTTTTGCCTTTTTTTTATTTGGTAAATTTCTTAATATTTATAGCTAAACGACAATCGTCATCCCGCTACGTGTTAGCGGGATCTATGCTTTGAGATACCGCGAATGAATCGCGGTATGACGGTTCGTGGCGGCGTGACGATAAGCTCGTCATCCCGCTGCTTGTTAGCGGGATCTATGTTAAGGTATGACGGTTAAGTAAGGGATCTATGCTTTGAGATACCGCGAATGAATCGCGGTATGACGGTGTAATGATGGTTAAGTAATTCGTCATCCCGCTGCTTGTTAGCGGGATCTATGTTAAGGTATAGTAGGGGATCTATGTTAAGAGATACCGCGAATGAATCGCGGTATGACGGTGTAGATGATGGTTAAGTAATTCGTCATCCCGCTGCTTGTTAGCGGCTAAGAGATACTGCGAATGAATCGCGGTATGACGTATAGAAACTAAAAAAGTTCTTTTTTAAAAAACTTAAGTTATACTTATAAGTATTTGATACTTTTTATAGTGATTATGTCGAGTTTAAGCTGCCTTTATGGTGATAATGCAGAATTTGTGGAAGAAATGTATAGCCGTTATTTGCAGGGTGATAAATCAATCGGGGAGGATTGGTATAGAATTTTTTCAAGCAATTTAGAAGTTAATAAAGCGGAGACCTGCGGTGCACAACATGTAACTAAGGTGGATGATTCAGTTTCTAGTTTAGCAAATTTTTTCAGATCTTACGGTCATTTTTTTGCGGATCTTAATCCGTTATCACCCAATGTGAATAAGGAAGTAGATTATCAGAAATATTCGAATCTATATCCGGCAAGTGACGCTGGAATCTATAGAGATATTTACTGCAAGAACATCGGTTTTGAATTTATGCATATCTCCTCTTATGAGGAGAGGATGTGGCTGCAGGAAAAGATCGAAAATCAAAACTATACGCTGAGTTCACAAGATAAAAAGGAAATACTGAGGCACTTAATTGAATCTGAGATGTTCGAGCAATTTCTCCATATGAAATTTCCTGGATATAAACGTTTTTCTATCGAAGGTGGGGAATCAGCTATCGTTGCAATTGAGAGAATCATTAGTGATTCTGCAGCTTTTAGTATTGAAGAAATAGTTCTTGGCATGGCTCACCGCGGACGACTCAATATTCTAACCAAAGTTATGGGCAAAGAATATGCGGCAATGCTATCTGAATTTCAAGGCAATCTTGCATATCCAGGTGGTCTTGAGGTGTCCGGTGATGTTAAATATCACCTTGGTTACTCTTCTGATCAAACACTTGCCAGTGGTAAGAAAATACATTTAAGTTTATGCCCTAATCCATCTCACCTTGAAGCGGTAAATCCGGTTTTGGCTGGAAGAATAAGAGCAAAACAGAATATAAGATCTGTGCTTGGCATATCAATTCATGGTGATGCGGCTTTCATCGGCCAAGGAGTGGTTGCTGAAACTCTAACCTTAAGCAATATTGAAGGTTATAAGGTAGATGGCATTGTGCACATTGTTATTAATAACCAAGTTGGTTTTACTGCTAATCCGTGTTGTGCGCGATCCTCTTTTTACTGTACTGATGTAGCAAAATCAATAGAAGCTCCAGTGTTTCACGTTAATGGAGATAACCCAGAAGCTGTGAGTTTTGCTACAAGTCTGGCGATGGAATATAGGCAGAAATTTAAAAAGGACGTAGTGATTGACATAATATGTTACCGCAAATATGGCCATAATGAAGGTGATGAACCGAATTTCACTCAGCCACTCATGTATAAGGTAATATCAAAGCATAAAACTCCAGGAACACTGTATGAAGAGAAGTTGATCGCAGAGAAAGTATTAAGTGGTGATGAGGTAAATAAATTGCGCAGTGAGTTTAGGGCAAAATTAGATAAAAGTCTTGCTGAATCAGCGGCTTATACTCCAAAAAAAGCTGACTGGTTCGGTGGAGTGTGGTCAAAATTAAGAAGAGCAAAGTTGAACGATTTGAGCGAATACTACACGGATTCTGATGTTCCGCCAGATGAGTTGAAAAAATTAGGTGTACATATAAATAGCAACATCCCAAGTAGCTTTAATATTAACAATAAGGTTAGAAAAATACTTGATGGCAGAATAGACAGCATAAATTCCGGTAGTAATATAGACTGGGCAACTGCCGAAAGTCTTGCGTTTGCATCACTGCTCACAGAAGGAATAGGAGTGCGTTTATCAGGACAAGACTCTGGTCGTGGAACTTTCTCGCACCGTCATTCAAGGCTTGTTGATCAGGTAACAGAAGAAGCGTTTATTCCGCTAAACAATATAAATGAAAAGCAAGCTCACTTTGAGGTCATAGATAGCGCTTTATCAGAGTATGCTGTAATGGGCTTTGAATATGGATATAGTCTTGATTCCCCGTATTCACTGGTGCTCTGGGAAGGGCAATTTGGTGATTTTGCAAATGGTGCACAAATTATGATCGACCAGTTTATCGCATCTGCAGAAACAAAGTGGTTGCGATCAAGCGGTCTAGTTTTATTGCTGCCTCATGGTTATGAAGGACAGGGACCTGAGCATAGCTCCGCACGTATAGAGAGATTTTTGCAACTCTGCGCAGAGGATAATATGCAGGTAGTTAATTGTTCCACTCCGGCGAATTACTTCCATGTCTTACGCAGACAAATGCATAGAGACTTTCGCAAGCCTTTAGTAGTGTTTACACCTAAATCACTACTGCGTCATAAAAGAGCAGTTTCTAACCTATCCGATTTTGAAGGAAAATTCCTCACGGTGATTCCAGAATGTAGAAAAGGTTTAGTTTCAAGTGATAAAGTACGAAAAGTTGTAATATGCAGCGGTAAAGTTTATTACGATATAATTGAAATGCTTGAAACACAAAAAATAAACGATATAGCAGTGATACGTTTAGAACAATTCTATCCGTTTCCTGCAGATAAACTAAGTAATGAACTTGAAAAGTACAAAAACGCTGAAATTATATGGTGTCAAGAAGAACCAAAAAATATGGGAGGATGGTTTTTTGTCAACCCATTGATAGAAGAAGTGTTGTCCAATCTCGATATTCAAGCAAAAAGACCTAAGTGTATCGCGAGACCTGCTGCTGCATCTCCTGCATGTGGTTATGCTAGTGTCCATGCTCAGCAACAAGAGGAGATTTTAAGACAGATCGCTTAGTATTTACAGTTATTGAAGCAGAAGTGGTGCTATAAAAGTAGCTGACACTTGAATCCGGTTGCATCACGCGCTGCAGCCAGGCGCAATAGAAAACGCATTACACCAATAAAGCCCTTTTGGTACTCAAGCAAATATAAAAGATTTTTATTCTATTAAAAAAAAATAATTTTTATTAAAATTTTCATTTATTTTTATTTAAAAAGTAAACATTATTAATATTTACTTTAACTAATATAGGATATATATGAATACAAAAATATTTGAGATGTTAATAAGGAGAACTGGTCTACGCAGAGATAGCAAAGCTGAGATCATACAGTTAAATAGAAATGAAAAAGCTTTCGTAGATGAGGATAAAAAATCTATCGAATTAGCTGAGGCCATTTTTGAAGAGAATAATATGTTTCATTTCCGCAAACCAGGTCCTGCTATGGATTACATTTTGCACAAATTAATAAATGATAGGAAGCTTTTCGAGGAAATGAAAGATAGAGGTACAAGTATAATACGTCTTTTTTCTTTGTTATCAATGTATCATGGTCGTCTCAATTGCTGTGTTATAAGAAAAGGAGGGTGTATTACTGAGTGTGGCATACTTGATTACGCTGGCAC
This sequence comes from Wolbachia endosymbiont of Drosophila simulans wHa, assembly GCF_000376605.1. Classification (NCBI taxonomy): domain Bacteria; kingdom Pseudomonadati; phylum Pseudomonadota; class Alphaproteobacteria; order Rickettsiales; family Anaplasmataceae; genus Wolbachia; species Wolbachia endosymbiont of Drosophila simulans. Next base: position 1,278,176 of record NC_021089.1, read on the forward strand.
CTATCCAGAACTAGTGCCTTTAGAGGACTTTATACTTATTGAGCCTTGCTCGTACCTCGAGTACACTGTGCTTGATAATGATAACATCAGAAATAGGTTAGCTAGAGACTTGACTGAAGACAAAACAAAATTAGATATCTTTTTGAATGGAATTTTAGCAACAAAGAATTCGGATTTAGTATTATCTTGTATTAACAAGATAGAGGTTCTTAATGAGGAAGATAGATATTTTGTTAATCGCTTACAGAAAAACAACATGCTAGACTACATCTTAAACAAAGATGATACAACACTTGCAAAATCAACTCTAAAGGAATTGTTGAAGCTTTCTATTTTGCAGGAAGGAGAAAGCACTAAGCTAGAATCTCCCCAAGCTTCAAGTGTAAATGTTAGCAAAGCTCAGCAACATTGTAGTATATAGCTGGTGATAAAGTTTAAAATAATTGCATATACTAAGGCTCATTTAAATATAGAGCCTCAGTGGTGCTTAACTTTTTTAATTGATGGTGACTAGTAGCCCTACTATGATGTAGATCTATGCTCGCTTACAGCTAAAATTTCACCTCTATTAGTGGAATGTTATTCCAGCTATTGCTTCCATAGTCATCAATAGAAGCGTTTAAGTAATCTGTATCAAAGTGCACGGGCACATCAAATTCGAAGCTCGCAGTGATTATTGCATCTTTTACTGGCGGTTTCATGAATGTTATTTCTCCCGTTGAATAATTTACTGAATATTCACTCTCTTCTTTACCATTTAAATAAATCTTTACTGTCCCATGTACTGGCTTTTTGATCATACGTATATGCTTATCTTCCCCACTTACATAAGTTTTGATTAGCTGAAAAGTCGTTTTTTTGTTATCTCCTATACCAATCTCTTGGTTGATGGCTATAAAATCCGACCAATCCTTAAAACGAAACCCTATTGCTTTACCTTTTCGTGCATGAAAAAATGTTATTAGTTCTAGTAGCTGCTCGTTTGATCTGACCCCGTAAGCTATGTTGTATCTAGTGCGTGCATGAGACCAATTGATGTTGCGCTGTTCACAACCGTTATGAGTTGTTACAACGTCAGTGGAAAATTCCGGTCCTCCAGCGGAACCATAAGATATATTTTCTGGAAATCTAATTTCTGTGAATGACATATACCCTCCTGTAGAAATAAAGTTGAGTTGATGTAGATAAAGTAGGAAAAATCTTAAACTTTTGAAATTGCTTTATTAATAAGATCGTGCATTTTTAATCCCACCTTCTCTAAGAAAGTGTGGGCATTATCTTCTTGACCTTTTCCTAACTCGCTTTTCAGTTCGTTAATGTCTTTATGACTCTGCGTTAATTGATATACACAAACACATGCAGCGACTAAAGCAGTTCCAGCAAGACATGCAAAAGGAATTGCTTGAGTAATGATAGCAGCTATAGCAGATGCTGTGAATGCTATAGCTGTTATTACAGTAGCTATTACATAAATAGCCTCTTTCCTGTAACTATTGATTAATTTTTTTTGTATTTCTTTTTGTTGTGTTTTTTGTTCTTGCTGATGAGAGGAAGGGATTTTTTTATCTGTGTAAATTTGTAAAACCGGCGCACTAGTGTTGGTATTAATTATTTCTTGTTGTACTTTTTGCTCTGATTGATTAGAAGTAGGAATTTCTCTATCCGTATAAACAGTCGCACTAGCGCTGGCATTAATTCCTTCTTGTCGTGTTTTTTGCTCTAGTTGATGAGAAAAAGGGATTTCTTTATCCGTATAAACAGTCGCACTAGCACTGATATTAATTATTTCTTGTTGTACTTCTTTCTCTGATTGATCAGAAGTAGGAACTCTTTTACCTGTGCCAAGAATTGCTTCACTAGAAACTTGTTGATCTTCTTTTATATCTTCAGAAATTCCACTAAGGAGTGGTACAAAATGTTGTATGTAATTCACTACTCCTACAGTTTTTTTACTATTATCTATCTTTAATTGATCAAGATTCACACCTTGTATAAAAACTTCTAGATCATCATCATGTGCTGTAATTTTAGTTACTGTAACTTTTTGACTATCTTCCTCTATTGAATAAATATCAAGCTCCACTTCATACTTATCACATATCATTCTCCCTTCAATCCCTGGGCGACCCCATATAGGTAGGCTAGCTTCTGTAGCCATACTTCTAATATCTTTTAAATATCTATCAAAAGATGCAATATTGTCTGGTATAATATTGTTCTGGTTATCTTTCATTACATTTCCATTTGAACCTATCATAGGTACAGCATATCCTTCAGCAATATTTTTTGTTATTTCATCAAAAACCCATCGTGAGTCCTTTTTGTTTTCAGCATAATCTGCACAATCTTTTCTTAATGATTTTGCGGTAAAACGATGACCAGGTTTTAACTCATTCAACCCTTGAGCCACGGAGTCAAAAAAGCAATCCCCTGTCTTTAGAGCAGCCCCTATCTTTAGTTTTTTAGAATAAGCACTCTTTAAATTATGCAATAAATTACTTGATTTTTTCTTTTCTTTGATTTGTCGAAAAAGAGCAATTGGTTCTCTTGTATAATTAGGTTCTTTCATATTGTAACTCCAGAATGGTAATTATATATTGAGTTTAACACTTTTTAATGGATTAGTCAATCTTTGCAGGCTGAGGTTATGCTTGACTATAGGCATCACCTGCTTTTCTTGAGCTACTGTGTCACTTCTACGTGCCGTTACTTATCACACCCACAGTTACTATACTCAGGTTCATTTGAGTTGTCAAGCAAAAAAAATAAAATTTTATGGCAAATTGAAACTAGCCTTGCTTGTGACTTAATTCATCTACTTTTTTGCGTAGTATATTTAAATCAGTTGCTCCTACAAACAGACTATCCCCAATTATTAAAAAAGGTGTACCACCTACTCCCAAATCTCTTACTAGAAGCCTACTGTTGTTTATCATTTGCTCAATTTTGTCCGCGTTATCTTTTATGGAATCATTAAAATCGTCCTCATCAATCCCTATGCTTTTCACTATATCCAATATGCTTTCGTCTGAAAATCCTCCTTTGTGACTTAAAGCAGAATAGTGAAAATCGAAATATTTTTCTTTATCAATAAAGTAAACAGCTAAAGCGCTTTTTGCTGCCCTTAAAGAGTCATTACCAAGTATTGGAGCATCCCTAAAGATATACTTAATTTTACCGTCGTTAATTAACTGCTTTATATCATTCTTCATAGCTTTGCAATATCCACAAGAATAGTCAAAGAAGCCTACAGCTATAACACTACTATTTTCATTTCCTGAGTAAGGATAAGCGGAGTCGAATATTTCATTTTTGTACTGTAAAATTTTACCTTTAGTCGCGTTATCTCGAGCAGCGTAACTACTTTTAATCGACTCCTCTTTGAGAGTTTTTACGATCTTATCAAAATTTCTACTGATATAATCATCTAATCTCGTACTTATTTGGTCATCGGTTAGGGTTTGACCGCGGTGTGAAAGCCAATTGTTTATTACTGGTAAACTTGCTACTGCCAGTATAAGAATCAATAAAAACGATATTCTAGACATATACTTATTAAAGAACCTACAATATAAAACTTTTAGTACACATTTATCTATATATTAAAAGAAGCATCTAATGTTAATATATAAAAACATTTATATCAAGTGTATTTTATAGTCAGTTTTGCCTCGAATACAAACTTTACGTACAATGATTAGGTATATTGTCACAAAGTTCATCAGAAGACTTGATAATGTAGGTGACCAAACTACCCCCAGAATAGCCAATTATGAGATGCTCTATCTTTTACCGCCGCGCTGTAAACATGGCGGTAAAACAAAGTTGATAATTTTATTCCGCTGTGTATAATTTCAACAAACTCCGCGGAATAAACATATGAGTGAACCAATAATTGGCAGAGAAAAAGAAATAGCTATTCTACAAGACAAACTTCTTTCTCAATCAGCCGAATTTATTGCTGTTTATGGTCGGCGTCGTGTAAATGTTGTATTATCTGCATTTTATCAGCATAATATAGAAGTAATGTAATGCAGATATTATGCCGATGCCAAATTATACGATTACTTCTAAAATTGCTAATTGCCTTATGAGGATTGAAGCAGCAAAAGAAAAAGTGTTACATTTGCCACTCACTGTATCGATGCTCTCGTCCCTTCGTGAAACTGCACGGCTTTATACCACACACTATTCTACTATGATTGAAGGAAATCGACTTGAGCCTAAACAGATTGAAGAGGTTTTAAGTGGTAAAAGCCACTTTCCAAAATATAGGAGAGATGAAAATGAGGTTAAAGGATATTATGCAGCTTTAACCCAAGTTGAACAATGGGCAGCGAGAACGATCCCTATTACTGAGAAAGCCATTCAAACGCTTCATGCCCTAGTAATGGCGAGTGGAAAATCTAAAGTGAAGCCAACCTCTTATCGTGATGGTCAAAACGTTATTCGTGATAGCCGTACACGTGCAATAATTTATATGCCCCCTGAAGCAAAGGATGTACCAAAGCTCATGAGCAGTATGATTGATTGGATTCGTGACAGTGAGCAAGTGCCTTGCCCAATTATTGCAGGTATTGCTCATTATCAATTTGTAACAATTCACCCTTACTATGACGGTAATGGTCGTACTGCAAGATTGTTGACTACATTAATTTTACACCTTGGTGGATATGACCTAAAAGGGCTTTATTCATTGGAAGAATATTATGCTAAGAATCTAGGAGCTTATTATGAGGCAATCAGTGTAGGTCCATCGCACAATTATTATATGGGACGAGCTGAAGCAGATATCACTAAGTGGGTGGAGTATTTCGTAGAAGGTATGGCAAATTCATTTGAGAACGTTTTACAACGTATAAATGAAGAAGAATACCACACTGATCAGACTGATCTTATACGTAAACTTGATCCTAAACAACGCAAAGCTCTTGAGCTCTTCCAGGGGTTTTCCGCTATTACAGCTAGTCAGGTTGGCGAACTATTTAATTTTAAGCCTCGTACTAGTGCGCAACTTTGTAAAAAGTGGGTGGAAATGGGGTTTATCAAGATTGTAGATTTTTCCAATAGAGGAAGGAAATACAAACTTAGTAAGCAATATGAAGATTTGATCTCAAATTAACTGAAAGCTCGCTAGACAGTGCATAGGTCAAATTTCAATAAAGTGCTTGAAAACTAGATATAAACTTAAAATTTTAAAAACTGGAATATGTACAACAACTTACGCGACTTCATCAAAGCCTTAGAAGAAAAAAAAGATCTGATTAGGATTAAGGAGGAAGTTTCAACAGTTCTTGAAATGACAGAAATTCATCGCAGAGTTTTGTCAAGCAAAGGGCCAGCGATCATTTTTGAAAATGTTATCACAGAAAATGGCAAAAATTCGATTCCAGTTTTGGTGAATTTATTTGGTACTATTAAGAGGATTGCATTGGGGTTGAACATAAATCCTGATGAACTAAGAGATCTTGGTAAACTTTTAGCATTTTTGCAATCACCTGAGCCGCCAAAAAACTTTAAGGATGCTATAAAAATGTTTCCTTTGTTGAAAGTCGTGTTATCGATGCGAAGTAAAGTCGTGAGCAAGGCTCCATGTCAAGAGGTAGTGCTAACCGGAGATGAAGTGGACCTAAGTCTACTGCCCATTCAAACATGCTGGCCAAATGAACCTGCACCACTTATCACCTGGCCGATTGTGGTAACAAAAGGACCCACGAAAGAAAAGCAAGATAATTTTAATCTTGGAATATATCGTATGCAGGTTATAGATAAAAAAACAACACTAATGCGTTGGCTTGCACAAAGAGGTGGCGCAACTCACCACAAACGATGGAAAGAGAAGGAACAAAATATGAAATTTCCTGCTGCTGCTGTGATCGGTAGTGATCCTGCAACGATTATTGCTGCAGTAACTCCAGTGCCAGAAACATTGTCAGAATACCAATTTGCTGGACTGCTGCGAAAGAAGCCGCTTGAGCTGGTAAATTGTAGGACTATTCCACTTCAAGTACCAGCTCACGCGGAAATCGTTCTGGAAGGCTATGTGAGTTTGGATAGATATCAAGACGAAGGGCCATACGGAGATCACACCGGCTACTATAATTCTGTTGAGCAATTTCCTGAATTTAATATTACTGCAATTACTATGCGTAAAAACCCGATATATCTTAGCACTTTCACTGGCAAGCCACCTGATGAACCATCGATTCTTGGTGAAGCACTCAATGAAATTTTTGTGCCCATTCTTATCAATCAATTTCCAGAGATAGTGGACTTTTATCTGCCACCGGAAGGTTGCTCATATAGAATAGCGGTAGTGTCGATAAAAAAATCCTATCCAGGGCAGGCAAAAAGAATTGTTATGGGCATACTTTCCTTTCTAAAGCAATTTTTATACACGAAGTTTATTATCGTTGTTGATGATGATATAAATATACGTGATTGGAAGGAAGTGATGTGGGCAATGTCAACGAGGATGGACCCTGTGCGTGATACAATCATGATAGAAAATGCACCTATTGATTATTTAGACTTTGCTTCCCCTGAAAGTGGACTTGGAGGTAAAATGGGATTTGATGCGACAAATAAAATCCCGCCTGAAACCAAACGAGAGTGGGGAAAGAAAATTGAGATGAGTGAGGAAATAGTAAGAAAAGTCACGGAAAAGTGGGAGGAATATATGGACTAGACTTCTTGCATAAAAGCAGAAAAAAGTTTGGCGTTTTTTATAATGCCGTAATTAGCATTAACTGATAATTGTGATTTAAGTTCGTCACAGTGCCCTTTTTTTGTCATCCTATAGCTATACCGCCGCGGTATCTCTTAGCCGCTAACAAGTAGTGGGATGACGAGCTTATCGTCATCCTGCCGCGAACCGTCATACCGCGATTCATTCGCGGTATCTCAGCCGCTAACAAGCAGCGGGATACTTAGGGATGACGGTTGTTGTTTAGCTGTAGATATTAAGAAATTTACCAAATGAAAAAAAAGGCAAAAGAAGCCCTGGGGTTATTATCCGCTTTAAAATATTGGCGTTTTTTATGTTTTAAACGCTTGACAAGCGAGATTCAGCCGCTTTTAATTGCAACTAACTTACGCTGCAAATGTTTAAGAAATTTACTAAGCAGAAAAAAAGACAAAGAATCCCCGAGTTAGCTAGTCTTTTACTATCTCTGTCGAGTATTGGCATTTTTTGATGTCTTGTAACGCTTTATAAGCGCGTTCAGCTTATTTAGATAAAAATCTAGATGTAGATGAAGTTTTGTAAAGACATACAGTATCTATATACTGCAAAAAATTGAACATAAGACGCCGATACATTAAGTAATCCTTACCTTTTAATCTGCAGATTGGCGAAAGCAAATACAATAGCTTCAGTTTCATGATAAGAGGGCTGGCGAAGGGTGTCAAGCAATTTTCGTTTCTGCGAGTACCTGAGTTTATTGACTTCATTAGAGCCAAAACTCTTGAGACCTAGGTGATAATTCTATCTAAAAGGATGCCAAAAAAGAGAAGCAACCCTACGTAGGAATTATTTTTAAATATGGACATGCATTGACTGGGATCGTCAGGATTGAAATTTTTGTATTGGCGGTGAAATATGAACCCTACGGCAAGTAGAGCAATATAAAAAATGTTATTTAATGATGATAAAATACCAGCATATAGCCACGTCATAAGAGATATTAAATAAAATCTTTTCAACCAAGATTTTGTTGTATCACCAAAATATAATGCGGTAGATTTCATCCCGAGTTTTTCATCATCTTTTTTATCTTGATGGGCGTATATGGTGTCATAGCTAAGTGTCCAAAAGACGCATCCTATATAAAACAGCAAGGATTCTATACTGATCTGGTTTGTTATTGCTGCTGAGCCCATGAGCGATCCCATATTGAAGGTAAACCCTAAGAACAATTGTGGCCACCAAACATACCGCTTTAATAAAGGGTAAGTAGCTATCATACACATTGAGATTATTCCAAGTATAAGTGTAGTTTTATTAGTTAATAATAAGATTACCAGGTCAATAGACAGTAGCAGTGAAAGTAAAGCTAAAGCCTGCTTTATGTTTAATGCACCACTTGCAAGTGGCCTATATTTTGTTCGTTCAACGTGCGCATCTATTTTTCTATCGAAGATATCATTGATTATGCACCCTGCGGGTCTCATTAAAAATGCACCTATAGTAAACAAAACAAGGAGAAAAAGAACCTGATACGATAGAGAAGTTGAGGCTAAAAGAATACCGCTCAAACTGGGAAATAGCACAAGCCACAAACCCGTTAAACTGTGCAACCTCATTAATGAAAAGTAACGATTGAAATGCATTAATTAAGTGTGATTATGTAATATTTTGCTTACATTAACAAAATTATCGAACGCTAAGTCAGGCTTGAAAACTAGTTCAGGTATAAATCGCAAATCAACATAACACAGTATAGATTTACGTATTGACCATGCAGATTGGTTCATTTCATTAACAACGGTGTTAAGATCACAATTATTCTCAGAAGGATCTCCAGTGCGTCTTTTTTCTGGATCTAAGTAGTCAGCTACTTGAATATTCAATGAAGATAACACAATATATACATCTGCTTTTTTCAAATCTTTACTTAATTTTACGTCAGATACCGCTACATTTTTATTGAACACCTTACCTTCCATTAGAATTCTTGATATTGCTCTATGCAATACCGATGCTATCTTTAGGTTTCTAATTTCCTTTTTCATATCCAGCTACTATAACACCCTTTCTTCTTGCACTAATTGATAAGCTTCCAAAATATCTCCAACTTTAATATCGATATTACCCTCTAGTGATACTCCGCATTCAAAGTTTACACCTACTTCTTTAACATCATCTTTAAATCTACGTATTGCTTTTAACTTTCCTTCATGCACCAATTTGCCACCACGCACTACCTTAATTAAAGAATCTTTTTTTATGACTCCATCACTTACATAACATCCAATGATATTACCAGCTTTAGATACATTAAATATTTGCCTTACAGATGCAGAACCAACACGAACCTCTCGTGTAACAGGCTTTAACATTTTAGTTAAATACATTCTCATGTCGTCAATGAGCTCGTATATTATGTTATAAGTATGTATTTCTATACCTTTTTGTTTTGCCAAGTCCCTTATTTTTGAGTCCACTTTTACATTAAAAGCTAAAATTACTGCACTTGATGCTTCTGCAAGCAGCACATCTGAATCTGTTATCCCTCCTACTGCTTTGTGTAGGATATTTAATTTCACTTGGTCTTTACCGAGTTTATCAATTGAACTTGATATTGCTTCAATAGAACCAGTTACATCGCACTTTAAAACTACAGATAGTTCTTCTGTTTCGCTGTTATTACGACTGAATATATCTAAATTATTGTCGCCCAAATCTTCTTTCTTTTTCTTGATTAACTCTAGCCTGTATTCAACAATTTCACGCGCCTGCTTTTCAGAATTTACAACAACAAATTTATCTCCAGCATTTGGTACACCATTTAGACCAGTAATTTCAATTGGAGCGGAGGGTAGTGCTGCTTTTTCTCTTTGACCAAGGTGATTAACCATACTACGTACTTTACTGTATGTTGTACCAACTACCAATATATCACCAACCTTTAACGTTCCTTCCTCAACTATCAATGTAGCTGATATTCCTTTCGCTTTATCTATTTTGGATTCTATTACCCATCCAAGTGCTCGACAATCTTCTATTGCTTCTAGCTTCATTAATTCAGCGATTAACAAAATCGTCTCTTCTAGTTTATCTAAATTAGTTTTCTTTTTTGCTGATACTGGCACAATCATAACATCACCACCAAGCTCTTCAGGAATGAGATCATATTGAGGTAAGCTACTCATTACTTTCTCCACATCACCAGGCTCAGATTTATCAATTTTATTAATAGCAACTATAATAGAAACATTTGCTGCTTTTGCATGATTTATTGCTTCAACTGTTTGTTTCATGATTCCATCGTCAGCTGCAACTACTATTACAACTATATTAGTAATATTGGCACCACATGCACGCATCGCAGTGAACGCTTCATGTCCTGGTGTATCAATGAAAGTAATTTTTTGCTTATCTTTTGTTATTATTTGATAAGCACCTATGTGTTGAGTTATGCCACCTGACTCTCTTTCTGCAACATTAGATTCACGAAATGCATCGAGCAATGAGGTTTTACCATGATCGACGTGTCCCATAAAAGTGACGATTGGTGGTTTAGGTTTTTTAGGCAGGCTTTCTCTGCCTTCTATAAAAAATAAATCTTTTTCTCTGTTGGTATCGCTCACTCGTTTAGCCGTATGATTAAATTTTTCCACTATTTCACATGCTATATCTGGATCCACCAGATCATCTACTCTATAACTCTCACCGACTTCTTCTTTGAACATTTTTAGCACACTCTTGCTATCTTCTGCCATGCGAATAGATAACTCCCTGATAGTTATTTTGTCTGGTATAATAACTTCTCTTGATATATTTTTACCCTTAGTAAACTTTGACTTTCTACCTCTTATACCAAACCTTTGCTTAAATACAGGGGGTTGTTCAGTTTTTTCATCTATTGCCTGTGCAATTACCAGTTTAGAATGCTTAGAATATATATCTTTGTTGACTTTAAAAGACTTTTTATCGTTGTCCTCATGGTCAATACTATCTTCTTTTGGTTCAACTAAGTGGGTATTACTTAAAACTTGCTTATTTATTTCCTTAGATAAAGCGTCCGCTTCATTTTTCTCGTCAATCTCTTTATTGCTGTCTTCTTTTGCTGTTTTCTCTTTTTCTTCTCTCTGATTTCTTTCTTTCAGCAAAGCAGCATTCTGCACAGCATTAATGCGGAAAATTTGTTCTTTCTCTGTTAAAGAACCTAATTTACTCTCGTCAAATAAATTATGTTCTTCTGCATCATGAGATTTTTTTCTTCTTTTTTTTACTACTGTAGCTCCAGTACTTGGGCTAGCTGAAGAGTTTAAATTGAGGTCTAATTTAAGCTTGCTTAAACCTTGGAGCGTTAATTTTTTATCACTGATATCTTCATTATTCATATTATTTTATTATATTAATCCAAGCTTTTTACGTGCTTCTATGATTATTGAATCTACTGTATCTTTTAGATCTTCTTTGCTATCGGATGAGGAAGAGAGTATGCTGCAAAACTCATAACTTGATAAATCTGCTATGTCCTCTAAAGTCTTAATATCATGCTTACTAAGAGCAATTTTATTGTCTATTGATAAAGTTAAATTGATTACATCATCCTCCATACCTAAACTTTTTAGCTCTTCTATTTTTCTATCATTTTCTGCTTTCAGGTACTTATTTGCTCTATTGTGAAGTTCGTTTGCAATATCTTCATTAAAGCCCTCTATTGAAGCAAGCTCTTTAATTGAAGCGCTAGATATGTCTTCTACACTTGAAAAACCTTCTGTTACCAATAGCTGACCCATAATCTCTTCTAAGTTTAAAGCTTCAGCAAATAAAGCTGAACATTGACTAAGTTCTTTACTTCGCCTTTCTGATTCTTGCTGAGTGCTTAATATCTCAATTTTCCATCCAACAAGCTCTGAAGCTAATCTTACATTCTGGCCCTTTTTTCCTATCGCTAAACTCAATTGATCTTCAGCAACTATTAACTCTATGCAATTTTCATTTTCATCAATAATAACCTTCGATACTTCTGCAGGAGTAATGGCTTTAATAACAAATTGACCCAAATCTGAGGAGTAATTTATAACGTCAATTTTTTCACCATTTAATTCGTGTATAATAGTTTTTATTCTATCTCCCTTAACTCCAACACAAGCACCTACTGGATCAATGTTCTTGTCGGGAGAGAAAACGGCAACCTTAGACCTTGAACCAGCATCTCTAGCTATACCTTTAATTGTCACTAATCCGTCAGCAATTTCTGGTATTTCTTGATTTAATAATGCCTCCAAAAAGCCTTCATGAGTCCTAGAAAGAATAATTTGACGTCCATCATCAGAGCGCTTAACAGTCTGTATGTAAGCTTTAACCTTATCACCTTCACGAAATGATTCACCACCAGTTAAATTTCGCAATGGAAGATATGCCCTAGTGCCATTTATGTCTATAATAAGATCTGAATATTCTACTTGTTTAACAATACCATACCTTATTTCTCCCACCTTATCTTTAAATTCCTCATATTGCTTTTTTGACTCTTCATCTTTAATTATTTGAGCAATCTTTTGCTGGGCAATTCTTGCTGAAGCAAGATCAGTGTTAAGAGAGAGTAATTCACTAACAGTATCTCCAACTTTTGCATCTCCTTTTATTAATTTAGCTTGTGTAAGCGTAATTGATTCACACTCGGTATTCTCTTTTTCATTTGATTCATCATCAATAACTTTTAGTTTTCTATATGAAGTAACTTTGCCTGTGTTTCTATCTATATCAACTACAATTTTACTTTTGCTACCATATTTTTGATGAGCCACTGCTTCTATAGCACTTTCTAGTGCCTTTATTACAACATCAAAATCTAAACCTTTTTGAAGTGAAAGCTCTCCTGCTGTTTTTATTACATCAAGGCTTCCAACTATGTTATTCTTGTTACTTTTCTGCTTAACACTGCTTTTACGATTAGCAATCATAATAAATAAATCCAATGTAATTAGTTATAATTATAGCTCCAACGGGCAAAGAACACTATCTTAAATGTTAAATGATTGCTAATTTAAGTCAAGTTTTTTCATGTTTTTGTATAACAAGCAACGCAGGAGTAAAGAATAAAGTTAAAACCGTTGCAGCCAATATTCCACTTGCTATGGTTGTTGAAATGTCAACCCACCACTGGCTTGATGGAGCATCATATGTGATTTGTAGCGTAAAAAAATTGATATTTAACCTGGTAATCATCGGTATTAAACCAAGAACTGTGGTTGCAACGGTAAGCAATATTGGCCTAACGCGAGAAATTGCAGCGTTTATTACACATCGCTTGATGTCATTTTTGTGTACCTTAATTTGGTGATGAAAGGCATCAAGCAATAGTATGTTATTATTTACTATAATTCCTGCCAAAGCAATTATCCCCACTCCACACATAACAACTACGAAAACTTGTTGGATAAGAAAGAAAACAAAAAACACACATGTTGTGGATAAAAACACTGCTGTCATTACGATAAATGTATGGTATACATTATTAAACTGTGTCACTAATACCAATATCATTAGTGTAATCGCTAATATAAAAGCCTTTAACAAAAATGCTCCTGATTTTTGTTGATCTTCTTTGTCGCCTTTAAAATCAATTTTTACTCCCTTGTCCCAATCCTGGGCAATAGAATTCTGAATGAACTTTACTCTTTCATCAACAAGATAGCTAGTATCAACGTCAGCAGAGATTGTCACTGTGCGTAATCCATCAATCCTGTTTAGTTTGTTTACCTTTTTTTCGGGAGCATATTTTACTATATTGCTCATAGGATACGGGCCATTAACTGTATTGATAAAAAGATTGTCTATAGTCTTCATGTTGCGATCCTTTCCAGGGAAACGGAGTACAATATCGATTTCTTCATCCGTGTTATTTGGTCTATATTTTCCAATCAACACTCCATTTGTAACCATCTTTATAAAATCGCCAATGGTTGCAACACTTACTTCAGAGCTTGTAGCCTTATTCTTATCAACACTCATATTCCACTCTATTTCAGGTGCTGATCTGCTATCTTGAATATTTATAAACCCGGATGAAGGTTGGTTCATAATTTCTAGAATTTTCTCTGCTGCTAAATTCAAACTGGATGCACTCCCGCTGAGGTTGATTTGTATTGGCTTGTCAGCCGACGGTCCTGGCTTTTCCTCTTGAACATTAATTATTATTCCTTTCATGTCTTGCACACTGCTCCTTATATCATTTAGTATGTGCTTAGCTTTGCGCCTGAAGCGCCAATCCATAAGTTCTAGTTGTATTCTGGCGATAACGTTGTCTGAAAATGCTCCTGATCTAGCATAAGAAACATGAATTTTTTTTTCAATGCTCAAAATGCGTTCTTCCACTTCTTTGAGTATCAGATCTCGTGCTTTGGCTGATAAGCTTTCTTTTGCTTTAACACTGATTAAAATATTATCTGAATCCACTTTCGGAAAAAACTTTACTCCAGGACCAAAAGTAAAGTACAGCACACTAAATGAAAACAAAACGAATACAGTAGCACATACGAATTTTTTAGGATGATCCAAAACCTTCTCTAGCATTCGTACGTAAGCTCTTATTATAGGCCCAGCATTTTTTATTTCACCACTTTCGATAGCATTCATTTTTTCAATTTCTTCCTTTGAAGTTACTGATGGCTTTCCAAAGATTGCACCAAGTGTTGGTATAAAAACCAGAGCCATAATGAGCGATCCGGTTAAAGTTAAAATTATTGTAATTGGTATATACTGCATGAATTTTCCCACAGTATCAGGCCAGAGTAGTAAAGGAAAAAACACTGCCAATTTAGTTAACGTTGATGATAAGACCGGATAAAACATATCACGAACTGAAGTGTGAAAGGCTTCTACTTTGCCCATTCCGCAGATCATCTTTCTATCGGCATATTCGCTGATCACAATTGCATCATCAACCAGCATGCCAACAGCCATAATTAAACTGAAGAGCACAACGATATTTAAGGTTATACCCATAAAGTAAAGAGCTATTATCCCAATGAGAAAGGAACCGGGTATCGAGAGTGCCACAAGAATAGCAATCCTTGTTCCCATAGAAAGCATCATTATGATCAATATTAACAACACAGCAAATATTATGCCGTTTTCCAAGTCATCAAGCACATCGCGGACGTTTTTTGACTGGTCGTTTAAGTACACCACTTTTAAATTTTCAGGTAATTGATCTTTTGCCTTATCCATTAAGTATTTTACTTGATTTACTGTGTCTATTATGTTTTTTCCGTTACGTTTTGAAATTTCTAGCACGACACTAGGTAATCCATTAATGCGAGCAAACCCTTGGTGATCTTCAAACCTAGGGTATACTTTTGCTATATCTTTTATTCTCAAAACTGCATCGCCTTGAGATCTAATAGGAATATTCATAATATCTTCTATATCTTTTAGTAATCCTGATATTTTAATCGAATATTTACCGGTGTCATTTTCCAGTGATCCAGCTCCCACTAGTCTATTATTGCTTGATATAGCTTGGAATATTTCGTTTGATTGAATGTTATATTTTGTTAGAACTGTGGGCTCAATTATAACTTCCACTGTTTCTTTACGCATACCCGCCACTTCAACTTTGAGAACATTTGGCAGAGATTCTATTTCTTTCTTTAGCTTGCGTGCTATTTCAGTTAAGGCTCTTTCTGGCAAATTACCAATTAAGCCGACATTGAGTATCGGAAATAAGCTCAAGTTTATTTCATTGATTATCGGAGATTCCGCTTCAACAGGTAACTTCGATTTTATGTTTGAAAGCTTTGAACGAACATTATCGAGCACTTCTTTATTATCATACTCTGTTCCAAATTCGAGTATCATGTGAGCACCATCATTAGTTGCAAAAGCTCTCAATTCTCTTACACCTTCGATGGATCTTAGTTCATTTTCTATAGGAAGCACTAATAGCTTTTCACTATCTTGAGCAGAAATTCCAGGAAGTCCAACAAACACGCTGATTATAGGAATCTGTATATCAGGATTGCTTTCCCTTGGCATTTTTACATAAACGTATGAACCGAAGATAAAAATTACTATAAGTAATAATACCACCGCCCTGTTTCGCTCTATGAGTAAGCTCTGCATGTTGAATGTTAGCTGAATATGTGTGTTTGTACAATATTATAGTCGAGATACATTGCATATTAATTAATCCTTGTGTAGCTTTAAAACTTTATGCAAATAATTAAAATTTTCGCAAAATTGCAAGTATAAGAAAATTCCTGTATAATAATTCTAGAACAGTATTTGAGAGGTTATTATGGTGGCAATTCTAAATATAACAAAAGGCAAAAATAAAGTTATTGTGTCTGGATTAGCTGGAGCTTTATCAGCTTTAATATTTTTAACAGCAATCCACATTGCCGCAAAGATAGCCATTATCGTTTCTGCTGCTGCAGTTACTTACTTATTACTTTCGCTGATTCATAAAATAAGAACTAAAAAAGAACAGCCTGAAATTACTGGTGTTTCAGGAGAGAAAGTTTCAGAAGATGAAGGGTATAGCAGTGTTGATGAAGGTGAAGAAAAAGATACCGCAAAAGAACCAGAAAAAACTGAAACTGAGTTAGAAGAAGAAATAATAAGGAAAAGAGCACAAGAACGCATGGAGAAAGGATCACTTGGTGGTCCTATAAATGCGTTTGGCGAACCAATTCATGTGACTATAGATGCTGAAAATAGTAATCCTGTTGATTATACAAAAACTATGGTAGTGCCTGAGGAAATTATTCTTAGCATGCTAAATGATAAAACTCTTACACAAAATAACTCTAGCTCTATAAAGAATCAGATGAAACCTCTTCCTGAGCACATGGATGTGCCTGGTAATCCACTTCCTGGGCAAGTGTTAAGCAATCTAGAGCTTGAATCTAAAAGCACGCAGAAACTATCTGCTTTAGACTTGCTATTACAGTGCAAAAATGTAGATAATGATGTAAAAAAAATGCTAAAACAGCCAATTACCCAAAAGGGGTTTAACGGATTAGGATTTGATAGATAGTTGTTATATTAACCTCTCCATCTCATATTGAGGATCAGATGCAATGCCGTAGACCCTATTTGGCGGAGCAATTTTGTTCTCTATACCAAAAACCATACCTTCAATTATTGCTGTGAGTACTTTTTCAAGGTCACAATCTGCTCCGGGAACGCGGTGCTCTAGGCGGCATCTTTTGAAATCGTTGCCAAAATAGGGAATTCTTATCGCAGCAGTTCTGTTATTTACTCCCCAACTAATCGTAGTTGGAGTGTGAATATCCGGATACTGAAATCTTAAATATGAATCATCATTTGGAGCAAAAAACAACATATGTTTTTTCATCATTGCACATAATCCACCAATACTATGAATCAGATAGTCACTGTACTTTTGCTCATTGATATAAAATAAGTTACCGTTATTTGAATTCACGAGATTAACATGCACATTTAATGCACTGCCTGCTCTATCCAAATAAGGCTTTGCTTTAAAAGAAACATTCCCACCTAGTTTTTGTGCTGTTTCAGTAAGTGATTGTTTTGCTAACTCAAAATGCTTAATTAAATTGTAGGAGTTCGTATAACAACCACTTTTTATCTCATACTGATGTGTAGAATTCTCCTTCTCGCAAGAAAATTCAAGAGATGCTATTTTATTTTTGATGCTATTCAGAAATAAGTATTCTTTTTCTATTCCTTCAATGTAAAACTCTAGTTCAATACCTAATACAGCATAACAACTCAAATTACTTAATATAATCATAAATTTGCTTCAGTAAATCTATATTAGGTTAGCTATATTTATATGAATACTTTACTTATTTGCCAGTAAATTTAACATCTTATTTATACATAATGTATTACTGTTTTTGCATGCTTCTAATCCTCGATACAAGCGACATTTACAAATTTTTCATTTTTTTGAAATAAAAA